>NZ_JBSIPG010000001.1:1288860-1319365 GCF_054075145.1 Flavobacterium xizangense | reverse complement strand
GTCTCGCCTGAGCAGATCGTGGCCGCCGTTATGATTTTTGAAGGCTTCGGAGTTACCGTCAACTGAAGTTCCTGATCCGCCGTACATCCGTTGTTTGTAACGGTATAGGTTCCGCCTGTCGTGTAAGCCGTCGAGTTGACCGCCCAATTATAGGTGTCGCCAGAACAGATCGTGGCTGTCGTTATGATTTTTGCCGGCTTCGGAGTTACCGTCAACTGAAGTTCCTGATCCGCCGTGCAGCCGTTGTTTGTAACGGTATAGGTTCCGCCTGTCGTGTAAGCCGTCGAGTTCACCACCCAATTATAGGTATCACCGGAACAGATCGTGGCCGTCGTTATGATTTTTGAAGGCTTCGGAGTTACCGTCAACTGCAGTTCCTGATCGGCTGTGCATCCGTTGTTCAATATCGGATAAGTTCCCCCAACGGTATAGTCAACTGAGTTTGCAGACCATGTATAAATCTCCCCAGAACAGATCGTGGCTGTCGTTATGATTTTTGCAGGCTTCGGAGTCACTGTCAACTGAAGTTCCTGATCGGCCGCGCATCCGTTGTTCAATAGCGGATAAGTTCCCCCGACGGTATAGTCAACTGAGTTTGCAGACCATGTATAAGTCTCCCCAGAGCAGATCGTGGCCGTCGTTATGATTTTTGAAGGCTTCGGAGTTACCGTCAACTGAAGTTCCTGATCGGCGGTACAGCCGTTGTTTGTAATTGTATAGGTTCCGCCTGTCGTATAAGCCGTCGAGTTCACCGCCCAATTATAAGTGTCGCCAGAACAGATCGTGGCCGTCGTTATGATTTTTGAAGGCTTCGGAGTTACCGTCAACTGCAGTTCCTGATCGGCCGTGCATCCGTTGTTCAATATCGTATAAGTGCCCCCGACGCTATAGTCAACTGAGTTTGCAGACCATGTATAAGCCTCGCCTGAGCAGATCGTGGCCGTTGTTATGATTTTTGCAGGCTTCGGAGTTACCGTCAACTGAAGTTCCTGATCCGCCGTGCAGCCGTTGTTTGTAACGGTATAGGTTCCTCCTGTCGTATAAGCCGTCGAGTTCACCGCCCAATTATAGGTATCACCAGAACAGATCGTGGCTGTCGTGACCACTTTGGCCGGTTTCGGGGTTACTGTAACATTTACAGATGTTCTTATACTTTCGCAATTATTTGTGGTCTGACTTACATAATAAGTTCCATCGGTCAGTGTTTCAGTTCCTGAATATAATGTTCCGCCAGAATTGGCATTATACCATTTTAAATTATTTCCTGTTGCTACTAAATCATTTACTGTTTTTCCGTCAACTACACAAAATGTTTGAGATGCAGCTGAAGGTGCAGAAGGCATAGTATTTACAGTTACCGTCACAGGAGTAGAAGAAATGCTATAGCAACCCGAAGCGTTTGTTACCTGAACACTATAGCTTCCTGAATTTGAAACTGTAATAGATTGAGTTGTTGAACCGTTTGACCATAAGTAACCTATTCCGCTAGTTGAAGTCAAAACCACACTTCCACCTGTACAGAACGTTGTTGAACTTCCTGCAGAAATACTTGGTGTCGCTGGTGTAGGGTTTACCGTAACTGCAACTAAAATTCTGCTACTTTCACAATTATTAAGTGTTTGGCTTACATAATAATTTCCTGATGTTAATGTTTCCGTTCCGTTATAAAGCGTTCCTCCTGAACTTGTATTGTACCACTTTAAATTTGTTCCTGAAGTAACAGTTAAATCACTAATTTTTTTAGCATCACCAGCACAAAATGATTGAGAATTAGCCGTTGGAGCTACTGTATTGTTTACCGTAACAGCTACTGCTGTTCTTGTGCTTTCGCAGCCATTTAAAATTTGGCTAACAAAATAAGTTCCTGAAAATAATATTTCTGTTCCGGTATATGCTATTCCACCTGAATTGGCATTATACCATTTTTTAGTTGCACCTGAGGTTAAAGTAACCACTAAATCATTAACTATTTTATTATCAGTCGCACAAAATGTTTGGGCTGAAGCTATCGGTGCTGAAGTGGTGTTTACAGTTACTAATACTGCAGTTCTTGTACTCTCACCACAAGCATTTGACTGGCTTACATAATAAGTTCTTGTTGTCAATAATTCCGTTCCTGTATAGGCAGTTCCCGCTGTTGCAGCATCATACCATTTTTTTGTCGACCCTGTTGTTAATGTAACTGCTAAGTCATTGACCGTTTTGCCTTCATTGACGCAAAAAGTCTGAGATGAAGCAGTTGGTGCTCCTGGCACATTATTAATTGTCACAGCTACTAAAGTTCTTGCACTTTCTGCGCAACTACCTGCCGTTTGACTTACATAATAATTCCTTGTAACTAATGTTTCAGTTCCTAAATATTGTGTTCCTCCTGTGGATTGATTATACCATTTTAAGTTACTTCCTGAAACAATTAAATCACTAATTTTTTTATTCTCAGCAGCACAAAATGTCTGAGCTGAAGCAACTGGTGCAGAAGAAGAACTTATTGTTACTTGTACCGAGCTTCTATCACTTTCACATCCATTTACACTAGTTTGACTCACATAATAGGTGCCTGCAGTTAGAGCTGCATTTGCATTATATTGCGTTCCTCCTGTGGATTGATTGTACCATTTTAAATTACTTCCACTCGCTACCAAATCACTCACTTTTTTATTTTCAGAAGCACAAAACGATTGATTAGCGACCACAGTTGGAGATGCTGGCTTAACAGTCACTGCTATTACATTAGAACTATCACTAATACATCCCGAACTATTAATTATTTTTAAAGAATAAGTTCCATCATTTGTAATTGTAATACTTCTTGTATTCTCTCCTGTTGACCAAAAATAAGTACTTCCAGTCCCTCCAAGTGTGTTTGCAGAACTAGTAGATCTCAAAACTATATTTCCTGAAGTTCCACAAGTTGCTTGGCCTGAATTTACATTAATTGTTGGAGTGGTTGGTTTAGGGTTTTGATTCACCACAACAGGTTTTACAAACACACATCCTTCAGACGAAACTGCCTTTATATAATAAGTTCCTGCAATTGCTGTAGTTGGTGTTGTATATGATGTTGTTGCCAATGAATCTGTCCAATACGAAAGAGTTAAATTCGTACTACTTCCTGCCGTAATAGCTGAAGCTGTCAAATCAACTGTAGACGGTGAACAAACTGCTGCAGGATTTGTGACAATAAGATTTGACACCTTTGGATTTACTGCAGCACTCGCCGAATTATTTGCCGAATTTATATCTATTGAAGCGGGCAATGACGCCGTATTTGTATAATTACCAGTTGCTTTTACAGTCGCCGTAATTTTTAATGTAACCGATGTCTGAGCATCAACATCACCAATACTCCAAGTACCCGTTGAAGAATCATAAATACCTACAGATGAAGTTGAACTTACATAAGTATATCCTGAAGGAAGCAAATCGTTTACTGAAACTCCAGAAACATTATTCCCTCCTAGATTACTCACTTTGACAGTAAATTCTACATTGGTTCCTATACATGGCGTTGCATTATCAACTGTCTTTGTAATTCCTAAGTCGGTACATAAGGTAACCGTAACTGGCTTTGATTGTGTTTGAGCTCCACATGCCAAAGTTGATGATACAGAATAATTCCCCGTTTTAGTAGCTGTATAAGTTGATGAATTAGCACCACTAATAGCCGTTCCATTAAAATACCATTGGTATGGAGCAAAATTTGCTGGTGTTGTTAATTCAGCTGTATTATTGGTGCAACCTCCTCCTGAAATATAAGTTAAAGTTGGTTCTTCAGGCTGAGCAGCAAAATTCGAGAAAAATCCTGCCATAGAAAATCCTCCTCCTTGCTGTACAATTGATACCGTCATTTTTGTATCACTAGAAAGAGAAAGAACATTTGGGCTTGATATTTGAGTATCTTCAAAATTTATAATATACCAACCCGTTGTTCCTAATTGATGACGAGCGGTAATTCCACTAATCAATTCAATATTAGTCCCATTAACCATAACAGGATCTGTTGCGCTTCTTAAAAGAATGTATCCAAAGTAAGGTAATGTACCAGTACCGTAATTTCTAAATTTGGCCGTTTCAATAAAATTTGATCCTCCACATTCCGATACTGGAGCAATAGTTGAAATATCAACTTCACAAGATTGGGCAGTTCCTGAATATACTACGATTTTTTTGTCTGCTGAAACACGTGATGCCGAAAATGGTGTATTTAAAGATCCATTATTGAAAGTATGAAAACTTCCTGCTGTTGCTAATGTAACATTTGTAGACCCCACAATAGCACCAGTAGTCGAATAGGTATCTATTACTAAGTGTGTATCGTCTTTTGTTGCAACAACTGTAGTTTGCTCAGCTGTATTATTTCCTTTTCCTCTTTCAATAAAATATTCAGTTCCTAAAACCGTTTCAGGCGGAATCTGATTATAGGCACTATCACCACAACCATCAGGTGTATCAATTGCAGCTGATGTATTCATTACAGTGGGACTCGAAGACTCTACTAACGTCCCAATTGCCGCCTTAAATAAATAACTTTGACCTGAGTTTAAAGTAGTCGCAACTGCATTATTTATTTTTATTGTTGTATTATCAACCGTAGCCATAATGATGTAAATTGGACGCTGATCGCCAAAACCTCCAAAATTTCCTAAAGTTCCATCTCGATAATAACCCACTCTAAATCGCACTCCAAGCCCTGCATCACCAAAACTAGTCAATGCAGCATTACCTTTCAGATATTTATCATCATTATCACCTGTATTATCATCAGAAGCAACATTTCGCATATTTACTGAAGTAGGTCCAGTACTTGTAACAATCAATCCTGCTCCATTAATTACAGTATTTAATGCATACATCGGAAGATCTTTTGCTAAAAGAGCAAATCTGTAAATTGCAGGATTTCCTTTTGTAGCCGTTAAAGTTGTCTCCACAACACCATTACTCCTAGATAGCGTAATAGTTACAGGTGAAACTGAATTTGTAGCAATTACAATTTCATTGGATTTACTAAAATACTGCCAAGGTGCTGGAGCTATATAATGTTTTGTATAGAACTGAGCCGAAGCACTGTAGCTAATCAATAATAAAAATGCAATAAAAAAGTTTAGTCTAGAAAATCTAGACTGATTAGAAGTAGAGTTACGCATACGCAAGTGAGATTTGAGAAGTGCAAATATTGCCAGCTGAAAAAACTACCACAGTTTTCAGCATATAGAACAAATACGAAAAAATATAGGGATTAGATTTTGAAAAGAAAATAAAATCTTCCTTAAGATTTTTATCAAAATCAAAATTCATTTGAACCTTTTTTAGTTCAAGACATAAAAATTGTGTCATAGGTTATTTGGTAGTTTTGGTGTCGCGAAAATATATAAACACCTAGTAATTAGCTACATTAGTCGACAAAATACCTATAAAAACGTTGAATAACACCTTTTTTCGACAAAAATCAATTTCAAAAAACACTAAAACTGCTTATTTCGCAACAAAATAGAAGAATTTTCTTAAATTGTTGTAAATAAATCATTAATATCAATCATTTAAAAGAAAAACATTAAAAAATCTTACAAAACAAGCAACATTAGAATATCATATGAGTTCTTAACATTTGTTTGTTTTTTTTCGAAGGTCCAAATTGCAAAAATTTAATTTTTCTAAATCTATTTTCACAATAGAACATTTTTCTTTAAAACTATTTTTATCTAACAAAGAAAACAGTGTTGATTTTTAAATTTATTCTAAAAAAAAATCTATTTACACAATAAGTATTTGATTATCAAAATTTTAAAATAGTTAATAACTAATAATATAAGTCAAAAGATTTTCTAGATAATTTTTAATTCCATTTTATCTGTAAGAAACTAATTCAATCTTAGACATATTTATATAAGATAAAATTTACAATAATTCTAATGGTAATAATAACTGAAAAATTAAATTTAAAAATATGCAATGAAACAAATCATGAACTAATGTGTCATTAGTCGATAATTATTATCGACAAAATACATTGAGCGTATTTTATTTCTTACATCTAAAAAAAGACACACGTATCAAGCTAAAAGATAGCGCCTTACAAAAAATGTGTCATATAAAGGTGGAGATTTTTAAATAAAAAAAGAAGTATAAATAGAGCAAATTTTAATCTTAATACAGATCTCATTTTATTCTAAAAAAGAGATATTTCTTTTTAACCCTTCAAACTTTGTTCTTTTAATAGGAGAATTTTTAAAAACGGCACGAAAAGTTTCTTCTGTAATTTCAGTCCAATCTTTTTTGGAGAAAGAAAGCAAATCAGGATTCGGGTTAAACAAAGGCTCTGAATGAGGTTTTGAAAAACGATTCCATGGACAAACATCTTGGCACGTATCACAACCAAACATCCATTCATCGAATTTCCCTTTCATTTCATACGGAAGATTTTCTTTTAATTCAATTGTATAATAGGATATACATTTACTGCCATCAACGACATATGGCGCCAAAATTGCCTGCGTAGGACACGCATCAATACAAGCAGTACATGAACCGCAATGATCTGTTGTTCTGTAGTCGTATTCTAAATCAAGATCTAAAATAAGTTCTGCAATAAAATAAAAAGAGCCTACTTTTTGAGTTATTAAATTGCTGTTTTTCCCAATCCAGCCTAAACCACTTTTTGCAGCCCAAGCTTTGTCTAAAACCGGTGCCGAATCAACAAAAGCACGACCAGAAACTTCACCAATATTTTCTTCGATAGAATAAAGCAGTTCTTTTAATTTTTCTTTTATAACAAAATGATAGTCCTGTCCATATGCATATTTTGAGATTTTAAAACTATCTTCATTTTGAGATTCTGATGGAAAATAATTAAGAAGAAGAGAAACAACACTCTTAGCACCATCAACCAGTAAAGTTGGATCTAGACGTTTATCGAAATGATTTTCCATATACGCCATTTTGCCGTTATGATTGTCATTTAACCATTTTTCAAGTCGAGGAGCCTCTTCTTCCAGAAATCCAGCTTTAGAAATTCCGCAAGAGAGAAAGCCAAGCCTTTTAGCTTCGTCTTTTATAAATTTTGAATATGTCTCTTTCGAATTTACACTCATCTTCGAGAAAATGAAACTTCAACATTAACCGGTTTTAAAGTCACCAATGGATTAAATTCTATTGTATCTGTATTCGATTCAATAACATAGCGTTTCACAATCTGCGAAATTGCCAAACACATTTCATAAATAGCAAAACCTGCTCCTATACACATTCTTGGCCCAGCTCCAAAGGGATAAAAATATTGCATAGATTGTTTCTTTTGTTCACCAAGAAATCGTTCTGGAATAAATTCATCAGGATTTTCCCAATACTTAGGATTTCGATGCAATTCAAAAAATGAAATTCCAATTAAGGTGCCTTTTTTAATTTTAAAATTACCAACAACATCATCTTCTACATTTTGTCTGTCAGTAATCCATGCCGGCGGATATAAACGCATCGATTCATTTAAAACAGCATTTATATAAGACATTTTTTGTAATTGCTCAATAACATCATCAGTCTGTGATTCGATTTCAGTAATCTCATCAAAAACCTTTTGTTGCACATCTGGATACTTCCCTAAAAAGTGAAGTGTAAAAGTTAATGCATTGGCTGTGGTTTCATGGCCCGCAATAAATAAAACTTTAATTTCATCAATCAACTGCTGCATCGACATACTTTCACCAGTATCTTCATATCTGGTTTCCATAAGCATATTAAGCAAATCATTAAAATTGTCATTAGAAGAATTCCTTTCCTCGATAATTTCTTGGATAATTTGATTATTCTCTTGAGCTAATTTTAAATGTTTTTCAACCTGACCGCTTAACGAAAACCACAAAGCCTTATGAGGAAGTCTAATTTCTTTCACTAAAAATTTTTGAACTTCTTCTATTATGAATTTTATTCTATGCAGTTTTTCTTCTGAAATATAAAACTCAAATAATGATTTTGCTACAACATTAAATGCCAATTGGCTCATTGCTGTAAAAGCATTAAACGTCTCATTTTCCTTTAAACAACCAACTTCAGAACTAATAGTTTTATTCATGTTGTCAACCAACATATTCATCTTCTGTTTATGAAATGCAGGCTGAATAAGTCGCCTTTGCTGTAACCAAAAATCGCCGACATTTGTCAAAAGCCCTTTTCCTAAATATTTGGAAAGATAGACAGACTGAAACTTAGACTTATGATAATTTCTTTGGTTTTTTACTAAAATATGCTGTGCAATTTCATTATCTCTGGACAAAATCAAATACTTCGAAAAACCGATTTTCAAAGAAAAGGAATCACCCAACTTATCAAAATATCTTTTATGAAATGGTATTGGATTTCTCCTTACACCTTCTGAATCTAAAAAGAATCTGAAAATAGATAATTGATTAGGATAATTATATTTTTTGCCTGCAGACATAAAAACGAAATTAAAACAAACCGCCTTGAATGTTTGTATTTATTTTTCCTAAATGTTTATAGGCTTTATCAGTCACTTCACGTCCACGAGGAGTACGCATAATAAATCCTTCTTGAATTAAAAACGGCTCGTAAACTTCTTCAATGGTTTCACTGCTTTCAGAAACCGCAGTTGCTAAAGTCGAAAGTCCAACTGGCCCGCCTTTAAATTTATTTATAATAGTTAATAAAATTTTATTATCCATTTCATCAAGCCCATGTGCATCCACATTTAATGCTTTTAAGGCATATCTTGAAATCTCTAAATCAATTCTTCCATTGCCTTTGATTTGAGCAAAATCACGAACTCTACGCAACAATGCATTTGCAATACGAGGGGTTCCCCTACTACGTCCGGCAATTTCAATTGCAGCTTCAAGATCTATCGGCATTTTTAATATAGAAGCACTTCTTTCAACAATTGTAGTTAAAAGTTCCGTAGTGTAATATTGTAATCGAGATGAAATTCCAAAACGAGCTCTCATTGGAGCAGTTAATAAACCAGAACGTGTTGTAGCACCAATCAATGTAAACGGATTCAAATTAATCTGTACTGTTCTAGCATTTGGACCAGACTCAATCATAATATCGATTTTAAAATCCTCCATTGCCGAATACAAATATTCTTCAACAACAGGACTTAACCGATGAATTTCATCAATGAACAAAACATCACGTTCATCCAAATTAGTCAATAATCCAGCTAAATCGCCAGGTTTGTCTAATACAGGTCCAGAAGTTATTTTAATTCCAACTTGAAGTTCATTGGCCAATATATTAGCCAATGTTGTTTTACCAAGTCCAGGAGGTCCATGAAAAAGAGCATGATCAAGTGCTTCACCACGCTGATTAGCCGCGGCAACAAAAACTTTTAAATTTTCTAAAACTTGATCTTGTCCTGCAAAGTCATCAAATGACAGTGGACGCAATCTTTTTTCAAGATCTAATTCTTCTGGGTTATATCCTTTTGTAGTAGGATCAAGATTTTCATTCATCCTACAAAGATAGAGAAAGTAATCAGTTTGTAAAATAGCAAAACTAAACGTTTAAAATTTTAACTAAACAAAAAAAAGACTGTCATTTCTGACAGTCTTTTAATTAAATATTTTAGTGGTGTAAAACTTCTTCACCTTCTTTCATTGGTACATTTTGAGGAACAAAATCTACATCATGATTTGGGTTACTGTAGTCATACGGCCAACGATATACATGAGGAATTTCACCTGGCCAGTTTCCGTGGATATGCTCAACTGGAGTAGTCCACTCTAAAGTTGTAGATCTCCATGGGTTCTGAACTGCTTTTTTACCGTAGAAAATACTGCTAAAGAAGTTGTATAAGAATACTAATTGGAACGCACCTCCTACAAGAGCAAATGTTGTAATTAAAACATTCACATTTTGCAAATCATCAAATAATGGGAAGTTTGTGTTAGTATAGTAACGTCTTGGCAAACCAGCTAATCCGATAAAGTGCATTGGGAAGAAAACCCCATAAGCACAAACTGCAGTTACCCAGAAGTGAATATACCCTAAGTTTTTGTTTAACATTCTTCCGTACATTTTAGGGAACCAGTGGTAAATACCAGCAAACATTCCGTAAAGCGCAGAGATACCCATTACTAAGTGAAAGTGAGCAATTACGAAGTAAGTATCGTGAACGTTAATATCCAAAGTACTATCTCCTAAAATGATTCCAGTTAAACCTCCAGTGATGAAAGTAGAAACCATTCCGATAGAGAATAACATTGCAGGGTTAAACTGTAGGTTACCTTTCCATAAAGTTGTAATCCAGTTGAATGCTTTTACGGCAGATGGAATTGCAATCAATAAAGTTGTAAAAGTAAATACAGATCCTAAGAAAGGAT
Organism: Flavobacterium xizangense; assembly: GCF_054075145.1. NCBI lineage: Bacteria > Pseudomonadati > Bacteroidota > Flavobacteriia > Flavobacteriales > Flavobacteriaceae > Flavobacterium > Flavobacterium xizangense. The sequence goes on along the minus strand of NZ_JBSIPG010000001.1, from coordinate 1,309,031 downwards.
TCATACCAGAGATAAACATGTGGTGCCCCCATACGATAGTTGATAAGAATGCAATTGCAAGAACTGACATAATCATCGCTCTGTATCCGAAGATTGGTTTACGAGAGTTCGTAGCCATAATTTCAGATACAAGACCCATTGCAGGCAAGATTACGATATAAACCTCAGGGTGACCCAAGAACCAGAATAAGTGTTCAAACAATACTGGAGAACCGCCTTGGTAATGTAAAACCTCTCCAGCAATGTAGATATCAGATAAGAAGAATGAAGTACCAAAACTTCTATCGAAAATCAATAATAAGGCCGCAGATAATAATACTGGGAATGAAATAACACCAATAATAGCTGTTACAAAAAATGTCCAGATTGTAAGAGGAAGTCTAGTCATAGACATTCCTTTAGTTCTTAAGTTAATAACAGTCACAATGTAATTTAAAGATCCCATTAAAGAAGATGCAATAAAAATAGCCATCGAAACTAACCATAAAGTCATACCTGTTCCAGATCCTGGAATCGCTTGTGGTAACGCACTTAATGGAGGATAAATTGTCCAACCTGCAGATGCTGGTCCAGCTTCAACAAATAAAGAACATAACATTACTACAGCAGACAAGAAAAACAACCAGTAAGAAATCATATTCATAAATCCAGAAGCCATATCTCGCGCTCCAATTTGAAGTGGAATAAGTAAGTTACTAAAAGTTCCACTCAAACCAGCTGTCAGTACAAAGAATACCATAATGGTTCCGTGAATTGTAACTAAAGCCAGATAAATATCATTTGCCATTACACCATCAGGTGCAAATTTATCTCCTAATAAAACATTGAATATTTTAAAAGACTCTTCTGGCCATGCCAATTGCATTCTGAAAAGCAAAGACATTACAATACCAATAATCCCCATTATAATACCTGTAATCAAGTATTGCTTAGCGATCATTTTGTGATCAATACTAAAGATATATTTAGTAATGAATGTGTCTTTATGATGATGTTCGTGCTCGTGATCGTGTCCGTGATCGTGACCGTGCGCTTCTGCTGACATATATGTGTACTTTAAATTTTCTTAATAATATTATTTAACCGCAACTTTAGCTACAGCTGCTTTTACTGTATCAATAACTGCTTTAACAGTATCAATTACTTTTGCAGTTGAATCTGTCGTCGGTGCAGTTGCTTCAGCTGCTTTTTCTTTTTCAGCAGCTGCCGCTGCTTTAATATCCTGAGCTAAAGTAGTTTTTTCGCTTAACCATTTTTTATAATCTTCAGGAGTATCAACAACAACTTTCATTTGCATGTTGTAATGAGAAGCTCCACAAATTTTATTACATAATAATAAATAATCAAATGTATAAGGATCTAAAGCTGTACCTCCTTTAGCAACTAGCTCAGCACTTTTTTCAGCTCTAAGTTTGTTGATGTTTGCAACTTTCTCAACCATGAAAGGCAATTCTCTATATTCAGCAGTAGTGTAAGTAGGTACAAAAGCAAATTCTGTTACCATTCCAGGCACACAGTTCATTTGCGCTCTAAAGTGAGGCATATAAGCTGAGTGCAAAACGTCTTGAGAACGCATTTTGAAATGCACTTTTTTTCCTTTTGGAATATGTAATTCAGTAACTACAATATCATCTTGAGCATTAGGATCAGACATATCAACACCTAAAGTATTAACACCTTCAATCAAACGAACGTTTGCTTTTCCTAAAACATTATCCTGACCAGCATATCTTGCTGTCCATTTAAATTGTTGCGCATATAATTCAATTTCAACTACATCTTCATCTTTATCAACAAACATAATATTGTTCCAAGCATATAATCCGTAAAGAATTAAACAAGCTAAAACTACAGATGGAATAATACTCCAGATTGCTTCTAGTTTATTACTATCTGCAAAAAACAAAGCTTTTCTATCTTTATGACCTCTGTTTTTAAAAGAAAACCAATATAATAAACCTTGAGTAATAACTTGAACTGTGAAAATCAAAACCCAAGTAATATTCATTAAGTTATCTACTAAAAGTCCATGCTCCGAAGCAGGAGTATGAAGTGCTAAATTACCCCATTTCAGTAAACCATAAATCGTAAATATATAAATGAAAGCTAAAAAGCCAAACATAATATATCCTTGAACATTATTATCATTATCTGATGCCACCTGAGAATCGTCCGAAGAAGAACCTACCTGAGTAAGATCAAATATCTTCGTCAATTGCCATAATGCAACTGCTAATAAAACTACAACTATAATTACCAACAAACTTGTCATCTGTTTACTTCTTTAAATATTAATAATGAAAATGTTTACTTTCTTCGATGAAAGGATTTCTTTTTGCCAACAAAGGAGCTTTAGTTAATGCAGTAAATACAACAAAAATAAACAAACCTAAGAAGAAAAGAATAGATGCAATTTCAGGAATACCAATAAACCATTTGTCTCCAACTGTACCAGGCATAATCATATTAAAGAAATCAACATAGTGACCTAATAAGATAACAATACCAGCCATTACAATAACCCAATTAAGACGTTTGAAGTCTGTGTTGATTAATATCAATAATGGAAAAACAAAGTTCATAACGACAGCACCAAAGAATGGCAAGTTATATAATTGAATTCTTGTTACAAAGTAAGTTACCTCCTCTGGAATATTAGCATACCAGATTAACATGAATTGAGAGAACCATAAATAAGTCCAGAAAACACTGATACCAAACATAAATTTAGCTAAATCATGAATATGACTTGTATTTACATACTCTAAATATCCTTTAGATTTTAAATAAATTGTTACCAATGCAATACTTGTAATACCACTTACAAAGAAAGAAGCAAATACATACCATCCGAACAAAGTACTGAACCAGTGTGGATCAAATGACATAATCCAGTCCCATGACATAATTGATTCTGACACGATAAAGAATACTAAAAATCCCGCAGAGATCTTGAAATTCTTTTTATAGTTAAGATCATCATTAGCCTCATCTTGAGCTAAACAATTTTTTCTAGAATAAATTCTATAAAGATTCCATCCTAATAAGAATACAAATGCTCTAGCTATCCAAAAAGGAAAATTTAAATACCCAGATTTTCCAGCAATAATTGCATCATAATTGGCACTACCTTTTTCTGTTACTCCTTCTCCAAGCCAAACGAAAATGTGGTTAAAATGCAATCCACATAAAACCAATATTATAAAGAAAATTATTGAACCAGCTGGTAAATAAGCTGTAATACCTTGCATTACTCTGAATAAAACTGGAGACCAACCTGCTTGAGCTACTTGTTGGATAGCATAAAATGCTAAAACCCCCATTGAAAGCAGTAAAAAGAAAATACAAGCTACATATAATGCAGACCAAGGCTTGTTTTGCAATTGGTGTAAAACATGCTCTAAATGTTTTTCGTGTTCATCAGCACCAGATACTTCTGCATGCTTTGCACCTTTGTGTTCTTCATGTGAAGCTTCAGCAGCTTCATGATGACCTGCCTCTTTATGTGAAGCCTCTACAGACTCCTCATGTGCAGCTCCATGAGAACCATGAGCATCTGCTGCTAGTATTTTTTCAACTTCTTGAATATCTTTAGGTGCACTTAAAAAACCATACCCAATTCCTAATAGTCCAAGAACCATTAAGATGATAGAAAAAGTTTTTAATTTACTTGAAAATGTATACATATCTATTACGATCAGTTTGTTCAACAATTATAATTGGCTTTTTAGTTTTAGAACATAGTCAGCAACTAACCAACGTTCGTGGGCACTTAATTGATTTGCGTGTGAACCCATTGCATTTAAACCATAAGTTTCAACATGGAATACACTTCCTTCAGTGATAACCCTGTCTTTATAACTAGGTACCCCAAGAAATTTTTCTCTTTCAACCAATTTACCTTTACCGTTACCAGCCGCACCATGACAACTGATACAATAAATTTCGAAAAGCTCTTTTCCTTTCCCAGAATTTCTTTCTGCTTCAGTCAAAGGTGATTTCAAATTAGCTTTTGCCAATTCATAACCTGCAGTCGAATTTTCATACTCATAAGGTTCAAAACCTCTATTAATAGTTCCTTCAACAGGAAGCTGACCTTCTTTTCCTCCCTTAAATACTTTTGCTTCCGCGTAAGTCTCATAACCTACAGACTCATACATATTTGGGAAATACTGATAGTTTGGTGCCGAATTATTGTGGCAAGATGAAACTAAAATAGTTATACCAACTAAAAGTGTTATTTTATATATCCTTTTCATAGCTACAATTAATTCTTTTCAATTACTTTAACTTCAACAGCTCCTGTACCTTCGAAAAAAGAAACTAATTCAGCTTCATTATCGTTTACAGCCACTTCCATTAAGAAATGATCGTCTGTTGTTCTTACATCAGGATTTTCTGCTTGTTTGAATGGCCATAATCTACTTCTCATATAAAAAGTAATAACCATTAAGTGAGCAGCAAAAAATACAGTCATCTCAAACATAATTGGCACAAAAGAAGGCATATTCTGAATGAAACTAAAACTTGGCTTACCACCAATATCTTGTGGCCAGTCATGAATCATTATATAACTCATCATTGTAGTGGCAACAGAAATACCAACACATCCATATAAGAAAGCACAAATTGCTAACCTTGTTGGCGCTAAGCCCATTGCTTTATCCAATCCGTGAACAGGAAATGGAGTAAAAACCTCTTCAATATGATGGTGAGCAGCTCTAGTTTTCTTTACTGCGTCCATCAAAATATCATCGTCATTATAAATGGCGTATATTACTTTATTACTCATGATGTGAATCTTTACTATTTGCTCTTTCTCTAATGTAATTATCTCCTGTTCCTTTCAAAATTGTTTTTACCTCTGCCTGAGCAATTACAGGGAATGTTCTAGAGTACAATAAAAACAATACAAAGAAGAAACCAATTGTTCCGATGAAAATTCCAATATCCACGAATGTTGGTGAGAACATTGTCCAAGAAGATGGAAGATAATCTCTATGCAAAGAAGTAACAATGATTACGAATCTTTCAAACCACATTCCGATGTTTACTACAATCGAAATAATGAATGAGAACATGATACTTGTTCTTAATTTTTTGAACCACATGAACTGAGGAGAGAATACGTTACATGTCATCATTGACCAATATGCCCACCAGTACGGTCCAGTAGCTCTGTTTAAGAATGCATATTGCTCATACTCTACTCCTGAATACCAAGCCACGAATAACTCAGTGATATAAGCCACACCTACAATCGAACCAGTAATCATGATAATGATATTCATTAACTCGATATGTTGTAATGTGATATATGCTTCAAGGTTAGAAACTTTTCTCATAACGATCAACAATGTGTTTACCATCGCAAATCCTGAGAATACAGCTCCAGCAACGAAGTATGGAGGGAAGATTGTTGTATGCCATCCAGGAATTACAGAAGTAGCAAAGTCCATAGATACAATCGTGTGTACAGAAAGTACAAGAGGAGTAGCTAAACCAGCTAATACTAAAGATACCTCTTCAAAACGTTGCCAATCTTTTGCTCTACCGCTCCATCCAAAACTTAGAATAGAATATACTCTTTTATTAAAAGGTGTTATTGCTCTATCACGTAGCATTGCAAAGTCAGGTAACAAACCAGTCCACCAGAAAACTAATGATACTGAAAGATACGTAGAAATTGCGAATACGTCCCAAAGTAGCGGTGAGTTAAAGTTTACCCATAATGATCCAAATTGATTTGGAATAGGTAAAACCCAGTATGCTAACCACGGACGTCCCATGTGAATAATTGGGAATAAACCTGCTTGAACTACTGAGAAAATAGTCATAGCTTCCGCAGAACGGTTAATAGCCATTCTCCAACGTTGACGGAAAAGTAATAGTACTGCAGAAATTAATGTTCCGGCGTGACCAATACCAACCCACCAAACGAAGTTCGTAATATCCCAAGCCCAACCAACTGTTTTATTTAATCCCCATGTTCCAATACCGGTAGATACGGTGTAAATGATACAACCTAACCCCCAAAGGAAGGCTGTTAATGCGATTGAAAATACAATCCACCATTGTTTATTTGCAGGTCCTTCAACAGGCGCTGCCACATCTACAGTTACATCGTGATAAGATTTATCACCTATAACTAAAGGTTTTCTAATGGGTGCTTCGTAGTGAGACGACATAATCCTTTATATTGTTTCTTAATTAATAATTTACTAAGTATTTCTAACTTTAACATGGTAAACCACATTAGGTTTTGTTCCTACATGCTCTAATAAATGGTAAGATCTTTCGTCAGCAGCTAATTTAGCAACTTTACTTTCTTTATCATTTACATCACCAAATATCATCGCTCCAGAAGAACAAGCACTAGAACAAGCAGTTTGGAATTCACCATCTCTAACCGCGCGGCCTTCGTTTTTAGCTTTCAATTTAGTAGCTTGTGTCATTTGAATACACATAGAACATTTTTCCATTACTCCACGAGAACGAACGTTTACGTCTGGATTTAATACCATACGACCTAAATCATCATTCATGTGATAATCGAATTCACTGTTTTTGTTATACAAGAACCAGTTAAAACGACGAACTTTATATGGACAGTTGTTTGCACAGTAACGAGTACCAACACATCTGTTATATGCCATGTGGTTTTGACCTTCACGCCCGTGAGAAGTCGCAGCAACTGGACAAACTGTTTCACAAGGTGCGTGATTACAGTGCTGACACATTACTGGTTGGAATGCTACCTGTGGATTCTCACCAGCTTTTTCCATTTCATTGAATGTAGACAATGAACTAGATAAACCAGCAATTCCTTCTTTTCTTTTGTTATCACCTTCAAAAGTGCTTTCAGAAGAATAATATCTGTCAATACGCAACCAGTGCATATCACGGCTTCTTCTAACTTCAGCTTTACCAACTACAGGTACATTGTTCTCTGCGTGACATGCAATAACACATGCTCCGCATCCAGTACAAGCATTTAAATCAATAGAAAGATTAAAATGATGACCAGTTGTACGATCAAACGATTCCCATAAATCAACAGTTGTAGCTTCAACTTCTTGGTGATCTAAAGATACCATTGGTTTTTCATTCCAATGTTCAGCATCTTTAGAATTAAATATTTCTAGAGTAGTTTCCTTAATGATATCTCCTCTACCCATTAATGTTTTTTGTCCTTGAACACAAGCAAACTCATGAACACCATTAGCCTTAGCTAAAGTTATAGACTGAACATTATTAAAGTTTTTATATAAAGAGTATGCATTTAAACCTACTTGCATTTCTTCTTTTAAAGCCGCTTTACGACCATATCCAAATGCAAATCCAATTGTTCCAACAGCTTGTCCAGGTTGAACAATAACAGGAACATTTTCAATTTTCACACCATCAGCAGTTGTTATTGTAGCATAACTACCATTCAAACCTCCATTAGCAACAATCTCATTTGATAAATCGTACTTTTTAGCATCTGCGTTTGAGACAGTAATATAGTTATCCCAAGAAACTCTTGTGATTGGATCTGGAAACTCTTGCAACCAAGGATTGTTTGCATGTTGACCATCACCCATACCTGTTTTAGTATACAATACTAATTCAAGACCTCCTGCAGATTTTGATTTAGAAAGCGCACTTGCAGCACCAGCAGAATCAAAAGCTCCACCAGATAAAGCAACTGAACCAGTTACAAAAACACCATCGTGCAATACTTTATTCCAAGAAGAACCAGCAATTAAACTAGAAGAATTAGCTTTAAGGTAATCGTAGAAAGTTCCACCAACACCATTTAAAGACAATAAAACATCTTGAAATTGTTTTGTATTAAAGATTGGACGAATTGTAGGTTGCGTTAAACTATAGGTTCCGCTTGTGATTTCAACATCACCCCATGACTCCAAATAGTGAGGAGCAGGAGCAGCAATTTTAACTAATGATGCAGTTTCATCTTCTTTCAATGAAAAAGCAACAGATTCTTTTACTTTTTTCAATCCAGACACAAAAGAAGCTGAGTCAGCTAAAGTGTAAACAGGATTAACACCACTCATAATTAAAGTATGAACACTTCCAGCGTTCATATCTTTTAACAATTGAGCAACAACTGCATTAGAACCTTTTCTAATTTGTCTTGTACCAACAGTACTAAAAGCCTCACTTGCTAATTTTTGATTAATAGCCAAAACTAACAACTGAGCATTTTTATCTTCGATTCCAGATACTAAAACTCCTTTTGAACCAGCAGCGTTTAATTGCTGAGCAGCTTTTACTACTTCAGCTTTAAAAGCGCCATCCAAAGAAACAGGAATAGAAGCACCTACAATAATATTATAAATTTGAACTAACGCTTGTTTTTGATCAGCAGTAGTCATTGGAACACGCTTATCAGCAGCCGCTCCAGATAAAGTCATATTAGATTCAAACTGGAAGTGACGAGACATTTTTCCATTTTGAGGAATACGCCCTTTTGCATATCCAGAATCATATCCACCACCTTGCCAATCTCCTAAGAAATCAGCACCAACAGATACAATCAAAGAAGCTTTTGAAAAATCATAATCAACTAAAGCTCTTTGACCATAAACAGATTCAAACGCATCTAAAGCCTCAGATGAAGAAACTGCATCATAAATAACGTGCTTAGCGTTTGGGTTTTTAGCAATAAACTCAGCAATTAATTTTTCTGAAGATGGACTTGCTAAAGTATTTGTTAACAATACCACTTGTCCACCTTTAGCTTTTGCATCAGCTAAACTTGATTTGATTCTCAAATCAACAGCTGACCAAGTAGAATTTTTACCATCTATTTTTGGCTCTTTTAAACGAGCACTATCATACAATCCTAAAATAGAAGCATGGATTCTTGCATTTGCAGCAAATTTAGCTCCTTCAATAGTATTGTTTTCAACTTTAATTGGACGACCCTCACGAGTTTTTACCAAAAGATTTGCAAAATCAAAACCATCAAAAACGGTAGTTGCATAATAATCTGCAACACCAGGAATGATTTGCTCTGGTTGTAAAACATAAGGGATAGACTTGTGCACAGGACCCTCACAAGCAGCAAGTGTAACAGCAGCTGTACTAAATCCTACGTACTTTAAAAAGTCACGACGTGAAGTTCCAGATGAAGCTAAAGCTTCAGCATTTCCTAAGAATTCATCAGTAGGAATTTCTTCAACAAATTCGTTATTTCTAAGCGCCTCAACAATAGAACCATTCTCTAGTTCTTCAACACTTTTCCAGTATTTTTTGTTTGATGACATTGTATATAAATATTAAAATCTTAATAATTCGATTAATAGTGGCATTTACCGCATTCTAAACCTCCCATTTGCGCTGCAGTTAATTTCTCTACACCGTATTTTTTAGAAAGTTCAGCATGAATTTTATCATAGTAAGCATTTCCTTCCATCTTAACATCAGTTTTTCTGTGGCAATCCACACACCAACCCATTGTTAATTTAGAATATTGCTTCATGATTTCAAATTCTTGTACCGGACCATGACAAGTCTGACACTCAATTCCTGCAACAGAAACGTGTTGTGAGTGATTGAAATATACAAAATCAGGAAGATTATGAATACGAACCCATTTTACAGGTTGCGTTTTTCCAGTATAAGCTTGTTTAGTTTTATCCCAACCAACAGCGTCGTATAATTTTTGAATTTGAGCATCATAGAATGCTTTGCTGTATTCAGCGGTAGCAGTAGTCTCAGCAACTTCAGAAATATTTTTATGACAGTTCATACAAACATTCAAAGAAGGAATACCTGCAGATTTACTAACACGAGCAGCAGAGTGACAATATTTACAATTGATCTCGTTATCTCCAGCGTGAATTTTATGAGAATAATGAATTGGCTGAATTGGCTCATAGTTTTGATCTACACCAACTTGCATTAAATATCCATAAACAAAATAACCACTTGCCAACAATAAGAAAATTGAAGTAACTAGAACCAAAAATTGATTTCTAGCGAATGCTTTCCAAATTGGCAATCTGCCTTCTTTAGGAGCAACTTCAATACCATTATTACTTGCCACTTTAGTCAACACTTTGTTCACCATGAACAACATCACAACTAAAATAGCCATTACAAGAGCAAGAGCTCCTAAAATAACATTGTTAGAAATAGCACCACTTTCAACAGCCGTACCTGGAGGAGTAGCAGCTCCAGCAGCCGGAGCAGCAGCTTCAGCTTTTTTCTCAGAAGTATAAGCAATAATATTATCGATATCACCCTCGGATAATTGAGGAAAAGCAGTCATTACCGCCTTGTTGTTTTCTTCAAAAAGCTTAACAGCAGCAGCATCTCCTGATTTAATCATATCAGAACTGTTGTGCACCCACTTGTAAATCCAAGCCATTTCATGCCTTTCAGCAACTCCTCTTAATGCAGGACCTGTTGATTTAGCATCTAATTTGTGACATGCAGCGCAATTTGCATTAAATAGTTCTTTCCCTTTTACTGGATCACCACCCGCAGTTGCTGCAGGAGCAGCAGCTTCAGGCGCCGCAGGAGCAGCAGCTTCTTGAGCAAATGAAGTTAGGGAGAAAATTAGCGTTAGCGATAAGCTAAGGAGCAATTTTCTTGAGATCGAATTATGGTTACCCACCTTTTTCATATAGTATAATAATTATCTACTAATTTTTTGGTATGATTTTTACTGTAACATATCAGTAAAAATAAATACCCTCTTTTAAAACTTGCACAAAAATACGACTTATGAACTATTCTCAAAACCTTAAAATAGTCTTAAATATCAATTTATATCAATTCTAAATAATATTAAAATTTTCCATACAAACTTTAAATACTATTTTTGCATAAAAACCATCACATTATGAGAATTTTAACCCCTTCAAAAAGAGTTTTCTTAACGCTAACAGTATTCACATTAGCATATAACATTCATGCTCAAGATCAAAATTTAACAGTAAATCAGGATCCGAAATTTGAGCAGTTACTGAGTGAAAAACGAAAAATTAACACATCAATAAGTACAAACGATACATACCGAATTCAAATTTTTAGCGGAAAAAGCGAAGAGGCAAAAAAAACGTTATCGGATTTTAAAAGAGAATACAGCAATATTGACGGAACAATCATTTTTAACACTCCAAACTACAAAGTAATAGTTGGAAATTTTAAAACCAGAATTGAAGCAGAGCGAAATTTAGCCGATATTAGAAATAGATACAAAAGCGTCTTTTTACTTAAACCAGGCAAATAAAAGACACTGCCAATGCATATAAAAAAAGCGAGATTCAATCTCGCTTTTTTTACATCATAAACTCTTTGCTGCAACATTAATTCAAAGCTAATTTACCACCTTAATTCCACTCGCAACAAATCGAATTTCTTCTTTTGGTGAAATTATCGCATTTATTTCAGTTTGGGATTTTTTAGCATCTTTAGCATAATGCTTCAATTCATCAACAGAAGTGATTTTTTTCTCAGCAACACCTTCCAAAACAACATTTTTTCCTTTCAGCGCTTTTGGCACAAAAAAAGCATAATCTTTCATCTTTACAAAAAAAGAAGAACCATTTTCCGTTTTAATAGTCACCCAGCACCCTTTCTTTTCACAGACATCGGTCACTTCTCCTTTGACTGCAATATTCTCAACTTTATTCTGATCTTTAAATTTATTCTCTAAATTTTTAACCGAGACAGCTTTTTCAACTGCAACGCTAGAAACGTCTGCCCCATAATAATCTCCCACCACGGCGTTACCCGCTGGCGGAGCACTTTTTTCTACAGCTTCCTGAGCAAAAGAGAATGTAGAAATAAAAATCGAAAGAACAGCCGTGTATAGTAATTGTTTCATAATTAAATAATTTTACTCAAAAATAATAAATTTTTAACAAATATGAAACAGCCAAAAACGATACTTCATCTTACTATAAAGACAAAAAAGCCTCAATTTTCATTGAGGCTTTTTAATATATTTATTGAAAATTATTTCAATTTCTTTTTGATTGCAACTTCATGGTATGCTTCAATAACATCTCTTTCTTCAATGTCATTAAATCCTTTAATCTGAATACCACAATCATATCCTTTAGTTACTTCTTTAACATCATCTTTGAATCGTTTTAAAGCAACAAGTTCTCCTGTATGAACAACAACTCCTTCTCTGATAACTCTAATTTTAGAAGTTCTCAAGATCTTACCATCTGTCACCATACAACCAGCGATTGAACCCACTTTAGAAATTTTGAAAATCTCACGAATTTCAGCAGTTCCTAAAACTTCTTCTTTCATTTCAGGAGCTAACATTCCTTCCATTGCATCTTTCAAGTCGTCAATTGCCGCATAAATGATAGAGTAGTAACGGATATCAATTTCTTCTTTATCCGCAAGCTGTCTTGCATTTCCAGCAGGACGAACATTAAATCCGATAATAATCGCATCAGATGCAGAAGCTAAGTTAACATCGGTTTCAGTAATCGCACCAACTCCTTTATGGATAATATTAATTTGAACTTCCTCAGTAGAAAGTTTAGAGAACGAATCTGATAATGCTTCAACAGATCCATCAACGTCTCCTTTAAGGATTACGTTCAATTCTTTAAACTGACCAAGTGCAATACGACGTCCAATTTCATCTAGTGTGATATGTCTTTGTGTACGTACAGACTGTTCGCGCATTAATTGAGAACGCTTAGATGCAATTTGTTTTGCTTCTTTCTCATCCTCAAATACATTGAACTTATCCCCCGCAGTTGCAGCCCCATCTAAACCTAAAACCGATACCGGAGTCGAAGGACCCGCTTCTAAAACAGTATGTCCACGCTCATCATGCATTGCTTTTACTTTTCCATGGTGTTTTCCTGCCAACATATAATCCCCAATTTTCAAAGTACCTTGTTGTACTAAAATTGTAGAAACATATCCTTTTCCTTTATCCAAGAATGCCTCAACTACAGTTCCCTGAGCAGCTTTATTTGGATTTGCTTTTAGATCTAAAATTTCAGCTTCTAATAAAACTTTCTCTAATAATTCTTTTACCCCTGTTCCAACTTTTGCAGAAATATCATGTGATTGAATTTTTCCACCCCAATCTTCAACAAGCAAATTCATACCAGCCAAACGCTCTTTGATTTTATCAACATTCGCATTTGGTTTATCAATTTTATTGATTGCAAATATAATTGGCACTCCTGCAGCTTGTGCGTGAGAAATTGCTTCTTTTGTTTGTGGCATGATATCATCATCTGCCGCCACAACGATAATAGCAATATCTGTAACCTGAGCTCCACGTGCACGCATCGCAGTAAACGCCTCGTGACCCGGAGTATCTAAAAATGCAATTTTTTGTCCATTATCAAGAGTTACACCGTAAGCTCCAATATGCTGTGTAATACCTCCAGATTCACCAGCGATAACATTTTCTTTACGAATATAATCCAGCAAAGATGTTTTACCGTGGTCAACGTGTCCCATTACCGTAACAATTGGTGCTCTAACTACCAAGTCCTCTTCTCTATCTTCAACAACCGCAATAGCTTCTTCGATATCAACTGTAATGAATTCAACTTCATAACCAAACTCATCAGCAACGATTGTTAATGTTTCAGCATCTAAACGCTGATTCATCGTAACCATGATCCCAAGAGACATACAAGTTCCAATTACTTTTGTAATAGGCACATCCATCATGATAGCAATCTCACCTACAGTAACAAATTCAGTAACTTTAATTGTTTTACTTCCTTCATCAAGTGCTCTCTGCTCGTCATCAGATTTTTGACGGTGCGTTTCTCTTTTATCTCTTCTATATTTAGCCGCTTTAGATTTACCTCCTTTACCCTGAAGTTTTTCAAGAGTTTCTCTAATTTGGTTTTTTACTTCTTCTTCTGTAGGCTCAACTTTAGCTACAATTGCAGGACGATTTCCTTTTACAAAACCAGGTCTTGAACTTCTATTTGCATTAAAGCCTCCACCACCAGTATTTGGAGTAATTTTATTAGGATTTGGTGTTCCTGGCGCATTTCCTGTTGCAGGTTTTGGAGCACCCGGCGCACCCGGTTTAGGAGCAATTCTTTTACGCTTATTTTTATTAGCATTATTATTGTTTCCTGCTCCTGGAACTCCTGGTTTATTAGGAGTAATTTTCGGATCTTCTTTTTTCTTCTTCGGCTTATTAAATTGAGACAAATCAATTGTTTGCCCAGTAAGAGTCGTTCCGGATAATTTTTGATATTGAGTAGTGATTGTTTCCTCTGCTGTCGTGGGGTCAGTCGAAACGATTGGCTCCTGCGCTGTTTTAGAACTTTCAGCTTTTACTTCTTTTTTCTCAGTAATAATAGGCGTTTCAACCTTTTTTTCTTCCGAAACTACAGGAGCAACAGCTTGCTCTGGCTGTACAATTTCTTTTTCAACAGGTTTTTCTGGCTGAGCAGGAGTAACAACTGCTTTTGGCTCACTGGCTTTAACCGGTTCCTCAACAGGGGTAGAAACTGTAGGTTTCTTTGGGTTCAAATCAATTTTCCCAACTTGAACTGGTCCGCTTACAACAGCTCTAGCTTTTATAATTTCTTGCTGTTTCTGACGTTCTTCGTCTTGTCTGCGTTTGTCTTCAATTTCTTTCTCACGTTCAACACGTAATGCTTCTTTTTCTTTTCTTTTTTCTTCTCCTACCTCTTTAGAAGCTTCCTTATTCCCCTTATCGCCCGCAAATTGGCTTTGCAGAATATTAAATTCACTATCAGAAATTTTAGCGTTCGGATTTGCATCAATAGCAATTCCCTTATCTTTTAGATAATCAACAGCTCTTTCCAATGAGATATTTAATTCCCTTAAAACCTTGTTTATTCTTATTACTCTCTCTTCAGACATATAACCTTTTTATTATTACCTTTTTCGTTGTGTTGTTAGAGCAGATTTTTAGCTGTTTCTAGCTATCAAACTCTTCTTTTAGTATTTTCATAACGTCTAGAATTGTTTCCTCTTCTAAATCTGTTCTTCTTACTAAATCTTCTACTTCTTGTTTCAAGATACTTTTTGCAGTATCTAAACCTATTTTAGCAAATTCTTCTATAACCCATTCTTCGATTTCATCTGAAAACTCTGTTAATTCAACATCATCTTCATCTGCAACCGTACCAGCAACATCTCCTTCACGAATAACATCCAATTCATAACCTGTCAATTGACCTGCTAATTTGATATTATGACCTCCTCTACCGATTGCTTTAGATACCTCTTCTAATTTTAAGAAAACTTCAGCTCTTTTACTTTCTTCGTCAATTTTAATTGAAGAAACTTTTGCAGGGCTCAAAGCTCTTGTAATAAACAATTGAATATTATTTGTATAATTGATTACGTCAATATTTTCGTTTCCTAATTCACGAACAATTCCGTGAATACGAGAACCTTTCATACCAACACAAGCTCCAACAGGATCAATTCTGTCATCGTAAGAATCAACAGCTACTTTCGCTTTTTCACCAGGAATACGTACTACATTTTTAACTGTAATTAAACCATCAAATACTTCTGGAATTTCCTGTTCAAATAATTTTTCTAAAAACTTCTCTGAAGTTCTAGACATAATAATTTGAGGTTTGTTTCCTTTTAATTCAACGCTTTCAATGATTCCACGAACATTATCTCCTTTACGGAAAAAGTCAGACGGAATTTGTTTTTCTTTCGGAAGTACAATTTCGTTTCCTTCATCATCAACCAAGATAACTACTCTAGGACGCACGTGGTGTACTTCGGCAGTATAAATATCACCGATAATATCTTTAAATTGCTTGTAAAGATTTGTATTATCGTGTTCGTGAATTTTGGATATTAAGTTTTGACGCAAAGCCAAAATAGCTCTTCTTCCTAAATCGATCAGTTTAACTTCTTCAGAAACTTCTTCACCAATTTCAAAATCTGCTTCGATCATTCTTGCTTCAGTCAAAGTAATTTCTTCATTTTCAAAATCAAGATCTTCGTCAGCAACAATTACTCTTCTTCTCCAAATCTCCATATCCCCTTTATCAGGATTTATAATGATGTCGAAGTTATCATCAGAACCGTATTTTTTCTTTAATGCATTTCTAAACACGTCCTCTAAAATTGCCATAAGCGTTACACGATCAATAAGTTTATTATCTTTAAACTCTGAGAATGAATCGATTAATGCTAAATTTTCCATGCGAATTCTTTAATTAAAATGTTACTGTAACAATTGCCTCTTTAATTTCTGTATAAGGTATTTGTTGCTCTTTTTGAACTGTTTCTTTTCCTTTTCCTACTTTTTTCGGTTCTCTTGCTTCCCAAGACAAAATTATAAAAACATCGTTAGCTTCTACCAACTCTGCTTCAATTTTTTCTGTATTTGTAGTAACAATCAACGTTCTACCAATATTTTTTTTGTATTGTCTTATCATTTTCAAAGGAGACCCTACTCCAACAGATGCTACTTCAAGCGAAAAATCCTGTTCTTCACGATCCAGATTATTCTCTATTGCACGACTGATATCAATACAATCCTGTAGCGCCACTCCATTATCTCCGTCTAAACCAACACTAATTTTAAAAGAATCTGAGACAGCCAAATCAATCAAAAAGATAGATGGCTTTTCCAGAAGAGCTTCTTCAATTAATCCGTTTACTTTTTCTTTAAATGTCATAATTTTATAAAAAGAGGGGACAATTAGTCCCCTCATTATTTAGATTTTAATAAATAACGATGCAAATATAGTGATTTTTTTATAAATCAAATAAAATTGATTGCTCTAAAAATATTTCTTATCTTTATAGTAGCATTCAAACAACAAAATATCTAAATAATTTAACCCAAAGAATTATGAAACGAATTTTAGTTCCTACTGACTTTTCAGAACATGCCGAAGATGCCCTAAAAGTTGCCGCGCAAATTGCTAAAAAAAATGATTCTGAAATTATCATTTTACACATGCTTGAGCTGCCGCACCAAATGAATGACGCTATACTTGGAGGCGCAAGTATTCCTGAAACTATGCTTTTTATGAAAAAAGCAAATGAAATGCTTGACGAAATATCATCAAAACCATATCTGGATGGGATTTCAATTACCGAAATTGTAAAAATGGACAAACCAATCCATGGAATCACACAAGTAAGCAAAGATTATGAAGTAGACTTAATCATAATGGGATCGCATGGCTCTTCTGGCGTTGAGGAACTTTTAATTGGTTCAAATACTGAAAAAGTAGTTCGAAATTCTGAAATTCCTGTTTTAGTTATCAAAAAAGACATCACTAATTTCAAGGTTGAAGATATTGTCTTTGCTTCTGATTTCTCAGATGAAACTAAAGCACCTTTTGACAGACTGCTAAATTTTGTCAAATTCTTTGATGCAAAAATTCATCTTGTAACAATTTGCACACCAAATAGCTTTAAACCAACACACGTTATACAAAAAGCCATGAACAATTTTGTGACTCATTTCAATATTAAAAATTATTCTACTCATATTTACAATGACACCAATATCGAGAAAGGAATTATCAATTTCGCAAATAGCATTAACGCTGACTTAATTGGAATGTGTACGCATGGAAGAACGGGTTTCGCTCACTTTTTCAATGGAAGCATAAGCGAAGGATTGGTCAATCATACCGTGAGACCTGTCATCACCTTAAAGATTTAAAACCCAAAATAATTTATTTTACAAAATAGCTTCTTATTTAGAAGCTATTTTTTTTTCTAAAAACATGAGCTTTTCAACAAAGTTTATTTGAGCTTTACAACAAAGTCCTACACCTCATTAATCATGAAATTTGTCAAATAAAATTCATTAAATCTTACAACATGAAAACAATAGACAAAATTTACATTAACGGGGAATTTGTTTCTCCAAAAGGAACTGAATATTTCAATCTAATCAGCCCAACAACAAATGAACAACTAGGAAAAGTTCGCTTAGGAAACACAGAGGACACAAAGAACGCAATAGAAGCTGCTAAAAATGCTTTTAAAACTTTCTCTAAAACTACAACTTCCGAAAGAATTCAATATTTAAAAAACATAAAAATCGCTGTTGAAAAAAGAAAAACAGACTTCATTAATATAATGATTGAAGAATACGGTGGCACATTTCAATTTGCATCAGTAAGCTACGAGTACATGCTCAAAGGTTTTGACTCAGCAATCAACTTATTAAACTCTTATGATTTTATCAAAACCATGGGTGAATCTGAAGTTCAAATGACACCAATTGGCGTAGTTGGAATCATCATTCCTTGGAATTCAAGCAATGGCTTTATCAGCAGTAAATTATCAACCATCATAGTTGCCGGATGCACAACTGTTATAAAACCAAGCGAGATGAGCGCGCAACAAACACAATTAATGATGGAATGCCTACATGACGCAAATCTTCCAAAAGGATTAGTCAACATTGTTAACGGATTAGGAGAAGTTGTAGGAGCAGAAATAAGCCGCAATCCGGATATTGCAAAAATCTCTTTTACAGGCTCAACAACTGTCGGAAAAATCATAGCAAAAGAAGCTGTCGACACAATGAAACGTGTTACTTTGGAACTTGGAGGAAAATCGCCAAATATAATTTTAGATGACGCCGATTTCTCAAAAGCAATTCCGCTTGCCATTAACGCCGCTTTCATGAATAACGGCCAAGCTTGTATTGCCGGAACAAGATTATTAATCCCAGAAAGCAAACTAGACGAAACAAAACTAATCATCAAAGAAATCCTAACAAACATCGAAGTTGGCGACCCAAAAAACAGCACGACTGCCGTAGGACCAATGGTCAGCACAAAACAATTTCAACGAGTTCAGGACTACATCCAAATTGGAATCAATGAAGGTGCCGAAATTCTAGCTGGTGGATTAGGAAAACCAAAAGGTCTAGAAAATGGAAACTTTGTAAAACCAACTGTTTTTATCAATGCAAACAATCAAATGCGTATTGCCCGAGAAGAAATATTTGGCCCCGTTTTAACTGTCATCACTTATAAAACAGATGAAGAAGCAGTTGAAATCGCAAATGACACCACTTATGGACTTCAAGCATATGTAAGCTCAGCCAATAATGAAAGAGCACATAAAATCGCTTCACAAATTAATGCTGGGAGAGTTCAAATAAACGGAATTGGCCACGACCCCATGGCTCCTTTTGGTGGGTTCAAACAATCTGGAATTGGTCGAGAATTCGGAACAATCGGACTTGAAGCTTATCTAGAACCAAAAGCATTGATTCAACCAAAATAATCATTTGAGATCCGGAGTCTTTTCGCAAAAAGATTTTCCGGATCTTTTAGTATTTTTACATTATGACTACAAAAGCAAATCCAAAACCAAAAATACTCTACTCCTGCTATTACGCACGCAGCCGAGAAGGAGAACATTTTATTCCGGAACACGTTTTTAGCTATCAAATTTCAGGCGAAATGATCGCTTCAGACAGCAAAAATACTTATCATACAAAAGCTGGTGATTTTCGTTTTAGCAAAAGAAATCATTTGGCTAAATTCACCAAAATCCCACCTGAAGAAGGTGAATTTAAAACAATCTCTCTTTTTTTAGATCAAGAAATCCTTCGCGAAGTAAGCAAAGAATACGATTTTAGAATAACAAAAAAAGCAGATACCGAAGCCATGATTACCCTTGCTCCAAATCCGCTTTACAAATCTTTCATGGAATCATTGATTTCTTATCTCGAAATTGAACAAGAAAATAACGAAGCTTTATTTAATTTAAAAATAAAAGAAGCCATCCATCTTTTATTAAAAATAAACCCAGAATTAAAAGATATTTTATTCGACTTTAATGAACCCGGAAAAATCGACATTGAAGCTTTTATGAACAAAAATTTCCATTTCAATGTTCACTTGCATCGTTTTGCATATCTAACAGGACGAAGTTTAGCAACATTCAAAAGAGATTTCCAGAAAACATTTCAGCAAACGCCTGGAAAATGGCTGCTAAACAAGAGACTTCAGGAAGCTTATTATTTAATTAGCCAAGGAAATCCGCCATCTGAAGTCTATATTGGTGTTGGCTTTGAGGATTTATCCCATTTTTCATTTTCATTTAAAAAGAAATTTGGAATAGTGCCTTCGTCTTTAAAAGAAAAGTAAAAACCTTTATTTCAATTTATTACATAAAAAAAGCCTCTCATTTCTGAGAGGCTTTATGTTGGTCTACTA
>NZ_JBSIPG010000001.1:953238-1288765 GCF_054075145.1 Flavobacterium xizangense | reverse complement strand
TACTAGGACTCGAACCTAGAAAGACGGCACCAAAAACCGTAGTGTTACCATTACACCATAGACCAGCAGTGCTGTTAAGCGGGTGCAAAATTAAAACTTTATTTAATTTATGCAAATTTTTTAAGAAATCTTTTTTAAATAAAAAAAGCCTCTCATTTCTGAGAGGCTTTTCTGTTGGTCTACTAGGACTCGAACCTAGAAAGACGGCAC
The DNA here is from genome assembly GCF_054075145.1 of Flavobacterium xizangense. Taxonomy (NCBI): domain Bacteria; kingdom Pseudomonadati; phylum Bacteroidota; class Flavobacteriia; order Flavobacteriales; family Flavobacteriaceae; genus Flavobacterium; species Flavobacterium xizangense. Next base: position 1,288,555 of record NZ_JBSIPG010000001.1, on the reverse strand, counting down.
CAAAAACCGTAGTGTTACCATTACACCATAGACCAGCAGTGCTGTTAAGCGAGTGCAAATTTAAGGCTTTATTTAGTTTCTGCAAACTTTTTGCTCAAAAAAAATAACTTTTTTGCTTTTTTTCTATTTAAAAAAATGCATCAACACTAGAAGTACCTCATAAACAATATATTACTTTTCGAACATAGATTTATAGAATTTTTTGTTAATGCTCGTTTCTTTACATAAAAAAACATTTTCTTTGTAGGATAGAAAACATACAAAATTTTAACACCTAAATATGGCACAATTCAATTTCAATAAATGGAATACAATTATTGGTTGGTTTGCATTTGCAATCGCTTTAATTACCTACACATTAACTGTCGAACCTACAATGAGCTTTTGGGATTGTGGCGAATATATTGCCACAGCAGCTAAACTTGAAGTTGGCCACCCGCCAGGAGCACCTTTATTCCAGATGATGGGCGCTTTTTTTGCCATGTTTGCCATAGATGCGCAACATGTTGCGGTAATGGTTAATATGATGTCTGTTTTTTCTAGCGCATTTACAATCTTATTTATGTTTTGGTCTTCCTCTATGATTTTGAAAAAAATTGTAGCACGTTTTGCCGAAATTGATCAAAACAATTCAATTGTCATTTTAGGAAGTTCATTTGTTGGAGCATTAGCATATACTTTCTCTGACAGTTTTTGGTTTAATGCAGTTGAAGCCGAAGTTTATGCTATGGCTTCTTTATTAATTGCATTGCTTTTCTGGCTTGGCCTTCGTTGGGAACAAGACATGGACAAACCAAAAGGAAACAAATGGCTTTTGCTAATTTCATTAGTTGTTGGACTTTCATTTGGTGTTCATTTTATGGCATTATTGACAATTCCTTCGATAGGTTTTCTATACTATTTCAAACACTACGAAAAAGTTACCATAAAAAACTTCTTGATTGCCAACGTAGTTGTTATTGGAATCTTATTATTCATTTTTAAATTATTACTGCCTTTGACTATGGCATTTTTTGGTAAAACCGAAATATACATGGTTAACAGTTTGGGGCTTCCTTTTAATTCAGGAACCATTTTTGTGGCATTGCTCTTTATCGCTTTCTTTTATTTTGGTTTAAAATTCACCAAACAAAAAGGTCTAATTTTTTACAACACTATTATTCTTTGTATTTTATTCATCCTGATTGGTTTCTCTACTTGGATGATGCTTCCTGTCCGCGCAAATGCAAATACAGTAATCAATGAAAATAAGCCATCAGATGCTATTGAAGTTTTAGCTTATTATAATCGCGAACAATATGGTGTGAATCCTTTATTTTACGGCCCGCAATACACAGAATTTTTTGCTGGACTTGATGAAAAAACACCTTATTTAGATAAAAAACCAAACTACGAAAGAGATTATAAAACAGGTAAATATATCATTACCAATAATTATAAAAACGCAGATCAAAACTCTGATGACAATCAAAAAACGATTCTGCCAAGAATGTGGAGTACCGAAATGGGTCACATTCAAAATTATATCAACTTTACAAATCCGCCTAAATTCAAAATCAACCCAAATTACAATTACGAAGAAGATTTAGGAGAATACGGAATTGACGTAAGCCAATTAAGTGAAGATGAATACAATAAAGCCACAGCTCAATTAAGAAATGAAGTTGATAAAACAGTTTCTGAGTTCAGAAAAGCATATGCTCAAAAACAAATTGACAACGAAGGTTATGTAAAATTCTTAAAGAGCTATGGAAAATACTTAACAATTGAAAAACCAACAACTGTAGATAATTTCAGTTTTATGTTCGAATACCAATTTGGATATATGTACTGGAGATATTTGATGTGGAATTTTGTTGGACGACAAAGTGATGTTCAAGGAAAATACGATAATTTAGATGGAAACTGGATCAGCGGCATCAAACCACTTGACTCTTTACATTTAGGTTCTCAAGACAATCTTCCTTCAGATGTTTTAAACAATAAAGGTCGGAATGTTTACTATTTCCTTCCTTTTATCTTAGGTCTTATCGGAATAATGTACCACGCAAACAAAGATCTTAAAAGCTTTTATGTTCTTTTAGCCTTATTCTTATTTACCGGAATTGCCTTAAAAATTTATTTGAACGAAAGGCCATTTGAACCTCGCGAGAGAGATTATGCGCTTGTAGGATCATTTTATGTTTTCGCCATTTGGATTGGGTTTGGGGTTTACTCTTTATATGAGAGTATTCAAAAATATATTGCACCAAAAATTGCAGGACCAGTAATTATTGCCGGAAGTTTGTTAGCCGCACCTATTTTAATGGCTTCTCAAAACTGGGATGACCACGACAGATCAGGAAGATACACAGCAGTTGCAATGGCAAAAGCATACTTAAGTTCTTGTGATAAAGATGCTATTTTATTTACCATTGGTGATAACGATACATTCCCTCTTTGGTATGCTCAGGAAATTGAGCATTTTAGAACCGATGTGAAAATCGTAAATACAAGTTTATTCATGACGGACTGGTACATTGACCAGATGAAAGCCAAAGCATATGAATCTGATCCATTGCCAATATCTTTCACACATGATGATTATGTCGGAGATAAATTAGATTATGTTGCTCATATTCAAAAAATAGACACTCGATGGAACATCACTGATTTTATCAATTTTATTAAAAATCCAAAATCAACAGTTGGTCTTCAAAACGGACAAACAATTCATTTCTATCCAACAAATAAAATCAGAGTTCCTGTTGACAAAAATATCATTGTTAAAAATAAGGTCGTAAATCCAAAATACAACGACTCTATTGTTCCTTATTTAGATATTGATATCAAAGGAAGCGCATTGTACAAAAACCGTTTAATGATGCTTGATATCTTGGCCAATAACAATTGGAAACGTCCAATTTACTTCAGCGGAGGTGCATTTGATGATGAAGATTACTTATGGTTAAAAGATTATTTACAATTAGATGGAATGGTTTACAAATTAGTTCCTGTTAAAAATGTTCCTTCAAAAGATGGCGGACCAATGGATATGGGACAAATTGATGCCGACAAAATGTACGATATTGTAATGAAATGGGATTGGGGGAATAGCGAAAGTGATAAAATCTATCACGATCCTGAAACCAGAAGAAATAGCATTACTTACCGTACTAACTTATCTCGTTTAATGGATCAACTTATTGCTGAAGGCAAAATTGACAAAGCTAAAAATGTTATCAATTTAGCAATGACGAAGCTACCATTGGATAAATTTGGTTATTATTCATTAGTAGAACCTTTTACAAATGGATATTACAAAGTAGGCGAAACTACAAAAGCACAAGATTTACTTAATAAGCTTGTAAAAAAATACAATGAAAACCTAAACTATTACGCAACATTGCCTCCAGGCGATCAAACTGATCTTGCAATGGATATTATTACTGATATCGAGCGTTACAGAAGTCTTTTACAAGTAATGAAGCATAATCACGATGAAGCTTTTTATGAAAAACACAAAAAAACTTTCAATACATATGTAAATGTCTTCGAACGTTTTGGCCGTGAAAAAGAATAATAAGATACGAAAAATATACTAATTAAAAAAATGCAGTGCTGTTAGATAAATAGCACTGCATTTTTTAATTTTACAGTATATGTAAATCCATTTCAAAATGAGCTTTTATTGGGTAAAAACAAATTCTTTTATCAAAAAGGTATTTTCTAAATATTGTTGGGATATCCCAAACAAGGAAAAGAAAATATACCTCACTTTTGATGACGGCCCTACGCCAGAAATCACAGACTGGGTTTTATGTGAACTGAAAAAATTTGATGCAAAAGCCACTTTCTTCTGTATCGGGAAAAATATAAATGCAAACGCAACTTTATTTGAAAGGCTTATAGCCGAAGGTCATGCTATTGGAAACCATACCATGAACCATATTAATGGATGGAAAAGCCAAACTAATGATTATATTGAAAATGTAAAAAACTGTGCCTCGATTTTAGCAAATGAAAAAAAACTGAACAGCTTATTATTTCGTCCTCCCTACGGAAAAATAAAAAAAGCACAGTCTAAAATTCTGCGAAATCTTGGTTACAAAATAGTAATGTGGGATGTTTTAAGTGCCGATTTTGACCAATCAATAACGCCAGAAAAATGTCTTGAGAATGTGACTAAGAATGTAACTTCGGGAAGTGTAATTGTTTTTCATGACAGTATTAAGGCATCGCAAAATTTAAAATTTGCTTTACCGAAAACTTTACATTTTTTAAAAGAAAATGGATATGCTTTTGATGTTATTCATTAAAAAACAACATCAATAAAAAGTTTTATTATTGATTAAATTGCTCTTGAACAATTCCTATAATTGTATTTGCATCAAGTTCTCCTGATTGTCTCCAAATCATTTGACCTTCTTTATAAATCATAAGTGTTGGAAGTCCTTTAATACGAAGAGCCTCAGCTAGTTCTTGATTCTTATCTACATCAATTTTGATTACTTTGGCTTTATCACCAAGTGCAGCCGCAACATCTTTAATTACAGGATGCATTGATACTGACGATTCATTCCAATCTGTGTAAAAGTCAATTAACACAGGGACTTGAGCATTTATTAGTTCTCCAAATTTTGACATAAAACCAAAAATTTAAATTTTTTAATTTACTACAAAGAGGCAAATATTCTACAAATGTAGCATTTTTAACGAATTAAGCCACATTCTTGCCCTTTTTTAGTTCTATCACTGTTATTTCGGGCATAATACCAACTCGGCCTGGATAAGCATGAAAACCAAATCCGCGGTTAACATAAATGTATCTTCCGGCAGTTTCGTACAAACCAGCCCATTGTTTGTAAATGTATTGTGCCAGGCTCCATTTAAAATAACCTGGAATTTCGATTCCAAACTGCATTCCATGTGTATGTCCTGCCAATGTCAAATGGAAGTTTTTAGGATGATCTTTAATTTCGGCATCCCAATGGCTTGGATCGTGACTCATTAAAATTTTAAAATCCTCTTGTGCTAGATTTTGAGAGGCTTTATTCAAATCTCCGGCTTTCTTGAAATTAACACCCCAGTTCTCTACTCCAACTAATGCAATTTTATCATCGCCTTTTTGAATGTAAGTATGTTCATTCAGTAACAATTTGAATCCTATTTGGCCATAAAGACTCTTGATTTCCTGAAAGTTTTCATCTTTTTCTTTTTCTGATGGCCAAGTCACATATTCGCCATAATCGTGATTTCCTAAAACTGAAAATTTACCAAATTTATAATCTTTAATTCGGCTAAAAGTTTCCAGCCACGGATGCATTTCTTTTGCATGAGTGTTTACAATATCTCCGGTAAACAAAATCATATCTGATTCTTGTTCGTTGATTAAATCAATGGCATAATTTATCTTTTCCGGATTATCAAAACTTCCGCTGTGAACGTCTGAAATCTGAGTAATTTTGAAACCATCAAAAGCATCTGGAAGATCTGGAAAAAAGATCGTTTGCTTAATGACTTTAAAGTTATATTTTCCTTCAAAAATTCCATATATCAAAGATAAAAAAGGAACTGCCGCCAATCCTAATGCAATCTGGCTGATAAACTTTCTTCTATCTGGCATCATTTCTTTTCTCGGAGCATTATACATGAAATAATTCAAAAGACTGGCGCCAATTCTAAAAATATCCTCACCAAACATTACTAATGTAAGAACAATTTTTGGAACATAAACCAACAACATTAGCCCCATTGTAAACATGGTTTGCTTGGTTTGTCCTACGGAGCGGTCAAATTGAGTAAATGAATAAATGATAAATGCTAAAAGCAGAAAACTTATAATCTGATAACTTATTAAAGCCCATCTTACTTTGATAAGGGTTCGGAAAGCTTGATAGGAATAAAACTCAATAAACAGAAAAAGGGCACAAAGAATTACAAAACGAAGGATCATTAGTTTTAGTTTTAAGCAAAGTAACAAAGAATGAAAATTTTATTGCTTTTTATTATCAAAAATTTAACTCAAAAATAAAGAACAAAAAGCTGGCAGATTTCTCTGCCAGCTTTTTCTCTACCAAATTTTTTAAAACCTTTTATAAACCAAAACAACGTTTGCTTAGCAAACTTGTGCCTTTTATTTTTGAGTTTTTGCGGCTTCTGGCTTAGCTGCCTCTGCTTTTTTAGCTTTTTTATCCGCTTTTTTCTCTTTTTTAGGAGCTTTTACTTCTTTTGCTGGAGCGGTTTGAGCCGGAGTTGTTTGAGCGTTTACCATAGCCACTGTCCCTAGAACAGCTACTGCTAACATTATTACTTTTTTCATAATTAATTTTTTTGCTGATTTGTTAATTACTTCCTTATTATACTTCAAAGATAGAATCACAAAATGAAGATTAAATGAAGATTGCATCAGTGAAAAAAAAATTAACTTTTAATTGTGTTTTACAGTTTCCGGAAGCAATAATGTGAAGGTTGTTCCCTCATTTATTTTTGAAACAACTTTGATTTCAATATGGTGAAAAGAAGCAATACTTTCAGCAATAGCAAGTCCCAAGCCTTGACCTTCCTGATCTGAATTGATTCTGGCAAATCTCTTAAATATTTTTTCCAAATGAGCTTCACTCATTCCCAATCCTGAATCAGCAATTGAAATAAAATAACGCTCTTTTTCAAATCCATCTGAAATTATAATAGTTCCTTTTGGACGATTATACTTTATGGCATTGGTTACCAAATTATAAATCAAAATATGGATCAGTGTTTTATTTCCGATAAAAACATAATCAAACTTCATCTGATTTACAAAATCAATTTCACGATCCTCTATACGATCCTGAAAATCTTCCTGAAGGTCATTTATAATTTCATGAAAATTAATATTCTCGGTCGCTTCATACTGATTATTTTCAATTCGGGAAATTAAAAGCAAATTATTGATGATTTTTTTCAGCATATCCAGCGTTTTCAATGAGCCTGCTATTTTATCCATAGCATTATCATCTAGAGAATCATTCTGAAGCAAATTTTCAAATTTGTTTTTCAACAACGCAATTGGCGTTAACAATTCATGAGAAACATTCGAAATAAATTGTTTTTCTTTTTTGAAAAGTTCTGAGATCCGATCCATCATTTGATTCAAAACCAAATCTAATTCTCTAAAATCTCTTGAATTTGCTTTTATCGGAGTATGGTCAAAAGCTTCCGGTTCATTAACCCGCCTTATTTTTGTATCGATGATTTTATAAAAAGGTTTTAGCAAATATTCAATATAAACTGTATCGGCCAAAAAGGTAACCAGCAAAATAACAACCAAAACAATAATTATAAAAAATCTGATAATAAAAGTAAGGTCGTTTACTTCACTCAAACTACTCCCGATTTCTAATTGATAACCTTGATCTTCGTAGGTAAAATGATATTGCAGAATTCGGTATTCATTTTCTTCTCCTTCAATAATTCTGTATTCATTCGTAAAAATGGCTTTTTTATCTTTTTCTTTTACCCGAATTTTGGATAATACTAAGAATTCACTGTGAAGCGTAGAAAATTGGGAATAAGTTTCGGTTGAATCATCGGCATTTTGAATAAAATCATCAATTTCTTTTTTATTCAAATGATCAATAAATTTTTTCTTTTTTTCAACCAAGCCATTATTAATATGTCGGTAAACGACATTTTCAACTAAAATAGGTAGCATTAGCCATAAAATTAAAATCACCAACAATCGCGTCAATGCATTAAAAATAGCTAACTGATGTTTTATCTTCACAAATTTATTTTTATTCGTTTATACGATAACCTACATTTCGAACGGTTTCAAACCAATCTATAGATCGATGTTTGTCTAATTTTTTTCGAAGATTTCGAACATGAACATCTATAAAATTGGAATCGGAATTAACTTCAAGGATATCGCCCCAAATATGCTCTGTTAACTGAAGTCGGGTGATAACTCTGTTTTTGTTCAAAACCAAATACTGAAAAATATCAAATTCCTTTTTAGTCAGACTAAGCGGTATCTCATTATAACTGACTTTATAATCCTGTAGTTGAAGCAAAAAGCCGTGAATACTTAAATTATTTAATGTAAAACCATGAATTCTGCGAATCACGGCAAATAATCTCGCGCTGAGTTCTGTCAATGCAAAAGGTTTTGTCAAATAATCATCGGCACCTAAATGAAGACCATTTATTCTGTCATCTAATTCTCCGCGGGCTGTGAGGACAATTACAGCCATTTTTGATTGTGTTTTTCGTACGGCTTTCAAAACTTCAAAACCGTCTCCGTCTGGCAAGCCAAGATCAAGCAGCATGGCATCATAATCATTACTGCTAATTTCTTCTAAAGCATCATTACAACTATGGGCAATTTTACAGACATAACCCGCATTGCACAGAAAATCATAAACTTCTACTGCAAGCTCTCTGTTATCTTCAACAATTAAAATATTCATAAAAACAGCTATTAAGCGCAATTAAATTTAAGCAATTTTAAAAAATCATGTTACGCATTATTAAAAAATTAACGAATAAAAAAAGCTGATAAATTTCTTCATCAGCCTTTTCCAACCGCATTCTCCATAATCATTATTCTTGTTTTGTTTTTGGTTACCATGATAAAAAACAAAACTCAAACAATCTTTATTTTACTTTTTTGCAGCTTCTGCTTTTGGAGCTTCACTTTTTTCTGATTTTTCTTTTTTACCAGATTTGTGATTATGGTGTTTAGTTGCTTTTACCTCTTTTGCCGGTGCAGCCTGAGTTGGTGCAGTTTGAGCATTTACCATTGCACTTGTTCCTAAAATCAATACTGCGGCCATCAATAAATTTTTCATGATTTCTAATTTTTTAAATTAATGTTTTTTTATTCTCTTAAATTCTTTTTCTTATTTTTTTACTTTTGCTGTCTCTGCTTTTGGAGCTTCAGTTTTTTCTGATTTTGCTTTTTTATCAGATTTGTGTTTAGGATGTTTTGCTGTGGTAACTTCTTTGACTGGAACTGTTTTACCATCTTTTGCAGGAAACGCATGAACCATTGCACTTGTTCCTAAAACTGCTACTAATAACATCAATAAATTTCTCATGATTTTTAAGATTTAAAATTAATTACCTTTTATTTTACAGATCAAAATTACCTCTGCAAAATGAAGCCAAAATGAAGAAATCCCTGAATAAAACATTTTTAACTAGACATTAACTTTTACTGTTTTTCCACCATATAAATTATATAAATTCATCTTATCAGCATGCTCGCTGTAGAGGCACACAGCAGTGCATCTAATATTTATTGATCCAGAATATTTAAATGAACTTATATAACTTATATGGTGGAAAAAAAATCTTGTTACTATAATTTTTAAGAACCCAATTGTTTATTTTTACAGACTAATATTTTTTATATGTCAACTCAAAAACGCCTTTTTCTTCTAGATGCATATGCATTAATTTTTCGCGGTTATTATGCCTTTATAAAAAACCCGAGAATCAACTCAAAAGGAATGGATACATCTGCAATTATGGGTTTTATGAACTCACTTCTGGATGTTATCAAAAGAGAAAAACCAGACCACTTGGCCGTTGCTTTTGACAAAGGCGGAAGTGTAATGCGAAATGAAATATTTCCAGAGTACAAAGCCAACCGCGACGTAACGCCCGAAGCCATAAAAATTGCTGTACCTTATATATGCGAACTGCTAAAAGCAATGCATATTCCGATTATTGAAGTTGAAGGTTTTGAAGCCGACGATTTGATTGGAACTATTGCCAAACAAGCAGAAAAACAGAATTACAAAGTTTTTATGGTAACACCGGATAAAGATTTTGCTCAGTTAGTTTCTGAAAATATATTTATGTACAAGCCAGCCAGAATGGGTAACGGAATCGAAATATGGGGCGTTCCTGAAGTGTTGGCAAAATTTGAAATCGACAGACCAGAACAAGTAATTGATTTTCTTGGAATGATGGGCGATGCTGCCGATAATATTCCTGGACTTCCCGGTGTTGGAGAGGTGACTGCCAAAAAACTTTTGAAAGAATTTGGTACAATGGAAAATCTTTTGGCAAATACCGACAAGCTAAAAGGCAAAATGAAAGAAAACATTGAAGCCAATAAAGAAAAAGGACTTCTTTCTAAAACATTGGCAACTATATTATTAGATTGTCCCGTAACTTTTGATGAAACTGATTATGAATTAACACGTCCGGATATTGAAAAAACAGATGCTATTTTTCAGGAATTAGAATTCAGAAGAATGGCAGAACAGTTTGACAATTTGTTCAAAACTGACGGAACTCAAACTGTTGCGCCAGAAGTTGCTGATGCTAAATTGTACAAAAAACCACAACCTAAAAACGAAGACCAATTTGATCTTTTTGGAAGTGCTACTACAAATGAAGATACTGAAGCTCCAAGAACTTCTTTTTACAATACATTATTAGATACACCTCACTCTTACCAGATTATCCAAGGAGATTTGGGTGTGAAATTGCTTTTGCAGAATTTACAAAACCAGACTTCGGTTTGCTTTGATACTGAAACAACTGGAATTGATGCTTTGCATGCAGAGTTGGTGGGAATGTCTTTTGCTTTTGAAAAAGGGAAAGCATATTACGTTCCGTTTCCGGAAAGCCAAGAAGAAGCTCAAGTTTTGATTGATAAATTTGTTCCATTTTTCGAAAATGAAAACATCGAAAAAATTGGACAGAATTTAAAATACGATCTAAAAATCCTTGCTAATTATGGTGTTACCGTAAAAGGAAAACTTTTTGACACTATGATTGCGCATTATTTGATCAATCCGGATATGCGTCATAATATGGATATTTTAGCCGAAACATATTTGAAATATTCTCCAAAATCAATTGAAGACTTAATTGGAAAAAAAGGAAAAAATCAGCTTTCTATGCGCGATGTTCCTTTAGAGGACATCAAAGAATATGCTGCCGAAGATGCTGATATTACTTTACAATTAAAAGAAATCTTCACAACCGAATTAGACAAAACAGAAACTAAAAAGTTGTTTGATGAAATTGAAATTCCGTTAGTAAGCGTTTTAGCCGCCATGGAAACTGAAGGAATTCGTCTGGATGTTGATTTCTTAAAAGGAATGTCATCTGAAATGGATGTGGAAATCAAATCTTTGGAACAGCAAATTTATGAAACCGCAGGCGAGAAATTCAACCTTGCTTCTCCAAAACAATTAGGAGATATTTTATTTGACAAAATGAAAATTGGCGGTGCCAAACAAAAGAAAACCAAAACGGGACAATATGCAACCGGAGAAGAAGTTTTGACTTATTTAGCCAATGACAATCCGATTGTAAAACAAATTCTGGATTGGCGCCAAATGGTGAAATTGCAAAGCACTTATATTTTGGCTTTGCCAGAACAAGTAGACAAAAAAACATTGCGTGTTCATACCGATTATATGCAAACAGTTGCTGCAACAGGGCGTTTGAGTTCCAATAATCCAAACTTGCAAAACATTCCGATTCGTACAGAAAGAGGACGTCAGATTCGTAAAGCTTTTGTTGCACGCGATGAAAATCATACTTTAATCTCTGCCGATTATTCTCAAATCGAATTAAGAATTATTGCTGCACTAAGTGGTGAAGAAAACATGATTAAGGCTTTCCAGGATGGAGAAGACATTCACAAAGCAACTGCCGCTAAAGTATTTAATATTCCTTTAGAAGAAGTGTCTCGTGAACAAAGAAGCAATGCAAAAACAGTAAACTTCGGAATTATATATGGTGTTTCTGCTTTTGGGTTGAGTAGCCAAACTTCATTATCGAGAAGTGAAAGTGCCGCTTTGATTGAAGCGTATTACAAAACGTATCCGAGATTAAGATCTTATATTAACGAGCAAATAGAATTTGCACGCGAAAAAGGATATGTACAGACTATTTTAGGTCGTCGTCGTTATTTAAAAGATATTAATTCCGCAAATGCTGTAGTAAGAAGTGCCGCTGAACGAAATGCAGTAAATGCTCCAATTCAGGGAAGTGCCGCCGATGTAATCAAAATTGCGATGATCAACATTCATAAAAAATTACAAAACGAAAACTGGAAGTCAAAAATGTTGCTTCAGGTTCATGATGAGCTTGTGTTCGATGTTCATAATGACGAACTCGAAAAAATCCAACCAATGATAAAACACGAAATGGAAAATGCTTTTAAAATGGCTGTTCCATTGGAAGTTGAATTAGGTTTAGGTAAAGATTGGTTAGAAGCACATTAATTTTTTTGGTTTTCTAATTAACATTAAAGCATAAAAAAACCACCAGTTTGTTCTGGTGGTTTTTTATTTATTTTGCTTTTCTAGTAGATTCTCGTTCTTTTAAAACCGTCTTGATAACGATTGTTTCATAATCTGAAGTTTCTTCTTCGCTTTCTTCTAATCTTTTGATTAGTCTTTTTGCAGCAACTTCACCAATTTCAATTCCATGTTGACTTACTGTTGTCAAACTTGGAGATAAACGTCTTGAAGCTAAAATTCCGTCAGCAAAACCTATGATCGAAATATCTTCTGGAACTCTGTATCCTTTTTTCAAACTCACTCTTAAAGCAGCAACCGAATCATTTTCATCCAAAGCAAAAATTCCGTCAATTTTATGATCAAAAAGTCCATCAATTTTAGCTTTCATATCATCTTCCGAATCGGTTCTTAGAATGATATTTTCGTTAACCGGAATATTATTGTCTTTTAAAGCTTTCAAATATCCATCGGCTCTTAATTTTCCAACGCTCAAATTATCTACTGACGAAATCAGTGCAATATTTTTACATCCTAAATTAATTAAATGCTGTGTTGAGTTTAAAGCAGAATCAAAATCATCAACCACAACTTTATCACAATCAACTTCATCAGCAATACGGTCAAACATTACAATTGGCGTTCCATCATTAATAATTTCCGAAAAGTGGTTGTAATCCTGAAGCTTTTGTGCTTCTTCAGAAACTGAAAGAATAAAACCATCAATAGTCCCGTTGCTCAACATTTCAAGAGTATGAATTTCTTTTTCTAAAGATTCATTAGAAATACAAGTAATTACATTATATCCTTTTTTGTCGGCTACTTTTTCGATTCCGCTAAAAACTTTAGCAAAAAAAGAGTTCAATATATTAGGTATAATTACACCAATAGTTTTGGTTTTTCTATTCTTTAAATTCAGACCAATAACATTAGGTTTATAATTTTTGAGTTTGGCATACTCCTTAATCTTCACCTTCGTCTGCTCACTAATTTCCGGACTATCGTTCAATGCTTTAGACACTGTAGACACAGAAACACCTAGTTCTTTCGCAATTTGTTTAAGAGTTGCTTTAGCTTTCATCTATTAAAATTTTATGTAATTAATACAAATATAGTAGAATTACCTAAAATAAAACAAAAAAGCCCTACCACTTATTAAAAATATAAGGTCTTTTGAAAATAAAAAGAAGATAACACTGATTTTTAAAACCGCATCTCCTTAAATCTCGTTAATACTCTAATATACGCTTTATTAACCTTATAAAAGACCTTGATTATGAAAAATGAAGTTAAAATTCATGAAGTTGACCCTTCACTGAATAACAGAAGGAGCTTTCTAAAGCTCAGCGGTTTAACGCTAGTTAGTGCGGGTTTGGTTTTGGCTGGTTGCAGCAACAATGATGATGATAACGATATGCAGGATAATACCCTGCCAGGCATAAAGAACGGAGTGTTTGATTTAGGTTCAGGAGATTTTGGCGTACTAACTTATGCTTACGCCTTAGAACAGTTAGAAGCTGATTTTTATACAAAAGTTGTAAATTCCTCAAGTTTCAATTCTATTTTTAATGACACCGAAAAACAAGTTTTAACCGACCTGTATCATCACGAAGTAGTTCACAGAGATTTTTTTAAAGCTGCTTTAACAGGAGCCCTTCCAGATCCTGGCTCTCAATTGCTTCCCTCCTTAGCATTCAATTATGGCTCTCTCAACTTCAATAGCCGTAACGAAGTTCTTGCTACTGCAAAAGCACTTGAAGACACGGGAGTTGCAGCATACAACGGTGCTGGAAAACTAATTAAAAGCGCCGATTATTTATTATTAGCCGGAAAAATTGTTTCTGTTGAAGCAAGACATGCCTCAGCAATAAGAAGCTTAATAAACCCTAATTCTAAAGATTTTGCGGGTGACGATATTGTAAACACATCAACTGGTTTGGATGTTGCAAAAGATCCTTCCAAAATTCTACCCATTGCCGGAGGATTCATTACTACAAAATTTACTGCCAAATATTTACCTTAATATTAACTAGCTAAACTTAGAAATTATGAATATTTTAAAATTTATAGAAACCTTTACCGATGACAGTTTAATGGCAAGAACAGGCTCGAGAAGAGACAGTTTTACTCAGTTTGGAAATATTGGAAAAAATCTGGCCATGGCGTCAATACCTTTTGGATTATCGGCTTTAGCCAATAAAGCAATGGCAAAAGATATTACCGCAACACCGGCAACGCCAATTGGAGCTTTGCAATTTGCATTGACCTTAGAATATCTTGAAAACGAATTTTATGCAATGGCTTTAGATTCGGGAGTAATTCCAGCGTCAGAAAACGGAGGACGAGATCTAAAAGTTTTTCAGCAAATCGCAGATCACGAATCCGATCACGTAAAATTTTTAATAGCAGGATTAGGCGGTACAATGAGCCCTAATTTTGTTGCAAAACCCACTTTTGATTTTACTGTAGGAGGCGCATTTGATCCTTTTCATGATTATCCTACCTTTTTAGCATTAGCGCAAGCTTTCGAAGATACAGGCGTTAGAGCTTATAAAGGTCAAGCTGCGAATTTAATTTCAACTCCCGACTTACTGACTGCCGCATTGCAAATACATTCGGTTGAAGCAAGACATGCATCTGAAGTTCGACGCTTACGCGGATTAAAAGGCTGGATTTCAAATGCCGAAAGAGGTGCCGGAATGCCAGCAGCCACACAGGCCGTTTATGATGGTGAAGGTGTAACAATTCAGGCTGGATTCAATACAGCAGCCGCTTTTGGAGCAGCCGCAGGATCAGAAGCTTATGATGAACCATTGACCACACAACAAGTTGTTGACATTGCAAATTTATTTATCGTTTAACACAAAAAAATCAAAATATTGAACCACCTTCGCGTTATCGTGAAGGTGTTTTTTTTTAATGATTTAAATACAAAACTGAGAGCCTGATTTTCAGGATATAAAATATTCTTTTCAGGTATTTGGTTTTAAAATAATTAATTGTACTTTTGCATCCCCTTTATTGGGGATGGAATGTTTAATTAAAATAATATTATGGACGCATTAAGCTACAAAACAGTTTCAGCTAACAAAGCCACTGTAACTAAAGAGTGGATTGTTGTTGACGCTGAAGGTCATAACTTAGGACGTCTTGCTTCTAAAGTTGCAATGATTTTAAGAGGTAAGTACAAGCCAAGTTACACACCGCACGTTGACTGTGGAGATAACGTAATTGTTATCAACTCAGAGAAAATTAACCTTACAGGTACAAAAATGAATGACAAAATTTACATGCGTCATACAGGTTACCCAGGAGGACAAAGAACTTTAACTGCTAAAGTATTGCAATCTAAAAACCCTGCATTATTAGTAGAAAAAGCGGTAAAAGGAATGTTACCTAAAAACAAATTAGGAGCTGAACTTTTTAGAAATCTAAATGTTGTTGTAGGTGCTGAGCATACTCACGGAGCTCAAAAACCTAGAACTGTTAACCTAAATGATCTTAAGTAATGGGAGTTATTCACAAAATCGGTAGAAGAAAAACCGCTGTTGCACGTGTATACGTTTCTGAGGGAACTGGAAACATCACTGTAAACAAAAAAGAATTCGCAACTTACTTTCCAACTGCAACTTTACAATACAAAGTTTTACAACCGCTTTCTATGACAGAAAACGCTGGTAACTTTGACGTAAAAGTAAACGTTTACGGAGGTGGTACAACTGGTCAAGCAGAAGCTGTAAGAATGGCATTAGCACGCGTAATGTGCGAAGTTAACGCTGAAAACAGAGGAATCCTTAAACCAGAAGGTTTATTAACAAGAGACCCAAGAATGGTTGAACGTAAGAAATTCGGTCAGAAGAAAGCTCGTAAGAGATTCCAATTCTCTAAACGTTAATATTACCAGTCTTGTTCAGATGGGACAAGACATTATCAATTATTTATTGAAATTAAAAAACACAGTTATTGTTGCTCTCCTATCGAGGTAGGATATAGTTTAGCATCTAAATGTATGAAGCCAGGGAAACCGCCATTCACACATTGCTAATCAACAGAACGTAAACTAGTACAAAAATGGCAAACAAAATAGAAGTAAAAGAATTACTAGAAGCAGGTGTTCACTTCGGACACATGACTAGAAAATGGGATCCAAACATGGCTCCTTACATTTATATGGAGCGTAATGGTATTCACATTATCAATCTATATAAAACTGCAGCTAAAATTGAAGAGGCTAATGAAGCTTTGAAAAAAATCGCTGCATCAGGTAGAAAAATCTTATTCGTAGCTACCAAAAAACAAGCAAAAGACATCGTTGCTGATAAAGCAAAAGCTGCAAACATGCCTTACATCACTGAAAGATGGCCAGGTGGAATGCTAACTAACTTCGTAACTATCAGAAAGGCAGTTAAAAAAATGTCTTCTATCGATAAAATGAAGAAAGATGGTACTTTCAACACGCTATCTAAAAAAGAGCGTTTGCAAGTTGATCGTTTACGTGCTAAATTAGAGAAAAACTTAGGTTCAATCGCTGACATGTCTAGACTACCAGCTGCATTGTTCGTAGTAGATATCAAAGCTGAACACATCGCAATAAAAGAAGCTCAAAAATTAAACATTCCAGTTTTCGCAATGGTTGATACGAATTCTGACCCAAGAGAGGTTGATTACGTGATTCCTGCAAATGATGACGCTTCTAAATCAATTGACAAAATTTTATCTTTAGTGACTACTGCAGTAATCGAAGGTCTTTCTGACAGAGGTGCTGAAAAAGAAGTTGAAGCTGCTGAAGAAGCTCCTGCTGTTGAGGCTGAAGCTGCTCCTGCAACTGAAGAATAAATCAAATTTTAAATTCCAAATTTTAAATTCCAAATTCCAAATACAAAATTAAAAACGTTATGTTGATAATTTAATAAAATTGGAGTTTGGGATTTAGAAGATGGAATTTTTACTTTTAACATTAAAATTCAAAATATTATGGCAACAATTACTGCTGCAGACGTAAATAAATTAAGACAATCTACAGGTGCCGGAATGATGGACTGTAAAAAAGCTTTAGTTGAAGCTGAAGGAGATTTCGATAAAGCTATACAAATCCTTAGAGAAAAAGGACAAAAAGTTGCTGCTAACCGTTCTGACCGTGAGTCTGCTGAAGGAGCTGCTGTTTCTTTCATCAATGCAGATAACACTAAAGGAGCTATCATCACTTTAAACTGTGAAACTGACTTCGTAGGTAAAAATGAAGCTTTTGTTGCTTTAGCTAAAGATTTAGTAGAAAGAGCTATCAACTTCTCTTCTAAAGAAGAATTATTAGCTTCTGATTTCAACGGAATTACAGTTGCTGAGAAACTAATCGAGCAAACTGGAGTTATCGGTGAGAAAATCGAAATCGGTGGTTTCGAAATTTTAGAAGGTGCTTATGTTGGATCTTATGTTCACGTTAATAAAATTGCTGCTTTAACTGCAATTTCTGCTCCAGTTGCTAACGCTGAAGCTTTAACAAAAGACATCTCTATGCAAGTTGCTTCTATGGGAGCTGACACATTATCTTACAAAGATTTTGATCCTGCTTTCGTTGAATCTGAACTTGCTGCTCGTATTGCTGTAATCGAAAAAGATAATGAAGAAGCAAAACGTTTAGGAAAAACTTTAAAAAATGTTCCTAAATACATCTCTTTCTCTCAATTAACTCCTGAAGTTATCAAACAAGCTGAAGAAGATGCTAAAGCTGAATTAAAAGCTGAAGGTAAACCAGAGCAAATCTGGGATAAAATTCTTCCAGGAAAAGTTCAACGTTTCATTTCTGACAACACTACTTTAGATCAAGAAAAAGCTCTTTTAGATCAAAACTTCATTAAAGATGATAGTAAAAAAGTTGGTGATTATGTTAAAGGATTCAATGTTGAAATCACTGGTTTCAAAAGAGTTACTTTAGGTTAATCTAATTCTTTTTTGATATTTAAAAATATCATTACTTTATTATATAAACCCATTTGTTTAATACAAATGGGTTTTTTTATGGATATTTGCTTTAGAAATAGCAAAAATAAGACTGCCATTTCTGACAGTCTTATTTTTATAAATAATAATTCCTAATTATTTTTTACTCTTAATTGGGAAGTTTCTTGCACGCATCAAAGCATCAGATTTTGGCGCTCTTCCTCGGAAGTTTTCATATGCTTTCTCCTGATCAATAGTATTTCCTACACTAAATACAGTATCATAAAGTCTTTTTGCAACAGCTTTATCGTAAGCACCTTTTCCTTCTGTAAAAGCTTCCCACGCATCAGCATTGATAACATCAGCCCATAAATAACTGTAGTATCCTGCAGCATATCCATCGCTTGAGAAAATATGTCCAAATTGCGGAATACGGTGACGCATTACAATTTCTGAAGGCATATGAAGCGCATCTAAAGTTTCTTTTTCAAATTTATGAGGATCAATAGGCTCTGTAGCCAAGTGAAGTTTCATATCTACCAAAGAACTTGAAATTGTTTCTACTGTAGAAAAACCTTCTCCAAAATTTGAAGCTTTTTCAATTCTGTCGACTAAAGCCTGAGGTAACGGCTGATTTGTTTTATAATGTAAAGCGAATTTGTTCAATACTTGTGGAGTTGCCAGCCAATGCTCTAATAATTGTGACGGAAACTCAACATAATCTCTTGCAACAGCTGTTCCTGCTAAACTTGGATATGTTACATTTGAACATAATCCATGAAGTGCATGACCAAATTCATGGAATAAAGTCGAAGCATCTTCCCAAGAAATTAAAATTGGCTCATTTGGAGCACCTTTAACAAAATTACAGTTATTAGACACAATAGTCAGTACATTTCCTTCTAATTTTTGTTGATCGCGGTAAGCATTCATCCACGCTCCAGAACGTTTTCCTGCACGAGCATAAGGATCAAAATACCATAAACCTACAACTTTGCCTGTTACTTTATTACTTACTTCCCAAACACGCACATCTGGGTGATAAACCGGAACATTTGTAATTTGTTTGAAGCTTAAATTGAATAATTCTCCAGCAACCCAAAACATACCTTCACGCAAATTTTCTAATTGAAGATATGGTTTAACTTCATTTTGATCTAAATCGTATTTTGCTTTTCTAACTTTTTCAGCATAAAAACGGTAATCCCAAGGCTGAATTTTAAAATTCCCTCCTTCAGCATCAACAATTTTTTGCATTTCAGCAACGTCTTTATGAACTTGCTCAACAGCTGGTTCCCAAACTGACTCCATCAAAGCCAAAGTCTTTTTAGGATCTTTTGCCATTTTGTTTGACAAACTCCAATCAGCAAATGTAGGATAGCCTAATAATTTTGCTTTTTGAGTACGTAATTGTAAAATAGAAACAAGTGTTGAATTGTTATCATTTTCGTTTCCGTTATCTCCACGTTTCACAAAAATATCAAATGCTTTTTCTCTTAAATCTCTACGCGTTGAAAAAGTCAAAAATGGCTCAATTGAAGAACGTGTATTAGCAATACAACCCATAACATCCAATTTTCTTTCTTTTGCTTCGGCTATAGCTGCATTTTTAACTTCTTGTGGCAAACCATCAAAATCACTTTCTGTTTTTAAAGCAACGTACTGATTGTGCTCTTCTGCCAATAAATTTTGGCTAAAACGTGTAAAGAGAGTCGCTAATTCTTTATTTATTCCTGCAACTTTAGCTTTGTCAGCGTCGTTTAGCTGAGCGCCTTGACGTACAAAATTGGTGTAATACAACCAAATTAAACGTTGTTGCTCGCCCGTAAGTTTGCTTTTATCTTTTGAATTATAAACCGTTTCGATTCTGGTAAATAATTTTTTGTTTTGATTGATTTTATCTGAAAACTCAGAAAATTTAGGAGACAATTCTCTATCAATTGCACTAAATTCAGGACTACTTAAATTTGATCTGTAAATTCCATAAACAGTCAAAATTCGCTCAATTGTCCCTCCAGAACGCTCCATCGCAACGATAGTATTTTCGAAAGTAGCTGGTTTTGGATTATTCGCAATAACATCTATTTCGTTTAATTTTTCCTGGATCGCAAATTGAATTGCTGGTTTAAAGTCGGAAACTTTGTACTCATTGAAAGCAGGAACTCCTCCGTAAGGGCCTGGCCAAGGTTTTAGCAACGGATTATCAGAATTGCTTTGTGCGGAAGCCGCAAAAAAAGTTGTACTCATGATAAAAATTGACATTAATTTTTTCATTCTCGTTAATTTGATTATAAATAATAGAAACTTGTTCTTCTCCAAAAATACCTAAAATTTACGAATCACAAACCATTCACAGAATGTTAAAAAAAATGATTTCTTCTAAAAGACCTTTAATCTAGAAAAGCATTCGGGGTTGTTCAGAAAATCCTTTATAAAAAAAACGCATAAAAACGGGAAACCGTAAACATCCGAATCTATTCTGCTTTATATTTGTTTAGCAAAACCTTTAATCTTTTTCTTTTGAAAAAATTCCTTTACATCTCATTATTAATAACTTCAGTTATTCAGGCACAAAATAAAAGTCTCTTTTGGGAAATATCCGGAAACGGTTTAACCAAAAATTCTTATTTGTACGGAACTATGCATGTCAATGAAAAAGTATCTTTTCATTTATCAG
The DNA here is from genome assembly GCF_054075145.1 of Flavobacterium xizangense. NCBI lineage: Bacteria > Pseudomonadati > Bacteroidota > Flavobacteriia > Flavobacteriales > Flavobacteriaceae > Flavobacterium > Flavobacterium xizangense. The sequence continues at coordinate 1,267,708 of NZ_JBSIPG010000001.1, read as the reverse complement.
ATTCTTTCTTCAAAAATCTTTTAGGATCAGATATTGTGGCAAACGAAAGTAATCCGGAAACCTGGGGAGAACTGAACGGTTTAATGAAAAATGATGATTATAATTTCTCTCCAAGTTTTTATTCGGAGTTTTATTTGTTCCCTGTGAGTAAAGAAAATATTAAGACCATTTTTGTAAATGATAATGCCAAATATTTTAAAAACATGTTATCAGGAGTCGAAGGAGATCAGGCTGATTTTCAGGAAAACACTGTTCTTGACATGTTTATTTTTCAGACTGGAAAAAAATACAAAAAGAAAATCGCCGGACTTGAAGACGCAAAACAATCTATGCTTTCTATACTTAATATAATAGATGAAGATGCTGTTGCTAAAGACGAAAACAAGACTGCTTTATTGAAAATTTTAAAAAATAGAAACCCAACAGAAGTACTTAAAGAATATTATAGGGAAAAAGATATTGTTATGCTAGACTCTATTTATAAACTGATGTTTTCTAAAAAAGCGCATGATGCTCTTATTGTAAACCGCAATAAAGTGATGACCAAAAGTATTGATTCTATTGCTAAAACCGGAAGTTTATTCTCTGCTGTAGGCGCGGCACATCTTGGCGGAAATGAAGGTATTATTGCACTTTTAAGACAAAAAGGTTACACTGTAAAACCTATAATTGACACTTTTACTGAAAGTGGAAAAAATCAGAAAAAGACAATTGAAGCTTATTTTCCAAATCCAAATTTCAGCGTCACAACTACAAAAGACAAAATGCTGCAATTACCTTTGTATAAAACAACTATTGAGGAAAATGAAAATTTAGGCTCGCCCGATTTTACAAATGGCGGCGCGATTACAATCAAAAGAATTCCGTTAAACTATTTTTTGAAAAAAAATGATATTCCTTACAATATAAAATCTTTAGACAGTTTATTTTTCGAAAACATAGCCGGTGATATTATTGAGAAAAAATATTTTGAACAAAATAATTACGCTGGTTATGACATAAAAAATGTGACTAAAACAGGAAATAGCCAACATTCTAAGTTCTTTGTTACACCTCTTGAAATTATTTCGGTTTCAATGACTGGTCCGTCAAATTATGTTCGCCAATATGAAAATGAAGTTTTTGAAAACATCAAAATAAAGCCTTTTAAAAATGAATGGGAAAAAATAAAACCATTAAAAGGCGGATTTGAAGCTGAAATTCCTTCCTTCAATTTTGTCTTTGGAAATAATACTGAAACGGGACCTAATATTGACATTCAAGCATTTGACAATCAAGAAAAAGGATATTATTTTTTAAGAGAAAAAACTTTAAATGATATTGAAACTTTAGAAAATTCAGAGTACGAACAACGACAAATTCATTATGAGTTTTATTTGCAACAAGATCAGGATTCAACTGACGTAAAATATAATAAAATAGAAAATTCACTGATTTCTTCCTCAAAAATAGGAAACAGAAATATGAAGCTAAAAACGGTAATTGCCGGAAATAAATATTATTTACTTGGAACCGTAAATGCGTCTGAAGAAAATACAAACCGATTTTTCAAATCATTTTCAATTTCGCCTTTTATCTATTCGTCAAAATCTAAAATCTATGTTGATTCAATTACCAATTATAAAATAGAAATTCCGGAGAAAGAAAATGAAAACTTGTTTTTAAACCTTAATCCTGACAAAAAAACACGAAAAAACACTTTTAATTCGTCTATAAAATTTCAGCATTTTAATTCTGAAACAGGCCAAAAAATTACGCTTCAATATTATAAATATCCAAAATATGAGCGCAATCTCCCTATTGATTCTATTCAAAATAAATTCAGAAAAGAATTTTTAAAGCAAGATTATGAAGGTTTCACTGAAACTTATTTTGACGATGAAAATTTCACTGATAATCTGACTTCTTTATTAAGTGCAGAAGTATATACGAAGAATGGTTTTTCAGCATCACTTTGGAACAAAATGCTTTTGAACAAAAAAGACAATTATGAATTTATAACTGAAAATACAACTTATAACAAAGAAGATAAAAGCTATATTATAAACGCAACAGTTTCTAAGCCAAATGCCGTTCAGGCCGTAAAATATAAAGTTTTATATAAGAACAATACGACGTATTTGTTAAGCACTCTTGTGGGCAAAAATTATAAAAACGAAGATGCTTTTATTGAAAAAACTTTCAATTCAATTTCTTTTGCAAAAAACAATCAAACTGAAAGCAGTGAAGATAAAGTGAAACTTTTTATCGAAGATGCAAAAAGCAAAAGTGATACAATTCGTTACTCGGCTTTAAAATCAATAAACACGCTGGATGTTTCAGAAAATGATTTTGAAAGTCTGACCAATTTCATCGATACGTTCAGTTTTAAAGAAAATGAAACCGATGCTCTTACCGCTCTTTTGGAAAAAATAGGCAGTATGAAAGACGAACGCGTTATTTCGTATTTGGAAAATTATTACAAAAAAGAAGCCGTTAAAACTGATGTTCAAATTAGTATTCTAAAAGCGCTTTCGAATCAAAAATCAAAAACGGCTTACAAAAAAATCAATGAATTGTTAGATTACGATTTACCTATTCCAGATAATCAATTCGCGATTGCAAACTTGTTTTTGGCATTTGAAGAAGATTCAGAAAACAGCAAAGAATTGTTTCCCAATGTTTTTCAGTATTACAGCATTAAGGAATATCATAATCCAGTGGTGAGTTTTTGCAATTCGCTTTTTGAACAAAAATTAATCTCGGTTAAAAAATTAAAAACATTTAAAAAATTAATTCTGACCAATACTAAACTGGAATACAAAAGGGTCGCAAGCTGGAATCAGAAAAATAAAGCAAAACAAAACAATGATAATCTGGAAGCAACAGCAATTTATTTTGACACTAATGAATCTCTGGCTGATTTGCTTACTTACACAACTTTAATCTACAATTATGCTGAAGAGAAACCAGTTAAAGATATTTTGGACAAAATCAGAAAGCTTGATATTCTGGAATTGAATATTGAATTGGCTCGATTAGGAATTATAAACAACAAACTAAATTCAACAGAAATTGAAGGCTTCTTAAAAGATCCGAAAACACAATTTGTTACAATTAATCTCTTATTGAATCAGAATAAAAAAGAACTGATTCATTTTTCGGATGAAGAAATTTCAAAAGCTGCCGCAATTAATCTTCTGAGCCTTTCTGAAAAAGATAGCATTTCATTAATGAAAAAGAAAATCATTGAAAAAGATGGTCACGAGATTTCGCTTTTCTATTATAAAGTAAAAGCAAAAGATCTGGAAAAAAACCAGCTGTACACAATTGGTTTTATAAACGAAAACGGAAAAATAAATCCGCTTGCTTTCAATATTATCAATTCAAAACAACTTAATGACGAAGAAGATTTAGAAAAGAAATACGATTTAATAGCCACAGAATATTTAAACAAAGAACATTTGAGATCCAGTTTTGAAAAGCAAAAGATTGAAGATGAAAATATTCTTGATGGAGAATATTAATCTATTATAAGCTTAAAATAATTAACTTTGAAAAAACAGATTTTATAATAAGCTTATATGTTTAAAACAAAAAAAGAAATTGTCTTTGTAATTCTGGCAGGTATATTTATAACAAACGCAGTTGTAGCTGAATTAATTGGCGGAAAACTCATTCAGATTGGTCCTTTTGTAATGAGTATAGGTATTTTGCCCTGGCCAGTTGTCTTTTTGACAACCGATTTGATAAATGAATATTTTGGTGAAAAAGGAGTAAAAAAACTCTCCTTTATTACGGCTTGTTTGATTGCTTATGCTTTTCTGATTTTGTTTATGGCTATTGTAATTCCTGCTGCAAAAGGAATAAGTCCTGTAAATGATGACCAATTTCAAGCTGTTTTTGGTCAAAGTATGTGGATTATCGTCGGTAGTTTGATCGCCTTCATGGCATCACAATTAATTGATGTCTGGATTTTTTGGTTTTTCAAAAGACGTACAGGCGAAAGAAAAATATGGCTTAGAACAACTGGATCAACAATAATTTCACAATTATTTGATTCATTTATTGTTCTTGGAATTGCATTTTGGCTACCTGGAAAAATCAATTTTGATACATTTATATCTTCAGCTTTAATTGGATATACTTTTAAATTATCGATTGCCATATTGCTGACGCCTTTAATATATGCAGGACATCATTTGATAAAAAAATATTTAGAAGAAGATCCTCCTCACAAAGAATAAAAAATATCTGGGTTATGAAAAATGTTAGCTTACTTATTTTATTCGTTTTAACATGTTTCTTTTTTAGTTGTGGCCGTGACGAAAAAAAGCCTCCTAAAAAAATAATCATGCCCGTCAATATGCTGAAACCAGCTCCTGTTAAAACTGGTGTAAAAATAGCATCCAAAAATATCAAGGCACCGCAGGAAATTGGAACGAAAAAAACTGCCGCAAATCAAAAAACTTTTGCTGTACAAAACACCATTGCCATAACTCCAGCTCCTACTCTTGAAAGTAAGCCCAAAAATGCAAATATTGATATCAAAAAAGAAGCAAACGACAAGTTGCTGAATTTCGTCAATATCAGAAAGATTCTCAACAACTGTAAAACGGGTCAAACAATGACGCAAGAACAGCTCACACAAAACTTTGAAATTCCTGAAGAAGCAGTTAAACTTGTTAAAAGCGTTACGAAAACTGCTGAAAATGAGTTATCCGTGAAATGGAAGTCAACCTGGCTTGTTGAAAAAGTATCAGATGCAGAACTTGAAGACGGCAAAATGAAAGTAAAATTCAAAGCCAATAAAATGTATATGTCCGGAAATGCTATCGGTATTAAATACAATCGAAAAATCTATAATAATTTAATTATCGTTGGTCGTTCAGCATATATTCCGAGTGTAAAAGGATACAGCTGGCAAATTGGAAGATAATGGAAAATACAACTCTTATAAGATGCAGCTGGTGTAATTCCAGTGATTTATATAAAAAATATCATGACGAAGAATGGGGCGTTCCAGTTTATGACGATCCTACTCTATTTGAATTTCTAATACTTGAAACTTTTCAAGCCGGTTTAAGCTGGATTACGATTTTGAACAAAAGAGAAAATTTCAGAGCCGCTTTCGATTATTTCGATTATAAAAAAGTAGCTCAATACTCCGAAGATAAAATCGAAGAATTAATGCAGAATACCGGAATTATCAGAAACAAGCTAAAAATTAAAGCTGCAGTTTCAAATGCTCAGGCTTTTATGAAAGTTCAGGAAGAATTTGGCACTTTCTCTAATTATATCTGGAAATATACAGATGGAAAACCCATAATAAACAATTTAAAAACTTCAAAAGAAGCGCCAGCCACTACTCCACTTTCAGATGAAATCAGTAAAGATTTAAAAAAAAGAGGTTTTAAATTTGTCGGTTCAACCGTAATATATGCGCACATGCAAGCCACCGGAATGGTCAATGATCATGCGGAAGATTGCTGGACGAGAAATCAGTAAACAGTCGCAGTTTTCAGTCATGGTTTTCAGTCATGGTTTTCAGTTTTTCGAAACTTGATATTTAAGTTAAGGACTGAAAACTGTGACTGAGACTGAGAACTTAAAAAAAAATACATATATTTGCTTCACACTTTAGGGGTGTCTACAACATTGTAGGCTGAGATTTTACCCTCTGAACCTGATCTAGTTCATACTAGCGTAGGGAAAAGTAAGATGACTTCTTGAACGTATTTCTATGCGTCATTGTAGCCATTCCTAAAGTATAACTATATACTAAACTTATAAGGAATGGAACTAAAAATCAATCAACAAACCAAACAATTCAATGCTGAATCGCTAAGCGTTCAATCATTGCTCGATCTCGAAATTCCGCACAAACAAAACGGAATCGCCGTTGCTATTAACAACACTGTTGTTCCAAAAAACAAATGGAACGAATTCCTCGTACAAGAAACTGATGAGATTTTGATTATTTCTGCTACGCAGGGAGGATAACATTTAAATTCCAAATCAAAAAATCCAAATTCCAATTTTTTATAGAGACGTAGAAGCAATGCAGTTCGACTCTACAATAAACAACGTGAAACAAACCCAATCCGTGACAACCTGAAACTTGAAACCTGAAACAAAAAACACTATGACTACAGAAGAACAAATATCCAGAACCCCATTTCCGAATTCTAAAAAAGTATATATCGACGGAGAAATTCATCCGATAAAAGTGGCTATGCGTGAGATTCATCTTAGCGACACTAAACTCTCAAACGGTGGAATAGAAAAAAATCCTCCCGTAACCGTTTACGATACTTCAGGTCCATATACTGATCCGGATGTTGAAATCGATATTAGAAAAGGATTGCCACGCGTACGCGAAAGCTGGATTCTTAACCGAAATGATGTAGAAATTTTAAACGAAATCACATCCGATTATGGTCAAAGCAGATTGAAGGACGAAAGCCTGAATCATCTTCGTTTCGAATATTTGCATCAGCCAAAACGTGCAAAAAAAGGTGCAAACGTAACACAATTGCATTACGCCAAACAAGGAATTATTACGCCTGAAATGGAATACATCGCAATTCGTGAAAACCAGAGAATTGAACTTTTAAACGAGCAAACCAAAGCAATGCAATGTCAGCACGGGGGGCATAGTTTTGGAGCGAACACACCAAAAAGCAAAATAACTCCCGAATTTGTTCGTTCTGAAGTTGCTTGCGGAAGAGCCATAATTCCAAACAACATCAATCACCCAGAAAGTGAACCGATGATTGTCGGGCGAAACTTTTTAGTAAAAATCAATGCCAATATTGGAAACAGCGCCGTGACTTCGAGCATTGAAGAAGAAGTTGAAAAAGCCGTTTGGGCATGTCGTTGGGGCGCTGATACAATTATGGATTTGTCTACCGGAAAAAACATTCACGAAACCAGAGAATGGATTATCAGAAACTCTCCTGTCCCAATTGGCACGGTTCCTATTTATCAGGCTTTAGAAAAAGTAAAAGGAATTGCTGAAGATTTAACTTGGGAAATTTTCCGCGATACATTAATTGAACAGGCAGAACAAGGAGTTTCCTATTTCACGATTCATGCCGGAGTTTTACTCCGTTATATTCATTTAACCGCCGATCGTGTTACAGGAATTGTTTCTCGAGGCGGATCAATCATGGCAAAATGGTGCTTATTTCATCATAAAGAAAACTTCTTGTACACACATTTCGAAGAAATCTGTGAAATCATGAAGCAATATGACGTTGCTTTTTCACTTGGAGATGGCTTGCGTCCGGGTTCGATTGCAGATGCAAATGATGCTGCACAATTTGCCGAATTAGAAACTTTAGGCGAATTGACAAAAATTGCATGGAAACATGATGTTCAGGTTTTTATTGAAGGTCCGGGGCACGTTCCGATGCACATGATTAAAGAAAACATGGACAAACAATTAGAACATTGCCACGAAGCACCATTTTATACGTTAGGGCCATTAACTACGGATATTGCGCCGGGCTATGATCATATTACTTCTGCAATTGGCGCTGCTATGATTGGTTGGTATGGCTGTGCAATGTTATGTTATGTAACTCCTAAAGAACACCTTGGTTTACCAAACAAAAAAGACGTTAAAGATGGCGTAATCACCTATAAAATTTCAGCCCACGCTGCCGACTTGGCTAAAGGTCATCCGGGAGCACAATATCGCGATAATGCGTTGAGTAAAGCCCGTTTTGAATTCCGTTGGGAAGATCAGTTTAATTTGGCTTTAGATCCAGATACAGCAAGAGAATTTCACGATGAAACACTTCCTGCCGATGGCGCAAAAGTGGCACATTTCTGCTCAATGTGCGGACCAAAATTCTGCTCTATGAAAATATCTCAGGAAATTAGAGATGTTGCTGCCGCAGAAAAAGGAATGCAGGAGAAATCAGAGGAATTTATTGAACAGGGAAAAGAGATTTATATCTAAGAGAAAATAGATTCAAGAAGAAAGAGAAAAGATATGATTGTGATTACGAGTCCTTTTGCTGTCGCAGATGAAATCAAAATAATTCATTCTTTATTTGAGGAAGGATTATCGTTGCTTCATATTCGGAAACCTGATTTTTCTGAATTGGAAATGGCGCAATTTATTCATCCAATAAAAATGGAATTTAGATCGAAATTGGTTTTGCATAGTCATCATTTATTGGCAGAAGATTTTGGAATTAACCGAATTCATCTCTCTGAAAAAGAAAGAAACCAAAGCCACGAATTTTCTCCAAGGTTTCCAAAACCTTGTAGGTATTATTCAACATCAACACATTCAATTGAAGATTTCAATTCATTAGAAAGCATTTTTCATTATGCCTTCTTAAGTCCTGTTTTTAAAAGTATTTCAAAGGAAAATTATCATCCAAAAAAGAATCTGTTCAAAGAAATAAAATCAAAAACAAATCACAAAACAAAAGTTGTCGCTTTAGGCGGAATTAATTCAGCAAACATTCGAGAAACTTTAGAAAAAGGTTTTGATGATATCGCTCTTTTAGGAAGTATTTGGAATAACAAAAATCCATTAAATCAATTCAAATTATGTCAGCAAATCGCCCAATCGTACTCGCTATAGCAGGTTTTGATCCTTCGGGAGGCGCTGGCGTTTTAGCCGATGCCAAAACTTTTGAAATGCATCAGGTCACTGGATTTGCAATTACAACAGCAAATACCATTCAAACTGAAAATAAATTTTATGAAATTCAATGGACAAATTTAAGTTTCGTGATTCGCTCTCTTGAAACACTTTTGTTGAGTTATAAAATTGGAGTGGTAAAAATTGGAATTGTTCCAACTCTTCATTATTTAAACCGAATTCTTTCGACAATAAAACTTTTATCTCCGTCAACAAAAATTGTTTGGGATCCGGTTTTAAAATCGACCACCGAATTTGAGTTCATGAAAATTGAAGATTATTTGAACTTAGACAAAATTGTGTCCAAAATTGATTTGATAACCCCCAATTACAATGAAATCGAAATGCTATTTCCTGATTTTTTCATAAACAAAATTTGGCAAGAAAATAAAATTCCCACTTCTATTTTATTGAAAGGCGGGCATTCTGCATCAGAACCTGGTAAAGATCGCCTTTTTCTAAAAAATAAAATAATTGATTTATTGCCTTCCGAAAAAAAATGCTTTGAAAAACATGGTTCCGGCTGTGTTTTATCTGCATCAATCGCCTCAAATCTCGCGTTAGGACAAACTTTACCCGAAGCTTGCCATAATGCCAAAACCTACATAGAAAAATATCTAAGTTCAACCTCAACACTAATAGGATATCACTATGTACAATAAACTGCAATACATTTCACAAGGAAATACAATCGAAGAACAATTGTATAATATTCATCAAGCGCTTGATGCCGGCTGTGACTGGATACAAATGCGATTTAAAAACCAGACCACCAAAGATACTTTTGCACTAGCTGAAGCTGTAAAATTTTTATGCGAAGAATATCTGGCGAATTTTATTGTAAATGATGATTTACATCTTGCCGAACTAATTGCGGCAGATGGAGTACATCTTGGTTTAACTGATATGAAAATTGAGGAAGCCAGAACTATTTTAGGTAACACAAAAATTATTGGCGGAACGGCAAATACGTTTGAAGACATTCAAAGTCACGCAATAAATGGCGCTGATTACATTGGTTTAGGCCCTTTCCGATTTACAAATACAAAAGAAAAATTAAGTCCGATTTTAGGTTTATCAGGGTATTTTGAGATTCTCCAAAAAATGAAAAAAAATAAAATCACAATTCCCGTTTTTGCCATTGGCGGAATTACTCTGAAAGATATAAATCCGTTAATGGAAACCGGAATTTACGGCATTGCTGTTTCCGGACTTATTACAGAAAGCAATGAAAAAGAAAAATTAATTCAACAATTAAACGACAAATTATATGCAAAAGTCATTGTTTAATATTGGTGATAAAACCTTTATTTCCCGACTATTTTTAGGAACAGGAAAATTTGGTTCGAATCAGGAAATGGAGGAAGCCATTTTAGCTTCGGAAAGTGAATTAGTGACAGTCGCTTTAAAACGCATCGATCTGGAAACCGATACTGATGCTATTTTATCGCATTTAAAACATCCGAATATTAATTTATTACCAAATACATCAGGCGCAAGAAATGCAAAAGAAGCTGTTTTTGCCGCGCAATTGGCCCGTGAAGCTTTAGAAACCAATTGGGTAAAACTAGAAATTCATCCTGATCCAAAATATTTAATGCCCGATCCAATTGAAACTTTAAAAGCAACAGAAGAGTTAGCAAAATTAGGCTTTATAGTTCTTCCGTACATTCATGCCGATCCTGTTTTGTGCAAACATTTAGAAAGTGCCGGAACTGCTGCCGTTATGCCTCTTGGCTCGCCAATTGGAAGTAATAAGGGATTAAAAACGATTGACTTTTTAGAAATTATAATTGAACAAAGCAATGTTCCTGTTATTGTCGATGCTGGAATCGGATCTCCTTCTGACGCCGCTAAAGCAATGGAAATTGGCGCCGATGCTGTTTTGGTCAATACCGCAATTGCCGTAGCTGGAAATCCTAAATTAATGGCTGAGGCTTTTAAAGAAGCGGTTATTGCCGGAAGAAAAGCTTTTGAAGCCAAAGTTGCTAATCAACAAAATTATGCTTCGGCTTCTAGCCCGCTAACTTCATTTTTATATGAATAATTTTTAATCGCTCGCAGATTTGGCAGATTGAACAGATTTATTTGAATTAAAATGCGCAAAAAAAAATCTCCTTAATCTGCGAAATAATACCTTGCTAAAAAAGTAAGAATTTTCATTAAATTTGATTTAAGATTAAAATCGCTATTATGTCAGAAAATGAAATTTCATATAAAGTTAGAGGAGCAATTTTTAAAGTTTATAACAATCTAGGTCCTGGACTATTAGAATCTGTTTATGAAAGTGCCCTTTTTTATCAATTAAAAAAAGATGGATTAGCAGTAATTAAACAAATTGATTTACCCGTGAAGTACGATGACATTTACTTAGATATAACTTTCAGACTGGATATTTTAGTAGAAGACAAAGTAATTATTGAATTAAAATCAGTAGAAGAGATAAAATCTATTCACTTTAAACAATTAAATACTTATTTAAAATTGACAAATAAAAAACTTGGATTATTGGTCAATTTCAACTGTTCTAATATACTTGAAAATATTCATCGCGTAGCTAATAAAATTTAATCTGCTTAATCTGCTTAATCTGCGAGAGACAAAATAAAAACATGAACACATTCAAATCTATTTTCGAGCAACATAATTGGGATGAAATCCAATCCCGAATATATAAAACCACATCAAAAGATGTCGAGCGAACTTTGGCCAAAACCAAATACAATCTCAATGATTTTTTGATTCTGATTTCTCCAATTGCGCAAAATTATTTAGAACAAATGGCTCAAAAATGCCATGAAATCACCAAAAAGCGTTTTGGAAAAACCATTCAAATGTATGCGCCGCTTTATTTGAGCAACGAATGTCAAAACATTTGTACGTATTGTGGTTTCAGTTTAGATAATAAAATCAAACGAAAAACGCTGACTGATGCTGAAATAAAGCTCGAAGTTGAAGCTTTAAAAAATACTGGTTTTGACCACGTTCTATTGGTTACAGGCGAAGCAAATTATACCGTAAATATTAATTATTTCCTGAATGCAATTGCTTTAATACAGGAACAATTTTCAATTATTTCTGTTGAAGTGCAACCACTTTCAACGGAAGATTATGAGCGCCTACATGAAGCTGGAGTATACTCGGTTTTGGTTTATCAGGAAACCTATCATCAGGAAGTTTATAAAAAGTACCATACAAAAGGTAAAAAATCAAACTTCGATTATCGATTAGAAACTCCAGACCGAATTGGAACTGCAGGAATTCATAAGATAGGATTAGGCGTTTTATTAGGTTTGGAAGACTGGCGAACGGATAGTTTTTTCAATGCTTTGCATTTAGATTATTTGCAGAAGAAATACTGGCAAACGAAATATTCTGTTTCATTTCCACGCCTTCGCCCAGCTGAGGGAATTATTGAACCAAATTTTATTATGGACGACAAAGATCTAACCCAATTAATTTGTGCTTACCGATTATGGAATGAAGATCTCGAAATTTCGATTTCAACAAGAGAAAACGAGAAATTCAGAAACAATATCATCCCGATTGGTGTTACAAGTATGAGCGCAGGCTCTAAAACAAATCCGGGCGGTTATGTGGTTGATCCGCAGTCTTTGGAGCAATTTGAAATCAGCGATGAACGCTCCGCAGAAGAAATTTCAAAAATCATAAAAAATGCAGGTTATGAACCTGTTTGGAAAGATTGGGACAAAGTTTATAGTTGAAACGTTTCAGGTTTCAGGTTTCAAGTTTCAGGTTTCAAGTTTGTGAACTTAACATTTTACAATTCACAATTCACAATTCACAATTCACAATTCACAACTAAAAAAAATGAGTATTATTCAAGAATTTCTACGTTATAACAGACAAACTATTCTTCCTGAAATTGGTGATGAAGGCCAGAAAAAACTAAAAAAAGCACGAGTTTTAGTAATTGGTGCCGGCGGTTTAGGCTGCCCGATTTTACAATATATTGCAACTGCCGGAGTGGGTTTCATTGGAATTATGGATTTTGATACGATTGAAATTCACAATCTTCACCGACAAATTTTATATACTGAAAATGAAATTGGCGAACAAAAAGCGATTGTGGCACAAAAAGTAATTTCCAAATTAAATCCTTTGATTGAATCTGTGGCGATTAATGAAAAATTAACTGCTGAAAATGCATCACACATTATAGAACAGTTTGATATTATTGTCGATGGTTCTGATAATTTTTCAACTCGTTATTTAGTGAATGATACCTGTGTGAAACTAAATAAAACTTTGGTATACGGAAGCATTTTAAAATTTGAAGGACAAATTTCAGTTTTCAATCATAACGGAAGTAAAAATCTTCGCGATTTGTTTCCAGAAATGCCAAATCCGAAAGATGTTCCGAATTGTAATTTGAATGGCGTTTTAGGAACATTGCCCGGAATTATTGGGAACATGATGGCACATGAAACGCTGAAATTGATTCTCGAATTGCCCACTTTAAATAATGAATTGGTAATTTTCAATACTTTAAACTGGAACTTTATAAAGCTAAATTTCTAAGTAAGAAAATTATTTATATAATTTGAGAAAACTTACGGAAAATGATTGTTTTAAATTGATTTAATTTGTTAATATTGTCATTAAAACTATCGTAGAAAGCCTCAAATTATATTTCTTAAATGATTAAAAATTTACAATTTCTTTTTCCTCTCTTGTTTCTGGTATATTTTTCAGGTACTGCTCAAAGTACAAAACCAAAATCGTATATCGCTGAAAAAAAAGATTCTTATGAAATTACTGTAAAAAATAATCTCCCTTCGATTATTCTTGCTTCGGCAGAAAAAAAGTGGATTGGAGACAAGGATGATAAATCGATTTTAGGAAATCGAATAAGCTATATAGACTCTTTTGAAAGAGTTTTTGACATTGAAGCTTACAGCATTTCACCGGCCAACAAAAAACAAAAAATTGGATTTATTGGAACCGGAGATCGTGAAATCGATGAAGTTTTTGTTCATGACATGAAATTCAAATATTACAATTTTTTAAACCTTGAAGAAGGCTCTCAAACGTATTCTTTTTACAAAAAAGAGTTTAAAAAACCGCAATATCTTGAAAGCTACTATTTCAAAGATTATCTAGAATGCAAATCATCAAAAATAGTGCTGAAAGTTTCAAAAGATGTAGAAATCGGATACACTATTCAGGGTAATGCGAATAATGAAAATATTGAATTTCATGAAGAAACTGACGGTGATTTTACAGTTTATTCTTGGCAGATGCTAAATACTGAAAAAGAGGAAAAGGAAAGTGACTCTCCTACCTTTTCTTATTTTAGTCCGCATTTAATTTTTTACATTAAAAATTATAAAAATGCTTCTGGTACTCATAATGTCGTTGGAAACATAGAAAATCTTTATCGCTTTTATGCGCAAACCATCAAGGAGATAAACAAAGAAGATCAAACTACTGTAAAAGAAAAAACGGCAGAATTAATCACCGGATTAACCAAAGACGCTGACAAAGCCAAAGCCATTTTTGATTTTGTCCAAACCAAAGTAAATTATGTTGCATTTGAAGACGGAATGGGTGGCTTTATTCCGAGAGACGCCTCAGCTGTTTTGCAAAAAAAATATGGCGATTGCAAAGACATGGCAAATTTGCTGAACGAAATGCTACATTATGCTGGCATAGAATCCAGTATTGCATGGATTGGTACGCGCCATAACAATTATACTTATGAAAATGTGCCCAGTCCAATTGTGGATAATCATATGATTACAGTCGCTAAAATCGACAACAAAGAACTGTTTCTAGATGCAACCGGTCATTATTCCTTATTTCCAAATGCTACACCGTTTATTCAAGGAAAAGAAGCGTTAATAAAAATTGACGATGAAAAATACAAAATCATCAAAGTTCCAGTTGTTTCTTCAGATCAAAATAAAACGAACGGAAAATTCAAAATAAAATTAGAATCAGATGTATTGATTGGACAAACAAATTTAGATTTAAGTGGTTATTTAAAAACACAATTTATCAGTGTTTACAACACATCCACCGATAAAAGTGAAATGCTGAGAAATTATTTTTCTTATTTTATTCAGAACATCAAAACATCGAATGTCGAGATTAAAAATGATGATTTATCTCAAAATCCGCTTGAAATTCAATACCAATTTGAGCTAAACAAATGGATAAAAAAGAGCGACAATCAATTACTTTTCAAGCCGATTTTGTTTTTTCCGTATTCTAATGCAAGAATCAATATCGAAAAAAGAAAAACGCCCCTCGAAAATGATTTCAAAAAATCATATGATTTTGAATATGATTTCACAATTCCAGATGGGTATATTGTAGATTATATGCCTGAAAACTTTACTTTCAGCAATGATTTTTTTACCGCAACCATTACTTACAAAAAAGTAAATAATACGATTATCATAAATCAAAAAATGGCAATGAATGCCCTGCTTGTTGAAAAAGCTAATTTTGAAACTTGGAATACTGCCATTAAAAATATCACAAAACAATACAATCAAAATATTATCCTCGTAAAAAAATGAAAAAGCTAATTTTCTTCATCACTATTTTATTGTCGCAAATTTCATTCTCTCAGGAAGAAGAGGTAAAAAATTATAAATGGGATGAATCCCCAAAGTTTAAAGAGATTTCTGCTGAATTTGCTTCGTATCCTGCTGTTGTTTTAAAAGATTACAGACTTTATGAAAATAAAGTTGGTGGTTATGCTTATAAAGCTTTTATTGTAAAACATCAGGCCATAAAAATCCTTTCTGAAACAGGAATAAACGAATACAACAAAGTCGCAATAAACAATCGTTATGTACGAGATTATCGAGATTTAAAAGTTCGCGTTATTAAACCTGATGGAAAAATCGAGGAACTTCCTAAAGAGAAAATTATCGAAAAAGAAGGAACCAGTGAAAAACAATTTGTTTTTGAAGGTGTAGAAAAAGGTGATATTATTGAATACTATTATGTAATTAAGGATTTCCCAGAATTTAGTGGCGTAGAATATTTTCAAAGGGACATTCCAGTGATTGATGCTAAATTTCAAATCAATAAAATTTCGCAGGCACAAACTTACACAGCAGCTTATAACGGAATGAAAAATGAAAGCATAGGCACAATTACTATTTACACTGCATCAAATTTGCCTGCTTATAAGTTTGAAAAAAATGCTACAAATGTGGCAAATCTAGCAAAGGTTTATTATTTCCTAAACACTTCAAAAGCATATAATTACATAAACTATTACAACTCTCTTTACAATTTTGCCGACGGCGTAAGCGCCAAATCAATGATTAAAGGCTTTGTTGAAGATTATAAATTGAATGACCCTGCCCTTTCAACAGACGAAAAAATAAAAATCATGGATATATTTTTAAAAGAGAATATAGAACTTGATAAACAATATGTCTATAAAAAAGCGCTGGAAACAAAAAAAATGTCACGAAATATGGTTCTGTATTTTTATAAAGACGTTTTAGATTTTCTTAAAATAAAATATCAATTTACAGCTTCTACAGATAAATTTGACGACAAATTTGATAAAGAAAATGTAGTCCCAGATGCATTGTCGGAAATTTTAATTTACATTCCCGAAACAAAAAAATACCTTTCTCCTTTTCAATTCTGGATGCCGTATGGCCAGCCAAACGCACTTTCTGTAAACAATGAAGCCGTTTATTTTGATCAGGAGCCGAAACAGCAGGTTACTTATGAATTCAAAAAAATCGAGAATGTCTTAATGAATGACAATGTTGTAAAAGCAACAAGCGATATTACTATTGATGATGATATGGAAACTGTTTTCGTAAACAAAAAAAGTACTTATGCCGGTTATCTTGCTGCTTATTTTAGATATGTTGTAAAATATATTTCCCCTGAAAAAATCAATGATTTTGTAAAGAACAATACGTTTAATGATGTCGATGTTGAAGTGCAGAAATACACTTTTGAAAACAAAGAATACAAAAACAATTATGACACTGAAAAACCTTTTACTATTACTAGTGAAATGAAAATAAAAGAGTCTTGGATTGAAAATGCAGGAAAAAACAATCTGATTACCATTGGAAAAGTATTAGGAAAACAAATCAGCTTGCATCAGGAAATCAACAGAACAAATCCAATTGTATTATCTTATCCAAAAAAGAATGTAAATTTTATCAACTTAAATATTCCGACGGGTTACAGCATCAAAAATGTTGAAAATCTTGCTTTCAACAAAGAAATCAAAAACAATAATAATGAAGTTATTGGCCTATTTAAATCAAGCGCAAAAATTGAAGGAAATGTTGTAAAAATAGCTGTCGAAGAATTTTATAATTTCACCTATTTAGAAAAAGAAAAATATCCTGAATACAGAGATTTAGTCAACGCTTTATACGATTTCAATAATGCTTCGGTACTTTTAACTAGAATCAACTAAGAAAAAATAACCTCATCGCCAACGCTGATAATTCCCGAATTCAGACTCACAATATTGGTTCCAAATAAAACTGAATTATCTACATTTCTGTATTTGCTCAACGTTTTTAGAGGTTCTTTTTTTAAACGTCCATTTTCCGGATCATTGTTAACCATAACACATCTTCCGCAGGGTTTTATGTTTTTAAATTGAACTTCTCCTATCGCAAAAGTCTTAAAATCATCTTCTTCATGAGGATTTTCAGTGCTTACTACAATGTTTGGACGAAATCTTTTTATGGTAATTTTTTCATCCAATTTATCATTTAAAAAATCAAGGCTTTTGGATCCTATTAATAAATACGGATAACCGTCTGCCAGACTCACATTGAAAGTTTCTTTTAATCTGGAGCTTTCGTGCTTACGATCTCCATTTTTTATAATTTTAACCAACTTGCATTGAAAACCTAAACGCTGACTAAACCATTTTGACGTTTCAGGGTTTACCTCAACAACTTCGCTTTTATCATCCCAAACATTTACTTCTATTGCGTTTTCTAAATGTTCGTTAATAGAAAATTCATGCTTTTGATCCTGAAAAGTAATACTGATTTTTCCATTTGAAATCTGCGGATAAAACTGACTCATTATTCGATGTTCTCTCTGCGTAAGCATTTGATTTTCTGAATCAATCAGCATCCATCGACGATCATTTTCAAATCCCATTTCTTCCGCTTTTGCAGATTCTAGACTGATTCCTGCCAAACTTTTTATTGGATAAATATAAATTTCTTTTACACTGTAAACTTTACTCATTTTTATTTACTTTTTAAAATGGACATAAACTCCTCGCGATCAATTTCTCGACAGCCTAAACTCGCTAAATGTGTATTATAAACCTGACAATCTAATAATTTATAATTTTCTTTTTTCAAATATAACCCTAAAGCAATAAACGCTGTTTTTGAAGCATTTGAAACTTTAGAAAACATGCTTTCTCCGCAAAAAACATTTCCTTTTCCCAAATCTATTCCGTACAAACCACCAACTAAAACCTCATCCTGCCAAACCTCAACTGATTTTGCAAATCCTTCTTCATTTAATTTGCAATAAGCTTCGATCATTTCATCAGAAATCCATGTTCCGTTTTGTCCATCTCTTTTAATTTGCTGGCAATTCGAAATTACTTCTCTGAAATTTTTGTTGTAAGTCACCTTGAATATTTTCTGGTTCAGAATCTTTCGCATACTTTTAGATATTACGAGTTCATCAAAAAACAAAACCATTCTCGGATCTGGCGCCCACCACAAAATCGGCTCTCCTTCATTAAACCAAGGGAAAATGCCGCTTTTATAGGCCAATTGCAATCGTTCTGAACTTAAATCGCCTCCTACCGCTAAAACACCTTCTTCATCAGCTTCAGAAACTGGAGGAAAAAATAAATCGTTGAATAAATAATACATTTTTTTTAGTATTCAATAATGAAAAACCCAAAATTCAGGTTATTGAAATTTCAAATAAAAAATTCCAAATCCCAAATTCAGTCGAATGAATTGGAATTTGGAATTTATCTTTTAGATTTTAAACCTTTTTTTAGAACGGTAAATCGTCTGGTTCGTCTTCGTTAATGCTTGTTGCTGGTGCAAAAGTTTCAGCTGCTGGCATTGGCGCGCCTTGTGCAGGTCCTTCTGGTGCTAATCTTTCGATTCTCCAACCTTGAATACTATTGAAATATCTAGTTTCTCCTTGCGGATTAACCCATTCTCTTCCTCTTAAATTGATAGAAACTTTTACTGCTTCACCTAGTTTATAGCTGCTTAATAAATCGCATTTATCTTGTGTAAACTCGATTAAAATATGCTGTGGATACTGCTCATCTGTAGTTACTACTAATTCTCTTTTTTTGAATGAAGCACTAACTTGTTGCTCAGGATTTACCACTTTTACTTTTCCTATAACTTCCATCTTCTTCTATAATTAATTATTGTTTCTATTCTTTTATTTTTTGGCTAAAAGCACTTTCCAAGCTGAGGCAACATCATCATTATTGAGATATTTTTTGGCTTCTAAGTGAATTTTTTCCTGATCGTCCGAGCTCAAAACGCCTTTCACAGAAAAATTTTCTTTCACAAATATACTAACTTCTTCCGTTGTAGGCAAGGCTTCTATATTTCCTAATTTCCCAAGGTCGTTCCCATTAAACACAGGGCTTTCCTTGACAAAATTCGGGATTGCATCTACTCCAACACCTAAAGTTGTAAGCGGTTTTGGCACTTCAAAAAGTCCTTCATTCGATCTGGAATACCAATTTGCTCCTAATCTGGAAACCAAATCAATTTTGTGCTGATCGATTGCGCCGTTTTCATCTAAAATTGATTCATGAATATGCATTTTCACTACTTCGCACAAAATCAGATTTCCAGCTCCTCCTTCTGTTCCTAACGGAATAATCTGCGTAATCTTGCATTCAAACTGAACCGGAGATTCTTTTACTCGATACGGCTTTACAATATCAGACGGAATTTGAGTCAAACCCGCTTTTATAAATTCGTTTACACCCTCTGCATATTCCGTGCTTGCCAACGACGTCTGTTGTACGATGTCAAAATTAACTACATTTATTACAACTTCTTTTGTCGCTTCAGCATTAATTAAAGTATGTTTTATAGTATTATCGCGAACACGTCTTGCAGGAGAAAAAACCAAAATTGGCGGATTAGCACTAAACACATTAAAGAAACTAAAAGGCGATAAATTCGGAATTCCTTTTTCACTAATTGTACTGGCGAAAGCAATTGGTCTTGGGCCCACTGCACTTTGCAAATATCCCTGTAATTTTGCAGTTGGTATCTCTTTTGGATCGATGCTAATCATATATTTTTCTTTTTAACCAAACCTCATTTTGGTAACTGCAAAAGTATATAAATGGTTTAATTCGAAGAAATACTTTAGGACATAAAAACAAAAATCTTTCAGGAACTGCAAAATATAAAATGCTTATATTTCGTTATATTTATACCTCAAAAATTAATTTATGCATTTTTCTGAACGCAGAAATACAACTCGCTGGGTTATAATTCTTATTTCCTTTTTAATCATCACTTTGATTCTCTGGAATACCTATACTTTTTTTCAGATTTTCAAAAATGAGGAGCGTCTGAAAATGAAACTTTTTGCAAATGCACAAATTACAATTGTAAATGCCGACGAAAATACGGATGTTGAGCTTCCACTTCAGATTTTCAGCAACAATACTTCAATTCCTGTTGTATTGATGCTGTATGATAACGTTGTGAGTTCTAAAAATGTACCCGATGAAATTTTGAACGACAGAAAAAAATTAAAATCGTTTTTAAAAAATTTAAGAAATGAAAACGAACCTATAACATTTGAATATGCACCAGGAAAATACCAAATTCTTTATTATGGTAATTCGGCGCTGCTCAATAAACTGAAATATTATCCAATTGCTCTTTTATTGATTGTATTTCTGTGTGTTGCATTGATTTATAATTTTTACAAAAGCACGAAAATGGCAACGCAAAACAAACTCTGGGCTGGAATGGCAAAGGAAACGGCACATCAAATTGGCACTCCTTTATCATCATTAATTGGCTGGATTGAGATTTTAAAAACCGAAAATATTGATTCATCGATAACTTCTGAAATCGAAAAAGACATTAACCGCCTGCAAACCATTACTGATCGTTTTTCTAAAATTGGTTCTGTACCGGTTTTAGAAACGCATGATATTGTTTCAGAAACCTTAAATGCGTTTAAATATTTGCAATCGCGTTTTTCCAAACAAGTTGCTTTTTCATACCATACGCCAAACGAACCAATTATGGTTCAGATAAATCCAATTCTTTACAGCTGGACAATCGAAAATTTGGTGAAAAACGCCATTGATGCCATGAAAGGAAAAGGGAATCTGGAACTGCAAATTGAACAGGATCTCCATCATGTAAAAATAAATGTAAAAGACTCTGGAACCGGAATTCCTAAAAAACAATTCAAGACCATTTTTGAAACTGGTTTTACGACCAAAAAACGAGGCTGGGGCTTGGGACTTTCGTTAACTAAAAGAATTGTTGAAGAATATCACAATGGCAAAATCAAAGTTTTACATTCTGAAATTGGAAAAGGGACTACTTTTCAGATTTCTCTAAATAAAAAAATGCAGTAAATAATTTTACTGCATTTTTTATATTTTATAAGAAGCCAATCTTTACAAATTCGCCTGAATACTCTTAGCCAAAGCTTCAAACTCTTCTTTTGAAAGTGATACTTTATCTGTAAAACGCATTTCATCCATATGATTCAACGGAATCAAATGCACATGCACATGGGGAACTTCTAATCCAACAACGGCAACACCAACTCTTTTGCACGGAACTGTTTTTTCTAAAGCAATTGCTACTTTCTTAGAAAACTTCATTAACCCTAAATACAGTTCATCATCCATGTCAAAAATCTTGTCGATTTCTTGTTTCGGAATACAAAGCGTGTGTCCTTTTGCGTTTGGATTTACATCTAAAAAAGCCAAAAAGTTTTCATCTTCAGCAATTTTATATGCAGGAATTTCTCCGTTTACTATTTTAGTGAATATCGATGCCATAGTTTGTTTATTCGTTTATTTGGTTAATCGTTTAACCGATTAACGATTAAATAGCTAAACGATTAAACTTAAAGATTTAGTCTCTTGAAATTTCAAGAATTTCAAATTTCAAAACACCATTTGGAACTGTAATTTCTGCTACCTCTCCAACAGATTTTCCAAGCAAACCTTTTCCAATAGGAGAAGTCACTGAGATTTTTCCAGTTTTCAAATCGGCTTCACTTTCAGCGACAAGCGTATATTTCATTTCCATTCCGTTGCTTTGGTTTTTAATTTTTACATTAGATAAAACCAACGCTTTCGAAACATCCAATTGTGATTCGTCAATTAATCTTGCATTAGAATACACTTCTTCAAGCTTAGCAATTCTCATTTCTAATAAACCCTGTGCTTCTTTTGCTGCATCATATTCTGCGTTCTCAGATAAATCGCCTTTATCTCTCGCCTCTGCTATATCTTGAGATGCCTTTGGACGCATTACACTTTTTAAATGCTCTAATTCATCTTTCAACTTTTTTAATCCTTCTGCTGTATAATAAGATACTTTACTCATAACTTCATCGTTTATATAAATACAAAAAATCCCATCGGGACGGGATTTTGTATTACAAATATACTATTATTTTTAATAGAACATAATTATATGTTAATCATATAAAAATCAAAACTAAATATTTTATTTTTGTTTCATTAATCCTTACTAAAAGAATGAAAAAAATCTGGCTCTTAATCGTCTTTGTTTGTGCACTTTCTGCTTGTAGTGATAGTGAACGCAGCAATAAAAATCCTTACATTCCTAATTACTCTGTTAATTTGTCTGTAGACATGAATCTGCCTGCTTATTCCAACCTTAAATTTGTAAGTAACGGAGTTATTGTTCCAAATTTTGGAGCAAAAGGAATTATCATTTTTAATGCTGGAAACTCTTATAATGCATTTGACGCTGCGTGTCCAAATCAGGAAATTAATTCTTGTACAGCAATGACAATTGACGGTATATATGCAGTTTGTTCTTGTGATAAAGTACAATACAGCTTATTTACGGGGCTTGGCTCAAAAGAATATCCTCTTAAACAATATAAAGTCGAAGTTGTAGGATCTGTTATTCACGTATATAACTAAAATAAAAAAGCCTGAAATTAAATTTTCAGGCTTTTTTATTTTTTAGAATTTCAAAGTCAATCCGGCTAAGAAATTAATTCCTGCCTGCGGATAATAATACGGATAAACATCCCACATATATCCATTTGAAACATATTTTTTATCTAAAATATTATTTACCATACCGGTAATCATAATCGATTTGAAAACTGATTTTGGCTTAATTTCATACGAAACATTCAAATCGTTTACAAAATAATCTGTCAGTTTTGCTGATGGCAATTCAATATTATTCATGTATTGCTCTCCAACATATTTCTGCAATAATGAAATATGCAGATTCTGAATCGGACTGTAAACAATTATATTTCCAGCAATAACTTCTGGCGAATAAGCAATTTTAGTTGTTCCGTAATTTTGGCCTTCAACAGCCAAATCGACATTTTTATTACTGCTTAAAGTAAAGTTTGGTCGAAGAATAAATTGTTCCGAAAGTTTAATTGTAGCATCAAATTCAAATCCTAAACGGTAACTTTTATCAGTATTAGAACGGATTGGCGCTCCAACATCATCAAGCGTTCCTGTCAAAATCAACTGATCTTTATAGGCCATATAATAGAAATTAGAATTCAACTGAAAATTCTCTGAGTTAAATCTCCAACCTAATTCAAAATCATTCAATTTTTCTGGTTTTACATTTCCGCCTTCATAATCTGTTCTGTTTGGTTCGCGGTTCGCGCGTGCATACGAGAAGTACAAAGTATTTTTTTGATTGATTTCGTAATTTAAACCCGCTTTTGGATTAAAGAAATTGAAGTTATCATCAACAACTCCGGTTTCATATGAATTTGCTTTGTACTTTACATTTCTATACTGCAAATCGCCATAAAAACTTAATTTTTCAGTGAATTGATAATTGGCTTTCGCAAAAATATTTCCGTCTGTTTTTGTCGAAAAATCATCATAATAATGATCTCCCAATTCTGAATTTGAAGCATATCTCGCCCAAATCACTTTTCCGTAATGATCGCCTTCGTATTTATTCCAGCCTCCGCCAAAAATAACATCCAGTTTTTCATCTTTATATTTTACAGAAAAAGTAGTTCCGTAGAAATCATTATCCAACCATTTTTGACGAACCAAATCTGTCGTTGTAATTGCTCCAACTGGATCTAGATTATAATCAGCCATATCGGCATCTTCTTTATAATTTTCGTAATAGCCTTTTCCTTTTGTATAATGAACAGCCAAATTGCTGCTCCATTTATCCGAAAACGATTCACTCCAATGCAGTTGATAATGGTCTTGTTGATAATTATCGGTTTCATTGTCGTAAAAACGAACATTTCCAGATTCATCTGTATACATTCCTGCTGAGTTGAAAGTGCGGTTTTCGTTCATAGTTTCAGCGTCAATTCCGTTCCAGGATTGATATGTTTTTTCTGTTCCGCCAAAAACCAAAGCTTTGATTAACGTTGTTTTTCCAACATAAGTTCCTTGAAGAAAATACGATTTCAAGTCAGAACTTGCTCTGTCTATATAACCGTCAGATTTAATTCTAGACAAACGCCCAGCCAATTCAAAATGGTCGTTTAACAAACCGGTGCTGAATTTTACCGTATTTTTCTGCGAATTAAAACTTCCGAAAGAACTTGAAATTTCGCCATTAGCTTTAGAAGCATAATTATCTGTCAACATGTTTAAACTTGCTCCAAAAGCTCCAGAACCATTTGTTGAAGTTCCTACTCCTCTTTGCAATTGCAGACTTTCTACAGAAGAAGCAAAATCAGGCATATTTACCCAGAAAGTTCCTTGGCTTTCTGCATCGTTGTATGGAATTCCATTAATGGTTACATTCACACGAGTTGCATCACTACCGCGGACACGGATTCCGCTATAACCAATTCCGTTTCCTGCATCAGAAGTTGTAACTACCGAAGGAAGATAATTCATCAAAGTAGGAATGTCTTGTCCAAGATTTCTGAATTTGATTTCTTTTTTATCCATATTACTGAAAGTAACCGGAGTTTTTGAAGTTACACGAACCGCAGAAACCAAAACGTCGTCAAGTTGATTGACTTTGGTAGAATCTTGTTCTTGCGCAAAAGAAAATAGTGTGAAGAAACCAGAAGAAAGAAGAAAGAAAATAGATTTGGTTCTGCTCATTTTTTGAACCTTAGAACCTTTGTAACTTTGTACCTCAGTACCTTTAAAAATAGTTTTCATTCGTAAAAAATTACGAATAAAAGGGGGAATTATTCTTTGTTAAATTAATAAATGTGTTTCACGACAAAATAAAGTGTGCACGCTTGATAGTGTCGTTTTTTCCCTTAGCAACATTACTCGCTCAGGTTCTTTGGGTATGATCTCAGCTCGTTATTTAGAGCACCCCTTTGAGACAGTGCAAATTTAGTGTTAAAATATTTAAAACTCCAAAAATCAAATGTCTAAATTTAACGCAGTCTTAATTTTTAGAAACTGATATCCTTTTGGCATTTTTTACAAGACAATAAATACCCGTAAAAAGCCCAGCTACACCTCCAATATATCCAAAATTATGTATCGAACCTACATTTATAAAATCCTGAACATGTCTCGTATTAGCTGGTATATACCAATCTATCTTGTCATTTAAAAAGAAAAAGCTCCACAAAAAGCCTAGGAAGCCAAAAACTAAAGCCATTAGCATATTAATGAAAATTGACTTTATTGTAACCTTTAAAATCTCTTTCGATTTAAAAAACAAAGAGACAAATGCGTAGATAATACCTAAATAAAACCCAACCCACCAAGTTGCCAAAAAACCAACAATTCCAGCTTTAATTCTTTCATTTGAAACTGCCCATTGGTCTATTCCAAATTGTTCAAATTTAAAAAGGGTATAGTATTCTGGTGAAATTGTGTAGGTAATTTGGTCATGTAAAATTCCATAAATTCCAGCTATCAAAATAGAAGAAATAATTATCAGAAAGAAGTTAAGTGTTTTAATCATTACCTCAAATTTCATGGTTCTAATCTAGATTCGGTTTCTTCCTTGATTGTTTCAAATCAGAGATATTCTTTTTATCCTTAATTCTCTTTTTAATTACAGCCTTCGGGACTTTTGTAGCTTTTCGAACCTTTGGAACAAACAATCCTTTTTTTATGATTTCCAGAAATCGCTTTATAACAATATCTTTGTTTTTAAGCTGGCTTCGGTCTTCATCACAATTTAAAATTAAGATATTTTCAGAAGTTAGTCGTGCTGCTATATTTTCTTGCAAAAGCAATTTTTCTTCGTCAGATAAAGCTTGTGATGCATTCAAATCAAAAGACAAAACTACTTTTGATGAAACTTTATTCACGTTTTGTCCGCCGGCGCCACTGCTGCGAACGGCTTTAAAACCTAGTTCTGATATAATTTTATCAATATCCATTATTGTGGCTGATGTGGTGCTTTAAGTAAATCATTTACTGTTTTCACCGGATTAAAAGTAATTAACGGAACAGCAACAAAAATAGTTAACCAATGCGCCATTGATCCATTCCATAAACCTGGAAGTTCATAATTTTTTACCGTTTTGCCTTCAACACTTTTCTCTACTATAAACCCTGCTTTATGATCTACGAAATCCTGTAAATCAAATTTATCACCTTTATAGTTTTTAATTCCGCAAACTAAATCTACTGGATTAAAGTGTGTCGATTCAGCTAAAATTTTAGCCTGTTTTTTATCCGATAAATCAACTTGAGAAGTTTCAACAATCTGAAGTGATTTTATTCCTTTATTGCTCATAACCCAAAACGGTCCTCCGCCTGGTTCTCCTTCATTTTTCACCATCCCACAAACTCTTATCGGACGATTTAAAAGCTCTTTTACTTTGCTGATTTTATTGTCAAAAGTAAACATACTGAAATCACTTGAGATTTCAATATTTAACTCTTTATTCAGAAAAAGAACTATATCATTTAATTCTTTTTCTCCTATTTTTTGTTCATCAATCGCATTCAGATAATCGAAAATCTTTTGTTGTGCTTCGATCAAAATTCCTGCCAGTGCTTTTTTATACAAAGTAATTTTGTCAATATGATTCTGAATCACATTGTCAATATTTTTAATAAAAATAACATCGGCTTCTAATGCGCTTAAATTCTGAATTAATGCACCATGTCCGCCCGGCCTGAAAACCAAAGCCTCGTTTTTATCTCTTACCAATCTGTTTTTCGTATCAACCGCAATCGAATCGGTGCTTGCATTTTGATAAGAATAACCAATGTTTATTTGAATTGCAGAATCCTTCTCTACTTTTTCTTTAAGAACCTCAATTTCTTTTTCGAATAATTCCTGATGCGCCTCGGTTACCGTGAAATGAAGATTCGAAATTTTATTTGAAGATGCATAATGAGCGCATTCGTTCAAATGTTCTTCAATCGGATTTGCGATATGATCTTTATATTTATGAAAAGGCAAAACTGCTTTTGGCTTATCTGCGAAAGCAAAATAATCCTGTGAAAGCAATGTTTTTATAAAATAATAATTCTTGTAATCGCGCTCTAAATTTTCAAAATCAGGATAAATCGATCTCAGTTTTTTATCAATTGCCTTAAAAAAAGGAAACTTGTCCATCCCAACAATAAAAATCGAAAGTTCTTTATCCTTTTGTCTGTTTATATAAGCATTTATTGTTTCTTTTTCAATGTCAAAGTCATTCAAAAAGGCTCTTAAAAACTTGAACATTCTTGTTGCCGCTCCAGAAGCCGGAACAAATTTTTTAATTTTCAGATTTTCTTTTTGAGAATCAAAATAGGCTGCTTTTTCTTCAAATTCTATTTCTGAAAAGGCCAAAATACCATTCTCTATTGTTGCCGGACTTATTAAATTGCTTTTTGTGATTCCTTTTTTGAAAATCTTTAGTTGTTTCAAAACACTTTCAATAGAAATACCTCGCTCATAAAGTTGCACAAAATCTTCTGACGAAAAACCACGTTCTTTAGCAATAGTAAGCTCTTCAATAATTGCGGTTGCTTTTGCTAAACGACTTTCTTTATTTCCTGAAAGAATTATAAAAGGCTTTTTTGTCTGTATCAAACTTTGTTTAAAAACAGAAAAAACAGTTTCTCTGCCGTCTGGTGTATCTCTAATATCATCTTTTTCCCAAGGAACATCAATATCTGTCAGGAAAAACAAATCATATTCGTGCTCCAGCGCTGCTTCATTTAATAGCGGATCACAGAAACCGTAGTACATTTCAGAGAAAACTTTTGTTACCATCAAATTGGTATCGCAAAACAAATATTTTTTTGCCTTAGAAAGTTTTTCATTTTCCAAAGCAGTCTGTCCATACGCAATAGGCATCATATCATCAGCAACACAAATGTGCTGATTCTCCTCCCATTTTTCTTGTAAGTAATCGCGTGCAAACTCCGGGACCCATTCGGTTTCGTAATATTCTGCAAGCTGTCTTGCTAAAGTTGTTTTCCCCGTACTTTCGGGCCCAAATAAAGCAATTTTTATGATAGTTGTTTTTTGCTGTCTAAGATTTTTCTCCATTCTAAATAAGCTGAAATAGCCAAAATTGTAAAAATTAAATATTGAAGTGACAGCATCCCTAGGCCGCGATAGGCATAAAGAGGCACAACAATTATATCGCCGATAATCCAAAGTGTCCAGTTTTCGATTTTTTTCCTGGCCATGTACCACATTCCCGCAAAAAATATTCCTGACGAAATCATATCGACATAATTGTCTGGATTGATTGTATAGTCAAAATATTTATAAATGCCGAAAACTACAAAAACGGTCACAATAAATAGTACGATTCCGATTATTTTTTCATTAAAACTTGTACGAGTTATAGGCAAATTATCCTCAACTGAACCGCCTCGTGCCCATATATACCAGCCATAAATACTCATAATGGAGAAATAACCATTGATAATCATATCACCAATATAACCTGCAACATATAGCAAATACACTGAGATTACTGTCGCGACAAGTCCCGTTGGATACACCCAGATATTTTCTTTTTTAGCAAACCAAACGCTTAAAATCCCAAAAACAAAAACTAAAAATTCTAAAATAATATGCCACAAAGGAGCATTCTTATAATTTTCGAAAAAAAAATCTATCATTTGATTAAACTGTTTTTGTTTTTTATGATTCAAAAAAATGACTGTCGTTTTCAAAAGCAGTTCCAATAACTACTAAATCGGCCCCAGCTTTGTAAGCGTTTTGAATTCCGTGCAAATCTACAATTCCTCCTCCAACAATTATAGGAATTTCAATATTTTGCGCAATTAACTGTATCATTTCCAGCGGCACTGCGTTTTTAGCACCGCTTCCGGCCTCTAAATACATTAATTTATTCCCTAACATTTCGCCCGCTTGTGCAGTAGCTAAAACCAAATCAAAATTTTCACGGTTAAGCGGTTTTGTTTTACTAACGCGTGCAACCGCAGTTTCATTGCCGCTTTCAATCAAAATATAGCCTGTAGAAATTACTTCAAGATTTGTCTTTTTTAGAATTGGCGCTGCCTGAACCTGATATTCAATCAAATAATCCGGATTTCTGCCTGATAGTAACGACAGAAATAAAATAGCATCAGCCTGAGGCGAAATCTGCGACGGATCGCCTGGAAATATAACAACTGGAAGTTTTGTTTTTTGTTTTAACTGGGCAATCAAATCTTCTAAAATTGTAGCTTGTACAATGCTTCCTCCAACAAAAATATGTGTCGCAGGAGACTGATTTATTTTATCTATTAAATGATCCAGATTTTCCAAAACAATTTTATCAGGATCTAAAAGAACGGCCAACAATTTGCGACCCTCTTTTTTGGCTTCTAAAATCTGTTGATTGATATTAAATATTCTTTGCTGCATAATGGCCGTAAAAGTAAAAGTTTTTAATGTAGAAGAACTATTTTGAATAAATTATATTTGTATAGCTGCTTTTGATAACCAAAGAAACAAATGTATGATTGCTCCTGAATTATTAGAAAAATATGGCGTTGTAAAGAAGTCTTTCGACAAAAATGAAATTATTTTTGAAGAAGGATTTTTTCCTGCAAATTATTATCAGATTGTTTCGGGCGAAGTCAAAATGAGCAATTATAATGATGAGGGCCGTGAATTTATTCAGGGAATATTTTACAAAGAACAATCTTTTGGCGAGCCTCCTTTATTTTTAAACCAAAAATATCCGGCAAATGCAATTGCGGTTGATAACAGCGAAATTCTTCTTCTTCCAAAACCAAACTTTATGAAACTGCTGGAAGAAAACCCAAAAATAAGCATTAAAATCATCGAAAATTTAGCACAACGATTGTATTATAAATCCGTTATGGTTGCCGAGATTTCAACACAGGAACCAGAACATCGGGTGTTAAAATTAATCGATCACGGAATTGCTTATTTCAATTTCAAAAAAGATGCAAATGGCTACCTCATCAATTTTACCCGTCAACAAATTGGGGATTTGACCGGATTGCGTGTTGAAACGGTAATCAGAACAATAAAAAATTTGGAGAAAAAAGGCGAATTGAAGATTATAAACCGAAAAGTATATCGATAAAAAAGTTCTTGTTTTATGATTTAAGTCATAAAACCGAGCAGTATTGTGCCTGTACCTTTGTTGGTATAAAAATCACAATATCATGACACTATATCAATCAACATTCGACATTTTTAATAAAAATTACATGGGTTCTGCTGCAATGGCAGTAATTGGGCAAAGTTGTTTAGGCGGCGCTGCAGCAATGTATGTTTTATCTAACGGAACTTCTATTTTTCAAATGATTCAGCTGGCTATTATCGTATTAGCTTGTATCTTTGTAAACACTTCAATTTTGGCACAAATGAAACACAAAGTAGTTTTTAACCTTTTGATTCTGAGCTCAATTTTAAGTGTATTGTTTATTTTATTAAATACTCTCATTCTGTGAAAAAGCAAATAGGAAATAGAGATGATGTTTCTTTTCTAGTGCATCAGTTCTACGCTAAAATAAGAGCCGATGAAGAAATCGGCTTTTATTTTAATAAAATGATTTCTGATTGGGATGCGCATCTCGAAAAATTGACTGATTTTTGGGAAACTAATTTATTTGCGATTCGCAAGTATAAAGGAAATCCGCATGCAGTTCATAATGAGGTTGATGAGCATTTCGGAGCAAAAATTACGGCAAACGAATTCGGAATCTGGCTAAATCATTGGTTCCAGACTATCGACGAACATTTTGAAGGTGAAAATGCTGATACATTAAAAAGACGTGCTCGAAAAATGAGTACTTTTTTATATATGAGTATGTTTCAGCATCGAAAAAAAGAAAGCGAAGTTTAAATTGAAAATTGCTACTGAAACTAAAAATTATTTTTCAAAAGCATAAACCAAAGTAAACTTACCTTCAAAATTATCCGATTTGATTTCTTCATAATGCACATTAAAATCTTTTGCCAAAACATCAAAATGAAGACTTGCTTCGGTCTGACCTTCATTTAAAGAAAAGTTTTTGACTTTGATATGATCTTTAAAACTGATTCCTTTTTCATTTCTGATTTTAAAGATTGCTTCTTTGGCTCCCCAAATCACGGTAAGTTTTTTTATGTATTCTTCTTTTGAGGACGGATCTAAATATTCACTTTCATAATCTGTAAATTTATCCCCGATTCGAATGATTTTTTCACGCTGCAATTCCATATCAATCCCCACCTTTTCATGGCTTATGATTATCGCCGCAAAATGGTACGAATGCGTTATTGAAATATAATGGTGGCAATCAAAATACGGTTTCCCAAATTCGTCATAATGTAAATCTTTATCTGTAAATCCCATTTCCTGAATCAGCATTCGAACACTCAAAAAAGCCCGCTGATGCATTTGTGATTTCATTCCATCCAACCTATTTTGTGTTTTCTCTTTCAATACAACTTTACTCAATAATTCTTCAAGAGACTCTGTTATTTCCCAAATTAAAAGTTTCGTCGAAGAATTATAGTTGATAGTTTTATAAAGTGGCATTACTTTTTTGTTTCAAATTAAAAATATTTATACTGTATTTTTCTGACATACAAAATAAAAAATATTATTTATATCTGCATTCATTTCGTAAATTTACAACTTTTACAAAATATCTACCTTAATTAGAGTATTCATAAAGATTGTCTTTGCAAGTGACTAACAAAAATAAAGTATCAAAAAGAATTATTGAGCAATTTTTATTTCCTAGTGTTACACTTAATCGTACAAAATTACAAAAAACTGTCACAGGAAAAACCATTGTTATAACAGGTGCTAGTTATGGCATTGGCGAGCAATTAGCACTTCTTTTTTCTACTTACAATGTAAAACTAATATTAATTGCTCGAACCGCCGAAAAATTAAACGCAATAGCAGATATTGTAAAAGAAAATGGCTCTCTTTGTAATATAATTGTAGCCGATTTTTATCAGGAAACTGAAACTGAGCGAGCAATTAAAGAGCTTTTTAATTTAACTGATACAATTGATATTTTTATTTCCAATGCAGGAAAATCGATTATGCGTTCGTTAGAAAACTCTCTAACAAGATATCACGACTTTACAAGAACAAACTCCCTTAATTATCTAGCGCCAGTTAATTTAATCTTAGCAACTACTCCACTAATAAAAGTGGCTAAAGGCCAGATAATTAATATTTCGGCAATAAATGTATTATTGTTACCTGCTCCAAAATGGGCCGCTTATCAAGCTTCAAAAACAGCTTTTGATCAATGGTTTAGATGTAGTCTTGCCGAGTGGAAGATTATGAAAATACAAGCAAAAACAATTTATTTGCCTTTGGTAAATACTAAAATGATTGCTCCAAACGAAAAGTACAAAAATTTTCCCGCCATGCAGCCTGAACAAGCGGCCTTTAGAATTGTAAAACTTATTTACTCATCAAAGTCTTATGATAAACCTTGGTGGATGTTATTTTTACAGACAAGCAGTTTTTTTGGAAAATACATTTGGGAGAAAATTTCACTTTTATACTTGAAAAAACAAAATGAAAAAAGGATCTAAATTAAGTATTTTAGGATTTAAGGAAATTTTCGCAATAACAAAATCTATAAACAAACACGGATTTACCCTATTAGCATTATTGGATTCTGTTAAAAAGGCGAGTAAAAAAGAGGCTTACATTGAAGACGAATATGAGCATTTATCATATTCTGAATTATATAGCGAATCTGTTTTAATGAGCTATTATTTAAATGAAAAATATAACATTAAATCTAATAGTAAAGTTGTTATTGCAAGTTCAAATTCTGTACAATTTGTAAAATCCTTATTTGCAGTTTCTGGTTTAGGCAGTGCAATTTTTTTATTAAACCCTAATCAAAAAAGAGACTATTTTACTGCTTTTTTAAAAACTCAAAAAGTTGATTTAATAATAGCAGAGAGAGAAAGTTCAAATAATTTTTCATCTCTCCAAATCCCTTTGTTTTGTTATGATGAAATTATTGATTTAAGTATCAATCACAACAAAAAAAATATTCTAAAACGAAAAAAAGGAAGCATTGCTGTTTTATCGAGCGGCACTAAAGGAATACCTAAAATTGAGAATCGAAAATTCAGCATAAAAAAAATCCTAAATCCTTTTTTTGATATCATTCAAAAATTACATTTAAGAAAAAACAAATCTACATTAATATCAATACCTCTTTATCACGGATATGGGATTGCTGCATTATTGTTATCCCTTTTTATGACTCAAAAAATTCGATTATTCAAAGGTTTTGATGCTAAAAAAACATCCGAATTTTTAAAACAAAAAGAAATCGATTATTGGATATCAGTCCCACTTATGATTCAAAAAGTATATTTAAAAGAGGCTGCTTTAAATATAAAAACTATTATTTCTGGAGGTGATGTCTTGCAATCGAACATTGTTAAAATCATTCACAACAAAACCCCATTCACAAAATTGTACAATTTATATGGCACTTCAGAAACTGGCGTTTGTACCATTGCAACTCACGAAGATCTGTTAAAGTATCCAGACACAATTGGAAAGAATATTAAAGGCGTTACAGTTAAAATAAAAAAAACAGATCAAAATTTTGCGACCGAAAATGAAATAGGCAAGTTATTTATAAAATGTAAATGGTCGGCAGACAATAAAAATAATACTGATATAGCAACCGGCGATTTAGCTTTAAAAAACAAAGAAGGATATCTTTTTATTAAGGGAAGACAAGATGATATGATAATTATTGGCGGAGAAAATGTATATCCTATAGAAGTTGAAAATGTTATCTATAAAAATCCGCAAATACAATGGGTAAAAGCAAAAAAAGTAATCGATGAAAATCAAAAAACCAAAATACATGTAGATTTGGTTATGAATCATAAAGCCGTTTTTAATGAAATAGAATTCCTAAATTGGATGTCAAATGAAGTTCCTAATTATATGCTTCCTAAGTTCTTTTCTGTACTCGAAAATATACCTGCTACAAAATTGATATAGTTTTCCTTATCTTTCTGAACAAAAAACACTTAAAGTTCAAAATATTAAGAAATTAAAGATTTCACAAATCTCAGAGAAATTAGTAAAATTCAAAAGGTATTCCGTAAATTTGCAAAAAATTTACAATTATACAAATATAATATAAATGAGTACTACAACTACGCCATATGTGGCTTTCAAAGTAAAAGACATTTCTCTTGCGGCTTGGGGAAGAAAAGAAATTGAATTAGCAGAAGCTGAAATGCCAGGCTTAATGGCGCTTCGTGCTGAATATAAAGACGAACAACCTCTTAAAGGTGCTCGTATTGCTGGATGTTTGCACATGACGATTCAAACTGCTGTTTTGATCGAAACTTTAATTGCTCTTGGTGCTGAGGTTACTTGGTCTTCTTGTAACATTTTCTCTACTCAGGATCAGGCTGCTGCTGCTATTGCTGCTGCTGGAATTCAAGTTTATGCTTGGAAAGGTCTTGACGAAGAATCATTTGACTGGTGTATTGAGCAAACTTTATTCTTTGGTGAAGACAGAAAACCATTGAACATGATTTTGGATGACGGTGGAGATTTAACTAACATGGTTATTGATCGTTACCCAGAATTAGTTCCTGGAATTAAAGGTCTTTCTGAAGAAACTACAACTGGTGTTCACAGACTTTACGAAAGAGTAAAAGCTGGAACTTTACCAATGCCTGCAATCAACATTAACGACTCTGTTACTAAATCTAAATTTGATAACAAATACGGATGTAAAGAATCTGCTGTAGATGCTGTACGTCGTGCAACTGACTTAATGTTAGCTGGAAAAAGAGTTGTTGTTTGCGGATACGGTGACGTTGGAAAAGGAACTGCTGCTTCTTTCAGAGGTGCTGGTTCTATCGTAACAGTTACTGAAATTGACCCAATTTGTGCTTTACAAGCTGCAATGGACGGTTATGAAGTTAAAAAATTAAACACTGTAATTGCTAATGCTGATATCATCATTACAACTACAGGAAATAAAGATATCGTTCTTGGAGAGCACTTCGAGCAAATGAAAGACAAAACTGTTGTTTGTAACATCGGACACTTTGATAACGAAATTGATATGGC
The DNA here is from genome assembly GCF_054075145.1 of Flavobacterium xizangense. Lineage (NCBI taxonomy): Bacteria > Pseudomonadati > Bacteroidota > Flavobacteriia > Flavobacteriales > Flavobacteriaceae > Flavobacterium > Flavobacterium xizangense. The sequence continues at coordinate 1,232,373 of NZ_JBSIPG010000001.1, read as the reverse complement.
TTGGTTGAACAAAAACCATGGTGCATCTAAAATCGAAATCAAACCTCAGGTTGACAAATACAACATCAACGGAAAAGATATCATCATCTTGGCCGAAGGTCGTTTAGTAAACCTTGGTTGTGCTACAGGTCACCCAAGTTTTGTAATGAGTAACTCATTTACAAACCAAACTTTGGCTCAAATCGAATTATGGAACAACAGCGCAGCTTACAAAAATGAAGTTTACATGTTACCAAAACATTTAGATGAAAAAGTTGCTGCTTTACACTTAGCTAAATTAGGCGTTGAATTAGAAACGTTACGTGATGATCAAGCAGCTTATATTGGTGTTCCTGTTGAAGGTCCATTCAAACCAGAATACTACAGATACTAATAAATTTTAGATTTAGGATCTTAGATTTTAGATTATCTAATTCATATTTCAAACCCGACAGGTTTTAAAAACCTGTCGGGTTTTGCTTTTTAATGACCAATTTGTTGGAAAGAGAAAAAAGATTTTATCAAAAGATATACTTTATAAAGAATAACTGCTTAATTTTAAGAATTAAAATAAGTTTCTATTTCTCAACTACATAAACATTGTAAACTTGAAAAAAACATCTTATTTACTCGTCTTCTTATTTTTGATGTGTCTTCCACACATTCTTTTTTCTCAGGAAAAAAAACCTAAAGTCGTTTTAGTCTTAAGCGGTGGTGGCGCAAAAGGAATTGCACATATTCCGCTTTTGCAAAAACTGGATTCTCTGCATATTGTTCCCGATCTTATTGTTGGAAATAGTATGGGAAGTGTTATTGGAGGCCTTTATGCCATGGGATATTCTGGTGATAGCATTGAAAATTTAACCAAAAGTATCAATTGGGATAAATTACTTGGCGGAGGCCAGGCCTTACAATCGGTAAGCGTTGAGGAAAAAAGGGAATTTCAGAGATATTTGGTTGGAATAGGAATTAAAGACAAAAAACTTAATAGCATTGGTTCTCTTTTGAATGATCAAAATTTAAGAGAATATCTTTCCGTTTTAACTTACCCCGTATATAATATCAGGGATTTTGACAGCCTGCCCATTCCGTTTCGAGCCATGGCGACTGATTTATCTGAAGGGAAAGAAGTTGTTTTAAGCAAAGGAAGCTTAGCCTATGCCATGAGAGCCAGTATGTCATTGCCTGCTATTTTCAAACCCATGTCATATGAAAAAACAATATTAGTTGACGGTGGTGTTTTAAATAATTTCCCAACAGATGTTGCCAAACAAATGGGCGCCGATATTATTATTGGCAGTGATGTTGGTGGTGGATTGGAACCGATAAACAAACTAAACAACGTTATTACTATATTGACACAAACCAGTATGTTTCCGAGTAATATTAAGAATCCGGAAAATCGTAAACTCTGCGATATTTTAGTAGACCACCTTCCAAACCTACGCTTTTCTACAGCTGATTTTGCAAATAGCGACGAAATTTACAAAGATGGAAAAATTGCAACAAACGAAAATCTTGCAGCTTTAATAGCATTATCCGAAAAATTAAAAGGGTATCCGCAGCGAATTCACAAATTACCGCAAATGCCCTCAGAAATTATTCTTGACACAATTGTTTACAAAAACATCAGTCCGGAAAATATGCCTTTGGTAATAGGAAGAACGAATCTTAAAACACATACAAAATATACAACCAAAGATTTAATTGCGGGTATTAATAGGGCGATGGGAACCAATCTTTTTGAAGAGATTACCTACAGCTATTTCGTCAAAAATGGCGACAAACTCGGAATTACAATATTTGGTCATGAACGTGCCAAAAACCAACTCAACACATCATTACATTATGACACGTACAGAGGTGTTGGAATAATTTTTAACTACACTGGCAGAAATATTCTTGCCGATGCATCCCGGCTTCTTATAACTGCTGATATTGCCGAACAGCCAAAAGTGAGAATCAATTATCAGAAAAATTTTGGCGGAAACAGAGAATGGTGGTGGGCATCTGAACTTTACGCAGCTTTTTTAAGACAAGAAATTTATATCAATGGTAAGGCTTCAGACAATATACTTTATAATGGTTTTGAATTCAATAATGAAATAAACAGAAATTTAAATTCCCTGAAAAGTTATTTTGGTTTTGGCCTAAACTATCATTATACTAATTTAAAACCAAAATACGATCGTGAATACAATCCAAATTCTATTTCAATAAATAATTACAGTTTTAATAACATCGAATTCAACATGCATTACTCCTATAATGACATGGATAAAGTTTTCTTTGCTACAAACGGAACTATTATAAAATCAAATATTTCTCGATCATTTTTCACTGACGTTGAAGCCTCCTTCTCTGATCCAGATTTAACAAGTGTGTCAGGCTCAACAAACGGTTACACAAAATTTGGTTTTGGGATTGAAAAGAGATTGCTCTTAAAAAAGAAAATCACCGGAATTGTTGGGTTTGATTCTTATTTCATTTTTCAGGATAAACTTAAAAATGATCAAATTCCGTTTTCAGGATTCGGTTATGCTTCAAAATATTTCTTAGGTGGCATTATTCCTAGCTCTGGTAGTAATCGTTTCTCATTTGCAGGTCTGCACGAAGATGAGCTCAACGTAACACAATATATGGGGCTAAAACTCGCATCTCAAGTAAATATTACAGGAAAAATTTATTTAACGCCTCATTTTAATATCGCGACTGTCGGGTTTGACACTTTTGACGATTATGTCGACCACGCATTTAGTCCAAAAGGAAATTGGGATGATAATATCGAGCCTAGTCTCGTGATATCTGGTGGAGCCGCAATTTCCTATCAATCCATTTTAGGCCCAATTCATTTTGACACATCATGGATCAATAATATTGATAAGGTACGATTGTTTTTCAGCGTTGGATTATCACTCAATCCGTAGTAGGTTTTAAAAGTTTTTTTAATATAAAATTATCAGGTCGTGCCATTATTTAAATGTTCTAATATTATTTCATGACTCCAGAAATTTTAAGTTTAAATTTGAAGCTCCAAAACATCAAAAAAAAATTATGATCGAAAAAGTTTTATGTGAAATACATGGTTCAAAAGAAATGACTTTTGCCTGCATTCACATTGCAATGGCAATAGATTCAAAAGAAAAAGTAGGTTTTTACTATTCAGAAGCTGAAGAAGATCTTCCGCAAATTGCATGGTGCGGACAATGCGAACAATGGCTTCTTGATAACGGTGAAGAATGGACTAGCGTTTTTCAAGCCAAAGCCGATTTTAAAATGCTGTGCCTTGATTGTTTTGATGAAGTAAAAAACAATGAAACAGAAATTCATATTCGATAAATAAATTCTTTTCGGTTTCAAACAAAACTTAACTTTGTAAAAAACACGAATCATGAAGAACTTCTTATTTTTATTCATTGCCATAATTTTCGAAATCATAGCAACTTCGGCATTAAAAAAATCTTCAGAATTCACTAAATTAATTCCGAGCATCATTACCGTTATTGGATATTGTGGCGCGTTTTATTGTTTGAGTTTTGCCATTAGAACTATTCCTGTTGGTTTTGCTTATGCAATTTGGTCTGGCGTTGGGATTGTTTTAATTACCACAATTGGTGCTATTTTCTTCAAAGAAATACCCGATTTACCAGCCATAATTGGTTTGAGTTTAATTGTAATTGGTGTTATTATAATTAATGTTTTTTCTAAAACTGTGGCGCATTAATTTTTTAAAATGAATTTCAGAAAAGCTACAATTTCAGACCTTGCTGAAATGCAGAAATTGTTTGTTCAAACGATCAGATCTGTCTGCAAAAACGATTATAATCCCGCTCAAATTGAAGCCTGGACTTCCGGTGCTAAAATTACAGAACGATGGATTGATGTTGTCGAAAAGCAATTTGTTTTACTTGCCATTATTCAAGATAAAATCACAGGTTTCGGAACTTTAAAAGATAATAATTACATTGATTTCTTCTTCATTCACAAAGATTTTCAAAGACAAGGAATTGCCAACAAAATCTTTACCGAATTAGAACTCGAAGCTAAAAAACATAATTCAAAAATTATAACTTCTGACGTAAGCATAACCGCAAAACCCTTTTTTGAAAAGAAAGGATTTGTTGTAAAAATTGAACAAAAAAATAGGATAAAAGGCGTCGAAATCATTAATTATAAAATGGAAAAAGAATTATAACGAACAATATAATCTCGCAAAGACGCGAAGTCGCAAAGTTTTGCTTTAAGTTTTCAATCTTTATAGAATTACTTTGTGGTCCTTCGACTTCGCTCAGGATGACAATCTCAAGAAAAATCTTTGCGACTTCGCGTCTTTGCGAGATTAAAACATTGGCGTTCTCTGCGTAAATCTTAGCGTACTTTGCGGTTAGAAAAAACTCAGCAAGTTTCGGATTTTCTATCTACCAAAACCAATCGATCTTTGCCTTATAAAATGGAATAAAAATGAACACACAAGAAACCATTAATTATAATCGTATCGCCGAAGCTATCGATTATATCAAAGCCAATTTTAAAGATCAGCCCAATCTTGATGAGGTTGCGGAGAAAGTGCATTTGAGTCCGTTTCACTTTCAGAGGCTTTTTAGCGATTGGGCAGGCACAAGTCCGAAGAAATTTTTGCAGTATACGAGTTTGGAACATGCCAAGAAATTACTCAAAGAAAATCAGGCAACCATTTCTGAAACCGCTTTTGAAACCGGACTTTCAGGAACCAGCCGACTTCACGATTTATTTGTAAATATCGAAGGAATGACTCCGGCAGAATATAAAAACGGCGGAAAAAATCTGGAAATAAACTACAGTTTTGCCGAAAGTCCGTTTGGGAATATAATTGTAGCATCAACTCAAAAAGGCGTTTGTTTTATGGCTTTCGCCGAAGAAGAAACAATCGGATTTGAAGATTTAAAACATAAATTTCCGAATGCCTCTTTCTCTCGAAAATTAGATTTAGCACAACAAAATGCACTATTTATTTTCCAAAACGACTGGAGCAAGTTATCCGAAATTAAACTTCATTTAAAAGGAACTGATTTTCAACTTAAAGTTTGGGAAACCTTACTTAAAATCCCGATGGGGCAGCTTTCGACCTATGGAACTATTGCGCATCAAATTCAAAAACCTAATGCTTCACGCGCAGTCGGCACAGCGATTGGAAATAATCCTGTCGCATTTTTAATTCCGTGCCATCGTGTGATTCAATCTTCGGGAATCTTTGGAGGTTATATGTGGGGAAACACCCGAAAAACCGCCATTATTGGCTGGGAAGGCGCGCAGATAAATCTATAAATTTTTCTGCCACGACCCGAGCAATAGCGAACAGGTGAAGCAATTCACGAATTATTTTTTTTAATACTTCATCTAATATTATTCGAATTAATTCGAATAAATAACCGCAAAGATTTTAAAAAGAAAATTCGTGAATTGGTGGCAAAAAAAAAATCGTAATCTAAAATCTTTATGCAAAATATACAACAAAAAATGGCTTCTCAAAATTGGGAAAGCATCACCGAATCTATGCACGAAAATGGCTTCGCTATTATCCCAAATATGTTGAATAACGAACAATGTGAAGATTTAAAATTTGACTATGACAATCCAAATTTATATCGAAAAGCAGTTGTTATGGAACGCTATCGGTTTGGTTTAGGTGAATATAAATATTTCAATTATCCGTTGCCAGATTTAATTCAAAACATACGTTCTTCTATTTATCCTAAGTTGGCTCCAATCGCAAATGCATGGATGAAAGCTTTGAACATCAACACTGTTTTCCCAGAGAAACACGAAGAATTATTAAAGCAATGCCACGACAATAATCAACTCAAGGCAACTGTTTTGATTTTAAAATATGGAAAAAGTGGATTCAATACTTTGCATCAGGATTTATATGGCGATGTATATTTTCCCATTCAAATTGTGCTTTTTCTTTCTGATCCTGACGAAGATTATTCAGGCGGAGAATTTGTTTTGACACAGCAAACGCCAAGAGCGCAATCAAAAGCAATTGTATTGAAACCAAAAAAAGGAGACATTTTAGTTTTCACAACTAATTTCCGACCTGTAAAAGGAACAAAAGGTTATTATCGCGTGAATATGAAACATGGTGTTAGTGAAATTCATTCGGGCGAACGATATACATTAGGGATAATTTTTCATGATGCATTGACTTAGTTTTAATCTCGCAAAGTCGCGAAGTCGCAAAGTTTTTTAACAACGTTTCCATACAGTTTGTCATTTCGACGAAGGAGAAATCTTCGCGAGAAGTTCGACAAAGATTGAATTCTCGTTGCGGAGTTACTTGCGAAGATTTCTCCTTCGTCGAAATGACATAAAATGAGAAAAAACTTTGCGCCTTCGCGCCTTTGCGAGAGATTTACACGCTTGAAGACGTACTCTTGTACATCTCTCTACAATAAAAATATATCTAAAATAAATGATTCAACACCGAAAAATATCCGATTCAGATCTTCGGAATAAAATTAAAAATGCAGAAATTTGTTTCGGTGGAAACCAAAAATTAAAAATTTACGGAACACTGAAATGTTCTTCGGGAAAAAGAATGAAACGTGAAAATCGGGTTTTCTTTTTATCTGAAGATGAAGCTAAAGAAAATAGTTTTACGCCTTGCGGACATTGCATGAAACCCGAATATCAAAACTGGAAAAATGGACTTATTTAATCCTGAAACTGACGAAACTACAAACTTGCTTCCTAAAGATGGAACAGTAAATTATTATGGAAAATTGTTTTCAAGAACAGAAGCTGATTTTTATCGCGATACTTTATTAAATTCCATCGAGTGGAAAAATGACGAAGCAATCATCTTTGGAAAATTAATTTTAACCAAACGAAAAGTGGCCTGGTACGGCGATCAGGAATTTGAATATACCTACTCAAATACCACAAAAAAAGCACTTCCGTGGACTCCGGAATTATTAAAATTAAAAGCTTTTATTGAAGAAAAAACAGGAGAAACTTTCAATTCTTGTCTGCTAAATCTATATCATTCTGGCGAAGAAGGAATGGCCTGGCACAGCGACGCGGAGAAAGATTTAAAAAAGAACGGCGCAATTGGTTCAGTAAGTTTTGGCGCGGAAAGAAAGTTTGCTTTTAAACATAAAGAATCGAAAGAAGTTGTTTCTCTAATTTTAGAACATGGAAGTTTATTAGTCATGAAAGATGAAACGCAAACACATTGGTTACATCGTTTACCTCCAACAAAAACAACACAAAAACCAAGAGTAAACTTGACTTTTAGAACTATTGTACGATAAATTATTTCTTCCTTTTTGGAGCTACATTTTGATAAGAAAGTAACAAAGCATCTTCAAACATTTCTGGTCTTACTTTTGAAAGCTCTACAATTGTCCAGCCTTGTTTTCCCCATTTATTTGGAATTGGATAAAAAACCATTTCACTTGAAGCACAAAAAACAGATTGATCAATTTCATTTAATTTCAAAACTGCGTGATTATTTTTTTCATCAAAAGTGGCGAATATTTTTTTGTTGACACGAAAAGATGTTTTCTCGAAGTGTGGTTCTTCAGTAGCATTTTCGAATGACAAAGCCGTTTTTCTAAAATTTTCAAAAGAAACCATAATCGTAGATTTTAAAATTAACTCTTATTTTACCAACCTTGATTTAATCCATTTTTTAAGACTTCATCATATTTTTCTTTATCGAAAGAATATAAATTGGGAGCTTTATGTGCGACATTACTTTTCTTTTCGTCGAGCTTTTTCAGGATTCCAATGTTGGTTATTTTTCTGAGAAAATTTCGACGATCCAGTTTTTTATCCAAAATCGTTTCATACAATTTCTGAAGTTCGGGAATTGTAAATTTTTCTGGTAATAAATTATAACCTATTGGCATTAAATTTAATTCCATTCTGAGCGTATCTAATGCTTTATCCAGAATTTCTTGATGATCTAAAATTAGTTCGGGAACTTCTTTATGATCAATCCATTCCACGATTTCACGATCGCTCGAAGGTTTTGGAATCGTTTTTAAAAAATCGACCAATGCATAATAGCCTATGGTTACAAAACGACGCATTAGCCATTTGCCTTTTGCTTCTTCAATTTCTAAATACTCTAATACTTTTTTATCAAAGTGCTGATCGTTTCGTTTTACTTTTCCAAAAGTGGCAAACTGTCTTAAAAAAATGCCATCTACACCAGTTCTGTCATTTAAAACAGTTACTGCAGCAGTATCAATATCCTGATCTACAGGAATAAATCCTCCTGGCAACGACCATTTTGGATTTTTATCCACTTTGATCAACAAGACCTTTAACTGATTGTCGTGAAAGCCAAAAATGACACAATCAATCGACAGCCCAGGCTGATAATTTTCATTATTTTCTATGATGTCTTTTAGCATTTTTGACATTTAATTGCGCCTTTTTTTTATCAAATAACGTTGCAATTTAATGCATTTTTATAAAAACAAAACAATTTGGCAGTTGTTAAATAAGTGTGTGTGTTACAATTTTAACTTAAAATTAAAATCAAATATAAAAAAAATAAGTACATTGCGTCATAATAACACATTTAAATAATTTTGTTATTATTTCAAAATTAAAGTAAGAAAATTATGATGTAAATTATACATTTGCATCTCACTATACTTAGTCAGAAAATCAACGCGAGAGATATGAGTACTAATCCATTAAAAGAAATAAATAAAAAAATAAGAACCAAAATTTGGGCTTCTTTCGGATTTGTTTCGAAAACTTATTTATTGGAAGAATCAATAAAATACAGCCAACAACAGGAAAAAATTTTCAACGAAATGATTGTTGAAACTGAGGCAAAAGATAAAAAGGCAAAACGCGAAGCTTTTGATAAAGCATTGTACGCATCCTATAAAGGAATTGGCGCTATGGATTTTATAAATACTGTTTTGAAATAATTCAAAAATCTTTATAAAATCCATAACGCCAATTTAAAATTGACTTCTACTATTGTACTAATTCAAAGTCTGCTCTAAGTTTTATGTCTGCTGACGAAGCTCCAATCATTAGTTCAAAATCTCCTAGCTCAGCAACCCATTCTAATTTATTATTGTAGAAAGAAAGTTTCTCTTTGTCAATTGTAAATTCAATTGTTTTAGATTCTCCCGCATTTAATTTCACTTTTTGGAAATCTCTTAATTCTAAAACTGGTCGAACTACAGATCCAAATTTATCTTTCAAATACAACTGAACAACTTCTTCACCCGCAACTTTTCCAACATTTGATAATTGGAAAGAAACTTTAATGGTTTCATTGCTTTTGATTTTTGCAGAAGATAATTTCAACCCTGAATAATCAAATTTTGTATAACTCAAACCGTATCCGAATGGGAATTTAGGAGAGTTTTTCAAATCAATATAAGCTGAAACGTAATTTTTTGAATCTTCATTTTTAGCTGGTCTTCCAGTACTGAAATGATTGTAGTAAATTGGAATTTGGCCAACTTCTCTTGGGAACGTCATAGGCAATTTTCCCGACGGATTATAATCTCCAAATAAAACATTTGCAATTGCATTTCCAGCTTCAGTTCCTAACCACCATGTATAAACAATTGCCGGAACGTTGTCTGCTGTCCAGTTAAAAATAAGAGGACGTCCTGCATTTACTAACACCACAACTGGTTTTCCTGTAGCCTGAATCGCTTTTACTAAATCTTCCTGAACACCTGGTAAATGAAGATCGCTTCGGCTTTTTGCTTCACCGCTCATGTCGTGTCTTTCACCAATACTCAAAATAACAACATCAGCCTGCTTTGCGGTTTCTACTGCTTCAGCAAAACCATCCTTATTATCTCCGGCAACTTCACAACCTTTAGCGTAAAGTAACTTTGTGTTTTTACCTACTTTGTTCTGCAGACCATCCCATTGCGAAACAACCCATTTATCGTAATTTACGTCTGGCAATTCAACAGACCAAAATCCCATATTGGCTTTGTATTCTTTTACCATTGGACCAATATATGCAATAGTTTTTAAGTTTTTAGAAAGCGGTAAAGTCTGGTTTTCATTCTTTAATAAAACAATACTTTTTTGTGCTACGTCTAGTGCTGCTTTTCTGTTCTCCGGATTCGCCAAAACTTTCTCAGCTCTTTTATCATCAGAATATTTGTAAGGATCATCAAATAAACCTAATTCAAATTTCTTGCGTAAAATACGTTTTACCGCATCATCAATCAAATCAACAGAAACTCTTCCTTCTTTTACTAATTCTGCTAGATTTTTACGGTATGCATTACTTTCCATATCCATATCACTTCCTGCCGTGATTGCAGAATAGGCAGCTTCTTTAAGATCTTTTGAGTAACCGTGTGCCACCATTTCTCCAATTGATCCCCAGTCAGAAACTACGAAACCTTGAAAATTCCATTTCCCTTTAAGAATGTCACGTTGCAAATGCGCATTCCCCGTTGCTGGAATTCCGTTTAAGTCATTAAATGAATTCATAAACGTTGCTGCACCAGCATCTAAAGCCGATTTAAAAGGAGGTAAATAAGTCTCTAAAAGCATTCTTTCGCTCATATCAACTGAGTTATAATCTCTTCCGCCAACACCTGCTCCATAAGCCGCAAAGTGTTTTACGCAAGCCATAACCGAGTTTAAATCGCCTAATTTGTTTCCTTGAAAACCTTTTACGCGTGCATAAGCAATTTTAGAACCTAAGTAAGTATCTTCTCCGGCGCCTTCCATAACTCTTCCCCATCTTGGATCACGGCCAATATCAACCATTGGCGCAAATGTCCAGTGAATACCACTTGCAGAAGCTTCTGTAGCTGCAACTCTAGCTGCTAATTCAATTGCTGCTAAATCCCAGCTTGCTGCCTCGGCTAACGGAATTGGAAATGTAGTTTTGTAACCGTGAATAACATCCTGACCAAATAACAATGGAATTTTAAGACGGGACTGCATCGCTAATTCCTGATATTGTCTCGTATATTTTGTTCCGATGATATTCAGCATCGAACCTATTAAACCTTGTTTAATTTCCGATTGTTTATTCGGATTTATTGTAATTGGTCCTGTTGCCTGATTATCTCCTGTATATTGATTAAGCTGACCAATTTTTTCTTCAATGGTCATTTTTTTCAACAGATCATTTACTTTTTGATCTATTGTCTTCTGTTGTGCCACTGCAAAAAGCGAGGCCATCAACAAGGCAAATGTGGTTAATTTCTTCATGAATTTAATTTTGATTACCAAACGTAAGTTGCAACTGCACCAGCATTTAAAGTAGTTGAAATTTGTTTTTGATTGTATTTAATATTGAATGTTTCTGTTGCGGTTCCGTCATTTTCAACAATTAGAACAATTTGTCCCGATGGAGTTTTAAAAGCAACGTTGTGTAAATTTCCAGCAAGATTACTTCCAATTCTAACTGATCCTTCAGGAACAAATTTTGAAGCGTGACCAATTAGGTAATAACCAACTTCTCGTTTAACATTCTGGTTTTGGTCAATCATTAAAGCGCCTTTACAGGTAGAGCAGCCTCCTGGTGTAAAAGGTTTGTAGTTTTCATCATTTGCTAATCCCCATGAAAGAGCAATTTTACTCCAATTTCGCATCGAACCAATTACAACATTTTTTACACCCCATTTCAAATCATTTTCAAAACTGCTTTTTGATCCTGTATATTGTTCTGTAAAATATAAATCTTTGTCTGGAAATGCATTGTGTACCGTTGTTAAAGCACTAATATCTCCTTCATACAAGTGAAAGGCAGAACCCGTTACAAAAGGATTCGCTTTTGCATCCTTTAAAATCGTCAAAGGATATTCTGGTTTGTTGCAATTATGATCGTAAACAATAATTTTAGTTTTGATTCCTGCTGCTTTAAACGCTGGCCCTAGATTATTTCCAATAAAATCTGCTTGTTGTTCTGCCAGCATCAACATACTTGGGTTATTTCCTGGATGTAAAGGCTCATTTTGAGGTGTAATCGCATCAATTACAATTCCCTGAGCTTTCATTGCCTGAATATATTTTACAAAATATTCGGCATAAACCTGATAGTATTTTGGTTGTAAACTTCCACCTTTTGAGCTTCCGTTATCTTTCATCCAAACTGGAGGCGACCAAGGAGAACCCATAATTTTGATTTTCGGATTTATGGCCAAAATTTCTTTTAAAACCGGAACCACATCTTTTAAATCTGGACCAAGGTTGAAATGTTCCAGTTTCAAATCTGTTTGCCCTTCTGGCATATCATCATACGAAAAAACCACTTCATTCAAGTCTGAAGCACCAATACTGATTCTTAAATAACTTATACCAACAGCATCATTTTTTCGGGAAAAAAGCTCCTGAAGCAATGCTTCTCTTTTTGCTTTATCCAGTTTTAAAATTGTTTGAGCGCTTCCTCCGGTTAAAGAAAATCCAAAACCTTCAATAGTCTGAAATTTTTGCGAAGCGTCAACAGTGATAGTCTGATTTGAATTTACATCAGAATTAAAAACCAAATCTGGTTGTTTTTTCAATTTTGATGTTTCATCTGTAGTTGTAATCCAAGATTCAGCTTTCCCAGAATTGGAAGCTGTACTTTTTGAAGAACCGCATTTTATTTGAACTGCAATTAAAGGCAGTAAAAGTAAAATTTGGAGTTTTTTGTTGATGTTTTTCATTTTAATCTATTTCTATTAAAACAGGTAAATGATCCGATGGATATTTTAAATCTTTAGAATCACTTAAAACTGCATGTTTATAAATCTTAAGTCCGCTATTTTTTGAAACAAAAATGTAATCAAGCAATAATGTCACAGGTTTGTCATGTTTAAAATCATTGAAAGTTCCTGAAGGCCCGAAAGGTTTTTCTATTGAAACATCTTTCGTGTCATCCATTACTTTTTTTATTTCCCCTATTTGTTTTGTTTCTGGTTCCGAATTAAAATCTCCCATTAAAAAAACAGGGTATTTTTTAGTATTTATTGCTTGAATTTTTGACAAAACAAGTTCAACGCCTTTCACTCTTGCTACTTCGCCCATATGATCTAGATGCAGATTAAAAACATAGAATACTTTTTTAGTTTTTAAATCTTTAAAAAGGCCATACGTACAAATTCTGTTGCAGGCTGCATCCCAACCTCTGGAAACTACATTTGGTGTTTCTGATAACCAAAACGTATTGGATTCCTGAACTTGAAAACGGTCCTTTTTATAATAAATAGTACATGCCTCGCCTAGTCCTCCTTCTTCCCTTCCAATTCCAAATTTGGCATATTTTGGCAAAGCCGATGCAATATCAATTACCTGGTTTGGAGTTGCTTCCTGAACTCCAAAAATATCAGGACTGTAAAATTGTATTTGCGAAGCGAAATAATCCTTTCGATTTGGCCATGCATTTTCTCCATCTGAAGCAACGTCCAAACGAATATTGTAAGTCATAATCTTTAGGTTTTGACCGTAAAATGAATTACTATAAAAAAACAGGAATATAGCTACAAAAAATTTAATTATCTTTTTCATATTTAAAAAATTTTAATCTGTAAAGCTAATGTTTCGGGAGCTTCACAGAAAAAAAATTATGTTAATTGTACACTCTTACATAATCAACTTCAAAAGTTGCGCTAGTAAAATTAGGATCAACTTTTCCTCCAAAGTTTCCGCCCATGGCTAAATTCAAAATCAAGAAAAAATTGGCATTAAATGGTGTCGAGCTGCTGTTTGCATAAGTGTAAAACAAATTATCATCTACATAAAATTTGATGCTTTCGGCACTCCATTCTGCTGCATAAACGTGAAATTCTGTTGCTGAATTTGGAACTGTTGTAATAGCAGTATCTGGCGTATTCCCTGAACGTCCAGGCGAATGCAAAGAAGAATGATTTACGTTTGGATTATTTCCAACTGATTCCAAAATATCAACTTCACCACAAGCTGGCCACGGTGCTGTGTCAATATTGTCACCAAGCATCCAGAAAGCTGGCCATGTTCCTCCGCCTACTGGCAACTTCGCACGAACTTCAGCACGACCATATTTAAATGAAAACTTTCCTTTTGTAAGCATTCTTGTAGATGTATAATGGCTTCCCATATACTCTTCTTTGATTGCTCTAATTTTTAACGTTCCGTTTGAAATAATTACATTTTCAGGACGAGTAGTATAATATTCTAATTCGTTATTTCCCCAACCGTCGCCGGTTCCTGTATTATAACCCCATTTAGCGCTATTGGGAGCTCCGTCTACATCAAACTCATCTGCCCAAAGCAATTTCCTTGCAACAAAAATATTTACAGAAGTTGTTGTACTAACAAACTGTGCCCCATTATAAGCAGAAACAACGATCGGATAATTTTTAGTTCCTGAAGTTTTAAATTCGTAGGTTAAATCACCCGTTGAAATTTCTTTTAACTGATTATCAATTAATACCTTATAAGATGTTGCATTTGATGCTGAAATGGTAAGTTTTACCTTTCCGCTTCCGTCGCCATTGGGCTTTTCAGCTGTTTTTCCAACAACGTCCACCTGAACAGAAAGATTTGACGGACCAGTTACAACAGACGCATCGCCTCCGCCATCATTACCGCTACTGCAGGATTGGCAGACCAACAACAAGGCTATTAAAAAACTTGCTTTTTTTATTAAAGTATTTAGTTTCATTGGTTTTGGTTATTTAGTTAGTTTTTTTTTAGCTTATTTTTTTCCTTCCGAAAAATCCAAACAATTCAAATTGAAGCCTCCTTTTTCAAAAACTGCTTTTATTTTATTTGTTCCAGCTTCTAATTGAACTCCAGCTAAAACAACTGTTTTCCATTTGTCATTTCCTCCGGTTGCAGGAAGTACAATTGATTCTGATTTTTTTCCGTTTGCCGTTTCAAAATGAAGTTTACCTTCAGCTTTTTCGCTTGAATAACGAATCGCTACTTTATAACTATTCTGTTTTTTAACTTCAGAGGTAAATTGCAACCATTCGCCATCATCAATAAAAGAAACCTGATAACCATTTGATCCAGAATCCTTGCATGGTAAAATATCTACTCCATCATTTCGCATGGTATTTCCTTTATTCCAATCGTCGAATTTTCCGGTTTCAACTCTATAATTTATAAAATCTTTATCTGAATAAGCATATCCATTTGTTCCAAGATCATATTGCGTTGCGGCAATTTTTCCAGGAATTATATGTTTTTTATATGGTTTTGTATCGTTTGTTTGCACTTGTCTGAACATTGCATCAATTACATCTGGCTTAACTGTTACGTTTTCCATTTTGTAATTATCAGCCATTTTCATTAAAGCTTTTTTTGCAAATTCCGGAGTTGGTTTTTGTCCGCCATCTTTCCAATATTTCAACAAAACATCATATTCAGAAATTTTTGTTACCCAAGTTACTCCTGCAATATTTTCTATTTTTTTCATTGGCCAAAATGCCCATCCAATATTATTGCTTTCTACTAAAGTCAAAGCATCTTTGAACCAAACATTTGAATTTTCTCCACTTTCGCCCATCCAAATTGGCACATTATATTCTTTTCTGTAATCGAGCATTTTTTGAATAGAACCTTGAGTCGTATAATTCCAATATTTATGGAAACTCAACGCCATATTATCATCCCATAAAGGAAAAATTCCGTTGTAATTATTCCCCCAGCAATTTCCTTCAATAATTACCATATGGTTTGGATCTACTTCGCGAATTGCTTTAGTTACTGCAACCATCAAATCTCGCAATGGTCCGTTTGAATTTTCATCACAGCCATTTTTATTGGTTCCAGTAAAATTCCAATTTGGTTCATTGATAATATCATAAGCACCAATCCATTGATTGTCTCTATAACGAGAAGCTAACTTTTTCCATAAGGCAATCATTTTTTTCTGATTGGCTTCACTGTTCCAAAGTGACGGTTTTGTGGTATCGTAATCCGAAATTGCTGCATCATTTCCTTGACCTCCCGGAGCAGCGTGCAAATCTAAAATCAAATACATCTTATTTTCGGCACACCATTTCAATAAATTGTCGGTCATCGTGAAACCTTCTTCCAAAAAGGTAATTTCACCATTTTTTTCTTCCTGAATTGATGGTGTATAAAGATTATAATGCATTGGAAGACGAATTGAATTAAATCCCCATTTCGCCAATGAATCAATATCTCTTTTCGTGATTCCGTTTGCTTTATAGGCGGCATAAAATTCCTTAGTTCCTTGTTCTCCAACAACGTCCTGAATTTTTTGTTTGATTTGATATTGCGGACTAGCAAATGGCTGTGTCTGCAACATATATCCTTCCTGGACCATCCAGCCTCCTAAACCAAGACCTCTTAAGATTATATTTTTGCCGTTTCCGTCAACAATATTCTGTCCGTCTCTATGTAAAAAGCCTTGTCCGAAAGAAGCAATTGAAAACAAAAGCAAGAATGCTATAATTATTTTTTTCATCTGAAAATTGATTTTATTTTCTTTTCATTATTTCCAAGTATAAGTTCCAACTGCCCCAGCATCTAGAGACGATGTAACCCATTTATCATTGAATTTGATATTGAAAATTTCATTAGTTGTTCCATCATTTTCAACAATTAAAACTTTTGATCCAGATGGCGTAATGAAAGCGGCAGTTTGAAGATTTCCACTGTTATTACTTGCAATTCTAACAGAACCAGCCGGAACAAATTTTGAAGCATGGGCAATAATGTAATATGCAACATTACGTTGAATGCTCTCACTCGAATTTATCGTTAAAGCACCTTTACACATGCTGCATCCTCCATCAGTATGAGGTCTGAAATTGCCATCGTTCGCTAAATTCCATTCTAGTGCGTTTCTACTGTAATTACGCATTGAACCGATAATTACATTACGAACATGCCATTTTAAATCACCACTAAAACTTCCTTCAGAAGATGTCCATTGTTCCGTGAAATACACATTTTTAGTTGGATAAGAACTATAAACATTCGTTAATGCACTAATATCTCCAGCATATAAATGGAATGCTGAACCGTCTACAAAAGGAAAAGCATCGGCATCAGCCAAAATTGTTTTTGGATAATTTGGATTATCGCAGTTATGATCGTAAGCAATAATTTTTACATTAAGATTTGCCGCTTTAAAAGCCGGACCTAAATTGTTTTTAATAAAAATAGTCTGATCTGCTGCAGACATATACATACTCGGGTTATTTCCGTCATGCAAAGGCTCATTTTGAGGTGTTACAGCATCAATTGTAATTCCCTCAGCTTTCATTTGCTGAATATATTTTACAAAATATTTGGCATAAACATCGTAGTACTTTGTTTGCAATTTTCCTCCCTTAAAACTATCCACATCTTTCATCCAAACTGGAGCTGACCAAGGCGTTGCCAAAATCAAAATCTTCGGATTGATAGCCAGAATTTCTTTCAAAAGAGCAATTACACCGGCTTTATCTTTGTCTAAACTAAATTTTGCAAGTGTTAAATCTGTATCTCCTGTTGGAAGATCGTCATAAGTAAAAGGAGTTGCATTTAAATCTGATGCTCCAATACTGATTCTTAGATAACTTATGCCTATCGAGCCTTCGCCAGAACCAAATAATTCCTGTAAAAGAGCACTTTTTTTAGCTGCAGTCAATTGGTTAATCATGTCGGCGCTTCCGCCAGTTAAAGTATAACCGAAACCATCTATTGTTTGGTATTTTTGAGAAGCATTAACTTCGATATTGGCATTAGTATTTACTACTGTTCCAAATCCTAACGTTGTTGCTTGTTTGGCTAAAAGAACACTTTGATCGCCTTTTGTCAGCCAGAAATCTACGTCATTTGTAACTGTTACCGGAGGAGTTACAACTGGAGGAGTTACAGGTGATGGATCAGTTGCATCGTTTGAAGATGAGCATTTTACCTGAGTAAATATTGCGAAAGCAAAAAATAATGCCTTTATCGTGGTTTTTAAATTGAGGTTCATTTTTGTAGTTTTTTAGTTAATAGTAACGCTAGTAAACAATTGTCTGTATAGCGTGTGCTGGAATAGTAATAGTTGCTTTTAAAGCACTGCTGGTTAAATTGTATACAACATCTTTATCGGTTTGATTCATCACAATAGTGGCAATTTTTCCATCAGTATTTTTAAATGACGTACTCAAAAGGGTTTTATCACTAATGGTCTGAGTTATGCGCTTAGCATTTGGGTGAATGAATTTTGAAAAATGCCCAATATAATAATACATTGGCGTATAGATTAATTCATCTTTTTGAACATCGGCATGAATTGGTGCAAAACAAAAATTGCCTACATGATTTGGTCCGCCATTTTGGTCTAAAAGAATATTCCAATCTGTCCAACCCACGGTACCGTTATTAAAATCATTAATCAAATTTAAACCGTAACGTTCTGCATTTCCCCAAAACTGAAATCTTGAAGCATCAAATTTTTCGACACAACCTTCTGTAAATAGAAGTCCTTTATTTGGAAAAGCTTTATGAACTTCACCAACAGATTCAAATCTTGGCGGGCCACCGTTCCAGGTTTCATACCAGTGGAATCCAATTCCCCATGCAAATTTTGAAACTTCAGGATCGGAGAAAACCAGATTAGCTCTTTTTTCGAGCATTTCGCCACGATTGTGATCCCAAATAATTACATTTTTAGAGGCAAGTCCTTCTTTTTGCAAAGTTGGTCCGAGAAAATTTTTCAAGAAATCTCTTTCAGCTTCAGGCGTGTAAATACAGGATTCCCATCTTTGTTTTGCCATTGGCTCATTTTGAATGGTTAGCCCCCAAATTGGAATACCTTCTTTTTCGTATTCTTTAATAAATTTTACATAATAATTAGCCCACGACTGAGCAAATTCTGGCAATAAAACGCCGCCGTGCAAAATATCATTATTGTCTTTCATAAAAGCTGGGGGACTCCACGGACTGACAAATAACGTTAATTTACCGCCGGCTGTTTCGATTGCTTTTTTTAGAAGTGGAATTCTGTATTTTCGATCGTGGTCAATGTTGAAGCTTTTCAAATCTTTGTCACCTTCTGCAATGTAAGTATAGCTGTCACTACTAAAATCACAGCTATGAATGTTTGTTCTGGCTAATGAATAACCAATTCCTTTATTTTTATCGTAGTAAGCGTTTAGAAATTCCTGTTGCTTTTTTGGAGATAATTTGGCAAAAACTTCAGCAGTTGCGTCTGTAATTGCGCCACCAATTCCGAGGAAAGTCTGATCTGTTTGTTCAGCATTTACATTGATAGATACTGATGAAGTTGTTTGTTGTGATGTGTTGTTTGAAATGAAATTATTTGACAATGATAATTTCAAATTAGTATTTACGGCTGTAGTATAAACCTCTATTTTTTTATTTGATTTGGAGCCAGAAACCGCAGAAGCATCTGCAATTTTTGATGAATTACAACTAAATTGCAGTAATAGTATTAGGATGATTAAAATGCTGCTTATGGCTTTCATTGTACTTTCAAAAAAAATGATTTAATTAAAAAGTAAATTGAGGGTCGATAAGGATGATTCAAATCAACCCTCTTTATTTACAAATAAAATATTAATATACAAGCGTTTGGATTGCATGTGCAGGAATCTTAACTATAGTCTTTTCAGTCGCTATAATTAAGTTATAAGTAATCTCTTTATCTGATTGATTCATGACAATTGTTGCCATTGTTCCATCAGTATTTAAAAATGAAGTGCTTAATAATGCACTTCTGCTCACTGCAGTACTAACTCGAACTGCGTTTAGGCGAATAAATTTTGAAAAATGTCCAATATAATAATAAGACGGCGTATAAATCAACTCTCCCGTTGTTGTATCAGCATGGATTGGTGCAAAACAAAAATTACCAACATGATTAGGACCACCGTTTTGATCCAAAAGAATATTCCAGTCTGTCCATCCAGCAGTTCCGTTATTAAAATCATTGATCATAGAAATACCGTATCTTTCACCGTTTGCCCAAAACTGATATTTTTTGGCATCAAATTTTTCAACACAGCCTTCTGTAAACAAAAGACCTTTGTTTGGATAAGCTTCTTTTACTTTTGCTACATTGTCAAACATTGATGCTCCTCCAGACCAGTTTTCGTACCAATGAAAACCCATTCCCCAAACATATTTTGAAGCTTCTGGATCAGAGTAGATAACATTAGCTCTATAATTCATCAAATCACGGTTATGATCCCATGCAATAATTTTCACATTACCTAATTTTTCTTTTTTCAAAGTTGGCCCAAGGAAATTTTTGATAAAATCTCTTTCAGCCTCAGCAGTATAAATACATGATTCCCAAGTTTGAACCGCCATTGGTTCATTTTGAGTTGAAGTTCCCCAAATTGGGATTCCTTCTTTCTCGTAAGCTTTTATGAATTTTGCATAAAAGTTTGCCCACGTCTGATAATATTCAGGCAATAATTTTCCGCCTTTAAGAACATTTTTGTTGTCTTTCATGAAAGCGTTTGGCGACCATGGAGCAACATAAGTTGTCAATTTTCCGCCTGCTTTTGCGATAGCTTGTTTGATTAGCGGAATGCGAAATTGTCTATCATGATCAATAGAGAATGTTTTTAAATCCTTGTCGCCTTCTTCGATATAAGAATAGCTTCCACTGCTAAAATCAGAACTTTGTATCGTTGTTCTTAGCAAAGAATAGCCTATTCCTTTTTGTTTATCGTAGTAAGCATCTAAAAATTCAGCTTGTTTCTCTTTTGAAAGTTTAGCAAAAATTTCTGCACTTGCGTCTGTAATCGCACCACCAATTCCCATAAAAGTCTGAAACTTTTTTGATGGCTCAACAAAAACAGAAGACTCTATTTCAAGAGGCTGTTTTGATGCTGAAAAAGACAAATTATCTGTTGATGTTAATCTTAGGTTTGAGTTTTCAGCGGTTGTATAAACCGTAATTTTTTTTCCGTTGGTTGTAAATTCTTTCTTTGCTTTTGTCTGCTGGGCAAGAGCAGATACTGTAAACAAAAAGCATAGAAATTTTAAAGTATTTTTTTTCATTCTATTTTCCTTATTTTTTTAATTCTAAAAAGAAGCTTTTTTCAGAAACTCATTTTCTGACTGCGTAAGGATTTAAAAATAGCCCATACTCATAGTGATTATGGGCTATTTACAACCAAACTTAAACTTAACTTAAACTTTTATTTTCCTCTCATTTCAATTCTGCTAACAGTAATTCCATCTTTTGTAAAATTGTTACCACCAGAACGAATTACTAAATAAATTTTTCCTGTAGTATCAAATTTCACAACATTTGAAACAGAAGCTGTAGCGTCATTTTTAACACAGCCAACAGAAGAAAGCCTTCCTGTAAAAGCTGCTTTTGCACAGCCATCCCAAGTGCTCAGACCCATTACTTTGTTGTCTTTATATTCAACGCCGTCTTTAGGTACAGATTTACCAGCATATACTTCAAACCATGTTTCATCAGATCCGCTTGGACAAGAAACTAACATATCAATTGTATATTCTTTATCTTTAACAACATCAATTGCCTGATAAATTCCTTCTTGTGCCCATCCACCTGGAGAGTGAATTGTTGCAGTTCCATTACTGAATGACCAAAATGCAGCACCAGTAGCGCTTAATTTTGTTGATGACCATTGAGCTATATCAGCCGCATTATTGAAAAATCCTCCTTTTACTAAATTAGGTTTAGCAGGATCTGAAGTTGCAACTACAATATCATGAGAAACTTTAGCAGTAGCGCCTCCAGCAGCAATAGCGGTATGTGTTACAGTATAAGTACCAGCATCTGGTAAAACAATTTCTTCTGTCATTTTACCCATATATGATCCATATCCTATATCCCATTTAGATGAAATAACTCCATTTTTCTGAGCAGTTAAAAGATAAGTGTTCACTTTTCCTGCTACAGGAGTAATTGTAAACGCAGCATCAACATTTGTAGCTGTTAAACCGTTATTAGCCGGATCATCGTCGCACCCAGTAAGCGTACCTAATGCTATTGCAAGCATTAGGTAAGCACCTCTTTTTAAAATTATACTTAGATTCATTTTCTTTTTGGTTTTTGGTTAGATAGTTTTTTTTTATTGGTAGTTAGGGTTCTGTTTCAATTTAGTCCCTGTTAATTCTACATAAGGAATTGGGAAAATTTCATCAGTACCTGCATTAAATCCTCTGTCAGATAATGCTGCAGCTGCGTCTCCCCATCTTACTAAGTCGAAGAATCTGTGTCCTTCACCTGCAAGCTCCATTCTTCGTTCATTTTTAATTGCTGCCAATGTTACAGGAACAGAAGGAAGACCAACTCTAGCTCTTACAGCATCTAATAATGCCTGAGCTCTAGCACCAGTAGCACCTAATGCTTCGGCTTCTAATAAGTAAGTATCTGCTAATCTGATAACATAAGAATTTTGTTTGTAATTCAACTCAGCAGCTCCACCACCTGTACGAACATCAGTTTTTCTTGGTAAAAATTTATTCAAGAAGTAACCTGTATCTTGGTATCCTGGAATATAATCTGCTTTTCCAGCAGCTTTTAAGGCTTTTAAGTCAAAAATAGTTGCCTCAAATCTTGGATCATTCTTCATTGCATCATAAAGTTTTTGTGTAGGAACACTAAAACTCCATCCTGATGGAAGATCTGCAGCAGTAGAATTTGCAGGTCTAGAATAACCTCTAGGTCCAACCATTACGTTTAAAGAGTTTCCTTCATCTCTTCCAGAACCCCAGAATCCCCAGTCAGAATTTCCAGCACTTGTATGCGATACTTCAAGAAGTGATTCAGCATTAAATTTATTTGCAACAACCCATAAATCATCGAAATCAGCTAATAAATGATTTCCATATTGATTTGGCTGTCCCGGAGTACCATTTACCTGAGCAAGGATTGCAGCTGCTTCAGCTTTTTTCCCATCATATAAATAAACTTTTCCAAGAATAGCCTGAGCTGCACCTTTTGTTAAACGGCCAGAACCTGTAGCTGCATCAACAGTTGTTGGTAATGCAGGGATAGCCTCAACTAAATCTTTTTCAATTTGAGCATAAATTGCTTCAGGAGCAGCTTGTTCAACATTTAGCATTGTAGATGTTGTAAGAGGCTCCAAGATTAGTGGAATATTCTTAAACATTCTAACTAAGTTGAAATAGTATAGTGCTCTTAATGCTTTAGCTTCTCCTGTGAATCTAACTTTTAAAGCATCTGACATACTAACTCCACCCATTTTTGATAACAAAACGTTTGCTCTGTAAATACCTTGGTAGTGGTCATTCCAGAAACTTCCCGGAATGATTAATGAAGTTAATGAGTGAGTTGAGAAATTTTGAATTCCCTGACCGTCTGAAGCTCCACCTCCGCCAGCATAGAAATCATCAGAACCAGCATTCAACATTGCAACCATATTCTCAAAACCACCAGTGTTTTTTCTCAATGGATCGTAAACCCCAACAAGGGCAGATGTAGCTTGTTGTTCATCTTTATAATAACTAGTTGATAAGAAAGATCCTTTTGGGTCAATGCTTACGAAATCTTCAGAACAAGATCCTCCTAAAGCAGCCAAAGCTACAACAGCGTATATATATTTAAATTTATTTTTCATGATTCTTTAATTATTAAAATTGTACGTTCGCTCCCAGCATGAAAGTTCTCGCTTGTGGATAAACACCTCTATCTACACCAAATACCTGTCCTCCAATTTCCGGATCATATCCTGTGTATTTTGTGATAGTGTATAAGTTCTCACCAGTTAAGTAGAAACGAATTTTGTCTGCTCCAATTTTAGAAGAAAGATTAACTGGAAGAGTATATCCTACCTGAACGATTTTCAAACGAGCATAATCACCGCTTTCTAAATAAAAATCAGACATTTTGCTGAAATTACCATTACTATCATTATTAGCTAATCTTGGGTAATCATTTGAAGTTCCTTCTCCTGTCCAACGACCTAAAGCTTCTGTTTGATAGTTAGCATTCAAGATATCTAATCTGCGTAATCCTTGGAAGATTTTGCTTCCAGCAGCACCCTGAATGAATGTCATAAAATCAAATCCTTTGTAATCTAAGTTTAAAGTTAAACCGAAAGTATATTTAGGAATACTTGTTCCTAAGAATTTTTTGTCATCATCAGAAATAGATCCGTCACCATTGTTATCAACCCAACGGAAATCCCCTGGTTTTGCGTTTGGCTGGATTAAACCTCCAGCTGCATTTGTATAAGCATTGATTTCAGCTTGATTTTGGAAAATTCCTGCTGTTTTGTATCCGTAGAACTCATTGTATGAGTGACCAACCTGAGTTCTTGTAACAGGTCCCATAGATTGGAAAGAAGCATCTCCAATAATGAATTGGTTATCTTTACCTACGTAAGTAATTTCATTTTTCAAGTAAGCAACGTTTCCGTTTGCACCTACATTAAAATCACCTAATTTTTTCTTCCATCCTAATTCAAATTCAATACCGCTGTTGTTCATATCAGCAACGTTTGCCCATGGCTGCTCAGCGACCCCAACATATCCAGGGATTACAACTGGTCTTAAGATACCTGTTGTTTTCTTTTTGTAGAAATCTAATGTTAAATTGAAATCATTAAATATTCTTGCATCAAGACCAATACTTGCTTGAGAAGTTTCTTCCCATTTCAAATCAGGGTTATCAAGAGTTACGTTAGCATAACCTGTTGTGATAGCACCTGTATTTCCGAATGAATAGTTGTAACCTCCAGATACTAATGAAATATATCTAAAATCAGCCACCTGGTCGTTACCTACAACTCCGTAACCTCCTCTAATTTTTAATGTATTTACTGCGTTATTTTCTTTCCAGAAACCTTCTTTTGAAACAACCCATCCTAAAGAGAATGAAGGGAAAACTCCGAATTTATGATTTTCTCCGAAACGAGTAGATCCATCACGACGAATAACTCCAGTTACAAGATATTTCTCCATATAATCGTAGTTGAAACGACCAAATAAAGATGTTACTTTATGCTGAATGAAATCATCTGTAGCACTGTTTCTGTCTGCTTGTGGAATATCAAATTTGAAGGAAGCATCTTTATAGCTTGTAATAGGTAATCCAAACATTGTAGCTCCAACATATCCACCGATATTATCAACATAAGATCCCTGACCAGCTAAAACGCTAAAGTTGTGATCTCCAAATTTGTTAGAGTAAGTAAGAACGTTTTCAATGTTCCAGTTGAATGATTTGTTGTTATTTTGGTAATAACTGTTTTTAAGAACATTCACGTTTGCACTTAAGAAATAAACAGGAGTAAATCCCTGGTCTCCCCAATAAGCAAGTTTACCTCCAATTGTAGATCTAACTTTTAAATGTGGAGTAATAGCTGCTTCTAAATAAGCGTTACCAACGAAATCATCAGACCATCCATATCTTCCTAATCTTGTTTGGATGTATCCTAATGGGTTTGTCATCTCTTGACCAACAACGCTAGAAATTCCGTAAGGATTTCCATTTGCATCGCGAACTACAGGGTTTGTAGAGTAAGGTGCAGCATTTGCAACAGCAGGATCGGTAACTACTAGTGGAGTTAATGGATCAAGGTTGATAGCAGAACTTAAAGGACCTCCAAACTCACTGTTTGTATTTCCAATTCCAACTGTTTTTTGTCTCGTATAACCAAAAGTCTGTCCAAAAGTAAAATACTTAGAGATTTTATGAGTAGAGTTTAAACGGAAATTCTTTTTAGTATAATTAGAGATTTCTGTAGCAACGATACCTTCTTGGTCCTGAATACCAAAAGAAGCATAGAATGTAGAAAATTCACCACCACCACTAATACTTAATTCGTGTGTGTATCTGAAAGCGCTGTCATTAAAAATAGCATCTTGCCAGTCAGTTCCTTTTCCAAATGCAGCTGGATTAGCGTATAAAATACTTCCACCGTCAGCAACTGATTTTTCGTTCATGATAGTAGCGTACTCTGTAGCATTCAATAAATCTAATTTTTTTGCTGGAGAAGATACACCTGCAAAACCATTATAGTTTACTGTCATTTTACCTGCTTTACCTTTTTTAGTAGTAACTAAGATAACCCCTGTTGCTGCACGTGTACCATAAATTGCAGCAGAAGCAGCATCTTTAAGTACCTCGATAGATTCGATGTCTGATTGGTTTAAGAAACCAATTCCACCTGCGTCAACAACGTTACCATCCACAACCCAAAGAGGGTTATTTCCACCGTCACCAAAAGTTGTGATACCACGTACACGGATTGTAGATCCAGAACCTGGCTGACCTGAACTTGAAGCGATTGTTACACCGGCAACACGACCTTGTAACGCTTGTTCAACACGACCATTTGGAACTTTTTCAAGATCTGCAGCTTTTACACTAGAGATTGCTCCAGTAACTACCGATTTCTTTTGAGTACCGTATCCAACCACCACAACTTCATTTAACGATTGAGATTCTGGCTTTAATTGAATTGTGATCTTTGATCTGCCATTTACAGCTTCAGTAACTGTAGTGTATCCAATAAAGGTAATTGTCAAAACACCATTTGAAGGAGATTGGATTTGAAATTTTCCATCAAAATCTGATGCAGTTGATTTATTTGACCCTTTTAATGCAATAGTAGCACCTGGAACTGGCATCCCACTTTCATCATTAATTATCCCGTTTACTGTGACATCCTGAGCCACAGCCATAACCGAGAATAACAAAGATGAAACACAAAAAACAAGTAATTTTGTTAATTTCATTTTTCTAAAAATTTTGGTTAATTAATTAGTAATTTGATGCAATAATAATGTTATTTTTTTACTATCAACAAGTAAAATTCACTACAAAAACACATCAAACTAAATTTTTATACATTACAAAAACACATCATTTTTTTTTTAAATATTTGATTTTTAAATATTTAAAAATTAAATTTAAGATGTTATCAAAATGTTAATTATAAAAATAAACACTACAGTTGTATAAGATTGCTTATTTTTATGAATATTATTGCTTTCTACAACGAAATAGTAGAGACAAAAACATTGTAAAACACTACAAACAAAGCATTTACAATTCAAAATTTAAAAAATCAAAAAAAAATTATGAAATTGACAAAATCATATTTTATTATTACTTTTTTTACATTATTCACAATAACTTTTTTTGGGCAAGTCAAGAACATTGGACTTCCTGACGTAAGAAATTACAAACGAAACGAATATAAAGGTGGAACACAAAACTGGAATATAGGACAGGACAAGAACGGAAATCTATATTTTGCAAACAACAATGGACTTTTACAGTTCGACGGTTCCTCTTGGAGAAAATATCCACTTCCTAATTTAACTTCTGTGAGATGTTTGGAAATTGCGAATGACGGAAAAATTTATGTGGGTGGTTATAACGAATTTGGGTACTTCAAACCAAATGAAAAAGGAAGACTCAAATACACATCATTATCTCAGAAAGTAGACAAAAACAAAATCAAAATAATAGACTTTATCTGGAAAATTCATTCTTTTGAAAATCAAACCATTTTTCAGTCATTTGCGAGAGCTTATATTTTTAAAAATAACAAGCTTACTATATTAGAAGCTCCGAAACGCTTTCAATTTTCTTTTGTAGTTAACAATAAACTATATTTTCAGGACATTGAAAAAGGAATAGTAGAATACCGAAATGGAAAGCTTTATTCACTCCCAAATACTACAAGCTTAAATAATACAGAGATTTGGGGAATGTATAATTTAGCAAAAGGCAAAACATTAATTATAACCTTAGAAAAGGGGTTATTCGTTTACGAAAACAACACTGTAAAACCATGGGATACCGAAGCTAATAATTTTGTCAAAAAGAACAACTCGTTAGGAGGAGTAACGATAAATAACAATTTCATAGTTTTAAATTCGGTACTAGACGGTATCGCAATCTGTGATTATAATGGTAAAATAATTCAGCATCTTAATCGCAAAAAAGGTCTTCAAAACAATACTGTTTTAACTTCTTTTATAGACAACAAAAACAACCTTTGGCTCGGGCTTGATAATGGGATAGCATTTGTAAACGAAGGCTCTCCTTTCACTTATTTCGGTTTCAGTTACGACATTAGTACAGTTTATGCCTCAGTAGTTCATCAGGGAAATCTATATGTAGCAACAAATCAGGGGGTATTTTATCATGCCTGGAACAACAGTTTTAAAGAAGACACCTTTAAACTTGTTCAGGGAACGACAGCACAATCCTGGAATGTTCAAATAATTGACAACGAATTAATTTGTTCCAATAACCGCGGAGCTCTCGTAATTAAAGGAGGCGTTGTTACTAATGTGATTGATTCAAAAGGATATTTTGGGTTTAAGAATATTCCAAATCATCCTGGATTTTATATTGGCTCTAATTATGACGGATTTGCCATTTTTGAAAAAACGCCAACTGGATTAGTGCATAAAAATCAAGTAATCGGATTTGATAAATCTTCAAACAACTTCGAGCTTGACGATTCGTATTTATGGCTTAAAAAAGATGAATCAATTTACAGAATGGCTTTAAGCAACGACTTGAAGCGATTTTCATCTATTAAAAAAATCAATCGATTAACATCAAAATACAAAAACATTGGAAGTATCCAGAAAATTGACGGCCAACTCTATTTTCAGACCAATAATCATTTTTATAAATATTCAAAAGAACAGGATTTATTTTATGAAGATAAAAACTTATCTAAGTTATTCAGGAACATTCCCATTATTAATAGTTTGAGTGAAGATTCACAATCAAACTTATGGTATGCTTTTGACGAATCAATTGGTGTTTTAATGAAAAAAAACAACTACTATACTAATATTGTAGCGCCTTTTTCAAACCTAACAGGAAATTTAGTAAGCAATTATTTATCCGTCAATACAATCGACAAAAAAAATATTTTTATAGGATTAACCGATGGACTAGCACATTATGATTCTGAATTACTGAATAATTCTGTGACGAAACCAAAAGCCTTTATCCGTAGTTTTTCATTTCCTGGCGATACTATTATTTTAGGAAATAATCAGAACAAAATTGAAAATATCAGAGTTCCATATTCTTCCAATCATGTACGTTTCACGTTTTCATCACCTACTTATGAGAATCTTGAAAATGTTGAATTCTCTTATCAGTTGGAGCCTTTTGATGACAAATGGAGCAATTGGTCTACAATTTCAATAAAAGAATACACAAACCTTCGGGAAGGCGAATATACAATGAATGTGAAGGTCAGAAATAGTTACGGAATCCAATCAGAACCATCAACAATTTCGTTTATCGTTTCTCCGCCTTGGTATCGACATTTTTTAGCGTTGATGATTTATTTTATTTTAATAATTATCGCCATATATGTAATTTCGGATAGAATTAAGATGAAAATCCGAAAAAACAAATACTATGAAACTATCGAACAAAGAAGATTATACCTTGAAAAAGAATCAAAAATCAGACAAGAACAGTACGATCTTGAAAAAGAAATTGAAAAACTAAAAAACGACAAGCTTCAAATAAAAATTTTAGCAAAAGACAAAGAACTTGTAAACAATTCACTTCAGGTTGTAAAGAAAAACAAAATCTTAAATGGAATTATTCACAAGTTGAAAGAAATTGATATTGAAGCACTGGATGATTCAACCAAATTTCAAGTAAGCAAGCTTAATAAAAGCATTGTAAAAGAAGTAAATACAGATAAAAGCTGGAAAGATCTAGAAAAACATATTAAAAACGTTCATTTTGAGTTTTTAAAACGGCTTAAAGAAAAATATCCAACTATTTCGCCTCGAGAGCTGGATTTATCAACTTATTTATTGATGAACATGTCTACTAAAGAAATTGCCGAAATCATGAATATTTCGACAGGAGGTGTTGAACTAGCTCGATACCGCTTAAGAAAAAAGCTCGGACTGAATAAAAAAGAAAATCTGATTGGGTTCTTAATGAGTATCTAAACCAAAAAAGCCATCAGCCGCGGCTGATGGCTTTTTTGTCATGAAATATATTCTAATGTTCGTTCCAAAGCCATTCCTCTGGAGCCTTTTATCAAAATAGTGTTATCGTAAAACTTAATCGTTTTTAAATAGGCAGAAAAATCATTAAATGTCTCATAAAAATGAAGATTCTTACTAGAAATTTTATTTTCAAAGAATGCCTTTCCAATTAAATAACAAACAGATTTATCCTGATTAGATAAAGAATCAACAATTGCTTTATGCTCTTGCGGACTTTCAACACCTAATTCAAACATATCACCCAAAATCATTATTTTATTTTGATTATCTAATTGCAAAAAGTTAGCTATAGCAACCGCCATGCTGCTTGGATTTGCATTATAGGCATCAAGAATAATTTGATTGGAACCTTTTTTTAATAATTGTGATCTGTTATTCTCCGGAATATAATTCTCTATCGCTTCTTTAATTGCATTGTCCTCAACTTTAAAATAATGACCTATCGAAACTGCAGCATTTATATTATTTGAATTATACAAACCAATTAAATGTGATTCTACAATAAAATTCTCATAATCGATTACAACAAAAGGATTTGCTTCAATCTTTTTGATATTTAAATCTGCTTCTTTATTATTTAATCCAAAGGTAAACGAATTTATTCCCGCCGATTTTTCAATTTGAATTGGATCTTCAAGATTTACAAATGCAACTTTATCATTCTTTGCAAGATATTGATACATCTCGCTTTTTCCTTTTATCACGCCTTCTACTCCACCAAAACCTTCTAAATGTGCTTTTCCGAAATTAGTAATGTAGCCATAATCCGGTTGTGCGATTTCACATAAAAACTCAATTTCTTTTTGATGATTTGCTCCCATTTCCACAATTCCGATTTCGGTTTCTTTCGTAAAAGAAAGCAGAGTCAATGGAACACCAATATGATTGTTTAAATTCCCAATTGTGGCTTTAGTTTTGAATTTTTTAGACAAAACGGCATTAATTAGCTCTTTCGTTGTTGTTTTTCCGTTACTTCCAGTTAAAGCAACAATAGGCAATTTCAAATAAGCACGGTGAAATTTAGCTAGTTCCTGCAACGTTTCTAAACTATTTTGAACCAAAATAGTCCTTTCGTCAATAAAGTATGATTCATTGTCTATAACAACGAATAAGGCACCTAATTTTAAGGCTTCTTCAGCAAAAGTATTTGCATCAAAATTTTCTCCTTTAATAGCAAAAAACATAGAATCTTTTTCAATTTTTCTAGTGTCAATTGAAAGCGATTTACATTGCAAAAACAGATTATGAATGTCTTGAATATTCATTTATATTATTTTTAATAGATGATAAAAGTAGAAAAAAAACAATAAAAAAATTCCAAATTCCAGACTGAATATTCAGCTTTTGGAATTTGGAATTTTTTTATATTGGAATTTCTAAATCTTAATTCCTTGGTGATTTTCTTCTTTCAGATTTCGATCCTACTCTAGACATTGCACATCTGAAACCAATGTAATCAGTTGCCATATCCTGAGGAAAATATCTTCTTTGAGCTGGATCTAACCAGTAAGCTCTATCTCTCCAAGAACCTCCTTTGTAAACTCTTACTTTATCATCGATTAAAGTAGTACGTTTACTAGAGCTGTCATATTTTCTAATCATTTTTCCTAAACTGTCAGTTGTAACATTATGTTTAGGAGAGTTGTACATCGCCTGGTCAGCTTTTGGTCCAGACTCTGAATCTCCGAAGTCAAAATATCTAGAAGATTGTTTATCACCATCTCTATAATTGATATTGTCGCTTGTGCTAAAGTTTTGTCTTAAGTATGTTTCTTGCTCATCAACTGGAACCTGTGCAATTTCACCTGGAAGATTTCTTGCAACTACTTTACCATTGCTTAATGTATCATATTTAATGTTAGCAGTAGAAACGATTTCGATTTTACCATCTTTGCCAATTTTATTTTTAGCATATTGATTACCTCTGTAGTAGTTAAAATCGTTAGCTTCATTGTCAATAATAGGTCTGTAAACATCGGCTACCCATTCTGCAACGTTACCTGCCATATCATACAATCCAAAATCATTTGCAGCATAGCTTTTTACTTTATTAGTAATATCAGCTCCGTCATCAGACCATCCAGCAATTCCACCGTAATCACCGTTTCCTTGCTTAAAGTTAGCCAATTGATCACCTCTGTTTTTACGTTTAGCTGAACGAGTATAATCTCCAGACCAAGGATATTTCTTTTGTCCTTTATATATATTATATTCTCTTTGTCCAACATCAGCTGCTGCCGCATATTCCCACTCAGCTTCAGTAGGAAGTCTGTATTCAGGCAAAATAACTCCTGAAGAACGTTGTGCATATACGTTTTTCGCTTCTGGAACTACACCATCTTTACCTGCTTTTGGTCTTCTTCCGTTAGGATTTTTCTTCAATACAATTTCTTCGCTACCTCCATACTGTGTAGAAGGAGATGCTAAGTAAGCCTCAGTATTAAACAAACTTTCAGCAGTAACATCGTTAGTTTTGGCACCTTTTTTAATGTATCCGTCTTTTTCCAAAACAGCTTCGTTTACACGGTCTGTTCTCCATTTACTGAATTCAACAGCCTGGATCCAGTTTACACCAACTACAGGATATTCAGCATAAGAAGGATGTCTTAAATAGTTATTAGTCATCGTTTCGTTATATCCTAAACGATTTCTCCATACTAACGTATCAGGAGACGCCCCTGTGTAAATGTTTTTGTAATTTTCTTCTGTTGGAGGGAAAACTTTTTTCAACCACTCTAGGTATTCTAAGTACATACCATTAGTAACTTCAGTTTCATCCATGTAAAATGATTGAACGTGTTGTTGAGTTGGTGTGTTATTCCAATCGTGCATAACATCATCCTGTACTTTACCCATTGTAAATGTACCTCCTTCAACAAAAACTAAACCAGGACCAGCCTGTTGTTTTTTTCCTGCATTTCTAGCAGCCGTTCCATTCTGACTATCTACATCCCAACCTGTCGCTCGAGAAGCGTGAGAGGAACTCGATTTTTTGCTACAACTAGCCGTGCCCAACATCAATACCATTGACATCATTAATTGCAGGACTACAATTTTGTTTACTTTCATACTCATTCTTAGGTGATAAATTTAGGTGTTGCAATATAATAATTAACATTTAATTAGCAACATCTGTTCTAATAATTTTATTTAGCTGTTTTTTTACCAGAAAATAACCTATAGTTACGAACGCAAAAATATACTTTTTATTATTTACTATAACATGAAATACTATATTTTTACTTAGTAAAATAATTTGTTAACAATTTCGTTTTCTTAACCTATGAAACAAGCCTTGATCTTATGCTTTTTTTTAGTTCCGATTTTTGCATTTTCCCAGATAAATGGGAGCTTCGCAATAGATTGGCAAGGCAAAAAAGAAATGAGTTTTGGTGATTTCAAAACCACCGTCCCTTATTTTTCAGGAAGCAGTTTTCGATACGATACTACTAAAAAAAACCTAACACTGCTGCTTAACATCACCCAATCGAGCTCTGGAACGAACAATTCTGTGCAACTTTTTAATGTTGTTTACGAAACAATTTCAACTAATGATCTTGGCGATTTAAATCCGGAAAACCTTCCTGAAAAACCAAATGAAACGTTAAAAATTGCTTCTTCAAGAGATCAAAAGCAATTTTTTCTTTCACTTTCACCTATTCTTAAAGACGGAAATGGCTTTAAAAGAATCCGATCTTTTTCCTATTCTTCAAACGGTTCAACATCAAAAAACACCAACACTTCTGCTTTTCAAAAATCAAGCGTAATTTCTAATTCTGTTTTAGCATCTGGAGATTGGTATCGTTTTTATGTAGAAAAATCAGGCGTTTATAAAATATCAAAATCGTTTTTACAAAGTTTAGGTTTTGATCCAAGCAAAACCGATCCGAAAAGAATCAAAATATACGGAAACGGAGGAAGAATGCTCCCTTTAGTAAACAGCAATTATTATCCAGATGATTTGAACGAAAATGCAATACAAATTATTGGCGAAACTGACGGAATCTTTAATAATGAAGACTATATTCTTTTTTATGCCGAAGGAGTCGAGAACTGGAATTCAGAAAGCCAGACCAATCTTAATTTGTTTGACTCCAAATCGTATTATTACATCACAACGACTGGCGGTGATGGAAAAAGAATTCCGACTCTCAATCAGCCTTCTGGAAATACAACTTTAGAACTAAACACGTTTGATGACTATCAATACCACGAAATTGATCAAACCAATATCGCTCATTTAGGCCGCCAGTGGTTTGGAGAATCATTTGACATCAATCAGGAGCAAGAATTCACCTTTACATTTCCAAACATAGACAACTCTGTTGCTGCAAAAATAGAAGTTGTTGGCGCTGCTGCTGCATTTACTCCTACATCTTTTACAGTAAGTGCAAACGGGCAAAATATCGGAAACATTAACTTTAATTCCTTGGTTTCTAGTTCTGACATTAAATTTTATACTGGAAAATTACCTGCAAATTCAACATTTACAGCTGCCGAAAGTGTAAAAATAAAACTTACCTATAATAATAATGGTGTACCAGGATCAAAAGGTTATCTTGATTACATTAATATTATCGCAAAAAGAAAACTGCTCGGAACAGGAAAACAATTCAAATTCCAATATGATCTAGCTGGCTCAACACCAGGGATTGCAAATTATACCGTTGGAAACGCTGCAGGAATATCTCAAGTTTGGGACATTACAGATCCTTATAATGTTTCTAAAATTGAAAATTCAAATCAGGCAACTTTTAGCTTTAAAGCTTCATTGGGAGAAATCAGAAAATATATTGCCATTGACGCCTCAGATTATTTTACACCTTTAAAAGAAAACCAATCAAAAGTTGCAAATCAAAATTTAAAAGGAACACTTTTTAGAAATGCTCAAAATAGTGTTCAAGATATTGATTATGTAATTATCTCTCCTAAATCTCTTGCCTCTCAAGCTGAAAAATTAGCTGCCTTTCGTCGCACCTATTCTAATTTAAATGTAAAAGTGATTACTTTAGAAGATATCTATCAGGAATTTTCATCAGGAAAACAAGATATTGCTGCGATTAGAAATTGTATTCGATATATTTACGAAAACGCTTCTTCGCCAGACAAAAGAATCAAATATGTGAATTTATTTGGAGATGCGTCTTATGACTATAGAGATCGAATTTCAAATAACACCAATATTGTACCTATATATCATTCCTTAATTAGTAACACAACAGGAGAAGCTTCTTTCGCATCTGATGACTTCTATGGATTGATGGATGCCGACGAAGGAAACATTACCAATTTCTTTGGCGGAATTGACATTGCCACAGGCAGAATGCTTGTTTCTGACAATACACAGGCAAATGAAATGGTAAATAAAGTTTTAGAATATCACGACACTAAATCTTATGGAAATTGGAGAAATAATTTTGTTTTAGTGAGTGATGACGCAGATCAAAGTTCTGACGCAACACTTCAATCACGTCAAAACGCCCTTGCAGATGTTATAGCAACTCAAAAACCTTTTTTTAATATCGATAAAATTATTTTAGACTCCTACACTCAGGAAGCTTCTGCGGGCGGATCAAGATACCCTAAAGCACGTACTGATTTATTTGATGCTTTTGAAAAAGGCGCTTTGGTTTTTAATTATTTAGGACATGGCGGTGAAGACGGATTAGCCAGTGAAAGAATTTGGGAAAAATCAGATGGGCAAAATCTGAACAATCAGTACAGATATCCTTTGTTTATAACAATCACTTGCGAATTTTCAAGATTTGATGACCCAACCCGACCAACAGCCGGAGAATATACTTTTTGGAATCCTAAAGGTGGCGCAATTTCAATGCTCACCACAATTCGGTCAATTGGTCAGTTTAATGCCGAGAATTTCAATGACAGCCTAAGCAAAAATTTACTTTCTTACGGATCAAACCAATACACCACTATTGCAGAAGCACTTCGAATTTCAAAAAATGAAAATCCGAGCTCTTCCAGCAATGTTATATTTTATATTGGTGATCCAGCACTAATGCTTGCAATTCCGAAACCAAGAATTAATTTAACAAAAGTAAATGATGTTGTGATTTCTCAAACCATACCAGATTTAAAATCACTTTCAAAAATTAAAATTTCAGGAGAAATTACAGATGAAAACAATACACTTTTAAGCAATTATAACGGTGAATTAGCAACAGCAATTTTCGATAAACTGATTACAACATCAACTCTTAATAATGATGGATTCAGTTCGCCAATGTCATTTAAAACTCTAGGCGAAACTATTTTCAGAGGCAACGCTTCAGTCACAAACGGCCAGTTTGAATTTAGCTTTGTTGTCCCAAGAGACATTCGAATTAATGTCGATTATGGCCGAATCAGTTTCTATTCAAAGAAAAATCAAGCGTTAGAAAATCAGTCCGGCTATAACACCACTATTAAAATAGGAGGTATAAATGAAAATGCACCTCAGGACAATATTAGTCCAAAAGTGAAGTTATATATGAACGATGAAACATTTGTTTCTGGTGGCATTACAAATGAATCGCCCTTTCTTTTGGCGTTTCTGGAAGACGAAAACGGAATTAATACAGCGAGTGGAATTGGACATGATATCGTGGCGGTATTAGACGGAGACGTAAGCAATCCGTACATTTTGAATGATTATTATCAGACAAAACTAGATGATTATACAAATGGAAATTTACGCTTTCCGCTTCGAAATTTAAAAGCGGGACTGCACACGATAACCTTCACAGCATGGGATGTTTATAACAATCCTGTAACAAGTGAAATTCAATTTATTGTTGTTGGAGATGAATCATTATCTTTAACCCACGTTCTTAATTATCCTAACCCATTTTCAACTTACACACAATTTTGGTTTTCACACAATAGACCTTATGAACCCCTAGAAGTTCAGGTACAGGTTATGACTATAACAGGAAAAGTAGTCTGGACAAAAAACCAAATTATTACAACAGAAGGATTTCTTTCAAGAGAAATTACCTGGGATGGAAGAGACGATTTTGGAGACCGGATAGGTAAAGGAGTTTATATTTATAAATTGACCGTTAAATCAAATTTAACAAATAAAAAAGCAGAAAAATACGAAAAACTTGTCATCTTATAATATTATACATATTTTGCACCACCAAAAAACATTAGTCCCATAAATGAAAAAAATATCACTTTTATTAATTTGTCTTTTAATTGTTACCTACGCTAAAGCCCAAGAAACCAGACCAATTACCACTGGAGTTCCTTTCTTATTAGTTGCTGCTGATGCAAGAGCGGCAGGTTTAGCTGATCAGGGCGTAGCTACTTCCGCTGACGTTTTCTCTCAACAATGGAATCCTGCGAAATATGCATTTTCTAAAGATGCACAAGGACTTTCTATCAGTTATACTCCTTATTTAACTGATTTAGCCAATGATATTTCACTTGGTCAATTAACCTATTACAACAAAATTAGTGACCGAAGCGCCTTTGCAGGGAGCTTTCGTTATTTTGGCTTTGGAGATATCGAGTTAAGAAAAACTGGCGACCCGAATGAAGTTCCGAATATTGTATCGCCAAATGAATTTGCTTTAGACGGATCTTATTCGCAAAAACTAAGTGAAACCTTTTCGATGGCAGTTGGAGCACGATATATACGCTCTAACTTAAGAGTTGCCTCAGAAGATGTAGATGCAACCGCAGGAACATCCTTTGCAGTTGATGTTGCCGGATTTTATCAATCTGAAGAAATTGCTTATAGTGATTTCAACGGAAGATGGAGAGCGGGGTTCAACTTCCAGAATATGGGACCTAAAATCAGCTACGACAATGATGATTTAAGCTCAAACTTTTTACCTGCCAACATGCGTTTAGGAGGAGGATTTGATTTTATTCTTGACGATTACAATAAATTTGCAGTTAGCGTTGAATTTACAAAATTACTTGTGCCAACTCCTCCGGGGCAACAAGCAGCGTTAGATTTAAACGGAGATGGTGATTTTACTGACCCAGGGGAAAGCGCACAGGAACAAAGCACAATTGCCTACAACAAATATAATGACATAGGTTGGTTTCAAGGAATGTTTAAATCTTTTGGAGATGCTCCAGGCGGATTTAGTGAAGAAATAAAAGAAGTAACTTATAGTCTTGCCGGAGAATATATGTATCAAGATTCATTTGCATTTCGTGCAGGATATTTCCACGAAAGCCCTGAAAAAGGAGCTCGTCAATTCTTTTCTTTAGGTGCTGGTTTCAAATACAACATCGTAAAAGTTGACGTTTCATACTTATTCTCAACTTCAAAAGTTAAAAATCCGTTAGAAAACACGCTTCGTTTTTCTTTAACGTTTAACTTTGGCGACAAATACGAAGAATATTAAACAATCTAAATATAAAAACAATAACAATCCAAATTTCTATTTTTAGGAATTTGGATTTTTTTTCCCATAAAAACAATGAAAGAAATAAATATTACGTCATCCTTTTTAGTTTACAGTGGCATTGAAGAACTTTCAGAGGAAATTCAGGATTTAATGACCCAAGCTGTGGAGATTCGGAAAAAAGCCTATGCTCCCTATTCACAATTTAAAGTTGGAGCAGCTTTATTATTAGATAATGGAAAAATAGTTTTAGGCTCTAATCAGGAAAATGCAGCATATCCATCAGGATTATGCGCAGAACGCGTGGCGATTTTTCATGCGGGAAGTATTTATCCTGAAGCTAAAATCTTAAAAATAGCGATTACAGCAGCATCAGACACAAATCAAACCACTGCTCCTATTCCACCTTGTGGTTCTTGCCGCCAATCAATTGCAGAATATGAAATCAAACAAGACACCCCTATAGAAATCTATTTTATGGGTGAAATTGGCGAAGTTTATAAATCAGCATCCCTGAAAAATTTGCTCCCTTTTATGTTCGACAAAAAGTTCTTGTAAAAAAAAGCCAAAAAGTAGCCATTAAATTTTAGTTCTTAAATGTAATGTCTTATTTTTGCATCCCGACCTTTCGGGCGCAAATTTGTGGGAGGAAACTATTTTGCGTTATAGGCAACAATTGATAACACAAACAAACTTTAGCAAAAGAAAGAATTCAGATGAAAGAAGTTACAAAAGAAGTATATTTAAAGTGGTACGAAGACATGCTGCTTTGGAGAAAGTTTGAAGACAAACTTGCAGCGTTATACATTCAACAAAAAGTTAGAGGTTTTTTACACCTATATAATGGTCAGGAAGCTGTATTAGCCGGTGCATTGCACGCTATGGACCTGACTAAAGACAAAATGATTACCGCATACAGAAACCACGTTCAGCCAATTGGTATGGGAGTTGATCCTCGAAATGTAATGGCGGAACTTTTAGGAAAAGTAACAGGGACTTCTAAAGGTATGGGAGGTTCTATGCACATTTTCTCTAAAGAACACCGTTTTTACGGAGGACACGGAATCGTAGGGGGACAAATCCCAGTTGGCGCAGGTTTAGCTTTCGCTGACAAATACTTCAACACTGGTGGCGTTACTATGACCTACTTTGGTGATGGTGCTGCTAGACAAGGTTCTCTTCACGAAGCTTTCAACATGGCGATGTTATGGAAACTTCCAGTTGTATTTATCGTTGAAAACAACGGTTATGCAATGGGAACTTCTGTAGAAAGAACTGCAAATCACACTGACATCTGGAAATTAGGTTTAGGTTATGAAATGCCTTGCGGACCTGTTGATGGAATGAACCCAGTAAAAGTTGCTGAAGCAATGCACGAAGCTATCGAAAGAGCACGTCGCGGAGATGGACCAACTTTCCTTGAAATGAAAACGTACCGTTACAGAGGACACTCAATGTCTGATGCACAACTATATCGTTCTAAAGAAGAGGTTGAAGAGTACAAAAAAATTGACCCGATTACACAAGTTCTTGATGTAATCATGGATCAAAAATATGCTACAGAAGAAGAAATTGAAGTTATTGACCAAAGAGTTAAAGACTTAGTTGAAGAGTGTGCGAAATTCGCTGAAGAATCTCCATACCCAGACTTACAACAATTATACGATGTAGTATACGCACAAGAAGACTATCCATTTACACCTCATAAACTATAACATCATGGCGATTAAAGTAACAATGCCTCGTTTGAGCGATACTATGACGGAAGGAACGGTAGCGACTTGGCTTAAAAAAGTAGGCGACAAAATTAGCGAAGGAGATATCTTAGCTGAAATTGAAACAGACAAAGCAACAATGGAGTTCGAATCTTTTAACGAAGGGACTCTTTTACATATCGGAATTCAAGCTGGAGAAACTGCTCCGGTTGATTCATTATTAGCAATCATTGGTAACGAAGGAGAAGATATTTCTGCTCTTTTAGCTGGTGGTGACGCTCCAGCTGCTGAAGCACCAAAAGCGGATGCTCCTGCTGCAGAAGCAAAAACTGAAGCTGCTGCTCCTGCAAAAGCAGCAACTGAATTGCCTAAAGGTGTTGTAGTTGTAACTATGCCACGTTTGAGTGATACAATGACTGAAGGTACAGTAGCAACTTGGTTGAAAAAAGTTGGTGATACTGTAGCTGAAGGTGATATTTTAGCAGAAATTGAAACAGACAAAGCGACTATGGAGTTTGAGTCTTTCAATTCTGGAACATTATTATATATCGGAATTCAAGAAGGAAACACTGCACCAGTTGACAGCTTATTAGCTATTATCGGACCTGCAGGAACTGATATTGCTGGAATTGCTGACAATTATACTGCCGGAGGTGCTGCACCTGCAAGTGCTCCTGCTGCTGAAGAAACAAAAGCTGCTCCTGCTGCAGAAAAAGCACCAGAAGTTGTAAACAATACTTCAGACGGAAGAATTTTAGCTTCACCTTTAGCTAAGAAAATTGCTTCTGACAAAGGAATTCAATTGAACCAAGTTAAAGGTTCTGGAGAAAACGGACGTATCGTGAAAAGCGATATCGAGAACTTTACTCCATCTGCACAAGCACAGCCAGCCGCAGCTGCAACTTCTACTGCTCCTAAAGCTGAAACTGTTGCTCCTGCTGCACCAAAAGTATTTGTTCCCGCTGGCGAAGTTTTCACAGAAGAGATCAAAAACTCTCAAATGCGTAAAATTATCGCTAAACGCCTTTCTGAATCTTTATTTACTGCTCCTCACTACAACTTAGTGATCGAAGTAAGCATGGACGAAGCTATGCAGGCAAGAGCTGCTATCAATAGCGTTCCAGATACAAAAGTATCTTTCAACGATATGGTAATCAAAGCTTGTGCTTTAGCATTGAAAAAACACCCAAAAATCAACTCTACTTGGAAAGAAGATGCTATCATCATCAACCACCACGTAAACATTGGTGTTGCTGTAGCTGTTGAAGACGGATTAGTAGTTCCTGTATTGAAGTTTACAGATGC
Source organism: Flavobacterium xizangense (assembly GCF_054075145.1). Lineage (NCBI taxonomy): Bacteria > Pseudomonadati > Bacteroidota > Flavobacteriia > Flavobacteriales > Flavobacteriaceae > Flavobacterium > Flavobacterium xizangense. The sequence goes on along the minus strand of NZ_JBSIPG010000001.1, from coordinate 1,191,098 downwards.
TATGAGTTTATCTCAAATTGGCGGTTCAGTAAGAGATCTTGCCGGAAGAGCTAAAAACAAAAAACTTGGGCCACAAGAAATGGAAGGAAGTACTTTTACAGTATCTAACCTTGGTATGTTTGGTATAACTGAATTTAATTCAATTATCAACCAACCAAACTCTGCTATCCTTTCAGTAGGTGCAATTGTTGAGAAACCAGTAGTTAAAAACGGTCAAATCGTAGTTGGAAACACAATGATGTTATCATTAGCTTGTGACCATAGAACAATTGACGGTGCAACTGGTGCTCAATTCTTACAAACATTAAAACAATACATCGAAAGCCCAGTTACAATGTTGGCGTAATTTTCTTATGTCAGCCTGAGCGAAGTCGAAGGTTATATTTAATTAAATCCCGTTTTGTTTATTCAAAACGGGATTTTTTGTTTAATTTTCATCCTCTAATTCAACACCTCCCAATATGAAGAAATTAATTCTTGCCGCTTTATTTCTGACAGCAATTGCCTGCCAGAAAAAAGAACAAACCGAAAAAGCAACAACAATTGTCGATGAACACAGTTATTCGAAGCCAAAACTTGCTGTTGTTAAACATCTTGATCTTGATATTAAAGTAGACTTTGATACACAGACTATTTCAGGAAAAGCCTCTTGGCAGATTGACAACATCAGCAAAGGAAATGAAATCATCTTTGACGAAAACACTTTAAATATTACAAAAGTAACTTTAGGTGACGATGAAAAAGAAACCAAATTCGAGCTTGGCGCAGCCACTGAATTTCATGGAAAACCACTTCATATTACAATTGAACCAAATACAACTAAAGTAAACATTTATTACAACACCACTAAAGATGGTGTAGCATTGCAATGGCTAAAACCAGAACAGACAGCAGACAAAAAGAACCCTTTTGTTTTTTCTCAGGGCGAAAGTGTTTGGTCCCGTACTTGGATTCCTTGTCAGGATTCGCCAGGAATTCGTTTTACTTATAATGCAAAAGTTACAGTTCCTAAAGATTTATTAGCGATTATGAGCGCTGTAAATCCGCAGAAGAAGAATGATACTGGCGTTTATACTTTCAAACAAGATAAAGCAATTCCATCTTATTTAATGGCAATTGCAGTTGGAAATATCGAATTTCAAGCAATCGACAATAGAACTGGTGTTTATGCAGAACCATCGATGCTAAAAAAATCAGCTTGGGAATTTGCCGAACTTGGAAAAATGGTAAATGCTGCAGAAAAACTTTACGGACCTTATCGTTGGGGGCGTTATGACGTTTTGGTTTTACCTCCAAGTTTCCCTTATGGTGGAATGGAAAATCCAAATCTAACTTTCTTAACTCCGGGAGTTATAGCTGGCGATCGCTCTTTAACAAGTTTATTGGCACACGAATTAGGTCACAGTTGGAGCGGAAACTTAGTTACAAACGCAACTTGGGATGATATTTGGCTTAACGAAGGTTTTACAACTTATGTTGAACACAGAATTGGAGAAGCTATTTTCGGAAAGAAAGAATTTGAAATGCAAAACGTTATCACAAACAAAGAATTGACTGATAATGTTGCAGAATATGGCGATACAAACCCAGATACAAGATTAAAAGTTAGTTTAACAGGAAGAAATCCAGACGACGGAATCAGTCAAATTCCTTATGTTAAAGGATATGCCTTTTTAAGAGTTATTGAAAACGCTGTCGGACGCGAGAAATTCGATCCGTTTATTAAGAATTATTTTGATTCGCATGCATTCAAGTCAATTACTACAGAAGATTTTGTAAAATATTTGAATGAAAATTTAATCAAAGGCGACAAAGCCTTAGCTGATAAAATCAAATTAGAATACTGGATTTATAAACCTGGAATCCCATCAAACATTCTTCCGGTAAGTTCAGCTGATTTTGACGCTATTGATGCAATCCAAAAAAGTTGGAGAGAAACTGGCGTTACAGGTTTGAGCAAAAAAATTACAACGACTGCCGAAAAACAACATTTTATAGACCATCTTCCTGCTGACATTACAGTCACAGAAATGGACGCAATTGACAAAGAATTCAACTTTACAAAAGGTGGAAACTTCATTATCAAGCGCCAATGGTTTGTTCAGGTATTAAAACATCAATACAAACCAGCATATCCTGCAATTGAACAATTTTTGATTGGAATAAGCAGAACTGGATCTGTGATGATGTTATATAAAGAAATGGTTAAAACTCCTGAAGAAAAAGTTTGGGCAAAACAGATTTTTGAAAAAGCTAAATCTGGTTACCATGCTACTACAATTCAGGCCGTTGAAGGTGTCTTGAAATAAACTTTCAATAATATAATTTCAAAATAGGCTGCTCCTAAGGAACAGCCTATTTTTTTTTTAAGTATTATTTGTCATTCCGAGGAACGAGGAATGACAAGATTGCGAAAAAGCTTTGCTACGAACTTTGACAAAGTTTACTAAACACAAAGCTTTTCATTGCTGATAAAATAAACAAAAACAATCTTATAAAAACGAGTGCCCTAGCCCAGATTGAAGTGGAAAGCCCGGAGCTCAAAACCCTCATTTTTCTTGCCAGAAAACAGCGACCAACGGAAGCTCGTTTTATGACTTAGAAAAATCAGGGTTTTGTCCCGATAGCTATCGGGATGAAACGGAAAGCTGGATTAGCTGCTGAAAAAACAGTCAGGGAAAATTATCCATTACATAGCGTACATTCTCCATGTTCTAAAATCTGTAATCGTCGCAACTTTGTAATGTCAAAAGACAATAACAAATAACAACTTAAAAATTTAAATAAAATGACACGATTAACAGCATTAAACCCAGAAGAAGTAACAGGAAAAACTAAAGATTTATTCAACGCAGTCCAAGCTAAATTAGGAGTTGTACCAAACATGATGAGAACAATGGGAAATTCCCCAGCAGTTCTTGAAGGATATTTAAATTTAAGCGGTGCTTTGAGCCACGGAAAATTAAGTGCAAAAACTGGCGAATTAATTGCTTTAGCAGTTTCAGAAAGCAATTCTTGTGATTACTGTTTGGCAGCTCACACTTTTATTGGAGAAAAATTAGTAAAAGCAGATCCAGCAGTTTTAAAAGCAGCAAGATCAGGAAATTCTACCGATGCTAAGACAGAAGCGGTTTTACAATTAGCAAAAACATTAATTAGTAAAAATGGTTTAGTAAATGATGAAGATGTAAATAAAGCAAAAACTGCAGGAGTTTCTGACGCTGAAATTGCCGAAACTATTGCACATGTAGCTTTGAATGTTTTAACAAACTACTTCAATAATCTTGCTAATACTGAAATTGATTTTCCAGCAGTATAATTTAAAAAAGCAAAGTCACTATAACAAAAAACAATTTATAAGGATAGTTGTGAATTTATTTCATAACTATCTTTATATTTTCAAAAAAGAACCAAGATATGAGCCCGCAAAATGTTTTCACTTTAATAAATCCTCAAAATGGTAATTTGGCCTTCAAAATTCTTTCGTTTGACGACAACAGCCATTTTGACCATTTACAGCGGAACAACTATTACTCATTAATTTGGGTAACCAAAGGAAAAGGCAAAGTAAAAGCTGATTTTGCAGAACATCAATTTGGAGAAAATTCACTTCTCGCCTTTTCCCCATATCAACCATTTATGCTTTGTGTAAACGAGCCAATTGAAGGAATTGCGATTCATTTTCACCCTGATTTTTATTGTATTCACATGCATCAGAAAGAAGTTTCATGTAACGGTGTTTTATTCAACAACATTTACCAGCCACCTTATGTAAAGGTTACGGAACAGGCTTCTCAAACCTTTAAAATGGTTTTGGAACAAATGAAAGCCGAGATTCAAAATGCTGAATTAGCACAATATGAATTACTTATTTCGTATTTGAAAATCTTTTTAATTACGGCTTCAAGATTAAAAACCGAGCAATTAGAAGAAATCAAATCAGTTCCAGATTCTAAAGAACCTATTATTCTTCAAAACTTAAAAGATGCTATTGAACTCAATTTTAAAACCAAACATTCGGCGGGAAATTATGCCGATTTACTGAATATTTCTCCAAAAGCTTTAGCCAAATTATCGAAGAATTATTTCAACAAAACGCTTACCGATTTAATTTCAGAAAGAATAATAATTGAAGCTAAAAGAGAATTATATCTAACCAGCAAAACGGTCAAAGAAATCGCTTACGAATTAGGCTATGACGACGAACATTATTTCAGTCGTTTCTTTAAAACCAATGCCGATGTTTCGCCTCAAATGTATCGCGAAACGGTAGGATTTGGAAAAATGGAAGCTTAGTTTAGAGTTCCTGTTTTAAGTCACATTTTTAAGCAACTACAAAACTGAAAACTGCGACTAAAAACTAATCTATTTATTCTTAGCCTCAATCCATTTTGACATATACATGGTGCTTTTGTAAGCATGATGTTGCAATAAATTGCCCATAAAATTATGAAGTCGATGGCTTTCAGAATTAATTAAAAGGGAATTTATCAATGTAATTAATTCATTTGAATAACTGCTTTTTTGATAACATTTATTAATAATTGCAATTCCGTTATTTCGAGATTGTTCCCAGAGATTCTCATCTTTATAAAGCGCAATTGCTTTTTTTGAAAACTCCTCTGGTTCATCTTCAATAAAACCATTCCAAGGCAAATCTGAATGCATAGCTTCAGAACCAATTGACGTTGTTACACTTGGTGTTCCGCATTGCATGGATTCTAATAATTTTCCTTTTAGACCTGCTCCAAAACGAATTGGAGCTAAAACAACTCTCGCATTTTTCACCACTTCATTTGCATCCTCTGCCCTTCCTATAATATAAAAACCGTTTTTAGGCTGATGCAACTGCAGTACTTTCTGTGACGGATAAGCGCCGTAAACTTCTAAGACGGCTTCTGGAAAATCTTTTTTTACAAAAGGCCAAATGGCTTCTTTTAGATATTGAACGGTATTCCAATTCGGTTCATGAAGAAAATTTCCGATGAAAACAAAGTTCTTTCGATCACTAAAAGAAGGCAATTTCTGAAGATCTTCTTCATTCATTTTTTCGACTAAAAATGGAAGATAGAACAACAAATCACTGCTTATTTTAAAAACATCTTTGAGAACATTCATTTCAAATTGAGAAATAATCAAAGAAAAATCACATCTTAAAATACTAGCGATTTCACGTCTCGCCACTTCTTCAGACAATAAATCAAAAAGTTCAAAAGTTCGATTTTCTTTAAAAGCTTTTTGTCTTGCCGTTCTCAAACAATGCAAATCTTCAGTATCTAAAATTCGGATTGCTTTTGGACATTTTTCGACAACTCGCCAGCCAAATTGCTCTTCAATCATAAAACGATCAAACAAAACAACGTCTGGATTTAATTCGATTATAAAATCATCAAAACTTGATGAATTGAGTTCGATGCTTTTTTTTGTTACTCCAAATTCAGACAAATCAACCATAAAATCACTGTCTTGCGCGGCGCTGGTAAAAGTAATTTCGAATCCGTCTTCCTTAAAAATCGAAATCAGTTGCATCATTCTTCCACCGGCAGCAGAAGAATTTGGTTCTGGCCACACAAAACCAATTATTAAAAGTTTTTTTATCTGATTCATAATATTTGTTTCATATTACAAAATAATGCTTTTTTGCGCGGATTTGCACCCAATTTCCCAAGATTCGCTCATAAAAAAACACTAATTTTGCAGTAAATAAATGCTGGGAAATTATGTTGGGACTAAAATTAGCTACTGACCCTCGCTGGGTAAATATCGTTGAGTCAAATATCGAAGAAATTTTAACGGATCACGCCTGGTGCGAACAAAAAGCGGCTTCAAACGCAATCAGTATCGTAACGTATAACTCTGAATTAGAGGAGTTAGTGACCGAAATGCTCGTAATTGCCAGAGAAGAATTAGAGCATTTACAAATGGTTCATGATGTAATCAAAAAGCGCGGACTCACTTTAGGACGCGAAAGAAAAGATCATTATGTAAATGAACTTTTTAAATTCATGAAAAAGGACGGAAGCCGAAGAGACGCACTTTGCGATCGATTATTGTTTTCGGCCATGATCGAAGCCAGAAGTTGTGAGCGTTTTAAAGTACTTTCAGAAAACATCAAAGATGAAGAATTGGCTAAATTCTATCGTGATTTAATGATTTCTGAAGCTGGTCATTATACTACTTTTTTAGGATTCGCTAGAAAATACCAAGACAATATCGATATTGACAAACGCTGGAAAGAGTGGATTGAATATGAAGGTTCAATCATTACCAATTATGGCAAAAAAGAAACGGTTCACGGATAAAACAACTCTAGTTTTACCATTTTTTACCCTTTTTCTAATCTAAATATTTTATCATGTCCAAAAGCAAAACCAAATCTATTTTATTAAAAACAGCAAAATATCTTGGAATAACTTTCGCAGTTATTATTGCTCTGCTTTTTTTGACTCCGATTGTTTTTGCCGATAAAATCAAAGAACAAATTAAAAAAACAGCAAATGAAAGGCTTAGCGCAGAATTAAATTATTCTGATGTTTCGGTTTCATTTTTCCATCATTTCCCTTCACTGACACTGACATTAAGCGACTTAAACCTTAATGGATCTGCACCTTATGCAAAGGAAAAATTCATTACAGCAAAAGAGGTTTCTTTTGGAATAAACGTTGCCAGCCTTGTTTTCAGCAAAGCCGTAAAAATTGATCAAATCTATTTATCGGATTCTTTTATTAATGTAAAAGTAAATTCAAAAGGCGAGGCAAATTACAATATCTACAAATCTAAAGCCACTTCAAAACCTGAAGACAGCACGGAAACAGCTTTGAAATTGGAGCGAATTGAAATTTTAAACAGTAAAATAATTTATGACGATCAGTCGACTAAAGTTCATTTTGATGCTTTTGGTTTTGATTATTTAGGAAAAGGAGATTTAAATAAATCGGTTTTTGATTTGTACTCAAAAGCTAAAATCGAAAAGCTAAATGTTATCTATGAAGACGAACCGTACCTAATGAACAAAAAGGTCGATGCCGACTTAATTACAAAGGTAAATGTAAATTCGCTGTCGTTTTTCTTCCAGCAAAATAACTTAAAAATTAATCAGCTTTTGGTTGATTTTAAAGGAAAATTTGACTTCTTGAAAGACGGTTACAATATGGATTTTGTCATAAAATCTGAAAACAGCAAACTTAACGACGTTTTTACTGCGTTCCCTCCAAAATACATAACTTGGCTTTCTAAAACCGAATTAAAAGGAAACACAAATCTTCTTTTGACATTAAAAGGAGATTATATAGCGTCTCAAAATATTGCTCCTGAACTTGATCTTGACGTAAAAATCGACAGCGGATTTGTAAATTACAACAAAAGCGCATTTCCGGTTTCAAATTTGAATTTAGATATTAAAACCAGAGTTCCAAATCTAAATCCGGACTTGGCTGATATTGACGCCAAAAATCTGTCACTAAACATCAATAAGGATTATTTGAAATCTAAATTTCACGTAGTCGGTGTAAATACGCCGAATATTGATGCTGATTTAAAAGCAAAAATAGATCTTGGGAAATTAATGTCAGCTCTTGGAATTCCAAATATCGTATTAAAAGGAAATCTTAATGGAGATGCCGTTGTTAATGGAAAATTCGACCAAAAAAACAGACTTTTCCCAAAAACGCAAGGAACTATTAATTTAGAAAACGGTTATCTAAAAACGCCTTATTATCCAAACGCAATTACAAATATTACCGTTAAATTGAGAATTGACAATCAAAAAGGAACCTATGACGATTTAAAAGTAAAACTAAAGCCAGCGCAATTTACCTTTGAAGGAAAACCAGTTTTTGTAGAAGCAGATTTAAGCAATTTTGATGATTTGACCTATGACATAAAAGCCAAAGGAGAATTAGATGTCAATAAAATCTACAAAGTTTTTTCTCAAAAAGGTTTAGATTTAGATGGATTTGTAAAAGCCGATGTTGTTTTAAAAGGAAAACAAAGCGATGCCGAAAAAGGAAATTACAGCAAACTGCATAACAAAGGAACTCTTGAACTGCGAAATATCGGTATTACATCTGAATATCTTCCTAAAAAGTTCATTATCAAGCAGGGAATTTTCAAAATTAACCAGGACAAGATGTATTTCAACAATTTTTTGGCCGCATATGGAAAATCTGATTTTAGAATGAACGGTTATTTGCAAAATGTATTTAACTACGCGACTACAAATACTGGCATTTTAAAAGGCGCTTTTACTTCTACATCCCGATATATTAATGTAGACGAATTCATGTCCAGCACAAATCCGAATACATCTGTAACAACAAAACCAAGCTCGCCAGAAGAATCTAAAAAAACTGAAACTACTCAAACAGGAGTTATCATAATTCCGTCAAACTTAAATTTGCAGTTTACAGCCAATGCACAGAAAGTCAATTTCGATAAACTTAATTTGCAAAATGCGACTGGAAATTTAAGCATGAAAAATGGCAAGCTGACAATGCAGAATACTGGTTTCAATTTAATTGGATGCAATGTTGCAATGAATGCTAATTATCAAGCCGTAACACCTCAAAAAGCAAATTTCGATTATGCTATAAAAGCTTCTGATTTTGACATTAAAAGAGCTTACAATGAAATAGAAGTTTTCAGAAAAATGGCCAGTGCCGCTGAAAAAGCACAAGGAATTGTTTCTTTAGACTATAAACTAAAAGGTCGTTTGAACGGAAAAATGGAACCCGTTTATCCTTCATTAACAGGAGGCGGAACACTTTCTGTAAAAGATGTAAAAGTTAGAGGATTGAAAATGTTTAACGCAGTAAGCAAAGAAACCAATTCGGAATCGATGAAAAATCCTGATGTTTCCAAAGTGGACATTAAAACTACAATCAAGAACAATATCATGACCGTAGAACGCTTTAAATTCAAATTTGCAGGCTTTAGACCTAGAATTGAAGGCACAACAAGTTTAGACGGAAAACTCAACTTAAAAATGCGTTTAGGATTACCTCCATTGGGTATTTTCGGGATTCCTCTTATGGTGACCGGAACTCAGGATAATCCAAAAATAAAAGTTGGAAAGAAATCTCAGGATTTGGAAGAAACTAAAGATACTGAGGAATAAATGCTTTAAATTCCAATTTGAAAATACTCCACGGAACTTTGTTAAAATTTAAAACTTTTACAAAGGTTTTTTTTATTATTCACCGCTGCAATCCAAAGAAACTAGGCACTTCCTCAAGTTACAATCAAGATTAACTTTACATTAATTTCTACGGAGATTTCCTCGAGATAACAAACTGGATAAATTCACAATTATAAAACAAAAAACCCGATCATTTCTGAACGGGTTTTTTATAAAAAGTAATCTTTGATTATTATGCCTCGAATGGGATAATAGATACATAAGATTTGTTATCTCTTTTCTTTTGGAACTTAACAACTCCAGCTACTCTTGCGTGTAGTGTGTGATCTTTACTGATGTAAACGTTTTCACCTGGATTATGTTTTGAACCTCTTTGTCTAACGATGATGTTACCAGCAATAGCAGCTTGACCACCATAAATCTTAACGCCTAAACGTTTTGATTCTGATTCTCTACCATTCTTCGAACTACCGACACCTTTCTTGTGAGCCATGACGTATGAGTTTAAATATTGTTATTATTCTTTAGTAGTCTCTTTTTTTGCTTTTGGAGCTGCTTTTTTTGCTTTTGGAGCTTCTACTTCTTCAGTAGCTACTTCTTCTGCCACAACTGCTTTTTTAGCTGCTGCTTTTTTAGTTCCTCCTGCTGCAGTAATACCTTCAATTACAATTTGAGTAAGATATTGTCTGTGACCATTTCTTTTTTTGTATCCTTTTCTTCTTTTCTTTTTGAAAACGATAACTTTATCACCTTTTAAGTGTTGTAACACTTTAGCTTCTACTGAAGCACCTTCTATAGCTGGGGCGCCTAAAGTTACATTTCCATTATCATCTAACAAAAGAACTTTGTCAAAAGAAACTCTTGAACCTTCTTCGTTAGCTAAACGGTGAACATAAACCTTTAAGTCTTTGCTTACTTTAAATTGTTGCCCTGCTATCTCTACGATTGCATACATATCAAATTGATTTATTGATTTTTAAGGTTGCAAATATACAACTAATAATTTACTACGCAATCCCTCGGTACAAAAATATTTTTTTCATGTTTAACAGCTGTTTTTCAACTCTTTTTAAGGTTTTTAAAATCAAAATTATAAGTAAATTTTTATTAATTTTTAATGATAAAGGCATAAGTTCTAAAATAATACACAAAAAACACTATTTTTGGAGTAACTATAATCAACTTTTTGCTACCTACTTATTTTAGGTATCATAAATTTATTAATCTTATATGAAAAATTCAATAATGATGTTAAGTGCAGCACTAATGCTTGGAGGAGTAGCACATGCTCAAAAGGTGGCTTTTGAAGAATACAATCTAGATAACGGAATGCATGTAATTTTGCATAACGATCCGTCGGCACCTGTCGTTATTACATCTGTAATGTATCACGTAGGTTCAAAAGACGAACGTCCTGACCGAACGGGATTTGCACATTTTTTCGAACATTTATTATTTGAAGGCACTCAAAATATCAAACGCGGCGAATGGATGAAAATCGTTACTGCAAACGGAGGTGTCAACAATGCCAATACTTCTGACGACAGAACGTATTATTATGAAGTTTTCCCATCAAACAATTTAGAATTAGGTTTGTGGATGGAATCAGAACGATTAATGCATCCTATTATTAATAAAATTGGCGTTGATACGCAAAATGAAGTTGTTAAGGAAGAAAAAAGAATGCGGTACGACAATCAACCTTATGGAAATATTCTTCCTGAGGTTAAAAAGAACATGTTTAAAAATCATCCTTATCGCTGGACCACTATTGGTTCAATGAAAGATCTAGACGCTGCAACTCTTGAAGAATTTCAGGCATTCAATAAAAAATTCTATACACCAAACAATGCTGTTTTAGTCATTGCCGGAGATTTCGATAAAACAAAAGCGAAAGAATGGGTTCAGAAATATTTCGGACCAATCCCAAAAGGCGAAACAGTAAAAAAACAAGTCTATACCGAAGAACCTATTACACAAACTATAAAAGCGACCTACGAAGATCCAAATATTCAAATCCCGATGGTTGTTGCTTCGTACAGAACGCCGTCAATGAAAACCAGAGACGCGAGAGTTTTAGATTTAATCTCTTCCTATTTAAGTGACGGGAAAAGCTCTAAACTTTATAAAAAAATTGTTGACGACAAAAAAATGGCACTTCAAATTGGTGCTGTTGGTTTTAGTCAGGAAGATTATGGAACTTACATATTATATGGATTGCCAATGGCTCCAAATACAACTGCAGACATTTTAAAAGAAATGGATGAAGAAATAGTAAAAATCCAAACCGATTTGATTTCTGAAAAAGATTACGAAAAATTACAGAATAAATTCGATAATAATTTTGTGAATGCGAATTCAAGCGTAGAAGGAATTGCAGAAAATCTTGCTTCTTATTATTTGCTTTATGGAGACGTAAATTTAATTAATACTGAAATTGACATTTACCACTCTATAACAAGAGAAGAAATCAGAGAAGTTGCAAAGAAATATTTGAATCCAAACCAACGCTTGATTTTAGATTATATTCCAACTGCAAAATCTCAAAACTAAGAAGTATCGAATCATGAAAAAAATATATCCTTTTTTAATCCTTTTTTTCCTAACAGGAATTATGATAGCACAAGATCGTCCACAACCGAAACCAGGAAACGCCCCAGTAGTCAACATTAAAAAGCCGCAAACTTTTGTGTTGGCAAACGGCATGAAAGTTTTAGTTGTCGAAAACCATAAATTGCCAAGAGTTAGTTTCAATTTAACATTAGACAACGCCCCTTTTACCGAAGGCAACAAAAAAGGTGTTGACGAATTGACCAGTAGTTTAATTGGAAACGGAACCAAAAAAACAACTAAAGAAGCTTTTAACGAAGAAATTGATTTCTATGGAGCAAACATCAACTTTACCTCACAAGGTGCTTTTGCAAGTTCGCTTTCTAAATATTCTGGGCGCGTTTTAGAGCTTTTGGCAGAAGGCGTTTTACAGCCCAATTTTACTCAAACTGAATTCGACAAAGAAAAAGCAAAATTGATTGAAGGATTAAAAGCAGAAGAAAAAAGTGTTCCGGCAATTGCAAATCGCGTTGTTGATGTTTTGGCTTTTGGAAAAAATCATCCTTCTGGAGAATATCTTTCTGAAGAAACGGTAAAAAATGTAACTCTTGATGATGTTCAGACAAATTACAATACATATTTCGTTCCGGAAAATGCTTATTTAGTTGTTATAGGAGATGTAAAATTTAAAGATGTAAAAACCTCAGTTGAAAAACTCTTTGGTGGGTGGAAAAAACAGTCGGCTCCAAAAAACACCTACCCGAATCCAGAAAACGCTTCTAAACTTCAAATTGATTTTGTAGATGTTCCAAATGCCGTTCAATCCGAAATTTCATTGGTAAATACGGTAAACTTAAAAATGAGCGATCCTGATTTTTTCCCTGCTGTAATTGCAAATCAAATTTTAGGTGGCGATTTCAATAGTTATCTGAACATGAATTTACGCGAACAACATGCTTGGACATATGGCGCAAATTCAAGCATTGGAGCCAGTAAATATGTTTCTAAATTCAAAGCTTCATCAGCTGTTAGAAACACAGTTACTGATAGCGCTGTTGTTCAATTTATCAAAGAAATCAAAAGAATCAGAACTGAAAAAGTTTCTGAAGATGTCTTGAAAAATGTGAAAGCCGGATATATTGGGCGTTTTGTAATGCAGGTTGAAAAACCTCAGGCTGTTGCGCGTTATGCTTTAAATATCGAAACAGAAAAACTTCCTGCTGATTTCTATGAAAAATACATTCAAACCATAAATAATGTAACGGCCGATGATATTTATCGTGTTGCAAACAAATATTTCCTACTTGACAATATGAGAATTGTTATTGTTGGAAAAGGTTCTGATGTAATTTCAGGTATCGAAAAACTTCAAATTCCGATTTATTATTTTGATAAATACGGAAATCCGGTTGAGAAACCTGCAACTAAAAAAGAAGCTCCTGCAAGTGTTACAGCAAAAACAGTTTTCGAAAATTATATTAAAGCAATTGGAGGCGAAAAAGCAGTCACTTCAGTAAAAACACTTTATATGAATGGAAGTACAACGATTCCGCAAGCTCCTACTCCACTGACTTTTACTTCAAAATTGGATTCAAAAGGCAAAATGATGGTTTCGCTTGCTATGGGAACCATGAGTTTGATGAAACAAGTTGTAAATGAAAAAGGCGCTTATATTGAGCAACAAGGTCAGCGCAAAAATTTAGAAGGCGATGATTTAAAAGAAATGAAAGCAAATGCTGCTCCTTTTGAAGAACTTCAATTAGTAAAAAGAACTGATTTAAAAGTTGATAACATCGAACCTATAAACGGAAGTGATGCTTATGCAATTAAAAACGGCAAAACAACTTATTTCTACGATATTAAATCTGGATTAAAAGTGGCAGAATCTAAAGTTCGCGAGCAAGGCGGAAAATCGGTTACGCAAATCACAAACTTCAATGATTACAAAGAAGTAAAAGGTGTAAAAGTTCCTTTTAATTTAATTCAGAATGTAGGTTTTGAATTGGATATCAAAATGTCTGATATCAAAATAAATGAAGGAGTTTCTGATGCAGATTTTCTTTAAGAGATGCTAAGATTCTAAGACATTAACTTGCTAAGGTTTCTTTTCTAGTAGGCTTCGCCAAAGGTTTAAACTTTGACGAAGCTTTTTCTTTTTTTATTTTGAAGCGGAAAGACTTTTATTAAAACTACAACTTACAGCAACTTTTTTAGCGCCCTATTCAGTTTTTATATAATTTATAAATTTTCTGAAAAGCATTTCTTCTTGACATCTGTAAATAAACCAAAACCATAAAACAACAACAACTGGAATTAAAAAAACACTCCAGAATGGTGTTTTATTACCACTCAAAAACGAAACGATAAATGTAAGCGTTGGCAAAATTGCAGCAAAATAAAGTTCAACGCGGAGTTTAGTATTCAAATCGATTTTGGTTTTTCCATTTTTTAATTCTGTCAACTTTCCAAAACCTTTTATTCCCTCAAAATATCCAGGATTGGAATTGAGAATAAAAGTTCCTAATGAAATTTTCGAGAGAATTTTAAAATCATTTTCAGAAATCCATTCAAATCTAAATTTTCGGTCTGTGCCAATTTGAATTTTTTCTTTTAATTCAGCGATTGAGCCGTTGAATTCTATTGATTCTTTCAAAAGTAATTTTTCAATTAACTCTTTCATATTTTTTTCGAAAATAATTGATTTAAAATGCAATGCATACCCTCAACTTGAATCTACTTTTTAGCCGACAAATAAACTCCAATCAAAATAATAAATGCTCCAAAAAACTGAATTGGGGTCAGCATCTCATTATCTAACAACCCCCAGAAGAAAGCAACAATCGGAATTAAATAAGTAACAGAAGTTGCAAAAACAGGAGAAGATATTTGGATCAATTTAAAGAACAAAACATTTGCAATTCCGGTTCCTAAAACCCCTAAAATCATTACAAAAAATATGGAATGCTGTGTGATATCCATATTTATTCTTTGAGAAATATCGGTCGTGCTTAAAATAATTAATGCAGGCAAAAGCAAAACCATAAAATTTCCAGTTGTAATACTTAGCGAATTCAAATCAGACAAATACTTTTTAATCAAATTCACATTTATTGCATAACAAAGCGTTGCAATTACAACCAAAACCACATAATAGTAATTTTGTCCCGGATGCGCTGATGCCCCGCTCAAAACCAACAAAAGGCAGCCAACCAATCCAACAAAAACGCCTAATACTTGTCTTTTTTGAAACTGAATTCCGAAAATGAGAATTCCTAAAACCAATGTATTTAAGGGCGTAAGTGAATTTAAAATCGCTACAATTGAACTGTCAACTTCCGTTTCTGCAATAGCAAAAAGATAAGCTGGCGTAAAGGTTCCGAAAAACGAAGTTATGGCAACAAATTTCCATTGGCGAAGCGAAATTTTCTTCAAACTTCTAAATCCAATAATCAACAAAAATAAGGCTGCAAAAATAATTCGGAAAGATCCAACCTGAATTGCGGTTAAACCAACCAATCCTCTTTTAATTAAAATAAAAGAACTTCCCCAAATAAGAGAAAGAACTAACAAATACGCCCACTTTAATTGTTTTGCATCCATAAACACCATTTTACTGCAAATTTGTACTATTTTTACGAACTGACCTCTTGAATTTTATTAATTTTACAACAAACATATTGACAATTTAAAAATCATAAATATGAAATTCACTAAAATATTCGCATCACTAGCTATTGCCGGTTTAGTATTCGTTAGCTGCAAAAAAGAAGAAGATAAAAATTTGGCTAACATAAAACCATTAGAAACAACTTCAAAAGAACACAAAGCAATTGCTGCCGAAAACGTACAAACAGCAAGTTTCGAAATTGAAGGAATGACTTGCGCAATGGGATGTGCCAAAACTATTGAAAAAGAATTATCAAATCTTGATGGCGTTGAAAAAGCAACTGTTGATTTTGACAAAAAAATAGCAACTGTAACTTTTGACAAAACGATTCAAAATGCTGAATCTTTGACAAGAGTTGTCCAAGGAACTGGAGACGGGAAAACATATAAAGTTTCGAATTTTAAATCTTAAATTCTCAAATCATATAATTAAAAAGGCGTTCAAATTGAGCGCCTTTTTAATGTCTTTTATTTCCATTTTATCGTTTCCATCAAACGCTGCATATCATTTTTGATATAACTCACAGCCGGCATAACCGAATCAAAATTAGGTTTTGCATAAAAATAAACCGAACCAATTAAAAAGTGTTTCGTACTGTCTGTAACGTAAAATTGTGAGTTTGTAGCTGCATTACCATCAACTTGATAAAACATTCCGTAAACCTTTTTTTCTTGATTTAAATAAGGCTGTTCTAAAATATCATCAGCTTTGATAACATGCTCGTATGTTAGTTTTTGAGCATCTTTTAAAAGCTTATTAATATCTCCGTGAACAGGTTTATAAGTCAGGTAAATTGTAGCTTTCATTTTTGGATACGTAATCGCAAATCCGCAATCTTTTTCACCTTTAATAATTGCCGCTTCATTCATATCAAAAACAAAGGGGCAAGTATTTTCAAAATGAACATATTTTGCTTCCGGATAATCCAAACGCAGAAAACTTGCCGGTTTTGGCAATACATCGTCTTTACAACTTACTACCGTTAGAGTCAGTAAAATTACTGCCGTTGAAATTATCTTTTTTAACATCTTAATCTATCGTTACTTTTATTTGCTTTATACGCTTTTTATCAACGGTTTCTATTGTAAAAACACAGTTTTCGAAAGCTATTTTTTGGTCTTTTTTCGGAAAATTCCCTAAAATTTCCAGAATAAATCCTGCCAATGTTTCGGCTTCGCCTTTTTGCTCATCAAAAACATCTTCATCAACATCTACAATTCTGTAAAAATCTTTCAAATTGATTTTTCCTTCAAATAAAAAATTCTTTTCATCAATCTGCGAGAAATTCAGATTTTCATCATCAAACTCATCACTAATATCTCCTACTATTTCCTCTATTACATCTTCTAATGAAACCAATCCAGATGTACCGCCATATTCATCAACTACTATTGCCAAATGGCTTTTAAGGCCTTGAAAATCTTTCAACAGATTGTCCAGTTTTTTATTCTCTGGAACAAAAAAAGCTTCCCTCATTAAAGCGGTCCAATCAAATTCCTCTTTATCAATATGAGGCAATAAATCTTTTACGAATAAAACGCCTTCAATCTGATCAATATTATCTTTATAAATTGGAATTCTTGAAAATCCCTTTTCTATTATTTTAGGATAAATTTCTGCGAATGTTTCTGAAATTTCCAAAGCAAAAATATCAATTCGCGGACTCATAACTTGCTTCGTATCTGTATTTCCAAAAGAAACAATTCCCTCTAATATTTTTTGTTCTTCGGTTGATGTTCCTTCAGAATCTGTAAGTTCCAAGGCTTGCGAAATCTGATTTATTGAAAAACTGTTTTTCTGCTTTCCCAATTTACGCTGCAAATATAAGGTAACAGCGCGCATCGGCAAACTTATTGGCGAAAGTAATTTATCTAAAAAAGCGATAGGATAAGCAACACGTTTTGCAAATTTTAAATTGTTTCGGCTGGCGTAAACCTTCGGCAATACTTCTGCAAATAATAATATCAGAAAAGTGACCAAAACTACTTCTAAAAAGAATTTAAAAGCAGGCGAAGTGATATGAGAAAAAATATTTCTGCCAATAAACGAAAAGAGAATAACAACCCCGATATTCAGAAAATTATTAGCAACTAAAAGCGTTGCCAGCAATTTCTTTGGCTTATCTAAAAGATTTGAAATGATTTTTCCTTTGGAGAGATTTTCGTTCAGAGCTTCATCAATATCTTTTTGAGACAAAGAAAAAAGAGCGACTTCGGCGCCTGAAACAATGGCTGATAAAAACAGCAAAATAAATATTCCGACAAAACCAATTATTAAATTGATGTCTAAAGTTGTAGATAAAAGTAAACTGGGCTCTGGGTCCAAATTAAAAAAGATTAGTTAAACAATCAGAAAGGCAAGTCGTTTATAGGCAAGCTTTCGTTTGAAGCGTCAAAGTTAGTATTTTTTGCCGATTCCTGATCCTGATGTGGCTTATGATTTCCGGTTTCTTTTTTGGTTGTCAGGAAAGTAAACTCTGTAACCTGAATTTCTGTAGTATATTTTGTCGTACCGTCTTCTGCCTGCCATTGACGGGATTTTATACGTCCTTCGACATAAATTTTATCCCCTTTTGATAAATATTTTTCACAAATTTCAGCAGCTTTGTTGCGTACAACTAAATTATGCCACTCTGTAGAAGTTATTTTTTCATTAGTGGTTTTATTAATGTAAACTTCATTTGTAGCTAACTGAAAACGTCCTATGCAGTTTCCTCCATCAAAATAATGCATTTTTACATCATCACCTAAATGGCCAATTAGCATCACCTTATTTAATGTTCCGTTCATAGTTTTTGGTAGTATTTCTCCCAAAGATACATTTTTTTAGCAATTTATTTCTTGCTTTTCAATAAAATTATAAATCACAATTGGAAAAGGAAACGTTTTTAACTCACTGGAACTCAAACCATTCTCTATTTTAGAATTAATTTTAACCTTCCAGAACTGTATATGAAGGTGTTGGTGCGAAAGTTTGTGAACAACAGTAGTTTCTGCGCATTCTTCTATGCCTATAATAGTATAGGAAGGAAAAATGTCTTTTTGTGCCACTTTTGATATTGTTTCAAAACCCACAATTTCGTCCGTTTCCAAAAGAGGAAATTCATATAAATTATGCCAAATTCCTTTAGCCGTTCTTTTTTGGATTAATGTATTGCCAAGAACATCTTCTAAAACCAAATAATTAAAGTAACGATTTGTGACTTTTGTCTTTTTCAATTTTACTGGCAAGTCAGCCACTTTCTTTTTTTGTAATGCGGCACAGCTTTCGTTAAAAACACAAACCATGCAATTAGGACTTTTCGGCACACATTGCAAAGCACCAAATTCCATTATGGCTTGATTAAAGATTGCGGCGTTGTCTTTCGGCATTAATTCATAGGCTAATTCGGTAAACTCTTTTTTAGTCGCCGGCAAAGCAATATCAGACTCTATATCAAAATACCGCGAAAGCACTCTGAAAACATTTCCATCAACAACAGGAACAGCTTCATTATAAGAGAAAGAAGCAATTGCAGCGGCAGTATATTCGCCTACTCCTTTTAATTGCAACAAGCTTTTATAATTTTCCGGAAAAACGCCATTTAGTTCATTTGCCACATATTGAGCTGTTTTATGCAAATTTCGAGCACGAGAATAGTATCCTAATCCCTGCCAAAGTTTCAAAACTTGCTCTTCTGAAGCATTTGCCAAATCAAAAACAGTAGGAAATTCCTTTGTAAATGCAAAAAAATAAGGCATTCCTTGAGCAACACGAGTTTGCTGAAGCATAATTTCTGAGAGCCAAATCAGGTAAGGATCGGCCGTTTTACGCCATGGCAAATCACGTTTGTTTTGTAAATACCAATTTATCAGTACGTTATAAAAATCCATTGAAAAATACTTAGAAAACAAAAGTAAATGTTTATGTAATTAAAATTTAACGAATTAGCTTGATTAATTATTTTTTTAATTCCTATATTTGCAAACTCAAAAAAATAGTACATCATTTATAAAATAAAATAGGAAAGAAAATGACGAAAGCAGATATCGTAGCGAAAATTTCAGAGAAACTTGGTCTTGAAAAAGGAGATGTTCAAGCAACAGTAGAAACTTTTATGGAAGAAGTTAAGACTTCATTAGAAACTGGTGACAATGTTTACCTAAGAGGTTTCGGAAGCTTTATCGTTAAAACAAGAGCTGAAAAGACTGGTAGAAACATTTCTAAAAACACAACTATCAAAATTCCAGCACACAACATCCCTGCGTTTAAACCTGCAAAAGTTTTTGTAGAAGGAGTAAAAACGAACAACGAAGCAAAATAATACTATTAATTAACATAAAATCTGACACGATATGCCAAGTGGTAAAAAAAGAAAGAGACATAAGGTAGCTACTCACAAACGTAAAAAAAGAGCGAGAGCTAACCGTCACAAAAAGAAAAAGTAGTTTTAAACTACTTTTTTCTTTTTAAAAGTTCATTGAAATTGAAAAAAGATGAAAGAGAAAAAAAAATAGAATATAGACAACAAAAAGTCTATTCTCTTTACTCAATTCTCTACTAATCTTCTTTTCACCGGGTTAATACCTGTTAAAAATATTGTTTAATCCATCTGTAGATAAGATTTTAGATTTTAGATTTCAGATTTTAGATTTTGTTAAAAGTCTATATTCTTTGCTCTTTTTTCTATTTTCTGAAAAAACAGATAAAAATTTACAGTGTGAATAAAGAATTAATCATTAGATCTAGTTCTGAAGCAGTAGATTTTGCCTTATTAAAAGATGGAAAACTAATTGAATTACACAAAGAAGAAGAAAAAAGCAACTTTCAGGTTGGTGATATTTTTATTGCCAAAATCAGAAAACCAGTTGCAGGACTTAACGCTGCTTTTGTGAATGTTGGCTTCGAAAAAGATGCCTTTTTACATTATCACGATTTAGGTCCAAATCTAGCTTCCCAACTGAAATTCATAAAACTTGTAAGCGCAGGTAAAATAAAAGATTTCTCCCTAAAAACCTTTCAGTTTGAAAAAGAGATTGACAAAGATGGCATCATTACTGATATTTTAAGTGCCAATCAATCTGTCTTAGTTCAAGTAGTTAAAGAACCTATATCGACCAAGGGGCCAAGAATAAGTGCTGAGCTTTCTCTTGCCGGAAGATTTATCGTTCTAGTTCCTTTTTCTGATCGCGTTTCTATTTCTCAAAAAATAGAAGACAAAAAAGAAAAGGATCGTCTAAAAAAACTTGTTCTATCGATCAAACCTAAAGGATTTGGTGTTATTGTTCGTACAGTAGCCGAAGGCAAAAACGTAGCCGAATTAGAAAAAGATTTGCAGAACCTGCTTGGCAGATGGTCTGCAATGTGTAAAAAATTACCAACTGCTCATCATCCATCGAAAGTATTAGGAGAGCTTAACAGAGCTTCTTCAATATTAAGAGATGTATTTAATGATACCTTCAGCGGTATTCAAATAGATGATGAAGAGTTGTACCACCAAACGAAGGAATATCTGCAAGAAATTGCACCTTCAAAACAATCGATTGTTAAGTTTTATCAATCAAATGACACTCCGATTTTCGAGAAATACAATATAGAGAGACAAATCAAAACTTCTTTTGGCCGAACTGTTTCTATGAGTAAAGGTGCTTATCTTATCATTGAACACACTGAAGCGTTGCACGTTATTGATGTCAACAGCGGAAACCGTTCAAACAAAGCTACCAACCAGGAAGACACAGCCATGGAAGTGAATATGATTGCCGCTGCAGAAATCGCAAGACAACTTCGTCTGCGAGATATGGGCGGAATTATCGTAGTTGATTTTATCGATATGTCTAATCCAGAAAACAGGAAAGTTTTGTTCGACTTCTTGCGAGAAGAAATGAGCGACGATAAAGCAAAACATAAAATATTACCGCCAAGTAAATTTGGACTTGTTCAGATTACAAGACAGCGCGTAAGACCAGAAGTTAATATCAAAACCAGAGAAGAAGATCCTAACAAAGTCAATGGCGAAATTGAAGCGCCAATATTAATAATTGACAAGATCACCTCTGACTTAGAAAGAATTTTAAAAACCCACAATAAAGTTGTGCTTAATACGCACCCATTTGTGGCTGCATACCTCAGTAAAGGTTTTCCATCATTACGTTCAAAATGGTTTTTTGAACATAAGAAATGGGTGAAAATCATACCTCGTGATGCTTACACGTACTTAGAATACCATTTCTATGATAAAAAAGGAAATGTTATTTCAGAATAAAAAAACAAAACCGCCTTTCGTAAAATTGGCGGTTTTTTTGTGTCTTTTTTTTAATACCCACGAATTCACGGATTTTTTTTCCAATATTTCTGAAAACTAATGTCACCCTGAGCGAAGTCGAAGGGCACTCCAATTGGCATGCGTGGACTTCGACTTCGCTCAGCCTGACAATCGGTTATTATTCCCTCACAATTTCAATTTTTCTTCTAATCTCATTTCCAGAAGCATCTACAACTGTAATGTAATGCGCTCCTGTTGTTGGTGTAATGGGCAGTTCATGAAAAGTTTTTGTTGTTGCTTTATAAACATCATCAACATACCAAAACAATTCTTTATCTCTTTCAGAATATGCTACTTTTAAAATTACAGGCTGAACATTACTGTTAAAATCTTTCGTTAAATAGATTTTACTGTTTGCTTTTGGATAAATAAAATCCATTGTGATGGTTTGTGTTCCTTCACAACCTTCTTTAAATGGCGGTAAAGGCAAATATTCAATATGTTGGCTTTTGTAATACCAAGCCATAACTGGAGGCAGAACAAACCAATTTTTAGTCACAATATTATCTATACTTTCACAGCTGCTATTAACCTGAAATTGTTCCGTCTTATCTAAATGAATGGCTTTATGATACGGACAAATTTTAGTCGATTTTCCTTTTTTAGTAATCAATTGCTTGATTTTTGGACAATTATCTTTTGCCAAATAACCGCTCAAACGGCAAACCTCAACCTCGGCTAAATCCTTATACGGAGTATCAAACCATCTTTGTCTTGGCAATAAATTAAAAACATCGAATAAAATTGGTGCGGCACTTGTAACTCCAGTTAATGTAGGGCGTCCTTCTCCGGTTGCATTTCCAACCCAAATTCCTACTACATATCTTGAATTAGTTCCAATAGCCCACGCATCCCTATTCCCAAAACTTGTTCCTGTTTTCCAGGCAATTTTAAGGGAACTGTCGTAAAACTTCCAGGCTTCATCTCCTTCAGGTCTATTGACTTCTTCCATTGCATTGTATGTCAACCAAATTGACCCTGCACCTAGAATGTTTTTTTGATCCGTTTCTGATCCAAAATCAGGTTTAAAATTATTTTTATAATTGAGTTCTGCAAATTCATTAGTTCGATATTTACCATTGTTTCTATTGAAATAATTAACTGTAGAAGAAAGATTTGCATAGGCTCTACATAAATCCCACAAATTACTTTCAGCACCACCCAAAATAAGCGATAACCCATAATGGTCTGGTGTTTTGTTGATGTTCTTTAATTTGAATTTCTGCAATTCTTCGTAAAATTTATTTACGCCAAAATCCTGCAACATCAAGACTGCAGGAATATTTAATGACCTTGATAATGCCCGATGTGCCGGAACTGCTCCATCAAAAGTAAGATTAAAATTTTGCGGTGTATAACCTGAAATTTGCGTTGGAATATCAGCAATTAAAGTATTTGGGAGTAATTCGCCGTCATCAAGCATCGCTCCGTATAAAAGTGGTTTTAAAATACTTCCTGTACTTCTTGGCGCATCTATTATATCTACATCTTTTTGATGATCTGCATCTGCTGGAGAATTTCCAACGTAACTTATTACATTTCTGTTTTGAACATCTATTACCAAAATAGCCAGATTATGAACTTCATTTTGTTTGTATTGATTATAATAATATCTCGCAATTTGATTTACGCGATTTTGTAAGGCATAATCAATTGTCGTTTTTACTCGTGTTCCTTCTTCATTTTTAGCTACTCTCTGCAATAAATGAGGCGCAATTTGTGGTAGATTGTACGGTTTTTGAGGAAGAGGTTCTTCTATTGAAAGTTCGTAAGTCTGCTTATCAATAATTCCTTCCTGATGCAATTTTAACAACAATCGGTTTCTTTTGTTCAGTAATTTTATCTGATTTTTTCCAGGATAAATTAAACTAGGCGCATTTGGCAATACAGCCAAAACAGCATTTTCTGCCCAAGATAATTGATTGGCCTGAACACCAAAATAACGCCACGAAGCCATTTCTAATCCAACGACATTTCCTCCAAATGGCGCGTGTGCGGCATACATTTCGAGAATTTCATTTTTAGAATAGCCTAATTCTAATCGGGTAGCGAGAATAATTTCTATCAGTTTTTCAAAATACGTTCTGTTTTTTCCTTTTCGCGAAAGCCTAATTACTTGCTGTGTTAAGGTGCTTCCTCCTCTAACTACTTTTCCAGCTTTTCTGTTTTGTTTAAAGGCATTTATCATCGCTCCGGGATTGAAGCCAGGATGTTTGTAGAAATATTCGTCTTCAAAATAAACAATACATTTTTTGAATTTATCAGGAACACTATCTTGTGCCGGAAAACGCCATTGCCCGTCACGAGCGATTTTAGCCCCGAGCAATTCTCCTTCTTTGCTTTCAATCACAGTTGAATAAGGTTCTTTGAACAAAGTTCGTGGTATAGAAAAATAGTAAATCAGCAAAAGCAGAAATGCAATTGCCGATTTAATTTTGTTTCTTTTTATCCAGTTTATAATGCGTTGTAAAAACGCTATAAGTTTATTTTTCAACGTAGTAATTATTTAACCGCAAAGGCGCTAAGTTACCGCAAAGTTTGCTAAGTTTTTTTGCCCACAGATTGTACGGATGAAACGGGTTTGCACAGATATTTTTTAAGTGACTCAGCTAAAATCCGTTTCATCCGTACAATCTGTGGGCTATAAATTTACTTCACCACCTCAACCCAGAATCCTTTTGTTCTTGCTAAGAAAGTATTATCATACATGGCTTCACACTGTAAACCTGGCAAATAATAATTTCCTAAATAGGATGCGTTTAGCAGAATTCTGAAAACTTTAGTCTCTCTGGCTTTCATCCCAAAATAGAAATTAGTTCTATCATCACGAATATCAATATAATCTGCAATATTGTTTACAGCATCTCCATAATCGGTGAAACGAGTATTTACGATTTCAAATCCGGAAGGCAGAATTTGAGATAAGGCAACATTCTGAATACTTTCTCCTCTTTGGTTTTTAATCGTAACTTCAGCAATAAACTCAGTTCCCTGACTTATTTTAGAAACATTAATAACACTTCCTTTTCTGTTTTTGAAAACAATAGTTGCAGAAACATCATTTTGAACCACATTTTCCTGTCCGATAGGTAATATTCCAGTATTCAGCACACGAACATAAACTGCATTCGCTTTATTGTTTTTCAATGTAATACTGTTTATACCAGAAGCAACAGAAAGACTACGATCTGCAACTGATTTTTGAGTATTAATCGTTTCTCCTTTTCCGTTTTTACTAAACTGAATATTAATTCCCTTTGGACCATTGCTTACTGCAAATTTCGACATTGCATACAAGCAATATGCCGTTGTCTGTGTACTCATCCATTGATTGGCCGACATTTCTTTAGCTAACTTAGTCGCGGTTGCAAATGCTTTTTGTTTCTGATCCAAAAGAAGCATCGTCTCTAAAGCCATTGCTCTGTTTCTTTCGCTTGAACCATAATAGTAATAGCTATAGCCGTCTGAACTTCCATCAATACTTGTACGTAAGAACAAGCTTTGTCCCGCTGATTTCTGACCTGCTAAAACATAAGCTGCGGCTAATCGAAGCATACCTTCATTCGAAATGCCTTTAGTTTCACGCAATCTATTCATTGAAGATAAATCGGCATTTCCGGCTAAAGCCAATGTGTACAAACGATACGCCTGTGCCAAATCATTTCCATATTTCGGTTCAAAACGCCATTGTTTCGATTCTTTCTGCTGATACGACAACCATTTAGATTTGAAGTTTATTGGCAACACATATCCTTTTTTCTCTGCTTCAATCAAGAAATGTCCAGCATATGAAGTTCCCCAATCATCAGCTATTGCATTTCCTTGCCAGTAAGGCATTCCGCCGTTCGACAATTGGAAATTTCCTAATCTTGCAATTCCAGCAGTTATATTTTTTTGGATTAATCCTTTACGATTTGCATCAATATCAGCCACATCGCCTAAGTACAATTGTGGAAAAACAGATGAAGTTGTCTGCTCCACACAACCATGAGGATATTGAATTAAAAATTGCAATCTTCCATTCAAATTCATTGACGGCATTGACGAAACTTCTAATCTTGCTTTGTTGCTTCCCGCGACTCCAAAGGTTTTCCACGAAATTGTTTTTGAACTATTTGGTGTTAAAACAAGATCTGTAAAAGTACTCGTAACCGGATTAGGATTTGTCATATCAATTTCAACATCATAAACTGATTTCTCACTTCCCGAAGTAGCAATTACCTGAACTTTTGCAATTCCTGTTGCAGATCCTACAACTAAATTAAAATAAGCCATTTTTTCTTCTGGTTGTGCAAAACTTAGTTTCTGAACGGCACTTCCCATTACTTTCAATCCGTTGCTTGTTTTAATTTGAATTGAAACATTTTTGATTTTGTTCTCTGTTGCAAACACCGTTACCGGAAGCGTTACTTTTTCCGAAGGTGAAATTTTTCTCGGCAAAGAAGCCAAAACCATAAGCGGACTTTTTACTGGCGTTGCTTTCTCCACACTTCCATAAGCACTTGTTGCAGCATCTCCAGCAACAACCATTGTTCGAACTGAACCAATATATTTTGGCAATTTTAATTGATGCGATTTTGTTTGCCCTTTTCCTAATTTAAAAGGTCCGTAATACAACACAACTGGTTTAAAACGGTTGGCTTTTTTAGCTTTTCCACCACCTAAATCCTGATCACCACCAATACTGAAAATCTGATTTATTTTTCCACCATAAGCGCCGATTACATCATCGTAAACGTCCCAAGTTTTTACGCCAAGAGCTTCACGAACATAAAAACTGTCCCAAGCATTTGGTGTTTTAAAACGGGTTAAGTCTAAAAGCCCTTCATCGACAACTGCAATTGTATAAGTCATCTCTTTACCTGATTTTTCACCAACTTTCACTGTAAAAGCTTGTTCTGGTTTCAAAACATCTGGCATTGAGATTGTCGGTGCCAGAATCGTATTTTTATCTACAACTTCAATCGGAACAATTCCATACATACGAATCGGAGAATCATTTTTGGTTGAAGCATGAGGCTGTAATAATGTAATATTAAAATATACGTTTGGTGCCATTGCTCCCGTAATTGGAACTTCAACTTTGGTTTCTCCATTTTTAGTTTCAGCCCAAATTGTCTGTACTACTTTTGATCCGTTTTCTATTGAAATCAATGCACGCCCGCCTTCGCTTGAAGGGAACGAAATCTGTGCTTTTTCACCAACTTCATAATTTTTCTTATCGGTAGAAAACACCAACATATTTGCTGTTGAAGCATCTCTATTACGCGTTTTTCCAGACCAGATTGGCCAATCAATATTTACCGTCAAAGCAGTTGCATGTCCATCTGGATTATCTGATACACGTATTAAATAACGGCCCCATTCTTCATCAGTTAAAGCAAACTGAATATTTCCTTTTCCATTTGAATCTGTATTAACTATAAATGTTTTATACGAAGTCGTCGCATTCGAAGAATTATAATTCGATAAATTATCACTTGAAGCATCCCACCACCAGCGCCAATCAACTTTAAACACTTTTACTTCTAAGTTTCGAACTGATTTTGGTCTTCCGTTTTCATCAACGGTAACAATATCAAAACGATTATTAGTCCTCGTTTCAAGCATATTGTACTTGTTTAATTCTGGCGCTTTAATTCCGACATAGGTTTTATACGGAGAATAAGTCGTAGAAATAACATCAGTACTGAAATCTCCTCCTTCTTCATAGACTTTTGTAATGAATGAAGCGCGAAGCATTCCCGGCGCCTGACCTTGCAATTTTGGCTGAATATTTACTGACGCTTTTCCATTTTCATTCAATTTTCCTGAGAAAACATTGATTTCTTCGGTATTGAATTGACGAACCAAATCATCAAAAGTAAATTTTTCATAGCCTTTGAAAGTAGTTGTTTGCTGAGAGAATTTCGCTTGCATTTCAACATTCAAATTCTTTGCAATTGCTCCGTGAAGCCATGTCACTTCAAGATTATCTGTGTTTGGATAAGATGATGAAAGCGTTTTTCTCGTAAACGTATTTTTGATTTTTAAACGGTTGGGTTTAATGGTTTCAATCTTTATGCTTTTATAAAATTTAGCTCCACCAACGCTCACCATTGCTTCCCAGTTTCCTGTTGGCGCATCTTGGTTTGTGGGAACTGTAAAAGCATAATGATTCAGTTCATTTGTTTTTTGAACTGTCTGATAAACCGTCTTTCCGTTCGGATCATTTAATCGGAATTTAATCGGATGTGATTTTGGCAATTTATTCGACGCATCATTTAAAATAAAAGACAAATACAAATTATCGCCCGGACGCCAAACACCTCGTTCGCCATAAATAAATCCTTTTAAGCCTTTTTGCAAAGTCTCACCAGCAACATCAAAATTACTGACAGACAACGAAAGTCCATCATCTAGTTTCACATAAGTAGATTGCTGGCCTAAAGTTACAATCGCAAAATAAGCAAACTTATCTAATTGAAAAGAAGCAATTCCTTCACTACTTGTAGCTTGAGTTGCAATTTTCTGTTGTTGGAAATTATACAAGTCAACTCGCGCATTTGAAACTGGTTTTGTCGTCACAATATTATTTACAGCAAATAAATACGATTTGTTTTCACCTCTTTTGGCTATCACACCCAAATCTGAAGCTAAAATATTGGTAGCAATTTTTGCGCTGTAATAATACGAACTCGAGCAAGGATCCTGACTTTCTCTCCATTCATAATCATCATAATAATAATCATCGTAAGAGTTGCCACTGTAATTCACATCATTTTCATCAACTTCTTCTTCCTCTGTTTCATCATCATTTCCTTCAGAAGTTTCGCATTTATACAAAGAGTATTTCTTTTTAAAAACAAATTCTACTCTATAAATTGCCCCTGGTTCCGGAGTAATTATTTTAGATAAATCCAATGCAAAAGTGTTCCATTTACTCGGATTTATAAGTTTGCTTTCAATTAAATTTAGTGTTGTTTTTGCAATAGGCTGCGCGACTTTTTTTAGATTTTGACCTCCGTTCAATTCATTATACTGAAGAAATTGAAGAATATTGTTTTTGTAAATTTTGTACACTTTTACGTCAACTGCGCTCAGATTTACAGCTTCAAAATTCAGTTTCAAGTTGTTTGAACTCGGCAGAATTGTTCCGTTTTTAATAAATCGGACATTGGGTTTTATCTGATCAAAAGAAATTTTTTCAGAATAATTGGCATCCATTTTTTTGCCGTACTGACTCTCGATTCCCTGAAAAACTTCAATCAATAAATCTCCTACCGTAATTTGTTCCGGCTCGGCTTCTTCTTCCTGAACCACTTCTACTGGTTCAGAAACAACTGTAGCGGCACTGTCGACAACAACTGCCGCCGAATCAACAATAGAAACCGCCGTTTCTTCAACCGGAACTACTACTTCTTTTTTTGCCGGGGCTTCTTTTTCATTATTAAAATAAACTTTCAGCAAATTTCCCTGAGTTGAAAATTTTAAATTATTCGTGTTCTGAATCGAAACCAAACCTTTAAAATCTTGTCCTTTTTCTAATGGTTCAGAAAAATTAATTAAAACCGATTGATTACTTCCATCCGGAACTTCAACTTTTACGATTTTAAATTCATTTATATTGGTAATCGGGAAATCAATTTGTCCTTTTTGTTCGATATCAAAATCGCTTCCGTCATATAAAATTTCCAAATTTGAAGCTTCAGAATAACGCTGAATACTGTCGATAATAAAACGAAATTCTTTACCAAAACCTGATTTTTGCTCAAATTTGATTTTAAGATTGTTTCCTTTTTGCTTAGCTTCGACTAATTTTTTAACCGTTTCAACATCAATATTATCCGCTGTTTTTAAAACACAGTTCAAATACTGATATTCTTTACTGTACGACTGAATATCGGCAGTATTGATTGTAAAATCCTGCTTTATGGTTTTAACTGTAAAATTGAATTCAGAAAGTGTTTTTTCTTTCTCTTTTGGAAGTGTAATAATTTTATCCAGCTTTAATGTCACCTGATATTCGGTACCGGGTTTCAACTTTTTTTCTGGAATAAAAGCAATTGTATTTGACGAAAGCGCAACGACTTTTCCATCGACGCTTGGCGAAATATCAAATAAATCGCTGTCTAAAACCTGATTGGCTTTCCAGTCTTTTTTATCAAAAGCCAAAACCACCCTAATATCTGATTCCGCCGAGACTATTCCTCCCGTGAAACTGACTATATACTCTTTAAATAATGAAAAATCGGAATTAAAATCGGCTGCTGATTTTCTGCCGCAAGATTGAAAAATAAAAAACACAAAAAATACGAGAACTAAACCTTTTGCTTTCACTTTTATTTAGAGTTAATGGGTTACAATTTTTAAAGAAATCAGAGAACATTTTAACATTTGACTGTTACATCCTATAACTATCAAATGATTAATAAATTGTAGTAAATATAAAATAATTTCCGAGCTTTTTTAAGAAGAAATTTCTTTAGTAAAAATATTTAACTTTTGTTGAAGTTTAAAAGCAATTTTGAGATAAATTAGAGTAAATTTCAAGAGATTATTTACGTCTTTCCAGAAAAAAACGTTTCATTAAATCTGCCGCTTCATTGGCCATAACTCCTGAAACAACGGTAGTTTTTGGATGCAGTTTAGTTCCCATAGCAATGAAACCACGTTGCTCGTCGCGTGCTCCAAAAACAATTTTTGAAATTTGACTCCAATACAAAGCTCCTGCACACATTTGGCAAGGTTCAAGTGTAACATATAGGGTACAATCTTTTAGATATTTTCCTCCAAGAAAATTAGCTGCTGCAGTTATGGATTGCATTTCGGCATGAGCCGTCACATCATTTAATAATTCCGTCAAATTATGACTTCTTGCAATTATTTTATCAGCAACAACGATGATGGCTCCAACAGGAATTTCGCCTTTTTCAAAGGCCATTTCAGCTTCCTGCAAAGCTTTTTTCATAAAATATTCGTCGGTAAAAGGATTTTCCATAAATGCAAAAATAAGATTTTAGAACTTATTTTTTATTACATTTATTTTTTGATATTTGAATATGGAAAGAAAATACAAAATAACAATTCCCGAGCCGTGCCATGAAAATTGGGACGAAATGACTCCTAAAGATAATGGCCGTTTTTGTATGAGTTGTTCTAAAACCGTTGTTGATTTCACTTCAATGCTTCCAGATGAAATCCAGCATTTTTTCATTCAAAATCAAAATAATAAAATCTGCGGAAGATTTAGAAAATCGCAATTAGATTCTGTGAATGTTCAAATTCCGAGTCGTGTTTTGTACGCACAAACTAATTATTACAAAATGTTTTTATTGGCTTTGTTTATTGCCATGGGAACGACTTTGTTTAGTTGTCAAAATAAAGAAGGAAAGAAACAGAAAATTGATAAAGTTGAAGTTGTAACAGATACTATCACAAAAGAGCGAGTAGTTGTTGGAGACATTAAAATCAATCCAGATGATTCTCTTAATAACCCCTTACCACCACCACCGCCACCAAAAGTTGATCAGATTAAATTTGTAAAAAATCCTGTAGATAATACTAAACAAAAGAAATCTCCAAATATTGATTCTAAAAAGAAAACAGAGGAACCGGTTTATAATGATGGAATCGCTGTTGAAACCAATGCAGAATTTCCTGGCGGAATTGATCAATTCTACAATTTTTTTGAGAAAGAATTTAAAAAACCAGAGGGGCCAAATATTGGGAAATTAAAAATCATTCTCGCGTTTGCGGTAGAAAAAAATGGTTCTGTATCTTATCTTCAATCACAACCAGCTATTGATGAGCCTTTGGAAAAAGAACTTATCCGAGTTTTAAGTTTATGTCCTAAATGGCAACCGGGAGAAATTAATGGCAAAAAAGTAAAAAGACAATATTCTTTACCAATAGTATTGCAATAGATCGCACAATAAAATTAAATTAAAACCGTAAATTTGCTTTTTACCATACAATGAAAAGCGATTTACTTTCAAATATATACAATCCTGCCGATTTACGTCTTTTAAAAGAAGAACAACTAATTCAAGTTGCTCAGGAACTGCGTCAATTCATAATTGATATAGTTTCTGTAAAAGAAGGACATTTGGGAGCGAGTTTAGGCGTTGTAGAACTCACAATTGCTTTGCATTATGTTTTTAATACGCCAGATGATTTATTGGTTTGGGATGTTGGACATCAGGCGTACGGTCACAAAATTCTAACCGAAAGACGAGAAAACTTCCATACAAACAGGCAAATAGACGGCGTTTCTGGTTTTCCAAAAAGAAGCGAAAGCATTTATGATACTTTTGGAGTTGGACATTCTTCGACTTCTATTTCTGCAGCGCTCGGAATGGCGATTGCTTCTAAACTAAAAGGTGATTTTAAGAAAGAACATATAGCAGTAATTGGCGATGCGTCGATTGCTAGCGGAATGGCTTTTGAAGGCTTGAATCATGCCGGAGTTACTGATGCCAATATTTTAGTTATTCTAAACGATAATGCTATCGGGATTGATCCAAGTGTTGGTGCTCTAAAAAAATATCTAACTGCGGTTAAAAATGGAAAAAATCCAAAGCAGAATAACATTATAAAATCTTTAAATTTCGATTATTCGGGACCAATTGACGGGCATGATTTTCCGACATTGATCAAAGAATTAAATCGTTTAAAGAAAATAAATGGCCCAAAATTTCTTCATATTGTAACTACAAAAGGGAAAGGTCTGCAACAAGCTGAGGAAAATCAGGTGAAATATCATGCTCCAGGAAAGTTTGATGCTTCAACCGGAGAAATTCATTTAAAATCAGAAGAAAATCTTCCGCCGAAATATCAGGATGTTTTTGGTTTGACTATTTTGGATTTGGCTAAAAAGAACGAAAAAATAATCGGGATCACACCCGCAATGCCATCTGGAAGTTCTTTAAAATTCATGATGGATGAATTGCCGGAACGTGCTTTTGATGTTGGAATAGCAGAACAACATGCCGTAACACTTGCTGCTGGAATGGCTACGCAAGGCATGATGGTATATTGCAATATTTATTCGACTTTTTTACAACGTGCCTACGATCAGGTTATTCATGATGTAGCGTTGCAAAATTTACCTGTAATTTTCTGTTTAGACCGAGCTGGTTTAGTTGGGGAAGATGGCGCAACACATCACGGTGTTTTTGATATTGCTTATTTAAGAGCTATTCCAAATATCATTATTTATGCTCCACTCAACGAAATTGAACTTCAAAACATTTTATATACAGCACAATTAGGATTAAATCATCCGATTGCGATACGATATCCTCGTGGTCGCGGCGTTTTACCTAAATGGGAAGTAGAAAATTTCGGACATTACGAAAAAATTGAAATTGGTCCTGCAAAATGTTTAAAAGATGGTACGGAAATTGCTGTGCTTTCGACCGGAACAATTGGAAATAATGTTATTGAAGCCTTAAAAGAATGCAGCAATTCAGATTCTTTTGCTCATTACAGCTTCAGCTTTATTAAACCACTAGACATCAATACATTAAAACACATATTCTCAACCTTTGAACGGATTATTACAATCGAAGACGGGGTTAAAAATGGTGGTTTTGGAAGTGCTGTTTTAGAATATGCAGCAGCAAATAATTTTAAAAACAACATTGAAATTTTAGGCATTCCGGACCGTTTTATTGAGCATGGAAGCGTGCTGCAACTGCAACATTTATGTAAAATTGACGTTAAAAGTTTGATAAATCTTTTTTCTAACCGTTCAAAATAATTATTTTGCACAACCAAAAAAAAACCAAAATTAAGCCTAATGAAATTATTACGTTCTGCCCTTTTGCTGTTGTTATTATTGAGTACTTCAAATAATTTTGCTCAGATTATACAAACGACTTTGGATCCAAATCAGATTCCAAAACTTCCTTCAAACTGGACTGCAAAAAACAAATTAGGCTTTGATATTTCTGAAATTGCTTTTGTGAACTGGAGTGCCGGGGGAACCAGCTCGATTTCGGGGCTTTTTAAAGGTGAATTTGGTAGAAATTATATCAAAGGAAATCACAAATGGGTTAACGAACTTATTGTGAAATATGGTTTAAATAAACAGGACGGAATCGAATTAAGAAAAACAGACGATGCTGTTCAATTCAACTCAACTTACGGTTTTAGAAAAGATACTATTTCGAACTGGTATTACTCAGCAAAATTAAATTTCAATACGCAGTTCACAAACGGTTATAACTACCCAAATCGCGATGTTGCGATTTCGAAACCATTTGCACCAGCTTATATTTTCCTTGGAGCCGGAGCAGAAAACTCAAATAAGAAAAAAGACCGAGTATTTTATTTCTCTCCTATAACTTTAAAAACAACTTTAGTTCTTGATCAATATTTAGCGAATCAGGGAGCATTTGGAGTTAAGAAAGCAGTTTATATAGCTGACCCAGTTGATCCTACTAGCCAGATTTTGGTTGAAGAAGGTCAAAAAGTAAAAGCCGAGTTTGGTATTTTGTTTACAGCTTACATGAAAAACGAAATTTACAAAAACGTGTTTTATGAAAACAGACTGAGCTTGTACACTGATTATTTAAACAAATTTGGAAACGTAGATATCGACTACGACACAAAACTGGATCTTGTTGTGAATGCTTATGTAAAAGCAAATATTGGCGTTCATTTAGTATATGACGACGATATCAAAACAAAAAAAGATGTTATTGATCCTGCTACAGGAGCAAAAACACAAGTTAATGACGGTCCAAGAATGCAACTACGTCAAGTTCTTGGTGTTGGTTTAGTTTATGCTTTTCAATAAATAACTTTTCATCTCATAAAAAAACAGCCGATAATACATTTGTTTTATCGGCTGTTTTTTTATTGTAAAAGCAATATTATCTCTTTTTTCGTCCGCTGATCATTTCATATAATTCAAGTGCATTTCCATCTGTTAAAAGGGAAACATAATGACAAATATGAAGCAGACGTTCGTATAAATTACCTTTTTCTAAATGATGTTTTTCAGGAAGCATTTTAAGAATCAGTTTATCATAATTTGACGCTGTTCCTTCATATTTATTATTAAATGCTGTAATAAATTTATCCAATAAAGTCTGGATGATTTGATAGCCTACTATTTCTTTCTCAATAACTTCACGGCTTTGGTAAATTTTGTCAACACTTAATTTGATGATATCATTCATCTGCGCTTTGTATTTACTTTTATCGGTTAAAGCAAAAGGGAAATTTCCAGCCAAAATTGCTTCTTCGTTTTCTATAAAAACATCAACAGCGTCGTTGATTAAAGCACCAATTGCCAAAGCACGCAAATAGCTTATTCGATCTTCTTTGGTCTCTAATAATTTATATTTAGCAACGCCAATATTATCTTTCACCAGTTTGATTAAATATTCTAAAGCGTAATCTTCAGAAACCAAACCAAGATTTATTCCGTCTTCAAAATCGATTATCGTGTAGCAAATATCATCTGCAGCTTCAACTAAATAAGCCAGAGGATGTCTTTCAAAACCAATATCGCCTTCTTCTTTATTGGCAATCAAACCCATATCCTGAGCTACTTCTTCAAAAAACAATTTATCCGATTGGAAAAAACCATATTTCTTATCCGAAATATTGTTTGTTGGTTTTTTAGGAAGACTCTCTTTTGGATATTTCATAAAAGCTCCTAAAGTTGCGTATGAAATTCGAAGTCCGCCTTCAATTCCCGGACGGCTTGCGGTTAAAACAGAAAATCCATTGGCATTTCCTTCAAAATCAATTAAATCCTGCCATTGCTTTGCCGTTAATTTATCTTTGTATTTTAATCCTTTTCCGCTAGAAAAATATTCTCCGATTGCTTTTTCACCTGAATGTCCAAAAGGCGGATTCCCAATATCATGCGCCAAAGAAGCCGCAGCCACAATCGCACCAAAATCATTCATCTGATAGCCGTGAATTTCTTTTAAATAAGGATATTTCTCTAGAATTTTCTTTCCGACCAAACGTCCTAATGACCTTCCAACAACCGAAACTTCCAAACTGTGTGTTAATCTGGTATGCACAAAATCTGTTTTCGAAAGCGGAATAACCTGGGTTTTATCCTGTAAACTTCTAAACGCAGAAGAAAAAATAATTCGGTCATAATCAACCTCAAAACCTAAACGTGTATCATCTTGTTCTACTCGTAATCTTTTGCTTGTATCGCCTTGACGTTTTAATGATAAAAGTTGTTCCCAGTTCATTTTAATTGTTGATTTCTGATTTTAGATTTTAGATTTCACTTCAAAAATACATTTTATTTTAAGATTTTCTTTCTCTTTAAAATTCTAATGCAGTACTGTGTTTGATTTCTCCCATTACAAAAATACTGTTCGTATTTCCTATGTTTTCGATTGTTGATAATTTATTCATAACAAAATCCTGATAACTAGCCATATCCTGAACGAGAATCTTCAGCATAAAATCATAATCGCCGGCAATGTTGTAGCATTCTATAATTTCAGGAAGCGCTACAATATCTTTCACAAAGTTGCTTCCAACATTTTTTGCGTGTTCTTTTAATCGGACGTTGCAAAAAACAGTCATGCCGCGGTTCATCTTTTTTCTGTCCAGCAGCGCTACATATTTGGTTATAAAACCATCTCTTTCTAATCTTTTAATTCGCTCATAAACTGGTGTAACAGTCAGAAATAATTTACTTGCGAGATCTTTTGTGTTGATATTTGAGTTTTCCTGAAGGTGTTTCAGGATCAATAAATCGGTTTTATCTAGATTTTCCATAGTTTTTTTTACTGCTAAAGGTTCTTTTAAAATATTTTTACAGTAATAAAATCTTTAAATAACGCATTTTTAAAGATATTTTACTGAAATATAAATCAAATATAAGTTATAAAAACCAATAACATAAATTTGTTCAGTAAAAAATACTGAATAAAAAAATAATGAAAACAAACAACTTAGGTTATCCCAGAATTGGAAGCAACAGAGAACTTAAAAAAGCATCTGAATTGTACTGGGCAGGAAAAATTTCTGCAGCAGAGCTTATCACAGTCGGAAAAGAAATTCGCAGCAAGAACTGGCATTTGCAAGCAGCTGCAAAAGTTGACTTAATCCCGTCTAACGATTTCTCTTTTTATGATCAGGTTCTGGATCTTACATTGACCGTTGGGGCGATTCCTGCACGTTATCACGAATTAGCAAAAAACAATTCTTCTCTGGATTTGTATTTTGCAATGGCACGAGGATCACAAAAAGAAGGTCAGGATGTTGTAGCTATGGAAATGACAAAATGGTTTGATACAAATTACCATTATATCGTTCCTGAATTCACTAAGAACCAAAAGTTCGAATTGTTTTCTGAAAAAATAATCGATGAATTCAAAGAAGCAAATGCAATCGGAATTAAAACGAAACCTGTGTTAATTGGCCCGGTTTCTTATTTATTATTAGGAAAAGAAAAAGAAGAAGGTTTTCATAGAATTGATCTTCTTGATACGTTGCTTCCGGTTTACTTTGAAATTCTCGAAAAATTACAAGCTGAAAATGCCGAATACATTCAATTAGACGAGCCGTTTTTAGCACTTAATTTAACTGATAAGGAAAGAAATGCTTTCACGAAAGTATATAACGAAATCAACAAACGTTTTCCTAAACTTAAAATTGTTTTAGCCAACTATTTTGATTGTTTTGGTGAAAATCTTGAAACAGCTTTGGCTTTGCCAGTTGACACTTTCCATTTAGACTTGGTTCGTTGTCCTTTACAGTTAGATGATATTTTAGAATCTGGAAAACTGGCTTCAAACGTAAATCTTTCTCTTGGAGTTGTTGACGGCAGAAATATCTGGAAAAATGATTTTAAAAAATCTTTAGAAATCATCAAAAAAGCGGTTGATGCTTTAGGCGAAAACCGAATTTTGATTGCGCCGTCTTGTTCCTTAATTCATAGTCCCTGCGATTTGGATTTAGAAACAAATGATGAAACACTTACACCGGAAATCAAACAATGGCTGGCTTTTGCAAAACAAAAAATCAATGAAATACTAATCTTAAAACAATTGTCTGCTTCTAATGAAATTGATATTAAAAACTCGATTGATTACGAAAGAAATGTTATTGCAAATGAAAACCGCAAGACATCAAAATTAATTCATAATAGCGAAGTAAAAGCTCGAGTTGCAGGAATTACAGCTTCAGATGACAAACGTAAAAGCACATTTGCAATTAGAAGAAAAACCCAAATTGAAGCTTTAAATCTGCCGTTATTCCCAACAACAACAATTGGATCTTTCCCTCAAACAGCCGAGGTTAGAAGCTGGAGAGCAAAATTCAAAAAAGGCGAATTATCAACTCAGGAGTATAACGATTTAATCAAAAAAGAAACCGAAGCAACAATTCGTTTTCAGGAAGAAACCGGAATCGACGTTTTAGTTCACGGAGAATTTGAACGCAATGACATGGTAGAATATTTTGGAGAACAATTAGCAGGATTTACATTCACGAAAAATGGCTGGGTTCAGAGTTACGGAAGCCGTTGTGTAAAACCGCCGGTTATTTACGGAGACGTTTCTCGTCAAAACCCAATGACCGTAAAATGGTCTCAATACGCACAATCTTTAACTCCAAAATGGGTAAAAGGAATGTTGACAGGGCCTGTAACAATTTTACAATGGTCATTTGTCCGCAACGATCAACCGCGTTCTGAAACTTGTACGCAAATCGCTTTAGCCATTCGTGACGAAGTTGTCGATTTAGAAAAAGCCGGAATCAAAATCATTCAGATCGATGAACCTGCAATTCGTGAAGGTTTGCCTTTGAGAAAAGAAGAATGGGCAAAATATTTAGACTGGGCCGTAAAAGCGTTCAGAATTTCTGCAAGCGGCGTAAATGATGATACGCAAATTCACACACACATGTGTTATAGCGAATTCAACGACATCATTCAAAGCATTGCCGACATGGATGCAGATGTTATCACAATAGAATGTTCACGTTCTCAAATGGAGCTTCTTGATGTTTTCGCCGACTTTAAATATCCAAACGAAATTGGTCCTGGAGTTTACGACATTCACTCGCCACGCGTTCCTTCAAGTCAGGAAATGGTAAAATTATTAGAAAAAGCTTCAGCTGTAATTCCGGTAGATCAATTATGGGTAAATCCAGATTGTGGTTTAAAAACGCGCCATTGGGATGAAACTAAAAAAGCTTTAATCGAGATGGTTGCAGCCGCTCAGGAAATGAGAGCTGCTATAGAAAATCCAGTGAGCTAATACTTTTTATTTAAAATATAATTTTTGTTTTTTTTATGTCAGCAAGTGGAGTCGGAAATTAGTTATGATTCATTTCGGCTTCGCTTCTGTTGACATTATTTTTTTATTTAGAAGTTAGGTATTTTCGTTTTCAAAACATCTTTATCCAATAAAAAAGCACTCCATGTGGAGTGCTTTTCTGAAATTGAATAAAAATTAAGATTAGAAGTTTTTAGAAACTCCAATATTAAAAGTTTGACCGAAGTTGAAGTAGAATTTACTGTAATCAGGACCATTATTATCATAACTTAAAGTCTCGTATCCTAAACCACCAATGCTGAAGTTTAATCCGAAACCTTTTTTCATGTTAATAAAAAGAGCTGGAGTAATACCAACATACACACCATCAGCTTTGTCTTTTGAAAAAGCATTTCCAGGACCATACGTTTTATTTTTTAAGTTTTGAAAACCTGCTCCCATATCAGCAAAAACAGAAAAAGTTTGACTTAATGGCACAGAGTAACGTACAAATGCTCCCATTTTAAATCTGTTGTCTTTTTCTTCAATACTTCCATTGTCAGTAGTAGATGAACTAACTGTAAACTCTCCACCCACTGTCCAATTATCATTAAATTGGTAACCTACTTTTGGAGAAAAGCTAAATGTGCTTGCTTTTGCTTCACTAAATTGAAATTCTGATTTTTCAGAAGTGTAACCAATGTTTCCACCTACTAAGATTGTTCCTTTTTGAGCGTTTGCAAAACTGCAGATAGCTAATGCGGCTATCAGTAAAATTTTTTTCATGATTTGGGTATATTTAAATTTAGCATTCCTTTAACAATAACGATGCCGTGAATAAAGGGTTCTCCTATTTTTTATCATTATTTTTAAAAGACAAAATGTAGTAATCAAAACTATTTCTCGTTACTTTTGCAGTAAATAAAAAGTCCATGTCGATAGAAGTAAACAGCATATCAAAAAGTTACGGAGAGCAAAAAGCCTTAAATGAAATTTCTTTTAAGATTGAGAAAGGAGAAATCGTTGGATTTCTTGGTCCAAATGGAGCTGGAAAATCTACTTTGATGAAAATTTTGACTACCTATTTACTTGCCGATAGCGGCTCAGCCCTTGTAAATAGTCATGATGTCATGACAAACACAAAAGAGGTGCAGCGATCGATTGGGTATTTACCAGAACACAATCCGTTGTATTTAGATTTGTATGTTCGTGAATATTTGGCTTTTAATGCCGATGTTTATAATGTTTCGAAAGCAAGAATCGATGAAGTTATTCAACTGACAGGACTGACACCGGAAAGCCATAAAAAGATAAGCCAATTGTCAAAAGGATACCGCCAGCGTGTTGGCCTTGCCAATGCTTTACTGCATAATCCAGATGTTTTAATTTTGGATGAACCAACTACCGGACTGGACCCGAATCAGTTAATGGAAATTCGAAATGTAATCAAAAATGTGGGGAAAGATAAAACCGTTTTTTTATCAACACACATTATGCAGGAAGTCGAAGCAATTTGCGATCGTGTCATAATTATTGACAAAGGACAAATTGTTGCCGACAATAAATTAGACCATTTAGTTGCTACAGATAAAGAGCAAGTCATTGAAGTTGAGTTTGATTACCAAGTAGAACAACAGCTTTTGGCGAAACTGGAAAACATCACTTCATACGTGAACACACATGACATGACATGGGAACTGACTTTTGTAACCGAAAAAGACATGCGCCCTGCAATATTTGATTTTGCTAATGAAAATGGCTTAAAAACACTTCAATTAAATCAGAAGAATAAAAATCTGGAAGCTGTTTTCCGGGAAATTACCAAATAATATTTTTTAAAAAATATATAAAGCCAATTTATTCTTTCGACAGAACAAATTGGCTTTTCTTTTTTAATAAAGTCTGAAAAAAAGCTTTTCTAACCTTTTTACTTTTTAAGCACAGCTTATTAATTCGTTTTCAAACAATTAAAATTTTATTATCTATTTTTAACTATTTTTATTTAGACTTGGTATAAATAGTATTATATTTGCACAAGGATTTATAATAATTTCATGATTTAATAAACCTTTCGATTCTTGTTTTTTTGTTTTTTTTGTGTTAGTAAAGAGCCTGATTGTAGTTAACAGGCTCTTTTTATTTTTTGAAACTATTATATTTCTAAATCAAGAATAGAAGTTTTTAATTCATCTATAATGATTTTAATATCTTCTTCTGTTGTACGCCAATTCACAAAAGAAGCCCTGATTCCTTTTCGGCCTTCATAAACTGTCGGCGTCATAAAGACCCTTCCTTTATCATTCAAAATGGTCAAAAACTCACTTACTTTTTCTTGATTATGCATTCCTTTTAAAGTAAAACAAACATTATTCAGCCTAATTGGAGCCAATAACTCAAAACTTCCAGTTGCAATCAAAGCGTTTCCAAAATGCAATGCTAACGAAGTACTATTCTCAACAACATCTTTAAATCCTTCTTTTCCGTAAGCGCGCAAAGAAAACCAAGCTGGAAGCGCCCTCAAACGACGTGAATTTTCAGGAAGCACATTCAAATAATTAAAATTCTCCAACGGATTTCCTAAATAAGGCGCATTCGAATTCTGAAATGTTTCAACCTGCAGATTGGCATGTTCTTTTTTAATCAAATAAAAAGCACTTTCGTACGGCACATTCAGCCATTTATGACAATCAATTGTGATACTATCTGCTCCTTCCCAACCTTCAACTAAATGTTTAAACTTTTCAGAAACTGCTGCAAAACCACCAAAAGCAGCATCAATATGCCACCAGAACTTGTATTTTTTTCTCAGTTTTGAAATGGCTTCAAAATCATCAAAATCAGCTGTATTTACAGTTCCTGCGCTTGAAATCAAGATAAATGGTTTTCCATTTAATTTCTGAATATTTTCCTCTAAATCAACAAGATCAAGAGCTTCACGATTGCCTTCTAATGTTTTTACAGTCGTATAATTTTGGCTTCCAATTCCAAGCATTGATAAACATTTAATTG
Organism: Flavobacterium xizangense; assembly: GCF_054075145.1. NCBI lineage: Bacteria > Pseudomonadati > Bacteroidota > Flavobacteriia > Flavobacteriales > Flavobacteriaceae > Flavobacterium > Flavobacterium xizangense. The sequence continues at coordinate 1,149,204 of NZ_JBSIPG010000001.1, read as the reverse complement.
AAGAAGAATGGGGTGTTGCTGTTAAAATATTTATCGTTTCTGAAATTCCGTTTTTGGCAAAATCTTTTCCGAGCTGTTTTCCAAACCATTGTCTGGCAACACCTAAAGAGGTGAAATTCGACATGGTTGCACCAGTTACAAATCCGCCAATAAATGAATCTGGCAATTCTAGTAATTGCAATAACAAATTAATCGTTTCAAACTCAATCAATGCCGACGCACCGCCCTGTGCTTTTATAGCCTGTGTATTTTGATCGTAAACCGAAGCGAGCCAGTCACCAACAATTGACGCTGGAGTTGAACCTCCGGTAACAAAGCCCAAATAACGCGGTCCTGACGAAGAAACCATTAAAGGCGCTAAACGTTCATTAAATTCCTTTAAAGCTTCAATCGAACCTAAACCAAACTCATTTAGACTATTTGCAAAATCAATTGTGTTTTTATTTGAAGTTGGAATATTGTCAAGGTCATTCAAAAAATTAATTCCCTGTTGTTTTGCTTTTTCTAAGATGCTTTCGAAATTGTTTAAATCATGTTGTAGTATTGAATTCATATTTATACAAATTATTTGATCAACGTCATTGTCAGGCTGAGCGAATTCAAAGCCTTTAAATGCGGGATAAAGTTATTTTAAGAATTATTTTTGAAAGAAAAATTTTGATACTAAAGCTACCATTTAGTCTTTTCCGAGAATCTTGAAACCATCATAGAACAAATTACGTCGCCATTTGCATTCAATAAAGTAGCAATCGGATCAACGAGAGTTCCCAGAATCATCGCGACTGGAAGTGCTTGTTCCATCGGAAAACCATAAACAGTTATGGCTAATATTTCGCCAATATAACCTCCATTTGGAATTCCGCCTTCAACAATTGAAACTATAACTGTAATTCCGAGTGCTAGAAGAATGGTCATAGGATCTGAAAAATCTTTTCCAAACATGGCAAAAAGAAAAGTTATTTTTAAGATGGAAGACATACTAGAACCGTCTTTGTGCAAAGGCGCCCCCAGAGGAATTACCAAATTACGTACATGTGCCGGAATCCCCATCTTTTGCGCAGCATCAAGATTGGCCGGAATTGTAGCAATACTGCTGCAAGTTCCCACTGCAGTTAAAGATGGCGTAATATTATTGCTCCAAAAAACTTTAAAAGCTCTTTTTCCTCCAGCGACAAGTGCGTATAAACTAAAAAACACAAAGAAATAAAAAATACATGCTCCATAATAAACCGCCATAGGTTTTGCATAAACTCCAAATAACTGCGGTCCAAAAATACCAACCTGATAGGCAAAATATGCTCCCAAACCAATTGGAGCGAATTTCATTATAATGTTCAAAAGCTGTTTCATCACCTCGTTTCCTGAATCCAGAAACTCCTTAAATGCATTTCCTTTTTCACCAGATTGCAATGTTGCAAAGCCAATTAAAAAAGAAAAAACAATAAGTGCCAGCATACTTTTTCGCGAAAGCAATTCAAAAAAATCATTTGCTGTAAGCAGTTTTGCTATCTGATCTCCAACTGATCCTGATTCAATCTTCTCAAACGGAATTTTAGTAATCGCTATATCCTGATGAATGGGAAAAAGATAAACGGCAAAAATCATTACAATTGCCGAAATAAGAATTGTGATGAGAAAAACCAAAATCATTACAACAAATAGTTTTCCTAATTTTTCTGTCCTTTCCAAATTGGCAATCGAAGAACCGATTGTAAAAAATATAAGTGGAATAATCGCTGTAAAAAGCAAATTCAGGAATATATCACCAAGCGGTTTTATGATCAAAACATCTTCTCCAAATACTAATCCGAAAATGCTTCCTACTATAATTCCGCCTAAAAGTAAAAGTATGCTGCTATAATTTTGTAAAAAATTGATTTTTTTAACTTCCATAATTGCTAGGATTATAATTCAGAAAGATTAGTAATAAAGAATGAAAGTACTAAAAAAACTGCGAGAATTATTTTTTAGCCACAGATTAAATGATTTAAAATGATTTTTAATCTTTGATAATCCCTTATCCCGATAGTTATCGGGAGTGGCAAAAAAAATTATTTCTCCAGAACAATCGTAGTAAAAACCCTGTCGGCAAGTTCGCCTGTTTTGCTTTTTACTTGTTCTGTCTGACTTTCAATATAAACAATTTTAAAAGCTGTTTTTTCAATTAATTTTTGTGCTTTTTCGGTATTGTAAAGCTCAAACTCAAATTGAGTAAACGGAAGCTGCTTCATAAAATCTTCCTGAGCAAACGTCAAGCAGAAATTCCCGTTTGGTTTTAAAACCCTATAAATTTCCGAAAGTAATTCTTCAGGCTTCTGCCAAAAGTAAATTGTATTTACAGTGAAAATTTTATCGAATAACTCATCTTCAAAGGGAATCGTATTTCCGTCATAAAGTAAAAAGAAAGCTTGTTTTTGAGAGACAAAATTTCGGTTAATCTGGCGCGCTTCCTGAAACATCAGTTCCGACATTTCTAATCCATAATATTTCAAATTATCTGCTTGTTCGAATAGAAATTCTACGTGTCCGGCATTTCCGTGACCTAATTCCAGAATTTTATTTTCTTTGGAAATATTGAGATTCTGAATTGAATGACGCGTCATGTTAATGTTGGTTTCATTCATCATGTTCGCCATTTCTATTCCTTTTTCTCCTGTTGGATGTTTTAATTGAGAGGCTATGGCTTGTAGTTCTTCGTTTTTCATAATTCTTAAATTAAATTCCAATAAAAAATACCAAATTCCAAGACTCGTTTGTCATTGCGAGGAACGAAGCAACCGCACAACTATTTTTGCGTTTTTTTATCATTCCGAGGAACGAGGAATCTCCGCAAGAAACTCCACTCCTATAATCGCCAAACTTTGTCGAGCTACTTGCGGAGATTCCTCGTTCCTCGGAATGACAAACTATACTCAAGAACTTTGACAAAGTTCAATCCGTAAAGACCTTAAAAAACCTGACTCGCAATCTGACGAATGTTCTCCGATTTACCCATTGAATAATAATGCAAAAATGGAACTCCAGCCGCTTTTAATTCTAATGACTGCTGAATCGCCCATTCAATTCCAACTTGTTTGATTTCAGCGTTGTTTTTGCATTTATCCACTGCATCAATTAAATCTTCAGGTAAATCAATTCTAAAAATCTGTGGCAAAACCTGTAAATGCCTTTGAACAGCAATTGGTTTAATTCCAGGAATAATAGGAATTGTGATGCCCATTTCTCTTGCTTTTTCTACAAAGGCAAAATATTTCGAGTTGTCAAAAAACATTTGTGTTACCACATAATCTGCCCCTGCATCAACTTTTTCTTTTAATCTTTTTAAGTCTGATTGCAAAGACGGAGATTCCAAATGTTTTTCTGGATAACCTGCAACTCCAATACAAAAATCGGCTTTGTTGTCCGCATCCATTACTTCGTGAAGATATTTTCCACAGTTTAAGTCATTGATTTGCTTAACCAAATCAATTGCATAATGATTTCCTCCTGCTTTTGGCGTAAAAGACTGCTCGTCTTTCATTGCATCCCCGCGAAGTGCCATTACATTGTTGATCCCTAAATAATGACAATCAACCAGCATGTACTCGGTTTCTTCTTTAGTGAAACCACCACAAAGTAAATGCGGAACCGTATCTACATTGTATTTATGTTTTATAGAAGCGCAAATTCCAAGCGTTCCCGGACGCATACGAGTTAACTTTTTATCCAAAAGTCCGTTACCGCGGTCAATGTAAATATATTCTTCACGAGAAGTTGTTACATCAATAAACGGCGGATTAAACTCCATTAACGGATCAATATTATCGTATAATTCCTGAATGCTTTTCCCCTTTTGAGGCGGAATAATTTCAAATGAGAATAATGTTTTTCCTTTGGCGTTTTCTATATGTTCTGTTACTTTCATTTTTTTTAGTTGATAGTTTTTGGTTGATGGTTGATGGTTCTTATCGAACTCAACAATTACAACTTCAACTATATTAATTTTTTATAGTAGTTAATAAAACCGTTTAATAACTTTTTACAAGTTTGAATCTGCGTTAACACAATATTAAATGTATTCTCATCAATGTATTTTTGATCTAATGCTAAATAAAATTGTGTTTCTAATTCATATAATGATCCTCGTGAAATATGAAGAAAGTGTATCGTGTCTTTTGATGTTTGTCGTCCACGACCTTCAGCAATATTTGACGGTATTGAAACAGCAGCTCTTCTCATCTGATTTGTCAATCCAAATAATTCTTCCTTTGGAAACAGTTTAGAAGAATCATACAACAAATTGACCAACTTCCGAGCTTCCATCCAAACTTCTAATTTACTGTATTCCATTTTAGTTGTTTGTTAATAGTTGATGGTTGATGGCACTTCGAGTTCAAATCTAACAACCAAAAACCAACAACCATCAACCAAATTAATCTGCTATATTAGGATTCAACCATTTCATTGCGTAATCCGTTGGCACATTACGTCGTTTGGCGTAATCTACTACCTGATCTTCTTTTATTTTTCCGAGTCCGAAATACCTGCTTTTTGGATTTCCGAAATAGTATCCAGAAACCGATGAAGCCGGCCACATTGCCATACTTTCGGTCAACTTCACTCCTATTTGTTTTTCAACATCTAAGAGTTTCCAGATTGTTGGTTTCTCTAAGTGATCAGGACAAGCCGGATAACCCGGAGCCGGACGAATTCCTTTATAATTTTCTTTAATCAATTCTTCATTGGTCAGAGATTCTTCTGCATCATAACCCCAGAAATCTTTACGAACTCTCTCGTGAAGATATTCGGCGAAAGCCTCAGCAAAACGATCAGCAAGTGCTTTCACCATAATAGAATTATAATCGTCTAAATTCTTTTCAAATTCTGCTGCCCATTCATCAACACCAAAACCGGTAGTTACACAAAAAGCCCCCATATAATCGGTTATTCCGCTTTCTTTTGGAAGAATAAAATCGGCTAAAGCTATGTTCGGCGCACCTTTTGTTTTTTGCGACTGCTGACGAAGCGTTAAGAATTTCTCTAAAACTTTTCCGTTTTCATCACGCAATTCGATATCATCATCATCAACCTGATTCGCAGGGAAAATTCCGTAAATACCTTTTGCTTTTAGTTTTTTCTCTTCCAGAATTACTTTAAGCATTGCCTGAGCATCATTAAAAACAGATGTTGCTTGTTCTCCCACAACCTCATCCGTTAAAATCGCAGGATATTTTCCGTACAATTCCCAAGTCTGAAAAAATGGCGTCCAGTCGATATATGGTATCAAAACATCCAATTCTACTTCGATGGTTTGTGCGCCAATTACTTTTGGTTTTACTGGAGTATATTCAGACCAATCCAATGGTAATTTGTTTTTGCGGGCATCTTCAATCGTCAGGAAATTTTTATCTCTTGAACGATTTAAGAATGTTTCTCTAAAAGAATCATATTCTGCACGAATATCTGCCGCATATATTTTTCGGTTATGATCCAACAGGTTTCCTGCAACAGTAACGGCTCTTGAAGCATCGTTTACGTGAATTACAGTTTCTCTGTATTGAGGCGCAATTTTCACGGCTGTATGCGCGCGCGAAGTCGTTGCCCCACCAATCATAATCGGGATTTTAATATCTTGTTTATCTAATTCTTTGGCTAAATAAACCATTTCGTCAAGCGAAGGCGTGATCAGTCCGCTTAATCCAATAATGTCTACATTATGTTCAATAGCCGCAGCAATAATTTTTTCCGGAGGCACCATAACACCAAGATCTACAATCTCGTAATTATTACAAGCCAAAACCACCGAAACGATGTTTTTACCAATATCGTGAACGTCACCTTTTACAGTCGCCATCAGGATTTTTCCGTTTCCTTGTTTGTCTCCGGCTTGTTTGCTCGCTTCAATAAATGGCAATAAATAAGCCACGGCTTTTTTCATTACACGAGCCGATTTTACTACCTGAGGCAAGAACATTTTTCCGCTTCCGAATAAATCTCCTACGACATTCATTCCCGTCATCAAATTGATCTCGATAACTTCAATTGGTTTTGCTGCAGCCAAACGAGCTTCTTCTACATCTTCTTCAATAAAAGCATCGATTCCTTTTACCAATGAATGTGTAATACGCTCCTGAACCGTTCCAAAACGCCATTCTTGAACTACTTTTTCATCACTTTTTGCTTCGCCTTTTACGTTCTCTGCAAAATCTAAAAGTCGTTCTGTAGCATCGTCGCGTCTATCTAAAATTACGTCTTCAACGTGTTCTAATAAATCTTTCGGAATATCATCGTAAATCGTAAGCATCTCCGGATTTACGATTCCCATCGTCATTCCGTTTTTAATTGCGTGGTATAAAAACACCGAGTGCATGGCTTCACGAACCGTATCGTTTCCCCTAAAAGAAAACGAAACGTTACTCACTCCACCACTGATATGTGCGTGAGGTAAATTCTCGCGAACCCATTTTGTTCCTCTAAAAAAGTCCAAAGCGTTTAAGCGATGTTCTTCCATTCCCGTTGCAACCGGGAAAATATTTAAATCGAAAATAATATCCTGAGGAGGGAATCCTACTTTGTTCACCAAAATATCATACGAACGCTGACAAATCTCCACTCGACGATCATAATTATCGGCCTGACCTACTTCGTCAAATGCCATAATAATTGCCGCCGCGCCGTAACGTTTGATCAATTTAGCGTGATGAATAAAAGCTTCTTCTCCTTCTTTTAACGAAATCGAGTTTACAACGCTTTTTCCTTGTACTACTTTCAGACCGGCTTCAATGATTTCCCATTTCGAACTGTCAATCATAATTGGCACTCTCGAAATGTCGGGTTCTGCAGCAATTAAATTTAAAAATTTAGTCATTGCAGTAACACCGTCAAGCATTCCTTCATCCATATTAATATCGATGATCTGTGCTCCTCCTTCTACTTGTTGTCTTGCAATATCAAGCGCCTCGTCATATTTCTCTTCCTTGATTAATCTTAGGAATTTTCTTGAACCCGTTACGTTTGTACGCTCACCAACATTCACGAAAACACTTTCTGGCGTAATAATCAACGGTTCTAATCCTGATAATACAAGGTCTCTTCTTTTTTCTGTCATTTCTTTTTTAAGTTACTGAGATCCTAAGATGCTAAGGTTCTAAGTTTTTTTATTCTATATTTTTTAGGTTTTTAAACCTGTAATCTTTTAATATTTTGGGCGTGATTCGCCGCGGCGAACCGGGCTATCCGCTGCAAGTCCTCGCTCTTCCTTCGTCAGGCTGTGGGCTTTTCACTTCTATCCCTCACGCAAACTCGGTTTCATAATAACCTTTTGTTTTTCACCGAAATCATTTCCACTTTGATTTCTCTATGTACTTGCAAGTTACACCTGCATCATATATATAGTATTTCGTTTTAGTGAAACCTGCTTTTACTAACGAAAGTGAATCAGGCTTTAATTCCTCTTCTAAAATTATATAGTGTTCTTCAGGTTTATTTAAATCATACTTTATTTTATAAAATTTATCTTTTAAATCAAAGCCGTTTTTCACAGAAACCTCTGATAGAATCTTTCCATTCAAATAAAAATAATATCTTAAATAATCTTGTCTTCCCTTGTGTTCAATTCTAGTTGCAAAACCAATCGTTTCACCTTTAAATGTTTTCTTATACTTATCGAATTCATTACTATTATAATTCCCTTTAATAATCAATAAAATTGTTCCTAAAAGAGAGATAATTAATATTACCCAAGTAGATTTTTTATTAAATTCTTCGCTTTCTTCAAACATTTCTAAACTAACACCGGCGCAACACGTGGCTTATAATCCTTCGCCACCTCAGCCATTAATCTAATATGATCTGGAGTTGTTCCGCAACAGCCACCAATAATATTAATTAAATTATCCTCTAAATATTCTTTGATGAAAGCCTGAGTTTGTTCGGGTGTTTCATCATATTGCCCGAATGCATTTGGCAAACCTGCGTTTGGATGTGCCGAAACATTAAAACTTGTGTTGTGCGCTAATGTTTTTAAATACGGTTTTAACAAATCGGCTCCAAGAGCGCAATTAAATCCTACACTTAACAACGGAATATGTGAAACGGATATCAAAAACGCTTCAACTGTCTGTCCAGAAAGTGTTCTTCCTGAAGCATCTGTAATCGTTCCTGAAACCATGATTGGAATATCAAGATTGCGTTCTTCTTTTACTTCTTCAATTGCAAAAAGCGCAGCTTTTGCATTTAGTGTATCAAAAATTGTTTCTACTAAAAGCAAATCACAACCGCCATCCATTAAAGCTTCTGCTTGTTGTTTGTACGCAATTCGTAAATCGTCGAATGTTACTGCTCTGTAACCCGGATCGTTTACGTCTGGCGACATACTTGCAGTACGGTTTGTTGGTCCGATTGAACCGGCTACGAAACGAGGTTTTTCTGGATTTTTTGCGGTAAACTCATCGGCAACCTCGCGTGCAAGTTTTGCCGATTCGTAGTTTAACTCGTAAACCAAATCTTCCATGTGATAATCGGCCATACCAATTGTCGTTCCTGAGAAGGTATTGGTTTCTACGATGTCAGCACCTGCTTCAAAATAAGCGGCATGTACATCGCGGATCGCTTGTGGTTGTGTTAGGGATAGTAAATCGTTGTTTCCTTTTAACGGATGCGGGAAATCTTTGAAACGCTCTCCTCTGAAATCTTCTTCTGAGAAATTATAGCGTTGCAACATTGTTCCCATTGCTCCATCTAGGATTAGGATATTTTTTTTTATTGCTTCTTGAATTGTTATTGACATATTGTTTTCTTTTAGACACTAAGACGCTAAGGTTCTAAGATGCTAAGTTTTTTTTATTATAATTGTGAAGTTTAACCTTCGATATTTTTTTACTTTAATTCCAAAAGTGCACTATTGCTGGCTCATTAGCCCCGATTGAAGTGGAAATTATTTTGTCCGCCGCGGCGGACAAAATGATTGCAACGTAAAGCGGGAACTACTGACTGCAAAAATGCGCCAATGATTCGCTCCTGATACAGAATCTGTTTCAGTAAATATTATATGTTATCGAGAAAAGTTTTGAGAAATACGAGTATGTATTTGTGTTATCTATCTTTAATACTGGAAAATGTAGTATAAAGTAGAATTTAGCACCTTCTTTATGATAAAGGGTTGCTAAGGTTTCATCGGGTCTATCCCTCCGCCTTTCGTGATAACTGACAATAATTTTAAGAACAGTGCAAAGGTATGAAATAGGCTTTCCATTTGCAAATGTTTTTTTTCTAAGGTTCTGAGGTACTTAGGTGCTAAGGTTCTAAGTTTTTTTTTAGTTTCTGTTTTTCAAACATAGCCCGCGGTTTCAACCGCGGGGAACGTATCGTTTTCATCCGCATTGATTATTCATTGTGTCTATGCGTTGTATTCCAGTGGTTGAAACCACTGGTTATGTTTTTATGTGTTTTGTAAAAAAAGAAAAAGCCCAAACTAAAAGTTTGAGCTTTCTATATAAAACCTTAGCGCCTTAGTCCCTTAGAACCTCAGCACCTCAGATTAAACTATCGCCTTCACAACTGCTTTCGGCGCTTCTTTACGAGTTCCGTCGAAACCGTCTACTCCTGAAACTGTTGTATATTTTAATACGTACTTTTTACCTGGATTAATGATTCCGTATGCGGCCTGGCACATTAAAGTTGCTTCGTGGAAACCACAAAGAATTAACTTTAATTTTCCTGGGTAAGTGTTTACGTCTCCAATGGCGAAGATTCCCGGAATGTTAGTTTGGTAATCTAATGCATTGTTTACTTTAATAGCATTTTTCTCAATTTCTAATCCCCAGTCTCCAATTGGACCTAATTTTGGTGTTAATCCGAAAAGCGGAATGAAATAGTCACATTCGATTTTACGGTGTGCTCCGTTTTCTTCGATATCTAATGATTCAACGTGCTCAGCACCATTGATTCCGATAACTTCTGCTGGAGTAATTAATTTAATTTTTCCAGCTGACTTTAATTCCTGTACTTTTTCTACAGAATCTAAAGCTCCTCTGAATTCGTTTCTACGGTGAATTAAAGTTACTTCTGAAGCTACGTTTGCCAAGAAAATTGACCAGTCTAAAGCTGAATCTCCTCCTCCTGCAATAACAACTCTTTTATCTCTGAATTTTTCAGGATTTTTGATGAAGTATTTTACTCCTTTATCTTCATAAAACTCGATATCTTCGATAAGTGGTTTACGAGGCTCAAAACTTCCTAAACCTCCAGCGATTGCGATAACTGGCGCATGAAATTTAGTTCCTTTATTTGAAGTTACAATGAAAGATCCGTCTTCTTGTTTTTCGATCGTTTCAGCACGTTCTCCTAAAGTAAAACCTGGCTCAAATTGTTTAATTTGCTCCATTAAACCATCAACTAAATCTCCGGCTAATACTTCTGGGAAACCCGGAATATCATAAATAGGTTTCTTAGGATATAATTCTGAAAGCTGTCCTCCAGGTTGTGGAAGCGCATCTAAAATGTGGCATTTTAATTTTAACAATCCTGCCTCGAAAACGGCAAATAAACCTGTTGGGCCTGCTCCAATTATAAGTATATCTGTTTTAATCATTATGGTTGTTGTTTATAATCATTCTTAATAATACAAAGAAACGAATAAATTATTCTTTAATCAATGATTTTTATCATTCATTTCGATGCGATATTTTTTACTCTTTATTTTTTAATGAATCGGTTATCTCGTTCATTTTTTTTACCTTTTCTTCAAAATTCCCTTTTAAGGTTTTTCGATATTCATTCAAGTTTTCTACCATTTTATTGATATCCTCCGGAATTACTTCTTCAAAAAACTCCCGAAGCCTTTTGGCTGTCGTTGGTGATTTTCCGTTAGTCGAAATGGCGATTTTTACATTTCCTTTTGTTACGATTCCGCCTAAATAATAATCACATAAATCTGGCGTGTCGGCTATGTTACATATTAAATAACGTTTTCTCGACAATTCATAAACTCTTTTATTCACTTTCAAATCATCTGTACAGGCAATTACCATGTGACGCTTTTTGAGCATTTTCTTTTTAAACTTTGCTTCCGTCAATTTAATTGAAGGATGATTTTCGGCCAAAACTTTTATTTCTAAATGAAAGTCCGGCGCGACAACCTCAACATTTGCATTTGGACTCGACTTTAGCAAAAAAGAAAGTTTCTCCAATCCTACATTTCCTCCGCCCACAATTAAAACATTCAGATTATGAAGTTTTAGAAATATGGGATATAATTCGTTCTGTTCCATTTTAATTTAATTTCATCTAAACAAAATTAGATGATTTTTCTATTGTCTTTGGCAAAATTGGGTTAAAATCCAACGTCATTGCCTTGCGTCCATCGGGTTAAAACCCGACCCTACAATATGATCGTTCCTTCGGAACTCTAGCGAACGATTTCCTTTGATAGAAATTCTTCGTAAAAACCTTTTAGTTTATTGCTTTCTCTCACAACTTCTCCAAGAACAATAATAGCTGGTGAACCTAATTCTTTTTGTTTTACGACTTCTAAAATCGAATTTACGGTTCCAACTCCAACTTTTTCTTCTGCTGTTGTTCCGTTTTGTATGATCGCAACGGGTAAATTTCCTTTATCTTCTTTTTGAAACAAATCGATAATTTGAGGCAATTTGTGCATTCCCATCAAGATTACAACTGTTGCTGATGATTGTGCTGCCAAAGCTACATCTGAAGATAATTTTCTATCAGAAGTTGTTCCGGTTATTGCCCAAAAGCTTTCTGAAACGCCCCGTTTTGTAATTGAAATTCCCTGACTAGCTGGGACTGCAACTACTGATGAAATTCCAGGAACGACGATAGTTTCTATTCCGAAACTTTCTGCAAAATCAATTTCTTCACCACCTCTTCCGAAAATAAATGGATCTCCGCCTTTTAATCGAACTACGTTTCCGTAAGTCAAAGCATTATCCACGATCAATTGATTGATTTGATCTTGCGTGTAAGCATGATTTCCGATTCTTTTTCCAACAAAAATTCGGATGGCATTTTTGGGTGCGTAATCCAGAATTTCTTCATTAGCCAAAGCGTCATATAAAACCACATTAGCTTCAGCCAATGCTTTTACAGCTTTCAGCGTCAGTAAATCGGGATCGCCCGGACCTGCACCGACTAAAGTTATTTTGGGTTTTATATTAAGCATTTTCTAATTCCTGAGCTCTGAAAGTTTCGATCTTATCAAAGAAAACAACTGCCTGAGCAATGTAATCTTTAGCGAAAGCTTCAGATGGTTCATTTTTATTGATTTGATAAACCAAGTCTTTAAAAGTTGAGTTTAATTCGATTTTATTGTTTTCGATAAAAACAGTATCAAACAAGTCTACAATTCCTGCGTGGTGATTTGTTTTTTGGTTTTCTGACAACAATAAAGCTTTTGCTCCATTTACAAATCCCGCATAAGCATGGTAAATGGCATCTGACCATTTTTTCTCGTCGAAAGATTCCTGAGCCAAGATCAATTTCTCTTTAGCTTCAAACAATAATGTCGCTACTAAATCGATCACTACTCCGGCACATTCTCCAACTCCAACTGCTTTTACGTAATTGTCCGCGTTACCCCAATCCACAAAATCGGCTTCTGTTAAATTGGTTACATCTGCGTAAGGTTTTAAGATTTCGTAGAAATATTTTTCTCCTTTTGTATCATAATAATCAAGGAATTTTTGTCCGTTTCCGTTAGCATCAAAATCATTTAAAATGGTACGCAACGCATCAGGACCTCTACGACTAGGCACTTTGATTACTTTATCAGCAAAACGTCCTGCTCCATTTCCTAATCTTCCTCCACCCAATAAAACTTGTAAAGCCGGAGCAACCAATTTTCCTGAGTTGATAGACATCCCCTGGAATCCAATGGCAGACATATTGTGCTGTCCGCAGGCATTCATACAACCTGAAATTTTAATTTCGATTTCGCGGTTGTTTAAATACTGAGGGTATTCTGCCGTTAAGACTCTTTCTAATTCTTCTGCAATACCGGTACTACTTGCAATCCCCAAATTACAAGTATCAGTACCCGGACATGCCGTAATATCTCCAACTGAATTATATCCTAGTTGAACAAAATCCAACTTCGCTAATTCTTGATAAAAGAAAGGAAGATTCTCTTCTTTTACGTGACGTATTACAATATTTTGACGCAATGAAAAACGTAATTCGTTTGCTGCGTAATTTTTAATTAAAGCGGCCAATAATCTAGCTTTATCAGTATAAAAGTCTCCTAATAAAACTTTGATTCCGATAGCATAATAACCATCTTGTTTCTGCTTAATTACATTCGATTTTTTCCATGCTTCATATGCTTCAGTGTCTTCAATTGTAACTTGCGGAACTTCTAATAACGGCTCTGGAATTGGTCCGTCAAAAGCGTTTGTATCAATTTCGTATGTTTCAAAAGCGATGGCTTTTTTCTCTTTTTCAACCAAATCAAGGAAAGCATCTTTTCCCATTTCTTTGATTAAGAATTTCATACGCGCTTTCATTCTCTTTGCACGTTCTCCGTAACGGTCAAAAATACGGATGATTCCTTCTGCTGTTGGAATGATTTCGTTTACTGGAACGAATTCTGAAAGTAATTCGGCATGTGCTGGCTGAGATCCTAAACCTCCACCAAACATGATTTTAAATCCGCGTTGCCCGTCTTTAATTTTCGGAATAAATCCTAAATCGTGTAAATAACTCAAAGCGGTATCTTCGTCTGAAGATGAGAACGAAATTTTGAATTTACGTCCCATTTCCTGACAAATTGGATTTCTTAATAGATACTGGAAAAGTCCGTGTGCATAAGGCGAAACATCAAATGGTTCGTTTACATCAACTCCCGCTAATTCGCTTCCAGTAATATTTCTAACCGTATTTCCACAAGCTTCACGAAGTGTAATATCGTCTTTCGCCAAATCTGCCCAAAGTTCTGGTGTTCGGTCTAAACTCACGTAGTGAATCTGGATATCCTGACGTGTTGTAATGTGCAAACGTCCTGTAGAATACTCATCAGAAACTTGTGTGATACGCACTAATTGCTCGCTGGTCACTTTACCATAAGGCAATTTGATACGAATCATCTGAACGCCTTCCTGACGCTGACCGTAGATTCCGCGCGCTAAGCGAAGACTACGAAAACGCTCATCATCAATTTTTCCTCCACGGAATAAATGAATCTTTTTTTCTAATTCGATAATCTCCTTCTGAACTACCGGATTTTCTATTTCTGTTCTAAAACTTTCCATTTCTCTTTAGTTGTTGGTTGTTAGTTGCTGGTTGTTGGTTTGCTGGCAGAATATCTATCAACCAAAAACCATCAACTATCAACTAGCGAATGAATCCTACTCCTGCTGTTGTGTTTGTTGCTGTATCAATTAAGATGAAAGCTCCGTTTGATTTGTTTTCGTTGTATGAATCAAAATATAATGGTTTGCTTAATTTGATCGTTACTTCTCCAATTTCGTTGATTGCTAATTGTGAAGCTTCTGTCGTTCCTGAGTAATCAGTCGCAATTGTGTTTTTGATACTTTCTACTTTTGCTAAAACTCTGTTCGTATTATGCTGTACCAAATATTTAGTTCCTGGAACCAGTTTTTTACCGTCCATCCAGCAAACTGTTGTTGTGATATCTTTTTCAATTTTTGGAAGCTCATCTGATTTTACAATCATATCGCCTCTTGTTACATTGATATCATTTTCTAATTCGATTGTAATTGAAGAACCTGCAACGGCTTCGTCAAATTGTTTATCGAAAAAGTGAATTTTTGAAACTTTTGATTCTGTTAAAGAAGGAAGAACCGTTACAGCATCTCCAACTTTAATTGAGTTCCCATATAATTTACCAGCATATCCTCTAAAATCGTGGTATTCTTCTGTTTTTGGACGAATAACAGTTTGAACTGGGAAACGTGCTTTTCCTGCTTCAAAAACATCAGAAGCATGTAATCCTTCTAAATGTTCTAAAACTGTTTGTCCGTCATACCAAGGCATATTTTCAGATTTATTAACTACGTTTCCTCCATTAATTGCACTTAAAGGAATATAACTTACGTTTTGCTCCTTGAAAGTACTTTTTGCATTTAATGCCTGAAAATCAGCTTTGATTTTATTGAAAACTTCTTCAGAATAATCAACCAAATCCATTTTGTTAATCGCAACAATTACTTCTTTTACTCTCAATAAATTATTGATAAAAAAGTGACGATACGTCTGCTCGATAACTCCTTTTCTGGCATCAATCAAAATGATCGAAACCTGAGAAGTTGAAGCTCCTGTAACCATGTTTCTAGTATATTCTACGTGACCTGGAGTATCGGCAATAATGTAACTTTTCTTTGCAGTCGAAAAATAAATATGCGCAACATCAATTGTGATTCCTTGTTCTCTTTCTGCTACTAATCCGTCAGTTGCCAAAGAAAAATCAAGATAATCGTATCCTTTTTGTTTACTGCTTTTTTCGATTGCTTCTATTTTATCAGTCGTCAATGATTTTGTGTCGTACAATAATCTCCCGATTAAAGTGCTTTTTCCGTCATCTACACTTCCTGCTGTTGCTATTTTTAAAACTTCCATTCTTGTATATTGTTTCAGGTTTAAAGTTTCAGGTTTCATGTTCTCTCGAAACTTATAAATCTGTATGTTTTTGTTTTCTTGATTTTTACTTTTAAAATTTCGTTCCGAATTGCATTAACAATTAACAATTATTAAAAGTATCCCTGTTGTTTTCTCTTTTCCATTGCAGCTTCAGAGCGTTTGTCATCTATTCTGGCTCCTCTTTCAGAAATGGTTGATGATCTGATCTCTCCAACTACTTCTTCAATCGTTGCTGCGTAAGATTCAACAGCTGCTGTACAGCTCATATCTCCAACGGTTCTGAAGCGAACAATTCGTTCTTCGATTTGTTCGTCTTCTTCTTGGTACACAAAAGGAGAATGCGACCAGATTAAACCGTCTCTCAAAAAAACTTTTCTTTTATGTGAGAAATAGATTGACGGAATCTCGATTTTTTCTTTTTCGATATAACTCCAAACATCTAATTCTGTCCAGTTTGAAATTGGGAAAACACGAACATTTTGTCCATTTTCGATTTTTCCATTTAAGATATCAAACAACTCAGGTCTTTGATTTTTCTCGTCCCATTGTCCGAAATCGTCACGAACAGAGAAAATACGTTCTTTAGCTCTTGCTTTTTCTTCATCACGACGCGCACCACCAATACAAGCATCAAACTTAAATTCTTCAATTGCATCTAAAAGTGTTGTAGTCTGCAAACTGTTTCGGCTTGAATATTTTCCAGTTTCTTCAACCACTTTTCCTTCATCAATAGCATCCTGAACATTACGAACGATCAACTCTAAACCTAATTCTTCTACCAATTTATCTCTGAAAGCGATTGTCTCAGGGAAATTATGTCCCGTATCAACGTGCAAAAGAGGAAACGGAATCTTAGCAGGGAAAAATGCTTTTTGTGCCAAACGCACTAATGTAATAGAATCTTTTCCTCCTGAGAAAAGTAAAACCGGCTTGTCAAACTGTGAAATTACTTCTCTGAAAATGTATATCGCTTCACTCTCTAAAGCGTTTGTTTTTAATACTGAACTCATTGTTTTTTTGTTTGATATTTTGGTGTGGAAAACTTTAGTTTCAGGTTTAAAGTTTCAAGTTTTTCACCTGATCTAAAATCTCCACTCTTTATTCTATAATCTATATTCTATTCTCTGCAGAAGTCTTGCCTCTTGTTTCTTTCTTCTAAAAAAGTCTACTCTTTCTTAGCACTATGAAGCCCACACTCTTTATGGCTCGATTCCCACCACCATCTTCCAGCTCTGATGTCTTCTCCCGGGAAAATAGCTCTTGTACACGGCGCGCATCCAATGCTTACGAAACCTTGTTTGTGTAAAGCATTTTGCGGAACATTGTTTTCGGATAAATACGCTTCAACTTCTTCTAAAGTCCATTTTAGCAACGGATTGAATTTGATGATTTCGAAGTTTCCGTCGTATTCAAACAGATTTAAATCGTGTCTGTTTTCTGATTGTTCGGCTCTTAATCCCGTAATCCAAACTGAGTTTCCTGCCAAAGCTTTTCTTAACGGAACAACTTTTCGAATAAAACAACATTCTTTTCTGTTCTCTACTGAATCATAAAAACTATTTGGCCCTTTTTCTTTTAGAAGATTTTCGACCGCAGTGGCTTCTGGAAAATAAACTTCAATAGATCTTTTATACTTTTTTAATGTTTTGTGAAAAACGTCGTAAGTTTCCTGAAATAATCTTCCCGTGTCTAAAGTGAAAACGGTAATATCAGTATTGCTTTTTGCTATAAAATCTGTAATCACCTGATCTTCCTGACCGAAAGAAGTCGAAAAAATTACTTTTCCCGGAAATTTTTCTGCTAAAAAAACTAAGGTTTCGTCAAGCGAAAAGTCTTTTGTTTTTTCTAATAATTCTTGTACAATAATCGCACTCATAATCTCTCTTCCTTTCTAAAATTATTTTTTACAATAATTTAGATAATGTTTTTAAACTCAATAATATAATTAGAACTCCAACGGCAACCATCATTGGTTTTCTTTTGATTTTATTTACCAAATATGCCGCTAATGGCGCTGAAATAACTCCTCCCAAAATCAATCCGATGATTACTTGCCAGCCGTGAATTCCACCAAAAAGCATGAACGTTATTCCACTTGCAAATGAAATTGCAAACTCAGCTGCATTTACCGAACCAATAGTATATCTTGGATTTCTTCCTCTTCCCAATAAAGTTGAAGTCACAATTGGTCCCCAACCTCCGCCTCCAACAGAATCCATAAATCCGCCGAAAACTGCTAAAGCACCTAATTTCTTCGTCTTCTTTTTTACAATTGTTTTTTTCAAGGCTTTTCTGATAATGATAACCGCTAAAACAATCATATAAACTGCAATGAACGGCTTAATAATATCTCCATTAATTACATCTGATAATAAGTAAGCTCCTGTAATAGAACCTAAAACTCCTGGAATCAATAAATGCTTAACCAGTTTTTTATTTATGTTTCCAAAACGGTGATGAGAAAGTGCCGATGCTCCCGTTGTAAACATTTCTGAAACGTGAACCGCAGTACTGCTCACAACTGGCGGAACTCCATAAGCCAATAAAAATGACGTAGAAGTTGCTCCATAACCCATTCCTAATGTTCCATCAACCAATTGAGCGAAAACTCCAATGGCAAAAAACACTAAAAATTCTTCATTAAAACCATTTACAAACCCACTCCACGAAAATTCAGCATGATGATTATAAATTAATACAGATAACAAACCTATTAGTAAAACAACCGGAATTCCAATCCAAAGCTTTTCTTTGAACGAATCTGCACTATTTATTTTCAGTTCTTTCTCCATATTAAATAATTGTATTTGTTTTCAAAACCTATTACCCTATCGGGTTAATAGATTACTTTGCAAAAATACTACTTATTTATAATAATCAAAACATTATTTTGATTTTTTTAAAGCTCATTTACACATTCATTACATTATAAAAGAGCTATTTAAGATTTTGATAAATTAATTTCACAAATAAGATCATTTCGCAACATATTTTGAACAATATAAATAGCAAAAAAACTTGCTTATTAAATAGGTTTTTTAATCTCTACAATATCTATAGGATAATTATAAAAATGTTGTATTTTAGCGCCAAACTTTTTTTATGGATTTTCAAATTGGTCTTGTAATTGCCGGATTAGCAGTTGGTTTTATTGTTGGGTTGACTGGCGTAGGCGGTGGTTCTTTAATGACTCCTATTTTGCTATTTTTTAATATTCCGCCAACAACTGCAGTAGGTACAGATCTGCTTTATGCCGCTTTTACGAAAGCTGGAGGGATATTTGTTCATCATAAAAAAGGAAACATAAACTGGAAAATTACCGGCTGGCTTACATTAGGCAGTGTTCCAGCCGCTTTAGCAACTTTATGGATACTAAACAGCATCAAAACAGATATTGAGACCATTAATCGTGTTATAAAATTTAGTTTAGGTTGGGCATTATTATTTACATCAATTGCTATTATATTCAAAAACAAAATTTTGAAATTTTCTCAAAAACATGCAGGAGATAAATTCCACAGCGAAAGCCACACTCAAAATATGCTGACTATTGGAATTGGAGTTCTGCTTGGCGCAACCGTAACGGTAACATCCATTGGAGCAGGCGCGCTGGGAACAGTAACGTTATTTTTTCTTTATCCTTTACTTCCTTTACCGCGTTTAGTTGGAACTGAAATTGCTCATGCGGTTCCATTAACGCTTGTTGCCGGAATCGGACATGCTTCAATGGGAAATTTAGATTTAGGATTACTTGGCCAATTGTTAATGGGATCACTTCCCGGGATATATATGGGAAGTATGCTGAGCGGAAAAGTTCCAGATCAATTTCTTAGAAATGCTATCGCAGTAATGCTATTCTTTACTGGATATAAATTAATTTTTTAAAAAACATCATTATAAAAAAAGACCATTTGTATTTTGAAATGGTCTTTTTTATTTTTTAAAAAGCAATATCTGCTAAAGAATTACTTTCTAATATTTTAAGTGTATTATCTCTAACTTCAGTCATTAATCTTCGGGCTGCGCAGGTAGATTCGTCATCGCAGTCGTCACATCTTTCATAAAAATTATGACTTGCACAAGGCAATAATGCAATTGGCCCTTCTAAAATTCGATAGACTTTTGCCATGCTTATATCTTTCGGATCTTTGATTAGATAATAGCCACCGCCTTTTCCTTTTTTTGCTCCAAGAAAACCGGAATTCCTTAAAAGCAATAAAATACTTTCTAAAAACTTAATCGAAATATGTTCGTTTTTCGCGATTTCGGCAATTTGAACAGGATCATTATTTTCTCGTCTGGCCAAATAAGTCAACGCTTTTATTCCGTATTTTGTTTTTTTTGAAAGCATCTTTAAATTTTAAATTGCAAAATATTTGTTCCGAAATTAATGCCCCGAAAATGATTACATTTATTTCTGCAACAAAAATAGGCTTTTTAAATGAGAATAGTAACAGAAAGGAAATTATATTCTACTTATTCTATCAGATTACTTCGTTACTTCCGATTAAATTAAACTCTTGAAACGTTTTTATTTCTTCAACCAAGTCTTTTTTATTTACCACGTATGTATCCGAAAGAGAATCGTGCCAACCTCTTGATCCTAAATATGAAAACATATCAAAAGGTATAAATCGACAAAAAGATCGTTTTACAATGGCAGCAAAATCAGCTTTTTCACCATATTCATTAACAACAATGGTTCCTGTAATAAACTTCGCAAGCGATCTTCCAAACAATCCTTCGGTGATTAAAAAATAAAAAAAGTAGATCGTAAATATTACGATATTCCAGCCCCAATCTCCTAAACCATCCATCCACTCGCTAAGACCTGTCAATTCAAACAAACCAATAAGAACTCCTGCAAAAAGACAAAGTCCCATAAAAATAGCAATTACAAATACAGTATCTAAAATATAATTTAAAAAACGGATTCCTACGGAAGCCAACAGTCGATCATCAAGTATGTATCCAGAATTACTCATAAACTAGTTCGTTGTTTTTATTATTAATTAGGTTTGGTTATAACAAAAATATAATTTTTGACGAATGAATTACAAAAAATTACTACAAATCAAAAAAACATTCTTTTCATCTAAATACAATTGATGTTTTTGATTTTCGAGAATATGTTTTTCTATTTTTAACTTTGAAAACCATTCACTATTGGGCGAATTTAGATCCTGATCGCCAAAATAAAGTTTGATTTCACAATTAGGAATTTCAGTTTCAAATCTTAATCTTGTTGAGGAAATTGCAATTAACTTTGTTGTTTTTAATCCTTTTAATGATGCTTTCCATGCAATTGTTCCGCCAATGCTGAAAGCTAAAACAGCAACCTCGCTTTTTTCAGAAGCTAATAAATCATCAACAGCTTTTTCAATGCCTCCATTTAAAAATTGATTGTGAATTTCTTTTTCATCTGTAGAAAAATCAACCTCAGCCAATTTTAAGACATCATAATAATGAACATCAAATTTTGATTCTAAAATCTGAATATAATATTCAATCCATTCCGGATTACCTCCAAACAAATCTGATAACAAAAGCAATCTTGGTCTTGTCATATTTTCAAAACTAAAATTTATTTCAAAAAAATCCTTGATATACAAAAAAGGGCTATTTAAAAAACAGCCCCTTAATTTTATTCTATTTTGCTTTTAAGCCAATGCTTGTTTCAAATCAGCAATTACATCTTCCACAGTTTCCAAACCTACAGAAACACGAACTAAACCTTGCGTGATTCCAACAGCTAACTGATCTTCTTCAGATAACTTGCTGTGCGTTGTAGAAGCTGGATGCGTAACAATTGTTCTTGTATCTCCAATATTTGCTGATAATGAACAAAGTTGAATTGAATTCAGGAATTTTCTTCCAGCTTCGATTCCGCCTTTAATTTCAAATGCGATAATGTTTCCACCAGCTTTCATTTGTTTTTTAGCAATTTCATATTGCGGGTGCGATTTCAGAAACGGATATTTAACACTATTTACATTTGGATGGCTTTCTAAAAATTCAGCAACTTTTAATGCATTTTCGCAATGTCTGTCAACACGAACTGCTAATGTTTCTAAACTTTTTGATAAAACCCAAGCATTAAACGGAGATAAAGCAGGACCTGTATTTCTTGAAAACAAATAAATCTGTCTGATTAAATCTGCATTTCCAACTGTAACTCCTCCTAAAACACGGCCTTGACCGTCGATCAATTTTGTTGCAGAATGTATCACTAAGTGCGCTCCAAATTTAATTGGTTGCTGTAAATATGGCGTTGCAAAACAGTTATCGATAATTAAAATCAAGTTGTGTTTTTTTGCAATATTTCCTAACAATTCTAAGTCAATTACATCAACTCCAGGATTTGTAGGCGATTCTGCATATAATATTTTAGTGTTTGGCTTGATGAAACTCTCAATTGTTTCTGGCTTATTGATTTCAAAATAAGAAGTTTCGATATTCCATTTTGGAAAATAAGTCATAAACAAAGCGTGTGTAGAACCAAAAACGCTGCTTGCAGACACAATATGGTCTCCCGAATTTAATAATCCGGCAAAAGTAGAATATACCGCTGCCATTCCGGTTGCAAATGCATAACCAGATTCAGCACCTTCCATTTTGCAGATTTTTTCCACAAATTCAGTCGTATTTGGATTACTGAAACGGCTGTAAATATTTCTTTCTTTTTCTTCTGTAAAAGAAGCTCTCATATCTTCGGCATCTTCAAAAACAAAGCTTGACGATAGGTACAAAGGCACCGAATGTTCTAAATATTGAGATCTTTCTAATTGTGTTCTAATGGCCTGTGTTTCAAAACCAAATTCTTCTGTGTTCATTGTGTTGTTTTTTGTTTTTTGTTTAAAGTTTAAAGTTTAAAGTTTCAGGTTTTAAAAGCTGAAATCTAAACTAAAACAAGTCAATTATTTATGCGCAATCTGAGCATTTTCTGATTATCTAATTGACTAATTATCTAATTTATAAAGCTTCGTTGTTCAAAACAACTCTGTATTTGATTGTAGCTGTTGGTTCAACTGTTTTTGCAACGGAGCAGTATTTCTCGAAAGAAAGTTGTGCTGCTTTTTTTGCTTTTTCAGGATTGATTTCTCCTTCTAAATAAAAAACCACATCGATTTCTTTAAAAGGTTTTGCTTCTTCAATCTGAACGCGTGTTCCTTCAACCTCAGCGTTAAAAGAAGTGATTTCCTGACGCTGTTTTTTCAAAATCGAAATCATATCAATTGCGCTACATCCTGCAACGCCCATTAAAACCAATTCCATCGGGCTTGCGCCTAAATCGCTTCCGCCAAATTCAGCTCTGCTGTCAACGTCAACTACATGTCCACGTTCATTTTTTACTTTGAAATGAAATGCGTCATTTACTCTGTTTAAAGTTACTTTCATTGTGTTGTTATTTTTTTGTTTTTGTTTGAATTCAAATCTAAAATCTGAACTCTAAAATCTAAAATTCTTTTACCCTTTATCAGACAATCTCAAAATATCCCCAAAAACTCCTCGCGCTGTTACCGCAGAACCTGCACCGGCTCCCTGAATAACGATTGGACGATCTCCGTAAGATTCTGTGTAAATTTCGAAGAAAGAATCTGAACCTTTTAATCCGCCTAATGCAGTATCTTTTGGTACTGAAACTAATTTTACTTCTAGATTTCCTTTATCATTCTGCAAATCACCAGACAATTCTCCAATGTATCTTAAAACGTGATTTGGTTGTTGATCTGCTTTTATTTTCTCATAAATTGGGTCGAATTCTTTTAATTTCGTTAAGAAATCAGAAACATTTCCATCGCGTAAATGTTCGGGAATTAAATTCTGAATTGAGATTTCTTCAAACTCATTTTGCAAATCTAATTCTCTTGCCAAGATCAATAGTTTTCTTCCTACATCATTTCCGCATAAATCCTCACGCGGATCTGGTTCTGTATATCCGTTATCGATTGCTTCCTGCAGAATTTCGCTGAACGGAGCATCTTTTGCAGAGAAATTATTGAATAAATAACTTAATGTTCCAGAGAAAACTCCTTTAATTTTTGTGATGTTTTCACCAGAAAGATGCAGTAATTTAATCGTATCAATTAATGGTAAACCTGCACCAACATTGGTTTCATATAAATAATTCTTTTGATTTTCTGCCAAAGCTTTTCTCAATTCTTTATAAAAACCATACGTTAATGTATTAGCCACTTTATTTGAAGAAATCAAATCAAAACTGCTTTCAACAAGCGGAATATAGTTTTCTACGAATGATGCACTTGCCGTATTATCAATTGCAATTAAATTCTCTAAATGATGCTCATTTGCATACGCAATAATATCATTGATTGAATATTCTTCACCTTTTGTCTGAATATCGTTTTTCCAGCTTGAAGTTACGCCATTTCTGTTTAATAAAAGCTTTTTAGAGTTTGCAATTGCAAAAACGTTCAGCTTAATATCTTTACGTTTTTCAATCGCTGCCGCCGATTCTAAAATTTGATTAATCAGCGTTCCTCCAACTAATCCGTGTCCGAAAATCGCAATGTTGATTTTTTTAGAAACTCCGAAGATTTCTCCGTGAATTACGTTTAAAGCTTTATTTAGTTCTTCTTTTTTAACAACCAAACTCACATTTTTACCTGTAACCGTGTTGTTGAATAAAATCGGAACTATTTTATTTTTAATTAAAGCTGTGTAAGGCTTGTGGAAAGTACTTAAATCCTGCCCGATAATCGAAATTACAGAAACATTATCCGTAACCGTAATTTGGTTTACATCTTTAGAATAAAAGTCATTTTCAAACTCTTTTTCTAGCTCAACCATTGCAAGGGTAGCTTTGTCTTTGGCTACAACTAAACCAATTCCTCTTTCTGAAGAACCTTGCGAAATTATACTTACGCTGATGTTGTGATCACCCATTACTTTGAAAATTCTGGCATCAACTCCGGCTTTTCCAAGCAATCCGCGTCCTTCAAGATTTACTAAAGAAACATTTTCTAAAACAGAAAGCGTTTTAATTCCTTCTTTTTGAGAATTTGAAGTGATTAGAGTTCCGTGATTTTCATGATTAAACGTATTTAAAATACGAAGCGGAATATTTTTTTCCAATAAAGGAATAATAGTCTTAGCATGTAGAATTGTTGCTCCAAAATTCGCTAATTCATTCGCTTCGTTAAACGATAAATATTCGATTTTTTTAGCATCGGCAACTAAATCTGGGTTTGCCGTATAAATTCCGTCAACGTGCGTAAAATTCTGCAATTCTTCAGCATCTAAATAATTTGCAATTAACGAAGCTGTGTAATTACTTCCGTTTCTTCCTAAAGTTGTAGTGTCGTTGTTGTTATTTGAACCAATGAAACCTGTAACAATATTTACAGTTTCGCCGTTATGAAGCTTAAAATAATTGATTACGTTTTTCTTTGAAAGTTGTTCCAAAGGCTGAGCATCACCAAATTTTGAATCGGTTTTTAACAATTCTCTAGTATCAACAAAATTGGCCGGAATTCCTTTTTCAAGTAAAATTGAAGTCAATAATTTAGCCGAAAGCAATTCACCTTTCGACAAAATCTGATCTTTGATTTTGTTGCTATAATCGCCAATCAAACTAACGCCTTCGAAAAGTTTATCCAGAATATTGAATTCTTCAGATAAATCGACCTGACCATAGTCTGAGGTTTGATACGCTTTAAAACTTTCTAAAAGTGGTTTATAATTTCCGTTTTTAGCGGCAATTCTTAAAATATCTTCTAATTCATCTGTCGCGTTACCACGCGCAGAAACGACTACGGCAATTTTTTCGCCTTGATTTACTTTATCTGAAATGATTGAAACTACTTTGTTTAGTCCTTCTCCGTTTGATAACGATTTACCTCCAAATTTTAATACTTTCATTTTATTTTGCTATTGTTTCTGCCTTAAAAATATCGGCAAGTAAATGATCTAATTGTTTGTACTCGATTAAAAAAGCGTCATGTCCGTGAACCGAATCAATTTCGCTGTAAAAAACATTTTCTTTAAACTTTTTTAATTCATTATAAGTTTCCAGATTTTCTTGTGGTGTAAAAAACAAATCTGAATTGATTGCAACAATATGAATCGCTGCGTTTGATTTTGATATTAAAGTCTCGAAATCCTCACTATTTCTCGTAATATCTATGGTTTTCAGCAATTGGTTCATCAATTTGTACGACGATAATTGATAACGTTTTTGCAATTTATTTCCGTGATGCGCCAGCCAGCTTTCGATATTAAAAATGGAAAGTTCAGAATGAACAGTTCGCTTAAATTTCGCTTTGAATGATTCTGGAGATCTGTAACAAAGCATGGCATGAATTCTGGCATCTTCAACTGGTCTGGACGAATTGTTCAAAATTTGTTCCTGCAGGTAACAATTTGCAATCATCCAGTCGGTGGATTTCCAGTCGGTTGCAATCGGAATTAAATGTTCTGTGATGTTTGGTTCCAATGCCAGAATTTCCCAAGCAATTCCGCCTCCAACAGAACCACCAATTATAGCAAACACTTGTTCGATATTCAACGCTTTTAAACCTTTGATAAAAATTCTCGCGATATCTCTGGCTGTAAAATCCTGATAATTTTCGATTATAAACGAATCGCTACCATTTCCTGGAACATTAAATGCCAGAACAGTATATTTATTTGTGTCGATTGTTTTGTTGTCACCAATCAAATCATTCCACCAGCCGTTTTCGCCGGTTACTTGTGCATTTCCTGTCAAAGCATGATTAACCAAAACAATTGGAGCGGTATGCAAAGGCAAACCAGAAAGCGTAAAACTTAACGGTAATGATGAAAATAGCGCACCACTCTCTGTGATGAAATTATTAATTATGATGGGATTTGGTATATTTTCCAATTTCAAATCTTTTTATTATTGATTTGTATGTGGAAATATTAGAAAGAAAGTCTAGAGTTTGAAACTAGAAAAATTCTTGTTGTTATCTTTCCACGTTTGGGCGTGGTAGAATGCAGCACCTTCTTCGAATTAACGAAGGGTTGCTAAGGATTCATCGGGTCTAATCCCTCCTCCTTTCTTTATAACATTTCAATACGTTTTTGAACTTAAAGATGCAAATTAACTACTAATTTCTTAAACAAACAAATTTTATCGAAACTGATTCCTCAATTTCTTAAACATACTTCAATCAGAATTTATTATACGCAAAAAATTACCGAACAAATTGCCCAGTAAAATTAAGCGGGTTTTACCCTATTTTATGATGCTTTTTGATTTAGATAAAAAGCGTTTCATTTTCTTTTGAATACATCAAAAACAATAAAGAATTTGGTTCTTTTTTAACTTCTTTTTTATCCGTTTCTGTTATTCCGAAGCTTGGATGAATTAATTCATTTGTTGGCGGCGGATTGTTTCTTTCATTTTTGATGTTTTTGAAAGTTGAGATTTTTTTTCTTAAGTAGTTTAATGTGCTCATGATATTTAAGTTTAAGTTAGTTTGCGTTTTATAATATTTACTTTTTCTTTAATTTTTTGTTATGTTAACCAAGATGAATAAAAAAACCCTTTTGGATTTTTAATACCAAAAGGGTCTAAGTTTTTATAGAACTTATATATACTTTTAGTATCAACAGACGCGTACACAAATACGTGCGACGTTAAACATCTTGTTCATCTGTAGGGATTTATTCATCTGTGATTTGACTTTTATTTTAAAAAATTCTTGCATTTAATTCTCTTAATAAGCTTTCAGATTTGATTAAGATCTAAAAGCGATAAATCATTTATTTAACATTTAAACATCTGTTTTTTAACAGATCTTACTTGTCTTACAAATTTGCAACTTTTTTTTTAATATTCCAAGTTACAAAAGCCTAATTTTTCTAAAAAAACGTTAAAAAACATCTTTTTATCGTCAAAAAACATCTTACAAAATCAAGATTCAATAAAAATACAGTATTGTCTTACAAAAAATAAACTAACTTTTTCTGTTTCAATCTGTCAAAGAACTTTTTTTCTTAATATTAAAAAACCACTTATAGCCAGACTGCTTCTTTATTTTTAATTTTGTCAGCTACTTTTAAAATATCGGTTATAATTCCTCTCGAAATTGCTTGTTTACATGGTGACGCTCCTTGTATAACAATTGGAACATCTGCATAAGATTGGGTATAAATTTCGAAAATCGCATCTGCTCCTTTTAATTGTCCAATTGCAGATGTTACAGGTTCAGAAACCAATTTTACTTCCAAAGTATTTTTTTCGACATCAAATTCGCCCACATATCGCAAAACATGATTTTCTGCTTGAGTGATTTTTGCAATTTTATACGATCGATCGACTGCCTCCTTATTTAGTATTCCATTTTTTTCCAGATGTTCTTCTCTTATTATCGAATTGATTTTTATATCCGATAATTCAAATTCTTTTCCGATTTCACGGGTCAGGATCAGCAATTTTCTAGCGGTATCATTTCCTGATAAATCTTCTTTAAAAGTCGAACGCATTAATCCAAGAAGGCTGGCATCTTTCAAAATTGACGAAAAAGAATTTTCTTCAGCCGAAAATCGGTTAAATACATAACTTAAATGATCTGAAAAAACGCCTCTGATCTTCGTGATTTTTTCGCCCGAATAATACAAATCTCTCAAGGTCTGCAAAACCGGAAATCCTGTATCAACCGATGTTTCATACAAAAACTCTTTGTCGTATTTTTTTAGATTTTCTCTCAGCTGTTTATAAAGATCTATTGGGAGTGTATTGGCTTTCTTATTTACCGCAACAATATTAAATCCGTTTTCGATCAATGTATTGTAATGACTTATTAGTTCGTCGCTCGCAGTAGCATCAACGGCTATTAAATTTTCGAATTCGTTTTCTTTTGCAAATGCTATAATATCTTCCACTCTGAAAGGCACGGCTAATTCTCTGAAATTGGTTTCCCATGAATACCCCACGCCTTCTTTTTCGAAAAAAGCAACGGTTGAATTCGTTATTATCGGAAAATGAAAATCGACATTTTTACTTTGCAGAAAAAATTCCTGACTTTCAATAATCTGATTGATCAGTGTGCTTCCGATATTTCCAATCCCAAAAAGAATAATATTTATTTTAAGCTTTGACATAATTTTAATTTTTTAAAACATATCTAATTTTATTGAACCATATAAGTAATATAATTTCATTTAATAGCAACGTTTATAGTATAGACATCTCGTGTTTCGCGTTAGACGCACTGCGGTGCGTCTCTATTGAATGAAATTTTATTACTTATATGGTTAAAATTTTATTTTGAAATCTTTTTTCATAAAAAATCACCCTTAGCGGCACCACACCGCTAAAGGCAATTTTTCAAACAAAAAACAAAAAAACCTAATTTTTATTGATACTGTATTGCGCTAATGTCACGCTTTCAAAAACCGCTTTTAAATCGGCGATTAAATCTTCAATATCCTCGATTCCAACAGAAAGTCGGACTAAATCTTTAGAAACACCCGTTACCAATTGATCTTCCTCAGACAATTGCTGGTGCGTTGTGCTTGCTGGATGTATAATCAATGATTTTGTGTCGCCAATATTGGCTAATAATGAGAACAATTTGGTTTCATCTACCACTTTTTTCGCCGCATCAAAACCGCCTTTTAATCCAAAAGTGATAATACCGCTTTGTCCTTCAGGAAGATATTCCTTCGCTAAATCATAATATTTATTGGATTTCAAACCTGGATAATTTACCCAAACTACCTCATCTTGTTTTTCAAGCCATTCAGCCAAGGCCAAAGCATTTTCGCTGTGTTTTTTAATTCGGATTGGCAACGTTTCCAATCCCTGAATAATCTGAAAAGCATTAAACGGACTCAAAGCTGCGCCAAAATCACGCAAACCTTCAATTCGTGCTTTTGCAATAAAGGCTGCATTTCCTAAAGCTTCATGATATACTAATCCGTGATATCCTGCGGAAGGTTCTGTAAATTCAGGGAATTTTCCGTTAGACCAGTCAAAAGTTCCGGCATCAATAATAGCACCTCCTAATGACGTTCCGTTTCCGGCAATATATTTTGTTAAGGAATGAATCACAATATCGGCACCATATTTAATAGGGTTTAATAAATAAGGTGTCGCAACTGTATTATCTACTATAAAAGGCACTTTGAATGCTTTGGCTTCCGCCGAAATTCCTTTTAGATCCAAGACATCTAATTTTGGATTTCCTAAAGATTCTACAAAGAAAGCTCGGGTGTTTTCTTTTGCTGCTTTAGTGAAGTTTTCTGGTTTTGAAGGATCTACAAAAGTCGTTGTAATTCCTAATCGCGGTAATGTCACACTTAATAAGTTATAAGTTCCGCCGTATAAACTGTTTGATGCCACAATATGATCTCCTGCTCTTAACAAAGTCAATAAAGTTGTTGAAATTGCCGATGCTCCAGATGCTGTAACTACAGCTCCAATACCGCCTTCAAGTGCAGCTAGCCTCTGTTCTAAAACATCATTTGTTGGGTTATTTAATCTTGTGTAAATAAATCCGGCTTCAGCAAGACCAAATAAATTCGCAGCATGATCACCATTATTAAACACATATGCTGAAGTCTGATAAATAGGCACTGCTCTTGTTCCTGCATTTTTAGTAACATCGTGTCCTGCGTGTAGTGCGTTTGTTGCAAATTTTTGTGTACTCATGATTTCTTAATTTTTTAAATATTGTTGATACTATATTATATTGATATTGTTTTTTGAAATTGATGTTGAAACTCCTTTAAACAAAAAAGCTTTCTTGTTCTTCGAGATCATACATTTGGAATAATAATGATCTTTGAGCTTTTATCTTCTGCTCTGCATTTATTCGTACAACTTCTCTAGTTATATCTTCTGATTTATTATTATTTTTCTGAGAATCGTTTCTCAATAAATACTCTATTGCGATTGAATTTAGTGTTTTCATAATTTGAAAATTTAAGTGTTGAAATTAAAAAAGCCCTTTCGGATGGCTACCAAAAGGGCTTTTAGTTCTAACTAAAACCAAGATTTAACTTTTACTTTTGGCAACAGCAAATTGGGATGCACATTTGCATCATCTGACAGCACATCACCATATTATTTGCTATTGTTTTCATTTATATAATAATTTAAATTGTTTCTTTTTTAAATTCGACTAATTCGATAGAGTAAATGTAATAAGTATTTTTTTAACCACCAAATTAAAAGTCAAATTTTCTTGTTATTTTTTTTCTTCATAATAAACACAAGTCTTTTTTAAACTTTCTATTTTTCATTTTGAGCAAAAAAAAACCTCTGCGATCTGCAGAGGTTCTATATCTATTTTTGAAAAAAACTTACAACAGAGTCCCTGCGGATAATTCCGGCACCATACAAGACATCATATTGCAAACTATTAATTTCATTTGTTTCTTTTTGTTTTAACGAGGCAAAGTTGCGAACTATTTTTGATTCGACCAAACAAAAAGGAAAATATTTTCCATTACCCTATCAAATTAATATACTTCTGTTAAATTTCTCTTTAAAAAAATAAAAAAAGTTGAACTTTAATTTGCAAATCAAAATGGTTTTATACCTTTGCACCCGAATACAGAGGAAAAATTTGAACTGATTGCAACCTCTTCATAATGAAATGGTTCGTTATGAGTGCCGAAGGATTAATTTCGGCAGTAAAAAATGCTAAAGCAGAAACTCTCCTTTAGCCCTTTTTAGCAATTATTTTCCTCAATTAATTTTAATTTAATACATTATTATGGCTTATTTATTTACGTCAGAATCTGTTAGTGAAGGGCATCCAGACAAAGTTGCAGATCAAATTTCGGATGCATTAATTGACAACTTTTTGGCATTTGACGCTGATTCAAAAGTAGCTTGTGAAACATTAGTTACAACAGGTCAGGTTATTTTAGCAGGTGAAGTTAAATCGAATACTTATCTTGATGTTCAGCAAATTGCACGTGAGGTAATCCGTAAAATTGGATATACTAAAAGTGAATATATGTTTGAAGCGAATTCTTGTGGAATTCTTTCAGCAATTCACGAGCAGTCTGCAGACATTAACCAAGGTGTTGACAGAGCTAAGCCAGAAGAACAAGGTGCAGGAGATCAAGGAATGATGTTTGGTTACGCTACAAACGAAACTGAAAACTTCATGCCATTGGCACTTGATTTATCTCATAAATTATTACAAGAGTTAGCTATTTTAAGACGTGAAAACAAAGAAATCACCTATTTACGTCCAGATGCTAAATCTCAGGTAACTTTAGAATACAGCGACGATAACAAACCAACTCGTATTGACGCGATTGTTATCTCAACTCAACATGATGATTTTGATGAAGAAGCTACAATGTTGGCTAAAATCAAAAAAGATATTATCGAAATTCTTATTCCTAGAATTATCGCTAAAAACCCAGAACACGCACATTTATTCAACGATAAAATCAACTACCATATTAACCCAACAGGAAAATTCGTTATTGGAGGACCTCACGGAGATACTGGTTTAACAGGAAGAAAAATTATCGTTGATACTTACGGTGGAAAGGGTGCTCACGGTGGTGGCGCATTCTCTGGAAAAGATCCAAGTAAAGTGGACAGAAGTGCTGCTTATGCAACGCGTCATATCGCTAAAAACTTAGTTGCTGCAGGTGTTGCTGATGAAATCTTAGTTCAGGTTTCTTACGCAATTGGAGTTGCTGAGCCAATGGGTATTTTCATTGAAACTTATGGAACTTCTAAAGTAAACTTAACTAACGGTGAAATCGCTAAAAAAGTAGAAGCTATCTTTGATATGCGTCCTTACTTTATCGAGCAACGTTTAAAATTAAGAAACCCAATTTATAGCGAAACTGCTGCTTACGGACACATGGGACGTAAACCAGAAACAGTTACTAAAACTTTCTCTGCCCCAGGTGGAAATGAAAAAACAGTTACTGTTGAATTGTTTACATGGGAAAAACTTGATTTTGTTGACCAAGTTAAAGCTGCATTTGGATTGTAATTTTAGACTACTTAGACTAACTTAGATTGTTAGATTTTTTGACAACTAGTTTATTCTTAAATATAAAAAGACCCGATTTCAAAAATTAGAAATCGGGTCTTTTATTTTTATCAAATTGTCTTTTATCTTTCCAATTTTACATCTGGTAATGTTTTTGGACGATTTGCATCGTTTGACAAAATCCAGCCTGTGCGGTACATCCATTCTGTCATTTTGCGAAGTTTTACGTAATCAATATTTTCAGATTCATCCATTGGCGTGTGATATTGACTGTGCAGTACACTTGTAAAGAAAACCGCAGGAATACCTTTTCTTGCGTAAGGCAAATGATCGGAACGGAAGTAGAAATATTCTGGATGTTCTGGTCTGTCCCAAAGTTTATCTAAATCAAATTTTGGCCCTTCATCATTTGCTTTTTTCGCAATTGCTACCAAATCAGATGAATTTTCGTGAGGAGAACTTGAACCTAATAAAGCCGCTTGATTTACATTGTTTCTTCCAATCATATCACCATTTAAAACTGCTACGATATCTTTCTCTAGAACTGTTGGATGCGCTGCATACCATCTTGATCCTAACAAACCACGTTCTTCAGAACCATGAAAAACAAATAAAGCAGTTCTTTTTCCTGGTTGTTTTTTATATGCTCTTGCAATTGCCAACATCGCTACACAAGTACTTGCATTATCATCTGCTCCATTGTAAATAGAATCCTGACCGTATTTTTGACGCACTCCATCATGATCTTGATGTCCGCTGAAGAGCACATATTCATTTTTCAATTTAGGATCTGTTCCGGCAATTGTACCCACAACATTTACTGAAGGATATTTGTATGTTTCAGAAACCACTTCAGTGGACAAAACATCTTTAGTAGTCTTTAAATATTCTAATTGATCGCCGTGTACCCAAAAAACCGGCATTGTTGCTCCAATTTTATCACGGAAACCTTCAATTCCGTAAATTCCTCTTGTCATTTGTGGTTCAACCTGAGACCAGCTCTGTTCAGCTAGTTCATCAGCAACCATAATAAGTGCCACGGCACCTTTTTTAACAACAAGATCGTAGTATTTATTTCGAACTAAACCAGGATATCTTCTGTCAAAAAGCGAAATATCATCCGCAATTCCTTCTTTTGAAGCTAATAAAACAACTGCTTTTCCTTTAATATCGGCTTTTTCAATTTCTTCTTTTGTTGCTGCTCCTAAATAAACTAAAGAACCTTCAACTTTTATGTTAGTCGTTTCTGCTACCAAAAC
Source organism: Flavobacterium xizangense (assembly GCF_054075145.1). Lineage (NCBI taxonomy): Bacteria > Pseudomonadati > Bacteroidota > Flavobacteriia > Flavobacteriales > Flavobacteriaceae > Flavobacterium > Flavobacterium xizangense. The sequence continues at coordinate 1,115,390 of NZ_JBSIPG010000001.1, read as the reverse complement.
ATCCTTCCATAGTTTATATTCTTTTTGGCCAATTTTAAACTTTGTATTTGGCGTTACCTGATGCCTGTATAAATCAAAAAATTGAAAATACGTTCCGTCGTCTCCAGCTGGAGCCATTCCGGCTTCTTTAGCTTTATTGGCAAGCCACATCGACACTTTTAATTCATCAAGCGTTCCAGCTTCACGACCGTTGAAGTGGTCGCCGGCCATTTGATACATATCGGTTCTAAGATCTTTATCAGTTATTGCCGCAACTAATGGTTTTTTAACTGCCTGTGCAAAAGTCATTGCTCCAGAGGCAAGGAAACCAAGGATCATTTTGTTTTTCATACATTTTAATTTTATAATCCAAACTTAATGAATTCAAGGCAAAAACTTTGATTTTTTAACATCAAAAACAGCAATTAGCAATGATTAATAAAGAACAATAGCCGTCCATACAGACAGCCATTGCATTTTTCACAAGTATGAAATTTTAATATGTTCCGTTTTTCATTTTGGTCAAAGTTTCCTGAATATCAGTTGCTGTTTCAGGCTCCGTAACCGTATTCAAATATTTAACTGCCAAAGTCTGTGTTTCAATCGCTTTTTGTTTCTGACCATCTTTGTAATACAAGTGTGCCAAAGTATCTAAATAGTACGGATTATTCTTGGTCACAACTAAACTATATTCCGACCATTTAATGGCTTCCTTTAAAAAACTAGCATTTTGTGGCTGCAGCACTACAGACCATGCAGCATTATTACAAAGATTTGAATGATAATCTTTAAAAGAATTCCATCCATCATAAGCATATGACGAAGATGAATCTAAAGCCGAAAACATTGCATCTAATTTTTCAATTGGACTAGATGACGTTAAATTAGAATCAAAATAGGTGCTGAACTCTTTTAAGAAATCGATGTTTGAATCGGTTGCATCTTCTGCATTATTTAAATATTGGAAATAATTACTGTATGATTCAAAATTTCCTTTTCCTAAAGCAATGATCTTTTTATAAACCGAAATATTCTTATCCTTATTTATATCTGAAGAAGATTTTTCCTGAGCAATATAAGTATTAGCTTGCAATGCCGATGAAATTTCAGAAATTACATTTCCTAAATTATGAACTTCGCCTTCCTTATTATTAAACCCTAAACGATTCTCTTCAATTTTATCTGCATGCTTTAAAAGGTAATCGATAGAAAGAAAGTCAGTATCATTCAAAACTCGTTCTTCATTAAAAAGTTGCTTTGTAAAACCTTGATTTTTGACTTCTCTTAAAATGGTTTCAACCAAATACATATCTGGTTTTGAATCTTTTTGGTGCGATTCAATCAAGTTTTTCCAAGTTTGAGCAACTTCTTTTTTATCTGATGAAATTTTAGTCAGCACAAATTCTGTAGAATTGGCAACTTCTGTTCCATAATCCGAATCGTAATCGTATGAAATTTCCAAAACCGCAGCCCTATTAAATGCTCTGATCAAATCTGCATCCTTCGCTTTTTTATTTTTGAATGTCTTATTTATGTTTACAAAAGCATTCGCGCGCTGCAATTTTTTATATAAATCACCATAATATCCAAACTGATAACTCTTGTCTGATAAATCAGATTTTGCCGATGCCAAAATATCTCCCTCACCATTTAAAACCAATATGCTTGGATCATTTGTTATCTTATTGTTTTTGAGCCACTTTTTATCATCAGCGCCAGCCAAATAATAATTGTAAACATCATATACAGGATTATATGCATCATACATATTATAAGCTGTCTGTGTTTCCTGATCTTTTACAAAGGCAGCAAAATTTTCTTTTACAGCTTTATCTTTGCTATTCGTATAAAACACTAAAAATTTGAGTTTTGCTTCTTTTGTTGCTGCCAAAGCATTTTTTAAATTATTCTCTATTTTTAATTTAAAATCATATTGCGCAGGAAGTGCAGGAGGTGCAACTGTATAATCTGTTACGGCGGCGCTACTGTCAACAACTATAGGTTCAAAACCAAAGTCTTCAGTAGCTAAAACAACTTCTTTGCCTGGATAAGTCCAATTAGAAATTATTTGACTTTCAACAGGTATTACTTTTTTTTCCTTTGCAGGTTGTGGATCTTTTTCATTTAAAAACACTAAAGGATTTTTACCGGCAGGCTCCGAAATTTTCAATTCATTTGTTTTTCTATCGAAAAAACCACCAATTTTCAAATCACCTAATGGCGCAAACTCGTAAGTAACCGCTACTTCTGAAATATCTTTTGGCAAAGCATATTTACAAATGTTGCTTTTTCCATCATAATCCTCATAAACCAAATACAAGTAATTTGTTTTTTCAATTTCAAACTCTAAATCTGTTTTTTCCCAATTTGGGTCTGTCTTGGTTTTGATGTCCGATAATCTTTGATAAACAACATCTTCGGTCCCATTTTGAGTTCCAATATAAAAGGAATAGTAAGACGAGTCTGGAAACTTGATTTTAATTTTTTTTGCCTTTTTATCGGTTGCAAAAGCAAGATTAAAATTACTTTCTGATTTTTCTTTTTGAATAAAAATTAAAGAATCGCCTTTAATTTCATAATTACCTGTGTAAAAAACCAACTCGTATTTATTATCATCTAATAAATTCAGTTTGATTTTTCCGCCTTTATTTGTCGATAAATAAGTTCCTTTTTCTATTCCTTTCACTTGACAAAATGAATAAGAAATTCCTGTAATCACGAGTAATACACTCCACACAAACTTGCGCATGACTATTTTTTTTGCTGTTAATAATTTCAAGCAAAGATATTCGATTATTATCGAAACAAGTCATTAAATTGATGATTTAGCAATTAAAATACTACAAATTGTATTTCATTGAAAAGATGATGTAACGAGGCTGGACAGTGTATTGTGAAACTCGTGTAGAAAACTGCGAAAAACTGTCATCATTCAAATAAGTTGTATTTAATATGTTCGTCGCCGAAATTTTATATTCCCATTTGCTGTCCTTTTTTTGGTAAACCAAACTGGCGCTTAAAAAATCATATTCATTATCTACCGTTTTGTTTCCATTATAATAATGGTAGAATTCATATTCCGAAACAAATGAAAAACTGTTCCAGAAATAATAATCTAATCTTGCAAAAGGTTTGTCTGTATAATAAGTCGAACCGCTGTATTGATTAATTAAGGCATTATATCCAAGTTCTAAATTTGGTAAGTTTTTATAATTTGTCGCTGCTTTTACAGTATAACTCTGGACAAAACTTTCTGTTGTTGCCAAAACATTATTCTGAATATTATTGAATTTCGACCAATTCAGACTTACTGTTGCTGATGCTTTATAATTTTTCAAGAAAGAACGTCCGTAACTTCCCATTCCGCTTAAAGTCTCATCGGCTAAATTAGAATTGTAAGGAACTGATGATTGGTTGATTCCATCAAAATTAGCTTTCGTTTTAATGGCATCTACTTTTTTAGTGTATGTTGCATTGGCAAAAATATTTTCAAAATTGAACATATTGTATTTAAAATAACGAAGCGAATGTACTTGCGAAGTTGCATTTTCCAAGAAACGGTTTCCTCTGAACAAACTGCTGTAATCAGACAAAACATAACCTGCCGCCAATTGATTTATATCTGTAAAATCATTTGACAAAGAGAAGTTGTACGTCAACGTTTCCGATTTTTTGATTTGATATAAAGCAAAGAAATCAGGAAGTACTTTGGTAAAACTTTGAGAATAATCTGTTCCCAGTTGCCCGTTTGTCATTTTATAGGTATGCAAACTTACTCCTGGTGTCAACGTAAATTTTCCTGTCAGGATCTTATAATGAAATCCAATAAAAGTATCATTAAATCTATAATCAACATCATTATTGTTTTCTGCGGCATTTAAGTCATTTTTATTGCCATTATCGAGCATCTGAAAAATATGCGAATTAAAATTTTGGTAGGAATACGTATTTCCTAAAGTAACATTGAAATTGCTTTTTGGCGTTACCATATAATAGTAATCCAGTTTTGCATCTAATTTATTTGTTTTTACAAAACGATCCTGATTCAAATCATTTCGGTTTTGTCCTGAAATATATCCGGCCAAATCAAAAGGTTGCGAACGCAGGTTGGCATTATAAAACGGATTTTCGTCCTGATACAAATGTTGTGCTTCAAAAGCAAAAATGTTTTTGTCACTTTGTGTATAATACAAGCTCAAATTCTGATTTACTGAAGTTGGATCTTGTTTCTTTTGAGTCAAGATAGTTTCAACTGCCGAAACATTATTCACCACCGATTCTCGAAGCAAATCGGTATCTTCATTTTGTTTTGACAACTTGGTTAAGATGTCGTAATCGAACTGAAATTTATCACTTGGTTTGTAACTCGAACTCAATTTAAAAAGTCCCAAGTTATTTTTTTGATGCGTCATTTCATCACGTTTCTGCTGATCTCCAGAATCTAAAATTGTTGTTTGTGATTTGGTTTCTAAATCTGTTTTTGAAACCGAAAGAATTCCGAAACCGCTAATATTCCAAGCTTTTGTGGGATTGTAAGAGAAATTCGTTGCGCCGAATTTAGTTTCAATTTCCTTAGCACGATTGTTTCTTAAAACCGAAATTCCTAAATCATTTGACGAAACATTAAAATTACTTCCACCCTTTTTCATCATATTTTTGAAGCCACCTGTAAACTTGAAATAATCCTGTGCCGTCAGCGGTAATTCGCCAATGTTATTAAAATTGGTAATTAAATTGATACTGTATTTTGGACTGTAATAAAATAATTTCGGATTAATAATATAGCGGCTGTCTAGCTCGGCAACTCCTACACCAGCAGTAACATCCCCAAACCAAAAATTCTTTTTGCCCGATTTCAGTTTAATGTTCATGGCCACATTATCCTGATCGTTTTCTAGACCCTTTAATTGGCTAACTTCATTATAGTTTCTCAGAACCTGAACTTTATCAATAGCATCGGCCGGAATGTTTTTTACGCCAAGTTTAGTGTCTCCGTCAAAAAAATCTTTTCCTTCCACCATCAATTTGCTGACTTTTTTCCCTTCAACTTCGATTTCTCCATCGGCATTTACCTCAACGCCGGGCAATTTTTTCAAAACATCTTCCAACTTTTTTTCTGTCCCAGATTTAAAAGAATCAGCATTATAAACAATTGTGTCGCCTTTTATAGAAACCGGCATTTCACGAACAATTTCAACACCTTCAAGTTCTATTCCGGCGCCGTCCATAACGATATTCTGAACAATATTTTCTGTATTGGTCGAAATCGCCATTTCTTTAGATTTCATTCCCAGATAACTTATTTTAACGGTGTAAGAAGTATTTGGCTTCAAAGTCAGCTGAAATTTCCCTTTATCATTTGTGATACCATAAGAATCCATTGCTTTGGTTCCGTTGTTTACAGCCATAATATTAGCCATTTCCAACGGATTTTTTTGTTCGTCCTGAATAACGCCATCAAAACGGACACTTTGCGCAAAAGATATCGAGGTCATTAAAAAAATGACAAAAAAAAGTATATTTTTCATGGAGAAAATCTAAAAGATGATGTGCTTACAATTATCGTCTGATCAATACAGGACCACCGCCAGGACCACCTTCACGACCGCGGTTCATTTCTCTAAACTCTTCCATTTTTTTGATTACAGTTTCATCGTAATCTTTCTGAGAGATTGTTTTTCCTTTTGTAGGCGCTTTTATTTCGACTTTGTCTTTGGCATTCAAGACAATTTTCGAACATAAAATAGTTGTTCTTCCGTCATTTACCTCTAAAATTAAACCCGGAAGACCCCAATAATTTTCTGGACCTTGATTAATTGGAATTTCTGGAGAATACCAAGCTGTTATAATAATTTCTTTAGGGATTTCGAAGTTATCCTGAAAGTTCGTTTTAGTTTCACCCGAAGTTTTCTTTGCATCCTCTTTTTTCTCTTCCGGTTTTTTATCATCAGCATTTTTTGGCCTGAAATTTCTAAAATCAGTTTTGCTTGCTTCTTTTACCGCTGTTGCTTTGTAACAAGTATAACCACCAATTATTTTGGTTTCAGATTCCATTTTCCAATTTAATTTTGGCAAAGAATCGACCACTAGAAATTCTTTCCCCATAAACTCTTTGTCAACCGTATACGATTTGCTTTTTACATTTTTATAAAAAGTACCTCCGCCTCCCATGAAGGAATTCATCATAATACGCATTCCTCCTCCTTGTTGTCCAGGAGTTTCTAGTTTTTCTTCTTCTTTATATATAGAAGCCGATTTATCAAAATTTAAAACAAAAGTCTTTTCAAGCATTTTTTTCATTCGCTCTTCCATGTTTTTTTGCATTTCGGGCGTAATATCTCTATTGGCACGCATTCCATCCATTTTTGGAGCCTGCGTTTTTGACTCATAAACGGCCATTCCCTGAAAATCTTTTTGCGCCTGCATTTGAGTAAACACAAGCATTAAAGACATATAAAAAATCACTTTTTTCATTTTCATTTTATTTTAAATTGCGTAAATCGTATAAAATTTACACTCAAATGTATTATTATTTTTAAAATACCAAAAATATAATATATCAATGCTTTGAAGACATAGACAGAATATGCTATTTTTTAGACTATTACGATTGCAAAAGGTTTAAATGGTAAAATCATCAAAATCTCTTCTTTTTAAACTTTTATCGTGAGGTTTTTTGTAATTTGGCACGACCGAAACCCAAAAAATCATGAGTAAAACAGCAATAAATATTTTATTTTTCTTTTTAATTGCTGCTTTCCCGACTCTTCTTTCGGCACAAAATTCAAAAATAAATACAGTCCAAATTTCTCATTTAAGCAATACTGCTGATGAATATTTAGGTCAAGATTCATTTGGATTTAATTATCAGATCAGCAATAATGTTTTCAGTAAATTTAAAGGAAGTGAGGTTTTTGAATACAAAAATGTCTCTTTAGGAAGAATCACAAAAACTGACTTGCAAAATCCACTGAAAATAGTTTTGTATTACGAAGATTTCAATACTGTTGTCTTGCTTGACAATCAGCTGAACAAAATTACCGAAATCAATTTTTCATTAAATACAACTCCAATTGTGGTGAACGCCATCGGAATGTCAACTCAGAATCGATTATGGATTTACAATGCCCTTAATCAGCAAATCGGGTTGCTTGATTATTTAAAAAATGAGTACAAAACGGTTTCGATTCCCTTAACAGAATCTATAAAACATTATCAGACGGATTTCAATACTTTTTATTGGATCGATAAAAAAAACAATTGGTTTTCCTGTGATATTTTCGGAAAAATTACAAGTCTTGGGAATGTTGCAGATTTTGATAAAATCGAAATAATTGATGCTCAAAAGTACATTTTCAGCAAAGGTAACCGGTTGTATTTAAGAGACATTAACAAGGAGAAAACGGCTATAATTTCTGAAATTGAAATTTTAGAAAAATCGTTTGACAATTTCTATTACAAAGACCAAATTTTATCTATTTTTACAGCTAAAGAAATTGTAAATTATAAAATCGTAACACCGTAATGCACATAGCAATAGCAGGAAATATAGGCGCAGGAAAAACAACCTTGACCAAATTATTAGCCAAACACTTTAAATGGGAACCTCATTATGAAGATGTGGTTGATAATCCGTATTTAGACGATTTTTATCACCAGATGGAACGCTGGTCATTTAATTTACAAATCTATTTCTTAAATAGCCGTTTCCGCCAGGTGCAGCAAATTCGCGAAAGCGGCAAAAAAATCATTCAGGATAGAACGATTTATGAAGATGCTTATATTTTTGCTCCCAATTTATACTCAATGGGTTTAATGACAAGCCGTGATTTTGAAAACTATACTTCTTTATTTGAATTGATGGAATCTTTAGTAAAAGCTCCAGATTTATTGATTTATTTAAGAAGTTCTATTCCAAATCTTGTTGGGCAAATTCACAAACGGGGACGTGAATACGAAAACTCAATTTCAATCGATTATTTAAGCCGACTAAACGAAAGATACGAAGCCTGGATCCAGACATATACTAAAGGAAAACTATTAATTATTGACGTTGACAATATTAATTTTGTTGACAATCCTGAAGATTTAGGAAACATTATTAATAGAATTGATGCCGAATTAAACGGATTGTTTTAAAACACAGATTTCATAATTTAAACGAAATACAAAATGCCTCTAAAAAATTATTAGAGGCATTTTCTTTTGATATCCTAACAGCTTTCCGAAACCTGTTAGGGTAAAAATCTTAGTTTTATTTTACAGCGTCAATCTTAGCTTTTACTTCAGCTTCCGTTCCTTCATAAACTTCAGTTGTAGTCTTGCCGTTTTCTGTTTTAGTTACGGTTCCGGTAGTTTTTCCGTTTATATTTTTCAGTTCAACACGAACAGATTTTTTATCATATTTACTAGTGTCAAAACAATCTGTTTTTTGGTGAACAAATTTTCCGTTTGCGTCATAATGCGCTAAGCATTTTGCAGTTTCTTCTGCTGTACAGCCTTTTTCTTTACACATTTTAGCGTATTCTTCTTTAGTCATTGTTGATAAATCACCACATTTAGAAACTCCTCCTGCGTGCATTTCAGTTTTCATGCAACACTTCATTTCTTTAGGAGGCAATCCACAATGCGGAATAACTGTTTGAGAAGAATGTCCTTCACCTAAAATTGGCGCAACAACTAATCCAATCAAACAAGTCAATTTAATCAAAATATTCATTGATGGCCCAGAAGTATCTTTAAACGGATCTCCAACTGTATCTCCGGTTACGGCTGCTTTATGCGCATCAGAACCTTTATACGTCATTTCGCCGTTGATCATAACTCCAGCTTCAAAAGATTTTTTAGCATTGTCCCAAGCACCTCCGGCATTGTTTTGGAAAACTGCCCAAAGAACTCCAGAAACTGTTACTCCAGCCATATATCCACCTAACATTTCTGCTATTAATTGATTATTGTCAGCGTAAACTAATTTTCCTAAAAGTACAATTGCGATTGGAAATCCAATCGTTAAAATTCCTGGAAGCATCATTTCACGCAAAGCAGCTTTTGTAGAAATTTCAACACATTTTCCATATTCTGGTTTTCCGGTTCCTTCCATAATTCCTGGAATTTCCTTGAATTGACGACGTACTTCATAAACCATGTCCATTGCCGCTTTTCCAACAGAATTCATCGCTAATGCTGAGAAAACCACAGGAATCATTCCACCGACAAATAACATTGCTAAAACTGGTGCTTTGAAGATATTAATTCCATCAATTCCTGTAAAAGTTACGTATGCAGCAAATAATGCTAGTGAAGTCAAAGCTGCAGATGCAATTGCAAATCCTTTTCCGGTTGCTGCGGTTGTGTTTCCAACTGAGTCTAAAATATCAGTTCTGGTACGAACTTCTTTTGGCAATTCACTCATTTCAGCAATTCCTCCTGCATTATCAGAAATTGGTCCAAAAGCATCAATTGCTAATTGCATTGCCGTTGTAGCCATCATTGCTGAAGCCGCTAATGCAACTCCATAAAATCCTGCTAAAGCATACGAGATCCAGATTGCGCCTGCAAATAATAAAACTGTTGGAAAAGTAGAAATCATTCCGGTTGCTAAACCAGCAATCACATTTGTTCCCGCTCCTGTTGATGATTTTTGAACAATTGCCATAACTGGTTTTGTTCCTAATCCTGTGTAATATTCGGTTACTGATGAAATTGCGCCACCAACAACTAATCCGACTAAAGTAGCATAGAAAACACGCATTGAAGAAATCGCTTTAGAACCTTCTCCAAAAAAAGTCATCTGCATTGTTTCTGGAAGCATATGCTGAACCAAGAAATAACAAGCAATCGCAGTTAATCCAATCGAAACCCAGTTTCCTATATTTAATGCTTTTTGAACTTGAGCTTCTTTAGCATTATCATCTGAAATTTTTACTAACATTGTTCCGATAATCGAAAACAAAATTCCGAAACCAGCAATTGACATTGGAAGCAAAATTGGGCCAATTCCTCCAAAAGCATCATTAATACTTCCGCCCATATCTTTGATAACATAATTCCCTAATACCATTGCAGCCAAAACTGTTGCAACATAAGACCCGAACAAATCAGCTCCCATACCAGCAACATCGCCTACATTATCCCCAACGTTATCAGCAATTGTTGCTGGATTACGAGGATCGTCTTCTGGAATTCCAGCTTCAACTTTACCAACTAAATCGGCACCAACGTCAGCTGCTTTAGTGTAAATTCCACCTCCAACTCTCGCGAAAAGCGCAATTGATTCTGCTCCCAATGAAAACCCAGCTAAAGTTTCTAAAACAACAGTCATTGTCTCAGTATCTTTCCAAACTCCACCAGATAATAAATTAAAGAAAATTATAAAGAAGGCTGTTAAGCCTAAAACTGCTAATCCTGCAACACCCAGCCCCATTACTGTTCCTCCACCAAAAGAAACTTTCAAAGCCTGAGGCAAACTTGTGCGCGCTGCCTGTGTTGTTCTAACGTTTGTTTTGGTCGCAATTTTCATTCCGATATTTCCTGCATAAGCTGAAAATAATGCTCCAAAAATAAATGCAATTACTATAAATAAATGTGTTTTTACTCCTGGAATAAAAGTAATTCCTGCTAAAGCTAAACTTGCAACAATTACAAAGATGGTTAATAGTTTATATTCTGCTTTTAGGAAGGCTAAGGCTCCTTCGTAGATATAATCTGAAATCTCTTTCATCTTACCGTCTCCGGCATCTTGTTTTAAAACCCAAGTCCTTTTTATTCCCATGAAAAGTAATCCTAAAACTGCCATAACTATTGGCAGGTAAATCATAAATGCATTCATAATATTTTAATGGTTTTGGTTAATAGTCAACAATCTAACTAAAACGAATTTAAACAAAAAAGCAATACTCCTAACGGAGTATTGCTTTTTTTATAAAATATGAATGCTAAAATTATTTAATGCTAAATAATCCTGCTGGTTTATTTTCAATGTCATCAAAACGCTTCGTGCATTCAGCAATAATTGCGTACGCTTCGTTTACGTCTCCCCATCCTTCAACATCTACTTTTTTGTTTTCAAGATCTTTGTATACTTGGAAAAAGTGTTCGATTTCTTTTACTAAGTGTGGGTTAATATCTGAAAGATCATTTAATGAATTCCAGATTGGATCTGAAACTGGTACACAAATAATTTTTTCGTCTGGTCCTTTATCATCTGCCATGTGGAAAACACCAATTGGCTTAACTTCCATTACACATCCAGGGAAAGTTGGTTCGTTTACTAAAACCAATACATCAAGAGGATCTCCGTCAAGTGCTAAAGTTTCTGGAATAAATCCATAATCAGCTGGGTACATCATTGAAGAGAATAACATTCTATCGAAACGCATTCTTTTGATTTCAAAATCGTACTCGTATTTATTTCTGCTTCCTCTTGGTATTTCGATTAATACATCGAAAGTCGTTAGTTTGTCTGCGGTCATTTTCGTTTTTTATTATATCTTATAATTTCGGTTGCAAAAGTAACCAAACATTCTATTTTTACAATAAAAAAACAGGTTAAATTATCGGCATTATCTATTAAAAAACAAGCATTTAATATGTAATTGTTCGATTTCGCTTTTTTAAGTAATAATGCCAAAGCAAATAGGTTGCATAAGATCGATACGGACTCCATTGTTCGGCATGAATTTCCATTTCTTGTTTGTCGTGAATATTCAGTAATTCTTTAATTGTATTTATCACTGCAATATCGCCAAGCGGGATCAAATCGGGTTCCTGAAGACAAAACATTAAATAAATATCAATTGTCCAATTCCCGATTCCTTTTAATTTGATAAGCTCTTCTCGAACTTCTTTTGCTGATTTCGAAGGCAGACTTTCAATATCCAATTCTTTATTTAAAACTGCTTCTGCCAAAATTTTAATATATTTGGTTTTCTGACGGCTTACGCCAAGACTTCTAAATTCTTCGTCCGATAAAACTGCCATTGTTTCAGGAGTGCAAACTGTAAATGCTTTTATTTTTAAGAATGTGGCTTTCGCCGAATCGATAGAAACCTGCTGTTCCAATATCAGCAATACCAAAGTCTCAAAACCCTGAGGTCGTTTCGGAATTGGAGGCAATCCATATTTTTCGATTATTTCCTGAAATATCGGATTTTTATTGGTTAGAAAATCGATGGCTTCTTGCATTATTTTGGCTTTTAAGTCTATTTCAAAATTAAATAAAAAAGAATCTTGCAAAGTCGCTAAGCCGCAAAGTTTTTATTCCCGCTCCCGATATCTATCGGGATTGCAGATAAAGCTGATAAAATTTAAATCTCCACGATCTGCAAAATCTGCAAGAGAAAAAAATTAAGCCACAAAAAAAGTCGCAAAGAATTAAACCTTTGCGACTTTGTAACTTTGAACCTTTGCAACTTTAAAAATAGAACCCGAAAGATCCTTTTACTGCAAATTTATTAGCATCTGGCATGTTTAAATAACTTCCTCTCCATGAAAAATCGATGCGGAAAACTTTGAAGATATTTCCAATTCCAGCGTTATATTCCCAATACACATTTTCGGGCGCATTATACGGCTGACCTGAAGCATTTATTTCTCTATTAGCATTTGAAATCGTTCCGTGAACCGCTTTTATACCTACAAATTCTCTCCAGTTTAATTTTCGCATAAATGGAACTCTGGCAAATAATCTTCCTCCAAAATCATGGTTCCACTGCAGCGTTGTATATTGATCGGTAATGAATTCGTAGAAATTCAAGTTACTGAATGTATTTTCAATAGTCCAATACGTCTGGTTTCCTGGAACAACACTCATTAATCCTAACGGAATTGTACCAAATGTTTTACCCGTTTCAAGAATAATATTTGACCTTCCTAAAGGACCAATAATGATAGGTTGTTTGTAATAAACCTGTATTTTTTCGTAAGCAAAATCACTCTCAAAAACACCTTTTAAACCATAGCTGAAATTCACAAAGAAATGGCTAAATGGACTGTCAACTAAATCTCTTTCAACCCCATAACCAATCGTTTTGCGGTTTGGCATATATTCAAACTGAATATTGGCTTCAGACTGCCTAACTTTACTTTCAACAATACCCGCAGGATTTTCAGGCGTCGGCAAAGTCGTGTAATAATCTAAACTAAATATTTTTGATGCCGATTCTAAAGTTCTATATGAAAATCCAGTCTGAACAATAAAATTCTTTTTGGGCTCAATTTCAAAAGAAATATTGCTCAAATTAATATTAGTCAATTTTCCGTTGCTTCCCGTTGTAAACAAAGCAGAAGACGCAAAACTTCGCCCTAAAATATCATTTGTTGTAGTTAAGCTGGCACCAATTTGCTCAATATCACGCCTGTTCCCTCCAGAAATAATGATTCTTTTTTTCTTATCGACCATCCATTTTCCAGAAACGCCATATTTAAATTTATTATCGTCAAAACCATAAGCCGTATAAGCCTGTATACGCCATGGATCATTTGGCCCAAAATAAGTTCTTCCACCAACTCTTACCCTCAAGCCTTCGACTTCATTATAACCAAAAGTTGAAAATATAGGTCCATAATCGAAATTTTTAAACTCGACGTAACCGCTTCCTAGTATCGAGACGAGACTGTACAACTGCTTAAATCGCTTGACCGTCTGCAGTGTATCCAACATTTTATAAATTCCGGCTTCGTCTTTATTTAACTTTTCAAAACGATTTTCATCCCAAAATTCGGGCGGTCGATCATAAACGGCATTGTCTATAAAATTGACTTCTTCTTTATAAAACTTCTCTGGTTTTTGAATATTGAATTTATGATTTCGATATAAAGTCGTTCGTTTTCCATAAACTCCTTTTGATTTTTCTTTCTTATTCAAAGCAAAATCAGACATCATATAATCACGCGTCAAAAGGAAAACCGAATCATTTTCTACTTCAAATTCCTGCTCAATATAAATATCTTTTACCCAGTTAATATTGGCACTTTTGGTAACGCCCATATTAATTTTCTTGATGGCAAAAGTGGAATCATTTACCCAAAAATCACCTTTAAAAGTCAATTCATTTTTTCTTCTCGGATAAAAAACAATATTATAACACCATTTTTTATCGATATAAGCACTGTCTTTCAATACATAATTATAGACATCAATTCCGGTTTTTGAAAGCGGACTCGTAAAACTTTTATCAAAAAACTTAAGGTGATTGTCGTAAATATTATAATCTGAATAAAGGTCTTTTACGAAAGATAAAATTTGCTGATTTCCGTTGAAACCAGACATTTTATTTCCAGTCAGATTTTCTTTTACTTTCTTTAATTTATTGTCGCCATAAACATCATATACCGATTCGTTGATAAAAATTGGTAAATACGTTTTTCCAGTAACATCAGAAGTATCAACATGTTCGAACACAAACTCCATTCCTTTAAAAAGTTTGTTTTTCATCAAAGCACTGTCAATCGTGTTCATATCAAACTCGACTTTTTCGTACTTTTGCATTTGATATTGATTAAACTGGTAAAGTCCGTTTTTACGTTTTCTCTCCCAAATTTTTCTCAAAATATCTAATGCAGGATTATTCTTTTTAGAAGTTTTCCCGGTATAAATCACAACTTCATTAAGTGCTTCGGCCTCGCCTAAAACAATTTTAAAATTATAATTAACTGCTTTTTCCAAAGGAACTTCCTTATCTGAAAATCCAGCAGAACTAACAATTAATGTTGTATAAGTATTTGCTGATTCTAGATAAAAACGTCCGTCTTCATTAGAAACAATTCCGGTATTAGAACCTTTGAACACAATATTTGCAAAAGGAATTGGCTGATTTGATTTATCCAAAACAATTCCACTCACTTTTGTTTGTGCAGTTCCAAGATTCACAAAGGCGAATACAAAAAATAGGCTGAGTAAAATTATTCTTTTTATCATTTGGCAAAAAAAAACTTCATCAATTAATATGACTGATGAAGTTTTATAAGTATTGTTTATTTTTTTATTTGTACATTACTTTCTTTACTGCTTTTACTACATCACCAGCGTTTGGCAACCAGTCTTTAAGCAATACAGGAGAGTAAGGCGCAGGAGTATCAGCAGTTGTGATACGCTGAATTGGCGCATCAAGAAAATCGAATGCCTGTTCCTGAACTATATAAGTAATTTCAGAAGAAACACTTGCAAATGGCCAAGCTTCTTCAAGAATTACTAGACGATTTGTTTTTTTAACAGAAGTAAGAATAGCATCTTTATCCATTGGACGAACTGTTCTTAAATCGATAATCTCACAAGAAATTCCTTCTTTAGCTAATTCATCAGCAGCAATAAAAGCTTCTTTAATGATTTTTCCAAAAGAAACAATCGTTACATCTTTTCCTTCACGTTTGATATCAGCAACTCCCAATGGAATTGTGTATTCTCCGTCTGGCACTTCTCCTTTATCACCATACATTTGCTCAGATTCCATAAAAATTACAGGATCATTATCGCGAATTGCAGATTTCAAAAGTCCTTTTGCATCATAAGGAGTTGAAGGAACAACAACTTTAAGACCTGGCGTATTTGCAAACCAGTTTTCTAAAGCCTGAGAGTGAGTAGCTCCTAATTGACCTGCAGAAGCAGTTGGTCCGCGGAAAACGATTGGCACATTAAATTGTCCTCCAGTCATTTGACGCATTTTAGCAGCATTATTTATAATTTGATCAATACCAACTAAACAGAAGTTGAATGTCATATATTCTACAATCGGTCTGTTACCATTCATTGCAGAACCTACTGCAATTCCAGTAAAACCAAGCTCAGCAATTGGAGTATCGATTACCCTTTTTTCACCAAACTCAGCAAGCATTCCTTTTGAAGCTTTATATGCTCCATTGTATTCTGCAACTTCTTCGCCCATTAAATATATGGATTCATCGTGACGCATTTCTTCGCTCATCGCTTCACAAATGGCCTCTCTAAATTGTATTGTTCTCATATTTATATTGTATGTTGAATTTTCTGAAGAGCAAAAATAAATATTTTAAATCACTTAAAAGCATAAATTAAATTTAAAATCACAGGAACTTTCTACTCCTCTTCTGCTTTTAACTTTTTAAAACATGTTTCGATAGTAACGAAATCGATATAATTGTTATTATTCTATCATCAAAAACACTTTTTATACAAATATTATTCTATTTGTGTAATTCTGACTTCTACAAATTCCGTCTATAGAACGAAACAAATCAAAATCTAGTATAAATAACCCCTAAATTTAACAGTTACTCCAACTTACTCGATTACGAAATTCCTAAGAATCAGACAAAATAGCTGAATTTTCATTTTTGAAAAACCCAAAAATAGGCTTCAAATTTCAGAATCTTCGAAAACGTAATAGTTTTTAAAAAATATTATGCGTGCATAGTATATTATTCCAATTTTAATTTCTAAATTTGTCAAAGCATATTACAAATTCAAAATATATACTTATGAAAATATTGGTTTGCATCAGCCACGTGCCTGATACTACTTCAAAAATTAACTTCTCCAATGGCGATTCAGAATTTGATACCAATGGTGTACAATATGTAATAAACCCAAATGACGAATTTGGTTTAACCCGTGCAATTTGGTTCCAAGAACAACAAGGAGCAACTGTAACTGTTGTCAATGTTGGAGGACCAGATACTGAACCAACTTTACGTAAAGCATTAGCAATTGGCGCAAACGAAGCGATTCGTGTAAATGCCAATCCAACTGACGGTTTTTTTGTTGCAAAACAATTAGCTGAAGTAATTAAAAATGGCGGTTATGACCTTGTAATTGCCGGAAAAGAATCTTTAGATTACAACGGTGGAATGGTTCCTGGAATGATTGCTGGAATTTTAGGCTCTAACTTCTTAAATTCCTGTACAGCTTTAACTGTTGATGGAAATAATGTAAAAGCAGTTCGTGAAATTGACGGCGGAAAAGAAACTGTAAGTACAACTTTACCATTAATTATTGGTGGGCAAAAAGGTCTTGTTGAAGAAAAAGATTTACGTATCCCGAACATGAGAGGAATCATGACAGCAAGAACTAAAGCTTTAACTATTCTTGAGCCAGTTGATGCTCCTGTTAATACAAAAGCGGTGAAATTTGAAAAACCAGCTCCAAAATCAGCAGTAAAATTAGTTTCTGCAGATAATTTAGACGAGTTAATCAATTTATTACACAACGAGGCTAAAGTGATTTAAGATTGTGGAGTTTAGATTTTAGATTGCAGACCGCAAAACTTAATCTAAACCAGCATTTGATTCACTTCAAAATCTAAAATCAATAATCTTTTTAAATTTCAATTTTAAAAATCTGAAATCTAAAATCTAAAATCTAAAATTGTTATGTCTATATTAATATATGCAGAATCTGCAGAAGGAAAATTTAAAAAAGTTGCTTTCGAATTAGCTTCTTACGCTAAAAAAGTAGCTGAATCATTAGGAACAACAGTTACAGCTTTGACTGTAAATATCAGCGACGTAAGCGAATTAGGCAAATACGGAGTTGATAAAGTTTTAAAAGTAAACAACGATAAATTAGCAGGTTTTACAGCTAAGGCTTACGCCGATGTAATCAAACAAGCTGCTGAAAAAGAAGGAACAAAAGTAGTTTTACTTTCTTCTACAACAGATAGTATCTATCTTTCATCATTAGTTGCAGTAGCTTTAAATGCTGGTTTTGCTTCAAATGTTGTTGGATTGCCAATTAGCACTTCACCTTTTCAGGTAAAAAGGAATGCTTTTTCTAACAAAGCTTTCAATATCACTCAAATCGATACAGATGTAAAAGTTCTTGGTTTGGCTAAAAACTCTTACGGGATTTTCGAAAGCGCAGGAGCTGCAGCTGCAGAAGATTTCAACCCATCAATTGGAGATAATGATTTTGGTGTAAAAGTGGAATCTGTAGAGAAAGTAACTGGAAAAGTTTCTATCGCTGATGCTGATATCGTAGTTTCTGGCGGACGTGGATTGAAAGGTCCTGAAAACTGGGGATTAGTTGAAAATTTAGCCGAAGTTTTAGGTGCTGCAACAGCATGTTCTAAACCAGTTTCTGATTTAGGATGGAGACCTCACAGCGAACACGTTGGGCAAACAGGAAAACCAGTTGCAACTAATTTATATATTGCGATAGGAATTTCTGGAGCCATCCAACATATTGCGGGAATCAACTCTTCAAAAGTAAAAGTTGTAATCAACAATGACCCTGAAGCTCCTTTCTTTAAAGTTGCGGATTACGGAATTGTTGGTGATGCATTTGAGATTGTACCTCAGTTAACAGAAAAATTAAAAGCTTTTAAAGCGCAACATTCTTAATCTAAGAATTCTTAATATTATAGCTGCCTAAAAACAAGATAATCGTATCTTTGTTTTAAGGCAGCTTTTTTGTTCCATATTTTTTGATTAAAATTGCACCTTTATTTTCCAATCAAAAATAGTATTAAAATGCGGCGCTAAGTGCCCTTTTTACAATGATATATGAGTCTAGTAAAATTATCCATAAAAGGAATTTCATACAGTCAAACTCAAAATGGCGCTTATGCCTTAATTTTGAATGAAGTTGACGGTGAAAGAAAATTGCCTATCGTAATTGGCGCATTTGAAGCCCAGTCGATTGCTATTGCCCTAGAAAAAGAAATAAAACCTCCTCGCCCATTAACACACGATTTATTCAAAAATTTTGCAGAAAGATTTGATATTGTCGTGAAACAAGTAATCATTCACAAACTTGTTGATGGTGTTTTTTACTCAAGCTTAATTTGCGAAAGAGATAAAATCGAAGAAATAATTGATGCCCGAACTTCAGACGCAATTGCATTAGCATTACGTTTCAACGCACCAATTTTTACTTATAAAAATATTTTAGATAAAGCCGGAATTTATTTGAAATCAAATACTGCGGACACGGATCAGGGTTCACAGGAAATTGATGATGTACTTTCGAATCCGGAAACTTTTGGTCACGAAGAAGAAACCAATCAATCTGGTGATGTATATGCAAAACACAGTCTGCAGGAACTAAACGAACTTTTAGACCAAGCTGTTTCTCAGGAAGATTACGAAAAGGCCGCTAAAATTAGAGACGAAATCTCCAGAAGATAAATTTATGTTTAATCGTGGATTTGTTTAATCGTTTAATTGATTAAACAGTTACACGAATAAACGATTAAACGATTAAACAACAATGAAACAATACTTAGATTTAGTAAAACACGTTTTAGAAAACGGCAATCAAAAAGGAGACAGAACCGGAACCGGAACTAAAAGTGTTTTTGGTTATCAAATGCGTTTTGATTTAAGTGAAGGTTTCCCGATGGTTACAACTAAAAAACTTCATTTAAAATCAATCATTTACGAATTGCTTTGGTTTTTAAAAGGAGATACCAACATTAAATATCTACAAGAAAACGGAGTGAAAATCTGGGATGAATGGGCGGATTCTAACGGAGATTTAGGACCTGTTTATGGCCATCAATGGAGAAATTGGAACAGCGAAGAAATCGATCAAATTTCAGAATTGATTACCGAATTAAAAACAAATCCAAACAGTAGAAGAATGCTCGTTTCAGCATGGAATCCTTCTGTACTTCCCGATACAAAAAAATCTTTCGAAGAAAATGTAGCAAACAACAAAGCTGCTTTGCCTCCTTGTCACGCCTTTTTTCAGTTTTATGTATCGAGTCCAGATTTAGAAAAAGGTGAAACTAAAGGCAAACTATCTTGCCAGCTGTATCAGCGCAGTGCTGACATCTTTTTAGGAGTTCCGTTTAATATCGCTTCTTACGCATTATTAACTATGATGATTGCGCAGGTATGTGATTTGGAAGCTGGTGAATTTATTCACACTTTTGGAGATGCACATATTTACAACAATCATTTTGATCAATTAGAATTACAGCTTTCGAGAGAACCAAAACCATTGCCAAAAATGATTTTAAATCCAGCGATTAAAAACATTTTTGATTTTGATTACAATGACTTTACACTTGTCGATTATGAACCGCATCCGGGAATAAAAGGAAGTGTTGCTGTATAAAAACATAAAAAAATCCGCTTAAAATTTTAAGCGGATTTTTTTATACTGTTACAACACTATTTTCGCTTCCGGCGAAATCATTCCATTTATATGAATCGGCTTCAGGTTCATTAACGTATACTCCGTCAATTAAATACTTAAACTCATAAATTGCATCTTTTACCAAGTCATAAGTTGCTTTAAAAGTTCCGTTTTTTAATTTGCTCAAAGTTCCTTCTTCGGGATTCCAATTATTGAAATCTCCAACTACAGCAGCTGTACTAGCATTTTTAGCATCTATAGAAAAAGTAACTTTCACCACTGGTTTTGTTTTGATAAATTGTTTCTTTAAAGACATAACTATTTAGTTTTTAGATTGATATGTCTAAAATTACGCAAAATCATCTGAAGTTTCAGCATCTCAATATCCGATTTACGACAATAGCAAAAATGCTCATTTATTTTAATCATATCCATAAATTAATCAATGATAATTTTCTGATTTCAAATTCTTAACCTATTCAGAGGCAAATATTATAGAATCAAAATTCCTTCTTTTCAAAATAAATTTTAACTTTATAACCTCATTTCATTTAAAATCCTATGGAAAAAGAAGTACACGAACAGTATGAATATGCCAGAAGAAGACTCAGACAAAAGAAAATCCTATATTTTCATTTTGTGCTTTTCCTGATAGGAAGTTTATTTTTATTTGTTGCCAATAGATTTTTTGGTTTTGGAGCTGGAACAAATCAAAATTGGTGTATTTGGGGAATTACGATATGGCTCTTTTTATTCATTTTACATTTTATAAAAGTCTACATTACAGATCGATTTATGAATAAAAAATGGGAAAGAGAACAAATTGACAGACTTGTTGCATTACAGCAAAAAAGAATCAGCCAATTGGAATCCAAAATAAACGAGGATACTCAGAAATAATTTTTAGTTTAGAATGCCATGATTATAATGATAGCGGCTGTAGCCGAAAACAATGCCCTTGGAAAAAACAATGATTTAGTCTGGCATTTGCCAAATGATTTTAAAAGATTCAAATCGTTGACAACAAATCATCATATTATAATGGGAAGAAAAACTTTTGAAAGCTTTCCAAAACCCTTGCCTAACAGAACTCACGTTATCATAACCCGACAAAATGATTACAATCCTGAAGGTTGTATTGTAGTCGACAGCATTGAAAAAGCTATTGCTGTTTGTCCTGAAAATGAAGATTCGTATATTATTGGTGGAGGCGAAATTTACAATCTTGCTTTACCATTCACTGATATTATTGAAATAACAAAAGTTCATCATACTTTTGATGCGGATACATTTTTTCCAAAAATCAATGAAAATGAATGGATTTTAGTAGAATCTGAAGAGAATTTTAAAGATGAAAAACATCTTTATGATTACACTTACGAAACCTACATCCGAAAATAAAAAAACATCCTCTTTTGAAGGATGTTTTTTAAAAAAGATTGATTTTAGATTTTGACTCTTTCGAGAAATAGTTTTGGTAAAAAAAATCACAAATGTTCAAAAACATTTGAAATAACTGAATAACATAAATGTTAATTGAGAACAAGTCTCAAAAGCGCCTTTAATAACAAATACCACTAAGATATTAAAGGCAAGAAAATTAAAATTTCCAAAAACAAATTTAATCCTAAGAACGTATTTTGCACTTAATAATATGTTGCTTTTAAGAGCAACATTTCAAAACTAATTACAAGAACAAATAGATTACCAGCGCAAAAAAAGTAACCATCTGATTTAAGTCATTAATTTAATCAATCATTAAATTTCTATCTTTTTATCTTTGACAAATTTGGACATAAAACCAGCATTGTACAATACCCACTTTTAGTGATTTTGAAAAAATACCCGTTTTTAGTGATACCTTAAATCGGCAAAACAAGAATGCTTACAACAATAAAAGACCTTCTTTTAAAACATTTGATTTACAAATTAAAAAAGCCAATTACAGTTAAGTTAGATTGTATTATATTTGCCTAAATAAAAAAAATGTCTGAAAAAATAACTCCATATAAAGACTCTTCTTTAGGGAAGAAAGAACAGGTTGCCCAAATGTTTGACAACATCTCTGGTAATTATGATAATTTGAACCGTGTGATCTCATTTGGGATTGACGTTAAATGGCGAAAAAAAGTATTAAAAATAGTTTCTGATACTAAGCCAAAAATCATTCTTGACATTGCTACAGGAACGGGTGATCTTGCAATTTTAATGGCGCAAACCAAAGCCGAAAAAATAATTGGTTTAGATATTTCGGCAGGAATGCTTGAAGTTGGAAAAAAGAAAGTTGAAGAAAGAAAACTATCTAATACAATTGATTTAGTTTTAGGCGATTCTGAAAATATTCCTTTTGAGGACAACTATTTTGATGCTATAACTGTTGGTTTTGGTGTTCGAAATTTTGAAAATTTAGAAAAAGGATTTGCTGAAATTTTAAGGGTTTTAAAACCAAATGGTGTATTTGTAATTCTAGAAACATCAGTTCCAGATAAAACTCCATATAAACAAGGTTATAAATTTTACAGCAAAAATATACTTCCTATAATCGGGAAATTATTCTCTAAAGATAATTCGGCTTATGGCTATTTGTCAGAATCTGCTGCTGTTTTTCCTTACGGAGAAGCATTAAACAATATTTTGAGAAAAATTGGGTTTATAGATGTTGTGGCTATGCCTCAAACTTTTGGAGTTGCAACCATTTATTCTGCTTCTAAAAAATAGTATGAAAAAAACAGTAATCTTAATTTTATTAGTCTTATCGACAAAAGGATATTCGCAATTTGCTAAAAACATGTTTAGCAAAGACCCTATCATTAATCTTGAAAACTGGCAAAAACAACGCCTTTATTTTGGATATTATTTGGGTTTCAATAGCTTTGACTTTAAATTTGACTATAAAAATGTTGTGAACCAGGATATTCAGGTAAAAAAAACTACCGGATTTAATGTTGGTGTCGTAGCAGATTTAAGATTGCAGGAATATATAAATCTGCGTTTTGAACCAGGTTTGTACTACACAAAACGTGATTTATATTATCCAAATTTTACTGCCCAAAATGACTATTTGAGAGAAGTGAACAGTACTTACATTCATTTTCCTTTATTATTGAAATTCTCTTCGCTGCGAACAGGAAATATTCGTCCGTACTTGGTCGGAGGAATGTCAACTACACTGAATTTGTCCAGCAATTCAAAATCACAGGATGATAATTCTGAACAAAAATTCAGAGTAAAACCTTGGACAGCAGCTTATGAAATGGGCGTTGGTATTGATTTCTTTACAGAATATTTCATTTTTTCGCCCTCTATAAGAGGAATGTTTGGTATAACTGATGAATTAGTAAGAGACAATGACCCGAATAGCCCGTGGACAGGAAATATTGATTCTATGAAATCCAGAGCTATTTTAATAAATTTTACTTTTCACTAAAACAAATAGCTAACAATTTCGTTTAAATTCACTGAGAATAATTGCTGTTGCGGTGGCTACATTTAAACTTTCGGTTTTTTGAAGTTCTCCAAAACGAGGAATTGTGAGTCGGCTTGTGACCATTTTTTCAATTTCTGCTGAAATTCCGTTGGCTTCATTACCCATGATAATGATTCCATTTTGAGGTAAATTTGATTTATAAATGTTTTCGCCGTCCATAAAAGTTCCGAAAATTGGTAGTTTTGTTTGCGCGATAAAATTTTTCAAATCAACATAATTTACATTTACTCTGGTTATAGATCCCATTGTAGCCTGAACCACTTTTGGGTTATAAATATCTACAGTCTCTTTAGAGCAAATAATTTGGTTGATTCCAAACCAGTCGCAAAGACGTAAAATTGTTCCTAAATTTCCAGGATCACGAATATCGTCTAAAGCCAAAATCAAACCTGAATCGATTATTTTATTTTCGGCAGGGATTTTGAATACAGCCAAACAAGTATTTGGAGTCGACAAAGCACTTATTTTTTTTAGCTCCTGTTCATTAATGAACGTTCGTTTTGAAGACTGAACTGTTTCAAAATCATTTTGCGTGGTGTACAAATGCTCTAATTCAAAATTGGATTGCAACAATTCTTGAATTACTTTTACTCCTTCAGCAAAAAATAATTGATTTGCAAAACGTTGTTTTTTTTGATGTAAGCCTGAGATAAGTTTTATTTGGTTTTTACTAACCATAAAATAATGTACTTTTGAATTAAATATTTATAAACACTTGAAAAATAATTCCACAAAAATAACAGCATTTATTCTAATAGCAACACTTATTTGTGCTTGTAATGCCGTAAAAAGAGTTCCAGATGGAAAAAATCTTCTTGTAAAAAATAATATTCTTGTAAACGGAAAGTCTTCAAATGACGAAACTGCCTCAAATCAGATGTATCAAAAACCAAACGGAAAGTTACTAGGTTTTAAATTACGCTTAAATTTATACAATTTAGCCAATTTAAACCCAGATTCTACTTATCAGGCAAAATTTGACAATCATCCTGGCAGATATGAACGCTGGTCAAAAGTACTTTCAGCAAAACAAGTTGATCGTCTTGGTCAGTCTTTTATAAATAAAGGATTGAATGATTTCTTAAAAAATACAGGGGAACCACCAGTAATTATCGATACTGCAAAAACAAAAAAAACGTTGCTTCGCTTAAAATACTACTATTTAAATAACGGCTTTTTTAAAGTACAAACAGACTATACTATTGATACCATAGGGATTAAAAGAGCTAAAATCAATTATAATATTACGACTGGACCTGCATATACATTAGACTCGATCAGAACTACGATTTTGACTCCGGCATTAGATTCGCTTTATCATACAAGCAGAGAGCCTTCGATTTTAAAATCTGGAAATCAATATAAAACGACAGATTTTGAAGAAGAAAAAAATCGTATTACAACCTATTTCAGAAATAATGGAGCTTACTATTTTCAGCCTACTTATGTGACTTTTGATATTGATACAATTGGCAAACAAAATAAAGCCGATGTAAACTTAATCATCAACAACAATAGCATACAAGAGAAAGATTCCAGCCGCACAGAACCTTTTAAATTGTACAAAATCAGCGATGTAAATATTTATACTGATTATTCACCGGCTAATGCAAAATCAAAAATCAACGATAGTATTTCATACAACAACTTTAATTTGTATGGTTATAAAAAAATCAAATACAAACCGCGAGCTATTACCGACGCTATTTTTATTACAAAAGGAAGTATTTTCTCTGACACGAGAACAACGCTTTCTTCTCGTTATTTAAACAATTTGAAAATCTTTAATTATCCTTCTATACAATACGAAGTGGACAAAAGAGATTCAACTGCACAATCTTTAATTGCAAATGTTTATTTGACGCCGAGAAAAAAATACAGTTTCGGTGCTACTTTTGACGTCACACATTCTAATATTCAGGATTTTGGTATTGGAGCGAGTATTTCTGAAACCATTAGGAATGTATTTAATCGTGCAGAAACGTTAGAAATTTCAGCGCGAATGAACATTGGTTCCTCAAAAGATATGGCGAATCCGAATAATAATTTCTTTAATGTTTCTGAATATGGAGTTGATTTAAAACTGAATTTCCCAAGAATTCTGATGCCTTTTGGAACTGAAAAAATTATTCCGAAAAGAATGATTCCTTATACTTCAATCTCAAGCGGTTTTTCCAAACAGCGAAATATTGGTTTAGATAAAGAAAACTTTACTGGAGGAATCGCATATAATTGGTCTCCAAAACGTCATAATACAGCAAAATTGGAATTATTGAATGCACAATATGTACGTAATTTAAATCCAAACAACTATTTTAATGTTTATACTTCTTCTTATGACGAATTGAATGGAATTGGTAAAGACTATAATGAAAATGCCCTCAACTGGGGAGAAACAGCAGAAGAACAAGCGAGAAAAGATCTGACTATACCTAAAGGAACTACAGGATTTACTAATGATGTATTAACCGGACAAACAGCCTTGCTTCCTGGAGACCCTCTGTATAGAGATGTGGAAAGTATTGAAGAACGAAGAGTTCGTCTGACTGAAAATGACTTTATTTTAGCTACAAGTTATACTTTTACTAAAACAACCAAAAAAGATCTTGCTGACAATAACTTCTATCAGTTTAAAACCAAAGTAGAATCGGCGGGAACTTTATTATCTGCCATTTCAAACATTGCAAGTCTGCCTAAAAACACAAATGGCAATTATGAAATATTCAATTTAGAATATTCAGAATATATTAAAACTGAATTTGATTATATCAAGCATTGGGATTTTGGAAAAGAAAATGTGCTTGCGGTACGAAGCTTCTTCGGGATTGCAATTCCTTTTGGAAACTCAAATTATATCCCGTTTTCACGAAGTTATTATTCAGGAGGTTCAAATGACAACCGTGCATGGCAACCTTACTCCTTGGGTCCGGGAAGTACAGACGCGATGGATGATTTTAACGAGGCCAATATGAAGATTGCTTTTAGTGCCGAATATCGTTTTAAAATTCTTGGAGATGTCAAAGGAGCCGTTTTTGCAGACGCCGGAAATATATGGAATGTACTCGATAATGTCATCGATGAGAAGGCAAAATTTTCTGGCGTAAACGATTTAGCTGAAATCGCTTTGGGCTCAGGATTTGGATTACGATACGATTTAAGCTTCTTTGTTGTTCGATTAGATTTAGGCTTCAAGACTTATAATCCGGCACATGAGAAGGGAGACAGATGGTTTAAAGAATACAATTTTGGTCACTCGGTTTTAAATTTTGGAATAAATTATCCATTCTAATGCTAATTAATTCTTATTTTTGCAACCTAAAAACTAAAAACAACTATAAAAAAAATTACAATGGCACACAATATCAAACCAGGAGTTGCTACAGGAGACCAAGTTCAGGAGATTTTTAACTATGCAAAAGAAAAAGGATTTGCACTTCCTGCAGTAAACGTTACTGGATCAAGCACAATCAATGGTGTACTTGAAACTGCAGCAAAACTTAACGCACCAGTTATTATCCAATTTTCTAACGGAGGAGCACAATTCAACGCTGGAAAAGGATTATCTAACGCAGGTGAAAAAGCGGCTATCGCTGGAGGAATCGCTGGAGCAAAACATATTCACACTTTGGCAGAAGCTTATGGTGCAACTGTAATTTTACATACTGACCATTGTGCAAAAAAATTATTGCCATGGATTGATGGTTTGTTAGATGCTTCTGAAAAACATTTTGCAGAAACAGGAAAACCATTATTCAGTTCTCACATGATCGATTTGTCTGAGGAGCCAATCGAAGAAAACATCGAGATCTGTAAAGAATATCTAGCTAGAATGAGCAAAATGGGTATGACATTGGAAATCGAGCTTGGTATTACAGGTGGTGAAGAAGATGGCGTTGACAACTCTGATGTTGACAGCTCTAAATTATACACTCAACCAGAAGAAGTAGCTTATGCTTACGAAGAATTATCTAAAGTAAGTCCTAAATTTACAATTGCTGCAGCTTTCGGAAACGTTCACGGTGTTTACAAACCAGGAAACGTAAAATTAACTCCAAAAATCTTAAAAAATTCTCAGGATTTCGTACAAAACAAATTCAAAACAGGACACAATCCAGTTGATTTCGTTTTCCACGGAGGTTCAGGTTCTACACTTGAAGAAATCAGAGAAGGAATTAGCTACGGAGTTATCAAAATGAACATCGATACTGATTTACAGTTTGCATACACTGAAGGAATCCGTGATTATATGGTTAAAAATCTTGACTATTTAAAATCACAAATTGGAAATCCAGAAGGTCCAGATGCTCCAAACAAAAAATATTACGATCCAAGAAGATGGGTTCGTGAAAGCGAAGTAACATTCAACGCAAGACTTGAACAAGCTTTTGCTGATTTAAATAACGTAAACACACTTTAAATTTTAGATTTTTGAATTTAGATTTCAGATTTCTAAAGAAGCCTGAAATTTAAATTTTGAATTCAGATTGAAAAATCTAAAATTTAAAATCTACATTCTAAAATTAAAAAAATGGCTTGGTTTAAAAGACAAGAAAAAGGGATTACGACCGCGACAGAAGATAAGATGGACGTTCCGAAAGGATTGTGGTACAAATCTCCAACTGGAAAAATTATTGATGCTGACGAATTAGCGAGAAATTTATTCGTAAGTCCTGAAGATGATTTTCACGTTCGAATTGGAAGCGCAACCTATTTTGAAATTTTATTCGACAACAATGAATTTGTTGAGTTAGATAAAAACATGACATCAAAAGATCCTCTGCACTTTGTGGATACAAAGAAATACGCAGAAAGATTGAAAGATGTAATGGAAAAAACTCATCTTAAAGATGCTGTACGTACGGGAGTAGGAAAATCTAAAGGAAGAGAACTTGTAATCTGCTGTATGGATTTCGCTTTTATTGGTGGATCTATGGGAGCAGTTGTAGGTGAAAAAATTGCAAGAGGAATTGATCATGCAATCAAAAACAAATTACCTTTTGTAATGATTTCTAAATCTGGTGGAGCTCGTATGATGGAAGCTGCTTATTCTTTAATGCAATTAGCAAAAACTTCTGTAAAACTGGCTCAATTAGCGGAAGCTAAATTACCTTACATTTCTCTTTGTACTGACCCTACAACGGGTGGAACAACCGCATCTTACGCAATGTTAGGAGACATCAATATCTCTGAGCCGGGCGCTTTGATTGGTTTTGCTGGTCCACGAGTGGTTCGTGATACTACAGGAAAAGATTTACCAGAAGGTTTCCAAACTGCTGAATTTCTTTTAGAACACGGTTTCTTGGACTTTATCACGCCTAGAAAAGAATTGAAAGATAAGATCAACTTATATATCGATTTGATTCAAAACAATACTATTAGATAGTTTTAAAACTTCTAAATATATAAAATCCCATTCGCTTCGGCTGATGGGATTTTTTTATATCTTTATTTTAAATCTTATTTCTATGTGGAGACCTTTAATTGGTTTTATGATTTGTTTTCTTCTTTTGAATTGTACCCAAAAAGACAAAAAGATTGTTGAGAAAAACAAACCTTATATAATTTCTAAAGAAAACAACAGACAAATTATTAACGGCGACACTATTCCTCCTCCACCAATTCCAGGCTTTTTAGTTTACGGGACAAACACTTTCATTATCGATTCTGATTCAACAATTTATTATTTCAAACGAGGTGACGTAGGTCATATATGCGGAAATTGGGACAGAAGCGATACACTCCCATATTTCATAGATTTGCAGCCTAAAGACTTGATTCAAATACCAACTGATTCAATCTCTAATTTTGTAAAATTAAATTATAAAGACCATTTTCGGAACTTGACTTTTATAGCATCAAAATCAGACACCTTAAAAACGAAAGCTTATTTTGACTTAGTTAAAGCTCTTAAATTATCACTAAAAGAAAGAGACAATTATTTAATGCGAAGAACAACACAAGAGGAAGATACGGTGTTGAAATACAAGAAAAGCAAGAAAAATTACAATTCGAAAAACATAAAATGGGACGAAAAAAGAATCACATTTCCTTTTACAAAACCAAAATTGAACCATTAAAACAAGCACATATCGTTCCTAAGGAACTTCTGAACGCGGAATTTCATTTTTCAACGGAATAAATTCCGTCGCTACCAATATTTCATTCCTACAGAATTTTTTATTTCGGAAATACAATCTTTAAATCACCCTGCTTTTTTCAAATCCTTTTTTAATTCTTTTTCAGCGATTTTAAAGACTAATTTTTCACGCCAAATTGCATAACGTTCTCTAAAAACAACTTTAATGGCACTGTCAACTGCTCCATGCATAAATAAACTCCAAACACTGGCTATTTTACGGGAAATGGATTGATCCCAAGCACGAAGCGTAAGAGAAAAAGAACCATCTATATAACGCATCCAATGCCACATTCCTGTCGGCATAAATAAAGTATCGCCGTGTTCCAGAAAAACTTCGTAACCTTCGACACCTTTTAGCGCAGGAAATTTTTCAAAATCAGGATTGGCTACATCATAATCTTCTAAAGCATAAGTGGTATTTGGAAGACAATACAATCTTTTCTTCCATTTATTATCGAATAATATAATGTGTTTTCGGCCTCCAAAATGGGTATGAAAAAGATGTGGCAAATCAATGTCATAATGCAAAAAAGTAATGGCTTTAGACCCTCCAAAAAACATTGCAGGCATGCTTTCAATAAAACCGCCCATTAATTCTTTCGGAATCTTTACATCATCAATTAATTCGGGTCTGTGTTTAAAAAGGTTAAAGAAAAAGATACGTAACTGTGTAGGTTCTCGTTTTATCAAATCTAAATATTCGCCAAACTTCATCGTCGCAATCGAAGCATTGATTACTTTTTTCGGATCTGCTTTTGAATTATCTACCAATTTAACCTCAATATTACCGGCAATTTCCTTAAAATATTCTGTTGACCATTTTTCTCTTGCGGGCCAGTCTTTTGTAAGCCCTTTTATAATTAAAGGCTTTCTTTTATCCAAATAATTCTTTTTAAAATCTTCTTTGGAAATAGACTCAACAGTATCAACAGATTTAAGGTTAAAGCTCATTTATTTAGTGATTTAAGTTCTTAGTCTATCAAAAGTATCTAATTATTTTTACTCATCAAAGTTTACAGTAAAATAACACAAAAACAATATTACATTCCAGTTCTGATCGCTTCAACCGGATCGAGATTTGCTGCAGAAACTGCTGGTAAAATACCCGAAATAATACCTACAAAAATGGACAATCCTGCGCCAATAAAGATATTCCAGAAACTTAAAACAAATTCGAATTCTAATAAATTAGTCAAAAGAATGGAAAGAAGCCAAACAATAAACAAACCAATTATACCGCCAATTAAACAAAGCATAACAGCTTCAAATAAAAATTGAAATAATATAAAACGATTTTTTGCTCCTAATGATTTCTGAATACCAATTAAATTGGTACGTTCTTTTACTGAAACAAACATGATATTTGCTACTCCAAAACCTCCAACTAAAAAGGAAAAAATACTGATAAAAATTCCGGCAGTTCTTAAGGTTCCTAATATTCCATCAATAAAATCAGTAAAACCAGAAAGCACATTGACAAAGAAATTATCCATTTCGCCCGCTTTCATTCCTCGAATTGCACGCAATTTTTGAGCAACTTCGGCTTTATAAGCCTCCATATCGACGCCTTTTACAGGTTTCAAAACTATTACTGGTGTCATTGCATCGCTATCGCCATACATTCTACGTAAAAAATTAGCGGGCAAATAAACAGAAGTATCGTTGCTGTCACCAAAAAAACCAGCTCCTTGTTTTGCCATTACGCCAATAACTGTAAAACGTTGTCCGTATAAACGAATATTTTTTCCAAGCGGATCACTTGTCCCAAAAAGTCCTTCAGCAATATCATAACCCAGAACAATAACTGGAGTTCCAGAATTCGATTCAGATTCATTGTAAAATCTTCCTCTATCAAAACTCAATCCGTCAATATCAACCATTTCAAATGAAGATGGAATAATGTTTACATCAGCAACGGTCTTAGAATCGTATTTCAAAGTTTCATGACTCACGAAAAGCTGATAACCTACCTGATCAGTATTATTCAGTGAATTTTTCAAACCAATGTATTCGTCATATTTTACATTCGGGAACTGTTCTCTCTTCCATTGTGGAATTTCTGACGGACCAAAACAATATTTCATTAAATAAATCGTATTTTTATCTAAACTGCTCAAATCTTTAGATATTTTTCTATCTAAAGAATCAACGGCAGCCAAAACAGCAATAATCGAAAAAATACCAATTGTAACTCCCAGGAGTGACAATAAAGTTCTTAATTTATTATTTCGTAAAGCATTTATAGCAAAGCTCAGACTTTCTTTTAATAATCGAAGGTAAAGAAGCATATAGTAGTATTTTTCAATAAAGTAAAATTCAATAATTTAAAATCAAAAACCTAATAAAAGTTAACTTACTCATCAGTAGATTTTTTTAGCATAATGTTACATTAATTTTCTTTAAAATAATATTTAAAAAAACTACTTTTGCAGTCTCAAAAATCATAACTACACAATGAGCACAACTAAAAAAATACAATCAGCATTAATTTCTGTTTTCTCTAAAGATGGATTAGAACCAATCGTTAGAAAATTACACGAACAAAATGTAACAATTTACTCTACTGGCGGAACTGAAGATTTCATTAAAAACCTTGGAATTCCAGTAGTTCCTGTTGAAGATATTACTTCTTTCCCGGAAATTCTTGGCGGAAGAGTAAAAACATTGCACCCGAAAATTTTTGGAGGAATTTTAAACCGCCAGGATAACGAGAGCGATGTACAGCAAATGAAAGAATTTGACATTCCTCAAATTGATTTAGTAATTGTTGATTTGTATCCTTTTGAAAAAACAGTTGCTTCAGGTGCAAGCGAACAAGATATTATTGAAAAGATTGATATTGGTGGAATTTCATTAATTCGCGCTGGTGCAAAAAATTTCAAAGACACAGTAATTGTTGCTTCTGTAAATGAATACAGCCTTCTTTTAGATTTAATTACGGAACAAAACGGAAGTACAACTCTTGAAAACAGAAGATTGTTGGCTACAAAAGCTTTCCATGTATCTTCTCATTATGACGGAGCCATTTTTAATTATTTCAACACAGACGAAACTATTTACAAAGAAAGCATTGCAAATGGTCAAGTTTTAAGATATGGTGAAAACCCTCACCAAAAAGGTTTCTTCTTTGGAGATTTTGATGCTATGTTCAACAAAATTCACGGAAAAGAATTATCATACAACAACTTATTAGATGTTGATGCTGCAGTAAATTTAATTGCTGAGTTTAAAACTGACGGACCGACATTTGCGATTCTAAAACACAATAATGCATGTGGTTTGGCTTCAAGAAAAACAATCAGCGAAGCTTATTTAGCTGCTTTAGCTTGTGATCCGACTTCAGCTTTTGGAGGAGTGTTAATTTCTAACACAAAAATTGATTTAGAAACTGCACAGGAAATCAACAAATTATTCTGCGAAGTGGTAATCGCTCCAGCATATGATGATGAGGCAGTTACTGTTTTACAAGAGAAGAAAAACAGAATCATTTTAGTTCAAAATGAAGTTGAATTACCTAATCGCCAAGTAAGAACTTGTCTTAATGGTTTGTTAATTCAGGACAGAAATAATATTACGGATAATAAAGAGCATTTAAAAACCGTTACAATAAAAGAACCTACTGCTCAGGAGATCGAAGATTTGATCTTTGCTTCTAAAATTTGCAAGAATACAAAATCAAACACGATTGTATTTGCAAAAAACGGAACACTAATTTCATCAGGTACAGGTCAAACATCAAGAGTCGATGCATTAATGCAGGCTGTAGACAAAGCGAAAGCATTTGGATTTGATTTAACTGGAGCTTCAATGGCGAGTGATGCATTTTTCCCATTTCCGGACTGTGTAGAATTAGCAAAAAAAGCAGGAATTACCGCTGTAATTCAGCCAGGAGGTTCGATAAAAGACGAATTAAGTATAAATTATTGCAATGAAAATAATCTTGCAATGGTATTTACAGGAACGCGTCATTTTAAACATTAATTTGTTTAACTTTGTTCGATAAATAATTTATAACATTTTAAACCCCTAAAAAACTTATGGGATTTTTTGATTTCATGACTGAGGATATTGCAATAGACCTTGGTACCGCAAACACTTTAATCATTCATAATGATAAGGTTGTTATTGACAGCCCCTCTATCGTTGCACGCGACAGAGTATCAGGCAAAATCATCGCTGTTGGTAAAGAAGCCAATATGATGCAAGGTAAAACGCATGAAAACATCAAGACCATAAGGCCACTGAAAGATGGAGTAATTGCTGATTTTGATGCTTCGGAAAAAATGATCAATATGTTCATTAAAAGTATTCCTGCATTGAAAAAAAGAATGTTTACACCAGCTTTAAGAATGGTTGTGTGTATTCCGTCTGGAATTACTGAGGTTGAAATGCGTGCAGTAAAAGAATCTTGTGAAAGAGTAAACGGAAAAGAAGTTTACTTAATTCATGAACCAATGGCCGCTGCAATCGGTATTGGAATCGACATTATGCAACCAAAAGGAAACATGATTGTGGATATCGGAGGTGGTACAACTGAAATCGCTGTTATTGCATTAGGCGGAATTGTTTGCGATAAATCTGTAAAAATTGCAGGTGACGTTTTCACAAATGATATCGTTTATTACATGCGTACACAACACAACTTGTTTGTTGGAGAAAGTACTGCTGAAAAAATTAAAATTCAAATTGGAGCGGCTATCGAAGATTTAGACGGACCGCCAGAAGATATGTCAGTTCAGGGTAGAGATTTACTTACAGGTAAACCAAAACAAGTTGATGTTTCTTACCGTGAAATCGCAAAAGCTTTAGACAAGTCTATCCAGCGTATCGAAGATGCAGTAATGGAAACATTATCACAAACTCCTCCTGAATTAGCTGCCGATATTTACAACACTGGTATTTATCTAGCTGGTGGAGGATCTATGTTAAGAGGTCTTGACAAACGTATTTCTCAAAAAACAGATTTACCAGTTTATATTGCTGAAGATCCATTGAGAGCTGTTGTTCGTGGTACTGGAATGGCACTTAAAAACATTGCAAAATTTAAAAGCATCTTAATAAAATAAGATACAAAATAAATAATTATACTTTTTACTAGAGTTAAATTCAAACATTTAACTCTAGTAAAATTTTGAAACTTTAAGCATAT
Organism: Flavobacterium xizangense; assembly: GCF_054075145.1. Lineage (NCBI taxonomy): Bacteria > Pseudomonadati > Bacteroidota > Flavobacteriia > Flavobacteriales > Flavobacteriaceae > Flavobacterium > Flavobacterium xizangense. The sequence continues at coordinate 1,080,583 of NZ_JBSIPG010000001.1, read as the reverse complement.
CCTGAAACAAAATAACCAGACAAGAAATGCAGCAAATATTTAATTTCATTATAAGAAACAGTAATCGATTGCTGTTTTTGCTGCTTTTAGGTATTTCGTTGACACTCACAATTCAATCACATTCTTACCATAGAAGCAAAATAATCAGTTCTGCCAACTTTTTGAGCGGAGGTGTTTATGAAAGAATTAATCGTGTAGACGAATATTTGAATTTAAGAGCTGAAAATGAAGAACTTGTACTTGAAAATGCAAGATTAAAAAGTCTTTTATTCAACAAAGAGGACACAACAAAATTGCCTCTGCCTGATACTATTAAAGGAGTAAAACCTGCTGACATTATTGTATCAAAAGTAATTCATAATACATACAGCACACACGAAAACTTTCTTACTTTGAATTCTGGATCCAATGAAGGTGTAAAACCAGATATGGGAGTAATAAACAGTTTAGGGATTGTTGGAGTAATTGACAACACTTCACCAAGATATTCAACTGTGGTTAGTATTTTGAACATGAAATCACAGATTAACGCCAAACTTAAAAAATCAAATCACTTTGGTTCTTTAACATGGGATGGAAAAAGCACTGGTTTCGTACAGCTGAAAGATGTTCCGAGATTAGCTTCTGTTAGAAAAGGCGACACTATCGTAACAGGAGGGCAATCTGTAATTTTCCCTGAAGGAATCAACATTGGAACTGTTGAAACCGTTTACAAAGAAGAACAAACCAGTTTTTATGTTATAAAAGTTAAACTATTTAACGACATGACAAACCTTGGACATGTTTACATTATCAAAAGCAAAGACAGAGAAGAACTTATTAATTTAGAAAAAAAGGAAAAAGATGAATAGCGCATTGTTAGTCAATATTTTTCGATTTATTATGTTACTAGCAATTCAGATTGTTATTTTCAACAATATGAATTTTTTAGGCTATATAAGTCCTTTTCCATATATTCTATACATTATTCTTTATCCTGTAAATAGCAATAAATCAGGGTTAATTATTTCGAGTTTCTTACTCGGATTAACAATGGACATGTTTTGTAATTCAGGCGGAATTCACGCTACATCGTGTGTGATTCTCGCTTACTACAGACCTTATATTTTTAAGTTTTCATTTGGACTGAGTTATGAATATCAAACAATCAAACTAAACGAATCCTTAACGCCAGAACGGTTTTCATTTATTTTGGTATCCGTTTTGCTGCATCATATTATATTATTTGTGCTCGAAGCGTTCCAATTCAAATTCATTTGGGACATTTTACTCCGAACGCTGTTTAGCTCGATTTTTACAATTATAACCTCAATCATAATCATTTATCTTATTAAGCCCAATAAACGATGAGAAAAGTTCTGCTGCCCGCTTTAATTATTATTGCAGGATCTTTACTGGTGATCAGGGTATTTTATTTGCAAATTGTAGACGATTCATTTAAATTAAAATCAGAAAACAACGCAATAAAAAAACAGTACGACTATCCTGAGAGAGGCTACATTTACGACAGATACGGCAAATTATTAGTAGCCAATCAAGCTTCATATGATATCATGGTTATTCCACGCGATATCAAAGAAGATTTGAATGTTACTGAATTTTGTGCTTTACTTAATATAACAAAAGAAGAATACGACAAAAGAATTGCGAAGGCTAAAGTTTATAGCCCGCGCCTTCCTTCTGTATTTCTAGCGCAATTAAACAAAAGTGAATTTGCTGCTTTTCAGGAAAAAATCAGAAAGTTCGAAGGCTTCTATTTTCAAAAACGTTCTCTTCGTGATTACGAAGTAGATTATGGTGCCAATATTTTCGGATTTATCACTCAGGTAAATGAAAACTTAATTAAAAAAAATCCATATTATAATAGTGGAGATTTAATTGGAAAGCAAGGTGTTGAACAAAGTTACGAAGAAGTTTTACGCGGTATAAAAGGTGTAAAATACATTCAGAAAGATAAATACAACCGAGAAATTGGTTCCTACAAAGACGGAAAATACGATACGATTGCAGTTGCCGGAGAAGATATCAATTTAACAATTGATGCTGAACTTCAAAAGTACGGCGAAGAATTGATGATCAATAAACGTGGTGGAATTGTAGCTCTTGAACCTAAAACCGGCGAAATTTTAGCATTGGTTACAGCACCTTCTTACGATCCTGGAATTTTAGTCGGAAGACAAAGATCTAAAAACTATACACTTTTATATAACGATTCGATTGCAAAACCATTATATGACAGAGGACTTTTAGCTGAATATCCTCCTGGATCTCCATTTAAAATTTTAACCGGACTTGTTGCACTTCAAGAAGGTGTTATAGATGAACATACAACTTTTATGTGCCATCACGGTTTTAGTTATGGTCGAGGACGTTTCATGAAATGTCACGGTTTCGGACCTCATCAATTAAATAACGGAATTTACAATTCTTGTAATACCTATTTTGCACAATCGTATATGTTAACGATTAACAAATACAAGAATCCTGGATATGCAGTCGATGTTTGGAGCGGTCACGTAAAAAGTTTTGGTCTTGGCCAATTCATGGGATATGATTTGCCAACGGGACGAAAAGGTAATATTCCGACATCAAAAACGTATAAAAAAATCTATCCTAACGGAGGCTGGAGAAGCACAACAATTGTATCTAATGCTATTGGACAAGGTGAGGTTTTAATGACTCCTATTCAGCTGGCAAATATGATGGCAACTGTTGCAAACCAAGGTTATTATTATACGCCTCATATCATTAAAAAGATTGAAGGAAAGAAAATTGATGCTAAATTTACAACTCGTCATGAGACGACAATCGATAAAAAATATTTTCCTCCAGTTATAAATGGATTATTTGACGTTTATAATAAAGGTACAGCTTACGCTCTTAAAGTGGAAGGTATTGATATTTGTGGAAAAACGGGTACTGCTGAAAACTATGCAAAAATTGACGGAGTTAGAACAAAACTAAAAGATCACTCTATTTTTGTAGCTTTTGCACCAAAGGACAATCCTAAAATTGCTATTGCTATTATGATTGAAAATGGAGGTTTTGGTGCAAACGTTGCCGGGCCAATTGCAAGTTTAATGATTGAAAAATACTTAAGAAAAAAAATCACAAGAACCGATTTAGAAGTTCGTGTTTTAAATAAAAGCTTGGCTGCTGAATATGCCAAATTAGGTGGAATGAATGAAGCAAGTGCAATTGAATCTACACCAAAAGATTCGATTTTAAAAGCGAAAATAGTTACTCCTAAACCAGGTGTTCCTAAAACAGAAACGAAGAAAATAGCAACTGACACCACTAAAGAAAACTAAGAAAGATTATTTCAAATGAAAAATCAAAGCGTAAAAAATAATATTGACTGGATAAGTGTTTTTATCTACACCACGTTAGTAATATTGGGGTGGCTGAACATCTATTCGTCTTCATTATTATCTACTGAAGGAACGTATCAAAAACAGCTGATTTTCATTGGCTGTACAATTCCGTTAATTTTTGTGGTTCTTTTTGTAGATGGAAAATTCTATGAAAAATATGCCAGTATAATCTTTGGTGTCTCATTATTGTCTCTAGCAGGATTATTTTTATTTGGAAAAACAATTGCCGGACAGCGTTGCTGGTATGCCATAGGAAGCTTTACTTTACAGCCTTCAGAATTTGCAAAAGCAGCCACATCATTAGCGCTGGCAAAATATCTGAGCGACACACAAATCAACCTCAAGGATGTCAATAGGCAGATACAGGCTCTTGCTATTGTATTTTTGCCTGTCTTGCTTATTTTACCTCAACCAGACCCTGGGAGTGCTTTAATTTACAGTATTTTTATTATTGTTTTATACCGAGAAGGTTTGCCTTCTTGGTATGTTTGGACCGGTTTCATTACTATTTTATTATTTGTATTGACACTTGTTCTAGAACCCTATGTTGTGATTATTATCGCAGCCGTTGTTTTGGCAATTATACATTTTAAGGGCCGAGTTGTCGACAGGAATTTATTAATGAGCAGTATTCTTTTGGCTATTATTTCTGCTTTTGTTTTCTCTGTAGACTATGTATTTGAGCATGTTTTCAAACAACACCACAGAGACCGCTTCAACATTTTGCTAGGAAAAACAGTCGATATGAAGGGTATTGGTTATAACACTAACCAATCTGAAATTGCTATTGGATCAGGTGGATGGCTTGGAAAAGGCTTTTTACAGGGAACTCAAACCAAGGGAGGTTTTGTACCTGAACAGCATACAGATTACATTTTTACAACCGTTGGTGAAGAATGGGGTTTTGTAGGCTCATTAGTTGTAATCGCACTTTTTGTTGGTTTATTTTTAAGAGTAATTTATTTGGCAGAAAGACAAAAAACCAAATTTAGCCGTGTTTATGGTTATTGTGTTGCAGGAATCTTATTCATTCACTTTTTTGTAAATATCGCTATGGTAATTGGTATTTTTCCAACTATTGGAGTTCCTTTGCCTTTCTTTTCATATGGTGGCTCTGGACTATGGGGCTTCACAATTTTATTGTTTATCTTCTTAAAGATGGATGCTAATAAAGTAAATGAATGGTAGGTTTTTAAAATTTCAATATTTATCCAAATTCCAAGACTGAGCTCCAAAATACTAAACTCATATTTTCAAATATCAAATATTGATATTGAAAAAACATAATTTTACCCATTTAAATATATTAATTCGAAGGATAGCTTTTCTTCAAAAATATCTCCAGAATAATCTAAATAAAAAAAGTCCGAAGTTTAAACTTCGGACTTTTTTATGCTTATATTTTTTCCTGATGGCTTGTTCGCTTTTTAATAAGCTTTAAGAAAACCGGGAAAGTTGATACTATAATTATTCCTATTACGATAACTTCAATATGCTCTTTCAAATCGATTCCTTGTTCTAAAAACACTCCATATAAATAATGTCCGGAGAAGATCAAGATGAAAGACCATAAAAATGAACTTAAGACGTTATAGAACATAAATTTCTTTTTATCCATCGAAACTATTCCTGCTATGATTGGCGCAAAAGTTCTAAAGATTGGAAGGAAACGAGCATAAATAATAGCTTTCCCACCATATTTTTCAAAAAAGTCTTTAGATTGTAATAAGTATTTCTTCTTGAACCAAAATGTATCTTCTTTTTTAAACAGATAATAACCACTTTTTGCACCAAACCAATATCCGGTCATATTTCCTAAAACTCCCATAATAGCAACTAAAGTTGAGAGAATGAACACATTTAGAAAATCACTTGGAATAGAAACGACATTTTCGATTAAGTCACGGCTGTAAATCCCTGATAAAAAAAGTAAACTGTCACCAGGAAGGAAAAAACCAGCAAAGAGTCCGGTTTCTGCAAAAACAATAAACAGCACGATGTATAAACCAATTTGAAAACCGCCGATACTTAATGTGATATAAAATTCAGGGTTGACTAATTGTGTCCAATCAAAATTATTCATAAAAATGGTTTGGTTATACTTTATTTAAGTTCGTGAAAGTAACAATAATTTACTTCAACCACAATAAAATGCGGTATTTTAAAGATTAATTAACTATAAAAAAAGCCTCAAGAAAAAACTTGAGGCTTCAAATATTATTATTCTCTTACATACTTGCAACAGCTGTGCAAATTATCATAATCGGCCTGAGTAGCTTTAACCTCCTTAGTATCATGACCTACTTTAGCAATAGCATTATTTAAGTCGGCTGGCGATGATTTTTCTTCATTCAAAATCACAGCAAGCTGATGCGACGTAATGTCCCAAGTTGCAGTTTTTACACCAGGCACACTAAAAGCTGCTTTTTCAATACGCTTTTTGCATTGCTCACAGTTTCCGTTAACTTCTGTTGTGTATTTTAAATTCTTATTTTTTTTAGTTTGGGCTTGCGCCGAAAATCCTAAAAAGCCAATTATTGCTATTAAAATTATTTTTTTCATTTTATTTTAAATTTGATATTGTTATTGAAATTTATTTTGCAATTATTTTATTTTAAATCGTAATCCCGCGTAATACATTTGTCCAAAAATTGGAGCATAAGCAACAGAAGCATCAAAATTTGGTCCAAATGGATCATCAGCGCCTAAAATCGCTTTTTGCTGTTTATAGTTTCCGATATTCTCTCCGCCAATATACACTTCAAAAACATCAGAAAAAACTCTTGTCACCTGTGCATTCATAACGGCATATGCCGGAGAAAAATCAGGAAACTGATCTTCTGCCGGATTTGAAGCTGTGTAAGGCAATTGTTGATTTCCTGTCCAGTTGAACGTATAATCAAACTTCCATTGCTTTCCATTATCTGAAGTTGTTTCATATTCCAAATTCCCCAGAAAACGATGTTTTGCCTGCAACGGACGCTGAAAAGTTCCTCTCAAATAATCCGTTTGAATGTCATAATATTTATACGCCGTTCTTAAATTTAAATTATGAATAAGCTCATAATTAAACTCTAGCTGAAAACTATTTGCAAATGAACTTCCTTTTAAATTATAAAACAAAACATCTTGCGGACTTTGCATTAAATCGACAACGGCCTGATTCTGAAAATCAGTTCTGTAAAAATCAAATCCAGCTTCGGCATTTTTATTAAAAAGTCTAAACTTTTGCGAAAAGCTGATTCCGTAATTCCAAGCAATTTCCGGATTTAATCCGTAGATTTTTCCGTTTGTATCCAAAATTGAAAATGTTCTGGAACTAGCAAAAAGTTGCTGATTTTCGGCAAAAATATTAGCAGAACGTTTTCCTCTACCAGCAGAAAAACGAATTACTCCATTTTTCCAGGGATTATATCTCATGTGCAGACGAGGTGTGACAAAAAAGCCCAATCGATTATGATTATCAACTCTTCCGCCTAAAATTAAACTGAAATTATCAGTGTTGTCATACGTATATTCAAAGAACGCACCGACAGAATTATCAATTCGGCTGTAATCATTTACATTCACAAATTCCTGATACTGATCGTATGTAAAATTCAATCCGGTTGTAAATTTATGCTTTGTATTATTGATAATTGAGTTAAAAATCAAATTCGAATAAAAGCTATTCTGTTTGATATCATATAAATTCAAACCGAAATAAGAATTTTGATTATGACTATTAAAAGCATTTTGAAAACCAATACTTTGATAAGGCATATCTCTAAAAACATAACCGATTTTTGTTGATACATCAAAACGTTCTGTGTTGATTTCTGAACCCCAGTGATTTGTAGTTCCACGATCAATATCTTTATCAAAATCAACCTCTCCAGTTTGTTTCTTATCATTCATATATCTGAAATTGATAAAACTTACCAAACCGCTTTCAGGATCATAATATTGATAGCGATTTAAAATATTGATTTGTTTTCCTAACGGATTATCTAAAAATCCGTCATTATTCATATCGTTTTTTGCGACACGAGTATTTCCATGAACAAACAAGCTTGTTGCCCACTTATCAGATAATTTTTTATTGAAATGTGTATTCAATTCAAAACGCGCATCTGTAGAACCATAAACATTTAAGAAAAATGGAATATCACTCAAAGGCTTTAAAAGTTCTGTATTTATCTGTCCCGAAATACTTTCATAGCCATTAATAACACTCCCCGCTCCTTTCGTAATCTGAACACTTTCAATCCATGTTCCGGGCGTAAAAGACAATCCATAAGCTTGTGAAGCTCCACGAACTGAAGGAATATTTTCTTCGGTAATCATCAAATACGGACTTGTTAAACCTAACATTTTTATTTGTTTGGTTCCCGTTAAAGCATCTGAAAAATTGACATCGATAGATGGATTTGTTTCAAAACTTTCGGCCAAATTACAGCAAGCCGCTTTTAGCAATTCTTTACTTGTAATAACAGTTGTATTGGACGTAAGTGTATAGGATTTTTTAATTCCTTTTTGCTTTTTGGTGACTTTTACTTCCTGCAAATCTTCCTGCGAAAAAGCAGTAACAGAGAGCAAAATCATGCTCAAAAGCATTATATTTTTGTGCATATAAATGATTTTAATGTTATTAGAAAAGCTGTTTCTAATTCTTCTTTTTAGAAAAAACAGCAAATTTCAAGCGCAAAAAATTGGCTTGATTCTAAACATTAAAATCAGGAATAAAAAATGTATTGATTGTATAATTTGAACAAAGGCGGTGCATTCGCATCAGCATAATATGAAGTAATCTGATTGCTTTTAAAATTTGGAACAGCTAAAAAAGCAATTGATTTATATTCCGGAAGTACAGCTGGAAAATCAAGCTGAAAAAAGAATATTTTGACAGTAGCATTATCAGATTTTTTTTCAAAATGAACTACTTTGTCTTTACAGCAAGAAGATTTTTTTTCACTTTCTCCGCAACATTTCTTTTCTGGAGCAGCCTTCGTTGTTGTATTTAAAGATACAGAAGCGATTTCGCCTCCGCAATAATGCACATCAAATGCAAACCCCATGTTGGAAACCAACAATAGGAAAGCTAAAAATAATCCTGTGCACTTTTTTAAATTCATACTGCAAAATTATTTAAAAAGACCGAAAAAAGATATAATGATTTGTTATTTTTTTAAATTTTGCTGCTGATAATAAAATGCGGGAATAAAAAGCAGTACAAATATGGGCTGAATTATAAATCTTCGGACATAGAAAAGAAGCCAATTTGCATTTGGAAAATAATCCAAAATAACAAAAAAGGCAATAAACAGAATGACCAGAAAAAATGCGTATAAAAAAATACTAAACTTAAAAATGTCAGCATTTCTAAAGAGCACATAAATCAAAGCTAAAGACAAAATTGTATTTAAAAAATACCTCAAGATAAGTCCGAAAAAAAGTTTCAGAATATTGACTTCCGGATAAGGTAAATTTTTAAAATCGGCTTCAAAATATTCTAAAAAGGGATCATAGAAAAGATTATTTTCAAATGCCCGAATGACACCAAAGCACATCACTATACAAACCGCAAGCAAGATTTTGAATTTATGTTCTAGTAAATTACTTAGCATATTTCGAAAATTTATTCACCCAAATCACCCACAAAGTAAAAACCAATCCGTAAATAATCAGCGGAAAAAGAACGCCGTGCAAAAAGTGTTCATGCTCTGGATATTTAAACAGCAAAACCGTTAAAAAAGCAATTCGGAGAATATTTAAAACATAAATAAAAAGCGAACCAAATAAAATAAAAAGCAAAGTCGTTTTGAATTTTCCTGAGAAAGCAATCACAAACGAAACAAACAATATAATAACGCTGACAGCATTACAACCTTCTACTATTCTGATCGTAAATCGTTTATTGTACCAAACTTCTAAAGAAGGCTGAGAAAGGCTTTTTACAATACTAATGTCAGAATTAAAAAATTGCATTAACTGTTCGACATTTTGTCCAACAAATTTTGAAATTTCGTCAATTTCTAATGGATTAAAACCGTTCAGATAGAATTTATAAATAATCGTCAATAAAATATAAGCGAAGAAAAAAGTGCCTATAAAAATCAAAAAAGGTTTAAATTGTATTAAATATTTTTTCAACGGAATTTTTTTTCAAATTTATATATTTTTTAACTCCGGCTTTAAATACTTTTGTATAAAATTTATTTACCATGACTTTTCAAGAATTACAACCAAAAATAAGCGCTATTGTTGCTGATACAAGCATAGTTAGAGACGAAAAATTATTAGCAATCTGTCAATTGTTAAACGAAAATGTAGAATACTACAACTGGGTTGGTTTTTATTTTGCCAATCACGAAAACAAAACACTTCATTTAGGACCTTATGTTGGTGCCGAAACAGATCATACTGTTATCCCGTTTGGAAAAGGAATTTGCGGTCAGGTAGCAGAAAGCAATGCTAATTTTGTCGTTCCGGATGTTGCTGCACAAGACAATTATATTGCCTGTAGCTTTACTGTAAAATCAGAAATTGTGGTGCCATTATTTGTTGATGGAGTAAACATTGGCCAAATCGACATTGATAGCCATGTTATTGATCCGTTTACTGAAGCAGACGAAAGATTTTTAGAATTTGTAAATCAAGAAGTTGCTAAATTATTCTAGAAGAACTATTTTTAGGTAAAAAATAGAACTGAATGAAAAGAAACATCTTCATTTTTCTGCTTCTTATATTCTCAGTTAATCTCTTCGCGCAAATTAACATGGTCTCAAAAAAAATCTTTTTGGACTCGTTAAATAATGAATGTACGCCTGAAAAACATGCTTACACGAGAGTAATCACCAATTATTCCCAAAAAAGTGTTTGCTACGTTGTAACCGATTTTTACAAAAACGGAAGAAAGAAAATGACCGGAACAACTTTAGACAAAGATGTTTTAAAAAAGGACGGAGAATTTATTTGTTACTATAAAAATGGCGCAAAAGAATCTGTTGTAAATTATTCTCAGGATCATAAAGAAGGCAAAGAGATTAACTGGTATGAAAACCAAAGTAAAAAATCCGAAAAACAGAATAGCTGGAATCCAAAAACTAAAAGTGTTCAGACTTTAATACTTAATGCCTGGGATGAAGATAAAAATCAGACCGTAGTTGATGGCGAAGGAGATTTTGAAGAAACTGACAAACTAATAATTCAAAAAGGAACCATAAAAAATGGTTTGAAACAGGGTATTTGGAAGGGAAATGATAGTGCTCAAAAAATTACTTTTGTTGATAATTATGACAAGGGAATTTTAATCTCTGGAGAAAGCATAGATCAAAACAATATAAAATCTAGATATTATTCTTTGACTGAAAAATACGCTTTGAAAAAAAGCCCAAAATTAAAATAGCAATTAAAAGCAACGATTACTTTAATTTGCTGGCGCTGAATCTTTGATTGTTTGTATTAAAAATACTACTTTAGCTTTTCATTAACTAACTTAATATGAAAGCTGTTTTACGCGTATTATTTTTTCTTTTAATTTCGACCCGACTTTTTTCACAATCTCTTCTTTCAGAAAGTAAAGTAATATTTGTTGACTCTTCCTATGTAGAAAGTTCAGCAGCAGACTATAAATATATTCGGATTATTGAAGATTATTATACCGATAAGAAATCTTACAATTATAAAGAATATTACAAATCTAAAGCGATAAAATGTATAGGAACAACTTTAGATAAAGATGTTATTAGACTAGACGGCCCATTTATTTCGTATTATGAAAATGGCAACAAAAAGTCGTCTGTAACTTTTGCAAATCTCAAAAAAACAGGAAAAGAATTCAATTGGTACGAAAACGGTAATATCAAATCAGAAATTGAATATTTCGTAAATAAAAAAGGAGAAGTTGAGTGCAAGCTCAACAATTTCTGGAATCCTCAAAAAGAACAAATCGTAACATACGGCAATGGCGACTATACATATGCGAATGAATATTCCGAAGAAAGCGGAAAGATAAAAGATGGTTTACCTGATGGCATCTGGAAAGGAAAGTATATCGAAAACAAATCAAGTTTTACTGAAACTTATGAAAATGGCAAATTAGTTTCAGGAATTAGTTTGGATTCTTTAAATGTTGAGCACCCTTATACGATAAGAAATCAGCCTCCAACTCCAAAAAAAGGTATAAATTCTTTTTACACCTATGTTGGAAGATCAATGGTTATACCAGTCGAAGCAAGAAATAAAGTTTTTGGAAAGATGTATTTAACTTTCACTGTAGATGAAGAAGGAAATCTGATTGAACCAAAAATATTAAAGGGACTAGGTTACGGATTAGACGAAAATGCAATTCGTGTAATTAAAGATGCAAAGAAATAGAATCCGGGGATAAGAAGAGGTATTCCGGTGAGAGTTCTTTATTCATTACCGTTGACGATAGCCCCACCAAATTAGCACTTTTTAACAAAAACCAAATCCCTAAAACATTAAAAAAGAAATATTTTTAGCTTAAATTGTTTAATCTTTAAATTTTTCAAGTTTTAAATTTATTTTTTCAGAAAAAAGATGTATTTTTGCACCCGTCTTACAAAAGTTGTAAAGACATACATAAAAATCATTAAATAATATTGGAATGTATTTAACTAAAGAAAAGAAAGAAGAGATTTTCGCACAACACGGTGGTGCAACAAACACTGGAAGCGCAGAAGGTCAAATTGCATTGTTCACGTACAGAATTTCTCACTTAACTGAACACTTGAAAAAAAATCGTCACGATTATAACACTGAGCGTTCTCTTGTACTATTAGTAGGTAAAAGAAGAGCTTTGTTGGATTACTTGAAAAAGAAAGATATCAACAGATATCGTGAGATCATTAAAGTATTGAATATCAGAAAATAATCAATATAAAAAAGAGGTGCGAAAGTGCCTCTTTTTGTTTTTACATTACACGCATTTACAAGAAAAAAAGTTTGGTTTTTCATTGGGTTTTAGATAACAACAACTACACACAACAACACTACAACACAACTAAAACCCATTGTATAATCAATAAGGAAAAAATTTATGATTCCACAATTATTTGTAGAAAAGATCGATTTAGGTGATGGCAGAAGCATCACAATCGAGACAGGACGTTTAGCAAAACAAGCTGATGGTTCTGTAGTAGTTAGAATGGGCGACACTATGATTCTTGCAACAGCAGTTTCAGCTCGCACCAGCAACCCAGGCGTTGATTTTTTACCGTTAACGGTAGATTACCGCGAAAAATTCGCAGCAGCAGGTCGTTTCCCTGGAGGTTTCTTTAAAAGAGAAGCACGTCCAAGCGACAGCGAAGTATTGACAATGAGATTAGTTGACCGTGTATTGCGTCCACTTTTCCCAGACGATTACCATGCTGAAACACAAGTTATGATTCAGTTAATGTCTCACGATGAAGAAGTGATGCCAGATGCATTAGCTGGTTTAGCGGCTTCTGCAGCATTAGCAGTTTCAGACATTCCATTTTACAACCTGATTTCTGAAGTGCGTGTTGCACGTATCGACGGAAAATTGGTTATCAACCCAAGCAGAGAAGATTTAGAAAAATCTGATATCGATATGATGATTGGAGCCTCTATGGATTCTGTAGCAATGGTTGAAGGTGAGATGAAAGAAATCTCAGAAGCTGAAATGATCGAAGCTATTAAGTTTGCTCACGAAGCTATCAAAGTTCAAATTCAGGCTCAATATCGTTTACAAGAAGCTTTTGGTAAAAAAGAAACTCGTACTTACGAAGGAGAAAGAGAGAACGAGGAAATTTACAAAAAAGTAAAAGACGCAGCATACGATAAAATCTATGCTATTGCAAAAGTTGGTTCAGCTAAACACGAAAGAGGCGCTGCATTTGCTGAAGTAAAAGAAGAAGTAAAAGCTTTATTTACTGAAGAAGAATTAGCTGCTGACGGTGATTTAGTTTCTAAATATTTCTACAAAACAAACAAAGAAGCTGTTCGTAATGTAGTATTAGAATTAGGTGTTCGTTTAGATGGTAGAAAAACTACAGACATCAGACCAATCTGGTGTGAAACGGATTATTTACCAAGAGTTCACGGTTCTTCTTTATTTACTCGTGGAGAAACTCAGGCTTTGGCAACTGTAACTTTAGGAACATCTAGAGAAGCAAACCAAATCGATTCTCCATCAGAGCAAGGTGAAGAGAAATTCTACTTACACTATAACTTCCCTCCGTTCTCAACTGGTGAAGCAAAACCACTAAGAGGAACTTCAAGAAGAGAAGTCGGTCACGGTAACTTAGCTCAAAGAGCTTTAAAAAATATGATTCCTGCCGATTGTCCTTATACAATTCGTATTGTTTCTGAAGTTTTAGAATCTAACGGTTCTTCTTCTATGGCAACGGTTTGTGCTGGAACAATGGCGTTGATGGATGCTGGAGTTCAAATGGTAAAACCAGTTTCTGGAATTGCCATGGGATTGATTACTGACGGAGAAAAATTTGCGGTATTGTCAGACATTTTAGGTGATGAAGATCACTTAGGAGACATGGACTTTAAAGTAACTGGAACTGCTGACGGTATCACAGCTTGTCAAATGGACATCAAAATTGATGGTTTGCGTTATGACATTATGGAGCAAGCTTTGGCTCAGGCTCGTGATGGACGTTTACATATCTTAGGAAAATTAACTGAGACAATCGCTGCTCCAAGAGCTGATGTAAAAGCTCATGCACCAAAAATTATTACCAGAACTATTCCTGGAAACTTTATTGGAGCATTAATTGGCCCTGGCGGAAAAGTAATTCAGGAATTACAAAAAGCTACTGGAACAACTATTGTAATCAACGAAGTTGATGAGCAAGGTGTTATCGAAATCTTAGGTACAGATCCTGCTGGAATTGAGGCGGTATTAGCAAAAATTGCTTCTATCACTTTCAAACCACAACTGGGAGAAGCTTACGAAGTAAAAGTGATCAAAATGCTTGATTTTGGAGCTGTAGTTGAATATACTGCTGCACCAGGAAACGAAGTATTGCTTCACGTATCTGAATTGGCTTGGGAACGTACTGAAAACGTTGCCGATGTAGTTAAAATGGGAGATGTTTTCCAAGTGAAATACTTAGGAGTTGACCCTAAAACTAAAAAAGAAAAAGTGTCTAAAAAAGCGCTTATTCCAAGACCTCCACGTGAGGACAAAAAAGAGTAATCAGATCTTAGTTTACTAAAGGTTTATTCATAGAAAACCCCAACTCATTTATTTGAGTTGGGGTTTTTCGTTTTATTTATTTTTGACTCCTTTTCGTTCAAGACTCATCATTTTTTCTTAAACAAATTTATTTCCCTATTTTCAATAAAAAAACACCGCAACAGTCTAAAAAACAACATTTTTGTAGTGGTAATTGAAAGAAAAAAATATCTTTAACGCACCAAGAATAATAGTATTAATCTTAAAAACCACTCTTATGGCCTATAGCGTTTTACAGAATACCAAAATTAATACCGGTGATTTTATTTTCTACACCCAAAAACAGTTAGTTACCCCGTTTCCCCGTTAGTTTCTGCAAGATTCTACACTCCTCCAAGGGGAGAATTAACATTAAAAATCAGAGCAACCTTATATATCAACTCTGAGGATCCAAACAATCCAAAGGTTGAAGAACCTACAGAAAATGGCAATTCGCTACAAATATTTTTTGATTACAATTTTTCCGAAGAAGCCCCTGAAAGCTGTGATGTTTGGTATGTTGAAGTAGACTATACTTCTCCCACAATCAGCAACATCACCCAGGTAGTTTCATTCTTAAAAGATATTGATCCTGAAACATCAAGAGGAACAGTAACAGGCGTAGATAGAATTCCTGACCATATACTAAGTATATATTTTAGCATTTTATATTGTTAAAATAATCCTCTTTTTAAGGGGATTATTTTTGTTTTTAAGAGCTTCATTTTAAAACCATTACCATTTTTCAGGGTTTCATGACAAGAAAAATGGTTTTCATGACATTTTCATCGCAAACAAACCAAATCGAAATTATTTTTGCATCAACAAATAAAATCAAAATAGTTTTAAATGAAAATCGCGCTAACCAACAAACCAGAAATGAAACTTTTATCACTTTTAAAACAATTAGCAATAAATCCATGGATTGGCGTCTTAGCGTCACTAGCTATAATAATTCCAAGTTTATATATCATTCTCGATGATGTTACTGTTTTAAGGGAAGAGTATATTTTGTTCATTATTTCATTTCTTGTTTATTTGAAATCGCTAAAAAAATATTTGATGAAATTTTGGATTCACCAGACGACACT
This sequence comes from Flavobacterium xizangense, assembly GCF_054075145.1. NCBI lineage: Bacteria > Pseudomonadati > Bacteroidota > Flavobacteriia > Flavobacteriales > Flavobacteriaceae > Flavobacterium > Flavobacterium xizangense. The sequence goes on along the minus strand of NZ_JBSIPG010000001.1, from coordinate 1,064,921 downwards.
TTAAATTAAAAATAAATTTTGCCCCTTTTTTAAAAACACTTCAGTTTGTTCGTAATTGAGTTGTTTTTTTTTCATTAAAAAAACAACTCACTCCACAATTTTATTATCTCGTAGATTATTTTGAAAATACATTCACGCAATCTGACAAACCCTAACAAAACCCGATTATACGAAAAAGCAATAAAACATAATAGTGGAAAAAAGCAACCTTCTTGAATATTCGTTTGATAAAGGAAAAAAGTAAAGCAAATTAAAATCAGCTATATCTATACAAACCCTATGCTTCTTTTGGAATTTAACCGCAAACTGAGATGCTTTTTAGGTTAAAAGATGAATATTTTATTACATTTTAACAAGTTTAAGTGTCATTTACAACTTTTTTTTAATACTTTTGAAATCAACCGAAACAAAATCAAAAATCCACCGATCCTTTGAAAAATTCCCAAAAAAAGACAATATTCCTAACTTTATTTGGATTATTATTAAGCATTCATTCCATACACAGCCAAAGCGTCAAAGAAATCGAAATCTTTAATTGGTTTGATAAAAATGCAGGCATAGAAGCATTAGATATTAAAAATGGACCCGCCCATTTGAACTTTGACAAAACCATCGACAATCAGCATCGCTACTACGGTACAGATGAATTCAAAAAAGGAAGCGCCAGATACGGCAACCAAAACTACTTTGATTTATTTTTAAAATACGACATCTATGCAGATGAACTTGTCCTTCGTCCTTTTGATGAACAAAACACAACAAAAATAAATATCATTAAATCAAACATATCTTCTTTTAAAATTGGTAACGAATCTTTTGTGAATTTAAAACAATTGAACAATACTACTTTTAAAGGCGGTTACTACGAAGAAATTCAAATCAGCAGCAATCAGGTTTTTTATATCAAATATTACAAAGAGAAAAAGAAAAACCATGCTAAAGAAGAACTTAACTTGATTGAATATATCCCACAATATGAATTTGTTTTATGGAAAGAAAATAAATTCAATTTAATCAATGATAAAAAGGCAATTATTGCTTTATTTCCTGAAAGCAAAAGTAAAATAAATGATTTCTATTTCCTGAATCGAAGCCTAAGAAAGGAGAACACTCCATTATTCATGAAGAACTTAATAAAATTTATCAATAATTAAAACCTGAAGAAACATACAAATGAGAATATTTACTATCCTTTTATTATTTTTCGGTTTTAATCAGATTCTGCATTCACAAGGCGAAAAAAACACAATAAACATTACTTTCAATAACATAAACCGAGTGGCTGTTTTGGAGAAAATAGAAGCTTCGACTTCGTATAAATTCTATTTCCAGGACAATTGGTTTGATAAAAATGTATTGATTTCCGGAGATTATTCTAATAAAACCATTGAAGAAGTTTTATCGAAGGTTTTAGAAGATACTGAACTTAATTTTTACATCAGTAAGAATAAAATCATTTTGACCAAAAACAGTATCATTTATGACAAGCTTCAAAACAATAAAAAAGATGCTAACGCTCCTATTTTTTTCCAACAATACGACTCAGTCAAAAAGGACAAATCGGGCACAACTGCACCTATAGCATTAATTGGTAAAGAAGCCGTAGATTCAGATGTAGATCTTTATACTTTATCTGGTCACATAACCGATTCAAAGGACGGAAAACCTTTAGCTGATATTAATGTGAAAGTAAAAAATACAGCTATCATTTCGACTACCAATGCCGAAGGTTTTTATAGCTTCAAACTTCCTACTGGATTAAGCACTATTGAAGTTGAATCTTTATTTTACAATAGCACTTCGAGAAAAATAATGATTTATAGCAACGGAACTTTAGATTTTACTGTTCTTGAAAAAATCAATCAGTTAGACGAAGTTTTGGTAAAAGGAAAAGACAGCCAAAACATTAGAACTGCTATAACAGGTGTCACTACAATTGAAGCAGAGGGCGTAAAAAATATCCCACTGGTTCTTGGAGAAAGAGACATTTTGAAAGTTGCATTAACTATTCCCGGAATTAAAACAGCTGGAGAGGGATCTTCTGGATTTAACGTAAGAGGAGGAAAAGAAGATCAAAATTTAGTATTATTAGACAATGCTACAATTTACAATCCTACGCATCTTTTTGGTTTTTTCTCTTCAGTTAATCCATACACAATCAACAAAGTTGACATTTATAAAGGAGGAATTCCTTCTGAATATGGAGGACGTTTGTCTTCTGTTTTTGACATTGTTTCTAAAAATGGAAATACCGAAAAAATTTCTGGTGAAGGAGGAATTGGTCCTGTAACTAGTAATCTTACGGTATCTCTGCCTGTTGTAAAAGATAAAGCAAGTTTATTAGTTGGTGGTAGAGCAACCTACTCAGATTGGATTTTGAAAACCTTGGATGATGAAAGATTAAAAAACAGCCAGGCTTCTTTCTATGATTTATTTGCCAAATACAATCACAAAATCAATAAAAATAATGCCGTTGAAGGAACTGCATATTACAGCAAAGATTCTTATACTTTAACGCCCGATTCTTTGTTTAAATACAGCAACCGGCTAATTTCCCTGAAATGGAAACATGCTTTCAATGAAAAAAACAACAGCGAATTTAACGTTACAAATAGCGAATACAAGTACAGCATTAACTATCAATCAGTTAATCCTGAATCGTTTCTGTTAAAATATAAAATAAACGAGAGTCAAGCAGTTTTAAAATTTACAAGCGAGCTAAACAGCAGTCATAAACTGACTTATGGAATAGCAAGTAAATTATACAAAATAAATCCTGGAGAATTATCGCCATATGGTGAGAATTCAATAGTGACCCCAATTACTATAGAAAAAGAAAAAGGGCTTGAATCAGCGGCTTTTCTTTCTGATAAATTTCAAATTTCTGAAAAATTACTATTAGATATTGGAGCCCGATATTCTTATTATCTGGCTCTTGGTCCATCGACCCAAAACATTTATCAGGAAGGTGTACCTAAAACTCCTTCAACGGTAATTGAACAACGAACCTATACCAATAACGAAGTCATTACTAAAAATGGTGGTTTTGAGCCAAGAATTGGTTTGCGATATATTTTTAACGAAAGTCTTTTTGTAAAAGCTGGTTTTGACAAAAACTATCAATATATTCATTTGCTTACAAACAATACGACTCAGTCACCAACTGATACTTGGAAATTATCTGATTTGAATGTAAAACCAGAAAGCGGTTTACAATATTCATTGGGTATATTCAAAAAATTGGAATACAACGACCTAGAATTGAGTCTTGAAGGTTATTATAAAACTTCTAAAAACATTTTGGATTACAAAGTTGGATCGCAGATTCTTTTAAATCAAAATCTAGAAACCGAATTGCTTCAAGGTGATGGAAAAGCTTATGGAATTGAATTTTTACTTAGAAAATCTATTGGGCGTCTTAACGGATGGATTGGATACACCTATTCAAGATCATTCATAAAATTAGACAGTCAGTTTAATGATGAAAAAGTAAACAATGGAGAATATTTCCCAAGTAATTTTGACAAGCCTCATGATTTCAGTATTGTAATGAATTACAAGTTTACACATCGTTACAGTTTTTCTTCTAATTTTGTATATCAGACCGGGAGACCTGTTACTTATCCTATCGGAAAATATAATTACGGTGGCGCCGAATATACTTTATATACAGATCGAAACAAATTTAGAATACCTGATTACTATCGTTTAGACATCGGATTAAATATTGAAGGAAATCATAAAATAAAAAAATTAGCACATAGTTTCTGGAATATTTCAATTTATAATGTGTTAGGAAGAAACAATCCATATTCGGTCTTCTTTGTAACTAAAGACGGCCAAATAAAAGCCTATCAAACTTCGATTTTTGCAGTTCCAGTACCAACTATTACTTATAATTTTAAATTTTAAACGTTATGAAAAAAATCTTTCTATATAGATTTCTAATAACAACAATATTCATTGCGGTATTTGGCTGTACAACACCATACAATTATCAGTCAAGCAGCGCATATGAAGATGTCATTGTAATTGAATCAACTATCACAAATCAAAATAAAACTCACGAAGTTAAAGTCACAAGAGCATATAAACTTGACGAAAAAAGCCCAACCTTTGAAACAGGAGCAGTTGTTTTTGTAACAGATAATCTTGGAAATAAATACGATTTCAAACAAAATACTGATAAATATACCTCTGTAAATACATTTCAAGTGGCTCCAGACAGACAATATCAATTGCATGTTAAAACAAAAGATGGCAGAAGTTATATTTCAAGCTCAGAGAAATTGCCACAACAAACGGAGATTTCAAGTGTAGAAGCCAACAAAGTAACTAAAGACAATCAGCTTGGTGTTGAAATTACAGTAAATAGCACTGATCCAACAAACAACTCGCACTATTATAGATATGAATACGACGAAACTTACAAAATCGTAGCTCCAAAATATTATCCTACCAAAGCGGTACCGGTTTATTTCCCTGCAGGCTCTTATCCGCCGGGAAAAGTTGTTTTTGAAGAAAGAACCGAAGAAGCCCGAGTTTGCTATTCAAGTCAAAGTTCAAACGAATTACTTTTAACAAGTACAAGTGATTTATCTGAAGATAAAGTGAGTAATTTTCCTGTACGTTTTATTGCCAGTACAGACCCAATTATTATGAATAGATACAGCATTTTGGTAAAACAATATGTTCAGACTCTTGCTGCTCATACTTTTTTCGAAACACTAAAACAGATATCAGCTTCTGGAAGTATTTTATCACAAACACAGCCAGGATTTTTCTATGGAAACATTAAATCCGTTGATAATCCAGGAGAAAAAGTTATTGGTTATTTTGATGTTTCATCCTATTCAGAAAAAAGGCTGTTTTTTAACTTTACAGATTTATTGAATGGTGAACCTATACCTAGATACCCATACAAATGTCCGTCAGAATTTGCTAACGAAGAAGAAGCTAAAGAATATATCTTTAATTACTGTTTTAATAAAAATCCGGCTTTTGAGTGCCAAGGAGAAATAATCTTAGAATTTCTTTCAAGCGGTGTTAAAGTTTATTTCCCAACAGAATCTCCTACAAGCTATATTTTATATCCTGTAGAATGTGGCGACTGCACTTCATTTTCATCAAATATAAAACCATCATTTTGGATAGATTAAAATACATATTTTACATAGCGCTTGCTTTTAGCAGCCAGCAAATTGTTTTTGCTCAAAAGAACAATTCTGTAACCGAACTGAATGAAGTTGACAGAAAAATTAACGAGTCAATTTACATTAGCACAAATGCTAATTCATTTTTGACAGGTGAAGCTTTGCTTTATAAGATATTCTGTAATGATAAAGTAACAAATACAGCTTCAATTTTCAGTAAGATTGCATATGTGCAGCTCATTGATAATAGTAAAAAAACCATTTTTACTCATAAACTGTTTCTTAATAAAGGAACAGGCAATGGCGATTTTTTTATTCCGACTACATTGGAAACTGGAAGCTATAAATTAATTGGATACACAAACTGGATGCTGAATAAAAACGCATCAGAGTATTTTTCTCTTGATATTTATATTCTAAATCCATATAAAGAAAATCCTAGCAGCAATACAATTTCCTATAATGATGTTTCTTCAGAAGCCGTAACTAACAGCAACATTTCTTTTGATTTGAAAAACAAGTCATACAATTGCAGAGATTTAATCGAATTAAACATTAAGTCTAATTCTGATGAATTTCTTAAAGGAAACTATACAATATCTGTTAGAAAATCAGATGGTTTTTTATCTCAAAACAAAACGGTTTTCAGTAATGAAAACAAAAATTCTGCCGAAATCACAGCTAATCAATTTGCGTTTCCTGAACTCCGTGGCGAAATTATCACAGGAAAAATAACTGCAACAAAAGCAGAAATCAAAAACAAAAAAGTAGCACTTTCTATTGTTGGAAAAAATGCTGATTTGAAAATTGCCAAAACTGATAATGAAGGTAGATTTCTTTTTATTTTAGAAAAAGAGAATCCAAATTCAAATATTATTGTTCAGGTACTTGAAAACGGCAAAGAAGATTATGTAATCGAAATCGACAAACAAAAAAGCATCGATTTATCTAGTGTAACTTTTCCTGCAATTCAATTCAATTCGGATTTCAAAAAGAATATCACCGACCGATTAATTTCAACTCAAGTTGAAAATGCTTATTATGATGTCAAAAAAGACAGCTTAATAAATCCTCCTGCAACTATTCCATTTGACGGCCCACCATCTGAAGAATTTAAATTGGACGATTTTACAAGATTTCCAAATATCGAAGAAACAATTACTGAAATTTTAAAAGGTGTTTACTATCGAAAAAATAACAACATATACTCTATTCATGTCTTTGACTATGATGAAAACTATGAATCGGCATTACCCGCAATGATTGTTGTTGATGGGCTAATTATCGAAGATTTAAATGAATTTTTCGCCTTCAATCCTAAAAGTCTTTTCAAAGTAAATGTAATACGAGGTATTTATTATTATGGTTCAAAATCTTTTAATGGTGTTGTTTCCTTTACAACAAAAAATGGTGATTACGAAACCAAGCTTAAAGGCAAATTTATTGACAGACCTGAAATTTTAAGACCACAAATCAAGAAAAAATATTTCAGCCCAGATTATACTATCGAAAAAAATGAAAGAATCCCAGATTACAGGCATCAGCTTTTATGGCAGCCAAATATTGATTTGAGCAAAACATCAAATAGTAAATTTTACGCTTCTGATGTAGCAGGAAAATACGAAATAACACTTGAAGGATTTTCAGCTTCTGGAAAACCTGTTTTTATAAAAGATTTTATTGAAATAAAAGAGCAAGCGAGCAACTAGTTTTATTTCTAAAAAAGAATACCCTAAACCTCCGTTTCTAAAAACTTGAAATGGAGGTTTTTTTTATTCGCTGACGAATTGAATTGGTCATTTTGTTTAAAAAATATAGCATTTTTATTACAATTTAACATTTTGTAACAAAATCAACCATTTTTTTTTAATATTTTTGAAATCACCAAAAACAAACCATTTAACCACACAATCCTTTGAAAAATTATCAAAAAAAGTATACATGCCTTATTTTATTTGGATTATTCTTTAATATTTTCTCAATTCATTGTCAAAATAATAACTCCAATAATTCCCTATACAATTGGTTTGACAAAGCTTTAGAAAAAGAAAATCTCCCTGTCTACAACGGCACCCGACACGTAAATTATTACCGAACGCTTGATAACACCCATAGCTATTTTGTTACTGGAAATTATAGTTCCGGGGATGTTGAATACGAAGGGCAAACCTATTATAATCTTGATTTGAAATACGATATCAATAATGATGTATTAGTTTTCAAACCTATAGGGAAATTTGATTATTTGGGCATCAATACTATAAAAGAGAAAACAGCCAGTTTTAATATTCACAACAAACATTTTATAAATATAAACTACAACAACGTCTCTTGTCCTGATTATATGAGTGGTTATTATCAGGTAATCGTTTACTCAAAAAACAATATTCTATATATCAAACATCACAAAAACAGATCTAAAGTTATTGATACAAAATCAGTTTCTGATGATGCCCAGAATTCTACCGATACGTTTGCTGAAAAAAATGAATTTGTCCTCAAATACAAAAACGCCTATTATAAGATAAGTTCAAAAAACGATATCATTAAAATTTTCCCAGAGTTCAAAAGCAAAATAAAAAATTATTATTCGGCAAACGCTCAGTTAGAGGAGTCAGATAATAAGGTTTTTATTGAAAATTTGATAAAAGAAATAAACAATTTCCTCCCTAATGAATCTAACTAAAGAATGAAAAAAACTATACTTACCATATTTTTATTAGCTTTTTACACGATATCATTTAGTCAGGAAAAAAACGATAAAATTACAATTGAATTTAATAATGCCAATCTAAAAACAGCATTAGAAAAAATCGAACAGGTAACTGGTTACAAATTTTACTTTGACCAAAGCTGGTTTGCCGACGAAACTAATTTGATTACTAAAAGTTACACCGATATTTCTATTGATAATTTGCTGGAAAGCGTTTTTGAGAAAACGGCTCTGAACTATTATATCATCGATAAAAAAGTAATTCTTTCAAAAAACAGCACAATTCACAGCTCACTTCCCGATAATTATTTTTCAGTTTCAGAAACTCCGCAAACAAATCAAGTTACAGCAAAACCTGTATTTCATCAACAATATGACACGTTAACACAAAAAAGTAATACTGCTGGTGTCATCTACATTGGTAAGGAGAAAAAAGGCGGAGAATTAAAAACGTATGTTCTTTCAGGTTTTATCAAAAATATAAAAACAAAAAATGACCTTTCTAATGCAACAGTTAGGGTTCGGGATAAAAACATTAGTACTGTTACTAATAATGATGGTTCTTACAAAATTACTGTGCCATTTGGGCTAAACTATATAGATGTAGAATTAGTAAACCACAAAAAAACGACCGAAACCGTAATGGTTTATGATAATGGGAAACTGGACATTTTTCTGTACGAAAGCATAAATGAACTAGATGAAGTCGTTATTAAAAAGAATGCCAACAAAAATGTAAAAGATGTTATATCGGGAGTTTCGACTATTGATGTAGAAAAAATTAAAAATATACCGCTGGTTCTTGGAGAAAGAGACATTTTTAGAGTAGCGACAACTTTGCCTGGAATAAAAACGACGGGAGAAGGTTCTGCCGGATTTAATGTTAGAGGAGGAAAAGACGACCAAAACCTTATTCTTTTAGACAATGCCGTTTTGTATAACACCTCGCATTTCTTAGGTTTTTTCTCCGCCGTAAATCCTTATACAACGAGCAAAGTAGATATTTACAAAGGAAGTATTCCTGCCAGATTTGGAGGCAGATTATCTTCTGTTTTTGATATTGCTTCAAAAAATGGAAATCCGGAGAAATTTTCTGGCGAAGCTGGAATTGGATCTGTAACCAGTAATTTATCTATTGGAGCTCCAATCATAAAAAACAAGGCAAGTTTGTTAGTTGGAGTAAGAACAACATACTCTGAATGGATTCTAAAAAAATTAGACAATGAAAATTTAAAAAATAGCGAGGCAGCATTTTTTGACGGAATTATAAAGTACAATCACAAAATCAATCCAAATAACAATATTGAGTCAACGTTTTACTATAGTAAAGATCGTTTTAGTATTTCTTCAGATTCTGTTTATAAATATAGTAATGCGCTAATCTCGCTAAAATGGAATCACGCATTCAGCAGCAAAACTAAAGCCGATTTTATTTTCACTAATAGTGACTATAAATTCAATATTGATTTTGATAATGGAACACCAAATTCTTTCGATTACGGATATAAATTAAATGAAACTCAATTTATAGCAAATCTCAATTATTCCTTAAATAGCAAACATGCTTTTAATTATGGTATTTCGAGCAAGCTTTACAATGTTGAGCCAGGTTATCTTAATCCAAAAACTGCTGATTCGAAAATTATTCCGATAAAAATTGATGATGAAAAAGCGCTGGAATCTGCTTTGTATTTTTCTGACAACTATACACTAAATGATAAAATATTAATTAGTCTTGGCCTGCGATATTCTACATATTCAGCACTTGGAGAATCTACGCAGCAAGTTTATAAGGAAAATGCACCTGTTAATGACAACAACGTAATTGGTACAAACTATTACAAAAAAAATGAAGTCATAAAAACCTACGGCGGATTTGAACCAAGAATAGCAATGCGTTATCTATTTACAGATGATTTTTCTATAAAAGGCAGTTTCGACAAAACCTATCAGTATATTCATTTACTAACAAACAATACAACACAATCGCCAACTGACGCCTGGAAATTATCAGATTTAAACATTGCTCCGCAGGAAGCACGTCAATATTCTCTAGGATTTTACAAAAATCTGGATAATGACAACGTAGAATTAAGCTTAGAAGGATATTATAAAAAATCATACAATCTTCTGGACTATAAAGTAGGATCTGAATTAATGCTGCAAGAAAACACCGAGACACAGCTGTTGCAAGGAGAAGGAAAAGCGTATGGAGTTGAATTTCTAGTTAAAAAAAATGCCGGAAAACTTAATGGTTGGCTGGGATATACTTATTCACGCACTTTTATAAAATCTGACAGTCAGTTTCTTGATGAAAAAGTTAACAATGGTCATTATTTTCCAACAAACTTTGACAAACCGCACGAAGTAAGCGCTGTACTCAATTATAAGTTTACACAACGATACAGTTTATCAAGTAATTTTGTATATCAATCAGGACGACCTATCACCTTCCCTATTGGAAGTTATATTTATAATGGCATGGAATATACACTGTACAGTGACCGAAATAAATATAGAATACCTGACTATTATCGATTAGATATTGGTTTTAATATTGAAGGTAATCATAAAATAAAAAAGCTGTCACATAGCTTCTGGAATATATCAATTTATAATGTTTTAGGCCGAAATAATCCATACTCGATCTTTTTTATAACGACAAATGGACAAATAAAAGCATACAAAACTTCTATATTTTCTGTGCCAATTCCGACTATAACATATAATATTAAATTTTAATCATTAAAATAAATGAAATTTAAAACCCAGCATATTAATCCCTTGTACAAGATGTTGTTTTTTGCAATTTTCTGTCTTTCTGTTAGTAGCTGTACCGAGCAATATATTTTTCAATCAAACACATTTGAAAGTATACTGGTCGTACAAGCTAATATCACAAACGAATTGAAGAAACAAGAAATAAAAATTAGCCGCTCGTACCGCCTTGGAGAAAAAGAACAAGCATTTGAAAAAGGAGCAAATATTTATGTGACCGACAGTGAAAACAATAATTACGATTTTGAACTTGAAGATTTTTCTGGTCTTTATGTTTCAAAAAACCCTTTTCAGGCAGTTCCGGGAAGATCGTATCAATTAAACATCACTACAAATGATGGTAAATCCTATTCATCTGCTTTACAAACTTTGACATCTGTTAGTGAAATTAATGTAGAACCAAAAGTTGAAACAGTTGATGGCATTAAAGGAGTGCAAATAGTCGTAACCAGTAATGATCCTACTGCAAGTTCAAAATTTTACAGGTTTGAGTACGAAGAAACGTATAAAATTATACCGCCTTACTGGAGCCCCAACAAACTTAAGGTTGATCCACTTAGCAGCTCAATTGAAGAGCCTGATTTTTTAGTTGTTCCCAGAGAAAAAGAAACAAGAGTTTGCTACACCACAAAAAAATCAGATGATTTAATTTTAATCAACAATGTGGGCAAAAGCGAAGATCGCATCAATTTCCCCATACGTTTCATAGATATGGGCAGTTCTATACTAAATGAGCGATATAGTATTATAGTACGCCAATATGTACAAAGTTCAGAATCTTATACCTATTATGAAACATTAAAAACGCTTTCTACTTCCTCTAGTTTATTTTCACAAGTACAACCTGGATTTAATTACGGAAATATAAAAAACAATGATGATCCTGAAGAAAAAGTAATAGGCTATTTTGAAGTTTCATCTGTTTCTTCAAAAAGAATCTTTTTCAATTTTAGAGATATCTTCCCAGTAGAGCCATATCCGCCATACTTTATGCAATGTTATCCAGTAGAATTAAGTAATTGCTGGGATGCAAAAGGCTGTGCTGGTGCTACTATACTGGCTCTGGTTAAAGCTCAAGTACCTGAAAAAGTATATTATGGTAATCGCCAAAATATGGATATAGTAGTCTTTGTTGAGTCTCCATGTGGTGACTGTACCAGCGTTTCATCTAACATAAAACCTTTATTTTGGATAGATTAAAAAAAATAATCAGCTTAATTATGCTCATAATTGGATCTTCAGTTATTGGGCAAAATAATTCATTTCAGAAAAATATAATGATTAATAAATCAACTTCTGAAAATATTTTTATCCATTTAAGCAACACAACATTAATCGCAGGAGAAACGTTGCATTGCAAATTCTATTGCCTAAATCCTTCTGATAACACATTTAGTCCCATCAGCAAAATTGCTCATGTAGAACTTCTTGATAGTCAAAATCAGAATGTCCTTACCAATAAAATTTATCTTGAAAATGGTGCCGGACAGGGCGATTTTTTTATTCCTACAACAGTTAACACAGGCAATTATAAACTTGTCGCTTATACAAACTGGATGTTAAATAAAAAAGAATCCAAAATATCTCAAGTTGATTTAATAATAATAAATCCATATTTAGTAAGCAAAAACAACATTGCCAATAAAAATTCTGAAGCTCAAAAAAGCGAAGTAAAAATCATAGAATCTAATTCCCAAGAAAAAAACATGGCAAAAAGCGAACTTTTTGCCTTAGAATTGGACAAAAAAAATGCTTCAACAAGAGAACAAATTCAGCTTAAAATAAAAACTTTAAAAGCACTTAACGCTGCTGGCGGAAGTTTTTCAGTATCCATCAAAAGAGCCGATAATTTACCTTCCAGAAAACAGAAAGATGCTAATGAATACGCAAAATCAAATTTAAAAAGCTCCTTAAACGACAGTTTACACTTTTTGCCAGAACTGAGAGGAGAAATCTTATCTGGTTCTATTATCAATAACAAAAATCCAGAAGGAGTGATTGGTAAAAATGTTGCATTATCGATTCCTGGCAAAGATTTTTCATTTAAAATTGTCAAAACCGATCAATTAGGGAGGTTCCATTTTATTTTAGATAAAGAACCAAACTATTCCAATATCACTGTTCAGGTTATAGAAGCTGATAGAGCTGATTTTAGCATTGAAATGAATAAAAATAAAGATTATGATTTATCTGAAATAAAACAAATAGATGAATTGAACTTAACTTCGGATTACAAAAAAAATATCGAAGAAAGATCTGTGGCCAATCAAATTGAAAACATCTATTATTCACTCAAAAAAGATAGTATAAAGGCGAGTAAAAAAGCAATTTCATTCTATCATCCTTTAGAAAAAGTATATATTCTTGGAGATTACACTAAATTTCCAACTTTAAAGGAAACAGTGACTGAAATATTAAAAGAAGTCTATTATAAGGAAGAAAACAACAGTTTTACTTTAGGTGTAAGAGACATCAATTATGATTTAAAATTTTTCTCTGAACCAGCTTTAGTGCTTGTTGATGGGTTGTTAATTCAAAATAACAACGAATTAAAAGATTATAAAATGGAAAACGTTTATAAAGTAAGTGTTGTACCGGGAGTTTATCTCTATGGTCCTTCAGCTTTCAACGGCATCATTAGTTTTACAACAAAAAACAATGACTATGAGAGCAAAGAAAAAGGAAGTTATATTTTGAAAACAGAAATCCAGAGACCTCAGGAAAAAATATCATACTTCAAACCTGATTATACAGATAAAAACAAATATGACAGGATTCCAGATTATAGACATCAATTGCTTTGGATGCCGGATTTAACTCTAAATAGTCCTGAAAGTACAATTTCTTTCTTTACATCTGATGTTGCCGGAGTATATGAAATAGATTTAGAAGGTTTTACAAAAGATGGTATTCCAGTATCATTAAAAGAAACCTTTGAAGTTAAAGATGTAAAAATGAATTAAAAATTACAATTTGATCTTATAAAAATCCTTGTTTCACATTATAGAAGCAAGGATTTTTTATTATTTGACGCAACCTTTTTATTTATAAATACTATTAATTAGAATCTGTAATAACAGAGTCAGAAAATAAATTTCAAAATTATAATACTAAAATTTGAATTTAGACCAACTCATAAAAGACTGCATTAAGCAAAACAGAAAAGCACAGGAAGAGTTATACAAAATGTAAAAAAAACTCTTTTTGTTTTAAGCCTGAAGTATCTTTCAAAAAGCCACCCTGTAAGCTCGCATTATGGAGTTTATGTCAAAACTATGTTTGACAAATTCGGCTTCCGAGCTGGCTTTTCAAAGATTAATTTAAAAATTACGAAAGCACTCGGTCAAAATTTAATTACGAATTATAATAACATCGATTTGAAATCGGACGTTAATATAAAAGATACTTTTGCAAATTCAGGTGATATTGAATTGCAACAAAAACTTTCTTATTATGAAATTCCACTGGCTTTTAATTATGCACTAAAAAAAGACGATACTAAATTTGGAATCGATGACTTTACCGGATTCAGCTTTTTAATATTAGACAAAAATGAGCTTTATTTGAAATCTGAAAAAGTTGAAAAACAAACGATTGGAGAAGCAAAAAATATTTCTGGGGTAAATATTTCCTATGATCTCGGAATAGGCTTCAAATACAAATTAACAGATAAAATTGGCTTAGATTTAAAGCCGATTTTTAAATATTATTCAAATACTTTTAAAGAAAATGGCGAATCAAAACCTTACAGTTTATCACTACAAACAGGAATTAATTATAAATTTTAAAATATTTTTTAATTAGTTGTAACTTTTTTGATACTTCATACGTATAACCACTTGTACACTTAAAAATTGAGGAGACAAAACATGAGACAACTTAAAATCACCAAGCAGGTAACTAATCGTGAAACTGCATCGTTAGATAAATATCTACAAGAAATCGGAAAAGTTGACCTAATTACCGCTGATGAAGAGGTAGAATTAGCACAAAGAATTAAGGCAGGTGATCAAAGAGCATTAGAAAAATTAACAAAAGCCAACCTACGTTTCGTTGTATCGGTGGCTAAACAATATCAAAATCAAGGATTAACTCTTCCTGACTTAATTAACGAAGGAAACTTAGGTCTTATCAAAGCTGCACAACGTTTTGATGAAACTCGTGGATTTAAATTTATCTCTTACGCAGTATGGTGGATTCGTCAATCGATTCTACAAGCATTAGCAGAACAATCTCGTATCGTTCGTTTACCTTTGAACAAAATTGGTTCTATCAATAAGATCAACAAAATGTATGCGTTATTAGAGCAATCTAATGAGCGCCCACCTTCTGCTGAAGAAATTGCAAAAGAACTTGACATGACTGTAAATGACGTAAAAGAGTCTATGAAAAACTCTGGTCGTCACTTATCTATGGATGCACCTCTTGTTGAAGGTGAAGATTCTAACCTTTATGACGTTTTACGTTCTGGAGAATCTCCAAACCCAGACAGAGAATTAATTCACGAATCATTACGTACTGAAATTGAGCGTTCATTAGAAACATTAACTCCAAGAGAGGCTGATGTAGTTCGTTTGTATTTTGGTCTTGGCGATCAACACCCGATGACTCTTGAAGAAATTGGAGAAACTTTCGACCTAACTCGTGAGCGTGTTCGTCAGATTAAAGAAAAAGCAATCCGCAGATTGAAACATACTTCTAGAAGTAAAATTCTTAAAACATACTTAGGATAAAACAATATTTGTTTCAGGTTTAAAGTTTCAGGTTGTTTCGTGCAACTTGAAACATGAAGCATGAAACCTTTGTACCGCAAACAACAGTTTGATTGACTGTTCGTTTTTTGATTGATGATTGAAACTCCGGCTGATTACCGGAGTTTTTTATTTTATTTTTTTTCACCGCAAAATTCGTCAAGGTTTTTTCGCACAGTATAATCTTTATTTGAAGTTTTTTGCAACAGATTAAAGGATTAAAATGATTAAAAATCTTCTCGCAGATCTTGCAGATTTAGCAGATTCATTTTACTGAATTTATTGCGAAATAATTTAATCAGATCTACACAATCTGCTAAATCTGCGTGAAAAAAACTTAGCGCACCTTGCGTAATTCTTTGCGCTCTTTGCGGTTAAAAAAAATTATATTTGTAAAAAAAAAACAACACACTACAATGAAAAATACACTTATAGCTCCTTCAGTTCTTGCTGCTGATTTTGCAAATCTGCAACGCGATGTCGAAATGATCAATAACAGTCAAGCTGATTGGTTTCATATTGACATTATGGATGGAGTTTTTGTTCCGAATATCTCTTTTGGAATGCCTGTTTTAGAAGCAATTTCGAAACACGCAAAAAAAACAATCGATGTACATTTAATGATTATTGATCCCGATCGTTACATTAAAACTTTTGCCGATTTAGGAGCCGATATCTTAACAGTTCATTATGAAGCTTGTACACATCTACACAGAACACTTCAAGCCATTAAAGCAGAAGGAATGAAAGCCGGAGTTGCAATAAACCCTCATACTAACGTCGACTTATTAGAAGATGTGATAAACGATATCGATTTGGTTTTAGTAATGAGCGTAAATCCAGGTTTTGGTGGACAATCATTTATCGAAAACACTTATGCCAAAATTGAAAAACTAAAAGCTTTGATCACTCGTAAAAATACTTCAACATTAATTGAAATTGATGGCGGTGTAACAAGCAAAAATGCAAAACAATTAGTAGAAGCCGGAGCAGATGTTTTAGTTGCAGGAAGCTTTGTTTTTAAAGCCGAAAATCCAACTCAGACTATTCAGGAATTAAAAGTCCTTACTGCTTTTTAAGTTTTTCAAATTCGGAAAGAAATCAATTCCAGTCATTTTTTCCAAAGTTTCAATCGGAACAACAAAATCATAAATGGATTTGTCACTGTCTTCATTCGGAACTAAAAAAGCAATTGCATTATGCTCTTTTCCAGATTTAGCCAGAACGATTTTATAAAAATATTTAGGGACAGCAACATTTTCTGTCCCTATTTTTTTGTCTGAATCTTTTAGAATTCCTCCGGTTACTACATAAATATCATTGTATTTTCCAGCCCAATAACGTGTTTTTTGCTCTATTCTGTTCCAAATTCCGCCATTGAAATCGTGCTTTTGAGGAGAAATATTAGAAGTATAAAAAGTATCGTTATAAGCATCTTTATTGAATTCCATATCACCAGCAGGACAAAGATGCCCTTTATCATAGCCTGATTTTTTATAATTTCTCCAATCTGCAGAACCCGTTGTTACTTTTGGATCTTCAATAAAATAAGGCCGCTTATAATCACCATTTTTCAAATATTCCTTTTTTAATTCGTACGCAACCCATTCTGCCTGCTCAAATTTCTCATTATAAGAAAGTGTATAATATTGATGCTTCACAATTTGTCCTGTCGTTGAAGTTGGCAAATAGGAAATAGTATACAAAGAATCTGTAGTGTTTCGCACCGAAGCCGAAGTAAAAGGTGTCGGTTTTTCTGGCAGTGCTTCTACTCTTTCTGAATTCTCTTTTTTACAAGAAAGCAATACCAAACCTATCAAAACTAAAACAATATAATTCTTCATCTTTTATTTTATTACGAAATAAACTTACAAAAAAATGCTCCATAAATAATATATCTATGGAGCATTTTAATAACAAATTAATTCTTTATTGAACTAAGATTTCACTAGTTTATCCTTTTTCATTTTAGGAGTAACAGTATTTTTTACATAACTTTTAGTTTGCAAATCATCTAAAACATTCAAAGCTTCTTCTACATAAACGTCTTTAGCTAATGCCTGGTGCCAAGCCTCTCTTTTTTCTTTTAATGTAGCATCATTATTCATTTCAAGTTCTTCATAAGGCAATGATTTGAAAACCAAATTGTTTTTATAATCTGCAATTGGTTTGTATTTTTTACCTTCATTTTCAACTTGTTCCTGAGTTGCTTTAAAGTTTTTAATATTTAAACTATAAGTGTTCTCTTTATTTTTAATATCAATCCATTTTGCATTGTCCTCAATTAATTTGAATTGATCATTATTAGCGATTCTGTTACGGCTGTTATTGATTGCCTGATTGAATTTTTCGTTAGAAGTCCATGTGCTATAATCAGCTGGATCAATTTTGTCCCAAGGCATTGCGTTATCAATGTCGCGCTCACCCATTTTTAAATAAGCGTAACGATCTGGCATTACAACATCACTATGAACACCTTCTAATTGAGTCGAACCTCCGTTGATTCTATAGAATTTTTGCCCAGTAATTTTCAAAGCACCTAAATCTCCGTAATTTGCATTACGTACAAACTGATTCAAATCAAGAACATTTTGTACTGTTCCTTTTCCATAAGTTTGTTTACTTCCAATGATTACGCCACGTTTATAATCCTGAATTGCAGCAGCCAAAATCTCTGAAGCCGAAGCTGAGAAACTGTTCACCATAATTACTAATGGACCGTCCCACTCGATTTTTTTATCTTTATCGTATAAAACTTCTTTCTTTTTACCAGCAGATTTTACTTGTACAATTGGTCCTTCTTCAATGAATAAACCAGCAATATCAACAACTGTAGAAAGAGATCCTCCTCCGTCATCACGCACGTCAAGAACAATACCGTTGATATCTTCTTTTTTCAGTCTTTCTACTTCAAGAGCAATATCTTTTCCGGCGTCACGGCCATCTTTGTTTTCAAAATCAATATAGAATTTTGGTAAATAAATTACACCGTATTTCAGTCCGTTTCTTTCAACAATACTTGATTTAGCGTATGTTTCTTCAATTTCAACAACATCTCTGATGATTGAAATTACTTTAATAGTTCCGTCAACTTTTTTAACAGTAAGTTTTACTTCAGTTCCTTTATGACCTTTGATTTTTTTCACAACATCATCAAGACGCATTCCTACAACATCAACTGGCTCTTCGTTTCCTTGTCCCACTTTCAAAATCATATCACCTGCTTCAAGCTGTTTTCCTTTCCATGCTGGTCCGCCAGAAATTAACTCATCAATTTGAGTGAAATCATTTTTCTTCGTTAAACGAGCACCAATTCCTTCCAATTTTCCACTGATGTTAACATCAAAACGATCTTTTTCTTCTGGAGCAAAATAACTTGTATGAGGATCAAAACGAGTCATGATTGAGTTTACGTAAACAGAAAACCAATCTTCTTTATTCAAATCTTTAATCAAACTGAAATTATCATCCAACGATTTTAAAGAACTCTCGCGAGTTTCTTTCTCTAATGTTTCAAAAGATTTTTCTTTGTAAGCAGGATCTGCTTTCTTTTTATCTTCTTCTAATTTTTGTTTGGTAACCAATGAAGAAAGTGTCGATAATTTAATTTGTTTTCTCCATCTTTCATTGATTTCTGTTGCATTTTTAGCATAAGGAAGATGCTCATAATCGGCATTAAAAGTCTCGTCAACATTATAGTTAAAAGGCTGCGCTAAAATTGTTTTGTAACGTTTTTTACTTTCTTCCATACGTTTCATCAATCTTGTATAAGTAAGATTAAAAAACGTAAGATCTTTGTTTAAAAACTGGTCATCAAGCTGTAATTCGTACTGCTTAAATTCATCAATATCTGACTGCAGGAAAAACCTTTTTGAAGGATCCAGTGCATCAATATAATCTTTAAAAATTCCTTTAGAAAATTCATCATTTATCTCAGCCGGACTATAGTGTCCTTTTTCAATAACAAAGGCAAGCAGTTCTAAAAGCGTTTTGTCTCTATTTGGATCCGGATCTTCAGACTTATCAGCATTTATTTTAAATGCAAACAGGGTAACAGATAAGCATAATACGGCTATAAGTATTTTATAATTTCTTTTCATAAACTTAATAATAGCATTCATCAAATTTTTTAATCTAAGTTACGGTAAAAACTGTGCCAACAAGGCCAAGCTCACTATAATTTTTTGTTAAAGATATAAAATTGTTTCTTGTTCAAAAGTCCTTTAAGATTTAGTTTACAATTTTTATTTATTTGTTAGAAATCTACCAAAATCTGTTACTACATTTGCCTAAAGAAGCTTTAATTTTGATAAAACAAAAAATTCAACCATAGCATGAAAGACGAAAAACCCTTAATATTAGTAACCAATGACGACGGAATTCTGGCGCCCGGAATCAGAGCTTTAATTAGTGTTATGGAAACCATCGGAGAAGTAGTGGTTGTTGCGCCTGATAAACCGCAAAGTGCAATGGGGCATGCCATAACAATCAATAATACTTTGTTTTTAGATAAAATTTCAAACGAGAAAGATACTATCACAGAATACAGCTGTTCTGGAACTCCCGTAGATTGTGTAAAACTGGCCGTAAATGAAATTTTGAAAAGAAAACCAGACCTTTGTGTTTCTGGAATAAATCACGGTTCAAACTCTTCGATCAATGTGATTTATTCTGGAACAATGAGCGCCGCTGTCGAAGCCGGAATCGAAGGAATTCAGGCCATAGGTTTTTCTCTGCTAGACTTTGACTGGAATGCCGATTTTGAGCCTGTAAAATCATTCGTTAAAAAAATAGTTCTTGAAACGCTTGCCAATAAATTACCCACAGGCGTCGTTTTAAATGTAAATTTTCCGAAATTAAAAGAAAACGAAATAAAGGGAATTAAAATTTGCCGTCAGGCGAAAGCGTACTATGCGCAGAAATTTGACAAACGACAAACCCCTTTTGGGAAAGATTATTACTGGTTGACCGGAAAATTCACAAACGAAGATAAGGGCGAAGATACAGATGAATGGGCTCTCGAAAATGGCTATATTTCTGTTGTTCCCGTTCAGTTTGACTTAACGGCTCATCATTCAATGCAACAACTTAATACCTGGAAATTAAATGAATAAATTAGACATACTTATTGGTTTTATTATCGGAATTATCACTTCCCTTATAGGAAGTTATCTTTTCATTAAATTATTTACCTCTTTTGATCTTTCAAATGGTCTTCAAACCATAAAACAATACGGATATTTAGGAAAAGTAATCACTTTAGGAACCGTTCTCGATCTTCTTTTATTCTTATTTCTGTTAAAAAGAAACAAAGAATTAATGGCGAGAGGCGTTGTTTTTGCTGTGATTGTTTTAGCAATTTCGACTTTGTTTATTTAAATCTTATCTTTGTTCTGCAAAAAAATGCTGTTCTTTTAAATTACAGCGCACTTTTAAAAAACTCAATATGAAATATTACATAATAGCTGGCGAAGCTTCTGGAGATTTACATGGTTCAAATTTAATGAAAGCTTTGTACGAAGAAGATCCGCAGGCTGAAATCAGATTTTGGGGAGGTGATTTAATGCAGAAAGCTGGCGGAACTTTAGTAAAACACTATCGTGACTTAGCTTTTATGGGATTTGTTGAAGTTATTTTCAATTTGAAAACAATTTTGAATAATATTAAAATCTGCAAAAAAGATATTTCTGAATTCAAGCCAGATGTATTAATTTTTATTGATTATCCAGGTTTCAATATGCGTATTGCAAAATGGGCGAAAGCTTTAAATTACAAAACGCACTATTATATTTCACCCCAAATTTGGGCTTGGAAAGAAAATAGAATTACAGCAATCAAACAAGATGTCGATAAGATGTTTGTGATTCTTCCTTTCGAAAAAAGTTTTTATGAAGACAAACATCATTTTCCAGTTGATTTTGTCGGACATCCGTTAATTGATGCTATCCAGAATCAGCCTGCTTTTGATGAAGCAACATTTAGAAAAGAAAATAAATTAGGAGAAAAACCAATTATTGCCGTTTTACCAGGAAGTCGTAAACAGGAAATCACAAAAATGCTAAGCGTAATGTTGAGCGTTGTGGATGATTTTCAGGATTATGAGTTTGTAATTGCCGGCGCTCCGAGTCAGGATTACGAATTTTATCAGCAGTTTATAAAAAACAAAAACATCGCATTTGTTTCGAACAAAACCTACGATTTGCTTCGTTCTTCAACTGCAGCATTAGTTACTTCTGGAACAGCAACTTTAGAAACAGCTCTTTTTAAAGTTCCCGAAGTTGTTTGTTATAAAGGAAGTGCGATTTCATATCAAATTGCAAAACGCATTATCACTTTAAAATACATTTCGCTTGTCAATTTAATTATGGATCAAGAAGTTGTAACTGAATTGATTCAAAGTGAATGCAACACAAAACGAATCAAAGAAGAACTTAAAAAATTATTAGAGCCTGCTTACCGCGAAAAATTGCTGAAGAACTATGATGTTTTGGAACAAAAACTTGGCGGAGTTGGTGCCAGCAAAAAAACAGCAAAACTTATTGTCGCCGACTTAAAGCAAGCTTAAACTTTTTGATTTTGAAAAAAATAATTGTTTTACTGCTTTTAGCAATCACTTTTGTCTCTTGTAAATCTTCTTCAAATGCAGTTAGCAAAAAAGAGGAAAAACGAGAAAACAAATATATTGTCAATCATTTGATCGAAACTGCATCAGAAAATATTGGCGTAAAATACAAAGCAGGCGGAACTACTAAAAACGGTTTTGACTGTTCCGGACTTGTTTACACTACTTTTGAATCTGAAAACATTCAATTGCCCAGAAGTTCATTCGAACAATCAAAAATCGGAATTGTAATTCCGGCAAAAGACGCTCAAAAAGGCGATTTAATTTTCTTTAAAACCAACAAGAGCAAACAGATAAATCATGTTGGATTAATCACAGAAATAAATTCAAACGAAATTAAATTCATACATTCCTCTACTTCAAAAGGCGTGATTATTTCTTCTACAAAAGAACCTTATTATCAAAATTCTTTTGCTCAAATCAACCGAATCGTAGAATAATATTTTTATATTCTTTTTCTTACAAATTTTTAATACTTTTAAAACATGAAAGTATTAGATTTTCCCTTAGTCAGAATTACCATTTGGTTTCTTCTCGGTATTTTATTTTTTTATTATCAACAGATCACAATGCTCGTTTCAATTATAGCGCTGCTTTTTGGTTTCGTTATTTTTCTGATTTTATACTTTTTAAGCAAAAAATATAAACTATCGATTTCGCTATTTGGCGCGAGCACCTATTTTATTTCATTTTTTATTGGCGGGATCAGCTTACTCGCACACACTGATTCGCTTCAAAAGTCAAATTATATCCATTGTAAAAAAGCTTTTGAAAAACCATGCCAAATTACATTTACAGTTCGCGAAAAACTAAAAAGCAATTCATACAGCGATCGCTACACTGCAATAATGCATTCTGTAAATGAGAAAACACAAACTGGCAAAATCATTGTCAACATCGCTAAAGACAGCACAAATAATCGCATTTTAATTGGCAATCAGATCAAAGTAAAAACAACTTTAAAACGCAACAATTCCAATAAAAATCCAAATCAGTTTGACTATGACAAATATTTAGCCGATCGCAAAATTTATGCACAGGTTTATATCAATAAATCTGAAGTCAAAATCAATAAAGAAACCACAAAAGACATTTGGTATTATTCAGATTTCCTACATCAGTGTATTATTCGAAATTTGGAAAAAGCACATTTCAACCCTGCCGAAATGAATGTAGCGCTTGCTCTGATTTTAGGACAACAACAAGAAATCTCATCCGATATAATTCAGGATTATCAATATTCTGGTGCAACACATATACTCTCTGTTTCTGGACTGCATGTTGGTTTTATTATGCTACTTATCAATTTTTTATTAAAACCAATTCCAAATACCAAGAAAGGTTCGTTTATAAAATTAATTTCCATTTTAACAGCTTTAAGTTCTTTTGCAATAATTTCGGGACTATCACCATCAGTTTTACGCTCAGTTGTAATGTTTTCTTTTCTAGCCGTTGGAAATCATCTCCGTAGAACAGGAAATATTTACCACACCCTTTTGGTTTCAATGCTGTTGATTTTACTTTTTGAGCCTTATTTTTTATTTGATGCAGGCTTCCAATTAAGCTATATTGCTCTATTTTTTATTCTTTGGCTCCAGCCACTTTTAAAAAAAATATGGAGTCCGAAAAATAAAATAACACTTTATATATGGGACGCTTTGACTGTATCATTTGCCGCACAAATAGGAGCTTTTCCTTTGTGTTTATATTATTTTCATCAATTTCCAGGTTTATTTTTCGTTACAAATATTGCAATCATTCCTGTTTTAGCATTTGTAATGGTTACGGGAATTATTGTAATGTTTTATGCCGCTTTTGATGTTCCGCCAGAACTTTTAGCTCAAATTCTGGAGAAAAGCATTTATCTTTTAAATCAAATTATTCATGCTGTTGCTTCGATAAAATCTTTTGTAATACTCGATATAAGTTTTAATTTTTATTTCTTAGTCACCTTTTATCTCCTAATATTTACATCAATTATTTGGCTAAAAAAACCTGCTTATCCAAAATTTGTATTGTTTTTGCTTGCAATAATTACAACTCAAATTTCCTTCATTTACACAAAAAAAGAAACTGAAACGAAGAAAGAAATGATTGTTTACAACGTAAAGAAAAAAACATTGATTACGATGGTTTCAGGAAAAAATGTTAATTTATTTACCACTAATAAACTTCTTTTAACTGATCCCAAAAACAGCGTTTTAAAATCTTATTTAGTTGGAAATTTCAGCAAAATAAAATCGATTACTACAATTAAAAATGTAATATTCTATAATGGAAAAAAAATATTCATTATAGACAGCTCCGGAATTTATAAAAACAACATGCAGCCCGATATTCTATTACTAATCCAATCTCCAAAAATAAACTTAGAACGCGTGCTTTCAGAAATGCAACCTAAAATTATTATTGCCGATGCCTCAAATTCCAATTCGATCCTAAAAATTTGGAAAGAAACCTGTAGCAAAAAAAATATCCCCTTTCATGCCACTGCCGAAAAGGGATATTATCAATTAAAATAAGTTATATTACTCTGGATTCATCATAATATTAGCTTCAGCAATCCATGCTTTTGCAGTTACCGGTTTGTAAGGAAGCCTACCAAGCAAATTAAAAGTTGTTTTTGTTTTTCGAACGGTAGCTAAAGTCAAACAAGCCTGTGGCAATTCAACCACGCCAAGTGCCGATTTCAAACTGACATTTTGCTCTTTTTCAGCATCAGATATTGTAGTATCTGATAAATCTAATTTTACCAAAACAACATTGTCACGAGCCCATACGACAAAATCTGGCGTATTAAAAATTTCGTTTTGAAGTTTTGTTGGTGCGCCCGCAATTGTAAAAAATATAAATAGCGGTCTTTTTTGTTCCATACTTGCTGCAACAGCATCAGTCATTGAAGTTTTCCAGACTAATCCCTGCGAATGCAGAAAAAACGAACCTAGAAAAAATACTAGAGTAAGTAATTTTTTGTTCATAATCTTTGGGGTTTAAGGAGTAGGTTAATTTCGACTAAAGTAATATAATATCCCGCTAAAATTCTCAAGTTTGAACAAAAAATTGAAAAAAAATTAAAGAAAATAGAATTTGATAATTAAAAGTTAAAAAAATATAAAAATGAAAAAAAAACACATTCTAAATTATTAAAGTATTTAACAGTGTCATAAAAAAATTCCCTTTCTACATTGTAAAAAGGGAATTTTTAAACTATTAAAAGCTGTTTTTGCCTATTCACTTGGATGCAAAATCCCATTAGATTCGGCAATCCATGCTTTTGCTCCACCAGGTTTATAGGATATTTTTCCTAGAGCGCTAAAAGTCGTTTTTGTCTTTCGGATAGATGCACTTGCAAAACAAACCTGAGGCAATTCATCTACACCAAAAGCATTTTTCAATTTAAGATTTTGTTCTTTATCACTGTCAGACGCAGCATTATCAGACAAATCAAGCTTAACGAGGATTACGTTATCACGGGACCATACAGCAAAATCCGGTGTTTTAAATATTTCATTCTGAAGATTCTCTGGTACACCTGAGGCAGTGAAAAGAATTAACATTGGCTTTCTTTGTTCATTACTAATTGCAATTGCGTCTGTCATATTTGTTTTCCAAACAAGATTTTGAGCCTGCATAAAAAATGAACCTAAAAAAAACAGTAGGGTAAGTAATTTTTTAGTCATACTATATTGGTTTTGGTTAGATAGAGTGACGAAATTAACATATTATTTTAATTTTCCAATTTTTATTAATACAAAAATTATATAATATGTTTTTTTATAACTAAATAAATATCAAATACTCAACATAGTTTAAATTTAAATAAAAACTTTCCTACTAAAGAAAAAAGCTCCTTGTGTAAATTAACACAAGGAGCTCTCCAATTTTATTTATATTTTAAACCTTACGACTTCTTCGGATTAACGATACCATCTGCAACAGTAAGCCAAGCAGTTGGACCACCAGCAACGTAACCAGTTTGACCTAAGCCTTTAAAATTTACTTTTCCGTCTTTTGTTTCAGCACTTGTGAAAAAAATAGTTGGAAATCCCTGAATTCCAAAAGCTTGTTGCAATTCGTTATTCTGATTTTTTATTTCAGGAGTTTGAGGTGTTCTTCTTGGGTAATCCAATTCAACCAAAACCACATTATCAGTAGCCCATTTTTTAAACTCCGGCGTTTTCAAAACTTCATTTTGCAAACGTATGCACCAACCGCACCAATCACTACCTGTGAAAAACATCAGCATTGGTTTATGGACATTATTACTTACTGCAATTGCTTCTCTGACATCAGTGTACCATTTTAGCTCCTGCGCTTGAGACACAAAACCTCCAATTACAAACAATGTAATTATGTATAATTTTTTCATCTTAGTTTTCTTTTGCACAAATTTAAACAAAAAAAGAATCGCTCTATAAGATCTATTTTACTTCTTGCATTAATTTTTTGATCAATGGCATAGCGATTATGAAAACAACACCAGCAACAACTGCATAAATTGCTAATTGATAATAACCATCAGTATACGCAATCAACTTAGACATTAACGTAGTTCCTGTATTTGCATTTGACATTTCAGCTCCTAATTTTCCGGCAGCAAACTGCCCGAATGCACTAGATAAAAACCATAATCCCATCATCATTCCAAATAATCTTTTAGGAGATAACTTGGTAATCACAGACATTCCAATTGGACCAATACACAATTCTCCAAGTGTATATAGAAGATATCCTAAAGCAAAAACATCCAGAGAGCTTAATCCATCTTTATTAACAAAAAATCTTGCAGCATAAAAAATAAAGAATCCCGCCGCCAGTAAAAGGAATGACAAACTAAATTTAATAATCGTATTTGGCTCAATTTTTCGCTTCGCCATATATATCCACAACAAACCGACTAATGGACTGAAAATAATCACATATAATGAATTTATACTATTATTCACCACATTAGGATCAATATTGAAAAACAACAATTTGGTAGATAAATTATCTTTTGCAAACAAAGACAATGAACCTCCTGATTGCTCTGAAATAGCCATGAACATGAAATACGCAAAAATAAAGATAAATGCCGCCAACAGCTTAAGTTGCTGCTTTCCTTCTTTAATCATTATTAATTCATATACAAAATATACTAATGCCAAAATCCCTATCGTATACATAAAATACTCTGTATAATCAGAATTTATAACCATTATGTAAACAAGTGGAATTACCACTATAGAACCAGCATAAACTGCGATTTCGGAAAGATTACGTCTTTTAGGAGTTTGATTTTGTAATGGAGAATTTCCAATTGGAGCAAGATGTTTTTTAGTCAAAAGGAAAGTTATAACACCAATAACCATAACAATTGCCGCAGAAAGAAAGCATAAACTCCAAGAATAGTTTTTTCCTAAATAAATAGGAATCGCACCACCCAACATGCCTCCAATATTAATTCCGGCATAAAACAATCCGTAACCTGCATCACGGCGCCCATCTTCTTCGTGATATAATTCCCCTACCATTGAAGAAACATTCGGTTTAAAAAAACCAGTTCCGATAATAGAAAGTGTTATACCATAATAAAAGAAATCATGCGGATTTGCAGCAATCAGTAAATTACCCAAAATCATAACGATTCCTCCAAAAAGAAGTGACTTTTTAAATCCTAAAATTTTATCAGCAAAAATTCCTCCAATAAATGTAAAAGCATAAACAAAAGCCTGTACAGCACCATATTGAAGATTTGCTTCCCCTTCAACCAAACCTAATTGGTCTACCATGAAAACTGCTAAAACGCCTCTCATTCCGTAGAAACAAAAACGTTCCCACATTTCAACTAAAAACAAGTACCACAATTGCTTTGGATACTTGCCTTTAAAATTTTGAATTTCTTCTAATGTAATTGTATTCTCCATTTTATCTAACACCATGCATCATTTTTTTCAACAATGGAGTCAAAGCGAATAATAAAATTGCTGCAGCGCCAGTAAGTACAACAAATACCATAAAGAATTCATTCAAATTATGAATTTCAAATCCAGCGAAAATAGGGTTTTCAGCACTAATTTGATGTTTATCCAACAATGCTAATTGTTCAGCAGATGGTGTAATCGTTTTGTTTAAAACCGCATGAAGATCAATCCCTAATTCTTTTGCTTTTGCAAACTTGTCTCCAGTTGCTGGCAAAATTGATCCAAGAGTTCCTCCTAATGCATATCCTGAAGCATTAGATAAGAAAAACACGCCGTATAAAAGAGATGCAAAACGTTTTGGAGATAATTTACCTACCAATGACAATCCAATTGGAGATAAACATAATTCGGCACATGTATTTAAGAAGTATAACAAAATCAACCACTTAACTAATAAAAGCCCTGTAGTTCCAATATAAGAAACCTGAGTTGCAATCATGAAGAAACTTATCGAAATAATAACTAATCCTGCTGCTAATTTTACTGGAGAAATTGGTTCTTTATCTCTAGCTCTTAAGAAATCCCAAAGAATACTAAATGGAACTGCCATCACAACAACGAAAAGTCCGTTAAAAATTTGAACCATTGAAGGTGGCATTTCCCATCCAAAAAAGTGACGATCTGTTTGATTATCGGCAATAAAAGTTAATGAAGAACCGGCCTGTTCAAAAGCAGCCCAGAAGAAAATGATAAAAAATGAAACGATATAAATCACGAAGATTCTATCTCTTTCAACTTTTGTCAGCGAAGTATCAGAAATGATTAATCCCGCTAAAGCTAATCCGCTTGAATAAATTAATGTGTAGATTAAATTCTGTCCTACTACATAGTGAAAAAACAACCCTAAAGCTAAGAATGCAATTCCTGCAATAACTAAAGATTTTGTAGAGAAATTTGCTTTTTGAGCTTCACCTTCTTCAAAATCAGCAGCCTCATTTTTAGAAGGCAAACCACCTAATGGTCTTCCTTCTGGAGAAACTACATATTTATTTTTTAAGATATAGAAAAGAACTGTTCCAATAAGCATCGCAGCAGAAGCAGCCATGAATCCCCATCTGAAAGCATGAATATCTCTGATGCCACCTGCATCTTTAACATCTCCTAATAAAGGACAAATAGACTGCCCTAAGAAAGCACCAATGTTAATCCCCATGTAAAAAATAGTGAAAGCAGTATCTAATTTCGTTTTTTCCTGTTTTGGATACAAACTTCCTACCATACTGGAAATATTTGGTTTAAAGAATCCGTTTCCGAAAACAATAACTCCTAATCCACAATACATAATTGTTTTAGCAAGCCCTAAATTAGACTCAAAAACACTTCCGCTGGTAAACAACAACATTTGTCCTGTTGCCATTAATAATCCACCTAACAGAATACAATTTCTGTTTCCTAAAAAACGATCAGCAATAAATCCTCCAAGCATTGGAGTCAAATAACAAAGTCCAAGAAAACCACCATAAATCAATGAAGCTTCTTCTTCCTTCATCAATAATGAGTTCACAAGAAATAAAGTCAATAAAGCTCGCATTCCATAAAAATTGAATCGCTCCCACATCTCCGTTCCAAACAATACCCAAAGTCCTTTTGGATGCGCAGTTTTTACTTTAGTTTCTCCCATATTTTCGTTATTATTTAGGTTAATATTTTTTAGATTATAAATTTTCTTTGATAAAGTTACTCATTTTATTATAAAGCTGAATTCTAGTATTTCCGCCAGAAATTCCATGGTCTTTATCTGGATAAATTTGAGAATCAAATTGTTTGTTTGCCTGAATCAAAGCTTCCATCATTTGCATTGAATTTTGCACGTGAACGTTATCGTCACCTGAACCGTGAATCAATAAAAATTTACCTTTTAATTTTTCAACATGATTTATAGGAGAGTTTTGATCATATCCGTTTGGATTTTCCTGCGGAGTCTGCATATATCTTTCTGTATAAACACTGTCATAAAATCTCCAGTTTGTAACCGGCGCAACCGCAATTGCCATTTTGAAAACGTCATTTCCTTGGAAAATACAGTTCGAAGCCATAAATCCTCCATAGCTCCATCCCCAGATACCAATTCTTGAAGCATCAACATACGGATAAGAACCTATTACTTTTGCCGCATCGATTTGATCTTCAACTTCATATTTACCTAATTGTAATTGCGTTACTTTTTTGAAATCGGCACCTTTGTATCCAGTTCCTCTTCCGTCAACGCAAGCAACGATGTAACCTTGCTGTGTAAGCATCATGAACCAATAATCGTTAGAAGCATTCCACTGATTTGCTACCTGCTGAGACCCTGGACCAGAATACTGATACATAAAAACTGGGTATTTTTTTGAAGCGTCAAAATCCTTTGGCTTCATAATCCACGCATTCAATTCATTGCCTTTGGCTGTTTTTAAAACAAAAAACTCTTTTGAAGGAAGATTGTATGCTTTTACTTTGTCAGCAAGAGCCTGATTGTTTTCTATAACCTGAATTTCTTTTCCAGCTTTAGCGTCATTTAAAGTATAAGTAGTAGGCTGAGAGGCGCTAGAATACGTATTAATAAAGTATTGGAAATTTGGACTGAATGTCGCTTTGTTTGTACCAACTTTATTTGTCAAAGCAACCTTGTTTTTTCCGTCTAATGAAATACGGTAAACTGCTCTGTTTATAGAACCATTTTCTGTAGACTGATAGAAAATAGTTTTTGTTTTTTCGTCGAAACCGTAGTATGAAGTAACTTCCCAGTTTCCTTTTGTAACCTGATTTTTAAGCTTTCCTGTTTTATCATAAACATAAATATGATTAAAACCGTCTTTTTCGCTTGTCCAGATAAAACTATTATCTTTTAAGAAAGTCAAATTATCTGTAACATCAACATAAGCTTTGTCTTTTTCGTTTAAAACTACTTTTGCTGCAGCTGTAGTTCCGTCGATAAATAGTAAATCCAAATTATCCTGATGACGGTTTAAAACCTGAGCCGATAATACGTTATTATCATTTGTCCATTGCATTCTCGCGATGTAGAAATCATTGTAATTTCCTAAATCAACTTTTTTCGAAGCATTACCTGTAGCATCATATATATGTAGTGAAACTACTGAATTTTTTTCTCCTGCTTTAGGATATTTAAATGTTTCAATTGTTGGATATAAATCTTTGTGGAAGATTGACATTGAAAACTCTGGAACCTGGCTTTCATCAAAACGAATATAAGCTAATTTTTTACTGTCTTTACTCCAGTCAAATGCCCGCACGAATGCAAATTCTTCTTCATAAACCCAGTCCGTAATACCGTTTATAACAGCATTTTTCTTTCCGTCTGTTGTAACGGCAGTTGCTTTTTTTGAAGCTACATCGTAGATATAAAGGTTATTTTGTTTTGCATAAGCGATTTTTGTTCCGTCAGGTGAAAAAGTAGGCTCCTGAATTTGAGAATCAACCAATTTTGTCAAAGTCTTTCCTGCGATATCATAAATGAAATAATCAGCAGTGAAAGAGTGACGGAAAATCTTGTTTGAATTACAAGCAATCAAAATCTTCTTTTCAGAAGCATCAAAAGTGTAAGCATCAATTCCGTCTGCAAGTTCTTTGAAGTTTTTTGTGTCAATTAAATTAGAGACTTTTTTTAGAGTTGCAAAATCGTACAAATCAACTTGCATACTTCTGCTTGCCTGATCGACATTTAAAACAGTATATTGATTGGTATTTTTTAAGGATTGCATCTGGTCCATTCCTTTAGCGCGAAATGTACCTCCAAAAATGTTTTCGACAGTTATTTTCTGCTGTCCAAAAACAACCGCAGTTAAAAATAAAAGTACTGCAGTAAATTTACTTGTATTCATTATAATTATTTTAAATATAAAAAGAGCCCAATTTTAGTAAAAAAAATAAACATAATACACATTTTAAGTGTTAAATGTTAAAAAAAATAACGATTGCGCACTTTCATGTCTGAAATAGATTGCAATAAAAACTCTTAAAATAGTATCTTTGTACCCACAATATTATTTAATACATTGAGAATGAACAACGCTGTTGCCGGATTTTCTAAATTATCCAAAAAAGAAAAAATAAACTGGATTGCCAACGAATATTTTTCTACACCTGAAGAAGCTCTAAATATTATAAGAAATTACTGGAATTCAGACGAAAAGCTTCAGCAACTTCATGACGAATTTATTGAAAACACAATCACCAATTTATATATCCCACTTGGAGTTGCCCCTAATTTTTTAATTAATGGAAACTACAAAACCATTCCAATGGCAATTGAAGAAAGCTCTGTTGTTGCAGCTGCATCAAAAGCAGCAAAATTCTGGTCAACACGAGGTGGGTTCAAAACAACCATAATCAATACCGAAAAAATTGGTCAGGTTCATTTTACCTTTAATGGAAATGCCGAAAAACTTCAATCTTTTTTCACAGCAATAAAACCAAAATTTTTCTCTGAAACGCAAAGCATTACTAAAAATATGCAGCAACGCGGTGGCGGAATTTTGGACATTCAATTAAAAGACAAAAGAAATTTACTTGAGAATTATTTTCAGCTTCATGCAACTTTTGAAACAAAAGACAGCATGGGAGCCAATTTCATCAATTCATGCCTGGAACAATTTGCTTCGACTCTAAAAGAAGAATTTCAAAATTCTGATTTGTTTTCTGAAGAAGATTCGCTTCAGGTAATCATGAGTATTTTATCGAATTATGTTCCGCATTGCCTTGTAAGAGCTGAAGTTTCTTGTCCAATTGAAGATTTAGCAGAAAAGCACATTACAAATCCGCAGGAATTTGCAGAACGTTTTGTTCAAGCTGTTCAAATTGCCGAAGTTGAGCCTTTTAGAGCCGTAACGCATAACAAAGGAATTATGAATGGTATTGATGCCGTAGTTTTAGCAACTGGAAATGACTTTAGAGCAATCGAAGCTGGAGTTCACGCATATGCATCTAGAAACGGACAATATTCAAGTTTGTCGCACGCAAAAATCGAAAACGGAATTTTTACTTTTTGGATGGAAATTCCTTTGGCTTTAGGAACAGTTGGCGGTTTGACTTCATTGCATCCATTAGTAAAATTGTGTTTAGAAATTCTTCAAAAGCCTTCAGCAACAGAATTAATGGAAATTACAGCTGTTGCAGGTCTTGCGCAAAATTTTGCTGCATTACGTTCTTTAACCACAACTGGAATTCAGGAAGGGCACATGAAAATGCACCTTAATAATATCATTAATCAGTTTGAAGCAACTCATGAAGAGCGTCAATTAATTAAAGCGCATTTCAAGAAAACAGCAGTTTCACACAGTGCTGTCGTTGAGTTCATCGAAAATTTAAGAAAATAATTAGGAGCTTCATGCCAACAACATTTTACAGTAACGGAAAATTATTCATCTCTGGAGAATATCTCGTTTTAGACGGTGCAGATGCTTTTGCATTGCCAACTAAATTTGGACAGAATTTAATTGTTGAAAATACCAAAGACAAAATCATTGATTGGAAAAGCTATGATTACGATAATACACTTTGGTTTGAAAATACCATTTCTTTTGAAGAGGTTATCAATAATGTTGAATCAGAAATTGAAACTGTAAAAACAACTCTTATAAATATTCTTCATGAAGCTTATTTATTAAATCCCGATTTTATAAATCAATCTGAAGGATACAAAATTACAACAAACCTAACTTTTCCGAGAAACTGGGGATTGGGCACTTCTTCGACTTTGATCAATAATATCGCGCAATGGACAAAGATCAATGCTTTTACGTTGTTGCGAAACAGCTTTGGCGGAAGCGGCTACGATATTGCGTGCGCTCAAAACGACACACCTATTCTTTATAAAATAGAAAATAATAGTGTTGAACCGGTAGTTTTCAATCCTGATTTTACAAAAAATATTTTCTTTGTTTATCTAAACAAAAAACAAAATAGCAAAGCTGCGATTCATGCTTACAACAAACACAAGGACCAAAATCTAGCCAAAAGTGTTGCCGAAAACAACAAAATTACTAATGCAATCCTACACTCTAAAACATTAAAGGAATTTACCCGCGCAATTGAAAGACATGAAAATCATTTAAGCGATATTCTTGAAACCCAAACCATAAAAGAAAAAGCTTTTCCTGATTTCAATGGTGCAATTAAAAGTCTTGGAGCTTGGGGTGGCGATTTTGTAATGGTTGTTGCAGAGGAAAACCCGACAGCCTATTTTCATAAAAAAGGATACGAAACCATTCTCTCTTACGAAGAAATGATTTTATAATTTAAGTATTGGCTTTTTTATCTTCAGCAAATTCTGGTTCCGACTGCAAATGGCGAACTTTTTGATTTTCTAGTTCATTAGATTCTATAAGTGTATTATGAAGTCGTTCTGCCATTTTTTCAATACTATTATTGATTGAATCATAGACAAGCTCCATTCTTCGATGTTTTTCTTCTTTTACAGCTTTTAAAACATCCTCAACAAATCCTTTGTCGTATTTTTCAGCAACAGAATCACGTGTATTCGTTAATCGAATCACATAATCATTACTCAAGATGGTAACTTTAAAGTGCTGCTCCTCATTACTCAAGTAATATTTACCCCCTAATTCATCAACATTGATATCAGTACTGCTGACTTTTAAAAGCTCAATAATGATTCCGTAAATATGATTCTCAATTTTGGAATATATTCTCGGTTTTCTCCTAAAAAGTTTAAACGCAAAAAACATTAACGATCTGATTATTAAAGTACTTATTCATTTTTCTCTCACTATTTTTAAATATCGTACGGATAAAATTTATTCTGTTTAAATAAAAATTTTAACAAATTAAATGCAATAATTCTAATAACCCAAATTTTTTAAATTATATTTCTATTATTCCTATATAACTTACAAAAAAATAGCCTTTATGGACTACAAAATATGAATTTCCGTCATTTTTTTTCAATAAAAAACCCGAAACATTGCTGTTTCGGGTTTGCTATTTTTGGCTTTAACTTTAATTAGTAGTTAAACTGTAATCTATTGTCTTCAATTTTAGCATTGTTTTTCAAAGCTGGTAAAACTCTGCTTGAATCAGATGCACCTTGAGATTTTAATTTTGCAACATACTCTGCATGGTTCGCGATTGCAGGGGCTTTTACTGTACTGATATTTTTTACTACATAAACTCCAGTATTCCCTTCAATTGGAGCAGAAATTTTATTTGCTGCTAAAGCAAATGCATTTCCAACAACTTTAGGCTCTTGTCCAACTCCTCCTGGTAAAACAGGATTATCCATAGTAACATTAGTTGCTTGCTGAACTGCAACACCAGCACTTTTAGCGATAGCCTCGATTGTCGAACCAGTCAATTTAGCTTTCAAGATCTCCGCTTTTTTCTTATTTTTCAAGATAGTCTCCACATAAGGTCTAGCTAAAGCTACAGATACTAAACCTGATTTGTTTTCGCTTTTGTATTGTGCAATTACGTGACCAATATTAGCTAATTCAAAACGTTTTACATCACCAATGCTAGTTTCTTTATCAAATGCCCATCTGATGATGCTTCTTTGGTTTCCTAATGGTCCAAATTGCTCATCCATAGCTTTTGCAGTTACCGGAGCAGCAACTTTTAATCCTAATTCTTTTGCTGTTGCAGCAAAATCTTTATCAGCAGCATCCATTTCGAACTTAGTTGCCAATGTAAATACTTTATCAGAAGTAGCTTCAGAAGGCTCAATTTTTTGAGCAATTGTAGCTAAACGAATTCCGTCTTGTTTGTCAGTAATTTTGATAATATGAAAACCGAATGGAGTTTCAACCAATCCAACTTTACCAATTCCGTTATTGAATACAAAATCATTGAATGGTTTTACCATTTGGCCTTGACCAAAATATCCTAAATCACCACCTTGTTGTGCAGATGAATCATCAGAGCTTGTAAAAGCAAGCATCATGAAACTATCTGGATTTGCCTGAACTTGAGCTAAAATCTCTTCAGCTTTAGCTTTAGCTTCTTCTTTAGTTCTTTTTTCTTTTGCGTTTGGTGTTTGTGATCCGTCGTAAGCAATTAAAATATGACTTGCTTTTGCGTTAACACCTGCTTTGAATCCTAAAGATTTAGAAATAGCATAGTATTTTCCGTAAACATATGGTCCGTAGATTGCTCCAGCAGGCAAGCTGAATAATTTATCAGCATCAACAGCTGGCAAAGCATTTTTTGGAACATAAGTAGAATCGTAAGGAACATCAGAATTTGAGTTTACAAATTCAGCAATGTTTTTAGCATTTTTAAAACCAGCTAAAGTATCGTTTTTACCAGTTTTTGCATTATAAACAACACTTCCGTTTAACAATCCTGTAATTTTAGCTTTAATTTCAGCCTCGTCTTCTTTTGAAGCTTTATCTTCAACTAAAACATATTGAATTTCACGAGTTTCATCCGCTTTGAATTTTTTCTCGTTTTTCTTCATATAATCTACGATTTCATCATCAGAGATTTTTACTTCACTATCTTTGATAGAAGAATATAAAGCAGCAGCATAACTAAAGTTCACTTTATTAGCTTCCATTTCATATTTCAACTTTCCTTCACTAGCAGTTGTGTAAAGTCCAGATTTGATTAATGTATTGTAGATTTGGAATTTTGCATTTAATTCAGCATCTTTTTCTTTTTGAGAAATATATTGCGCTGCTTCAGGATTGGTTTTGAAGTAATCTTTGAATTTTACTACATCAAACATTCCTGCTGCATTTAAAAACATTGGATTTTTACCAATATTTGGATCTGCTTTTAAAACTTCAATTAAATGTTTTTCACCTACTCTCAAGCCTAATTTATCAAATTGAGCAGATAATAACGCGATTGAAACCTCTTGATCCCAAACTCTGTTTGCAGCTTCAGTGGAAGTAATACCTTGACCACTTTTTTCAACATTACTAACTTTAACTCTAAAGTCTTCAAATGAAATATCTTTTCCGTCGATGCTTCCCACATCTTTTGAACTTTGACTAAGTGTTCCTTTATTAAATAGATCTTGTATTATAAATGCAAATAATGCAAGTGCAATAACTCCTATCAATAACGCGGAACGTTGTCTAATTTTTGCTAAAACTGCCATTTTTATTATCGTTAATTTTATATTCAGTTTGCGAAAATACAATTATCTAGTTAATAACAATACAACTAGCGTTTTATTTTCAACAATTTTTTTAATTATTAAAAAAAATCAGTCTTTTATGGACATTTTTACTAATTCAATTTTCTTATTTGTTGCCTCTTCTATCACAAAATGATAGTTATCGATTACAATTTCGTCTCCTTTTTGTGGAATTTTCTTAGTAGAATTGACTATAAAACCGCCTAAGGTTCCGTATGAGTCTTCTTCTGGAATTTCTAATTTATAGGTTTCGTTTAAATATTCAACATCTAATCGGGCCGAAAACAAATATTTACCTTCCTCTAATTCCTCTTCCACAAGTTCTTCATCAAGATCATGTTCATCTTCAATTTCACCAAAAAGCTCTTCGACAATATCTTCAATTGTAATGATTCCAGAAGTACCTCCGTATTCATCGAGAACAACCGCAACATTTTTTCTTTTTTTAATGAGCAGATTCAATGCATCCTTGATCAAAATTGTTTCTGGAACAAATTCGACCGTCATTAAAACAGATTTGATCGTCTTGGGTTTTTTAAACAAATCAAAAGAATGGACATAGCCTACAATATCATCAAGCGAATTTTGGCTTACAACTATTTTAGAATAACCGGTTTCAATAAAAAGCGCTTTTAAGTCTGAAACACTTTCAAATAAGTCGATATCCACAATTTCTGTGCGAGGCGTCATAATATCACGCGCTTTTACTCCTGAAAATTCCAATGCATTCTGAAAAATCTGAATTTCTGAATCAACTTCTTCATCATCTTCTACAGCGTTCATCTGTTCGGTAATATAGTTTCCTAATTCAACTTTACTAAAATACAACTGTACCTGATCGCCTTCTGTTTTAAAAAATTTCCTTAAAACAAAATCTGAAATCCAAATAAAAAATGTTGAAATATAATAGAATAGCTTATAAAAAAGATAAGCTGGAACAGCAAAAACCTTAATTAATGAATTTGCATAAATTTGAAAAAACACTTTCGGAAGAAATTCGGCTGTTATTAAAACAATAAAAGTCGAAAGCGTAGTTTGAACAAGCAAACTTGTCAAAGCAGAAAATTGAAATCCTAATCCAACAAAACATTGAAGAATTAAATCTCCCATGTAAAAACCATAAACAACCAATGCTACATTATTGCCAATAAGCATTGCGGCAATAAATTTTGAAGGATTCTGAGTTAGTCTGGTTAAGATTCTTGATAAAAAGTTATCTTGTTTTTTTTCGATTTCAAGATAAATTTTATTAGAGGAAATAAAAGCTATTTCCATTCCCGAAAAAAAAGCTGATAGTATTAAACACAATATTATAATACTAATTTCCATTTTTACTGTTTTTTGTTTCGGTCGTCAAATTTTTTGACAAATCTTCTCCTAAAGAAAAACATAAATATTGCCATTCCTGCAATCACAAAACTCAACGGATAAGATTCGACACCTTCATTCATTTTTGTAATTGCATCATAAATAAAGTAAACTGCAAATGCAATATATACGTATTGTGTGTATTTTAAGTAACCCATAATTTCTATTCGTTTGATTCAATTTCACCACTTATACGCTGTGAATTAATCATTTTAAAATCTTTACTAAAATCTATCCCCTGTCCGGTTGAAACTCCTTTAGCATCTGTAAGCTTAAATTTTCTTTCGGTGTAAAACCATTCATTTTTCTGATCGAAATAAAGTTGTTCGGTTTCTAAAACCTGGCCAGCTTCTGAAGTGATTTTTACATTTCCCTGCAAATCAATTATTCCGGTATCTTTATATGAAACTGCGTAATTTGATCTAATAAAAGTACGCTTTTGCTTTTTATCGTACAAAGTAACATCTATTCCTTTTGGAAAATCTGTAAACGGAAATTCAAGATTAGAATAATCCAGCATTTTAGGACTTATCAAAACACCTGTTATACGGCCTGAATCAGTATATTTAATATTTACAGTATCAACATCACTTCCCGGAACAAATTCTGCGAAATTGCTTCTTTGCACTTCCTTAAAATTACTTTCGCACCCAAAAAACAGTGTCACAGCAAGAACTGTGACAACGGTTATAATATATCTTTTTGGTAAATTCATTCGCCAAAAGTAGTAAATTGTAATGAGCTTATAAAAATATAACTGAGGTATTACTCGATTTTACGCTGTTTAAACCATCTGTCATTGAAAGAGAAACTTGCGCTGAAGTTCAAATAATTTTCCTGAATCAAACCTGCAGAAGTAGTACCTCTTTTACCAAATTCGATTCCGATGTTTACATTTGAAAAAGACCCCGTGATTGGGAAACCAGCACCTATAGTCATTCCAACATCATTAATAGATTGATTATTGATAA
Source organism: Flavobacterium xizangense (assembly GCF_054075145.1). NCBI lineage: Bacteria > Pseudomonadati > Bacteroidota > Flavobacteriia > Flavobacteriales > Flavobacteriaceae > Flavobacterium > Flavobacterium xizangense. Next base: position 1,025,496 of record NZ_JBSIPG010000001.1, on the reverse strand, counting down.
CCAAACCAGTTTTTTCATATTTCAAACCAGCTCTATAGGTAACCCTGCTGAAATAACTTGTAAACGATGTGTAGTTAGGGATATAATATCCTCCAAAAGCATATTTTGAATATTTCTCATAGCGAACGTCATCGCTTGTATTGTAATAATTATCAAACTGACCCGCTCCCTGAAAAGCAAGTGTTGTTCCAACAAGCCATTTTCTTGGCGAACCAACTCCGGCTCCTAATGTCACTTTATTCCCCACTTTTAATTTTGCATCAAATGGATCAGCTGTTATTGGGTCAGGATCGCCATCTACCGCAATAGTTCTTGCATTGTGCGCATTTAATGTGCTTGCAAATGTGTAGTTCAAACTCGTGAACAACGTCATTTTTTTATCAATTTTTGTCTGATACATTGTTCCGATGTTAAAATTAACACCCGACAATTCCGATTTGTTTGTCTCTTTTGTTGAATTTTGAACTCCGGTAATTGCTTCAATACTTGTTGTAGTAATTGAACCAAAGTTGTATTGAACATCAGCACCAATATTCCAGTTTGGTTTGATTTTATAACCTAAACCAAAATATACTTTATTAACCCCTCCTTTTCCTTCAAACTGATTGTTTGTAGCTCCGGGAGTATCTGTATTATCATTTAAGATTTTGTATCCAACAGAAGTTAAAGGAACCAAACCAAAAGACGCTCCCCATTTCCCCATAGGAATTCCTACAGCTAAGTAATCGAAAGTCGCTCTCTGCGCTTTTTCAGATTGTGTATCATTTTTTAAATTAGAAGTACCAAAACTTCCTCCAACTGTAAACGTAGTCTGTCTTAAACTCGCATAACTTGAAGGATTATCAACATTCAAGTGAATACTATCCTGTTCTATTGAAACACCAGCCATAGATCTGTTTTCCAGAGTACCTTTGAATCTTGCATCTCCAATTCCGTAGAAAGAATATGGTGAAGCTGTACCTTGCTGAGCAAATGAAACGAACGAGATAAGTAAACAAGCACCTATTATAATTTTTTTAATCATTGTCGATTTTATATTGAAATGTTTGGTTCAAACTTTCTAGTAGGAAATTTGAATTGGCAAATATGGTATTTTTTAATCGTTTAGCCAAAAATTCTGCATCACCTCCCGTTAAAATTATTATAAAATTTGAAAATTCTGCTCGATATTCATCGATAAAACCGTCAATCTCATAGACGAAGCCATTGACAACTCCTGAATGAATGGCTTCTTTAGTCGAGTTTCCTACATAATTTTCGGGCTCTTCAAAAGTCAACAAAGGTAGTTTGGCCGTGAATTGATGTAGAGATTCATATCGCAATCTAAGCCCTGGCGAGATTGCACCGCCCAAATAATTGTCGTTTTCGTCGATAAAATCGTAGGTAATGCAAGTTCCCGCATCAATTACTAATCTATTTTTTTTAGGAAATTGCAGCGTTGCACCCGCAGCCAAAATCATTCTGTCAATTCCCAAAGTTTTTGGGGTCGCATATTGATTATGGAATGGAAAAACATCTTCGTGGGTAAAAAAATGTACATTCAATCGATTTTCGAAAGTCAAAAAAAATTCTTTTTCAATATTTCCGACTGAAGCCACAACTAAATCAGAGCAATTTTGAAATTTTTCTAATATTTTTTCAATTTTTTTTTCGAGCTCATTTTTCTCAAAAACAAAATTCTCCAATACATTATTCTCCTCAAAGACAGCTGCTTTAATTCGTGTATTACCAACATCAACAGTTAAAATCATATCTATTTTTTTACCATTGCGAAGATACGAATTGATTTTTTTAAAAAAATGTTTTGGATAAACGAAAAATGATTCTATCTTTGCACCCGCATTGAGCACAAGACGGTACCTTAGCTCAGATGGTAGAGCAATGGACTGAAAATCCATGTGTCCCTGGTTCGATCCCTGGAGGTACCACCAAAACCCGAATAGCAATATTCGGGTTTTTTGTTTTAACTTTCCTAATATTTTTTAAGCGCTAAGATTTAATGCAAAGCTTCGCAAAGTTTTATTTTTAAGCTTTGCGAACTTTGCGTTTTTTTCTTAGTATATCTTACGATTAATTTTACTTTTTCAGATACTTTATAAAGCATATACTACTAAAAAAACAAAAGTCAATAAATAGTTTGTTTTTGTTAAAAAAGTATTAACTAAATAACAAAATATCTTATATATTCGTAAAACTATAATTTTATTATTTAATTATTACTTAAATACACAAAACAGTTTTATGAGCAAAACTTCTACTAAAGGTATTTGGAAAGTTATTTCGGCATCCTCGATGGGAACAATGATTGAATGGTACGATTTTTATATTTTTGGAAGTTTAGCTGTTGTTATTTCGACAAAATTTTTTCCTAGTGATAATCCAACCGCAGCATTTTTATCGACTTTGGCTACGTTTGCTGCCGGATTTGTTGTAAGACCTTTTGGTGCTTTATTTTTTGGAAGACTCGGTGATATTATTGGTCGAAAATATACGTTCATGGCTACTTTATTATTAATGGGTGGCTCTACTTTTTTAATAGGCTGTATTCCTAGTTATGAAACTATTGGTTTCTTTGCACCTTTATTAGTCCTGATACTTCGCTTACTACAAGGATTGGCACTAGGTGGAGAATATGGTGGCGCTGCTACTTATGTAGCCGAGCATTCGCCAGCGGGACAAAAAGGATATTGGACATCCTGGATTCAAACTACAGCGACTGTTGGTTTGTTTATATCGTTAATGGTCATTTTGGCTACCAAAAATATTCTTTCTGCTGAAGATTTTGATACTTGGGGATGGCGTGTTCCATTTTGGGTTTCTATTGTAATGGTTGGCGTTTCGTATTTAATCCGAAAAAATATGGATGAGTCTCCTGTTTTTGCAAAAGCCAAAAAAGAAGGAACAACAAGTACGAATCCATTAAAGGAAAGTTTTGGAAACAGATACAATTTGAAATTTGTTTTACTGGCGCTTTTTGGTGCTACAATGGGACAAGGTGTAGTCTGGTATACTGGACAATTCTACGCTATGAGTTTCATGAAAACGGTCATGAATATCGATTCTTCTCAAGTTGATGAACTTTTAGGAATTGCTTTACTACTAGGAACTCCCTTTTTTATTGTTTTTGGATGGCTTAGCGATAAAGTTGGCAGAAAATATATTATGATGTCAGGAATGCTTTTGGCAATTTTGTTTTACAGGCCAATCTATAAAATGATGTACAATACAACTGATGTCGCTTATAAGACAGAAATTACTGAGAAAACAATTCAAAATACTGAAATAAAGAAAAATAAAGACCTTGTAACTACAATTTCTAAAACCTATTCCGACGGTACTTCGTATATGGAAAAGAAAACTGTTTTTGCAGATAAAAAAGAATCTCAAAGCAGCGTTACAGTCAAAATAAATTCTGAAGATGAATGGACATTAATTTTCCTCGTTTTCATTCAGGTTCTATTTGTCACAATGGTTTACGGACCAATTGCAGCCTTTTTAGTTGAGATGTTTCCAACTAAAATCAGGTATACTTCAATGTCACTTCCTTATCACGTTGGGAATGGGATTTTTGGAGGTCTTTTGCCTGCAGTTTCAACGTATTTTGTAACACATGCAAAATCTAATGGAAAACCCGAATTTTATCTTGAAGGTCTTTGGTATCCTATTATAATTGCTTCAATCTGCTTTATAATTGGAATGGTTTACATTGACAATAAAAACAAAACGAATCACCTTTAATACCTACATATAATATGAATACAGTTAAGAAAATTTTAGGTGTTTTGTGGATTATACTTTCCATTGCTGCCGCTTATTTCTGCGTGTTTGAATTTGGCTTGCCTAAATTCTTATCAGACCAGCGGGATGATACGGTATTTGGAATTATAACCCTATTCATTCTAACCCCGTTAATCGTTTTAGGCCTAGGGACTTTTGGCTATTTTTCTTTGATTGGAGAATACAACGAGAAAAAATAACCAAAACAAACTTAAACAAGAAAAGGGCTGTCTAAAAATAGACAGCCCTTTTAACTACTAAAAAACCAAAATTTAAATACCTATTAAAATTTTAAACTCAAAAGCAAACATTTACTTTTCATTTAAATTTTAAAATGACGTATTTATTTCTTTATAAATTTCATGACCTGAATTTTATCGTTCTCATCATGTGCTTTTACTACATATAATCCTGTTTTCAAATCGCTTACGTTATATTGAAAATCTACATTTCCATTTGAAATAAAACTTTTTACCAATTGTCCTGAGATTGAATACACCTGAACTTTAGATACCGCTACATTTAAGGTGAAATAATTTGAAACTGGATTTGGATATAAATTTACAGCACTTGTTTTTCCGAAATCTGGAATGGCTAAATTGGCTGTTTTATTTCCATAAATTCTATATTCTCCTGGAGCTAAATTTACTGTTGCATTAACATCGGTTACATTTATTGAAGAATTATCCATCAAATTATACCAAGTTCCAGTATATTGAAAACCAGTAGCAACATTTTGCGCAGACACATCAAAATTGGCTAAAATCAAAACATCTTTTAATTGTGTTGCAGCCAAATTGCTGTTTGTAATTTTAATATTTACTGTCAGCGTATTTGCATTTGCCATTGTTGCTGTTCCTAAAAATACGGGCTCGGTCACTTTCATGTTGATCATTTTTGCCCAATCGTAGTAAATTTTATTACGATTTGTATCGCCTAACCAGTTTTCTGCCCATTGAGGCTGTGGTTTAGTATCTAATTTACAATCTCCGGAAATCGTAGCCGAATTATCATTTACAGTTCCGTCATTACAAGTATAAATTGAATCATCCCATCCAAGTTCTCCAAAATGCCAAATCATTTTTGGACCAGGAATCAAAAGCGAAACCGCTCCAATTGCGGACATTCTAGATAAAGCTGTATTCAAAGATTTTACATTATAAGTTCCAGATGTATTTCCGTACTGTACATTTTTATACATCAAGCGTTCTTCATCGTGACTTTCAGCATAACCCATTAAACGATTTGCAGTAAAACCGCGGCTAGAACTCATCATTCTGGAAATATTGCTGCTTGACGAATATCCCATTGACAATTGATTGTATTGATCTGTCATTTTTCCCCACATCATAACTCCTTTGCTAGGTGTTTCAGCAACGCGATAATTTGCCCATTGTTGTTCTTCAGAATCAGACCCTAAATGTTCAAAAATCGTGTAATGTGTTGAATCAAGGCTCCATGAATAATCAGCATATTTTTTCAAAACATCCACTCTGTCCTGCTGATAAGCATTTGTACAAGATTCGTCTGACGCCGTACAAGCCTGTGTAAATCCTTTTGTTAAATCCCAACGGAAACCATCAATTTTATATTCTTGAATCCATTGTTTCACTACTCGTTCGACATAATACTGTGTTTTTAGAGATTGATGATTGAAGTCTTCACCTACACTATAGGTATGTTTTGCAACGGTATTAAAATATGGATTCTCAGAAGTTGGTGATCCAAAACCATCTCCATCAGGATCGTTCATCCACATTCTTACCATTGGATTTCTTCCAAAAGCGTGATTTAAAGCCACATCCAAAATCACTGCGATTCCGTTTTGATGACACAAATCAATAAACTCCTTTAATTTATCTGATGTACCATAAAATTTATCTAAAGCCATATGAAATGAAGTATTATAACCCCAGCTTTCATTACCTTCAAACTCCATTACCGGCATTAATTCGATAGCATTTATTTTAAGCGTTTTAAAATAATCGATTCTATCAATTAAGGTTTGATAATTTTTTTTAGCATCGAAATCTCTAACCAAAACCTCGTAAACAACTAACTTATCTTTTTCAGGTTTTGTAAAGTTTGTCACTTGCCAATTGTATGGCGTTTGTCCTGTTTTTAAAACTGTAACTTCAAAATTTTGTCCAGCAGGATAAGCTGGCAAATTTGGATAAGAAGCTGCAGGAATTCCGCTATCATCATAAGGAGATAAAACCAAAGTTGAATAAGGATCAGCTGTTTTTACTAATGCCGGAGAATTTGCCAAAGGCGTACTCTCTCCCACCCAATATTGATACGTATTATTTGCTCCCGAAACCAATCCAGTTAATTCCAGCCAAAATTTCCCTGAAGTAGGATCTTTTTTCATGGCATAAGCCGTTGTAGGCTGCCAATTATTAAAACTTCCGGCAACGTAAACAAAATCTTTTAAAGGTGCATCTAAAACTAAAGTTGCTTTTGTTGCATCTGCACTATTATAATTTATTCCGTCAACCAAACCTGCAGGCATTGCTTCTGAAACTGTATTTGGATTTACAACAACCGAAAACTTTTTTGAGATTGTAACAGTTCCCTGAACGACTACTAACTCATAACTTTGATTGCTTGTAAGATTATTTGCTGTGTAAGAATAACTTGCTGTACTTGCATTTGTATCAATTGTAGTTCCGTTTGCTTTTAAAGTATAGCTTGCTACTCCATTTGTATTTGTAGCTGCAATATTAAAATTAGAACCTGACGCTAATATTGTAGTGCTGTTTTCTGCTGGAGAAGTCAAGGTTACCTGAAAAGAACCAACTTCAACTAAAATGTCTTGCGATTTTTTGTCACCAGTTCCGTTTTTGGCTTTGATTAAAAAACCAATTTTTCCTATTCCTGTTGTATTGTAATAAATAGTTGGCGTTATTGTTTTAGTATAAGTATCTGTCCCTGCATTGTAAGTAAATTTACTTTCCTCGCTTGAAGATTCCCAAGTACCGTTGTTTGGTGTTCCTTTTTGAGTTGTGTCATTCGTATCAAATGCCCAAGCCCACATATATAAAGCATTTCCAGTAACACCCCATGTACTCTCGTTAATACTACTTCCGTTTATTGTAATTGTGATAGAAGTAGTTTCCTCAAAAGTAGATGGACTTACCGAATAAGTTGCTGTTTGCTGTTGTCCAAATGAAATTGCCGACAACAAAAAGAAAAATAATAGTAAAGTTTTTTTCATAATTAATATGGTTATTAAAAAAGGCTATCCGTAGATAGCCTTTTTTTAGGTTTCAACTTATTATTGTTTTACAATAGTATAAGTGTAATTTCTTGGATTACTTAAGTCTAAAGTAATTAAGAATTTTCCAGCAGTAGTACCAATATTTGTTCCTCCTTCTTCCAGAGTACCATTAGCTCCTGTATCTCCAAAGTTAAGATCCCAGTTTCCATTTGCTCTAAATTTCAAACCATTATCTGGAGCCGACTGAGCAGTTAAAGTTACAGTAACTGTCCATTTTTTAGTAGCAGGATCATACGTCATAGGAGTATCAGTATCCCATCCTCCTGGAGTTGCATTACCAATGATTCCCCAAGTCGTTTTTAAAGTAGCGATTGTTAATTTCGCTGGATCAGTATCAGCTTTAATTCTGTAGTAACCTGGTGTAAGGATTGAAAGATTTTTAGCATCTCCTGCTCCACTCAAAGTACCAGCTGCAGTACCAGTTCCGTAGTTTGTACCACTCCAGTCAGATTTAGTAGACAATTTGTATCCTTTTCCATCTACTGTAGCATCTTGTGCAGTTGCAAAGTATACGTAACCTTCAAAAGCAGTTTTTCCATAACCTTCAGCTAATAATGTTGGAGCACTTGCTTGAGTCCAATCAGCTGCACCGTAACCACTTGCCACTTGATATCCTCCAGGAACATATAATTTTGGAGTTTCAGTAGTGTAAGGAGTTATAACAATTCCAGTAACGTTTGAATATTGAGTTTCAGTACCTACAGTAGATTTAACTCTAACTTCAAAATCGCCAGGAGCAAATGGAGTTGCGCCTAAAGACAATACAGCAGTATTCATTTTTTCTACAGAAACTGATACTTGATTTTGAGATTTAACCGTACCTAATTCTTTAGGCGTTTTAAATGTATTTCCTTTTTTATCAATTTCTACTACGTAACTTACTTCAACACTTCCTCCAAAATCTGCAGAAGTCCAAGTAAAACGTTCTGCTTGATTTGCAGCTGCATCTGGAGTTAAAACATATGCAGTTCCGCTTTGAGGAGCAGTTAATACAGGGGCAGTAACCGCCTCGATTACAGGTCTATCTTGAACATCTTCAACGCTGCATGATACTGCAACTAATGCTAATAAAGCAATTAATGATTTCGTTATATTTTTCATTTGTGGTATTTTTTAATTTCGTTATTCAGTTAGTTAGTATCCAGGATTTTGTTTTAAATTTTGATTTGCTCCTAAAGATCCAGCTGGAATTGGGAATAAATCTCTGTAAGTTTGTGTAGAAGTACCTCCAGCCACATTTCCTTTCCATGGCCATAAATATGAACCTCCCGTGAATTTTCCGAAACGGATCAAATCTGTTCTTCTGTGTCCTTCCCAGTGAAGCTCTCTCGCTCTTTCATCTAAAATAAAATTCAAATTAAGATCACTTTGAGAAATGGTGTTAGCTTTTGCTCTTGTTCTTAAAGCATTTACATAAGTAGTTGCAGTAGCCAAACTTCCTCCAGCACCTCTGACAACACACTCAGCATACATTAAGTAAGCATCTGCAAGTCTGAAAATTGGAAAATCAGTATCTGCAAAGTTTCCTGCTTTATCTGATCCCTGAACACCATTTACGTCAACATTTTTGAATTTCTTGATAGCATAACCATCTGTAAAATTTCCAATGTTAGCAATTTCTTTTGTCTGTCCATTAGTATAAAACTGTGCACGAGTATCTGTTGTAACAGCATCAAATTTATTTACGAAAGCCGATGTTGTTCTAATACCTCCCCAACCTCCGTTGATACCAAATTCAGATGCCACCATACTACCTCCTACTGGAGCATGAACTAAGAATGTTGTACCACCGTAAGTTTGAGTATGAATACCGTCAAAAGCAATTGTGAAGATAAATTCTTTCTGTGCTCCATTTTTATCATTATCCGCTAAGAATAACTGATTGTAGTTATTATGAAGTGTATAACCTGAATTGATTACTTTGTCAATTAAAGGCAACGCTTCAGCATAATGATCTGTACCAATATAAACTTTAGCGTTCATGTACAATTTAGCATGCAACATCCAAGCAGCAGCCTGATCAATACGATAAGCTTCATTCGTTTTAGGTGTTTTCAACAATGGCTCGATAGCAGTAAGTTCTTCGTCGATAAATTTATATATATCAGCTCTTGAAGAATATTCTGGATAATAGAATGTTGTTGGAGAATCCTCTGTTACGATTGATCCAGCTCCAAATGTATCTACTAAATGCCAGTACGTCATCGCTCTTAAAAAACGAGCTTCTGCACGATATGCTTTAACATCAGCTAAAACAGTTGCATCTGTTACACCTCTTCCTGCTAATTTTGCATCTGTAGTTTGTCTTAAAAACTCATTACAGTTCACAATTTGAAAAGAAAAACGTGCAAATGTTGCTGCAAGAAAAGTATCTGCTGATGACCAAGTTTGTGAGTGGAAATCTTTAATTGTTCCATCATTCCATGCAATTACTGCTTCATCAGTTGTTAATTCCTGCATCATCCAAAATCCTCTGATGTATTGACTTGTTCCCTCATCAATTCCAGAAATATCAGGACTTCCTGCAGGTCCTTGTTGACCCGTTGTAGCAAAACCTGCGTATAATTTTGCTAAATTTTGTTTGTAAGCAGCCGGATCTTTAAAAAGCTCGTCACTACTTACAGAATCACCATTATCTGGTGATTGGTTTAGATCATCTGTACATGATGAAAACAACATCGTCATCATAAACAAAGAAATACCTAATAATTTTATTTGTATCTTTTTCATTTTTCTTGTTATTTGAATTAGAAGTTAGCGTTTAATCCTAACATGAAAGTAATTGGTCGTGGATAAAGATTATTATCGATACCATTTGAAATTTCAGGATTCAAACCTTCATACTTAGTGATTGTTAAAACATTTTGAGCTGATGCTGTTATTTTTAACATTGAGATTCCTTTTATTTTTTGATTAAAAGTGTAACCAACAGTAACGTTATCTAATTTAACAAAAGAAGCATCTTGAATATAGTAATCAGATTTTAACTGGAAATTACTTCCTTGTTTGAAACCTGTTTCTAAAAGATTTTCAACGCCATTTGCTAAATCATTTTGTCTAATTAAAACCGTGTTATATACACCATTACCAGAATCTACGTTATTGTACATATAGTTACCCCAAGAACCTCTCCAGTTCATAGAAAAATCCCAGTTTTTGTAATTCAAACTTGTATAGAACCCGTAAAAAACATCTGCAGCTGGTTTATGAAAACGGTACATATCATCTTCATTTACTATTCCATCTTTATTACGGTCTACAAAAACACCATCCATTGGTTTTCCTGCAGCATCGTAAGCTTGCTCAAATACATAAAATGAATTTGGTGCATAACCAACTTGATTGTTTTGAATTTTATTTCCTGTTCCACCTGATATATTATCTCCGGCTTCTAATCCAGGAGTATTATCCTGAGTTGTTGTTAATGCTGTAATTTTTGAATTCTGGAATGTAATATTTCCACCAATTCTCCATTCTAAATTATTATTTTGAACTGGAATTACTTCACCAGATAATTCAATACCTTTATTTTTAAGGCTACCTACGTTATAATTATCTCTATTAGAGAATCCGAAGAAAGGAGGATTCAGCGTATTTAATAATAAGTCGTCAGTAGTTCTTTGATAAACATCTGCAGTACCTGTAACTCTATTATTGAATAGAGCAAAATCTAATCCAACGTTTATTGTTGTTGTTTCTTCCCATTTCAAATTACTGTTATACGGCTGTGGTCTGTAAGTAGTATAAAAAGTATTTCCTAATTGATATTGAGCAGCACTGTTTGATGCTAAATATAATGGAATTGAAGGATAAGCACTTCCAATATTTTGCTGTCCAGTAATACCCCATCCTCCTCTTAATTTAATAGAATTGATACTTGCAACATCTTTTAAGAAATTTTCTTCATTCAATTTCCATGCTACAGAAACTGCAGGGAAATTTGACCAGCGGTAATCTTCTGTAAATCTTGAAGTTCCATCACGTCTAATAGAAACAGTTGCTAAGTATTTCTCTGCAACAGTAAAATTAGCTCTTCCAAAGAAAGACTGTAAATTAATGTGTGTAGGAGTAAATAACTCTACCGTATTTACATCATTCTCAAAATTATAGTTTGATTTATTTTTTTCTTCTCTAAAATCTTGATAAGTATAACCACCTGTTACATCCACCTGTGTACTGATACTTTCAATCATTTTGTTATAGTTCAAATACAAGTCCATTAACTTGTTATTTCTCTTCTCTATATTTACATAAGTGTTATTGTATCCAGAACCTTTAAGACCAAATAAATAATCTGCATCTGTTCCACCAAAACCTCTACCGCTCATTTGATCATAACCTAAATTCACTGTAGCCTTTAATTCTGGCAAAAAGTGCATTTTATAATCCAATTGAATGTTTCCGATACTTCTATTAAAGGTACCTAAATTATCTTGTTGATTAATCATTGCAACTGGGTTTTTTCCAGCCAATTGATTAAATTCTGTTGGAGATGTCATCCATTGGAAATAAGTACCGTCAGCGTTTTTAACAGACTGAGTTGGATCAAAACCTACAGCCGCTCCAACTGCACCGGTATTACTGTAATTACTTTTAATTACAGATGTATTGTTGTTTACTTGAACTTTTAAATGTTTGTCAAAAAAGTCTCCAGTTAACGAAACGCCTAAAGTCGTTCTTTCGAAGTTGTCTCTTAATAAAACACCATTTAAGTTAGTATATCCTACAGAAGCTCTATAAGTAACATTGTCAGCACCACCACTTGCAGAAACGTTTTGATCCGTTCCCATAGCAGTTCTGTAAATTTCGTCTTGCCAATTTGTATTAGCCTGACCCATTGCTGCTATTTGAGATGCACTTCCGTTAGCATTAACAAAATCTCTAAATTGTCCGCTTGATAAAGCATCAACTTTTTGAGTAATTTCTGAAACTTGGAAATTACCATTGTAGCTTACTTTAATATCACCCGATTTACCTTTTTTAGTAGTAATGATAATTACACCATTTGAAGCTCGTGAACCATAAATTGCAGTTGCAGAAGCATCTTTTAAAACTGTTTGTGATTCAATATCATTAGGATTGATTGTAGATAATGGGTTTCTTCCTCCTTCAACTCCTCCATTTGCAACAGGAATACCATCAATTACATATAATGGATCATTGTTTGCACTAAGAGAGGATCCGCTACGGATTCTTACGATTGGATCAGCTCCTGGAGAACCTCCCCCGTTAATAATTTGCAAACCAGCTACTCTACCTTGAATCATTTGATCAGCAGATTGCACCGGTCCTTTATTAAAGTCTTTTGCACCTAAAACGGTTACAGCTCCTGTCGCGTCTTTTTTCTTAACAGTACCGTAACCTACTTGTACAACAACCTCTTTAAGCTGGTTTGTATCTTCTTCAAGAGAAATGCTTACAGTTTTTTGTCCAGAAAAAGTAACAGTATTGCTTACATATCCAATAAATGACACAACAATTTTATCACCATTCTTTAAATTTGGTAATTGAAATTTTCCGTCAAAATCTGTAGAAGTACCTGCTTTAGAGCCTTGTACATTTACATTTACTCCCGGAATCGGCTGTCCTGTTGCCTTATCGACAACAGTTCCATTTAATGTGCTTTGAGCTAACACAGTAAACGGCAGCAGTAGGAATAAAAATAACAACTTTTTGTAAATTGTTTTCATACTTTTTGTTTAAATTAGTTTGAGTTTGTGATTGTTAGTTAAGTTTTTAATTTTACTTCGAATTTCAAAATTATGAATTTATTAACACGAACAACCGGTGGCAATTTTTATTGGTTTACGAAAACGTGGTAGTGTTGAAAACTTTCTATTTTTTGTAATCTTTTAAGTCAAAAATTGCCAATACCAAAAATATTAACCAACTTTATTATCAATTAGATTTTTTCCAAAAAACACTATGAAACGCAAAATAACCCTAAAACAGATAGCAAAGGAACTTGACGTGTCTATTTCAACTGTCTCAAAATCACTTAGAAACAGTCTTGAAATAGGTGAAGAAACGCGTCTAAAAGTTCAGGCTTTTGCTAAGTTTTACAACTATAAACCCAACAATATTGCCCTTAGTTTAAAAAACCGAAAAACCAAAAGTATTGGCATTATCATCCCAGAAATTGTACACCATTTTTTCTCTACTGTAATCAATGGTGTGGAGCAAGTTGCCAATGAACATGGATACAGTGTAGTAATCTGTTTATCAGACGATTCTTTTGATAAAGAGGTTTTGAATATGGAAATGTTAGCCAACGGAAGTATCGACGGTTTTATCATGTCACTTTCTAAAGAAACACAATTTAAAGGCGACTTTCACCATATTACTGAAGTCATAAACCAAGGAATGCCAGTGGTTATGTTTGATCGTGTAACCAATGATATTTTATGTGATAAAGTAATTATTGATGACAAAGCCGCCGCATATGAAGCCGTTCAGAGCCTGATTGATAACGGACGAAAAAAGATTGCTTTAGTAACTACTGTTGATTATGTAAGCGTTGGAAAACTAAGAACAGACGGTTACGAAAAAGCACTTTTAGACAACGGAATTCCGTTTAACGAAGATCTAATAATTAAAATTGAAGACGTAGACACCTGCGAAATAACTATTTCTGAACTTTTACACGCCAGAGCTTTCGATGCTGTTTTCGCAGTAAATGAGCTTTTTGCAGTAACAATTATCAAAACAGCTTCAAAAATGGGATTGAAAGTTCCTGAAGATTTAGCCGTAATTGCATTTACTGACGGAATTATTTCAAAATATTCCACTCCAAGTATTACAACCGTAAGTCAGAGTGGTGAAAAAATGGGAAATAAAGCAGCCAAAATGCTTATCGAAAGGCTTGAAGCAGAACATGACGATGACGAAGAAGAAAACGAAAATTATACTACAGAAGTAATAGAAACTCATCTTATAAAAAGAGAATCTACTGACTAATTTTCTTAAAATCAACGCATTCAAAAGCCATAAAAAATATTTATGGCTTTTTTATTAGCTTAAATAAAAAAATAATTTATACTTTTACGCCCGTCAAGGCTTTTAGTTTTACTTCGAAAGAAACAAAGTTTTGATAAGCAAAGCGCTTATCGTATAATTTTTTCAAATTACGATAATGGAAAAGCGTAAATTAAGTTTCTGGGAAATTTGGAACATGAGTTTCGGTTTTTTAGGAATACAATTTGGTTTTGCACTGCAAAACGCAAATACTTCAAGAATTTTTGAAACCCTTGGTGCTAAAATAGATGAAATCCCAATTTTGTGGATTGCTGCGCCTGTTTCAGGTTTAATAATTCAGCCCGTTATTGGTTATTTCAGTGACAGAACCTGGACTCGTTTAGGCAGACGTCGCCCTTATTTTTTAATTGGAGCCATTTTATCTTCAATCGCATTATTCGTGATGCCCAACTCTCCTACTTTGTGGATTGCGGCTGGAACTTTATGGATAATGGATGCTTCGATAAATGTTTCAATGGAACCTTTCCGTGCTTTTGTTGGCGATAATTTACCCGACCATCAGCGTGCATTAGGTTTTGTAATGCAGAGTTTTTTCATTGGTACCGGCGCCGTTGTAGGTTCTGTTTTACCCTATCTTTTCACAAATGTTTTTGGAGTAAGCAATACTGCGCCCGAGGGAATTATTCCCGATGCAGTAAAATGGTCTTTTTATATTGGCGGAATTGTTTTTCTGCTTTCCGTACTATGGACCGTTTTTAAAACCACAGAATATACGCCGGATGAACTTCATGCTTTTGAAGCTAATAGCAAAAAAGATACAGAAGGCATGTCTAATTCTGAAACTGAATCTGGCGTCTCTACAAAAAAACAATTGCTTTTAGGAGTATTGTTTGCGGGTATTGGAGGATTAATTTCGTTTTTAATTTTCGAAAACAGTCTGGCAAAAGAATTATATATTCTTTTTGTAGGTCTAATTTTTATGGGCGTTTTATTTGTAATTGCATCTCAATTACGAACCAAAAAAGTTCAAAATGGTTTTACCATAATCATGACCGATTTATTGAATATGCCAAGAACGATGCAAAAATTGGCCTGGGTTCAATTTTTCTCATGGTTTGCGCTTTTCTCTATGTGGATCTATACAACACAAGCCGTTACACAACACATTTTTGGCACTACAGACACCACTTCAAAAGTATACAATGATGCAGCCGATTGGGTTTCGGTTTTATTTACTGTTTATAATGGAGTTGCTGCAGCTGTAGCTTTCTTATTACCCGTTATTGCAAAAAAAGTAGGCGTTAGAGCAACACATTTATTAGCATTATGCGCAGGAGGTGTTGGTTTAATTTCAATTTATTTTATTGGTGATAAGCAGCTTCTTATCCTTCCTATGTTAGGAGTTGGAATAGCTTGGGCAAGTATTTTATCAATGCCGTACGCCATGTTATCTGGTGCTTTGCCAGCTGCAAAAATGGGCTATTACATGGGAGTTTTTAACTTTTTTGTTGTAATACCACAAATTGTGGCCGCGACGATATTAGGATTTGTAATTAAACAATTCTTTAATAATGAACCTATTTATGCTCTAATAATTGGAGGTATATCAATGATTTTCGCAGGATTATTGACTCTTAGAGTAAATAGCAAAACTAAAATTGAAATCCATGAATAATAAAAAAGCATTCATCTTCGATCTTGATGGAGTGATCGTTGATACCGCTAAATACCACTTTTTAGCCTGGCAAAAAATCGCTCAGTCTTTAAATATAAATTTTACACATGAAGACAACGAGCTTTTAAAAGGTGTTAGCCGAGTTCGTTCTTTAGATATTATACTTGGATTAGGAAATGTTCAGGCTTCGCAAGAAGACAAAGACAAATGGCTCATTCAAAAAAACGAAGATTATTTATCTTATTTAGTTGACATGGATGAAAGTGAGGTTCTTCCAGGAGTTTTTAAAATTCTACAACTATTAAAAGATTTAAATCAAGGAATTGCATTAGGCTCTGCCAGCAAAAATGCAAGACCCATTTTAGAGAAAACAGGAATTCTATCTTACTTCGATGTTATTGTTGACGGAAATGATGTCAGCAATGCAAAACCAGATCCTGAAGTTTTCTTAAAAGCGGCTCAATTATTAAACATTGATCCAAAAAATTCAATTGTATTTGAAGATTCTGTTGCCGGAATTCAGGCAGCAAATATCGCAGAAATGGTAAGTGTGGGAATTGGTGAGGAAACAATTTTACATGAAGCTGACTATATTTTTAAAGATTTCACTGAAATCGAAACAAGCTTTATTGAGAAACTAATTGGTTAATGTGGCAATGTGACAATTAGATAATTCACTGAAAAAATCAATTATCTAATTTTCAAATTACCCATTTTCAAATTAAAAAATGAAAACGTAGAACAACCAAGCAATTATGAGGATAAGAGTCAAAAAATAATTTTCAAATTGACACATTATCTAATTGCCCAATTATCTAATTTAAAAGATGAACCAAGATTATATAAAACCAGACAATTGGTCTATTATTGAAGAAGGATTTGATGCGGATAGAGTAAAATCTTCTGAGAGTCTTTTTAGTATCGGAAACGGCGCTATGGGACAACGCGCCAATTTTGAAGAAACTTATTCAGCTGAAACTTTTCAGGGAAGTTATATCGCTGGAATTTACTATCCAGACAAAACAAAAGTAGGCTGGTGGAAAAACGGTTATCCGAAATATTTTGCCAAAGTACTTAATGCTCCAAACTGGATTGGAATTGATATTGAAATCAACGAAGAAAATCTTGATTTAAATACTTGTGCCGAAGTTAAAAACTTCCGCAGAGAATTGAATATGAAAGAAGGATGGTACAATCGTTCTTTTGAAGCAATTCTTAAAAACGGAACTGAAATCGCTGTAAACGTTCGTCGTTTTCTTTCATTAGATTTAGACGAAACGGGAATTATCAAATACGATATTACACCTTTAAACAAAGATGCAAAAATCGTTTACAAACCGTATATTGACGCTGGTGTAACGAATGAAGATGCAAACTGGGAAGAAAAATTCTGGGAACCGCTTGAAGTTAAAAAAGGCACAAACGAGGCCTTTGTAACCGCTCAAACATTCAAAACGCATTTTAAAGTTACGACTTTCATGCACAATACGATTTTGGCAAACGGAGAAAACATCAACGTTTCGCCATCAACAATCGATTCAACAACAGATAAAGTTCAATATACTTACGGGACTATTATTGCAAAAGGACAAACCTCATCAATTCAAAAAATTGGCGGATATACGGTTTCTTTAAACCACGAAAATACTTTGTCTGCAGCTGAAAAAGTAATTAAATCGGCAGTAAATTCCGGATATGATGCTTTACTTCAAAATCAAATTGAAGCTTGGGCAAAAATCTGGGAAATGTCAGATATTACTATTGAAGGTGACGTAAAAGCACAACAGGGAATTCGCTTTAATATTTTCCAATTAAACCAAACCTATTCAGGAAAAGATTCTCGTTTAAATATTGGTCCAAAAGGATTTACTGGAGAAAAATACGGTGGATCAACTTATTGGGATACGGAGGCGTATTGTATTCCGTTTTACATGGCAACTAAAGATCAGCAAGTTGCGAGAAATTTATTGACTTACCGTTACAATCAATTGGATAAAGCGATTGAAAATGCTAAAGACAATTTAGGTTTCAAAAACGGCGCTGCTTTGTATCCAATGGTGACCATGAATGGAGAAGAATGCCACAACGAATGGGAAATCACGCACGAGGAAATCCACAGAAATGGTGCGATTGCTTTTGCGATTTACAACTATTACCGTTACACAGGCGATTACTCTTATATTCCAGAAAAAGGTTTAGAAGTTTTAATCGGAATTGCGCGTTTCTGGCACCAGAGAGCATCTTTTTCTAAAGATAAAAATCAATATGTAATTCTTGGAGTTACAGGTCCAAACGAATACGAAAACAACATCAACAATAATTTCTACACCAATTATATTGCTAAATGGTGTATCGATTTTGCATCGGAACAAATTGCAAAAGTCGCTTTAGAATATCCTGCAGATCACAAACGCATTTTAGAAAAAGTAAGCCTTTCGGCGAATGAAATTCAGGAATGGAAAAAAGTGGCTAACAACATGTACTTTCCGGTTTCTAAAGAACTTGGAATTTATTTACAGCAAGATGGTTTCTTAGACAAAGATTTAGTTCCGGTAAAAGATTTAGATCGTTCGCAACGCCCAATCAACCAAAAATGGTCTTGGGATCGTGTATTACGTTCACCATATATTAAACAAGCTGATGTTTTACAAGGTTTTTATTTCTTCGAAGATCATTTTTCGAAAGAAGAATTAAAACGCAATTTTGAATTCTATGAATCATTTACGGTTCATGAAAGTTCGCTTTCGCCTTGCGTGCACTCGATTCAGGCTGCAGCTTTAGATAAAATGGATATGGCATATACCTTTTATTTAAGAACTTCTCGTTTGGATTTGGACGATTATAATAAAGAAGTGGAAGAAGGTTGTCATATCACATCGATGGCGGGAACTTGGATGAGTATTGTGGAAGGCTTTGGTGGAATGAGGGTGAAAAACGACCAACTGCATTTTTCTCCAAAAATCCCAAAAGAATGGAAAGGTTATTCTTTTAAAATTAATTTCAGAAATCAAATTTTAAAAGTAGCTGTAAATCACAACGAAACAACTTTTACTGTAGACGGAGATCAAGATTTAACAATTGTAGTTAACGGAAATCCTGTAATTGCAAGTAAATTTGTACAAATAAATTAAATTACATAAAACTAAAAAACATGAAAAACTTATTTTTCGCAAGTTTAATCTTGTTTGCTTTTACCTCAATTGCAGAAGCACAACAATTAAAATCACCCGAAGGAAAGTTCGTAATGGAATTTTCTCTTCAAAACGACGGAACTCCAGTTTACAATTTAAAATATAAAAATAAAGAAGTTGTAAAAACCAGTAAACTTGGTCTTGAACTTAAAGATGATAAAAAATCTTTGCTAAATGACTTTACAGTTGTGGACACAAAAACTTCAACTTTTGATGAAACTTGGAAACCAGTTTGGGGAGAAGTAGACAACATCAGAAATCATTATAATGAAATGGCAGTTACTTTAAATCAAAAAGGAACTGACAGACAGATTATAATTCGTTTCCGTTTATTTGAGGACGGACTTGGATTTAGATATGAATTCCCAGCGCAAAAGAATCTTACTTATTTCGTAATTAAAGAAGAAAGATCTCAATTTGCTATGACTGGAGATCATACTGCTTTCTGGATTCCGGGCGATTATGATACTCAGGAATACGATTATACAAAATCGAAATTATCTGAAATCAGAGGTTTGTCTCAAAAAGCGTATACAGCAAACGTTTCTCAAAAATCTTTTTCTCCAACAGGAGTTCAGACTTCTTTGATGTTAAAAACGGCTGACGGAATCTACATCAACTTGCACGAAGCAGCTTTGATCAACTATTCTTGTATGCACCTGAATCTTGATGACAAAAACTTAGTTTTCGAATCTTGGTTAACGCCAGATGCAAAAGGAGATAAAGGTTATATGCAAGCGCCAAGTCACTCGCCTTGGAGAACGATTATGGTGAGCGATGACGCTAGAGATATTTTAGCTTCAAAAATGACTTTAAACTTAAATGATCCATCAAAAATTGATGATACTTCTTGGATTAAACCAGTAAAATACGTTGGTGTTTGGTGGGAAATGATTACAGGAAAAAGCTCTTGGTCGTACACAAATGATTTTCCAACGGTTCAATTGGGCGTTTCTGATTTCTCAAAAGCAAAACCAAGTGGAACGCACGGTGCAAACAATGCTAACGTAAAAAAATACATAGATTTTGCTGCTGCCAATGGTTTCGATGCTGTTTTGGTTGAAGGTTGGAACGAAGGCTGGGAAGACTGGTTTGGACATTCAAAAGATTATGTTTTTGATTTCTTAACTCCTTATCCAGATTTTGATGTAAAAGGTTTGCATGAATATGCAAAATCAAAAGGTGTAAAAATCATCATGCACCATGAAACTTCAGGTTCTGTTCGCAATTACGAGCGTCACATGGATGCTGCTTACAAATTCATGAAAGACAATGGGTATGATGCTGTAAAAAGCGGTTATGTTGGAGATATTTTACCTCGCGGTGAAAACCATTACAATCAATGGATTGTAAACCATTATCAATACGCTATCGAAAAAGCGGCTGATTATAAAATTATGGTGAACGCTCACGAAGCTGTTCGTCCAACAGGAATCTGCAGAACATACCCGAACTTAATTGGTAACGAAGCAGCAAGAGGAACAGAATACCAAGCGTTTGGAGGTTCTAAACCAAATCACGTTACAGTATTACCATTTACACGTTTAATTGGTGGTCCAATGGATTATACTCCGGGAATCTTCGAAATGGATATCAGCAAAATGAATCCGGATAACAAATCTCATGTAAACAGTACAATTTGCAACCAATTGGCTTTATACGTTACGATGTATAGCCCGTTGCAAATGGCGGCAGATACTCCAGAGAACTACAACCGTTTTCCAGATGCATTCCAATTCATTAAAGATGTGGCTGTAGACTGGTCAGAAAGTAAATATATTGAAGCTGAACCAGGAGATTTTATCACGGTTGCCCGTAAAGCAAAAGGAACAAACAACTGGTTTATTGGAAACGTAAACGGAGAAACGCCTCGTACATCAAACATCGATTTTAGTTTCCTTGAAAAAGGTAAAAAATACACTGCAACAATTTATGCTGATGCAAAAGATGCGCATTACAAAACGAATCCGCAAGCTTATACAATCAAGAAAATTGCTGTAACAAACAAATCAAAATTATCTCAATTATCTGCTCCTGGCGGAGGTTATGCAATCAGCATAATTGAAACGAAATAATTTTTTTAAAGACAAGTAATTTTCCCCAATATTACTTGTCTTTTTTTTAATCTGATATAGTTATCCTAACAGGTTTTTAAAACCTGTTAGGTATTTTACAATCTAATATGTTTATCCTGCGAGGTTTACAAAACCTTGTAGGTTTTCTAAAACTTTACTCAATTCATACCTACAAGGTTTGAAAAACCTTGCAGGAAATCGAACTAAAAAGAAAAAACTATGAATAATCTAAAAATTAACCACACATTCTACAAATTAATCCTAATGGTTTTGCTGTTTTCCGCTTCCGCGAAAGCGCAAATCCAAAAAGTAGAACCGCCATTTTGGTACGCCGGAATGAAAAATCCAGAGCTACAGATTATGTTCTACGGAAAAAACATCTCACAATACGAAGCTTCAGTTTCGAATAATGTGACGATCAAAAATGTAGAAAAAACAGAAAACCCAAATTACCTTTTCGTTACAATTGATACACAAAATATCAAAGCATCTGAATTGGTTTTCTCTTTCAAAAACAATAATAAAGTGGCGCTTACGCAGAAATATTCGCTTAAAGAAAGAAGAGCAAATTCGGCAGACAGAAAAAGTTACGATGCATCGGATTTGATTTACCTAATCATGCCGGATCGTTTTGCCAACGGAAATCCTAAAAACGACAACGACGCCGTTTTAACTGAAAAAGGAAACCGTTCAGAACCGGGAGGCCGCCATGGCGGTGATATCGAAGGAATCATCAAAAACTTAGATTATATTTCGTCTCTTGGTGCAACGACAATCTGGAGTACGCCTTTATGCGAAGACAACGACAAACAACATTCGTATCATGGCTACGCACAGTCAGACGTTTACAAAATAGATCCGCGTTATGGAACGAACGAAGATTACGTTCGTTTATCATCAGAAATGCATAAAAAAAACATGAAACTGGTTATGGATTATGTGACCAATCACTGGGGAATTACCCATTGGATGATCAAAGATTTACCAACTAAATCATGGATCAATCAATTCGAAAATTATACACAAACGCATCACCGACGTGAAGTTATTACAGATATTCACGCTTCTAAAACAGATCAGGAAGTTTGTGTTGACGGTTGGTTCGTTCCTTCTATGCCGGACTTGAATTTGAGAAATCCTTTAGTGGCAAAATACTTAACTCAAAATGCCATTTGGTGGATTGAATTTGCTAATCTTGACGGATTTAGAGTTGATACTTATAATTATTCTGATAAAATGGCAATGGCAAATTGGGCAAAGTCAATTACAGATGAATATCCAAATTTTAATATTGTGGGTGAAATATGGATGCACAATCAGGCGAATTTAGCTTTTTGGCAGAAAGACAGTAAAATTGGTGCTATCGAAAATTATAATTCAAATCTTCCAAGTGTAATGGATTTTACGCTTCAAAGCCAAGTTACTTCTGCTTTCAACGAAGATCAACCAAATTGGGACAGCGGGTTAATTAAATTCTACAACAATTTTGCAATGGATTTTTTATATCCAAACACCAACAATATTTTGGTTTTTGCCGAAAATCATGACACAGACCGTATGAACGATAAGTTCAAATATGATTTACCAAAATACAAACTGGCGATGACTTTATTGGCAACAATTCGTGGAATTCCGCAAGTATATTACGGTTCAGAAATTGGAATGGGCGGTGACAAAAGCAAAGGCGATGCCGATATTCGTCAAGATTTTCCTGGCGGATGGGCTGGCGACAAAAACAATGCTTTTACAAGAGAAGGAAGAACCCCTCAACAAGCGCAATATTATGATTTCACTTCAAAATTATTCAACTGGAGAAAATCAAACGAAGCGGTTCATTTTGGAAAAATGACACATTATATTCCAGAAAATAACACATATGTATATTTCAGATATACAGATGCAAAAACCGTAATGGTAGTTTTCAATAACAATGCAAAAGAGCAGGTTGTGAAAACAAATCGTTTTAAAGAAAACATCAAAAACTTTAAATCTGGAAAAGATGTTATCACAGGGAAAACATTCGATTTAGCTTCTGAAATTACTTTAGAACCAAAATCAGCTTTGGTTTTAGAATTGGAATAACAAAATTTTCTCTCTCGCAGATTTAGGAGATTAAGCAGATAATTTAAAAAAAATCTGCCGAATCTGCGAGATCTGCGGGAAGCTATTTTTTTCCCGCCACGAATTCACGAATTTATTTTTTAAAATCTTTGAGAATAAAATTCGTGAATTGCTTCGCCTGTTCGCTATCGCTCGGGTCGTGGCTATTTTTTTCAACACAATGCATCCTAAAATATTCTAAAATAATGAAAAAATACACTTTCCTTTTTTTATCTTTAGTATACTTAACAATGAGTTGTTCTGGCTCAAAATCAGTTACAATGAATAATACTTCAAAAACACCTTTCGTTTGGGAAGGAGCAAATGTTTATTTTTTACTTACAGATCGTTTTTACAACGGAGATAATTCGAACGACGTCAATTTCAACCGAACCAAAACTCCCGGAAAACTTCGCGGATTTGAGGGCGGAGACATCATCGGAATCACTAAAAAAATCGAATCAGGATATTTTGAAAAACTAGGAATAAATGCCATTTGGCTTACGCCGATTGTCGAACAAATTCACGATGGCGTCGACGAAGGAACCGGACTCAGTTATGGTTTTCACGGCTATTGGGCAAAAGACTGGACGGCTTTAGATCCGAACTTTGGAACAAAAGAAGATTTAGCAAAATTGGTTAAAAAAGCGCACGAAAAAGGCATCAGAATAATTCTTGATGGCGTAATAAATCATACTGGACCTGTTACTCCGGAAGATCCCGTTTGGCCTTCAGACTGGGTAAGAACCGGCGTTGTCTGCGATTACAAATCATTCGAAAACACTACAATGTGTACTTTGGTTGATAATCTTCCGGATGTCAGAACAGAAAGTACGCAGGAAGTTGCGCTCCCTCCTTTTTTAATCGAAAAATGGAAAAAAGAAGGACGTTACGAAAAAGAAATCGCATCATTGGATGAATTTTTCAAAAGAACAAATTATCCAAGAACACCAAAATATTATATCATAAAATGGCTTACCGATTATATTGTAGAATTTGGAGTTGACGGTTACCGAGGCGACACTGTAAAACATACTGATGAAAACGTTTGGGCCGATTTTAAAAAAGAATGTGATTATGCTTTTGAAACTTGGAAAAAACATCATCCATTGGACGTTTTAGATCAAAATCCGTTTTATACTATTGCTGAAGTTTACGGTTATGGAATCAGTGGTGGGCAGGATTATGATTTTGGAGATCGAAAAGTAAATTATTTTCAGAATGGTTTCAACAGCATGATCAATTTTGAATTTAAATGGAATGCTGCTCAAAACGATTATGAAGGTTTATTTTCGAAATATTCGAATCATTTAAATAATGACTTAAAAGGATATTCTGTCCTTAATTATATGTCTTCGCACGACGACGGTCAGCCTTTTGATGCAAATCGTGTAAAAGGTATAGAAGCTGGAACCAAATTGTTGCTTTCCCCTGGAATGTCTCAAGTTTACTATGGCGACGAATCAAACCGATCTTTAGTTGTTGAAGGTACTCAAGGCGATGCCACTTTACGCTCAAATATGAATTGGGATGCTATTCAGAATAATCCTGAAACTCAGAAAACACTTTTGCATTGGCAGAAATTAGGACAATTTAGAAAAAATCATCCAGCCGTTGGAGCGGGTGTTCATAAACTGATTAATGCCAATCCGTATACTTTTTCGAGAATATTTACAAAAGGTGTTTTTACAGATAAAGTAATCATAGGAGTAGATTTACCAAAAGGAAGAAAAGAACTTCCTGTTGGCGATATCTTCCCGAACGGAGCCAAATTAAAAGATACTTACTCCAATCAAAATACAGAAGTTATTGACGGAAAAGTGATTATTGACAGTGATTTTGATATTGTTTTACTGGAACTGATTTAACTGCAAAGGTCGCTAAGATTTTTTAGTCACGAATTATTTTTAAAATCTTTGAGAATAAAATTCGTGAATTCGTGGCTATTTAATTTTCACTAATTTATTTGCTAACATTGCGTAAAACTTTGCGACCTTTGCGGTTAGAAAAAACACTGCAAAATGCTAAAAATAGCTCATAGAGGTGCAAAAGCATACGAACCTGAAAATACTTTACAAGCTTTCCAAAAAGCATTAGATCTAAATTCAGACGGAATCGAACTCGATGTACATTTAAGCGCTGACGGAAATGTTATCGTAATTCACGACGAAACTATTGATAAAATGACCAATGGTAAAGGCGCTGTAAATTCATTTTCTTTGCAGGAACTAAAATCTTTTTCAATTGCTGAGAAACATCAAATTCCTACTTTAAAAGAAGTTTTCGATTTAGTCAATAAAAAATGCTTCATTAATATCGAATTGAAAAGTGCCGCTGCTTTAACAAAAGTAGTTTCTTTAATAGATGAATATGTTTCTGAAAAAGACTGGAAATACGAACATTTCATTATTTCCAGTTTTGATTGGAATGCGCTTTTGGAAGTTCATAATTTAGATTCGAAAATCCCAATTGGCGTTTTAACCGAAACAGATTTGAATTTAGCTTTGGCTTTCGCCGAAACTATAAAAGCAAAAGCGATTAATCCATATTATCATTTATTGACTGAGGAAAATACGAAGCAAATGCAGCAAAAAGGATTTCTGGTTTTACCATGGACAGTGAATATTGAAGAAGATATTCAAAAAATAAAAAGTTATAAAGTAAACGGAATCATCACTGATTTTCCAGATAAAATATAAAAGTAAAATAGCCGCGAATTCACGAATTTTTATTTTCAAAGATTGTCAAAAAATAATTCGTGATCCCGATAGCTATCGGGAGTGGCGACCCGAAAAATATGATCAAAAATTTCGACATCATCATCGTTGGCGGAGGCGCTGCAGGTTTTTTTACGGCGATTAATATTGCAGAGAAAAATCCGAAACTGAAAATTGCCATTTTAGAAAGAGGAAAAGAAGTCCTTTCTAAAGTCCGAGTTTCCGGAGGCGGAAGATGCAATGTGACGCACGCTTGTTTTGAACCGAACGAATTGGTTAAATTTTATCCGAGAGGAGAAAAAGAACTTCGCGGTCCTTTTCATCAATTTTGTTCCGGCGATACGATCGAATGGTTCGAGAAACATGGCGTTGAATTAAAAATTGAAGAAGACGGAAGAATGTTTCCTGTCTCAAATTCATCACAAACCATAATTGATTGCTTCTTAAAAGCAACTGAAAAACTAGGCATAAAAGTATTGACTGGTCAAAGTGTACAATCTATTTTCAAAAAAGAAAATCATTGGAAAATTGATACACAAAGCGACAATTTTGCCTCAGAAAAATTAGTTCTAGCAACTGGAAGCAATCCTAAAATCTGGGAAATGCTTCAACAACACGGACACGCAATTGTAAGCCCTGTCCCTTCCCTATTTACTTTCAACATAAAAGATTCCCGAATTAAAGAATTACCAGGCGTTGCGGCACAAGTTACCGTAAATGTAAAAGATACAAAACTCGAATCGACTGGTCCTTTATTAATCACGCATTGGGGCATGAGCGGTCCGGCGATTCTAAAACTTTCGGCTTGGGGTGCTCGTATATTGCACGATAAAAATTATCAGTTTACGATTTTCGTTAATTGGTTAAATGATGTTGATACCGAAGATGCAGAAAAAATCCTAAAAGATTTAAAACAGGAACACGCTAAAAAAGCGGTTTCAAAAAAATCAGCTTTTGACTTTCCGAATCGTTTATGGGAAAGTCTTGTTTTGGCTTCTGAAATTGAAGTTGAAACTAAATGGGCAGATTTATCTAAAAATCAATTACAGAATTTAGCTTCACAGCTTACAAAGGCAAAATTCCAAGTAAACGGAAAAAGTACTTTTAAAGAAGAATTTGTAACCGCTGGCGGAATCGATTTAAAAGAAATCAACTTCAAAACTATGGAAAGCAAAATTCACGAAAACCTTTATTTTGCTGGTGAAATTGTAAATATCGACGCTATTACTGGCGGATTTAATTTTCAGAATGCTTGGACAAGCGGGTTTATTCTGGCTCAAAATATTTAATAAAAAATGAAATTTAAAGGAATTATTTTTGATTTAGACGGAACGTTAGTAAACTCTCTTCACGATATTTCGGATGCAATGAACATCGTTCTTAAAGGTCTAAATTACCCAACTCATACTTACGAAACTTATCAATACTTTATTGGAAGCGGATTACGAAATCTTATAAGCAAAGCTTTGCCCGAATCAAACAATGACTCAAAACAAATTGAAATTTGTTTTGAGTCATTGATCAATGAATATCGAAAAATCTGCACACTAAAAACAAAACCATATGATGGAATTGTTGAGTTATTAGACCATTTAAGTTCACAAAATATCAAATTAGCGGTTTTCTCCAACAAAGCTGATGAGTTGACCAAAAAAATAGCGTCAGAACTATTCCCTGATTATTTTGATACTGCAGTGGGTTTAAGCACAGAAGAACTTAAAAAACCAAATCCGTTTGAGGCTGTTGAAATAAGCAAACGCTGGAATTTAAAACCTGAAGAAATTCTTTTTGTAGGCGACTCAGATATCGATATGAAAACAGCAATAAATGCAAATATGTTTCCGGTTGGAGTTTCCTGGGGTTACAGAACCGAAGATGAATTGAAAACGAGCGGGGCAAAATTGGTCATTAACAGTGCTTCAGAATTAATTGAGATACTTTAAATCGTGAATCCTTCATTACAAAAACAAATATTATCAATCGCTTCGTTTTCTGAAAATGAAATCGAAAAGATCGATTCTTGTTTTGAATATGAAAGTTTTACGGGCAAAGAATTTCTTTCTTCAATGGGAAAAATCAGCAGCAAAATCTTTTTTATTGTTGAAGGTTTGGCTCGTGTTTACTACTTAAAAGATGGAAAAGAAATCACGACCTATTTAAGCTGTGATGATGGTTTTATTGCTTCGTATTCCAGTTTCATCAACCAATCTGTTTCGTTTGAAAATGTTCAGTGTGTTGAAGATTGTGAAGTTCTTTCTATCACTTTTGAAAAAATGCAGTTTCTATATAACGAAATTCCGAATTGGGAACGCGTTGGAAGAATTCTCGCTGAACAAAATTATCTTTGTATGGCAGATCGCGTTTTAAAATTGCAGATGATTCCGGCAAAAGAAAAATACCTTACTTTTCTGGAATCAGCGCCAGCCAAAATAATCCAACGCACTCCATTAATTTACATTGCTTCCTTTCTTGGAATTACACCAGAATCTTTGAGCCGAATTCGTCAAAGCATTTCTTAACATTTATCAAGTGAATTGAAAAACTGAATTCAAATCTTTGTCAATATAAAATTCAAAAAAATGAAAACTATTGCCAAAGACGTTTACCAAATTCCTTTATTTCCAAGAAACGCCATTAATTGTTATGTAATTGAAGATGTTTTAATCGATGCTGGAATTAGAAGCTCAAACGAAAAAATTCTAAAAGCCTTAAAAGACATAACTCTAACCAAACACGCACTAACTCACGCTCACGCCGATCATCAGGGAAGCAGTAAAATAATCTGCGAAACGCTAAATATTCCGCTTTTATGCAGTGAACCTGAAAAAGAATTGGCTGAAAACGGAAATGTAATTAAAGAATATCCAAATCCAAATCATATAATTTCGAAATTTCAGAAAAACTTCTGGGCAGGAAAAGGTCACCAAGTTTCTGAAATCTTGAAAGAAGGAGACAAAATTGGCGGATTTACGGTTATTGAAACGCCCGGACATTCAAGCGGACATCTATCTTTTTTCAGAGAAAATGACGGTGTTTTAATTGTGGGAGACGTTATGACCAATATGAATTTATTAACTACAAAAGTTGGACTTCACGAACCACCAAATCTCTTCACGACAAATCAAAAAACAAATAGAAAATCTATTCTAAAATTGGCTTCCCTAAAACCAAAAATACTTTGTTTTGGCCATGGTCCTGTTTTATTTAATAACGGTGAGTTTGAAGTATTTGCTAAAAAGATCCGGCATCATAATTAACAAGAATTTACAGATTTCACAAGTTTTCGTTAAGACTATTCTAATAATTTTACTCTCAACTAAATACCATTAAATGAAAGTAAAATTACTTACCACAATTTCTTTTTTCACTTACCAACTTTCTATTTCTCAAACAGAAAAGCTACTTCAGGGGAAAGTTACTTCAAATAATATTCCCCTTAATAAAGTAGAAGTAATAAACAAAACCGCAAAAACAAGCACTACCACAAACGCTTTGGGGGAATTTACTATTTCAGTTAGCGTAAAAGATAGTCTGATTTTTTTCTCCAAAGACTTTTTCTTTACAAGATTAAAAATCACAAAAGAAAATCTTGAAGCCACTAGTTTAATAGTGAACATGATTCCAAGACCGGAAGAATTGGATGAGGTCGTAATTACAAAAATTAACTTCCCGAAAAAAATTGAATACGATGCAGAAGCCATAAATAAGATCAATATAGAAAGAGCAAATAAGGATTTAACTCGATATATACCAGGTTTTAACAATGGTACTATTGCAAACGGAATGAATATTGGCGCTGTTGGTGGCGGTCTGTTTGGTTTATTCAAAAGAGAAAAAGAAGAACCTAAAAAGAAAGTACCTGAAATGGATTTTAAAAAACTCATTGCAACATCAATTCCGCTGGATTTTTTCTCAAAAGATTTAAAATTAAGCCTTGATGAAAAAGAATTATTTCTTCAATTATGCGAGTCTGATCCAAGATCCAAAACACTTTTAGAGCATCCAAATATCCTTTCAACTATGGATTTTTTATATACTAAAAATGAAGAATTTAAGAAACTAAATTCTGGAAATAAAAATTAAATACCATTACATGAAAGTAAAATTACTTACCACAATTTCTTTTTTCACTTACCAACTCTCTATTTCCCAAACAGAAAAACTGCTTCACGGAAAAGTCTTTTCTAATAACGTTCCTCTTAACAAAGTGGAAGTAATTAATAAGACCACTAAAATCAGCACTAAAACAAATGAGTTGGGAGAATTTTCAATTGCAGTAAAAGCACAGGATAGCTTGATTTTTTTTGCCAAAGATTATTTATTCACACGATTAAAAATTACGGCAAAACAAATCGAAACCAATAATCTTATCGTAAATATGATTCCGAAAGCGGAAGAATTAAACGAAGTAATTATTTCAAATGTAACAGCAAAAGATATTTTCTTGACCAAAGAAGATATAAAACAAATAAAACTAAACGATCATAAATCAAGACCAGGTTTAAAAATTGAAGGCTTTAATGAGGTAAAGGGAAGCCCGTTAGACATCGATTTCATTTATTTGGGCAAACAAATTTACAACTTATTAAAAAAAGACGAAGAGTCTAAAAAAGAAATCCCAAAAATTGATTTTAGAAAATTAATCGCAACAACTTGTCCTGAAGATTTTTTTTTTAAAGAATTAAAATTGAATTCTGAGGAAAAAGAGCTCTTTCTTCAATTTTGTGATGCCGATCCAAAATCTAATATACTATTAGAAAATCCAAATATTCTGGCAACAATGGAATTTTTATATGCCAAAAATGATGAATTTAAGAAGCTGAAATAAATTAAAAACTTACCTATTCAACCACCAAATACTAGCGTTCAAAATAGCAGCAAAAGCAACCCAAGCTAAATATGGAATTAATAAATAACCTGCAGTTTTATTGATTTTGATAAACTTTACATATGTTTCATAAATGAACAACCATAAAAGTGCAATTTCTATCAAAGCCAACATCGGGTTTTTTAATCCGAAGAATAAATAAGACCAAATCGCATTTAATGTTAATTGAATTAAAAAGAATCCTAGCGCTTTTTTAACTTCCTCATTTTGCTCTTTGATTTTATCCCAAACTAATCCTGCGGCAATCCCCATAAAAATGTAAAGAATTGTCCAAACCGGCATGAAAATCCAATTCGGCGGATTAAAAACTGGTTTTTCTAACGTTACATACCATGTCTCAATACTGGGTCTTGTTACGGTACTGGCAGAATATCCTACTGCTAGACAAACCATTATAGCTATAGCAATTTTTACAAACTTATTCATTACATCAAATTTTGAATTCAAAAATAAGTAAAAGAAAATTTAAACCATATAAGTTATATAAGTTCATTTTAGTAAATCCTGCTTATAATTTCTTATATTACTTATATGGTGAAAAAATTTAAAAACTATCTTTGCCAAAATTTTACAATTCATGTTTACAGCAACTGATTTTATTCCAACTCCATATACTTCGACAATCGAAAAAGGAAACTTCGAATGGAGTGCTCCAAGCAACATTGCATTAGTGAAATACTGGGGAAAAAAAGACAACCAGATTCCGGCAAATCCATCAGTAAGTTTTACTTTAAATAATTGCAAAACGATCACGAAATTAAGTTTTGAAAAAAGAGCAAACCAAAATGCTTTTTCATTTGATTTGCTTTTTGAAGGAAAACCAAAAGAAGATTTCAAACCAAAGATTCAAAAGTTTTTAGAAAGAGTTGAAATTTATTTGCCATTTTTAAAAGAGTATCATTTTACAATTGATACTCAGAATACTTTTCCTCATAGTTCGGGAATCGCATCTTCGGCTTCTGGAATGGCGGCGCTGGCAATGAATTTTATGAATTTGGAAAGAAAACTGAACCCTGAAATGACCGATGAATATTTCTTTCAAAAAGCTTCATTTCTAGCTCGTTTAGGTTCTGGAAGTGCTTGCAGAAGTGTAAAAGGAAATGTTGTGGTTTGGGGAAATCAGGCCAATATTGAAGGAAGTACTGATTTATTTGGAATTGAATTTCCGTACGCTATTCATGACAATTTCAAAAATTATCAAGACACAATTTTATTGGTTGATAAAGGCGAAAAACAAGTTTCGAGTACAGTTGGACACGATTTAATGCACAATCATCCGTATGCTAAAAGACGTTTTGCTCAGGCACATGAAAACTTAGATCAACTGATTTCTATTTTTGAAAGTGGAAATCTGGAAGAATTCATCAAAGTTGTAGAAAGTGAAGCTTTGACTTTGCACGCCATGATGATGACTTCAATGCCGTATTTTATTTTGATGAAACCAAATACGCTGCAAATCATCAATGCAATTTGGAAATTTAGAAATGAAACCCAGATTCCGGTATGTTTTACACTTGATGCCGGAGCAAATGTGCATGTGCTTTATCCCGAAAACGTTAGCGAGAAAGTATTACAATTTATTAAGGACGAATTAGTTGTATTTTGTCAGAATGCTCAGTACATTTGCGACAAAATTGGAAGCGGGGCAATTGCATTATAATTTTCCGTATCTTTAATTAAATTTTTAAGAAAGACATAAAACAAACATGAAAGGACCACTATTTTACTCAAAAATATTACTCTTTGGAGAATACGGAATTATCCGCGACTCTAAAGGACTTTCTATTCCTTATAATTTTTACAACGGTGCTTTAAAGAAATCCGAAGAACCTTCGGCTGAAGCAATTGCATCAAACAAAAGTCTACAAAGCTTTGTCTCTTATCTTGAAGTTTTGCAAGTTCAGCAACCAGATTTGGTTACGTTTGATTTAGAAACTTTAAAAAATGATGTCGAAACGGGAATGTATTTTGATTCTAGTATTCCGCAAGGATACGGTGTTGGAAGCAGCGGTGCCCTTGTTGCGGCTATTTATGATAAATATGCTAACAACAAAATCACTGTTTTAGAGAATTTGACTCGTGAAAAACTATTACAGTTAAAAAATATATTCTCTCAAATGGAGAGTTTTTTCCACGGAAAAAGTTCTGGTTTAGATCCATTAAACAGTTATTTAAGCATTCCGATTTTAATTAATTCTAAAGATAATATTGAAGCAACGGGAATTCCAACTCAAAGTTTTGACGGAAAAGGCGCTGTATTTTTGCTAGACTCAGGAATTGTTGGTGAAACGGCTCCAATGGTCAACATTTTTATGGAAAACTTAAAAGACAAAGGTTTCCGTGCAATGCTTAAAAACCAATTTGTTAAATACACAGATGCTTGCGTAGAAAACTTTTTACACGGCGATATGAAATCGTTGTTTACAAATACAAAAAAACTTTCTAAGGTTGTTTTAAATAATTTCAAACCAATGATTCCGGAACAGTTTCACGGAATTTGGCAGCACGGAATTGATACTAACGATTATTATCTAAAACTTTGCGGCTCTGGTGGTGGCGGTTACATTCTTGGTTTTACCGAAGATTTAGAACGCGCAAAAGTCTCTTTAAAAGACTATAAATTAGAAGTTGTTTATCAGTTTTAACGACTTTCTACCGGCTTGATTACTCAAAATGGCGGTGTTCAAAAAATGATTCACGATTAAAAATGCGGATTCTGATTCTGAAAAATTCTTAAAAAAAAGTTTAAAATTTTCAGAATCAGAAAATATCCTTTAACTTTCCTTAATCAAATCTATCATACTTTATAATTTATGTTAAGCAGACAGCACAAACTTGTAGTAATGAAAATCGTCAGTTTGTTTTCTGTAGTACGTGGCTATAATATTCCTATTATTGTTTTAGCACAATATTTATCGGCAATTTTTATTTTGGCTCCAGAAAAAAGAGCGCTTGACATCATCTTGGATTTTTATTTGTTTCTGATTGTTTTTGCTTCGGCGATTACCATTGCTTCGGGTTATATTATCAATAATTTTTATGATAGTCAGAAGGATTTGATCAACAGACCAAACAAGTCGATGCTGGATCGTTTGGTTAGTCAGAAAACAAAATTAACCGTTTATTTCAGCTTGAATTTTTTGGCTGTTTTAATGGCTTCGATTGTTTCGTGGCGTGCCTTTTTATTTTTTTCTGCTTACATTTTTCTGATTTGGTTTTATTCTCATAAAATAAAGAAATACCCTTTTATAGGCAATTTAACGGCTGCGCTTATGGCTGTAATTCCGTTTTTTGCCATTTTATTATATTTCTACAATTCGATTTCGTTTGAAGAAATTGAAAATCATATGAGCCATTTTATGGTAATTTCTGCGCATGCGGTTTTCTTGTTTTTGCTGTTGCTGATTCGGGAAATGATAAAGGATTTAGAAAATCTGAAAGGTGATCTGGCTAATGATTATAGAACAATTCCGATACTTTACAGTGAAAAGATTTCTAAACAGATTATTACCGTTTTGACATTTTTGACTATTATTCCAGTTTATATTTTAGTCAATGTTTATGATGTTGGATACATGGATATCTACTTTTATGTATGCTTTGTTGTATTGCTTTTTTTTCTTTTGTATTTATGGAAATCGAATTCTAAAGAACAATTTTTAATGCTTCACAATGTTTTGAAATTTCTGATTGTGGCAGGAGTATTTTGTATTGTTTTGATTAATCCAAGTGTTTTGTGGCATGGGAAAGAATTGATTTCCAACTATTAATTTGCCCGAGGATTTTTCGCTTTGGAATCTTTTTTAAAAAATAAAACGTTTAAAAGAAGCCAATTGTTTGAATTCTAGCCCCGATTGAAGTGAAAATCCTTTTATTTTTTTTCTTTAAAAAAATAAAAGATTGAAACGGAAAGCGGGAATTATTGCCTGAAAAAAAGCCAATTGCGATGCTTCAAAATCCTTTTCTATTTTTTGCTATTAATCTAAGAACATTGAACTTAGGTTTATTTGGGCAGAAAAAACTATCTTTGCACAAATTAATGATTTTATGAACAACAAGGAAGGCAATAATAAAAGAGGCGGATCAAGACCAAATAGCTCAAGATCAAACTCTAGTAAGCCAAAACCACCAATGGCAAAACGCGCGCAAGGGCCGAAAAAAGAAAAGCCTGAGGTTAAAGCGGCGAAGGAAGCTGCTGAACAAAAATTTAAGAAACAAAATCAGGCACCAAAAAGACAAAAGGCTTCAGATGAAATTCGTCTGAACAAATACATCTCAAATTCTGGCGTGTGTTCACGTCGTGATGCGGATATATATATTCAGTCTGGAAACGTGAAAGTAAATGGCGTTCCGGTTACTGAAATGGGTTATTTAGTAAAATTAAATGACGTTGTAAATTTTGACGGCGTTGTTTTGACTCCTGAAAAGAAAGAATACATTTTATTAAACAAACCTAAAAACTTTACGACTGCCTTTGATGAAGGACAGGAATATCGTAATGTATTGGAACTTGTTCGCGGATCTACAAATGCAAAAATTGCAGCTGTTGGAAGAATGGACAAGAATACAACAGGTTTATTATTGTTTACAAATGATACTGATATGATTCGTAAATTTACCTTACCGAATCAAAAATCATCTAAAATTTACCAGGTTTCTTTAGACAAAAACTTGAAATTTGAGGATTTGGAAAAAATCAGCAAAGGTTTGGTTCTTGACGGGCACCGTGTGTTTGTTGAAGAAGTTAGTTATATTGAAAAAGAAGCAAAAAGCGAAGTTGGTCTTAAATTAAAATCATCTAATGTAAAGGTAGTTCGTGCTATTTTCGAACATTTTGATTATGATGTTTTGCGTATTGACCGCGTTTCATTTGCTGGTTTAACTAAAAAGAATCTGCCGAGAGGGAACTGGCGTTTCCTGACAGACCAAGAGATTATCAATTTGAAAAACGCATAATACCGTTTCCAATTTGATTAGATATCAAATCCTGTTTTGCCTTGCGTAAAATGGGATTTTTTTTTAGAAACTGAAAAAGTTATGTCCAAAAAGTGTGAAGATTGATCTTCCGATGTTTTGATTTTTGTCTTCAACTGTTTCGTAACATGCAAATCCTAAAATGATTTTGATTCCAGGCTGAATGCTGTTAAGGATTTCTCTTTTTTGTTCCTCCAAAAGCAATTTTAAACTGTCTAAAAGCTGAATATTGTTTTTAAGATAAGAAACAACAAGTAGTGCAGAGAAATTTAGGATTTCGCGGGCTGTTTCACTTTTGATTCCGACTTCGTTTGAAATCA
The DNA here is from genome assembly GCF_054075145.1 of Flavobacterium xizangense. Lineage (NCBI taxonomy): Bacteria > Pseudomonadati > Bacteroidota > Flavobacteriia > Flavobacteriales > Flavobacteriaceae > Flavobacterium > Flavobacterium xizangense. The sequence continues at coordinate 989,524 of NZ_JBSIPG010000001.1, read as the reverse complement.
TTTCAGAAATTCTGCCTTTTTTGTTGGTAAAGATTTCTTTTAAGATAGCGTTTCCTTCGATGCGATAACAGTCGTCAACTGATAAAATTCGTCCAGAAGCAAAATCGACTTCCTGATAAAAGGTTGAATCGTCTTCGATCAATGAGATGATTTCTTTATAAAAGCCTAATTCTTCGGCTTTGTTATAAAGGCCCATTAAAACTGTGCCAATCGAAACATCAATTCCCTTGATTAAAAGAGCATCATTTTCAAAATAAAATTTGTTTAGCTTAGAAACAACATTAGAAGAAATAAAACGTCTAAGTTCAATTTGTAGGTTTGGGGTCATACTCATAACTTAAAAATAAATAATTATTTATACTTGTTAAAAATAATCGATAAAGTGAGGCTTTTTATCGTTTATCAGGATAAAAATATAAAATATTTTAACATTTCCAAAAAATAAGTTAAGAATATACATACCCGATTAACAGCTTATTAACACTAATTCCGCTCAACATCAATAAACATAACGCTTTCGTTATCAAAAGAAAATAAAAATATGTTTATGAAATTTTTAATATTTTTTAAAAACATATAAAACATAAGAAAAATCCTAAGTACTTTTACACAATTAAAATAATATGTTTCGATATTCCCATGTTAGATGTAAAAAAATGCCAAGAAAAATAATACAAAACAGAAAGTTAATGAAGCTTGAGGCCAAAAATCCAAGCAATGATCCAGTTGCCGCTTTTAATGCTCGTTGATGGTTTTTTGAATCGTAAATGAGTTCTCCTAAAAATGCGCCAACAAATGGTCCAATTATGACTCCAAAAGGTATTGGTGCCAAAATTCCAACTATTAAACCAATGTTTGTACCCCAGACTCCATACGAACTTCCACCAAACTTTTTTGTTCCCTTTGATGGAATTATATAATCAAGAATAGTAATGACAATTGTAATTAATAATGTAATACCCAACACCCAATAATTATTTTCGACCGCTTTTGTGAGATATAAAAGCAATAGGCCGACCCAACAACTTGATAAGCCGGGCAAAACAGGCAAAAAACTGCCAAAAATACCGATAATCATACAGATAAAACCGAGCAACAACAATACTAAATCCATATTTTTTTTGTAAATTGTATTTGCAAATCCTAGAAAAAATAAGCTATGACACGATTTTTGAAAATATTTGCATTTTTCTTATTGATACTTTTTATCAATTCAAATTTATACGCTCAGACTCAAAAACTTCCCTTAGATGATCTTTTGCTTCAAGACAGCATTTATAAAAGTAATAAGAAAAAAGTATTAAATTTTTCATTAAAAGAATTTGACACGCTTTTTCTTGAATTCTTTAACCGCAAACAAGATCCAAATATTGTTTTAACGAAAACCGAATTTTATACTTACACAGTTCAGATTGCTACATTCTCAGACCGGCTTGCTTCCTTATATCCTGACCAAAAGGAAGTCGCCGCGCAAAATAAACAACAATGGCTCTCTGAAAACTATCAAGATTATTTAGAATACAAAGGTTCTCAAAAAAAATAATCGTATTTTTATACCATAATTTCTCTTTATTCAACTCAACCTCAAAATCTTGAAGCAGTTTTCTATTTTTTTAATTTTTTTATTTTTCGGTTCTTGTCAATATTTTGAGAAGAAGGTTCCGTCTGAAAAAGAATTACTTCGAAAGGAACTAAAAGCTATCAATTGGAAAGAAGTGGATGAATATCCAAGCGTCGCTGAATGCGAAACAATTCCGGACGAGAAACAACGTCAAAAATGTTTTTTTGATGTAATGTCACAGCTTGTTCAGGAAAAACTAAAAATTGATAGTCTTTCTATTTTATATCCTGAATTGGATACGATTTCGGTAAAAGTGACTATTTTTCCAAATTCAAAAATGGAATTCGAACCACAATTCCCTAAAGATTCTATAGCTTATGATACCATCAAAGTAGACAGTATTCTTCATGCCCGCCTGATTGATTTTCCAAAAGTAAATCCGGCAATCAAACGCGGCATTCCGGTAAAAACGCAATTTATACTGCCTGTTATCATAAAAGCAAAAGAAGAAATTAAACCTAAGAAGTAAAAATTCATTCCATTTCTTTACAAAAAAAAACCATTACTTTTTAAATTGACGATCTTTCCACGTATAAGAACCAAACAAACTATACAAAGCTACAGCTGAACTGAAAAACGGATACAATAAACTGCTTAACAATAAGCTTTTAATTCTGTTTTTTGTCAAAAACTGATTGGTTATAAAAAGCAAAACAAAATCAATTATAAATTTAGAAAAGACAAAAAGCACAAAAATTGGATACGACCATATTTCGAAAACGAGAAAGAAAAATCCAATTACAAAACTCAAATTCCCGAAGAAAACGATCAAACCTAAAATTTTTCCGAAAGTACTTTTATACGAACTTGTCTTTGCCGCCCAGCGTACTCTTTGATGAAATAATGATTTCCAATTTTCTGTTGGTTTTGTTACAATAATTGCTTCTTCTGCTTTTAAATAATGAACTTCCTTGGGAAATTTTTCCATTGCTTTTTGAAGCAAAAAAACATCATCGCCACTGGCAATTTTATCATTTCCTTCAAAGCCGTTTATACTTTCAAACAATTCTTTTCTGTAAGCAAAATTGGCTCCATTGCACATAAAACCTTTATTTAAGCCAAAACTTCCAATTGTTGCGCCTTGCAGACTCGTGAAATCCAATTGCTGAAAATGATCTAAAAAAGAATTTTTGGTTTTATATGTCACAGCGCCCGCAAGCATCGAAACTTTGTTTTCCTGAATATAATTATCAAAAGTCAAAAGCCAGTTTTCCGGAACTATACAATCAGCATCAGTCGTAATTACCCAATCAGTTTTTACGTGCTGCATTGCGGTTGTAATCGCGTCTTTTTTTGGAGAATTTGAAATTCTAATATTGTCAATTACTGAAACTTTAAACCTAAAACCTGAAACGTGAAACTTTTCATATGAAGAATCATCAACCAGAATTACTTCAAATAAATCTTTTGGATAATTTAGGTCTGAAAAACTTTCTAAAAGTATTGGAAGATTTTCTTTTTCATTCCGAAAAGGAACTATAATCGTAAAACTTGTTTTGGGCTTTAAATCTGTTTTTTTGACTTTTTTAATTCGGAAAAATCCAAAAATCAGCAAAACAATGCTAATGATGTAAAGGAAAAATATGCCGAACAATTCAAATATCATTCTGTGGTTTTGGTTTTAAAATTCAGCACAAAATAACTTCCTAAAACTACTGGTAAGACTACATTTAAAAACCACATTAAAGTGCTGATAAAAATGACAATCCATTCGTTTACGCCTAAAATTCCGAAGAAATAAATCGCTACACTTCCTTTTACGGCAAAATCCAAAAACTGAAATGTTGGTAAAGAAGAGGCCAAAAAATAAACCGAAGTAATAGCCGCCATTAAAGTCAAATAAGGTAAATCGACATCAAAACCTAAAAACAAAAAGTAATACTGATGTGAAAAAACCAAATAACGACAGATTCCTAAAAAGATGTTTTTTTTATGAACCGATTTCGGGATTTCATTGATTTTGTGAATCAGTTTTTCAATTGAATATCCTTTGACTTTTATTTTTTTTATTGAAAATAAAACAATCAAAATTAGTACAAATCCGCCAAAAAGCATCAAAACAGTTTTGCTTGTAATGACATTGAATTGTGCATTGAAATACAGCAATCCAAAGATTCCGAAAATTATGGTTAGAATCATCTGGATTCCGTTGCAGATTAAGTTCAGGAAAACCACTTTTTTAGCATCTGATTTTGGATAATACAAAGCTTTTCCTGCGTACTCTCCCACTCCATTTGGCGTAAATATTCCGGCAGTCAAGGCCGCTAAAACCTGTTTTGTAGATTCGTAAACCGAGATTTCATGAATTACTTTGGCAAGATTCTGCCATTTCAAAATCTCAAAATAACGATTCAGGACACTCAAAAGCAATATAAAGGAAATCCCTAAAACCGACTGATTTTTTCGGAACAAAACAATAAACTTCTGCCAGTCCAATTTATCATTGTTTGCTAGTTGGTTGTAAATAAAATAAAATGCGCCGCCAACAATCAAAAGTTTGGCCAGAAGAACAAGGAATTGCTTAGCTTTGTGAGGAATTGAAATCATGTCGCAAAAGTAATCAAATGTGGCAATTAGAAAATTAGAAAATGTGGCAATTTTCTAAAGCTTAAACTTGAAACAAAAATCTCTTGACAAAAGAACGCATCATATTAGGTATTGACCCGGGAACTACAATTATGGGTTTTGGATTGATTAAAGTCACCAATAAAAAAATGGAGTTTTTGCAGTTGAACGAATTGCAATTGTCCAAATACGATAATCATTACCAAAAACTAAAAATCATTTTTGAAAGAACGATCGAATTAATCGAAACGCATTGTCCGGACGAAATTGCGATTGAAGCGCCTTTCTTTGGCAAAAACGTGCAGTCAATGCTGAAACTAGGACGCGCACAAGGCGTTGCAATGGCAGCAGGACTTTCAAGAGGCATTCCGATTACTGAATACGAACCTAAAAAAATAAAAATGGCGATTACCGGAAACGGAAATGCCAGTAAAGAACAAGTTGCCAAAATGCTGCAACAACTTTTAGGCTTAAAAGAATTACCTAAAAATCTCGATTCAACAGACGGTTTGGCGGCTGCAGTTTGTCATCATTTTAATTCGGGGAAAGTCGTGGCTGGAAAAAGTTATTCGGGCTGGGATGCATTTGTGAAACAAAATGAAGATAAAATTAGAAAATGAGATAATTAGTCAATTAGATAATTTCTCTTAGATCTAATAATCATTATCTAATTATCAAATTGACACAATATCTAATTAAAAAAATGAGCGGTATCTACATTCATATTCCTTTTTGCAAACAGGCTTGTCACTATTGCGATTTTCATTTTTCGACTTCGATGAAAAAGAAAGACGAAATGGTTTTGGCATTAGCAAAAGAAATTTCTATGCGCAAAAAAGAATTCACTAATGAGATTGTAGAAACTATTTATTTTGGTGGAGGAACGCCTTCTGTATTGTCAAATGATGAAATCAACTTTTTAATTTCTGAAGTTTATAAAAATTATAAAGTTGCTGAAAATCCGGAAATTACGCTTGAAGCAAATCCGGATGATTTGTCTGCAGAGCGAATTTTGGAATTATCTAAAAGTCCGATAAACAGACTAAGCATCGGAATTCAGTCTTTTTATGAAGAGGATTTGAAAATGATGAACCGCGCTCATAATTCGGCGGAAGCCAAAAAATGTTTGGAAGAAGCAACTAAATATTTTGATAATATTTCACTCGATTTGATTTACGGAATTCCGGGAATGAGCGACGAAATGTGGCGACAAAATATTCAAACGGCCTTAGATTTTGGCATTCCACATATTTCAAGTTATGCTTTGACAGTTGAACCGAAAACAGCTTTAAGTAAATTAATCCAAACAGGAAAAATTGCTGAACCTCAAGATGAAGTGGCTTCAAACCATTTTATGATTTTGGTTGAAATGCTTCAGAAAAATGGTTTTATTCATTATGAATTATCGAATTTTGGAAAAGAGAATTATTTCTCCAAAAACAATTCGGCATATTGGCTTGGCAAAAAATATATCGGAATTGGCCCTTCTGCACATAGTTATGACGGAGAAAAACGAGGCTGGAATATTGCGAATAATTCGCTTTATATAAAATCGATTCAAAACGATGAACTTCCAATAGAAACTGAAACTCTTACGATCTCAGATCGTTATAATGAATATATTATGACAGGATTACGAACCATTTGGGGTGTTTCTTTGGAAAGAATTGAAAAGGAATTTGGGTTGGAATATTTGGATTATCTGAAAAAACAAGCTCATAAATTCTTAAGCGATGATTTGCTATCCATCGAAAATAATATTCTGAAACCAACTCCAAAAGGAAAATTTTTAACGGATGGAATTGCTTCAGATTTATTTTATTTAGATTCTGAAGTTTAACCGCAAAGTTCGCTAAGAATTACGCAAAGAACGCTGTTTTTATTTTGTAGGAATAAAAATATATTTTAAAATTTTCAAATGTTATATTTGAGTTTTAATATTGATTTTATGTCAGAGAATGATTTATCCCGAATTGTATTTAATTTAGCTTTAAAAGTTCATCAAACTTTAGGTCCAGGACTTTTAGAAAGTGCTTATGAAGAATGTTTATTTATGAGTTAAGAAAACTTGGTTTATTTGTTGAAAAACAAAAAGCTTTACCTCTGATTTATGAGAAAGTGAAATTAGATGTTGGTTATCGATTAGATATTTTAGTAGAAAATAAACTAATTTTGGAAATAAAAGCAGTCGATTGTTTAAATGAAGTTCATTTTGCTCAACTATTGACTTACTTAAAATTAGCAAATTGCAAACTATGATTATTAATAAATTTTAATGTTGCACTATTAAAACATGGAGTTAAAAGAATAGCAAATAATCTTTAATAAAATCCTTGCGACCTTTGCGTAAACTTTAGCGAACCTTGCGGTTAAATTATGATAGCAAAAATCAACAACTTCGAAATCGACTTATCAAAACCTATTGATATCTCAATTCCCTTAACTAATACAGACGAAAACCCAATTGCCTGGTACATCGAAAAACCAATTATTGAACCAGTAGTTTTTGGCGATTGGATTGGGAAAGTTTCTGAAGGAAAATCATCTACAAACTTTAATAATATTTTCTTCAATCCGCATGGGCATGGAACGCATACGGAATGTTTAGGGCATATTACAAATGATTTTTATAGCATCAATCAATCACTGAAACAGTTTTTCTTTTTTGCAAAATTGATTACGATTGAGCCTGAAAAAATTGGGGATGATTTCGTAATCACGAAAGAACAAATTTCGGCTTTAGCAAATGACAAAACAGAAGCTTTAATTATCAGAACACTTCCAAATCAAATCGATAAAAAGTCAAGAAAATATTCGAATACAAATCCGCCGTATTTATCTGAAGAAGCTGCGATTTTTATCCGCGAAAGCGAAATTCAACATTTATTGATCGATTTGCCAAGTGTTGACAGAGAACATGATGAAGGAAAATTATTGGCACATAAAGCGTTTTGGAATGTAAAAAACACTGAAAATTTAAATTCTGATGCAAGACTGAACGCAACAATTACCGAAATGATTTATGTTCCAGATGAAATTGAGGATGCAAATTATATACTAAACATTCAAATCGCTTCGTTTGAAAATGATGCAAGTCCGAGCAAACCAATTTTATATAAAATTTTAGATTAAAATGATTAGCGTTTCTACAGATAAAGCCAAACTTGATGTTCCGTTTATACAAAACTTTTTGGCAGCTATTTATTGGGCTGCCGGACGAACAATTAATGAAGTCCAGCGCACTATTGATGCTTCAGTTTGTTTTGGAATTTATTTGGATGACAAACAAATTGGCTTTGCCCGCGTCATTACCGATTATGTGGTTTTCGCTTATTTGATGGATGTTTTTATCACTGAAGAACATCGCGGAAAAGGATATTCTTCGATTTTGATTGAAGCAATGATGAATGAACCACAGCTTCAGGAAGTAAAAATCTGGCGATTGGCGACAAGCGATGCTCACTTTTTATACGAGAAATTTGGATTTACTAAACTAAATCATCCTGAAAAGATGATGGAAAAAATTGTCAAATGAAAACAGTCTTAAAACTCGAAGAAGTCGCTTTATTTATTTTCGGCATTTTTTTATTCAATCAATTAAATTTTGAATGGTGCTGGTTTTTGGCTTTAATTTTAGCGCCTGATTTATCGATGATTGGTTATGCGTTTGGAAACAAAGTCGGGGCGTTTTTGTATAATTTGTTTCATCATAAAGGAATTGCACTTTTAATTTATGGTTTAGGCTGTTATTTAAATATTGAAATTGTGCAGTTAGCCGGAATTATTTTATTTTCACATTCGGCAATGGATCGAATTTTTGGTTACGGCCTGAAATATGAAAAAGGTTTTAAATACACACATTTAGGAGAAATCGGTAAATAACGAATTATGAATTTAGAAACGTATTACGAATATTGTCTTTCGAAAATAGGTGTCAGCGAGCATTTTCCTTTTGATGAAGATACTTTGGTGTTTAAAGTAGGCGGAAAAATGTTTGCATTATCTTCTCTTTCACAATGGGAAAAAAATGAGCCGTCAGTCAATTTAAAATGTGATCCGGACCGCGCAGAAGAACTTAGAGCTGAATATGACGAAATAAAACCCGGATTTCATATGAGCAAAGTACATTGGAATACGATTGCTTTAAACGGAAATTTGCCGGACAAATTTGTGAAAGAACTTATCGATCATTCGTATGAATTGGTTTTCAAAAGTTTGACAAAGAAAATTCAGAGTGAAATTATCGACCCGAGGTAAATTTTTTACCAAACAGGCGGAGCAATTAGAAAATTAGGCATTACATTTGCATCGTTAGAAAAAAAACTTAGCTGTTTGGCAGCTTTGAAACTTAGCAACTTAAAAGCAATGAAAGAACAATTTAAAAAATTTCTGAACGAAGAACAAGATCCAAAAGCGATTGAAAAAATCACTTCGAAACTTACAGACTTATTAATGAAAGGCGAAGAAGTTGGATACATTGCAGTGCAAAAAAAGCCTGCTCTTACTGTTTTTCCTGATAGCATTGTATTAACAAACAAGCGTATCATCATCTGTAAGCCTAAAAATTTAGGTCTTTCTATGGATTTTACAGATTATACTTGGGATGATATTGCAAGTACTTTTGTAAAAGAAAACATTTTGGGTTCTGAGTTTTCATTTGGAACAAAAACTGATTTAGCAGTTTCTATTGATTACATTCCGAAAATTCAGGCTAGAAAAATTTATACTTACGCTAAAGAACAATTAGATTTATTAAAAAATCCAGTTCAAACCGCAACTCCTGTTCAAGAAACAACAGAACCTGTTTTTGAAGAAGAAGAGGAAGAAATCGAAGAAGTAGAAACAGAAGAAGTAACAAGCTTTGCTGAAATTTTACCTGCTGCTCCAGCTGTTACAGAAACGTATGAACCGCTTCCAACGCAACCAACAGGAGAGCGTAAATTAAGCGATTTATCTAAAGAAGAACTTTTCGATAAATTACAGAATTATAAAAAACTTCTTGACAATGGTTTAATCATGCAAGGAGAATATGATGCTTACAAAAAAGAGATTTTAAGTTATATGTAATAGCTTAACCGCAAAGGTCGCTATCCCGATAGCTATCGGGATACGCAAGGTTCGCAAAGAAAAACCCATCAGCATAACTGATGGGTTTTATTTTTTATAAAAAACTTTGCGAACCTTTGCGAAAAAACCTTGCGTTCTTTGCAGTTAAATAATTTACAAAGTTGCCTTCTGCTTTTCTACAAAACTATTCGATTGAAGTTCCAGTAATTCTTTTGCGTTTTTTCGCTGAAGATCATAGAGCGTTTTATCTTCGGCGATATCAGCGTAAACTTTATCATGCATTTCGGCGCTGGTTTTTACTAATAAATCGCGTTGGTATTTATTTTGTGTCAAAGTCGCTTTCATTGCGGTTTCGGCTTCTTCCTGTTTGAAATCGAATTCACCTTTTGGTGCTAATAATTTGGCTATAATTGGAGAAGTTTCGATTGCCAAAAACAACAACATAATAAAAAATGATGGCAGCCAGGGCAGTTTGTTTAATGCATTAATTCGTGCCATTAATCCGTCAAAACCTTCAATGATTGGCTGTGTTTGCGAAACTTTCTTGTCTAAATCGGCTTGCAATTGTTTTCCAATTTTTTCTTTTTCGGTAATTTTAGCTTCGTTTGTAGCTTTTAAAGTTTCATATTCTTTAAGAGAGGCATCGTGTTTTTCACGTTTTTCTTTATAAACAGGGCCTTTTCCCAATTTTTTAGTTCCGGCAGTTCCTTCAGCTTCTGTAATATAAGTTGAATATAAAGCATTTACTTCTTTTTCTTTCTTTACAATATCGGCTTTAAGCGCTGCTATTTCGGTTTTGTTTTTATCTAAATCGGTTTTGAAATACGTTCCAATTTGTTTTTTATTGGCCAATTCCATTTCATTTTTTTCTTTCAATAAAACGGTATTGATTTCTTTTTCAAAAATTTTAATTTCCAAAGGCTTCGAAATTACAATCGCAATAATAATAGCCAAAGCAATTCGCGGAGTTGCCTGCAGGAATTCATCCATAAAACGGTCCCTCTTTTTAATGGTAGAAACGATAAAACGATCTAAATTAAAAATCAGCAAACTCCAGACAAATCCAAAAATTAAAGCCGGATAAATAGAATCGAAAACGGTAAAAAGCGCATAGGCGCTGGCAAGAAAAGCCATAACTGCCGTAAAGAATACAGTGGCGCCAATCCCAACATATTTGGTTTGTTCCCCTTCTGAGCATCCTTCTAACAAGTCTCGGTCGGCGCCGGAACAAAGGATAAAAAATTGTTTTAACATGATTGATGATTTTTGATTGTGATTGATAAGGCAAATTTAGCGCCAAAAATTTAATTCTGAGGTAAATAGTTGATTTGTTTTCACTTGCACCTTAAATTATTTCAACCATATAAGTGTTAGTTTAACATTAATAAGTTCGTTTTTTGTCTGAGGAATCATAACATTATGTTAATTTCTTTCAACTTTTTAAATAACATAAAGGTTCTAGTTTCGCAGGAAATCAAACTAAAACACAATGAGAAAAATTTATTTATTAGTAACATTTATGCTATTGGCCTTTTCAGGTTATGCCCAAAAAGCAATAATTTCCGGAAAAGTATTAGATATTGACGACAAACTTCCTTTGCCTGGAGCGATGATTCAAATCGTGGGTGAAAACAAATATACGGTTTCCGACTACAACGGCCGTTTCGAATTATTAAACATTAATGCTGGAACATATAAACTTGAAGTAAAATATATAGGATATACTTCTATAACAAAAGAAATTACGGTAGAACAAGGAAAAAACAACGTAACTGATTTTGCTCTAAAAACATCAGGAACTGAGTTGAATGAAGTTGTGGTTGGAGACATTTTGAAAGGTCAGGCCAAAGCGCTGAATCAGCAAAAAAACAATAAAAACATCGGAAACGTAATCTCTTCAGATCAAATGGGACGTTTTCCTGATGCCAATGTTGGAGACGCTTTAAAACGTGTTCCAGGTATAACGATGCAAAACGATCAGGGTGAAGCGCGTAATATTATTATCAGAGGTCTTGCTCCGTCTTTGAACTCGGTTACTTTAAATGGAGACCGAATTCCATCGGCGGAAGGAGACAATAGAAACGTACAAATGGACTTGATTCCGTCTGATATGATTTCGACTATCGAAGTAAACAAAACTTTGACTTCAGACATGGATGCGGATGCAATTGGAGGTTCTGTAAACTTAATTACAAGAGCAACTCCAAACGGTGAAAGAATTTCTGCAACGCTTGCCGGAGGTTACTTGCCAATTCGCGAGCACGCTTCTTATACTGCTGGTTTAGTTTATGGTAATAGATTTGCAAATGACAAATTAGGAGTTGTTTTCAGTGGCTCTTATAATAATGTGGATTACGGATCCGATAACATCGAAAACGAATGGGTAAAAGATGATTTTGGAAACGAGTATCTACAGGCTTCAGAAATCAGAAAATATGATGTTCAACGTATTCGCCGAAGCGCTTCTGTTGCTTTAGATTATAAATTTGACGAAAATAATACCATTTTTGCCAATGCAATCTATAACTGGAGAGATGATCGTGAAAATCGTTTCAGAACTACTTATGATGATATCGAGCCAATTTACAACGGTGAAGAAATCACTGGTTTTGAAGGCCGTGTAAAACGTCAGACAAAAGGTGGAGTTGACAATAGTAGAAACAAAAACAGAAGATTAGAAGATCAGCGCGTGCAGAATTATTCGCTTCGTGGAGAACATTTAATCAATTCAACTTTAGATTTAGATTGGTCTGCCAATTATGCAAAAGCGAGAGAATATCGCCCGCAAGAGCGTTATATCGAATACCGTCAGAAAGGTCTGGAAATGATGGAAGATTTATCTGACCCAAGATTTCCTTTAATGACAACTGTTGGTGAATCTGTAGACGAATTCAAATTTGATTCGGTTACCGAAAATACAGATGAAACAAGCGAAAGCGAATTTGGAGCGAAAGTAAATATACGTTTTCCTTTTTCTGTAATTCCAGGAGAAAAAGGAAGATTAAGAACAGGTATTAGACTTCGTTTGAAAGAAAAAGAAAGAAACAATTCATTCTATTCTTACGAACCAATCAACGACGGAATGGAATTATTATCTGAAGTTCCAACAAGTTATTACGACGGAAAAAACTTTAATCCGGGAAGCAAATATGTACCGGGAACTTTTGCTTCGGCTGCCTTTTTAGGAGGTTTGGATTTAAACAATCCGACTTTATTTGACAAAGAAGCAGATCCAGCAGAATATTTGGCTGTAAACTACAATGCTAAAGAAAGAATTACTGCTGCCTATGTAAGATGGGATCAGGATTTCAACGATAAACTTTCGATGGTTTTAGGTTTCCGTATGGAAAATACCCACATTGATTATACAGGAAACCGAGTTTTAGACGAGGAAGAATTAGAAAGCCAAATCAACACAAAAAACTCTTATACTAATTTATTGCCAAGCATTTCATTTCAGTATAATGCCACAAAAGATTTAGTTTTAAGAGCTGCTGCAACGACAGCATTAGCACGTCCAAACTATTATGCATTAGCACCATACGTAAACAACATTGCTGCTGATAAGGAAATCACAGCTGGAAATCCGGATCTTGATGCAACGTATTCATACAATTATGATTTCATGGCCGAGAATTATTTCAAATCTGTTGGTTTGATTTCTGGAGGTGTTTTCTACAAAAGATTAAATGATTTCATTTATAATTATAGTGATAATCAATATACAGATGCAAAATTTGCTGCTGATTTTCCAAATCAGACAAATCCTATTCCGGCTGGAGAAAACTGGTCTTTTGTTCAATCCAGAAATGGTGATACTGTAGACGTTTATGGTTTTGAAGTGGCTTTTCAGCGTAAGTTGGATTTCTTGCCAGGTGCATTTTTGAAAGGTTTTGGTATTTATGTGAATTACACTTATACAAAATCTAAAGCTAAAGGTATTTCTGATGAAGATGGAAACGAAAGAAACGACATCAGTCTTCCTGGAACAACGCCACATATGTTCAATGGATCTTTATCTTGGGAAAACAAACGTTTTTCTGCAAGAATCTCGACAAACTTTACTTCTGATTATTTAGATGAATTGGGTTCAGAATCGTATAAAGACAGTTATTATGACAAGCAATTCTTTTTAGATGCGAATGCTTCTTATAAAATCACGCCAAAACTTCGTCTTTTTGCCGAAGCTAACAACTTGACAAATCAGCCATTACGTTATTATCAAGGTGTTGAAGCGCACACAAAACAAGCTGAATATTACCAAGCGCGTTACAATTTCGGATTGAAACTAGACTTGTAAAATCTGTTTTTTAAAATTCTTAAATTAGACAGAGTTTACCGCTCTGTCTAATTGCATTAAAATATATAACATAATGAAAAATAAATCTTTAGTTGCTCTTTTGCTTTTAGCAGTTTCCTTTACAGCTTGCAAAGACGATAAATTAGCGCCAGTTCAGCCAAATGCCGTAAAACCAACAACCGTTACTCAAGCTTTGCCTCACGATACAGATGACCCATCAATTTGGATTCACCCAACTGACGCTTCAAAAAGTATAATCGTTGGAACTGATAAAGATACGGACGGCGGATTATATGCTTTTGATTTGACGGGAAAAATCCTTAAAAAATCAATTCTGTTAAAGCGTCCAAACAATGTTGATATTGCTTACGGATTAATTATCGACGGAAAAAAAGTAGACATTGCCGTTACGACAGAACGCGAAAGCAACAAAATCAGAATTTTTAGTTTACCCAATTTAGAACCAATTGACAACGGTGGAATTCCAGTTTTTGAAGGCGATGCAGAAAGAGATCCAATGGGAGTTGCTTTGTACACACGCCCAAGCGACAAGAAGATTTTTGCCATTGTGGGAAGAAAAACAGGACCTTCTGGAAGTTATTTATGGCAGTATCAACTTTCAGGAAATGGAAAATTTGCTGCCGCAAAAGTGGTTCGTAAATTCGGAACTTACAGCGGAAAGAAAGAAATTGAAGCCATTGCTGTTGATAACGAATTAGGTTTCGTTTACTATTGTGACGAACAAGCTGGAATTAGAAAATATAAAGCAGATCCTTCTTTAAACGATAATAAAGAATTGGCTTTCTTCGGTCAAAAAGATTTCAAAGCAGATCACGAAGGAATCGCGATTTACAAAAAAACAGATTCTACAGGATATATTCTAGTTTCTAACCAACAAGCAAATTCTTTTATGGTTTATCCGAGAGAAGGTGCCAAAGGAAATCCAAACAATCATCCTTTATTAGCTGAAGTTCCAACTTCTACTATCGAATGTGATGGTGCTGATGTTACAAATGTAAATTTAGGCGGAGCATATAAAAACGGACTTTTCGTAGCGATGAGCAACGGAATGACATTTCATTATTACGCTTGGGATTTGATTCAGAAACGCATTGACGAAGCAAAAAAATAAAGATAGTAAGTCTCAAGTTTTCGGTCGCAGTTTTCAGTGTTTAATTTATTTTTTTTTCTGCGATTGAAAACAAAAAAAAGCTGTTCAATTTGAACAGCTTTTTTAATTTTGAATTAGTAATTGCCCCTTTATTCTGTAATCGGTGCTCCTGCTAAAATTTCAGCATTCGCAAATTCTTCAAATTTGGCAAAATTAGCTTTGAATTTCTGAGCTAATTCTAACGCTTTTTTATCGTATAAATCTTTGTCTGACCAAGTATTTCTTGGATTTAAAATTTCCTCAGGAACATTTGGACAAGATTGTGGTTTTGCAATTCCAAATACTGCGTGATCTTTGTACTCTACATTATCCAATTCTCCGTTTAATGCCGCAGTAATCATAGCACGAGTATATTTTAATTTCATACGGCTTCCTGTTCCGTAAGGACCGCCAGTCCATCCTGTGTTGATCAACCAAACTTTTACTCCTGCATCTTTCATTTTTTTGCTTAACATTTCAGCATATTTTGTTGGATGCAAAGGCATGAAAGGCGCTCCAAAACAAGCAGAGAAATTTGGCTGTGGTTCAGTCACTCCCGCTTCAGTTCCAGCTACTTTTGCAGTATATCCAGAAATGAAGTGATAAGCAGCCTGACCTGGATTTAATCTTGAGATTGGAGGCAAAATTCCGAAAGAATCTGCTGTTAGGAAAAATATATTTTTAGGATTCTGGCCAATAGAACCTGGCTGAATATTGTCAATATGTGTTATTGGATAACTAACACGCGTATTTTGAGTGATCGAAACATCATCATAATCAACTTCATTCGTTCCAGCTTTAAAAACCACATTTTCTAAAAGTGCACCTTTTTTGATCGCTCTGTAAATGTCTGGTTCATTCTCCTCAGATAAGTTGATTACTTTCGCATAACAACCTCCTTCAAAATTGAAAACTGAATTCTCACTTGTCCATCCGTGTTCATCGTCTCCAATTAATTTACGCTCTGGATCTGCAGATAACGTTGTTTTTCCTGTTCCTGATAATCCGAAGAAAATTGCAGTATCACCGTTTTTACCAACATTGGCACTACAGTGCATTGGAAGTGTATTTTTGAAAACTGGTAAAATGAAGTTTAATGCAGAGAAAATTCCTTTTTTCATTTCTCCTGTATAACCAGTTCCACCAATAAGAGCGATTTTTTTAGTGAAATCCAAAATCGCAAAATTAGACTGGCGCGTTCCGTCAACAGCAGGATCTGCCATAAAACTAGGAGCACAAACTACTGTCCATTCTGGAGTAAAGTTTGCTAATTCAGACTCTTCTGGTCTTAAAAACATATTGTAGCAAAACAAATTTGACCAAGCCGTTTCAGTTACAACACGAACATTTAATCTATACTTATCATCAGAACAAACGTATGAATCGCGAACAAAAACTTCTTTGTCTGATAAAAACTTTGTTACCTTATTATATAGTTTTTCAAAAGCTTCTGGTGCAAAAGGAATATTTACATTTCCCCACCAAACTTTATCTTCTGTAATTTCATCTTTTACAATAAAACGATCTTGTGGAGAACGTCCTGTAAATTCACCCGTATTAATAGCCAATGCTCCTGTTGAGCTTTCGACACCCTGGCCTGACTGTAAAGTAATGGCATGCAATTCATCTGGGGATAATTGATAGCGAACTTTAGCATTTTCAATTCCTAATTCTTTTAACGAAATCGATTGCGAGAAAAGTGTGTTAGTGTCCATAAATTTTAAGTTGTGTGTGATGTTTAATAGAATGCAAAATTACAGATTTATTGTAAATGCTTTAAAAATATTTCAATTTCACTTTTATTTATATCAAAAAAGCAAAAATTGAACTTTAAATTCATTAAAATAAAAAAATAAGAGCCTCTAATTTGTTATCTTATAACCTATTGAGCGAATTTGTTATATTTTTTTCTTTTTAAAGTAAAAAACAAAATAAATTCACACAAACAAGATTATATGTTATTTATGAGACAAAATTAAATATTAATTTTTAGATAGAATTTTTTATTCGGGATTTTATGATTTTTGCCTCAAAATAGTAACAAATAAGGTCAACCAAGCGAAAATTAATAGCATTCCACCTAAAGGTGTTGCGAATCCTATAAATTTAAAATCGAATAAAGTGAAGTTTTTTGTAGCCAATAAATAAATCGAACCACTAAAAAGAAGTACGCCGCCAACAACCAAATTGTAAATTGTTTTTAAGGTTTTTTCGGCAATATCTTTTCTCGTCGAAATAAAAAACAAAAAGAAAGCATGATACATTTGATAACGAACTCCAACTTCAAAAGTATTTAGTTCTTCTACAGATAAATATTTTTTTAATAAATGAGCTCCAAAAGCGCCTAAAATAATAGCCAACATTCCGATAAAAGCTCCCGTCAAAACTATTCTTCTTTTCATGTTTTTGTTTTCTAATTACTATGCAAAAATACTTAATACAATTTTAAAAAGAGATTCCATTTTTCTTAAATATAACTCAATAACCGAAAAACCTATCTTTTAACTCATTTCAAAAAAAATTTACATTTTATTTTAGTTTCAATTGTTATAATTATAACATTTTAATATATTTGTGTTATATATTTAAAACATGAGAAGCATTTTAATTTTCGGAGCTGGCCGTTCAGCATCATCGCTTATCCGTTATTTACTTTCAAAATCTGAAAGTGAAAATCTTCATTTAATTGTAGCGGACTTGTCTTTGGCTTTGGCCGAAAAAAAGACACAAAAGCACCCAAATGCAACTCCAATTGCTTTAGATATTTTTAATGCTGAAGAAAGAAAATTAGCGATTGAAAAAGCTTCGATCGTTATCTCGATGCTTCCTGCACATTTACATATTGAAATTGCCAAAGATTGCCTTCATTTCAAAAAACATCTTGTTACTGCATCTTATATAAGTGACGCCATGCAGGCACTTGACGAAGAAGCAAAGAAAAACAATTTGATTTTCATGAATGAAATTGGTCTTGATCCGGGAATTGATCATATGAGCGCCATGAAAGTAATTGATGAAATCCGGTCAAAAGGCGGAAAAATGCTTTTGTTTGAATCTTTCTGCGGTGGACTTGTAGCACCTGAATCTGACAATAATTTATGGAATTATAAATTTACCTGGGCACCAAGAAATGTGGTTTTAGCTGGACAAGGCGGTGCGGCTAAATTTATTCAGGAGGGCACTTATAAATACATCCCGTACAGTGCCTTATTCCGCAGAACTGAATTTCTCGAGGTTGAAGGTTATGGGAAATTTGAAGCCTATTCAAATAGAGATTCGCTTAAATACAGATCGGTTTATGGACTTGATGATGTCCTGACTTTATATAGAGGAACAATTCGAAGAGTTGGTTTTTCAAAAGCCTGGAATATGTTTGTTCAACTCGGAATGACGGATGACAGTTATGTTATCGAAGATTCTGAAAACATGAGTTACCGTCAATTTATAAATTCGTTTTTGCCTTATCATCCAACGGATTCTGTCGAAATCAAAACAAGATTCATTCTGAAAATTGATCAGGACGATATTATGTGGGATAAACTTTTGGAACTGGATTTATTCAACCCCAATAAAAAAGTGAATCTTCCAAATGCAACTCCGGCTCAAATTTTAGAAAAAATCTTAACGGACAGTTGGACATTGGAAACTGAAGATAAAGACATGATTGTCATGTATCATAAATTTGGCTACGAACTAAACGGCGAGAAAAAACAAATCGATTCAAAAATGGTTTGCATTGGCGACGACCAAACTTACACCGCAATGGCAAAAACAGTTGGACTTCCGGTTGCGATGGCAACATTATTGATATTGAACGGAAAAATCACAACTCCAGGCGTTCAACTCCCAATTAAAAAAGAAGTTTACCAACCCATTTTAAAAGAATTAGAAGAGTACGGTGTTATTTTTAACGAACAAACTGTACCTTATTTTGGATACAACCCAGACTTGTTTTAGTCTAGTTTTTTGATTTTATTTTTTAGAATTTTTTTTTAGTTTATTTTATCCGCTTCTATGATGCAAAGAAGCGGATTTTTTTTTGAAGGGACAAAGTAACAAAGGTTCAAAGGGACAAAGGTTTTCTTTCTTTTATACCTGATCTTAAAATTTGGCTAAAGCCAATGTCAAACACCAAAAAAAACTCCAGCTAAAGCTGGAGTCTAATCAAAACCTTTGTCACTTTGTTTCTTCGTCCCTTTGTAACTTTGGTCCCTCTGAACCTAAAAATTTACTTTTCCGATTGAATTGTTATTGGCAAAGTATAAAGCACACGAACTGGCTGTCCATTTTGAATTCCTGGATTCCATTTTGGAGAAAGTTTTAAAACACGGATTGCCTCATCGGCTATTCCATACCCTAAATCTTTGATTCTCTTAAATTCTGAAAGCGAACCATCTGTTTCTATCATAAATTTCATATCTACTTTCCCTTTAATTTTATTTGCATCCGCTTCTGCTGGTACTTTAAAATTTTTCCCAACAAATTTGTAGAACTCCAATATTCCTCCTGGAAATTCTGGTTGTTTATCGATTTCGTTTACCGTTACCGTATTTTGTTTTTCTGGCGTTTTTTGGATTTTACTTTTACGCGTGTCTTCACTAGCCATTATTGTCATGCTTCCAGCATCTCGCAATTGATTTTTACCATACGCTTTATCATAACCCTCATATTCCTTTGAATCCGGAGATTTTTTAGCAAGAGATGGTGCAGACGGAACAAGCTTTTTCTCCTGTTCTGTTAATTCAGAATATTTCTTTTCAACACCTAATTTAGTTTCCTGCGCAATAGTTTCTACACACAAGAGAAACGCTAAACCAATAACAACGGGCAAGGCAGCAATTTTTTTTAGAAACGCTGTATTTTTTGATGTTCTTTTTTTCATCATAATTAATCGTTTTTTTGTTACTAAATAATTCAAATTACTGGCCAAGTAAATCGTTTGACTTCCATTTGCCTTATTTAAAAGCAGATTTTGATAAAATGGAACATCATTATAAGTTTTCACAATTTCCTGATCGGCAAGAAATTCATGATTAAGTTGTATTGCTTTTTTATAAAATAAAAAGATTGGATTAAACCAAAAAACGGTTTTTAAAAACTCCACAAACAAAATATCTAGTGTGTGTTTTTGCGTTACATGAACCAACTCATGCATGTATAATTCGGCTTCAATATTTTGGTTTTTATAGTCATCAGCGTTGATAAAAATGTAATTCAGGAAAGTATGCGGCAGGATTTTTTCTTCTACCAAAACCAATTTTGAATTCTTAAAATCTACTGAAGGATTACTGCTAATTTTAGACTTGAATTTTTTAATATTTATTCCAAATCTCAGCGCCAATATTAAAGTCACTAACGCATATAAGCTCCACAAAAAAATCAATTTATAATTGGTCTCCTCGACAACAGTTTTCATCTGAATTATTGGCTGATTAACAACAAGCTGACTTGTAAAATTTACCGGGATTTCTTTGATAATTTCGAATGAAACAAATGGAATAATTAATGAAATTACGATTGAAAACAGCAGATAGAATCTATTGAACTGATGCATTTTCTCTCTTTCTAATACCAAATGATAAAAGACAAGAAAGGCACTTAAAGCCACGGTTGATTTTATAAGAAAGTCTGTCATTTTTTCTTTTTTTGAAGTTTAAAATCCATTCATTAACTGATTTCCAAATAAGAGAAATATTTAATTGCCCAATTCGATAGCAATAGCGTGTCCTGGAAGACGTTTATAATTTTATGAATTCAACTATTTTATTTGCAATTTCATTTTGTCCATTTTCGCTAACCAGATAATTTCTGTCATTTTCATTTGTTAAATAGCCAATTTCTACTAATAATGCAGGACATTTTGAGTTTTTAAGCACATAATAGTTTGCATCTTTAACCTCTCCTCTGGCAAGTTTTTCATTTGAGAGTTTATCAACTAAATTTTCAGCATTCTCCTTTGATTTTTCGTAAAACGCATTTTGTTTTGAAACATATGCATTTACTCCATTCTCATTCAAATTTTTTGAACTATTTACATGTAAAGAAATTACCAAACTTGGGTTTATCTTGTTTATTTTCGATACTCTTTCACTTAATTGCACAAAACTATCGTCGTTTCTAAGCAAAATAATTTCAATTTCATCTTTGCTATTCAGTGCACTTATTTTTTTGGCAATTTTTTCCACAATTTTCTTTTCTTGCTCGGCACCTATTTGTGCTCCAACATCTTCCCCGCCATGTCCTGCATCAATTACTATGGTCTTTTTGTTGCCCAATGGTAATGGAGGCTTGAAAGCAAATAATAAAAATAGTGTCAAAATGCCTGAAATAGCTAAAGATTTCATTACTAAAACTCTTGTTTTTGAAGTGATTTTTGTCATCATGATAAGTCGTTTTTTTGTTGATAAAAAATTTAAATTACTAGTTAGATAAACGGGCTGCGAAGTACTTAATTTATTGAGCAAAAGCTTTTGATATAAACAAACATCATTATGGGCCTTTATTACATTTTCATCTGCCAAAAATTCATGATTAAGCTGAATGGCTTTTTTGTAAAAAATAAAAATAGGATTGAACCAAAACAACGTTTTCAAAATTTCTATAAAAATCACATCAAGAGTATGTTTTTGCTTTACATGTGCAATTTTATGCGTAAACAATTCTTGTTCAACTAATCCATTTTCAAAATCTTTTTGATTGATGTAAATGGAATTCCAAAAAGAGTAAGGCAACGTTTCTTCTGCAAGTAAAACCATTCGTATGTTTTGATACATTACGATTTTAGATACTTTAATCTTAGACGTAATGGCATAAATATTTTGAATAAATCGATAGCTTAATAATAAAGTAATAGCAATGTAAATGATCCATAAAAGAACAATCCAATAATTAATTTGTTCTGCTATACTTTTACTTGTCACTTTTTCTTCAATCGGAAAAGTGCCCGTCGTTATAGCCTGAAACGGAATTGCATTCTTTAATGCAATAGGAATATCTTGTTGAATTTCAAAAGATACAAAAGACACTCCTATTGAAAAAAATAAACCAACTAATAAAAAGTACCTGTTGAAGCGAAACATTTTTTCTTTTTGCAAGAATAAATGATACACTACCAAAAGAATACTTAAGCTAATCGTTGATTTTATAAGAAAGTCTATCATTTTTTCTTTTTTTGAATTTCCGAGTCGATTATTTTCTTAAGATCTTCTAATTCTGAAGCGCTCAAATTAGTTTCAGTTGTAAAAAACGAAGCAAATTGTGATGCCGAATTATTGAAGAAATTGTTAATTAGTCCTTTTACGTGTTTCGAAAAATAATCTGTTTTCTTCACCAAAGGATAATATTCTCTCGAATTCCCGAATTCATTGTAAGCAACAAATTTTTTATCGATCATTCGTTTCAAAAGCGTTGCAACAGTTGTTGTTGCCGGCTTTGGCTCTGGATACGCTTCAAGTAAATCTTTCATAAAAGCTTTTTCAAGTTTCCAAAGATGTTCCATTAATTGTTCTTCTGAGTTTGATAATTGCATTTTTTAAGGTTCTAAGGTTCTGAGACACTAAGTTTCTAAGGCTTTCTCTCTTGTTTATTTTTTTTCTGAAGAATAAAATCTATTCTTTATTCTTTATTCTTTATTCTTTATTCTTTATTCTTTATTCTTTATTCTTTATTCTTTATTCTTTATTCTTTAATATTTTCAAGTTTCTCTAATTCAGGCAATTCTTTTTTATAAGCCTCCACATTCCATTCGATATTCATTTTTGCTGCATAATCAGCTATAGGTCCAAGTCCAACCTCAGCGCGCCTCTTATCTACATTATCTGGATCTATTAAAGGTGATACATGCCATTTATTAGTTATCCTATTCTTTGCTGTTTGACTTCCGTAAATTTGATGCCTTCCTTCTCTTAAAGCTACTCTATCTTCCAAATACGCCAGATTTATTGGGCTTGCATTGCCATTTTTAACTGCCTGTCTCAGCATTGGTAAATACTTTTGCTGGTATTTTAAAGGAGAATGCTGAATAACCAAAAACAAAGTCTTATTTCCCTGAACACCAACAACATTTTTTCCTAACCATCCTCTTTGGTCGAGTATTTTCATAACCTTGATAAGATTAATACTGTCCTTTCTTAGCATAATTTTGCCAATACTGTCAATTTTCTTCTTATCAGGTTTTGAGGATTTGTAAACATTCATAAACTCTCCACGAATTTCCTGATCTTCGATATAAATTTCCGAAAGTTCTTTTTCCAGTACCTTATCGTAATTTGTTCCAATAATCTCTAATTTCTTTTTCAGTTTCTCAATTGTTTTTTCCCATTCTTTTTCTGAATGCAACGCCATTAAATCCCTTTCAACTTGAAGTTCATCCATGTTTTGAAATCCATTGTCAATGGCCAGATTCAACCATTTAAATGCCTTTTTATTCTCTTTTGCCATCGATGCAGAACAACCTGCATTATAGAAATTTTTCGCAGATTTATGCTCAATTTTAAAAGCTTTCTCATAAAATGCAACAGACATTTTATAGTTTTCCTTTCCATAGCAAGAATCTCCTTTGCGAATCCATTCTTCATAAGTTTGCGCTTTCGCGGAAAGGCAAATCAAGGCAATAAAACTAAAAGCAATTATTTTTTTCATGGTTGAATGTGAGCAGTTTATTTGATATTTTTTTCCGAGATTAATTCGCCTTTATTGTAATTTTTGATGTTTTTCAATTTTCCTTTATCCGAATAGAATTTCCATTCTCCAAAATAAAACCAATGTGTTTCAACCGAATTGGTTTCTAATTTTGTTTTTCCTTTTGATTCTAGTTTTCCGTTTTCGTAATAACTTTTTACAATACAAATTCCGTTTTTATATTTCTCTGTTTTGTAGATTTTTCCATTGATGTACGATTTCCATTTTTTTACTGGAACATCGTGTTTGTAATATTCATACGATTTATAAGTCGTTCCGTCTTGTACATAATTATCAATCCAAACACCTTCCTTTTTATGATCAATTTTCTGATTGACTGGTTTGCTCTTGCAACTCAAAAGCATAAATCCACAAAAAAATAACAAAAGAAGATGTTTCATATTTTAAATTGTTTCTACATTTATAGATGTTACTCTACAAATGTAGAAATAAAAATCAAACGTGCAACTTTTGTAGCAAAATTTTTATTCAATTAAAATTTTACTATTGTTTATCAGGTTCTTGAATAGAAATTGGAAGATGAAATTCAGCAGCTACCACTTTGCCGTTTAGTTTGCCAGGTATCCATTTTTGGGACAACCTTAATACTCTTAAAGCTTCTTCACCAGTACCGTAGCCAAGATCTTTGACGACTTTCATATCGGTTAGTGAACCGTCTTTTTGCACTATAAAAGTAACCTTTATGGTTCCTTTTAACACAATTCCTGTTGGCGTTGATGGCACTTTGTAAAAATGACCTGCAAATTTATAAAACTCTGGCATACCACCAGGATAAGTTGGCTTTTCGGTCAAATCTGCTGTTTGATAATAACCTGCTTGGGGTTTTGCTTCTTGCGCAATAGTTCTGAAATTATAAAACAAAATAAAAGCAAAACACAAAACTATTTTTATCTTGGAAACCGAATTAAATTTTGAGATCATAGCGGTATTTTTTTTAGTTATTTCCTTATAAAAATACTAAATTAATTCGAAGGTATTGCCTTCGATCTTAAAACATTAAGCATCCTGAAAGAAATCAAAAACTCGAAATTCTAAATATTCAATAGTATTCCTAAGCGTTAGGGATTGAGGCGGTATCCTTTTATGTAGTGGAACGGAATAAAAGATATAGCGGAAAGCCCGACCGAAGGGAACGCCCAAAAAAAATCCGCCCATTTCTGAACGGATTTTATATAAAATAAAGATTAAAAAAAATCTAAAATCTAATATCTAAAATCTAAAATTACTTAGAAAGCTCCACAAAATACTTGTAAAACAATGGAATAGTTTCAATTCCTTTCAAGTAATTAAAGATTCCGAAATGTTCGTTTGGCGAGTGAATGGCATCGCTGTCTAAACCAAATCCCATTAGGATTGTTTTGCTTTTTAATTCTTTTTCGAACAAAGCTACAATTGGAATACTTCCTCCTGAGCGAACCGGAATTGCAGGAACTCCAAACGTTTCTGTATACGCTTTATTTGCTGCCTGATATCCGATGCTGTCAATTGGCGTTACATAACCTTGTCCACCATGGTGCGGCGTTACTTTTACTGTAACTCCGGCTGGAGCGATACTTGTAAAATGTTTTGTAAACAATTCTGTAATCTCTTCCCAATCCTGATTCGGAACCAAACGCATTGAGATTTTAGCAAAAGCTTTACTCGCAATAACTGTTTTTGCTCCTTCGCCAGTATAACCGCCCCAAATTCCGTTTACATCTAATGTCGGACGGATAGAATTACGTTCATTTGTTACATAACCTTTTTCGCCGTAAACATCAGCAATGTCTAAAGCTTTTTTATATTTTTCTAAGCTGAAAGGCGCTTTTGCCATTTCGGCTCTTTCTTCTGCAGATAATTCCTGAACTTTATCATAGAATCCCGGAATTGTAATATGATTGTCTTCGTCGTGAAGCGAAGCAATCATTTTTGCCAAAATATTAATTGGATTCGCTACTGCTCCTCCGTATAAACCTGAATGCAAATCGCGGTTTGGACCTGTAACTTCTACCTCAACATAACTTAAACCTCTTAAACCTGTTGTGATTGATGGTTGTTGGTTTGAAATCATTCCGGTATCAGAAATCAAAATCACGTCGTTTTTCAGTTTTTCCTGATTGCGTTCTACGAACCAAGCCAAACTTGCAGAACCTACTTCTTCCTCGCCTTCGATCATGAATTTTACGTTACAAGGCAAAGTATTGCTTTGCACCATTAATTCAAGCGCTTTTACGTGCATGTACATCTGACCTTTGTCGTCACACGCTCCACGCGCGAAAATGGCACCTTCTGGATGAATTTCTGTAGTTTTGATAACAGGTTCAAAAGGTGGTGAAGTCCATAATTCTAATGGATCTGGCGGTTGAACATCGTAGTGTCCGTAAACTAAAACCGTTGGAAGATTTGGATCTATTATTTTCTCTCCGTAGATAATTGGGTAACCTGGAGTGTCGCAAGTTTCGACATAATCGCATCCTGCTTTTGATAAACTTTCTTTTACAGCCTCTGCTGTGTCAATAACATCTTGAGAATATGCAGTGTCAGCACTTACCGACGGAATCTTTAATAATTCGATCAATTCATTGATAAACCGATCTTTATGTTGTTGAACGTAGGACTTAATATTTTCCATTTAAATTATTTTTATAGAAACCCAAAAGTACAAAAAAGAGAATTAATAATTTTTTTGAAATTTTTCTTTGAATATTCGAAAGTATGCTTATCTTTGCACCCACAATTACCGCGGATATGGCGAAATTGGTAGACGTGCCAGACTTAGGATCTGGTGCCGCAAGGCGTGTAGGTTCGAGTCCTATTATCCGCACTTAAACAAAGCTTCTGAAGATTTTCAGGAGCTTTTTTGTTTTTACTATATTTCATCTTTTTGTTGTTAAAGTTGTTGATAAAGAATTTACTACAATATCCACATCTATCTTTTCTATTTTTACTTTTGAGAATAATATTAAAAAATTAAGACTTTTTTTTCTCAAACACAATATTCAAAATGAAATTAAAAATATTAGAGCTAAAACTATCCGATGTAGAAAAATCTGGGCTTGGTGAATTTTATTCTACTAAATTTAATTCAACAATTGCATTAGTAGGAAAAAATGGAGCTGGAAAAAGTAGATATCTTAAAGCTATTGAAAATTATTTATTAGAAGCTGATGTAACTACAGATTTTGAACATAGATTTGATTCCGTTCCTCAATCATTTCTCGAAATGCATGCACTATACAAAAAACAAAAAGCAAAATTTGATATAATAAAGGAGTATAACATATCTCAAATACTTTACAACAATAATCAGATAGATCCTGTTGCCAAATCCCGCTTTATTTTAGCCTCCCAAAAATACAGTCAACTTTCTAGAAATTCAGAATTAAATCAACTTGAGAACCATTCATTAACAATTAAAAATGAAATTTCTAAACGCTTAAAAGTTATTAATCCAAATGACTTACGAAAACTCCAATCTAGTTTTGAAAAAAAAGACAAAGCTTCATTTCAAGACATTATTGATTCAACTATAGAGAACGTTGAAGTAAACGAATTTAACCTTATAGCCGAAAGCTCTTTGAGTTTTTTACAGCGACTTCCACATAAATTAGCTTTTGATGAGATTGACTGCAAAGGTGACGAAAAGAAATTTAAAGCTAGAGTTTCTTTTCAACGTTTTAGTCTTTTAAAAACTTTAATAAATGATTTTTTAGATAAAGATTTAAAATGGCATGCAAAAACATCAGATGTTAGTGAACATGATGATCATGTCAATATTAAAACAACCGGTTATTGGACAATAAATGATAGAGAATTTAACTTTGATGATTTCTCGGACGGCGAAAAAGTATTATTCACATATGCGCTTCTACTCTTTTTGCTTAGCACAAATCCTAGAGTAAAATTTAAAGAATCAATAATCATTATCGATGAACCCGAACTGAATCTTCACCCAAAAGCTCAAATAAAACTTATTCAAAGTTTGGAGAATTTAGTTGGTGATAGCGGGCAAATAATAATTGCTACACACTCATTGTCAATTGTAGCAAATTTAGACTATGGATCAATTTTTTTAGTAAGGGATAATAAACTTTTGACTCCATCTTCTTCCGTACCTTACAATGCTATCGAGGACTTAATGGGTTTCGAAGAACATTACAATAAAATTGTTGAATTTCTAGTATCCACCCCATCTTGGGCCATGACAAATTTCATGGGGCAATGCTTTGAGGATCCTGAAGTATTTGAATCAGCGAATAAAAATGATCCGCAATTAGAAGTCTTTCAAAAATTAATTCTTGAAAAAAACAATATTCGCCTTTTAGATTTCGGTTCAGGCAAAGGAAGGCTTATCGACCGTATCAAAGAAAATGAAGATTCTTGGAACAGAATTGAAATTTATGACTGCTTCGATGTTGACCAATCATTTAATGACTTAGTATTATCTAAAGGAGCAACTTCAATTGTTAATGATTTAAAAAAAATACCTGATAATTCATATGATCTAATTATAATGGTAAATGTTCTTCACGAAGTACATATTAAACACTGGAAAGAGAGTTTGTCAAAAGTAAAAAAAGCACTGTCTTCAAATGGTTATCTTGCAATAATAGAGGACATCGAACTGCCAGTTGGAGAACTACCAAATGATCTTGGTTTTTTACTATTGGGCAAAGAAGAAATGGAAATTTTATTTGGTAACGAAATAAAATTTTTATCTCCATCAGTAGAGAGATACAAAAACCGCATATTATGCGGAATAATAAATCGTGAAAATTTAAACACAATAAACAAAACCCATTTAGTTAAATGCCTCGAAAATTTAAAAGCCAATTCTTTGTCAAGTATAAAAGAATATAGACAAATAGAAAATAAAGAATTAGGAATTGGAAGATTATATGCTTTAAAATCGAATCTATATGTTAATAGTCAATTAGCTATTGAATATTTAAATATTGAAAATTGAAAATCAAAAACTAATTTATAAAATCTTGAAGATTCCTCGTACCTCGGAATGACAAAAATGGCGATTCTGATTGCGAAGATGGATTAAAATCCATCCCTACAATATGTTTCGTTCCTTTGGAACTTTTTATAATTTTCAAAACAAAAAAACCGGAACTTCATGTTTTTATATTATCCGATATAATTATTTTTACTTTTTAGAAATCGTCAACCAAACGAATCAATTTCGTTTCAAACTTATAATCATGTTCAAAAAAACAACTTTAGCTCTTGCTCTTCTTTTTATTCTAAATTCATGTATGGTTCAGCGAAAAGTCTTGGTAACGGAGGATTGGTATGCTTTTACCAAAACAAATACAGCACAACAAGAACCTTCACAAGTATATGAATTTACAGATGGAACGATTCGTATGCACGGAGAAGATCCAAGCTGTTTGATGACCAAAAAAAGTTATAAAAACTTTGAGCTTGAACTTGAGTACAGATGGAATCTTGACGAAAAATACAAAATGAAGGGCGTGAAAAACAGCGGCGTGATGTACAATATTCCGTTAGACGCTTCTGATAAAATCTGGCCAAAAGGAATTCAGTTTCAAATAAAAGAAAAAACTACTGGCGATTTTATATTTTTGGATCAGGTAACAGCAAAAGTAAACGGAAAATTAGTTGAAGCCGGCGCAAGTGTGGTTTCTCCAAAGTTTTTAGAAAACGAGAATCCGTACGGCGAATGGAATATTGTTGTTATTAAATCTTTCAATGGCAAAATTAAACAATACCTAAACGGGAAATTGGTAAATGAGTGCACAGAAGCTTCTTCGACAGAAGGCAAAATTTCTTTAAACTATGAACACTCACCAATTGATTTCAGGAATATTACGATAAAAAACATCTCGAAATAATATTAAAAAAAATCTTCTTAATTCGACGCAACCATTTTGATATTCAAACATCTACTTAAAAAAGATTGTTATGAAAAAATTGATTTGTTTCTTGATTCTGACTTTAGGAATCTTGGCTTGTTCTTCAGAAGAAAATACGCGTGCAGAAGGAAATTTTGAATTCATTATTCCATATACAACTCGAATAACGGTTGGTGGCGTAGTTGGAATTCAGGATAGAACCTTTAAAGCTGGCGAAACTTTCAGCGGAATCGATGAAGGAGATGGAAATGTAACAATCAGAATTGCTGAACATTCTGTATTAAATGACAATTGCCCAAGTAATACTTGTTATCAGGAATTTCTAAGCGTTCCGAGAAAGTATTTGAAATTGAAGAAATAAATCCACATAAAAAACCCTGTGCCTTTGCGTATTTGCGAGATTAATTTTAAAGCATATCTTTCAAACACTTATGAATCTCTCGCAAAGGCACAAAGTCTAAAATATTAATCACTTTTTACCCAAAAGCTCCATTATTTTATCCACATTCACTTCACTATAATCATTGATATAAAAATCACATGGTGGAAGCTGCTCTTTAGTATGTGAACTCAAAACGCCAACAACCTTCATTCCTGCATTTAATCCTGCTGTAACGCCCGAAAAAGAATCTTCGAAAACCACACAATCCGACGGTGAAACTCCAACACGCTCAGCCGATTTGAGATAAACTTCCGGATTTGGTTTATGAAACGTAACGTCTTCGCTTGACATCATCGAATTCATTTTTTCACCTAGTTTCAAAGCATTCGCAATCAAATCCAAATTAGCGCGTGGAGCAGATGTTCCAACGGCTGTTTTAAATCCGCGGGATTTTAGCTCGTTTAAAAACGTTAAATAATGCGGAATCGTTTCGACTTTGTCTTTATAAATCTCACGGAACATCGCTTCTTTTTCATCTTCAAGTTTGGTCAATTCTTCTCCTGTAATGGGACGTTTGAAGAAATGTGTCATGATATATCCGTTATGTTTTCCGTACATATGCTCTTCAAATTCTTTCTCTGAATGAGGAATCTGGTATTTGTCAAAGAATGCTTGAAAAGCTTTTGCATGGTCGGGATTAGTATGGCAAATAACGCCGTCCATATCAAAAATTACACATTGCTGGCTCATATATTTATTTTATTTTTTTTATGGTTGCAAGATACTGATAAGCGTGGTTTACTGCAATAATTACAAGTATTGTTTGTCATTTCGACGAAGGAGAAATCTTCGCAAGTAACTCCGTAACGAAAAGCCAATCTTTGTAGAGCTTCTCGCGAAGATTTCTCCTTCGTCGAAATGACATAAAATGCGGAAGAAAACTTGAAACTTTAAACCTGAAACAAAAAAACTCAACCAATCCAAATCTTACTTTTCACCAAAGTCATCGTTTGTCTTAAATGCCGATTACAGGCAATCAGAATAATCAAAACCAACAAACCATAACCTACAATCGTATAAATTTCCATATCAGCCAATAATGTTGATTGTTTAGCAACGGTTCCGAAAATCTTTTTCATGGCTAAAACATTCGCATCATCTGCTGAATAACCTTTGGCAATAAAACTTTGAGTTGTTGAAGCAAGAGTTTGCTGCGCTTCTGAATTCTCGCCTGTTACGAATTGACTTAGTTTCAAAAAGTGCTTTTTGTTTAAAAATACCATTGCATTCTGCATTACACAAAAACCAATTGTACTTCCCCAAAAACGCCCCGAAACGCCTACAATTCCTGAAGAAACCGCCATATTTGCCGGAACCGATGATGTGGTAAATAAGATGAGCGGAACAAATAAAAACCCTACACCGATTCCTTGCAAAATATAGGGAATGATAATATCGCTTAGCGCAACATCTGGCACAAAAAGAAACGTAAACCAAAAGTGGAAAATAGCAATAAGCGTAAAACCAATCATGAAAATAATTTTAGTCGAAACAGATTTCATCAAGAAAAAAGCAGCCAGAACTAGTCCGATTGCATTTCCTAGTCCGTTTATGTACTGCACGCCTGCAACACGCGACGGATCCCAATTCCAAATGGAAAACATCGCCGAATGACAAAGACTCAACGTTGCTCTACTGATATAGAAAAGGAAAAACAATAAAAATCCAATTCTAAGATTGGCATATTTTAGAACTTCAAAATTAAAACTTGGTCTTTTTACCAAACGTTCTTTAAAGATGAATAATCCTCCCGTGATAAGCGAAATCATCAATATTAAAACCATTTCAGAAGACTGCAGCCAATATTTTTTCTCTGCATAAACAAAAAAATAGGCACCGCAAAGAATTGAAATTAAAACCAAAAAATAACTCATCCAGTCGATTTGATACAACGGAATTTTCTTTGTGATTCGGTGCCCTCTGAAAGTAACTAAGATTAAAAAGACGTTTAAAACCTGAAGTCCGCCCGAAACATACAACATGTATTTCCAGTCATAATGATCGAGAAACCAAACGGCAATATTCATAATAAACGGCGTAGACAACAACAGCGCGCCGTAGTAAAATGAAAATCCAATAATAATGGCATTTTTAGTATTGAACTGCTCGATAAGCAATTGTCTGATTGTGATTACAGGAAGTGCCATCAGAATTCCTTCGGCAACTCTCATCAATAAAAAAACAGGAAAACTGGTAATATACGCCGATGAAACAATCGTAATTCCGATTAAGGAATAAACCGCCATCAGGTAATTTTTTGCAGGGAAAAAACTTGAAAATCGGCTTTCTATCAAAATTGTAGCCAGTAAAGTTCCGTACGTTACGCACATCGCAAACTGCAAATCTTCAGGCTCAATATCCAGAAAACTTGCCGCATACGTTACGTTAGACGTATAAACTCCCAATAAAATCATGGAATGCAAAAGACAAACGAACAAAATAATAATGATCGCCCATTTTGGCACCCAGGATTTAAATATACTTTTATCTTCCATTTTATTTGTGCGCAGCAACTACTGTAATATTCATTCCTGCTCTTAAAAAATCGGTTTGTTTGTCTTGTTCTTTTAACTGAATTCGAACCGGAATTCTTTGTTCAATTTTCACGAAGTTTCCTGTCGCATTATCTGGCGGGAGCAATGAAAATCTAGCACCACTTGCAGGCGATAACGAAGCAATTGTTCCCACAAAAACTTTGTCGTTTACTGCATCGGCTTTGATTTCAACTTCTTGACCAACTGTTAAATATTGTAATTGTGTTTCTTTAAAATTGGCTGTAATCCATTTTTCTCTACTCACGATAGAAAGCAAAGATTGTCCTTCTTTCACCATTTGTCCTGGTTGTAAAGTTCGTTTTCCAACCCAGCCATCGTAAGGCGCCGTAATTACTGTATACGAAAGAAACAATGCAGCATTATCAGCAACAGCTTGTTTCGAAGCAATATTCGTTTGTGTAGTCGGAACATTTGCTTCGGCAACAGAAGTACTCAAAGTAGCCGAATGAATTCTGTTTTTCATTTCCGAAAAATGCGCTTGTGCCGATTCGTAATCGGCGCGGACTTTTTCTAACTGCTGAGAAGTTGCTGCTTCTTCTTTCACCAAAGCTTTATATCTTTCGTACTCTAATTTTGTTTTCCAAAGATTCGACTTTGCAGCGTCTAATTGCGATTCATTAATTGCCGTTGCACTTGCTGTATTAATTACATTTTTCTCGGCCACAACACTATTTTGTTTTGCGTTCTGAACATCGGCCAAAGCCGCATTCAATTTGGATTTATATTCTCTATTATCGATCACGACCAAAGTATCCCCTTTATGCACAAACTGGTTTTCGTCAAAACGAACTTCCTGCACATAACCCGTAATTCTCGACATAATCGGAGTTACGTATTGCTCAACCTGAGCATCATTGGTTTCTTCGTGATTTCGGTTAAACACATAAAACCAAATTCCCAAAATGACCCCGCTTATCACCAGCGTACATGCAATAATTGTTATTAATATATGAAACGTTCTATTTCTTCTAGTTTCATTTTTTATCTTGACCATATCTTCTTTATCTCTTTAATCTTAGTTTTTCCTAATTCTCCACCGGATTGATCCCGATAGCTATCGGGACGGCGCTACAATATGAACCGTTCCTTCGGAACTGAAAATCCATCTATATTCTTTACTCTTGTCTCTTGCTTCTTTCTTCTTGCTTCTTGCTTCTTTCTTCTTGCTTCTTGCCTCTTTCTTCGTGCTTCTTGCTTCTTGTCTCTTTCTTCTAACTCCTAACTCTGAGGCATTATACCAGCCGTATGAAGCAACTCATAATGTTTCAAAACCGCATCCAAATGGGTAGAGATTTTGTTGTATTTCGCCTGAAGCAAAGCATTATCGGCATCGACCATTTCGGTAATTAAAACCAATTGGTTTAAGTATTTCAGTTTTACGATTCGGTAGTTTTCTTCAGCTAAATCCAAAGCTTTGTCAACGACCACAAACTTCTCAAGGATTTCCTGATACTGTGTATGTTCTTTGTAAAGTTGATCCTGAATCTCCTCTTTTATGATTTCAGATTGCATTTCCTGCCATTTGATTTTGGTATTGGCCTGATCCGTCTTGGTTTTGTTTTTATACAAAGAAGAAAGATCAAAAGAAGCTTCAATTCCAACCTGGCCTAAAGTGTACAAATACGGATTTGGCGGAAAGAATTTATAGTTTGGATAATAAAAACCATAGTTCCCGAAGAAGTGAACACTTGGCAGATAGTTTCCTTTTACCAATTTCAGTTCCATTTTGCTGATATTCAATTCCTGGCTTGCAATTCGCATTTCTTCGTTTTGCAAGGCTTTATTCATATAAAAATCATACGGATCCAAACCGTTCATTTCGTCTAAACTTGACGTTGTATCAATCGCGATTTCGTCATTTTCCGGAAGCTGAATCAAAGTCTTCAAATCGTGAAGCGCTATTTTTATATTTTTGGAATTTGTAAGCGCGTTAAGCTCGCGGTCTGAAAGTTGTAATTCGGCACGAATAACTTCGTTTTTAGTTACTGTCCCGTGTTTTTGTAGCGATTGTACTTCTTTTAATCGGCTTTTTTCTTCTTTGATGTTTTCTTCAAAAATTTTCTGAAGTTCCATCATTTTATAAATCGCCAGATAATTTGCTACTACTTCCAGTTCAATATCATTTTCTGTTTTTTCCGATTTAATTTTCGCAATTTCGTTTTCCTGATTTGCAATTTTAATCGCGTTGTTAATCTTGTTTCCAGTGTAAATTGGCATTTTAAAAGTCGAATTCACCTCGTAAATTTCAGGAATTGCTTTCGTAACTTCTTTTCCATTCAAGAAACCATTTCCTTTAAATTCGGTAATGTTGGTAATTCTCGAATACATGCCGTTTAGTTCTACATCCGGTAATCTAAGTTCTTTTCTTTCTTTGATGTTTTGCTCAGCGAGCCTAATCTCCAGTTGAGATTTAAGTACTTTTTTGTTGTTTTCCTTCGCCAGTTTCATCGCTTCTTGTAAAGAAACTGTGTGAATCTCTTGCGCT
Organism: Flavobacterium xizangense; assembly: GCF_054075145.1. Taxonomy (NCBI): domain Bacteria; kingdom Pseudomonadati; phylum Bacteroidota; class Flavobacteriia; order Flavobacteriales; family Flavobacteriaceae; genus Flavobacterium; species Flavobacterium xizangense. The sequence goes on along the minus strand of NZ_JBSIPG010000001.1, from coordinate 954,775 downwards.
TGTAAACTACTGAATGTCAATACAACTAACAATATCCACAAGCTTCTGGGGAAACAATCTTCTTTTAAATTTGTAAGGAACATGAATACATAAATATTTTATGGTGCAAAGTTCCTTCATTTTTTTCTTGGCGGATGATTCTAAAAAGTCAATAACATATTCATTTCGGACAAATGTTAAAATCAAATTTTTCGAAAACGTTATATTAAAACACTGAAAAACAATTTATTACAAAATATATTTGGATTGTGATTATTTTTTCAATTCTCTCGCAGATTGTGCAGATTTTATTTAACACATTAATTATCTGCTTGATTTTCTAAATCTGCGAGAGAAAAATAAATCATTTTCGTTCCAAGATCTCTTCCCCATTTAAGTAATCGGAAGGTCTTTGTCCTAAAATCTTGAAAAAAGTATTACTGAAAGTCGGAACACTATTATAACCAACTTCTTGAGCTACCTCTTTTACCGAAAGTTTTCTTTCTAGCAGAAGTTCAATCGCTTTGAGGATTCTTCGAATAGTATAATATTGAATAAATGACATTTTAAGATCTTTTTGAAACAAGCGATACAAAGAGCGTTCGCTGAAACCAAATTCATGTGCAACATCAACAAACAGAATTGTTTCACCAAGATTATTCTCCACATAACGCAAAATTTTCCAGAGTCGTTTGTCTTTTGGCTGTGGTAATTCTAAAGGTAAATTATTAGTGCAAATTTGAGGTAGAATCGCCTTTATTGCTTTTGCAATTGTAAAACTCGGAGAACCTTTTTTTAAATCTCCATTCCATTGATTGGTAAACATCATCATTTGGAGCAGCAAATTATTAACCGGATAAATGCCTTCTCTTTTGTAGAATTGATCCTCATTTTTTTCAACCGGAAAATATAAATTTCGCATCATCACATGTTCCGATTTTGGTTCAATACTGTGCTCCAATCCAGCCGGAATCCAGATAAAATGTCTTGCAGGCAAAAAATAAGATTTTGTTTCGGTTGTCACAAAAACCACATCGCCTTCGGCATATAACATTTGTGCTTTTTCGTGTTTATGCCATGGAACAAACAATTCGCCCATTATATCATGATGGCAATAAATGCTTTTTTTATCGGCATCTACTTTCTTGATGTAATATTTGTCTACTTTAAAGGTTGATTGTTCCATTTAAATGATACGATGATTTCGTATTATAAAGATACTGAAGAAATAGAAATTAAAATTCAAATCGCTACACAGTTTGTCATTTCGACGAAGGAGAAATCTCCGCGAGTAGCTCCGTACAAAATATCGCCAATCTTTGTAGAGTTTCTTGTGAAGATTTCTCCTTCGTCGAAATGACAAAACAAACTGAGTAAAAAACTTTGCTCCCGATAGCTATCGGGATCGCTTAAATCTTTGCGCTCTTTACGGTTAATTATAAAAACAAAAAAAGCCTTTCCGTTAAGAAAGGCTTTTAACAACTTAGGCGGTCTGGACGGGACTCGAACCCGTCTCGTCCCTAGACGAGATGACAGACATGTCTTCTAACCTACTTTC
>NZ_JBSIPG010000001.1:547822-953139 GCF_054075145.1 Flavobacterium xizangense | reverse complement strand
CTTTGTAAAAAACATCAAAAGTTTTAGAATAAATTATATAAACGTAAAACATAAATCAAAATTTAATGTAAAAAAAAATGCCTCTCGTAATGAGAGGCATTTTACAAACTTAGGCGGTCTGGACGGGACTCGAACCCGTCTCGTCCCTAGACGAGATGACAGACATGTCTTCTAACCTACTTTACCTTTTTTATTTATACTCCTTAATTAAAGCTTCGAGTGATTTTCTATTTAACTTTTTCAATCTCAATTCTTCAACCAAAGCTTCTTTTTTAGTTTCAAATGCTTTTGAATAAACCAACTCCCACGGTCCCTTATTTGAAGTATATCTGCTTCTATTCTCATTATGATACAATAATCTTTGAGCAACATCTTCACTAAACCCTTTGTAAAAAACATCAAAAGTTTTAGAATAAATTATATAAACGTAAAACATAAATCAAAATTTAATGTAAAAAAAATGCCTCTCGTAATGAGAGGCATTTTACAAACTTAGGCGGTCTGGACGGGACTCGAACCCGCGACCCCATGCGTGACAGGCATGTATTCTAACCAACTGAACTACCAAACCCTGCGTTATTGCGAGTGCAAAAATACAATAGAATTTCGTTTCTGCAAGCGTTTTTAAGAATAAAAATTGAGAAATTTTTAATTGGTTAAATTCCAATATTTTAAAAATTCACTTTCAAATCAAAAAAGAAGAAGTTTCTTTCTTTTTATCAAACACAAAGGTTTTGTACATAAAAACATCTTATCATTTTGCTAAATATAGCCCGTGGTTTCAACCACGGGAGATGTATATATTACATTGTGTTCCCGTGGTTGAAACCACGGGCTAAATTTTAATATTATAAATAGAAAATCTTTGTAGAGTTACTTGTGGAGATTCTTCGTACCTCAGAATGACAAACTGTACGTTAGAATAGAATTAAGCAAAAAAAATCGCAAAGCTTAATCAATTTTAAGCTTTGCGAACTTTGTATTCTTTAAAAAATATCTTTGCTTCCGATAGCTATCGGGATTGCGTAAATCTTAGTGCTCTACGTGGTAAAATTTTCATCGTGTTTAAACAAATCCAAAAGTGTCTTAAATCAAAAAAGCCATCCACAAAAGTGGAAAGCTTTTCATTGGTCTAACTACTAAACCAGCTACGAGTTACAAAGTCGTAGCAAAACAACACAACTAATCTTAGATACCGTTTTTGGGCAAAAAAGCCTTTCTTAATAGAAAGGCTTTTCCCAATATTGCGGTCTGGACGGGACTCGAACCCGCGACCCCATGCGTGACAGGCATGTATTCTAACCAACTGAACTACCAAACCTCTGCGTTATTGCGGTTGCAAAGATATAACAGAATTTCGTTTCTGCAAGTGTTTTTGTAAAAAAAATTAAATATTTCTTTAAAATATTATCCAAAGTTTTGTTTTTCAACCAAATAAGTAGTCAATATTTTTTCAAAGTTATCGCCGACATTTACCGGAACGTACTTAATTTGGTTCTTCGCACAGGTTAGAGCCAGGTTTTTAAAATAGGCTTCTACCCTTTTTTCATATTCTGCTTTTACATTATCGGCAAAAATTGAAACCTCTTCTCCCGATTCTAAATCAATGAATTTTCTTGGTGCATTATCAAAATCAAACTTCATTTCGGTTTGACTATCAACCACATGAAACAAAACTACTTTATGCTTGTTGTGTTTTAAATGCTGTAAAGCGTTGAATAATTTTTCTTCATCTTCCGTTTGAAACATATCGGTAAACAAAATAATCATAGAACGGCGATGCATTTTCTCTGCTATTTGGTGCAGATAGGTAATCGTGTCGGTCGTTTTTTTGACTTTTGGCTGAACTAATAATTCTTCCAATTTATTCAAAAGCATTCGGTGGTGACGGTCACTTCCTTTTTCCGGAGCATAATATTCGTATTTATCTGAGAAAACGCTCAAACCAACAGCATCGCGCTGTTTCTTTAAAATATTCATTAAAACTGCCGAAGCTAAAACGGCAAAACCAATCTTCTTTTCATAAAAAGGCTGATTCGATTTGAGTTCAGGATAATGCATCGACGACGAATTATCTACAATCAAATGACAACGTAAATTGGTTTCTTCCTCAAAACGTTTCGTGTACAAACGATCGGTTTTGGCAAACAATTTCCAATCGATATGTTTGGTGCTTTCGCCTGCATTATAGACTTTATGCTCGGCAAATTCGGCCGAAAATCCATGAAACGGACTCTTGTGCATTCCGGATATAAAACCTTCCACAACCTGATTTGCCAGCATTTCAAGATGCTGAAAACTGGAGACTTTCTCTATTTCCGATTCAATTTTCATTCGGTTTCTTTTTTAATATTTTGCGCTTTATAAAGCAAATCTGTCGCCATAAATAATTTACGCTTCAAGATCGGACTAAAATTAGGGTTTTCTTTTAAGAATCGCTGTACTTCATCAAAAGCATATTTCGACGAATATCTTCCAACTGTATTATCCAACCAGTCTTTCGGAAAGAAAATATCTCCTGTGCGCTGAATTTCGTCTACCAAATCTAGTGAAAATCTAATATATTTTTGTGCACTTTCCTGACGAAGCGGATGATTTACATTCGCCAATCCCACAGAAACCCATGCTTCTTTTTCACGATTGGCATCGTCTTTTAACGATTCTATAAAGGCATTTCGAACGGATTCATCTTTTGATAATGATGGAAGCAAAAATTCAAATCGCTTCTTTTTATCCGGATTTGTTATTGTCGTTCTTGTTTTCTCTAAAATTTCATCGGTTTTTTCATGTTTGAAAATCGCCAGATTCATTGCCATATTGGTAAAATCATCTTCGTTCAATTTCAAATTCTGAATTACAACTTCCTTATTCCAAATCTGATATAATTTGGCTTTCGCCGAATCTGAATACGCAATCGAACTAAACAATCCGAATAATGTCTTTTTGATATTCGCTGATAAATTGGTTTGCAAACGTTCATTCAAAATATCTTCAAGCTGTCTCTGAACTTTATTTTGTTGTTTTTCAGTAAAAAATCTCCAATAAATAGTATTCAAATTATTAGAAACAATTCGTAAAACCAATTCATTTTCTTCCGTTTGGATTCCTTTAAAAAAACAATCAAATGCCTTCTCTGGCGAAATATTTCCAATCAGTGCATTTTCATAAAGATTGCTGTAGATCGAAGCTCTAGCAACCTCATCTTTTAACACAGCAATATAATTTAAATTATTCCCGTCAAGCGGAAAAACGCCGTATCCAAAACCATTATAATTGTAAATAATAGTAAGCGGTTTTTCGAGTCCGATAGCTTCTTTTACAATCAGGTTTTTATCTTTAATATTGACCGATAAAACTTTTACTTCTTTGGAATAAACTAAACCAATCTGAAAAATCTGAGGCCAAATATTATTGGATTTATCTTCTGCCTTTTGGAAAATTTCAAACTTCTTGATTTTGTTTTTAGCATCATATTCAATTTTATCTGAGAAAATAGCTCTTCCGGATTTGTTTACCCAAACCTCGCTCCATTTCTTCATATCCAAAGGCGTTTCGGCGTCCAGAATTTCTACCAGATTATTCCAATCGGCATTGTCGTTGGCGTATTTCTGAATGTATTTTTGAATTCCTTTTTGGAAAGCTTCTTTTCCCATTGAAGCTTCTAACTGACGCATCATAATCGGCGCTTTGTTGTAAATCATCGCGCCGTAAAGCGAACCGGCATCCTTTAAATTTGCCAAATGCTGTCTTATTGGATGTGTCCCTAAAGATCGATCTTCCGCGTAAGCGCTGGCATAATGCGTACTGAAAAACTGCAGATTATGATTGATTTTCGGAAAAATCGGGTTCATGATTTTGTCTGCCATGAAGTTGGCAAAAACCTCTTTCATCCAGACATCATCAAACCATTTCATCGTTACCAAATCGCCAAACCACATATGTGAAGTTTCGTGTGCGATTAATTTTGCGCGGTTTAATTTTTCGCTGTCAGTTGTGCTGTTGTCTAAAAACAAAGTCGATTCTCTGTACTGAATTGCGCCAACATGCTCCATTCCGCCATATTGAAAAACCGGAATTGAAGCGAAATCCAACTTCTGAAAAGGGAATTTATAATTGGTATATTTTTCTAAAAAGTCTAAAGATTGCTGGTGTAAATTGAAAATTGTATCAGTGCTTATTTTTATTTTCTCTTCATTATTTTCTCGATACAGCATTGTCATTTCTAAACCTGGTTTTTCCGTAACGCCTTTGAATTTTCCTGCTACAAACGAAAACAAATACGTGCTCATTTTATCCGATTCTCCAAAAGTGTACGAAGTAAAATCGCCTTTTTCGACTTTCTCTTTTACATCGGCGCCAGCCAAAACCGTCCAATCTTTTGGAACAGAAAGACTAAGTTTATAAGTTGCTTTGATATCTGGCTGATCAAAACACGGAAATAAAGTGCTTGCGCGATCCGGAACTAATAAAGTGTATAGAAAATCATCATTTCGATTTAAAGACAAATTTCCGGCAATAAAGGAAATCGAAATGGCATTTTTTCCTGAAATTAAATTTTCAGCAGGAATTACAATATGCCCGTTTTCATGAATGATTGCAATATTTTTCCCATTTGCCGAAACTGATTTTATATTTTGAGATTTCTCTTTAAAATCAAAAACAAGAGGTTGGCGCACGTCTGACAAATTCAGATTTACCGTTAAAGCTGAATTGATCTCTTCGTTTTTCTTATTCGGAATTTCAAAAGACAATTCGTATTGAACATCTGAAATTTGTTTTTTACGAAATTGAGCCAATTGCTCTGAAACGCCATTTTCTATACTAAAACTTTCTTTTGGTTTCGATTGAGAAAAACCAATCGTCGTGATTATAAAAAAGGCAAAAAAGCGGTGAAGAATTTTCATTTTCAAGGAATATAAGATTTGTTAAAAATAAAAAATAGTTTGCCACGAATTGCACGAATTTCCACTAATTAAAATTCAAGCTTATTTTTTTGCCACAGATTTAACGAAAATCCGTTGTGCCTTTGACAAAGAGATTGATTGCTTGAAAAATATAGCATGCGGTTTCAACCGCAGGGACATATTGTATTAACACAATGCGTTTCCCGTGGTTGAAACCACGGGCTATATTGAATATTTTTTTGAGAAAATTTTGCAGTAATTATTTAAATTTTGCCACAGATTAAAAGGATTTTAAATCTGTGAAAATTCGCAAAATTCGTGGCAAAAAACTAAAATAAAAAAGGCTTGACTTTCGCCAAACCTTCTTTATATAAATCATAATCTTACGATTACAACAAAGCGTCTAAACTATCTGCGTAGGTTTGTTTTGGAGCTACTCCAACTTGTTTTCCTACTACTTCACCGTTATGAAACACCAAAACGGTTGGTATGTTACGCACACCATATTTTGCAGCGAATTCTTGGTTAGCATCTACATCTACTTTACCAACAACTACTTTACCAGCGTACTCGTCGCTTAATTGGTCAATGATTGGACCAACCATTCTACAAGGACCGCACCATGCTGCCCAAAAATCTACCATTACTGGTTTATCTGACTTTAAAACTACTTCGTCAAAAGTAGCATCTGTTATTGCTAATGCCATAATAATTTGTCTTTAAATGTTATTTCAGCTTTAGTCCCTAGAGACCCGTTTTTTGTTATTTCCTAAACTGAGGTACAAAGTTAAAAATTAAAAACTAATCAAACACCATTCATAAATTAGTTTTGATTATAAAAGTATTGTAAATAATTATATCATAAATTTAAGTTTGATATCGTAGATTCAACATTGCAGTAATTTGAAAATCAGAAATTTAAATATGATTGTTTTTTGTAGTATCTTTAATCAACCATTAAAATTTTCCAGATGAAAGAAACTTTACATCGCATAAAAGTCTTTTTGCAATCGGCTGGTTTTAAAAAATATGCCAAGCGTTTTGGATTTTTTATTTTAGGAGTAATAGCGCTTTTGCTGATTGCGTGCGGAGGTTTGTCGATTTATTTCAACAGAAACAAAACCGAAATCATTGCTAAAATCAACACCAAAATCAACGAAAACATAAATGGAAAGTTTCATATTGGCGATTTTCAGTATAAATTTTTGACTGGTTTTCCCAATTTTACTTTGGCTTTAAAAGATGTCGAGCTAAAAGACAATAAATGGGATATGCACAAACATACTCTGCTGAAAGCGCAGGAAATCGAAGTGCGCTTAAACGTTGTGAGTTTGCTTCAAAAAGAAATCAACATTCATAAAGTCCTCATTAACGACGCTCAAATTTACATTTACAAAGCGCCAGATGGTTATTCAAATTCCAATATTTTTAAACCAAAAAAGGAAAAAACACCCGAAAACAAAGAGAAACCCGAAACCACAATCGGACAGATTGACCTCAACAATGTTCGGTTTACGATAGACAATCACGTTGGACACAAATTATTTGATTTTGATGTTGCCAGCTTAAAATCAAAAGTAAATTATGACGGCGACAATTGGCAAACCGATCTTTTTCTGGATACTCAAATCAACAGTCTTGCTTTTAATACCGTTCACGGAAGTTTTGCCAAACAAAAACGCCTCAAAGGAACATTGGCTGTCTCTTTTAATGCTGAAAAAGAAAAAATCGACGTTAAAACAGACGGATTGAAAATTGGAACTGATTCTTTTGATATTGTGGCTTTCTTCAATTTGGAAAAAAACAATTCTTTGTTCGGAATTAATATTGGAACAACTATTTTATGGCAAAATGCTTCTAATTTATTGTCGGGAAACATCAGTTCAAAACTCAATCGCTTTAATCTAAAAAAGCCAATTGACGTAAATTGTGACATAAAAGGCGATTTGAATGCCGAAGGTGATCCGAAAATTGTCGTTCAGGCCATTATTAAAGACAACGAATTGAGCATTCCCGACGGACAGTTGAATGATTGTAATTTTAAAGGAATTTTTACCAATAATTTCAAACCGAAAGAAGGTTTCACCGATGCCAATTCGGCTGTAATTTTGACCCGATTTTCAGCAACTTATCAAAATATTCCGTTGAAGATTCCGCAATTGTCGATCAATAATCTCGAAAAACCGCTTGCGACAGGAACTGTAAGTTCTGATTTTGATGTCAGCAAACTCAACGAAATCAGCAATGACAAATGGATTCAATTTACTGAAGGACACGCTACAGCCAACTTGCAATTTCAGTTTGATATTGTGGATTTGTATATCACTAAGCCAAAATTTATTGGAAATGTAAACGTAACCAATACTTCATTTGATTTTATTCCGAAGAATGTTCATGCCGAAAAAGTAAATATACAGCTTGAGTTTACACAACAAGCTTTGCTGATTAAAAAAATCGCCTACAAACACAAGAAAAACACGATTTATATTGAAGGTAAAATTGATAATTTCCTCAATCTTTATTACGATGCACCGGAACAAATGGTGGTAAATTGGAAAATTTATTGCCCGAATATCGATATCAAACAATTTCTAGGTGTTTTGGCTTCTTCCAAAAAGCAAACCGTTGCAAAAACCAATAAAAAACCAACTATTTCGAATCACTTGCGAACTGTAATCGAAAAATGTTCGGTCGTAATTGACATCAAAGCTGATAAAATAACCTACAATAAACTCACAGCCACAAATACCACAGCAAGAATCCAAATGCTGAATTCTAAATTGGTTATAAAAAATGGTTCGCTGGAAACATCAGGAGGCAGCATTGCTTTTAATGCGGAAGTTTCGCCAAGCGGAAAAAATTTCGCTTTTGGTTCTAACGCGCAGGTAAATCGGGTTGATATTGCGAGCTTTTTAAAATCGTTCAACAACTTCGGAATCAAATCTTTTACGCCAAATAATATTCACGGAAAACTCACCAGTTCCGCCAATGTTACCGGTTTAATGAACAGCAATGGCGAACTCATAACTAACTCTACACACGGAAGTTTAGTGTTCAATGTTACTCAGGGCGCTTTGGTCAACTTTGAGCCTATTATGAAAGTGGGAAAATATGCTTTTCCGTTTCGCGATGTCAAGAATATTACATTCAGCGATTTGTCCGGCGATTTTAAATTGCGTGGTGAACTGGTCGATGTCAACAAACTAACGATCAGTTCGAGTGTTTTAAATCTTGATGCAAAAGGTGTTTATTCCTTTGGACGAGGCACGAATTTAGCCCTGACAATCCCACTCCGAAATTCTAAGAACGATGCTCAACTCGCCACTAAAGCGGAACGTGATGCTGTTCGAGAAAAAGGTATTATTTTACGTTTAGTGGCATATGATGATAATGGGAAGATGAAGATTAAAAAGGGGAAAAAGGAGAAGGAAAGGTAGTAATTTATTAGAAATCAAATTTCTTCAATTCCTAATAATTTAAAAAATTCAAAAGTTCCATCATACATAAATTCTGGTCGTGTGATATCTTCATTATTTCCATTAGGAATATAAATCACCATACCTTGTCTCGCCCTAGTTAATAAAACTCTATAAGAATTAATCAGATAGTTTATGATTTCAACACTATTAATATTTTGCCATTTAGTTCCTTTAAATTTTCTATAATTCCATTGATTATCATTATAAAATAAATCTCCATCCCAAGCTACACATGTCCAATCTAATTCTAATCCCTGAATATCAAACTCTGTAGCAACTTCTTCTAAAAAATAAGATGAGCGAATATCATTTTCATCATTAAGAAACCATATTGGCGCATCGATCTTTGCTTTCACATTTAATCCGAAAGGTTTTAAACGAATTCCGCCAGAAGATGCTATAACTCCAAATCTTTCTGAACCATTTGCTGAAATTCTTAGCCAATTTCTTGCCTTATCTAAATCACGAGTTATTTTAATTGGGTAATCTTTTTTAATAAACAACTTATAGATTTCTTTAGCATTTTCAATATCATTATTTATTATTTCTTGAATAAAGCTAGATAATTTTGCACTTCTAAATGATCTTAACGAAACGGACAAATGCAACTTATCCTTTTTTATCGCTTTTTTATCATTTAAAACTACCAAAGCTTCTTTATCTTTGATATAATTCTCATCTTCAACAATTTTAGAAGAATAATAAATATCCCAATCTTGAAACTTATTTGAAAATGGTCTAATCCATTCTTCCAAACCAGCTTCTCCCGTGTTAATTTCTTGTCCTCCTCCAATCAAACAAACAATTGTACACCAATCTTTATGTCTGTCCATTACTTCAATTAAAAATTCTGGTTCCGATTTATCAAAATCTGAAATCCCTTTATTTCTTTTCATAAAGTTTGAAGCTTGCTCTTTAGTCCACGCTCTTTGAGCCTCATCAAAAATGGTAACTTTTTCGATTGGAGCTTTTTCATCTTTTATCGAAGCATCTCTAAAATGATGAATATTTTGGATAAAAGATTTTACATGAGAAGTTGCCGAAGATTTTTTAATAATTAAATTTTCTTCTTTAGAGGTTTTAACCTTATCTCTTGCTAAAGCTTCTCGCAAAACATCTACTAAAGGGCCATTACCTGACAAAAAAACAGCATGTTCCTCTTCCTCATAATTAGAACGTAAGTTGGCAATATTTAATCCTGCTAATGTTTTTCCTGCGCCAGGAACTCCAGTTATAAAACATATTGATTTTCTACTTTTATTTTTCGAATAATCTATAATTTCAGAAATACATTCAGATGTTACAGACAAATTTTCCGCTCCTGAATCACTTCTTGATATTTCAGAAACATTATGTTTTTTATACAAAGCTGTAGCAGCTTCAATAATTGTTGGTGTCGGTTTATATATTGAATTTTCCCAATTTTCAACATTTATAATTTCAAAACTTCTAAATTCTTCTAAAGTTTCAAATATTACTTCTGATAAATTATTTTCATTCGCTACAATTGTTTCGTATAAATTATCGAGACTCTGTTTGTAGATATTTTTTACATTAATTGCTTTGTCAGCAATTAGAATGGGAATAATGATTTTATTATGACTACCCTCATGAAAATTATTCAAATCTAATCCATAATCGAAAGCCTGATCTTTTGCATATTTATCATATACATTTGAGCCAATCTTAAATTCTAAAACAAAGATACAATTGTCAATAATTAAAATATTGTCAACTCTTTTACCCATTCGCGGAATTGTAAATTCAAAATAGACTTTTCCATTAAAATCTAAGATTGTCTGTTTTAAAATTTTAATTTGACTTTGCCAAGCATTAGATTGCTGTATAGTCAATTTGTTTAAATCATAATTCCCTGATATCTTTCCGTAAATACTATCATGATTTTCAGCAATAAAATCATTAATCGAATTCGAGTAATAAGACCTATTCATCGAACAAATCTTTTATATGTACTTCTAGTGCTCTCGCTAATCTTTCAACAACCTCAATGGAAACATTTCTTTCCCCTTTTTCAATCGTTGGTAAATACGTCCGATCAATCTCAGCCAAGTTTGCAAGTTTTTCTTGAGATAAACCTTTAAGTTTTCTAAGCTCTTTAATTTTGAGTCCGAATTTTTGCTTAATATCCATACTAACAAAAGTTGCAAAATGTAGACTTTAAAACAACGGAGTATAGTCGGGTTTTTTCTTATATTTGAAATAAAATTCTTATGTTAAGTTTAAACGATAAAATACATTTTTTAGAAAACTATTTATCTCAGCCCGTTAAAAATTATGCTGACAGTTTTAAAGAAGATATTTCAATATTTATTGACGATTTCAATATTGAAAACAAACTTTTAGATTTTTTGCATAATCTTAATTCAGTAGAAGAAATTAAAAATTGGGTTGATGTTTTATGCTCAAGAATTGTTTTAAAATTTGATCCAGAAGATGAACAAATAAACGATTTCATATATGATTATATCAAATTCACTAATTAGAAAATATTGATAAAATTATGATCGAATATTCAATTCTAGAAATTCCAACTGTATTAAATCCTCCTTTTAAACTTATCGATATAATTTACAATTGTCCAATTTGTGATTATGAAATTGAGATTGATATGTTTGTCGATAACAATAGTTTTCTTAAATGTGAAGGATGTGATCATGTAATTAAATTAAAAATTAAAAAAATTGAATGATAATATTTAGTCAATAACAATACTACTTAATCATCTTCTAAACTTTTCATAATCTTTCCTTAACTCTCTTGTCTTTTTCCGTCAAAAAAGATAGCTTTGAGAGACAATCATAAAATTTAAACCATTATGAAGATTCAAATCAACACCGACAAAAACATTGATGGACACGCAAGATTAGAAAGCTACTTTTCAGCAGAATTAGAAAAAGGTTTAGCACGTTTTGAAGACAAAATTACCCGCATTGAAGTTCACTTTGGGGATGAAAATGGAGAGAAATTTAGTTTGCAGGACAAAAAATGCGTAATCGAAGTTCGTCCTCAAAAATTACAGCCAATCACTGTAACAGAACACGCCGACACATTAGAAAAAGCTTTTAGCGGTGCTTTAAGCAAAATCAAAAAATCACTAACTACAACCTTCGAAAAAATAAAAGAATATTAGGTTTCCGAATAAATAAAAAAAGACGCTTCGAATTGAAGCGTCTTTTTTTATTTATTCGGAAAAGGCACAAAGCGACAAAGATACAAAGTGACAAAGCTTAAAACCTATGAACCTTTGTCACTTTGTATCTTTGTTACTTTGTCACTTTCTTTACGATTTCGGTAAAGGCGCTCCAACGGCGATATCGCATCTGTGTCCTGCCTGTCCGTGTGGCGGATTCATTCCTTCTGCTACTGTTGGTGTTGTTTCTGTGCTTAACAAAGCCGGAGTTGGATTATTTGCTGGCGGCGTTACAGTAAACGATTTTGAAGCGGTTCCGCTTTGTGCTGTATTTGTTGCAGCAGGTTTTGCAACTGGAGAATTCAAAGGAGCTCCAACAGGAATATCACATCTGTGACCTGATTGTCCGTGTGGCGGATTCATGCCTTTTGCTACTTTTACAGGAGTTGTTGTTGTCGTTACCACATTTTTCTGATTCGGATTTACCTGTACCATTTGCGGCGCTTGCGCGACAACCTGACCTTGCTGCGGTGGAGCCGAATTCAGTGGCGCTCCAACGGCAATATCACAACGATGTCCGGGCTGACCGTGAGCAGGATTTAATCCTTTCGTTTCTCCTAAAACTGTATTTGGATTTGCGGTTTGCGTTTGTACAACTGGCGCAGCCGTAGCAGGTTTTGTAGTATCTTTTGCAAGTCCTAGTCGAACCAATTCTGATGTTGCTGTATTTTGCTGTGGCTCTAATTCCTTTTTACAAGAAATAAAAAGCAAAGACGAAAAAGCCAACGAACTTATAATGATTTTCGGATTCATAATTGTGGTATTTTAAAGCTCTCAAATATAAAAATTTTAAACCATATAAGTAATGTAAGACAATTTAAGTTTTACAGACATTTTCCCTCATAAAGACAACGATTTCAAAGTTTTTTTCACGCAAATTTTACTTGTCCAAAATGATTCTTACCTTTAAACTTAAATAATCTATCTCATGAAAAAAACTATTCTACTCCTATTATTCGTTGTTTCTTTTGCGAATGCTCAAACTGACAAAGACAAAATCAACCAAACTTTAGATACTTGGCACAAAGCTGCCGCCGACGTTAAATTTGAACCCTATTTTGCTTTAATGGCCGATGATGCGATTTTCATTGGAACTGATCCTACCGAAAACTGGACCAAAAAGGATTTTAAAGTTTGGGCAAAACCACATTTCGACAAAGGAAAAACGTGGAATTTCACTGCTCTGGAACGTCATATATTTTTTGATAAAACAGGAACAATTGCCTGGTTTGATGAATTGCTGAATACTCAAATGAAAATTTGCCGTGGTTCTGGTGTTTTGGTCAAAATTGGAAAAGAATGGAAAATCCAGCATTATGTATTATCAATGACAATTCCAAATGAAGAAGTTGATTCGGTTACTAAAATAAAAGCGCCAATCGAAGATGCCTTGATTGCTAAGCTTCAAAAAAAATAAACTTTTTTCAGCTTTATTATTATAATCCTAACTTTTAGAGCGGTTTACAGCAATCGATGTCAATTTAATTATAACATATTTGGCAAAAACAGCCTCTTTTAGAAAGCAAAAAATGGAATACTCTTAAAAAAACAGAACGAATTTTAAAAAATTAGCCAAAATAAAACCGTAACCTCTATTTTAACAGCCCTAAAAACAACAATCTTTATTTTTTTTTAACTTTGACCCCAAAAAAAATAGGGTTAAACAAAGTATTTTAAAAATGAAAATAGAAAAACGCTGGATTATTTCCTTTATCATGATAAGCATTGTTTGCATTACGGGTGCGTTTTGGCCTACAATGACCGAAAATAGTTATGTGTTATCTGAATTTGGCACTACTGATCATATTGTTCCTGCCGATGTTGCCTGGATGCTGACTTCTTCTTGTCTGGTTTTAATCATGACGCCTGGGCTGTCGTTCTTTTATGGCGGAATGGTAGGCAAGAAAAACGTAATCTCGACTATGCTTCAAAGTTTTATTTGTCTTGGAGTTGTGACACTTTTATGGGTTGTCGTAGCTTTTAGTCTTGCTTTCGGAGAGCCGGTAGGTTTTGGTTCTGGCGATCATTTTTATAGTTTCTTCGGAAATCCTACCACTTTTGCATTTATGGATTATGTGGGCGTTTTGCCTCATAAAAAATTAGCGAGTACGATTCCGTTTATGCTTTTTGCTTTGTTCCAAATGAAATTTGCCATTATTGCTCCGGCAATTATTACAGGTTCATTTGCAGAACGTGTTCGATTTATATCGTATTTGATTTTCATCAGTTTATTTACCCTTTTTATATACGCTCCTTTATGTCATGCCGTTTGGTATCCCACTGGAATTTTAGGAAGTTATTTTGGGGTTAAAGATTTTGCCGGAGGAACCGTAGTACATATGAGTTCTGGTTTTGCAGCTTTAGCCGGAGTTATTGTTTTAGGAAAAAGAAAAAATAGCCAGCATATTCCAACTAATATTCCTTTCGTATTATTAGGAACCGGAATGCTTTGGTTTGGATGGTTTGGTTTTAACGCTGGATCTGCTCTTGCTGCCAACGGAACTGCTGCTATGGCTTTTGCAACTACAACAACTTCATCTGCCGCAGCCATGTTAACCTGGATTTTCTTTGACCGAGTGAACGGAAGAAAAGTCTCTGCTCTCGGCGCCTGTATTGGTGCTGTTGTAGGTTTGGTTGCGATTACGCCTGCCGCAGGATATGTTTCTGTTCCGGAAAGTATGTTCTTCGGATTCATAACGGCTTTGGTTTCTAACACGGCAGTAAATTGTAAATACTCAAAAAAATTCGACGATACGCTTGACGTTTTTGCCTGCCACGGTGTTGGTGGAATTATGGGAATGATTTTAACGGCTATTTTTGCTCATGGCGAAGAAGCAAGTTTGCTTCACGGCGGATGGAATGTTTTCGGACACCATATGATGGCATTGGTTTTGGTTTCAATTTTTACTTTCTTCGGAGCTTATTTCTTGTTCAAGGTAACCAACTTTATTATTCCGCTGCGAGTTTCTGAAGAATCAGAACATATTGGTCTGGATTTATCACAACATGATGAAACACTTGATCCAAAAACAAAAGCAATTACAGAACCACATTACGGTTAAAAAATAGGCCACAGATTTAACGGATTAAACAGATTAAAAAAATCTTCAAAATCCGTAAAATCTGTGGCAAAAAACTTTTAAACTTACTTACGCCATTTCATTCGTTTATATTCCTTAATTTTGCGGAAAATTTTTGTAAAAGTGGGAAGTAAAAATAAACTTAAAAGATTCAGAGAAAACGAAACATTTCAAAACGTTTTTCAACCAACCAGAGAAGAAGTTGTAGGCGATTTAATGCCTTTGAAAGGAAAATGGAATTCTGATTTCTTTAAAAATGATAATCCATTAGTTTTAGAATTAGGATGTGGAAAAGGAGAATACTCTGTTGGATTAGCTGAAAAATATCCTAACAAAAATTTTATCGGAATTGATATTAAAGGTGCTCGTTTCTGGAGAGGCGCTAAAACGGCTGTTGAAAATGGTCTTCATAATGTGGCTTTTGTTCGAACTCAAATAGAATTAATCAATCATATTTTTGCTGAAAATGAAGTGGATGAAATCTGGATTACTTTCCCAGATCCGCAGATCAAATACAAAAGAACAAAACACAGAATGACCAATTCTGAGTTCTTGAAATTATACAAAAAAATCCTGAAAAAAGACGGTGTCGTAAATTTAAAAACCGACAGCGAATTCATGCACGGCTACACACTTGGGTTGCTTCACGGAGAAGGCCACGAAGTTTTGTATGCCAACCATAACGTTTACAAAAACGAAGGAAGCCCAGAAGTTGTAACTTCTATCCAGACATTTTACGAAAAACAATATTTAGAAATTAACAAGGCAATTACGTATATTCGTTTTAAAATTAAAGACTAACCTTAATTTTAAAACCTTTTATCTAACCGATTTAATAACTGAATGACCTATCTTACTCCATTACTTTCAGGTTTTATTGCCGCTGCTATTGGGACAATTCCGCCGGGATTACTCAATATGACCGCTGCCAAAATAAAAATGAAAGAAGGAAAAAAGAATGCCGTTTGGTTTGTAATCGGTGCTGTTTTCGTCATTTTTTTTCAGGCATATGTTGCAGTATTATTTGCTCGTGTCATAGACAATCGGCCAGATGTTGTAACCTTATTGCGGGAAGTTGGTTTTGTCATTTTTGCGATCTTAACCATTTACTTTTTATTTATTGCCAAAGAGCCAATAGCTAAGAAAAAAACGAAAATTAAAAAGAGCAGCAAAAAAAGCCGTTTCTTTCTCGGAATGCTGCTTTCCGGACTGAATTTCTTTCCAATTCCGTACTATGTTGTAGTAAGCGTAACTTTGGCTTCATACAATCTTTTTGTATTCGAAAACACCATAATTGTCACCTTTGTATTAGGTTCTGTCCTTGGCGCTTTTGGAATTTTATACAGTTATATTGCTTTCTTTGGAAGAATAGAAAAGAAAACGGACTACTTCATGCGCAATATGAATACTATCATCGGGACAATTACCGGTCTAGTAGCTGTTGCAACGCTTTTTAATATTTTGAACTACTATTTTAGATAAAAAATATTTATTCTAATATTTCACGCAGATTCGGCAGATTGTAGTCGATTTAAATGGATTTTTTATTTAATTTATCTGCTTAAATCTGTAAAATCTGCGTGAAACAAAAAAATAAATCATGGCTGAAGAAAATTTTTTCGAAAGAGTTTATGCCGTTGCAAGACAAATTCCGTACGGAAAAGTAACTTCTTATGGCGCAATTGCAAAAGCTTTAGGAACCGCTCGTTCTGCCCGAATGGTCGGCTGGGCAATGAATGCATGTCATAATATGGATGATGTTCCCGCGCACAGAGTCGTAAACCGAAAAGGCCTTTTGACAGGAAAACATCATTTTGACGGAACGAATTTAATGCAGCAACTTTTAGAAAACGAAGGCATTGAAGTTGTTGACAACCAAATTATAGATTTCGAAAGACACTTTTGGCAACCTGACGTGGAATTTTAATTTTTCTTTCTATAATAAAGCAACCACAATCTTGTCATTCCGAGGAACGAGGAATCTCCGCAATGAGAATCCAATCTTTGTCGAGCTACTTGCGGAGATTCCTCGTTCCTCGGAATGACAAAAACGCGTGCATTGATCGACGCAAATTAAATCAAACAAATCACAAAACTTGTTCTATCTTCATCAGTTTGATAGCTTAAATAGCCGCCATGCGCTTCGATAATATTTTTAGAAAGCGTTAAGCCAATTCCGGCACCGTCTTTTCTGGTGGTGAAAAACGGAAGAAAAACTTTATCCTGGATTTCTGGAGCAATTCCTTTTCCGTTATCTGAAATTGAAATGAAAAAACGATTGTTTTCCGTATAACTCGAAACATACATTTTCTTTTCAGATTTTTCTTTTAATGCATGAATACTATTGGTAATCAAATTAATAATCACTTGTTCCATTTGATTTTTATCAATCATTATCGAGCGCGAACTATGACTTTCATTAATTAATTCAATATTTTCAGCTTTTAAAATCGGACTCATGATACGGAGGCAATCTTCGAAAAGCGCATTTATTGAAGTCATTTGCTTTGTTGGTGTTGGCAACATGGCCAATTTGCGGTAATTTTCAACAAAAACCTGTAAATGATCGCTTCGATTTATTATAGTCGAAATACTGCTTTTGATGTCTTCAAAATCATCTTCTTCCAATTTTTCCTGATCGACAATGTGGAGTAAATTCTGCGAAAGCGCACGAATTGGCGTCAAAGAATTCATCAATTCATGCGAAATAATCTTCATTAGATTGATCCAGGCTTCTTTTTCCTTTTTCTCAATAACGCGCTGAATACTGTCCAATAAAATGATGAAATATTCTCGATTATAACTTTGCGTTCGCGAAGTCTGAAGCATAAAAGTCTGCAAATCCTGTTCTTCAATTTTTATTGAAATAGCCGATTTTAATTCGCTGAAATCTGTTTTTTCAATTTCGAAACAAAGCGACGGAAGATAATTTTTAAGGTATTTCCAATGACTCACTTTTGGCACTTTAAACAAATCTGAAAAACAATCGTTCATCAAAAAAATATTCCAATCATCATTTTCTTTTTCCAAAATCAAAGCGGCGCTTTCAATATTGTTCAAAAGTGAACGATAAATCAATTCTT
This sequence comes from Flavobacterium xizangense, assembly GCF_054075145.1. Lineage (NCBI taxonomy): Bacteria > Pseudomonadati > Bacteroidota > Flavobacteriia > Flavobacteriales > Flavobacteriaceae > Flavobacterium > Flavobacterium xizangense. The sequence continues at coordinate 935,382 of NZ_JBSIPG010000001.1, read as the reverse complement.
TCGAAATCTGTTCTTGTTGTTGCACTTTTAAAGTTTCATACAAAAGATAGAGACTTTCAAAATTGTCTTTTCTATTTTCTTCGGGAAAATTGGTTGTGAAGTCATTTTGCAAAATCGAAAGCAACGTTCGATCATAAAACTGCAATTGATTTTTGACATAAAAATACATTTCGGCCAGCATTATAAAAACAAAAACACCAACCAAAATCGCATTATAATAAAACATTTTATAAATCAGAAAAACGCAGAAAAAAAAGAGTATCATTACAAATAAAACTCTTGCGAACAAAGCGTTATAAAATTTCCAGTTTTTCATATTTAATTTTTTATTGCCACTCCCGATAGCTATCGGGATAAAATGATTTAAGATGATTTTTTGATATAATTCTCTCGCAGATTCTGCAGATTTGGCGGATTAAGTTAAACTTCCTTTTTTTATTTGCTAGATCTGCAAAATCTGCGAGAAACTAAAAATTAAGACAAAGCAAAAATCCTTGTAATCTGTGGCAAAAAAATCTTGCTTCTTGGCTCTTGCTTCTTTCTCTTTAATTCTTCAAATCGTATTTTTCAATTCTTCTATACAAAGCGGCTCTAGACAAACCAAGTTCTTCGGCAGTTTTTGAGATATTTCCGTGATGTTTAAAAAGTGCTTTTTCGATTGCGGTTTTCTCCAGTTCAGACAACGGATTTTCGTCGTTTTCCTGAATTTCTTCAAAATCCAAAATATCAAGATCGTGAACCGAAATTGTATTGTTGTCGGCCAAAATTAGTGCGCGTTCAATCTTATTTTGCATTTCACGAACATTTCCTTTCCAAGGATATTTTTCTAAATAAGGCGCAACATTATCTGCAAAACTCCAATTATCCTGATTGTACTTTTCAGCAATCTGGTCGAGAACAAAATTTGCCATCGGAACAATATCTTCTTTTCGCTCACGCAAAGGCGGCAAATTGATTTCCATTGTATTGATTCGGTACAGCAAATCTTCTCTGAAAATTTTATTTTTTACCTCGGCTTTAATATCATTATTGGTTGCCGAAATTATTCGGACATTCAAAGGTCTTGCTTTGCTTTCGCCCAAACGCGTCACGGTTTTTGTCTGCAAAACGTGCAATAACTTAGATTGTAAATGAAGCGGAATATTCCCAATTTCGTCCAGAAAAATAGTTCCGTTTTGAGCATTTTCAAAACGTCCTGCTGTATCTGTTTTTGCATCAGTGAAAGCGCCTTTTGCATATCCAAAAAGTTCACTTTCGAATAAATTATCACTCAGAGAACCCAAGTCAACATGCACAAAAGGTTCATTTTTTCGATCTGAATTCTGATGAATAAATTCTGCAAAAACATATTTTCCGGTTCCGTTTTCGCCTAAAATCAGGACATTTGCATCAGTTCTTGCTACTTTTTCGGCAATTGAATACGCTTGTTTTATTTTTTGAGAAGTTCCTGTGAAATATCTTTTTTCGACTTTTTCAATGATCGTTTTTTTATTGTTTTTTCGACTTTCGGCGACAGCCTTATCAATTGTTTCGAGTAATTTTTCGTTGTTCCAGGGTTTTAAAACATAATCAAAAGCACCCATTTTGATTCCTTCAACGGCAGTATCAATTTTCCCAAAAGCAGTCATTAAAATCACGATTGTATTTGGCGAAAGCGTTTTTATTTCTTTCAGCCAATGAATTCCTTCGCGCCCATCTTCAAATCCAATTCGGTAATTCATGTCCAACAAAACCACATTTATTTCATTTTCGCTTAAAGTCGTAATGATTTTTTTGGGACTATTTTCGGTAAAAATCGTTTCAAAATGTTTTTTGAGAATCATTTTTGCCGAAAAAAGAATTTCTTCCTGATCGTCAACAACTAATATTTGGGCTTGTTTTTTTCTCATGCTTTCTTTTTTTGTTCGATTTTGAACGGTCAACTGTTCATTATCGAACACTCATTTTTTGGACTGTTTTCAGAACCTTCTTTAAAATCAATGCTTTACAAATAATAAATTTTGTGGCACAGTATTTACCTATTGGTAATCAGTAAATTATTTAAAAAATGGATAAGGTAATTCCTCGTAAAAATAGAAAATTTAGATATCTCACAATAGCAATTGGAGTTTTTTTAGTTTTGGCCGCAATCGTGTTTTTCTCGTTTAACACAAAAAGAAGTTTAAATGTAAAAGCCGAAGAGCTTTCGATCCAAAAAGTTGAAAAAGCTTTTTTTGAAGATTTTGTGGTTTTTCAGGCCAAAGTTGAGCCGCTCAACGTAATGCTTGTAAACGTTACAGAAGGAGGATCTGTAAAAGAGATTTTTGTTGAAAACGGCGCAATGGTTACAAAAGGACAATCGCTGGCACGTTTGTACAATCCAAACACCGAATTGAATTACTTGACTCAGGAAACTGCAATTATTGAACAAATCAATAATTTGAACAGCGGAAAACTGAATATCAGAAATCAGGAATTGAATTTAAATAAAGATTTGGTTTTGATCGAACACGATTATAACGACGCCAAAAGATTATATGACATGAATTCAAAATTGTATGACAAAGACGTGATTTCGAAAAACGACTGGAATACTTTTAAAGAAAGTCTTCGTTTTCAAGAAGAACGAAAAAGAACGATTCAGCAGAGTATTCAAAAAGAAAAACAATCGAATCAAGTTCAGATTTCACAAATTAACCGCTCGATTCAGACTATGGAAAAAAGTTTGGATATTTTGAGAAACAACAAGAAAAACTTCTTAATCACCGCTCCAGAATCTGGCCGATTAACATCGTTTGAAGCTGTCTTAGGACAAAATTTTCAGGCAGGTCAAAGCATCGGGAAAATTGATTCAAAACGCGGTTACAAATTGGCTGCCGATGTTGATGAATTTTATTTGGAAAAAGTTCGCGAAGGCTTGAAAGGTCAAGTAGAATTTAAAGGAAAAAACCTTGAAGTTATTGTTACTAAAGTAATTCCGGAAGTAAAAGGCGGACATTTTACAGTAGAATTGGCTTTTACATCTAAAGAAAATATCACTTTGCAAGACGGACTTAGTTTTGGCGTAAAACTGATTTTATCAGAAAGAAATAAAATATTAGTGCTACCGAAAGGAAGCTTTAATCAGGAAACTGCAGGAAAATGGATTTTTGTAGTAAAAGGAAATAAAGCCGAAAGAAGAAACATAAAATTAGGCAGAGAAAATCCTTCCTACTATGAAGTTCTAGAAGGATTAAAAGAAGGCGAATCTGTAATCACTTCATCATATACAGATTATAAAGATATTGAGGAGCTTTCTATCCAGTCGCAGTAATCAGTTTTCAGTCTCAGTTTACAGTAGTTTAATTCACAATTAACCATTTACAATTAATAATTATAAAAGTTTCAATCATCAATCAAAAATCGCAATTAACAACATTTAACACCTTTACAAAAAATGATAACAATTCAAAATTTAACCAAAGTTTTTAGAACAGAAGAAGTAGAAACATCAGCATTGAGCGGTATTTCTTTAGAAATTAAAAAAGGTGATTTTTTAACTATCATGGGGCCTTCAGGTTGTGGAAAATCGACTTTATTAAACATCATCGGGCTTTTAGACAGCGCTACTGATGGAAGTTATAAATTATTAGATCAAGAAATGATTGGTCTTAAAGAAAAAGGAAGAGCACAGGTTCGCAAAGAAAATATCGGGTTCATTTTTCAGAATTTCAACTTGATCGACGAACTTTCTGTTTACGACAATATCGAATTGCCTTTGCTCTACAACAACGTAAAAGCATCGGAAAGAAAACAAAAAATTGAAGCTATTGCTGAGAAATTGAATATTTCACATCGTTTGAAACATTTTCCGCAACAGCTTTCTGGAGGTCAGCAACAAAGAGTTGCCGTTGCAAGAGCTTTGGTCAACGATCCAAAAATCATTCTTGCCGATGAGCCAACAGGAAACTTAGACAGTAAAAACGGTAATGAAGTAATGGAACTTTTAACCGATTTGCACGCAAAAGGCGCAACAATTTTGATGGTAACCCACTCTGATTATGATGCTTCGTTCTCGCAAAGAACTATTCATATGAAAGATGGTGTGATATTCTCTGAAAAATTAAACCAGAGAAATGTAGATGTTTTTATGGACGCTAAATAAAGAAAGATGGTAAAATTTATCGTAGCAGCAATTGTAATTCTGGTAGAATTCGTCTGCAAAATATGGGCTTTGATTTAAAAAATTAATCGGGTTACAAAACCTAAATAACTACAAAAAACACTACCATGATTTCTAACTGGTTTAAAATATTTATTTATCATTTAAAGCAAAACAAAATGTTTTCGTTTTTGAATGTTTTAGGATTAAGCATTGGGGTTGCCAGCGTAATCTTTGCGATTTTGTATTGGAACAATGAACATGCTTATGATCAATGGAATCCAAACAAAGAAAACGCTTATATGGTCTTGAACAAAATTGGCGCAACGGGCGATACTTGGGGCTCAAACTCGATTCCGTTTGGTGAAACCTGCAAAGCAACAATTTCTGAGATTGAAAAAATCTGCTTCTTTAATACTTGGTATGACGAGGATATCATCAAATATCAAGGTCAAAAATTGATGGCGAAAAAAATTACCGTGAGCGACGAAAATTTCTTTGATTTTTTCCCTTTCGAAATCCTAAAAGGCGCTAAAACCAATATTTTAAAAGAAAAAAACAGCGTTGCACTCTCTGAAGAACAAGCAAAATTGATTTTTAAAGACGAAGATCCTATTGGAAAAGCGATCACATACAATACCGGAACATATACTGTAAAAGCGGTTTATCGAATTATTTCACCTTCATCTATAGAGCCAAATTATGTTTTTAGCGGTGTAAAACGTGAAAATGATATTAACAGTTGGGGAAATTTCAATTACGGTTTATTAGTAAAGATCAAAAAAGGTGCTGATCCGGTTGCTGTTTTGAAGAAAATGCAAAACGTTAATTATGTAAACCGAACTTTAAAAGATGCCAAAGAAAATGGCCAAACTCCAGAACAATATGTAAAAGAAAATGGCGAAATCACAGTTATTTTAGACCAAATACAAATGTCTCGTTTGCATGGAACAAAAAGTTCAGCAGGACAAAACTTTCCTGAAGGTGTAGGGAATTTAAAACTGCTTTACATTATGGCCGGTTTATCTATTTTGATCTTGGTTTTATCATTGGTAAACTACATCAATTTAGCGACTGCATCGGCAATCAAACGTGCTAAAGAAGTTGGCGTACGCAAAATTGTGGGCGCTACCAAAAACCAAATCATTACTCAATTTATATTTGAAACTGCAATAATTGTTGTACTTGCCATAGTGTTTGCGCTTGCCATCGTAGAGCTTTCGTTGCCGTATTATAATACATTTTTGAAGAAGACTTTAACCATGAATGGGAGCGAATTTTACCTGCAACTTATTATGATTTTTGGATTAGTAATCATTCTTGCAGGTATTTTCCCAGCCATTTATATTTCAAATTTTGAGACTTTAAAAGTACTTAAAGGGAATTTTTCTAGAAGTAAAAGCGGTATCTGGATTCGAAATTCAATGCTTATTTTTCAATTCGGAATCGCAGCGTTTTTTATCATTGGTGCTTTAATTGTCAATTCGCAGGTAAATTATATGATGAACAAAGATCTTGGTTTTAGCGGCGATCAAGTAATTTCGATTCCGTACAACAAACCAGACAGACAAAAAAGAACGCAGCAATATGGCGTTGACAAACCAGAAATCAAAAAAATACCAGGAGTTTTAGACGTTACTACATTTGCAGGAAGTTTTGGCGGAAGCACAAATTCAAGTTCTGGATTTACGCATAACGGAATTTTTGTTCAGCCACGAAATGCAGAAATAGATTTTGGGTTTCTGGAAATGATGAAAATCAAAATTGTTGAAGGACGTGATTTATCTCCAAAATTTGCTTCCGATACTGTAAGCAGTATGCTGATTAACGAAACACTGGCTAAAACGTTAAATTTAAAAAAACCAATCAACACAATAATAACCTCTGGTTGGTCTAAAGACGATACGGGCAATTTGAAGTTTAAAATTGTAGGTGTTGTCAAAGATTTTCATATTACTGGCCTACAAAACAAAGTACCGCCAATGGTTTTTATAAACATCAAAACCTTGGGATGGAACAACTTCAATAATATTTTTGTAAAAGTATCGCCAAATAATTTAACAGAAACGTTAGAAAAATTGAAATCATACTGGGCTAAAAATGTAAATCCTGATTATCCTTTTGAATATGAATTTGTTAACAAAGGATTTGCAAGAACATATCAGGAACAGATTAAACAAAAAAACCTGTTTTTCATTCTAAATTTAGTCGTTATCATAATTGCTGTGTTCGGATTGTTCGCTTTGGCATCATTTTCGATGGAGAGAAGACTGAAAGAAATTGCAATCAGAAAAACATTGGGCGCAGAAACAGATATTTTGTTGAAAGAATTATCTAAACAATATGTTTTATTCTGTTTACTTGGATTTGGAATCGGAATCGGTCCTGCTTATATTTTATTACAAAAATGGCTTGAAGATTACGCATTCAGAATCAATATTTCGACTTTGCCATTTTCAATCGCATTAGTTTCATTACTGTTTTTAACTTTGCTGATTGTTTTAACAAAAGCATATCAAGTAACTAAAATCGATGTTTTGAAATATCTAAAATACGAATAACTTGTAGACCATTTTTTTTTAAGAACCCACCAAATCAAATCTTGGTGGGTTTCTTTTTTCTATTTTCAAATCAAATTCTTAGCCTCTTCAATCTAAAAATTGTCTCTTATTATTTTCTTCTTTTCCCAATCTCTTTCAAAAAAACACAACTCCATCATTTTGAATAATTTCAATATCAATAAATACGATTCAAAAAAAGTAAGAATCCGAACTTAATCTGTTATCTTTGCAGTCTGAAACAAGTTTAAATAAACAAAGTACTTAAATAAGTTTCATCATTAGAAAACACCTACATTAAAAATGAAATTAGATAGAAAAGAAATTCTTAAAGCTTTAGAAACCATCACTATAGCTGGAGAAGGAAAAAATATGGTTGAAAGCGGTGCTGTTGCCAACGTGATTACATTTGGCGATGAAGTTGTAGTCGATTTAGTACTTCATACACCTGCAATGCACATCAAAAAAAGAGCAGAAGACGATGTTAAAAAAACAATTCACGAATTGATCTCTGCCGATGCAAAAATCAAAGTAAACATTAAAGTTGAAGTTCCTGAAAAAGTCGAAATCAAAGGTCGTGCTATTCCGGGAATCAAAAATATTATTGCCGTTGCTTCTGGAAAAGGAGGAGTAGGAAAATCAACTGTTACTGCAAATCTTGCTGTAACACTTGCAAAAATGGGATTCAAGGTTGGAATTTTAGATGCTGATATCTACGGACCTTCGATGCCAATTATGTTTGACGTTGAAAACGAAAAACCAATTTCGGTTACAGTTGACGGAAAATCAAAAATGAAACCAGTTGAAAGTTATGAAATCAAAATACTTTCTATTGGATTTTTTACTGCACCAAGCCAGGCTGTAATTTGGAGAGGACCAATGGCAGCAAAAGCTTTAAACCAAATGCTTTTTGATGCTGATTGGGGAGAACTTGATTTCATGCTGCTGGATTTGCCTCCAGGAACAGGAGATATTCACCTTTCAATTATGCAGTCACTTCCAATCACAGGTGCTGTTGTGGTAAGTACACCACAAGCTGTTGCACTTGCTGATGCTAAAAAAGGAGTTGCAATGTTCATGCAGGACAATATCAATGTTCCGGTTTTAGGAATTGTTGAAAACATGGCCTATTTTACTCCAGAAGAATTACCAAATAATAAATATTATATCTTTGGACAAGAAGGAGCAAAAAATCTTGCTGCTGACTTAGATGTACCATTTTTAGGTGAGGTTCCACTTGTACAGTCTATTCGTGAAGCAGGGGATTACGGTCGTCCGGCAGCTTTGCAGACAGCTTCAGTAATCGAAACTGTTTTTGAAGAAATCACTCGAAATGTTGTACAAGAAACAGTAAACAGAAACGAAAGCTTACCAGCGACAGAAGCCATTAAAATTACAACTATGGCAGGATGTTCAGCAGTGAAAAAGAATTAGATAATTGAGATAATGAGATAATTAGATAATTTTTTTAATTTTCTAATTAACACATTTTCTAATTGACACATTAATATTATGACAACAGAAGAGTTAACAAATAATGTTTTATTGGCTTTAGACGAAATAAGGCCATTTTTAAAATCTGACGGTGGAGATATTACATTGGTATCTATTGACGAAGATAAGCATGTAAAAGTTCGTCTTGAAGGTGCGTGCATAAGCTGCAGCGTAAATCAAATGACTTTGAAAGCAGGAGTTGAAACTACAATTAAAAAATATGCTCCACAAATTGAAACTGTGGTGAATATTATGTAGCAAAATCCAAATCTATACAATTTTAGATTTTAAATCATTAACAAGAATAATAGCTCTTTTGAATGTTTTTGTTGAATTTTCAAACAAAAACATTCAAAATTAAATACAATTTTGCGAATTTAACAAAAAACGATATTAAGTTTTAAGAGTTTTAGTTCAGGTATTTTACTTATTTAACTTAAATTTGTAAAATAACCCTAAATCATAAATTTATGAAACACTATTACACTTTATTTTTATTGTTGTTTTTTGTATCGGTAAATTATGCTCAGCAGGCGCAGACCTTGATTGTTGACAAGGCGTGGGTAAATGAGGCAGAAGAATGGTCGGATTTTAAATTTTCAGGACAAATCGTTTTTAACACTAGTGCTACTAGCGAAGAAGGTAGTTTAAGAATTGGAAATTACGATTTTCTATATGATTTTGCTGAAGGGAAAGCGAAATTTGCTAATAAATCAACTTACAGCACAGCTGAATTTGCACATCCAAGAAAAGTCTCTGTAACAACTGACAAACAAGGGGTTGTAAATTCTACATACGAAGGAACATTGATCTTTCAAAGTGACAGAGATTATTATTCTGTCATTGCAGTAGTAACACTGCTTGAAAAAGGTGGTACTATGCTGGGGGTAAAAATGCATCTTAAAGATAATGCACAAAAAGAATACGCATTTAGCATAAAACCAACAAGTTAAATAAATCAGGATTTTTTCACGTTATAAAATCCTACATTAAAATTCCCATAATAAAAATGGATGTATTAATAAAGATTAAAGATCGAGAAGGAGTTATTCATGAATTACAGGCTCCTACTGATATGGCAATGAATATAATGGAGTTATGCAAAGCATACGAACTTCCTGTTGAAGGAACATGTGGTGGAATGGCCATGTGCGCTTCTTGCCAGTGTTATGTTCTAAATGATATTGCATTACCTGAAATGGGAGACGAAGAAGAAGCCATGCTTTCAGAAGCATTTTACGTTAAATCTAATAGTCGTTTAGGCTGTCAGATACCAATTACTACAGATTTAGAAGGACTGGAATTAGAACTGGCTCCTGAATATTAAAAATAAAAGAAAAGCGAGAATTTAAAAGTTCTCGCTTTTTTTACATCTAATATATATCGTGATAGTTAAACCAGACAGGTTTTTAAAACCTGTCTGGTTTGAAATATGGAATAATTATTAATCATATTTTTTAATCAATTGTCCTAAAGAGAATTCCTTTAGCAACTTATCCAAATATTTGCCTCTGCTGCTCAATTCTCTTTGATAAGGCGCAAATAAACTCGTCGATTTATTGAATTCTGTATTAAGTTCTTGTAATTCTATTTTTTCATCGTTTGTCAAAGAAGTTGATTTCTTTTCTATAAAATTCAAAATCCTTTTTATTGCGATTTCTTTATTTATAATGTCATTTTCATTATTGTTTAAAGTACAGATTCCGTAGACGCCTTTGCAGAAATAATTCCATTCTTCTTCTAATGCATTTTCAATCTTTTTATCATCTAGATTCTCATTTGCATCAAAAACATTTCCGTATGCAAAGACTTTGTAGGCATGATTTTTTAAGTTTGATAACAAGTTTTCTTTGAACTCCAATTTAAATTTTTCAGGATTCGAATTATCCGCATTCATTTTTATAAATTCTAAAACACTTGGATGAAAATACTTCTTTTCAAATATAATTTTATGACTATCGTTTAACGGAGAACTAATTGTAATTTCTGATTTTATAACGTAAGACGGTTGTGGAACAAGTTGACTTTCAATTAAATTATTCAATTTTTCTGAAGAGATATTTAATGTTTTTATTATTTCTTCGAATTCTATGTAATTCTCTTCAATGTACTTTAGATTTTTATTCATTTTGTATTTTTTTCTTATGAAGTTAAGATATTATTTCTAGTTCTAATCCTGCTTTAAAATAAAATTGATTCCTCACACCGTACATTTCTTTAATTTCTAGAATGCAAAAAAAATTCTACTAAAAAACTCAAATACCCTCAACGAGACTTAAAACTATCATATTAAGTCAATTCTACAAATGTCCAATAGTAACATTCTAATATCTTTTAGTGGCTATTTAGACTATTCATTCAAAATACTTTTGCAAAAATTTTAGAGGACTATAATCATAAAATCTATTCCTTCATTAATCAGTAAAAAATAAACAAAATGAACAGATTTCTAAATTACATCAGCATTGCATTTATTGCCTTGACATTATTTTCGTGCGCAGACAAAAACACATGGAACTCTTCTACAGAAGAAGAATATAAAAAAAATGCTAAAGAAGGCATGCTAAAAAGCGGAAACGGAACAATATCAAAAGATCAAGTAGATTATGTTATTGATTGCGCTGTTGAGAAATTTAAAAGTAAAAATATCAAACCTTATGATGTTGAAAAACCAGAAAATAAATCAGTACTGTTTGAAACATTAGAAGAATGTACTATAGAATGGGTTTCAAAAAATCAAAATCAAAACGCAGATAATAATTGGAACTCAAAAAGCGAAGAAACATACAAAACGATTTTAAAAAACACCTTTACCAAAAGCGGTGTAAGCGATAAAGACGCGACTTTTCTTGTCGATTGTGCCATTACTAAAATGAAAGCACAAAATGTTAGTCCTGCAGATTTACAAAATCCAAAAAATGGAGATTTGGTTCAGAAAATTGGGAAGTCATGCGGAGAAGAATTAATGAAAAAGAAATAATTTCTATTATTTATAAAATATAAAGACCGTAATTATATTATTTAATTACGGTTTTTTGCTAAGCTTAAAATAAATTAAAATGAGAAAAATTATAAATTATCTCTGCATAGCCATAATCGTTTTGACATTCTTTTCGTGTGGTAAAAAAAATGAATGGACACCAGAAATTGAAGCAAACTTTAAAGAACAAGTTAAAGAAGTTGTGCTGAAAAACTGGAAATATTCAACAGAAAAGGACGCTGATTACGTAACGGACTGCATTGTAGAAAAATATAAAGCAAGAGGTCTTAATCCTGAAAATTCTAAAAATGTCTTAGAAACTATTGAAATTGGCAAAGAATGTTTGCGGCAATGGCATAGAGATAATGATATTAAATCTTATGAATTAGATACTTGGAATTTTAAATCCGAAGTATTTATCAAATTAAACTTAACAAAAATCTACCTCAAGATAGGTTTGAAAACAAAAGATATTGATGCTCTATCTGATTGTATCATTACTAAAATGAAAACACAAAATTTAAAGCCTAGCGATATAAATAACGCTACAGAAGCGAAAAATATACTTAAAATTGAAAAAAGTTGCGCTCAAGAACTTGATTTGATTGAAAACAAATAATTTTAATCAAAATAAAAAAACCGTAATTACATCACTGCAATTATGATTTTTATATTTGTTATTTTTCGTAAAATAAGCAGTTAAAAAAATAAAAAAATTAACCAAAATGGATATTCATAAAGAACTTTTAGTTCTTATAAAGAATGAAAAAATAAATGATCTTGATCTATTATTAAAAAAATTAGATAAAGAACAGCGTGCAGTTGTAACACAAAAAATTAAAAGTTATCAGTATAAGTTCAAAATTGAAAATTCCGGCAATTTAAGCGTTGTGCAAAATATGATGCTAATGATGTGCAAGTTTATTTGTTATGATAAAGAAACAGCAGATAAATTAAAAAATTATTATGATATAGAATTATTTCAATTTTTTCACATTGATCTTTTAGAAAAATACTGCCCTGAATGGTTTTCCGATTTTATAAACCGAACAGCTGTCAAAAATCCCGTCAATTATAGTCTTTGCGTAACCTATGAGCAGATAATAGAATGGACAAAAAGAGGTTTTTTAGTTCCTTCATCCGACCTAATCGCAAGAGCAGTTTCTCAACTTATTTACGAAGTAGATGCACAAACACCCTATTCTGGCTATGGAAAAATTTCTCATTATTTTACGCCTGAAAATTTATTGAAAAATACTATTACTTTAGAAGAACATATTTGGTGCTTATTTAAAAGTCCTAGCGATATTAATAATAGAAGTCCTTTTATCTGGGTAAAAAACGCTGACAATAATAAAGCAAATTGGCTAGAAGTTTTTAAGCAATTTACTTTGGAAGGTAAGCTTAATAGAGGAAGAGTTTTAAAAGAATCATTATTGGCTACAAACCGTAATTTAAATAAAACATTGACGGATTGGTTTGTAAGATTATTTAATGAAATGCAACCTACCAATCTAGAACTTTTAAACTTGCAAAACGAATTATTTGTTACGCTTAATTCTCAAAATAGTAGCGCAATAAATAATGGATTAAATAAATTGATTGAAATTATTGATCATAAATCTTTCGATACCGACAAGTTAAAATGCCTTTTACCTGTTTTATTATCCTCAACAATAAAGTCAGTAGCAAATAAAGCAAAAACAATAGAAAATAAATTACAATCAAAAAAACCGTAATTACATTACTGCAATTACGGTTTTCTCTTTATAACAATTTTATTTAATCTCTCAATTTATACCAAACCTGCTTTAATTAAATATTCAGCGATTTGGATCGTGTTTGTTGCAGCTCCTTTTCTTAAGTTGTCGGCAACAATCCACATGTTTAATGTGTTGGGCTGGCTTTCGTCACGACGAATTCTTCCAACAAAAACATCATTTTTACCTTCAGCATATAATGGCATTGGGTAAGTAAAAGTATCTAAATTATCTTGCACCACTACTCCATCAGTATGGTGTAGAATTTCACGAACTTCGTTTACATCAAAATCATTTGTAAACTCAACGTTTACAGCCTCACTGTGTCCGCCAACAACTGGCACACGAACTGCAGTTGCTGTAACTCTGATAGTATTGTCACCAAGAATTTTTTGAGTTTCACGAACTAATTTCATTTCTTCTTTAGTGTATCCGTTATCTTCGAAACTATCGCAATGTGGAATCGCATTTCTGTGAATTGGATATTTGTAAGCCATATCACCTTGAATTCCAGCGTATTCATTTTCTAATTGTTTTACCGCTTTTACGCCAGTTCCTGTGATTGATTGGTAAGTAGAAACAATAATTCTTTTAACGTTGTATTTTTTATGCAAAGGTGCCAATGCCAATACCATTTGAATAGTAGAGCAGTTTGGGTTTGCAATAATTTTATCTTCTTTAGTTAAAACTGAAGCATTGATTTCAGGAACTACTAATTTCTTAGTCGGATCCATTCTCCATGCTGATGAGTTGTCGATAACAGTTGTTCCGGCAGCAGCAAATTTTGGCGCCCATTCTAATGAAGTATCTCCTCCAGCAGAAAAAACTGCAATATCAGCTTTCATATCTACAGCAGTCTGTAAACCAACAACTTTATATTTTGTTCCTTTATAGTCAATTTCTTTTCCAACTGATCTTTCTGATGCAACAGGAATTAATTCTGTAACAGGAAAATTTCTTTCTGCTAAAACTTTAAGCATTACTTCGCCAACCATTCCGGTAGCACCTACAACTGCAATTCTCATTTTTATATTTTTAAATAATTCTATAATCAAATTTGTACTGCAAAAATAAGTATAATAAAAGTCTCGGCAAGGCGATTCACAAAAAATAACAAAATGTTATAAAATAAACATTTTGTAAAAAAACCGTCTCTTTAAAAGACGGTTAAGTTAGACTTAGTGTAGCGGTATTATATTTTTACTTATTTTTCAATAAATCTCTAATTTGAGTAAGTAATTCCTCTTGTGTTGGTCCGGCTGGCGGAGCTGGAGCTTCTTCTTTTTTAAGTTTGTTTACTCCTTTAATCACTAAGAATAAAACAAAAGCAACAATAACAAAGTTAATTACTGCCGACAGAAAGAGACCGTATTTTACACCACCAAAAGCGGTAAGATCTTGAATTTTTTCTAAATGCGCAGCTTCTAAAGCCGGTTTTAATACTAGTGGCGTAATTACATCTTCAATAAATGAACTTACAATTTTACCAAATGCCGCTCCAATAATTACTGCAACAGCAAGATCAACCACGTTGCCTTTTATTGCAAATGCCTTAAATTCAGAAAAAAATCCCATAATTGTTCCTTTTAATAAATTAATACTGATACCGAAAATAAGCAATTTTCTTCAAATTTTATTCAATCTATCTGAAAAATACTCGTTTTACGCGTTGCGAAATACTGGTCATAATCTCATACGGAATAGTTTTTAAAGCTTCCGCCATTTCAATAACCGTTGGGCTTTCGCCAAAAATAATCACTGAATCACCTTCTTTACAATCGATATGACTCACATCAACCATGAGCATATCCATACAAACACTTCCTACGATTTTGGCTTTTTGATTTTTGATCGTTACAAAACCTATTTCATTTCCCCATAATCTTGAAATTCCGTCGGCATAACCTATTGGAATTGTGGCGATTTTAGTTGTTGCATCGGCCATAAAACGGCGTCCGTAACCTACGCTGTCGCCACTTGGAATTGTTCGGATTTGAGAAATAATCGATTTTAATGTTCCAACATTTTCCAAATATTTTTGTTCCGATGAATCGTTGGAAACTCCGTACAAACCAATTCCTAAACGCACCATATTATATTGTGCATTCGGAAAATTACTGATTCCCGAAGTATTCAGAATATGACGAATCGGATTTATATTTAATTCCGACATTAATTTGGAAGATAATTTCTCAAATAAACCAATTTGCTTTTCAACAAAACCAAAATGTTTTGGATCATCACTTGTTGCCAAATGCGACAAAATACTTTGAACCCGAACGGTTGAATTGTTTTTCAAAGTCTGAATCAATTCGTCGATTGTATTTTCTTCAAAACCTAAACGATGCATTCCAGTATCCATTTTAATATGAATCGGAAAATCTTTTAAATTCTTTTCTTTGGCTATTTTCAAAAAGGCATTTAATCCTTTTAAACTGTAAATCTCAGGTTCTAATTTATATTGAATAATTGACGGAAAGCTTGTAGATTCAGGATTCAGAACCATAATTGGCAATTTGATTCCGCCATTTTTCAGCGAAATTCCTTCATCGGCGAAAGCCACGCCTAAATAATCTACTTTATGATGTTCCAGTAATTTTGCAATTTCCAAACCTCCATTTCCATAACCAAAAGCTTTTACCATCACCATGATTTTTACATCATCGGCGAGTTTAGATTTGTAATAATTCAAGTTATGACTGATGGAATCCAAGTTGATTTCCAAAACCGTTTCATGCGTTTTTTCTTCGAGAAGTGAAACAATTTCTTCAAACTGAAAAGATCTTGCCCCTTTAATCAAAATAGTCTCATTATTGAAATTCAAACTTTCAAATGCTTCAATAAATGATGCTGTATCCTGAAAGGCAACACAATTTGAAAATTTGTCCTTAAAAGAAGAAATTGTTGGCCCGATGCCTATTACGCGATTGATTTTATTAGCTGAAACCAATTGTGAAACTTTCGAATATAATTCTTCATTTGAAAATCCGCTTTGAAAAATATCCGAAAGAATTACTGTTTTTGTTGCATTCTTTTTTTGCTGACTTTCCAAGAAATCCAAAGCAATTTTAAGCGACTGGAAATCGGAGCTGTAACTATCGTCAATTATACTGCAATTGTTGATTCCGTTTTTGACTTCAAGACGCATTTGAACCGGATACAACATTTGCACGCGATTTTGAATGGTTTTGGAATCATATTTAAAATAAAGCAAAACCAATAAACATGAAATCGCATTTTCTATTGAAGCCGAATCATTAAACGGAATTTCTAAATCGGAAACTCTATTTTCATATTGATATTGAATAATTGTTGCTTCATTTTTAATTTCTTTTTTCAGAATAAAAACGTCGGCAGAATTATCATTAAAACTCCATGAAAAAAATACTCTGTCGGGAATTGGATTTTCAGCAGAAAAATCGGCAAGACATTTATCAACAAGTTCATTTTTTTGATAAATAATGACATTGGTATTTTTGAAAAGTAAAAGCTTCTCCTTTATTTTTTGTTCCAAATTCTCAAAACCTTCATCGTGCGCGGAACCAATGCTTGTTAAAACACCAATATTAGGTTTTATGATTTTTTCAAGCTTTTCCATTTCATTCACCGTTGAAATACCGGCTTCAAAAATGCCAAGATTGTGTTTTTCATTTATCGCAATAACAGACAAAGGCACACCAACCTGAGAGTTGTAGCTTTTAGGGCTTCGGATGATATTATAATCGGGACTTAATAGGAAATTAAGCCATTCTTTTACGATTGTTTTCCCGTTGCTTCCGGTTAAACCAATGACAGGAAAATCAAATAAATTTCTGTAGTAACTCGCAAACTGCTGCAAAGCGTTTAAAGTGTTTTTTACCAGCAAAAAATTAGCTTTGCCTTTTACATTTTCAGGAATGTATTGAACAGCAAAATTTTGAACTCCTTTTTCAATAAGTTCTTCGATATATAAATGAGCATCATTGTTTACACCAGACAAAGCAATGAACAAAGTTTTAAATCCGTTTTGCAGTGAACGGCTGTCAATTGAAATATGATCGATAAAAACATCTGTATTTGATCCAATCCATTCAGCATCAAAAACCGGAATAAGACTTTTTAAATTTATGCTCATTTTGAAATTCTTTTTGTCAAATTTAAAAAAAGGTTTGCCACGAATTACACGAATTTCCACGAATTATATTTTAATTTTTAGCCACAGATTAGAGGATTAAAAAGATTCAAATCTGTAAAATTATTTTAATTTGTGGCTTTTATTTTAAAAATCAAACAAGTAGAAATATTCGTGGAAATTAGTGGAATTAGCGGCTAAAACTTTATTTCATTATATTTGTTCAACATCATAAAATTAGAATGTTTTGAAAAAAATACTGCCTTTATTCTCTTATATATTGCATCCGATTTTTATCTCGATGTATGCCACCTTATTTTATCTTTTTTGTAAAGAAGATGCGTTTACCAATCAGGAAAAATATTTCGTTTTATTTCAAATTCTGATTATTACGATTTTGGTTCCGGTTCTATTTTACTTACTATTAAAATCAACAGGACATGTAACTTCTGTTATGGTTCATGAAACTTCGCAGCGAAAAATCCCATTAATATTGCAGTGTTTTTTGTATATTTTATTAGTAAAACGAAGCATAATAATTACTCGTTATCCCGAATTACATTTCTTCTTTCTTGGCGCATTGTTTAGCACAATTTTAGCCTTAGTTTGCTCTTTATTTAATATAAAAGCAAGTCTTCATGTAGCGGCAATTAGCGGCGTTGCGATTTTTGTAATTGGTCTTAATATGCATTTACAGATGCAAAATCCGTATTGGTCGGCGCTTTTAATTTTACTTACTGGCGTTGTTGCTTCTTCCCGACTGGAAATGCAGGCACATACTCCTAAAGAAATTTTGATTGGATTATTGATTGGAGTTGCACCACAGGTTCTATTTTTATTTTTATGGCTATAAAATGTAAAAAATTATCCCAACATTCATTGCCTTCATATTTACCTTTTCGCCAGAAACCGTAGAAACCGAATTAAACAAAGGATTTAAGCCGTAATACGCGTAAATATTCCATGTATTATAACCTGTTGCGAGATAAATTCCGTATTGAAATGTATTGACATCGGGATTATTCGATATTTTATAAGTGGTTTCTCCATCGTCTAAAATCGATTTACTCGAGAAAATATAGCTCATTTTTACACCTCCGTAAATTCGCCAGAATTTAGTGCTTTCATATGTTGAATTTCGCCATCTGAATTCTATTGGAAGATCAACAGAATATTGTCTATATCGATTTGAAACAAATTCACCGTAATCATTTACACCATAAATTGGAGCGCCATTTGTGTCTTCAGAAACCGTAAAATTTTGATAAAAATTCTGATAACTTAATCCTAATCCGGTTGCAATTGCAATTGTTCTGTTTTTATTTATTGGCATATCACGCAAAAATCCCGCAGAAAGTCCGGCAGAAAATTTATCTTGTTTTAATCGTTCTGGCGTATTTACTAAAAGATTGTATGCTATTGAAAAATAAAACTGATCTTCACGATATAACGAATCGATTTTAATCACGGGTTTGATTTCCGGCTTTACTTCAGTTTGTGAAAAAACATTCAAAAACGAAACAAAAAACAAACAAGTAAAGAATAATCGCATATCGAATTTTGGTTTTAAGGAGGTTTTCAAGTTCAAACGTTTTTTACTGTAAATTTATTTCACATACAAATATAATATAATGCCAGCTGAAGATATGATTTGAAAACAATTATTCTCTTTTTCAGGCAGAACAAAAGCATTTGTTGCACTTTTTTCAACAAATCTGCAACAGAAACCAAAAAAGCGCTCATTTTTTCAATCCGCTTTTATACCTTTGTCCTGTATGAAAAGAAAACAGCTCATAATAAGTGTTTCCATGACGCTGACAATATTGTTCTCAATATTGTTTCAGTCCATACACAGTTTTGAGCATATTGTAAAACAACTTTCAGAGAAGCAATGTCACCACGATTATAATGATCCAAGTGGCGAAATAACGCATCAGCATCATAATTACGACTTATGTTATGTTTGTAATTTTGCTTTTGGAAGTTATACTATTGCCGAAACTTTTTCTTTTCAATTTCGCATCTTTCATAAAGAAATTCCTTATTTCTTTTCGTTTTCAGAAAATATCAGCTCGTTTTCAGAAACGGCATATTTGCTTCGGGGACCTCCTGCTGTTATAGTTTCTTAAGTTTCGATTATTCAAAAAATCACATTCCTTTTAATTTAAAATTCAAATTACATTGAGTTTCCTAATCCTATTTAAATAATCAGGATTAGAATGCTTTACTGTTTGCTTTGTTTTTTCTATTGGAAAGAAAAATAAATTAACTATAGCATCATTACCAAATGAAAAAAATACTCTTAGCCCTAATCTTGGGTTTTTCGAGCGTGCTTTCTGCTCAAAATTCGGTTTCAGGAATTGTTACCGACAATCAAAATCAGCCAATGCCTGGCGTTTCAGTATATGCGCCCGAATTACATAAAGGAACAACAACAGACGCAAACGGAAAATACGAAATGAACAATCTTCCTAATGGGAGTTTGCGCCTTGCTTTCAATTTTGTTGGTTATGCCAATCAAAATCAAACTATTGCAAAACTTGCAAAAGAAAACACTTTAAACATTACACTTTTACAATCAATTATGGAAATGGATGAAGTAGTCGTTTCTACTCCATTTAACAAATTGCAATCGCAAAACGTAATGAAAATTGAGCACGAAAGCATTAAAACATTACAGCAAAAAGGAACCTCAACTTTAATTGAAGGTTTGGCTATAATTCCAGGAGTTTCTCAGATTTCGACTGGAACTTCTATCGGAAAACCGGTAATTCGCGGACTTAGTGGAAATCGTGTTTTGGTTTATTCTCAAGGCGTTCGCATCGAAAACCAACAGTTTGGAGACGAACATGGTTTGGGCTTAAATGACGCCGGAATCGAAAGTGTGGAAGTTATAAAAGGACCAGCTTCTTTATTATATGGTTCAGATGCTTTAGGCGGCGTTTTATATTTCAATCCAGAAAAATTTGCTGATGCTGGCGATTTTAAAGCTAATTTCAGTCAGAAATATTTCACTAATACACAAGGAAGCAATTCTTCTATCGGATTAAAAACGTCAACAGATAACTGGAAATTTTTAGCACGCGGAAGCTACAACACACATTCCGATTATAAAATTTCAGGAGGCGATCGCGTAACGAATTCACGTTATAATGAAACCGATTTTAAAACCGGAATTGGTTATAGCAATTCAACTTTTTCAAGTGTTTTAAGATACAATTACAACAAACTTGATATCGGAATTCCAGAAGAAGGAATTGCTGAACAATCATCAAGCAAAGACACTGAATTTCCGAGGCAAGGTATTTTTAATCATTTATTGAGTTTGAACAATGTTGTCTTTTTTGAAAACTCAAAACTGGATGTTGATTTAGGTTACATCGCCAATGACAGAAGCGAATTTGAAGACAGCAACGAAGCTTCTCTTCATATGAAATTGAATACTTTCAATTACAACGCAAAATATCATTTTCCGAAATTTGGAAAAATTGAAACTATTTTAGGCGTTCAGGGAATGCATCAGACGAATACAAATTCGGGTGAAGAATATTTGATTCCGGATGCTACAACTAACGATTTTGGTGTTTTTGGAACTGCAAATTATGAATGGAATAACAGCGTTTTACAAGCAGGATTACGTTTTGACAACAGAAATATTACTTCAATTGCACACGGAACAGAAGGTGAAGAAGGTTATTTTCAGGCATTGGACCGATCATTTGATAGTTTTAATGCTTCATTAGGATATAAAACAAAATTAGCTGAGCCATTGACGCTTCGTTTGAATGTCGCTTCAGGATTTAGAGCGCCAAATTTAGCCGAATTGACTTCAAATGGTGTTCATGAAGGAACAAACCGATATGAGATTGGAAATGCAGATTTAAAAACAGAACAAAACGTTCAAACTGATTTAAATCTGGAATACAAAAATTCGCATTTTGAGTTTTTCATCAACGGATTTTACAATCATGTAAACAATTATATTTATACTTCGCCAACTGGAGAAATTTTAGATAATAATGATGTCTTTGCTTATGTTCAGGACAATGCCAAATTATTTGGTGGCGAAGCAGGTTTGCATATTCACCCACATCCATTAGACTGGCTTCATTTTGAAACGAGTTTTGAAACCGTAACCGGGAAAAAAGATAATGATGATTATTTGCCTTTGATTCCTGCAAACAACTGGAATAATACGCTTAGAACAGAATTCAATATCAAAAATTGGTTAACTGAAGGTTTTGCTTCTTTGAATGTTTCTTCAACTTTTAATCAGGACAATGTGAGTGGTTTTGAAACGGCTTCAAAAGGTTATACTTTGGTGAATTTAGGTTTTGGAGGAACAGTTAAACTTGGGAAAACAGCTTTTGATGTAAACCTAAACGGAAACAATTTATTCGACAAAAAATACATTGCGCACCTTTCAAGATTAAAAACAGACGGTATTCCAAATATTGGAAGAAACATCGTTTTGGGAGTTAATTTCAATTTATAATTTTTATTTTAACCGCAAAGACGCAAAGATAAACGCAAAGTTCGCAAAGCATATGAAAAACTTTGCGTGCCTTGCGTAAAACTCCTTGCGTGCTTTGCGGTTAATTTTTTACTACTCTCACAAAAAATGCTATTTTTGTTAACACCACAAACTTAAATATGAAAAAAACATTTTTACTAATGGCAATTACAACTGCGGGAATATCATTTGGGCAAAATAAAATTCAATATCCTGAAACCAAAAAAGGCGAAACTATTGATGTTTATTTTGACACAAAAGTAAGCGATCCTTACCGCTGGCTTGAAGACGATAAATCGGCTGAAACTGGAGCTTGGGTAAAAGCTCAGAATGAAGTTACTTATGGTTATTTAGATAAAATTCCGTTTAGAAATGAGTTAAAAACTCGCATGGAAAAGCTTTGGAATTATGAAAAAATAGAAGCTCCTTATAAAGAAGGAAAATTCACATATTATTCAAAAAACAACGGACTCCAAAACCAATCTGTTGTTTACAGAAAAGATCAAAATGGCAAAGAAGAAGTTTTCTTAGATCCGAATACTTTTTCTAAAGATGGAACAACTTCACTTGGCGGACTAGATTTTTCTGAAGATGGCTCAAAAGCTGCTTATGCAATTTCTGAAGGCGGAAGCGACTGGAGAAAAGTAATTATCATTGACGCAGTTTCTAAAAAAGTTTTGGAAGATACTTTAGTTGATGTGAAATTCAGCGGTATTTCATGGCGCGGAAATGAAGGTTTCTACTACTCTAGTTATGAAAAACCAAAAGGAAGCGAACTTTCAGCAAAAACAGATCAGCACAAATTGTATTTCCACAAATTAGGAACTTCTCAAAAAGAAGACAAAGTGATTTTTGGTGCCGATCAAAAAAGAAGATATGTGGGCGGTTATGTTACCGAAGACAATCATTATTTAGTAATCTCGGCTGCGAATTCTACTTACGGAAATGAATTGTACATCAAAGATTTGACTAAACCAAATAGTCCGATTGTGACTATTGTTGACAATTTCAACAGTGACAACAGTATTATTGAAAACGAAGGAAGCAAATTGTTCATCGAAACCGATTTGAACGCTCCAAACAAACGTGTTGTAACTGTTGATGCTAGTAATCCGAAACCAGAAAATTGGAAAGATTTTATCAAAGAAACCGAAAATGTACTGACTACTTCAACTGGTGCAGGATATATTTTTGCTAATTATACTAAAGATGCTGTTTCATTTGTACAGCAATATGATTATAACGGAAAATTAGTTCGTGAAATCAAACTCCCTGCAATTGGAACTGCGGGAGGATTTGGCGGGAAAAAGAACGAAAAAATCTTGTATTACAGTTTTACCAATTATACAACGCCAGCGACTATTTACTCATTTGAACCAAAATCTGGAAAATCTGAAATTTATCAAAAACCAAAAGTTGATTTCAAAAGTGAAGATTATGAGTCAAAACAAGTTTTCTACACTTCAAAAGACGGCACAAAAGTTCCGATGATTATTACGTATAAAAAAGGAACAAAATTAGACGGTAAAAATCCAACCATTCTTTACGGTTACGGCGGATTCAACATTAGCCTGACGCCAAATTTCAGTATTGCAAATGCCGTTTGGATGGAAAACGGAGGTGTTTACGCAGTTGCCAATTTAAGAGGTGGCGGTGAATATGGAAAAAAATGGCACGATGCAGGAACAAAACAACAAAAACAAAATGTATTTGACGATTTCATTGCTGCAGCAGAATATCTAATTGCTCAAAAATATACCTCATCTGATTATTTAGCAATCCGTGGAGGTTCTAACGGAGGTTTATTAGTTGGTGCAACTATGACACAACGTCCTGATTTGATGAAAGTGGCTTTACCAGCAGTTGGAGTTATGGATATGCTTCGTTACAATGCCTTTACTGCAGGTGCAGGATGGGCTTTTGATTACGGAACTTCTCAGGACAGCAAAGAAATGTTCGAATATTTAAAAGGATATTCTCCAGTTCATAATGTAAAACAGGGAACTCATTATCCTGCAACAATGGTAACAACTGGAGATCATGATGATCGTGTTGTTCCGGCGCACAGTTTTAAATTTGCTTCTGAATTACAGGAAAAACAAACAGGAGACAATCCGGTTTTGATTAGAATTGATGTTAAAGCTGGTCACGGCGCAGGAAAATCTGTTGCTGCTACAATTCAGGAAAATGTAGACATTCAGGCTTTCACACTTTACAATATGGGTTTTAAAGCTTTACCTTCGAAATAAGACTTTTAAACTAAAAATTTATAGCCACGAATTCACGAATTATTTTCTGAATATCGTGGCTTTTTCTTTATTTTAAATCACACAAATTTTCTTTTTCTTTTCTCCCGCAGATTTTGCAGATTGAGCAGATTAAAATAAAAAATCTATGTTAATATGCTTAAATCTTTTATCCCGATAGCTATCGGCAGCGTGAAATGAATTCGTGCACTCGATACCTAATTTTTAAACATGCAGATTAAAATAAATTCGTGAATTCGTGGCTAACTTTTTTCCTTAAATTTGAATAACTAAAAAACCAAAAAATGAAAATTATAAAATGGGGAATCATTGGCTGTGGAAATGTGACTGAAGTAAAAAGCGGACCTGCTTTTCAGAAAGCTTCAAATTCGGCTTTAGTTGCTGTTATGCGCAGAGATGCAGCACTTGCCGAAGATTACGCTAAACGTCATAATGTTTCTAAATGGTATTCGAATGCTGAAGATTTAATCAATGATCCGGAAGTTGATGCGGTATATATTGCTACTCCTCCATCTTCTCATAAAGAATACACTATTTTATGTGCCAAAGCAGGAAAACCGGTTTACGTAGAAAAACCTATGGCATTGACTTTCGAAGAATGCAACGAAATGATTTCTGCGTGCAAAGAGCATAATGTTCCTTTATTTGTTGCGTATTATAGAAGAGCTTTGCCTCGATTTTTAAAAATCAAAGAAATAATTGATCAAGGAAAATTAGGAAACATTCGACATGTAAATTGCGTTTTGTATCATCCTTTTGAAGAACGTTATGATGACGAAATCAATCTTCCGTGGACTGTTTTACCTCATATTTCAGGAGGCGGAATTTTCGTCGATTTAGCCTGTCATACTTTAGATTTTCTGGATTTTGTTTTAGGTCCGATAAAATCTGTTCGCGGACATGCGACTTCACAATTATTGGCTTATCCAGCAGAAGATTCGGTTTCAATGTCGTTTTTATTCGAAAACGGAATTCATGGATCAGGAATATGGAATTTTGCTAGTTTTGAACGTTATGACAATACTGAAATTGTCGGAGATAAAGGAAAAATCTCGTTTTCGACTTTTGGAAATGATCCAATTCATATTCAATATACAAATGGAGAAAAAGAAAGTATTTTGATTGAAAATCCGCTTCATATTCAGCAGCCATTTATTGAAACTGTGATTGCTGAACTTTTAGGAGAAGAAAATGCTTCACCTTCAAAAGGAATTTCTGGAGCCAGAACAACCTGGGTTATTGATGAAGTTTTGAAAGAGTTTAGGAATTCTTCCAAATAGTTATTGCTTCGTTTCTTTTAATAACAAAAGTGAGCATAAAAAAGAGGATATTCTTTCGAATATCCTCTTTTTTTATAAACTATAAAGCTTTTAAAAATTATAGGCTGTATTTAAGACCAAAAGTAAATCCTAAACCAGAAATTCCAACATAAGAGCTAATATCATCAGTTGCTTTTGTATTGTCAAAACCTGCTGCATTAGTTACTTTACTATTTGACGTAGTATTAATTTGTTCTACATATTTAGTATGGCTTGCAGAATATGATGCGTCTGGACGGAAACTTGTAGGAGTATTTAATTTATCTACACCATTTTCAGTATATATTTCTGTTTCTTTTGTTTTTCCGTGTACTGTAAAGTTACGGTATTCTACTTCAGCAAAAAGAGAGATATGTGTACCTAATTTATAAGATGTTCCTAATGCTGCCGTAAAACCAACAGTTGGGTTTGGTTTAATAACATCTTTTGAATAAGTTTCTGTTGTTCCTGCTGGATTTGTATACGTTCTAGTAGTTTCGATATCTAATGTTCCATGAACAGGAACGATAACTCCAACTTTAGTATAAGGTTCGAAACCATGAGTTTGCCCTAAAAACAAAACGACTGCAGGGGCAATATCATAAGCTTCAAGTTTTCCTACTGCTTTACCATTTACAAAAGTTGGTCCTGCAGCTACTAATCTGTGCGTTGTCTCAACCATCGTTTTATCTGCACTGTTAAAATAATTAAATCCTAACTCGACACCTAAACGTGGTGTAAAACGATATCCAGCCGTTAAACCTGTACGGAATCCTTGTCCGAAAGAACCATGATTAGTTTCTCTAGAAATTAAAGTTGTACCATCTGCACCATAAACATCCGTGTTAGGCAATGCCCCAGATACAGTTGGAAATTCAGCAGCAGCCGTCTGGATAAAATATGACCCACCTAATTTAAAATACCAGCTTTCTTGTTTGTCTGCTTTTTCTGTCTGCGCCATTGTAGCCATAGAGCAAACTAATAATCCTAATAAAAATAGGTTCTTTTTCATAATTCTGATTTAATTAATTTATACAAACTTAGAATAATTTAACATATTCTTTTGGTCTGCATTGTTAGACTTGGAACGAAATCGTTGTAATTTCGGGCAATATTACTAAAAAAGTATTATGCGTGCATATTTTTAACATTAAAATTTTACATTCCATTAAATTTTAACTGTTAAATTTTTAGTTCAGTTTAAAGTTGATTTGCATTTTCTCCAACTCCTGTAATAACTCAGCAGAAATTTTGATTTTTAATCGTCGGCTTGGCATGCTTAATTTGGTTACAACTTTGACTTCTTCAACCTCTTTTACTTCCTGCATTTTAGCTTCTCCTGTACTTATTTCATTATCATCATTGTCATCTTCAAAAACAGCATCTTCGTTGTCTTCAAATTCACTTGTTGTTTCAACCTCTATTAAACGTTTAACATTTTCAATTTCCATAATATCAAAACTTACCGTATTATCACCTTTATTTTCATTGAACAAATGGCTTAATTTATGAATAAACTCAGGTTGAAGATCTTTGATATTTAACAACAGAATTAGTTTTTTAGCAAAAGCCTCCAATATATCCTGTAACTGACGAATCTCAACAAACTGCATTCTAGGTTCTGATTTTTTACCTGTATCATGATTTACCCAACCGTCTTTTATCAAAATTTTCAGGTAGGCAAAATTATTCTGAATCAGGAAATGACGGAATTTCAAATATTCTTCTCCAAAAATCTTGAACTCATAACTTTCGTCATAACCTTCTAAATTAAATACTGCCCAGCCTTTTCCGTTTTTGGCAACACGGTGCTGCACGTTATTAATAATTCCGGCAAAATTTAGATTTTTACCTACATACTCATTCATGTTTTTCAAGGCTTCTAAACGAGCATTGCAGAAGTATTTCATTTCAAACCTAAAATCGTCAAGCGGATGTCCGGAGATATAAATTCCGACAACTTCTTTTTCTTTAGCCAGTTTTTCCATTGTACTCCAGTCTTCACAAGGAGGCACGACTGGTTCAGCAATTTGCACTTCACTGGTTTCTCCGAACAAACTTACCTGAGACGAGTTTTCATTTTCCTGAAACTTCGATCCATAACGCATCGCTTTTTCGTAGAATGTAATTCCGTCGCCATCGTCATGAAAATATTGGGCTCTAGTTGTCCCTTCAAATGAATCAAAACCACCGGCAAGTGCTAAATTTTCAATCGCTTTTTTATTAGCTGCACGAAGATCAATTCGCTTCGCTAAATCAAAAATCGATTTATATCTTCCGTCTTTTCTGTTTTCTACAATCGTTTCTACCGCTCCGGAACCAACACCTTTAATAGCTCCCATTCCGAAACGAACGGCATAATCATCGTTTACAGTAAATTTATAATACGACTCGTTTACATCTGGGCCAAGAACCTGTAATCCCATACGTTTACATTCTTCCATAAAGAAAGAAACTTGTTTGATATCGTTCATATTATTTGAAAGTACCGCTGCCATGTATTCTGCAGGATAATGTGCTTTTAAATAAGCTGTTTGATAGGCAATCCATGCATAACAAGTCGAGTGCGATTTGTTGAAGGCGTAACTCGCAAAAGCTTCCCAGTCTTTCCAGATTTTTTCCAGAATTTTTGCATCGTGACCTTTTGCTGCAGCTTGTTCAACAAACTTCGGCTTCATTTTATCCAGTACGTCTTTTTGTTTCTTACCCATCGCTTTACGCAATACGTCGGCCTCACCCTTTGTAAATCCTGCCAAAGACTGAGACAAAAGCATTACCTGCTCTTGGTAAACTGTAATTCCATAGGTTTCGGATAGATATTCGGCACAGGCATCTAAATCATATTTGATTTCCTCGTCGCCATTTTTTCTTCTAACGAAAGACGGAATATACTCCAAAGGTCCCGGACGATAAAGTGCATTCATGGCAATTAAATCTCCAAAAACCGTTGGCTTAAGGTCTTTCATGTATTTCTGCATCCCCGGTGACTCGTATTGAAAAATCCCAACGGTTTCACCTCTTTGGAAAAGCGCATACGTTTCTTCATCATCAATCGGAAATGTATCGGGATCCAAATCAATTCCGGTTCTGTATTTTACCAGTTTTACGGTATCTTTTATCAGCGTAAGGGTCTTCAGACCCAAGAAGTCCATTTTCAACAATCCAGCACTTTCTGCAACCGAGTTATCAAACTGTGTTACATATAAATCGGAATCTTTTGCAGTAGTTACAGGAACATAATTGGTAATATCCGACGGCGTAATAATAACCCCACAAGCGTGAATACCCGTATTACGCATCGAGCCTTCCAAGATTTTTGCCTGCTGAATGGTTTCTCCTGCCAAATCATCTTCATTGGCAATTGCGATTAATTCTTTTACATTATCAAATTCGTCAGAACGAAGGGCTTTTTTGACTTCTTCTTCACTTTCAGAAATAAAACGCGCCAAATTCCATTTTGACGGCATCATTCCCGGAATCAGTTTTGCAATTCTATCGGCTTCAAATAGTGGTAAATCCAGTACACGCGCCGTATCACGAATCGCTGATTTGGTCGCCATTTTACCATACGTGATAATTTGTGCCACCTGTTTTTGACCGTATTTATTGATTACATAATCCATTACACGTCCACGACCCTCATCATCAAAGTCGATATCAATATCGGGCATCGATACACGGTCAGGATTCAGGAAACGCTCAAAAAGTAAGTCGTATTTAATCGGGTCAATGTTGGTAATTCCGAGACAGTATGCAACGGCAGAACCTGCTGCAGACCCACGACCTGGACCAACCGATACATCCATTTTTCTGGCCTCGGCAATAAAATCCTGTACAATCAAAAAGTAACCTGGATATCCTGAATTCGAAATCGTCAATAACTCAAAATCTAAACGTTCCTGAATAGATTCAGTTATTTCACCGTATCTTCTTTTAGCACCTTCCATCGTAAGGTGTCGCAAATAAGCATTTTCACCACGAACACCATTGTCTTTTTCATCTTCGGGATCAACAAATTCTTCCGGAATATCAAATTTTGGAAGCAATACATCGCGATACAAGGAATATCCTTCAACCTTATCAATAATTTCCTGAATGTTGATAATGGCTTCTGGAAGATCAGCAAAGAGTTTTTTCATCTCTTCTTCCGACTTAAAATAATATTCCTGATTTGGAAGTCCGTAACGGTAGCCACGTCCACGTCCAATAGGTGTTGCCTGCTTTTCACCGTCTTTTACACAAAGTAAAATATCGTGCGCATTGGCATCTTCTTTATTTAAATAATAGGTATTGTTAGTCGCAATTAATTTGACGTTGTGTTTTTGTGAAAACTCAATCAGGGTTTTGTTGACACGATTTTCATCTTCCTGATTGTGGCGCATAACTTCTAAGTAGAAATCTTCGCCAAATTGTTCTTTCCACCAAACTAAAGCCTCTTCGGCTTGGTTTTCACCAATGTTCAGGATTTTACTCGGAATTTCTCCGTATAAATTCCCAGACAAAACCATAATATCTCCTTTGTATTTTTCGACTATATTTTTGTCAATTCTCGGCACATAATAAAATCCTTCGGTGTAAGCGATCGAAGCCATTTTAGCTAAATTGTGATACCCCGCTTTGTTTTTAGCCAGTAAAACAACCTGATAACCGTTGTCTTTTTTGCTTTTATCTAAATGATTTTCGCAGATATTAAATTCACAGCCAACGATTGGTTTTACCTCGGTTTCAGTTGGTTCTTCTCCAGCTTCTACCAAAGCTTTATTTTTTCCAGATGCGGCTTTATTGTGATTCATAACGGCACTCACAAAGTGAAAAGCTCCCATCATGTTTCCGGTATCGGTCATGGCAACGGCCGGCATTCCGTTTTTGGCTGCTGCTGCAACAATATTCCCAATTCCGATAGTCGATTGAAGGACCGAAAACTGTGTATGATTGTGTAAATGTGCAAATTTTGCAGCTTTAAAATCGGCCTTATCAGCTTCTGAAACAACATTTTGCTTGTCTTCTCCAGCTAAAGCCTTAAGTTGTTCTCTGATTTTATCAGAAGCCGCTTTTAAGTTGATGTGTTTTAAACCAATCAGCTTAAATGGCTGCGGATTTTTTTCCTGAAAATCTTTGAAATATTCTTTCGGAACATCTAATTCCTCTTTGGTAAAAACTTCTCTTCTAACTAATTCTAAGAAGCAACGCGTAGTTGCCTCAACGTCGGCAGTTGCGTTGTGCGCTTCCGCGAATGGCTGGTCGAAAAGATAACTGTGTAATTCCGTCAAAGTTGGAAGTTTGAATTTTCCTCCACGACCTCCCGGAAGTTGCAATAACGAAGCCGTAACTTCGGTACACGTATCCAAAACCGGCATTGAACTCATTTGAGACTCTACGCCCATTCTATGGAATTCGGCTCCCATAATATTCACGTCGAAACCTAAATTCTGACCTACAATGAATTTCGTTTTGCTTAAAGCTATATTGAATTTCTCTAAAACTTCGGCCAAAGTGATTCCATCGGCTTCAGCCAATTCAGTTGAAATTCCGTGAATGCGCTCGGCATCATACGGAATATTAAATCCTTCTGGTTTTACCAAATAATCCTGATGCTCAATAAGCTGTCCCATTTCGTCATGAAGCTGCCACGCAATCTGTATACAGCGAGGCCAGTTATCAGAATCGGTTATCGGGGCATCCCAGCGTTTTGGTAATCCGGTTGTTTCGGTATCGAATATTAAATACATAGAGTTGTAAAAAGTGAAATTTTAAAATCCCAAATTCCAATCTTACATATTGCAACACATTGACAATATGAAACATAGTAAAATGTGAAATGGAAAATGGAAGAAATTCAAATTTACGCTTTTTTTTAAGCGAATGAAAAACGAAGTTATCAACAAAAGCATAATTAACATCTTCGTTTTCTAAACGCAAAAACAACCGAATTTGATTCTTTTTTTCTTAAAAAACTTCGATTATTCATTTTGGATACTCATTAGACCAAAATGAACACTTTTAAACTGCAGTGTATCCTGAACTTTGCTTCATCAAATTATAACAATTAAAAAATAATAATCATGAAAACAATTTTTATCACAGGTGCATCATCAGGTTTAGGAAAAGCGACAGCAAAATTATTTCAAGCAAAAGGATGGAACGTAATCGCAACAATGAGAACTCCGGAAAAAGAAACTGAACTTTCTCAATTAAAAAACATAACACTTTTGCCTTTAGATGTTACCAATTATGACCAAATTCAAAGTACGGTTCAAAAAGCGATTGCATTAACCGATATTGATGTCGTTTTTAATAATGCTGGTTACGGATTGATTGGTCCTTTGGAAAGTTTTAACGATGATCAAATCACGAAACAGTTAAATACTAATTTATTGGGTACTATTCGTGTTACGAATGCTTTTATTCCGTATTTCAGAGAAAAAAGAAACGGATTATTTATCTCAACAACTTCTATCGGTGGATTGATTTCTTTTCCTTTAGGATCTGTTTATCACGCTACAAAATGGGGATTAGAAGGCTGGAGCGAAAGCATGGCTTATGAATTAAATCAATTTGGAATAGACATTAAAACGGTTTCTCCGGGCGGTATCAAAACAGAATTTCTTCATGGTTCTCTTGACACAGGAGTTAAACCTGAATACCAAGCAATGGCAGACAAAATGTTCGAAAATGTGGATATAATGTTTGAAATGGCATCGACTCCTGAACAAATCGCCGATGTAGTTTATGAAGCTGCAACAGATGGAAAAACCAAACTAAGATATGTGGCCGGTGAAGACGCAAAAGCACTTTA
This sequence comes from Flavobacterium xizangense, assembly GCF_054075145.1. Lineage (NCBI taxonomy): Bacteria > Pseudomonadati > Bacteroidota > Flavobacteriia > Flavobacteriales > Flavobacteriaceae > Flavobacterium > Flavobacterium xizangense. Next base: position 903,485 of record NZ_JBSIPG010000001.1, on the reverse strand, counting down.
TCAACAAAGATTAGAACAAGGCGACGAAGTTTTTCGTGCGGCATTCGGTAAACAATTTTTAGGAGCATAATGAGCTAGATTTCTACCGTTTAGTTTTTAAAAACCTGAACGGTAGAAATCTTTTAATTTCATACTTTTATATCATGGAAAACAAGAAAAACAATCCTGCAAAAATTTCGTCTATATCGCAATTTCATGATCTGCTTAGACTACCAAAACCACTTCACCCAATGGTTAGTTTGGTAGACAATACACAATTTGTCATAAATGAAGATTTAGCCAATTATGCTTTTTTGCTTGATTTTTATAAAATATCATACAAGTTTTCAACCAATGGTAAAATGGGGTATGGACAAGGTTATTATGATTTTAATGAAGGCGGATTGATGTTTTCTTCTCCAAATCAATTAATCTTTACTGAAAACGAAGAAGGTGCCGAATACAGTGGATACACACTTTTATTTCATCCCGATTTTATTAGAAATTATCCTTTAGGCAAAAACATCAAAAAGTATGGTTTCTTTTCGTATGATACGAATGAAGCACTGCATCTTTCTGACAGTGAAAAAACTACCGTTATAGGATTATTGAATAGCATTGACAATGAACTTCATACGGCTATTGACGAAATGAGTCAGGATGTAATCGTTTCTTATATCGATGTTTTACTGAATTACAGCAATCGTTTTTACAAACGCCAATTCATTACCAGAAAAACGATCAGTAATGATTTATTACTTAAAGTAGAAGATACTTTAAATAATTATTTCAATAATGCCGAAGCGCTAAAAAGAGGTTTGCCTACGGTAGATTTTCTTGCTTCACAAGTTAACGTTTCCAGTCATTATTTAAGCGATATGCTTCGTAATTTAACGGGGCAAAATGCACAGCAGCACATTCATTTAAAACTAATTGAGAAATCAAAAGATTTCCTGATGACGACAAATCTCTCGGTTGCCGAAATTGCCTATCAATTGGGTTTTGAATATCCTCAATCTTTCAGTAAATTATTCAAAAAGAAAACCAATCTTACTCCTTTAGAGTTTAAAAACTCACTGAATTAGTCTCCAAAATATTCCTTTCAAAAAAGCCCTTTTTGTCTTAAAAAAGCATAAAATTTCATAAAAATACACTTCTTGGATGTCGTAGTATTTAGATAGTTTATTAAATCTAAATAACGTCTAAAAAACTCCTTTAAAAGCTATAAAAAACTTAAAAAGCATTCTTTTTGCAAAAATTTAAAAACTAACAATTATTACTATTTTCATGTATTTTGTTAGATTTTTTCAATAAAATTCTTATATTTTATAGTGATTTTGAGATAAATTTGCAAACTATTAAAACAAAAAGGAATCAATAAAAATTAAAGCCGAAAAAGAAAAACAAAGTCATTTTCTACATCATTTTTCTGCCAAAATTTAACTTGGAAAAGCTTATTGGCAATTTGTAATCCGGTTTGGGTATCGTATATAATGAAATATCGAAATTGACGCTTTTGTATCTTTTTTTACTTTTGTTTTGCTATTATAATGAACAGGAAATTGCTGTGGTTATAGAAATTACAATTAAAAAAAATAAAAAATGAGTAAGACATTATTTGACAAAGTATGGGATTCACATGTAGTGCGTAAAATTGAAGATGGACCAGATGTGTTTTTTATTGACCGCCATTTCATTCATGAAGTTACGAGTCCTGTTGCTTTTTTAGGATTAAAATCAAGAGGTGTTTCGGTATTATATCCAGAACGTACTTTTGCAACTGCTGACCACAATACACCAACCATAAACCAACATTTACCAGTTCAAGATCCGCTTTCTGCTAATCAGCTTCAGGCTCTTGAAGATAATGCAAACGAATACGGAATCTCTCACTGGGGATTAGGTCACCAAAAAAATGGTATTGTACACGTAGTTGGTCCTGAAAACGGAATTACTTTGCCAGGTGCTACTATTGTATGTGGAGATTCGCATACGTCTACTCACGGTGCTTTTGGCGCTATTGCTTTTGGTATCGGAACTTCTGAGGTTGAAATGGTGCTTTCCACTCAGTGTATTATGCAGCCTAAACCAAAGAAAATGCGTATTAACGTAAATGGTCAATTAAGTAAAGGCGTTGGTCCAAAAGACGTTGCACTTTATATTATTGCTCAATTAACTACTTCTGGAGGAACAGGTTATTTTGTTGAATATGCTGGTGATGTTTTTGAAAACATGACTATGGAAGGTCGTATGACAGTTTGTAATTTAAGTATCGAAATGGGTGCTCGTGGAGGAATGATTGCTCCTGACCAAACAACTTTCGATTTCCTTGAAGGAAGATTATACGCTCCAAAAGGTGAAGCTTGGACAAAAGCTGTTGAATACTGGAAAACTTTAAAAACTGATGCTGATGCTGTATTTGATGCTGAATTAAACATCAAAGCTGAAGATATCGAACCAATGATTACTTATGGTACAAACCCAGGAATGGGAATTGGTATCACAAAACATATCCCAAGTGCAAAAGAAGTTGAAGGCGGTGAGGAAACTTACAAAAAATCTTTGGCTTACATGGGCTTCCACGAAGACGACGTAATGATTGGAAAACAAATCGATTATGTTTTCTTAGGAAGTTGTACAAACGGACGTATTGAAGATTTTAGAGCTTTTGCTGAAATTGTAAAAGGAAGAAAAAAAGCAGATAATGTTACGGCTTGGTTAGTTCCAGGTTCTCACGTTGTTGAAGCTCAGATTAAAGAAGAAGGTATCTTAGATATTTTAACTGAAGCTGGTTTCGTATTACGTCAGCCGGGTTGTTCAGCTTGTTTAGCAATGAACGATGACAAAGTTCCTGCTGGAAAATATGCAGTAAGTACTTCAAACAGAAACTTTGAAGGTCGTCAAGGTCCTGGTTCAAGAACATTATTAGCAAGTCCAATTATGGCTGCTGCTGCTGCAGTTACAGGAAAACTAACAGATCCAAGAGAGCTTTTTTAAAGATTTAAGAATGAAGATTAACGATTTTTGATTTCAGATTTCGATACGCTTCATTAAAAAAATCTTCTAAAATTTCAATTACATTAAAAAAAATTAACGATTATAATTTTACATTCTAACAATAAATCTAAAATCAGAAATCGTTAATCTAAAATCAAAAATTAAAATGGCATACGATAAATTTACTATACTTACCAGCAGTGCAGTGCCACTGCCAATTGAAAACGTTGATACAGATCAAATTATTCCGGCTCGTTTCTTAAAAGCTACAAAGCGCGAAGGCTTTGGAGATAACCTTTTTAGAGACTGGAGATATAATGGAGATGATACTCCAAAAGCTGATTTCGTTTTAAACGATTCAACTTACTCAGGAAAAATTTTGGTTGGAGGAAAAAACTTCGGTTCTGGATCTTCAAGAGAACACGCTGCTTGGGCAGTTTACGATTATGGTTTTAGAGCCGTAGTTTCTAGTTTCTTTGCCGATATTTTCAAGGGAAACTGTTTGAATATTGGTGTTTTACCAGTACAAATCAGTCCTGAGTTTTTAGAAAATATTTTCAAAGCGATCGAAGCTGATCCTAAAACAGAATTAGAAATCAATCTTCCAAACCAAACTATCACTTTATTGTCAACTGGTCAGCAAGAATCTTTTGCTATCAACGGATACAAAAAGAACAATATGATTAATGGTTTTGATGATATTGATTATCTACAAGACATGAAGGAAGATATTAAGGCTTTCGCCGATAAACTTCCGTACTAATAGAAATACCATTCAGTCTATTAGACCCGAAAGGCTTCAAAAACCTCTCGGGTCTTTCTAAATTAAATAGAAAATATAGAACACAGATAAAACAAATTTGCTTTCGCAAAAGCGCTAAAAAAACAGATTTTTTTAAAACTAAATTAAAAATCCGTGATAATCCACGTCTTCGCAAAGCGAATAAGTAAAAATCAGTGTTCAAACTAAAATAAAGGATAATCAATAATATCCAACCCTTTAGAAATATAGAATATCAATATGGAAAAAAGAAAAATTGAAATAATGGATACGACACTTCGTGATGGTGAACAAACCTCAGGAGTATCTTTTTCTGCTGCAGAAAAACTAACCATTGCGCAATTGTTACTGGAAGAACTAAATATTGATAGAATCGAAATTGCTTCGGCGCGTGTAAGCGAAGGAGAATTTCAAGCCGTAAAAGGCATTACTTCATGGGCTGAAGAACGTGGCTATATAGATCGAATTGAAGTCCTTTCTTTTGTTGATGGCGGTGTTTCAATTGACTGGATGAAAAAAGCCGGGGCCAAAGTGCAAAATTTATTGACTAAAGGTTCAATGAATCATTTAACACATCAATTGAAAAAAACTCCAGAACAGCATTTTTCTGAAATTACACAAATCATTACTTTAGCAAAAGAAAACAATATTGAAACCAATGTTTACCTAGAAGACTGGAGCAACGGAATGCGAAATTCTCCTGATTATGTTTTTCAATTTTTGGATTTCTTATCAACACAGCCAATAAAAAGGATTTTACTTCCAGATACTTTAGGGGTTTTGATTCCTTCACAGGCTTTTGAATTTATTTCAAAAATCAGAGCAAAATATCCAAATATTCATTTTGATTTTCATGCTCATAACGATTATGATTTAAGTGTTGCCAATGTCATGGAAGCTATAAAAGCTGGCATCAACGGACTTCACGTTACGGTAAACGGAATGGGAGAACGCGCCGGAAATGCACCACTTGAAAGTACTGTTGCCGTAATAAATGATTATTTACCAGAAGTAAGCATTAACATCAAAGAAACTTCTTTATACACTGTCAGCAAATTAGTAGAAACATTTACAGGATATAGAATTCCTGCCAACAAACCAATTGTTGGCGATAATGTTTTTACGCAGACAGCCGGAATCCACGCTGACGGAGATAACAAAAACAATTTATATTTTAATGATTTACTTCCGGAACGTTTTGGAAGAAAAAGAAAATACGCTTTAGGAAAAACTTCAGGAAAAGCCAATATTGAAAAAAATCTTCAGGAATTAGGTTTAAAGCTAAATCAGGAAGATTTAAAATTGGTTACCCAAAGAATTATCGAATTGGGCGACAAAAAAGAAACCGTAACGAAGGAAGACCTTCCATACATTATTTCAGATGTTTTGGACAGTCACACTTACGAAGAAAAAATAAAAATTGAGTCCTATATACTAGTACACTCAAAAGGAATGCGTCCGTCTACGACTTTGTGCTTAAAATTTGGAGATGAAATCATCGAAGAAAATGCACAAGGCGATGGTCAATTTGATGCTTTTATGAATGCCTTAACCAAGATTTACAAAAGCAAAAAGCTTACACTTCCAAAATTAATTGATTACGCAGTTAGAATCCCGCCAGGAAGTAGTTCTGATGCGTTGTGCGAAACCATCATTACATGGGTCAACAACGGAAAAGAATTCAAAACCCGCGGTTTAGATTCGGATCAAACCGTTGCAGCGATTATCGCAGCACAAAAAATGCTAAATGTAATTACTTAAGGTTCTAAGTTGCTAAGATTCTAAGGCTCTAAGATTTTTTCTTTCAACTTAAAATCTTAGCAACTCAAACCTTTAAAATAAAAAATAAGGCACTAAGAATAAAAAACTTAGAACCTTAGAATCTCAGAATCTCAGAACCTTAAAAAAAATAGAATGAAATTAAACATAGCCCTTTTAGCCGGAGACGGAATCGGACCAGAAGTAATAAATGAAGCTGTAAAAGTATCTGATGCTATTGCAAAAAAATTCAATCACGAAATAACTTGGACTCCTGCTCTGACCGGAGCTTGCGCAATCGACGCAGTTGGAGTTCCTTATCCAGATGAAACGCACGAAATTTGTATGAAAGCTGATGCGGTTTTATTTGGAGCAATCGGACACCCAAAATATGATAACGACCCAAGCGCACCCGTTCGTCCAGAACAAGGTTTATTGTTGATGCGTAAAAAATTAGGTTTATTTGCTAACGTACGTCCAACATTTACTTTCCCTTCTTTAATTGATAATTCTCCATTAAAAAGAGAAAGAATCGAAGGAACTGATTTAGTTTTCTTAAGAGAATTAACAGGCGGAATTTACTTTGGTGAAAAAGGAAGAAAAGATGGCGGAGAAACTGCTTTTGATAATTGTGTTTACACAAGAGCAGAAGTTCAGCGTTTAGCCAAAAAAGGTTTTGAATTAGCGATGACACGTAGCAAAAAATTATGTTGCGTAGACAAAGCAAACGTTTTGGAAACTTCACGTTTATGGAGAGAAACAGTTCAGGCAATGGAAAAAGATTATCCAGAAGTTACGGTTTCTTATGAATTTGTTGATGCTGTTGCCATGCGTTTAGTTCAATGGCCAAACTCTTATGATGTATTAATTACTGAGAATTTATTTGGAGATATTTTAACGGATGAAGCTTCTGTAATTTCAGGTTCAATGGGATTAATGCCTTCTGCTTCTGTTGGAGAACATACATCATTATACGAACCAATCCACGGATCTTATCCTCAGGCAACTGGATTAAATATTGCAAATCCATTAGCAACAATTTTATCTGCAGCCATGATGTTCGAAGATGCTTTCGGATTAAAAGATGAAGCTGACGCAATTAGAGCGGTTGTAAACAAATCTTTGGCTGAAGGCATTGTTACAGAAGATTTAGCTACAAAAGGATCAAAAGCATACAAAACAAGCGAAGTAGGTGACTGGCTTGTAGCGAATTTATAATAGTTTATTTTTGTTTCAGGTTTCAGGTTTTTGGAACTTGAAACCTGAAACTAATAAAACTTGAAACAAAAAAAAAGGGATCAACTTCCGTTGATCCCTTTTATATTTTAGAAAAAAAATATTAATATCCTCCTCTGTTTCCACGGTCGTTTCCACCGCGGCTGTTTCCGTAACCTCCGCGAGAATCACCTCCACGGTTGTTATTGAAGCTTCTTCTTTCACCTTCAGGTTTCGGTTCAGATTTATTAACAACAATTGAACGACCTTGAACAGTAGCACCGTTCAATTCATCAATTGCTTTTTGAGCCTCCGCATCGTTTGGCATCTCTACGAAACCAAAGCCTTTGCTTCTTCCAGTAAATTTATCACTGATAATTTTAACTGAATCTACTGCTCCATAAGCCTCGAAAGACTCTCTTAAATCTGCTTCCTCAATACTGAATGGAAGGCTTCCAACAAAAATGTTCATATGTACTTATTTATAATATCTAGCAAATGTAGTCTTATTTTTCTCTAATCTACTATATATTAGTTTATTTATGTTTTTATTTAGATTTCAAAAACCTGTAGCAACAAAAACAAATGAACTTTAAACAGAAAACTTAAAACAATACGCTTGGCCCAATTGGAACTTTGTAAAAAACACCCTCTGTAAAATTAACTTTCGGATTATCAATATCAGTAGTGTTCGAGTTTATCGCAGTGAATTTAAATGTACCAGAAACGGTATTGTTTTCAGCATCATAATCCGTAATTACAATTTGACCACTTCCCTTTTTTGTTCCAGTCGAAAAATTACTTAAACGTTCTGGAAAAGTATTTTCATAAGATGCTTTTGAAACATCATTTATACCTAAAAGATACGTTTTTTCTAAATTAGAAGGCACTTCTAATGTCACTTTTTCGTAACCTAAGGAACCTTCAATGATTAAGTTACCATTTGTAGAAAAATAAGCTTTATGAGCGACAGCTCTCCAAAAAATATTGTCTTTTAAGCCTTGAAATGCGGGATTATTAAATTTTATATCTTCAGTACAAGAAGTAACAACAAAAAGAAGTGATAAAAAATAAAAATATTTTTTCATGTTTCGTGGATTTAATGCAAAAGTATTGCATTTGAAATAAATATTTAAAATTTCAACTTAAAAACAACAAAAAAACGACTGAATTTCTTCTTAAAAAGAATTAATGCCTTTTAAAATGTTTAATTCATAAAAAAATTATATCTTTGCGCCCTTAATTAACAGAGGTCGAGTACCTCAAAATTTAATCATAAGATTATGTCAGTAAAAATTAGATTACAAAGACACGGTAAAAAAGGAAAACCTTTTTACTGGGTTGTAGCTGCAGATGCACGCTCAAAAAGAGATGGTAAATACTTAGAAAAAATCGGTACTTACAATCCAAACACTAACCCAGCAACTGTTGAGTTAAACCTTGACAGCGCAGTTAAATGGTTGCACAATGGTGCTCAACCAACTGATACTGCAAGAGCTATCCTTTCTTACAAAGGCGCTTTATTGAAACACCACCTTGATGGAGGTATCCGTAAAGGAGCTTTAACTCAAGAGCAAGCAGATGCTAAATTAGCAGCTTGGTTAGAAGCTAAAGCAGGAAAAGTTGATGCTAAAAAAGATGGTTTATCAAAAGCACAAGCTGATGCTAAAGCAAAAGCTTTAAAAGCAGAAAAAGAAGTTAACGCTAAGCGTTTAGCTGCTGCAGCTCAGGCTGAAGCTGATGCTATCGCTGCTGCATCTGCTGCTGAGGCTACTGAAGAAGTTGCTGAAGTTGAAGCTGCAACTGAAGAAGCTCCGGCTGCTGAAGAGAATAACGAAACAACTGAAGCATAATTTTACTTAGCGATAATGCGTAAAGAAGAATGTTTTTATTTAGGTAAAATCGCTAAAAAATTTAGTTTCAAAGGTGAAGTTCTGATCTATTTAGATACAGACGAACCTGAGTTATACGAAAATCTGGAATCAGTGTTTGTTGAACACAACAAACACTTGGTTCCTTTTTTTATTGAAACAAGTTCTTTACACAAAAACGACTTTCTGAGAGTTCGTTTTGAAGATGTAAATACCGAAGAAGATGCAGATGCCTTAGTTGGAAATGCTATTTATCTTCCTTTAACTATGTTGCCAAAACTTTCTGGCAACAAATTCTATTTTCACGAAGTTATCGGTTTTGAAATCGAAGACCAACGCTTAGGTGTTTTCGGAAAAATAACTTCTATAAATGACTCATCTGCACAACCACTTTTCGAAGTTCTAAATGGTGATGTAGAAATTTTAGTTCCAATGATTGACCATTTCCTTGTAAAAATCGATCGTGAGAACAAAAAAGTTATCATGAACCTTCCTGAAGGCCTTGTGGAAATGTATTTATAAAAAGTTTATTTGTTTAATCGGTTAAATTATTTAATCGAAAAATGAACTTTCATATTAAAATCTTTCTTTATAAATTATAAATCAAATGTTTCAGTTCAAACAATTCTCTATTAAGCAAGATCGTTGTGCAATGAAAGTTGGCACTGATGGCGTTTTATTAGGTTCTTGGGCTCCAATTCATCATAATCCGTTTAGTGTTTTAGATATTGGTGCAGGAACCGGAATTATTGCTTTGATGCTTGCGCAAAGATGCAATGCTGAACAAATTGATGCTCTTGAAATTGACGAAGAGGCATATGAACAAGCCGTTGAAAATTTCGAAAATTCTCCTTGGGGTGATCGCTTATTTTGTTTTCATGCTGGTTTAGATGAATTTATCGAAGAGCCGGAAGACGAATATGACCTGATTGTTTCCAATCCGCCGTTTTATGCCGAAGATTATAAGACCGAAAACGAGCAACGTGATTTAGCAAGATTTCAAGATGCAATGCCTTTTGAAGAAATTGTTGAAGCTGCCGATTTATTACTTTCAGAAAATGGAATTTTAGCAATCATAATTCCTTTCAAAGAAGAGGAAAAATTTACTGCTTTAGCTAAAGAAGCTGAATTGTTTCCATTAAAAATTACTCGAGTGAAAGGAGCACCAAAATCTGAAATCAAACGTAGTTTATTGGCTTTTAGCCGAAATGAAGTTACCGAAATTGAAATCGATGAATTAGTTATCGAAATCGACAGACATGTTTATACACCTGAATATATTGAATTGACTAAAGAGTTTTATTTAAAATTCTAAACCTGCTCAAAAATGTTTTTGAATTGATATAATATTCTTTCGATTAATCTTAAATCTTCTGTCACAATTTCTGCACTTCCTTTCATTTCCTGCTGAAAAATTATCTGTTTGTTGTATGACGTCTGAAGCCCGTTTGGCAAAGCGACATCAAGTAATAAATTTCCATCTTTGTCCGGCACAAGCGAAATATTTTTAATTTCTCCTTTTAAAACTCCAAATTCGCGATCAGGATAATTTGCCAGACGAATATTTACGCGCTGTCCAACTTTTATTTTTCCCGAATTCAAGGCTGGTGCTTTTACTTTTCCGATAAAACCATTTTTTGCATCAGGAATAATCGAAAACACATTATCGCCCACATTAATTGTTTGGCTTTCATTCCAAACCTGTAAAAAAGTAACCACACCGCTAATCGATGATTTCAACGTATAAGCCAACTCCCAGTCTTTGATGACTTTTTTTAGTTGATAAAAAGACTGCGCCACATTACGTCCTAAGTTCACCTCTTCCTTAGTTCCGCTTATCTGTGACGTCTGACTCAATTTTGTATTATCAATCAAAGCCGATTTTAATTGTGAAATCGAAGATAAAAGTCCCTTGTAGCTTTTCTGGGCTTGTAAATAACCTAATTTTTTCGCTTCCATTTCCTGCGCCGAAATGATTCCTTTATTGAATAAGGTTTCAAAACGGGCTATTTCATTCTTTTGAAGCTGCAGTTCGCTTTCATTGATTATTTTTTGCTGTTGCAGAATTTCAAGTCTTTCTTTGATTTGGATTTTTTCTGAAACCTGCGCTCTGTTTTCGACTTCAAAAGGCTTAAGGTTTTCATTCAGCTTTTCTGCTTCATAATCCTTTTGAAAAACGCCAAAAGCACTTTCAATTTCGCCAAGTTGAACATTCTTCAACAAAGCAAATGGGAATTCTTTATTTGAATCATTAATATTATAATTATCTACAATGCTTTTTAGCAAAAAAACATCTTTGTAATTTGCTGTGTTCTCTATAATAGCAAGAGTTGTATTTTTAACCACTACTGCTTTATTTTTGACCAAAATAGCTTCAATACGACCAGATGACTTCGAAACAATTTTCTCTGGCGGAATATTAGTCGTAATTACGATTTCAGTATTCACTACATCCGGGTATTTTACAAACCAGGAAACAAAAAACAACATCAGTATGATTGTAAAAATGAGAACCGTCCCCCATCTGATCATCCAGTGTGGTACTTTGGTGAGAATGTCCTGAACTTCCTCGCTCCTTAATTCTAATCCATTATAATCTTCTGCCATAATTTAATTTCCTAATTGCAGTTGGTTTTTAACTAGTTCAAAATAATTTCCTTTTAGCTGGACAAGCGCAGAGTGATTCCCAATTTCAATGATTTTTCCTTTATCCAAAACTACAATCTGATCTGCGTTCATCACCGTACTCAATCGGTGCGCTATGACAATAACGGTTTTATTTTTAAAGAAAATATCTAATTTTTCCATAATCTCTTTTTCATTATTAGCATCCAGAGCTGAAGTTGCTTCATCAAAAAATAAAATTTCTGGATTTTTATAAACCGCTCTCGCAATAAGCAAGCGCTGTTTTTGCCCCGTACTCATTCCTGTTCCTTCTGCACCAATTTTTGTGTTGTATCCAAGCGGAAGCTCGCTCACATATTCTTTAATATTAGCTACATCTGCGGCATAAAGTAAACGTTGTTTATCAATTTTATCGACACCGATAGCAATATTATTGGCAATTGTATCACTAAAAATAAAACCTTCCTGCATGACTGCTCCAATATTTGAACGCCACGCTTTTTGCGAAATATTCCTCAATTGAGCATTACCAATTGTGATTTCTCCTTTATCAGGTTCATAAAATTTCAAAAGAAGCTTCATTAAAGTTGTCTTTCCGCTGCCACTGATTCCCACAATCGCAGTTACTTTATTGGCTGGAATTGTCAAGTTTAAATCTTTCAAAACAGGAATATCTGATCCTAAATAGCGATAACTAAGATCCTTGATGTTAATGTCCCCATTATACGGAACATCATTTGACTGATGATATTCCTGCTGGGTTTCATCTTCTTTTTCATGAATTTCAGACAATCTTGCTAAAGATATTTTAGCATCCTGAAGCTCTCTTACAAACTCAATAAGCTGTGTAATTGGTCCATTCAAACTACCAACAATTGAACTGATTGCCAGCATTACCCCAAGTGTTATCGAGCCGTCAATTACCAATTTAGCTGAAAGAAAGATGATAAAAATATTTTTCAATTCATTAATTACTGATGAACCAATAGTCTGCGTTTGCTCTAAAACCAATCCCTTTATAGAAACCCTAAAAAGTCTTGCCTGGATGTATTCCCAACCCCAGCGTTTTTGCTTTTCGGCATTGTGAAGCTTTATTTCCTGCATACCATTAATAAGCTCAATCACTTTGCTCTGTTCTTGCGAAACTTCTGCAAAACGCTTATAATCCAAAACTTCTCTACGTTTTAAGAAAAGTGTTATCCATACAAAATACAAGAAACTTCCGGCAAAAAAAACTAAGAAAATCTTCCAATTGAAATAAGCCAGAACAGCGCCCAAAACAAACATATTGATTACTGAAAACAAAACATTCAGAGATGATGTAGTTAGAATTTTTTCAATTCTTCGATGATCGCTGATACGTTGCATAATATCGCCCGTCATTCTGACATCAAAAAAGGAAATTGGTAGATCCATCAACTTGATGAAAAAATCTGAAATAAGAGAAATATTAATTCGCGTAGAAAGATGCAGCAAAATCCAGCTTCTTATAAGTTCCAAACCTGTCCTTCCTGCAAAAAGAAATAATTGTGCAAAAAGAATAAGATAAATAAAATGCAGATTTTGATTCTGGATTCCGACATCGACAATACTCTGGGTCAAAAAGGGTGCAATTGCCATTATCAAACTGCTAGCAAACAACCCTATGCTGAGCTGCATCAAATACGATTTATAACGCAAAACATATTGTGCCAACAAGCCAAAACCAACACCATTATTATCTTCTTTATCAAAATCGGATTGAAAAAACTTAGGTGTTGCTTCCATCAGTAAAGCCACTCCTTCCTTGGTCTGATCATCAGCGTTGTTTCCAATCCATAATTTTAAAAAATCTTTTTTATTGTATTCAATCAGTCCAAATGCCGGATCTGAAACATAATAAGTTCCTTTTTTAATTTTGTAAAGTACCACATAATGATTTTTGTTCCAATGCAAAATGCAAGGCAGTGGTGCCTCCTCTAATCGTTCAGCATTTAATTTTACACCCAATGTCCTAAAACCAATTTTCTCTGCAGCATCGCTCAAAAAAAGCAAATTGCTTCCTTCACGAGTAGTTTCACTGCTGTCGCGGAGCTCTTGAATATTGATTGTTTTTCCGTAATGTTTAGCTATTATTTTTAAACATGTTGGACCGCAATCTTTAACGTCGGCCTGTTTATAATGGGTGAATTTTTTCAATTTTTAATCATTTTCAAACTTTAGTGGTAAATTTTTAGCTTTGCTAATGTAATATTTATCGCGCACTTAAAGAATTTTTTGTTTCTCAAATTGTGATTATTCAAGGTATTTAAAAATAAGTGAAACCATTCTCAAAGACAATGCAAAATTATAATAAGAAAAATGCCTTTTGAGAAAAGAATTGTGCACAAAAAAACAGAGAGGAAAATTTTTCCTCTCTGTTAGATTTGTAAAAACATGTCAAAAAAAAGATATCTCTCTTTTACTAATAACAAGTTTATTGTATTTAAAATGTCTATTCACATGGCTCGTTAGGATCTGTCACGCAAATCCAATAAGCTGGCGAAGTTGCCGTTCTCGGGCATCTTTTAGCAGTAGTGTTTGGTTCGCAAACCGGTGCATTACCACCTTTAAGTGCTCGTTGCTCTTCTTTACTTAATTCAACAACTCCATGTAATTCAAAAATTTTCTTTAACATAATGTGGTTTTTTTGGGGTTTTGTTAATGCTTCAATCCTTTTAAGACATTTGAAGCTTCTGTCTTTTCTTTTAAATCGTATTTTAGATAAGATAATTTTAAAAAAAAAAGCAGTTAGAAATGTTTTCTTACTGCTCATAATTATTTCAATTATTTAATAACTTAATTTCTCTAGGACCTGCCACTGGTTAACCTAACCAAATAAAATCAACACAGTGGCCAATTTCCTGAGAATCCCAACACCAATCATCAATATTGGGATATTTGCTCAATGTTCCACGATCGAGCGCCTACAAATTCAAAAAAAAACATGACTAAATTTTTGATAAGGCTTTATATTGTTTACTTAATAAATTTCATTTTTAGCAGCATAATCGGCCTGTGTTACAAATACCTGGTAAAGTATCCATCGGACAAACGCCACCGGCCGGTATTAAAACGCACCCTGCCTCAATTGCATTAATCCAACATTCAGGAATACCTCCTTTCATTGTTTTTTGCTCGTTTTTACTGATTTTTTCAGTGTGTTTCAGACTTAAAATTTTCTTTATCATAATATTCAAATTAATATTTGATCTTTTTTATTCTGAAACCATTCTAAGCGTTTAAAGGTCTTAGTTGATTTTAGGCTTTTTAAAGGCCAAAAATGCTATCCCATCACCAGAGCATCAGAATAACTCATTTCTAATGCAAAATAGTCCGTACAGTCTTCATATGACATTGCTGACACATAATCCCATGCATTACATCTTGACGCAGTTTCTTTTGCATAATTGCCCATGATCAATTTTTGTTCACTGGCAGTTATTTCCTGTGTTCCTTCTAGATTTAAAATATTTTTTAGCATAATCTTCAATTTTTTATTTCCACTTCATTTACTAAAACCACAACTTACATTTTTAATTCTTCAATTTTTTGTGAAGCAGGGAGAAGCTTTTATACTTCTCCGCACTCTTTTATTTTTGAAAGAATATTAGCACTTATATTCTTTTTGTGCCCAATAATCCCAACACAATCCTGGAGGCATATTTCCACCAGAAATATTTTTTTGCTCTTCTTTTGACAATTTTTGAGTTCCCTTCGCTTTTAAGAATTTTTCTAACATAATTTGTGGTTTTTGTTTCTTGATTCGTACTTCAATCATTTTAAGACACTTGAAGGTTATGTCTATCCCTGCGCAGGAATTTGTCAATGCCGTTAAGCTATTTTTTCAAGAATTTCGACTTCTTCAGCAAAATCATTTAAGAAATATTTCAGTTCACTGAGTTCATACTCGTTTGGAAACAATTTTTCGTTTACGATTTTGACTGGTGTGTAATTAAAATTATTTTTAGAACACCATTCGTACTGTTTATTTATTTCTTGACTTATTAAAATGCTGATTGGTTCAACATGCCATTTTTTAAGCCATTTTTTAAGGCTCATTTTTTTAATATGCCAGTCTGAAATCGCTTCAACTGTTTTTCCAGGTGTTGCTCTGTTTATTGTCAAAATTCTTTCGACAATTATTTTATATGGATTTTCAGTATTTTCCGGATTAATATTGAATAATACGTTCAAATAAATTTTATCTGGAAATCTTAAAACAAGATCAAATGCTTCGTGAAATGTTTTATGACAATGCTCACAGCTTGGGCTAATAATTATTGCTAATTTTATAGCTGCGCTTCGGCTTCCAAAATTCAAACCTCTTAACTCTTCCAATCCATCTGGATAAGGAACTTTTTTAGCCAGAAAATTTAATAGAGAATAATTTCTCTTGAATTTTTTCAGTTCTTTTAGTGAATTTTCGCTATTTAAAACATTTTTTATCATTGGTTTCATTGCCAACCAGATTGGTACAAGAAGTACTAATGAGAAAACAAATGGAAAAATACTTTCGAAACTAAAACTCAAAGTGAATAAATCTGATGAAAACCAGATAAAACTCTGCATAAAAATCAAAAACGAAACTACTAAACACATTACGCACCATTTTTGAAGTTCAAATTTTTGAATCCAAATAGATGATACTATAATTGGTATAGCAAGCAAGCTTAAAAAACCAACAAAAATCGCTGAATTTAAAGGCTGAATTAATATTGCTATAAAACTTGATATAAAGAACATTAGTGGCAAATCAGAAAAGTTAAATACCTTATTTTCTGTTCCTTCACTAGAATTAATTACAGAATTGCAGGATGAATTTGAACTTAGGTTGCAAAACTTTGATATAATGCTGTTTTTAAAACCTAATTTTTCCTGAACAATAAAAACACTTACTATAAATCCTAAAGTTGATGTTGTTAGGAAAAACACGCTAAAAGCATCATACATATTATAAAAGAAAGACAATCCAATTACGAATACGAACGGAAGACAATATTTCAACCAGCTCAATTCAATTTTTAAACTATCTCTTGCTATAACATTATTAGGTTCGATAGCAACAATTACTCCATTCCAATCTAAAAGGAATTTTTCATACGCTATTTTTTGGGTTCCTTTTTTAATTGTAGTAATACGAACAAAATTTTTAGCCTTTTCTACTAATGTAAGTTCTTCTTTGAAATAAGCTAAAAAATTTGAAGGCAAATCTACTATTTGTTCTTTCGGAACTCTGATGGCTGCATTTTCTATTGATAATAAATCTAATGAATCTGTTATCGCAAATAAACTTGGATAATTAGGATGAGACAAAAACAAATCCTTGAACTCATTTTTGATGTCTGAGTATCTATTTATTTGTAGAAATTTTTGGACTAGTTTTAACATCGTTTTCGATTGCTTTAAATCATAATTACAATACAAATATTGTGGTTTTTATCGAGAAAAAGTGACCTTTGGTAGACATTTTATCAATTATACTACATACAATTTATAAATTATACTAGTCATAGACTATATTGTAACAGATTGAAAATCAAATATTTGCAATGATTTTTTTTGATCTAAAATTGTCAAAACCCAAATCTCGACAAAGCGTTTTCCTTTTTATCTAGCTTTGAATATCAATAATCCTAATAAGTAAAATCATGGCAAATAAGACATTAAAATTCGAAGATTTTGAAGCCGAAAAATTATCAAAAAATGAACAAAAAATAGTTCACGGCGGTGATGGTGAAGATTACCCTCCAAATGAACCAGGGAAAGATGGAAAAGGAGGAAACGGATAATACTTTTTAAAACTCAATTTATACTTAAATCAAAAATATCATGAAGAGTACAAAAATGAAAATTGAAGATTTTGAAACTTTAAAATTATCTTCAAACCAACAAAAAGCTGTTCGCGGAGGAGATGGGGAAACGGATTCTAAAAACGATCCAGGAAAAACATCCAACGGAAATGGATAAAACCATTTTTTATGACGAAATAGAATATTAACAGCTAAACAGATGAGTTTGGCTGTTTTTTTTAATCTAAAGATATCCAATAACTTTTATTCAATTGTCAAAATAGTATTCTAAATATTATTTGCGAACTGAGCTGGAGAAACTCCCGTTCTTTTACGGAATGATTTTGCAAATGAAACTGCATTTTTAAAACCAACACTTTCGGCAATAGCTTGAGTAGAATATTTTCGGTACATATGATTGGTTATCATTTCATTGATTACATAATTGATTTTAAGCTCATTTGAATACTCTCCAAACGATTTACCAAATCGTTTATTTACCACATACGACAAATAAGTTGTATTGGTTTTAATTTTCTTGGCCACATAAGGCAACGTAAAATCGGCATTGAGGTATTCGAGCTTATTTTCAAGCGCCAATAATTTTTCGACAATTTTATTTTCCTTGGCTTCGTCAATACTTAAATTAGCATTTTCCTTTTTAAGATGAATTTCTTCAGTTTCCAAGTTATCAACAGCTTCTGCTAAAATAGGCGGATTTTCTTTTTTCTCTAAATTAGCTTTAAACTCTTCAATCAAGGCATTCATTTTTTTATGTGCCTTGTTCTTGTCTCGAATGTTTTTTATCAGAAAAAATACAATTGCTAAAACAAGAAGTACATAAAACACCTTTAGGGCTTTATTTATTAAAACATCATATTTATATTTTTCCTGAATAGTAAGCATTTCGGCACCCAAATCTTCTACTCCTAATTTATAGTTTACTTCCTGAGCCTCATCTCTTAATTTTGTCTCCGATTTTTCATAAGCATTCAAGTAGATTTTAGAATGTTTATAAGCTTCTTCGGGTTTGTTAAGTGCACTGTAAATTTTAGCTTGAAGGTAATTTGATTTCAAAAAACTTTGATCCAAAGTTTTATTTTTCAATGAAATAGAATCTACTTTTTTTAAGCAAACCAAAGCCTTGTCATATTTTTCAGTATAAAAATACAAGTCTCCTAAATTATAATTAGCAGTTTGATAAAGGGTTTCTGAATTATTTTGTTTGGCCAAAAACAAAATATCATAATAGATTTTTTCAGCATTTTTATTATCACTCTTCATTAGGTAAATATTCCCCAAACTCATTTTAGCAGAAATTTTATTACTAGTAAAATTCTGAGAATAAGTAACCGCTTTTTTATAAAAATATTCAGCAGAGTCAAGTAAATACTTCTTATCCTGGTTTTTCATAAAATAACCTTCGTAAGAACCACCCAGATCTAAATTGATATTACTTTTGCTGTTTTGAAATTGATCTTTTGGATAAACTCTTTCATTTTTATCAATGAAGTCATTGTTTTGTCTTAAATTTTTAATTGATAATTGATAATTTCCAACCTGTTCATTAACAATTGCAATATTACTCTTGAATTTAACAATTTGAATAACATCTTCAACTTTAATAGAAAATTTAATCCCTTTTTGATAATTTTCAAGTGCAGCACTCAAATTGCCTCTTTTCCACTCTGTCAAGCCTCGAAAATTATATAAATAAGCTGTGAGTTTGGTTTTTTCCGCAGATTCGGGCATTTTTTCTAAATATCGAAATCCCTTTTTAAATGTTTCTTCAGACTTAGGAATGTTACCTTTAATTTGGTACAAATAAGAAGCTGCACCATTAGCAAATGCTAGGTGCTTATTATCGTTTGATTTCATCAATTCTCTAGTATATGCAAGACCTCGATCGACATTGTCATTAAAACTGAATCGAATTTTGTCTTGCAAGACTAAGTATTCCTGTTCACTAATTTGAGTTTGCTGAGAAAAACTCATATTAAAAACAAGAAAAAATAAAAAAGAGATGATTAGCCTCATTAATTTGTTTTTGGATTCCAAAAATAACGCATATATTTTCAATATACTAAAATTTATTTGCCATAGTCTTGTTAATTTTACAACAAAATTAAAAAAATATAACAATTTAGCTTTGTTTTGTTATATTTTTATTGCGTAAATTTGTTTTTGTAAAACATATCAAAAATGAAACCAGATTTATTTCAAGCACCAGATTATTACAACCTTGACGATTTGTTAACTGACGAGCATAAACTAGTTCGAGAGTCGGCACGCGCGTGGGTTAAAAGAGAAGTTTCTCCTATTATTGAGGAGTATGCACAAAGAGCAGAATTTCCAAAACAGATTATTAAAGGACTTGGAGAAATTGGAGGTTTCGGACCTTATATTCCAGTTGAATATGGAGGTGCTGGTTTAGACCAAATTTCATATGGTTTGATTATGCAGGAAATCGAGAGAGGCGATTCTGGAGTACGATCAACCTCATCTGTACAATCTTCTTTAGTAATGTATCCAATTTGGAAATACGGAAACGAAGAACAACGAATGAAATATTTGCCAAAACTGGCAACCGGAGAATTCATGGGCTGTTTTGGTTTAACTGAGCCAGATCATGGTTCTGATCCGGGAAGTATGATCACCAATTTTAAAGATATGGGAGATCATTATCTTTTAAATGGTGCCAAAATGTGGATTTCGAATGCTCCATTTGCTGATATTGCTGTTGTTTGGGCAAAAAATGAAGAAGGCCGAATTCATGGTTTAATCGTTGAGCGTGGAATGGAAGGCTTTACAACGCCAGAAACGCATAACAAATGGTCGCTTCGTGCATCGTCTACGGGAGAATTAATTTTTGATAATGTAAAAGTTCCAAAAGAAAATCTTTTACCAAACAAATCCGGATTAGGCGCACCACTTGGTTGTTTAGATTCTGCTCGTTACGGAATTGCCTGGGGAGCAATCGGCGCGGCGATGGATTGTTATGACACTGCTTTACGCTATGCAAAAGAAAGAATTCAGTTTGGGAAACCAATTGGAGGAACGCAATTACAGCAAAAGAAATTAGCCGAAATGATTACCGAAATCACAAAAGCACAGTTATTAACTTGGCGTTTAGGTGTTTTAAGAAACGAAGGAAAAGCAACAACGGCTCAAATTTCAATGGCAAAACGTAATAATGTTAATATGGCAATTGAAATCGCTCGTGAAGCAAGACAAATGTTGGGCGGAATGGGAATTACCGGCGAATATTCCATTATGCGCCACATGATGAACCTTGAAAGTGTAATCACGTATGAAGGAACTCATGACATCCATTTATTGATTACCGGAATGGATGTAACTGGAATTCCAGCATTTAAATCATAAACAACTATTAAATTATATACAAAATCAATTTAAAAAGCTTCTTCTAATCGAGAAGCTTTTTATCTTTGCAGCAAAATTTACATAAATGAATATTGAAACTATAAACAATAGCATTCAACCTCAAAAAGACCAGCTTTTAAACCACTCCTTATACGGTAAAATTCAAAACATTGATGACTTGCACAGTTTTTTAGAAAATCATGTTTTTGCTGTTTGGGATTTTATGTCATTGCTAAAAGCTTTACAAGCCAAACTTACGTGCACAACAACACCTTGGTTCGCCACTAAAAACCCGGAAACAAGATATTTGATCAACGAAATTGTTCTTGCTGAAGAAACCGATTTAACCATTGACGGAAGAAGACAAAGCCACTACGAAATGTATCTTGAAGCAATGGAAGATTGCGGGGCAGATACAGCCCCAATCAATAAATTTTTAGCTGAAGTACATTCGCTTCACAATATTTTTGTTGCTATCAAACAGAGCTCGCTTCATCCTGATGTAAAAGCTTTCTTAGATTTTACTTTTAGAGTTATAGAAGAAGGAAAACCGCATCAAATTGCTGCAGCATTTACTTTTGGAAGAGAAGATTTGATTCCGAGTATGTTTACCCAAATCCTGAAAAATTTCCAAAAGAATCTTCCCGAAGTTGATTTAGCAAAACTGCTTTATTACTTTGAAAGACATATCGAACTTGATGCCGACGAACATGGACCAATGGCAATGCAAATGATTACAGAATTGTGCGAAGATGATGCTCAAAAATGGAAAGAAGTTGAAGAAGTTTCCATTTTAGCCTTAGAAAAACGAATCGGACTTTGGAATGCTATTGAAGAACAAATTCTGATGAAAACAGAAATGGTATAAAACCGAAGCCAAATATTTAACGTAACTATTTGTTTAAAATGTTATCAATTCAAATTTGCCAAAATTATGAAACCATATTTCAAACAAATAGTTATCGTTATACTCACCATATTCCTTTTGAGCTGCAGCGCTGAACCCTCAGATTCTGGAAATACTGCTGCACCTCAACCCACACCACCTACAACGGAAGTTCCCACCACTCCCATTTCAAGCGCTATAAATTATCTCGCCTTAGGCGATAGTTATACCATTGGACAAAGTGTTTGTGAAACTTGTCGTTATCCTGAACAACTAAAAGCCAAGTTGCAAACAATTTACCCAGAAACTGTTTTTTCATTAAAAATAATTGCCCAAACCGGCTGGTCAACTAGAGATTTAATTTCGGCAATAAACACACAAAATCCAGATTCCAATTATGATTTGGTTACACTTTTAATTGGCGTCAACAATCAATATCAGCACATGGATTTCTCGGTTTACGAAAAAGAATTTCCGCAGTTGTTGACCAAAGCGGTTGCATTGGCAAAAGGCGACAAAAAAAATGTAATTGTACTTTCGATTCCAGATTACGCCTACACGCCATTTACTAAAAATTACAGCGAATCAAACCGCATGAAAATCTCTAATGAAATAAACCAGTACAACACTTTTGCCGAGAATTACTGCATATCAAACAATGTCACATTTATAACCATAACTGATATTACAAGGCAAGGTCTCAACAATCCAAGCTTAGTCGCTTCAGATGGTCTTCATCCTTCTGAAACTGCTTATAAAATGTTTATCGAACGTATATTGCCGAAAGTAAAAATGGCTTTGCAGGATTAGTTTTTTCTTTTTTAGAAGCAGAAAAATCAGTTTTCAAGACACCTTTAGTCCCGCTATCCGCTATATCTTTTATAGTCTCGTTAAAGAAACGAAACTATAAAAGGATGCCGCTACTATCGGGGCTAGATTAGATGTTTTTGTTTTTTCGAGAAAAATATACCTACTTTAGCAAAAATAGATTATTCAGAATCAACGCAAAAGCACAATAAATAACTATTTCGATTATCTTTAAAATCGATTAAATTCATGCAAGTTTCTCCTTCACAAGAGTTATCGCCTTACATTAAACATTATCTGTTTTTAGATAATACAGAAACTGCTGTGCAAAAATTTCGTCTGTTTTCTGATGGTAATACTGGTCTTGTATTCTCTTTAAAAAGCAAGCTGATTTCTGAAATTAATGAATTTAATGCAAAAGATTATTTACCAACTTCTTTTTTATACGGACAGCTAAACGGTTTTAAAGATCTTTTTTCTGAAAATGAAATAACGTTAATCATTGTTGTCTTTCAACCAAACGGAATCCATCAATTGTTAGGAATTCCTGCAAATGAATTTCACGATGCTATTATTCCTGTTGAGGATGTATTTGACCACAAGATTACTGTACTTCAGGAAAAATTATCTCAACAAAACAATCAATTGCGAATTGAACTTTTAAATCATTTTTTTCGATCAATGATTACCACTAAACCGATTTCAAATCAGTTCATAATAAATAATTCATTAGATTTTATCATCGCAAATAAAGGTCATTTTTCTATAAATCAATTGGTTAAACACACAGGTTATACTGAAAGACATCTTGAAAGAAAATTCAAAGAATGTATAGGATTAAATCCGAAGAAATTTGGAAATGTTGTAAGATTGCATCACTTCCTAAAATTATTAAAAGACAAAACCGAAGATACTAATCTGACAACAATTTGTTACGATGCCGAATTTTCAGATCAATCACATTTAATAAAAGAATTTAAAAAACATACCGGAATAACCCCGAAGCAATACTTATACACCGGAAAATTAACAAACAACTTTATAAAAAGATTTTCTGTATGACATTCTAATGTCGGTTTTTTACAATTTTTAAAATATTGTCGATGCTATTTTTGACTGAAATTAATAGCGACAATATGAAAAATCTAAAAATAGCCACAGCCCAATTCGAAAACAAAAGCGGCGACAAAAACTATAATTTATCGGTAATCGAAAAACTTTCTCAAAAGGCATCTCAGGAAGGCTGCGATGTGATTTCATTTCATGAATGTTCTATAACCGGATATACATTTGCAAGAAATTTATCAAAAGAACAAATGTTGGAATTGGCAGAACTAATTCCGAGTGGAGAAAGCATTCTAAAATTGGTCGAAATTGCCAAAAATAACAACATTGTAATATTAACAGGCCTTTTTGAAAAAGATGATAATAATAATCTATTCAAAGCTTATGTTTGTGTAGATAAAAATGGTTTAGTGGCCAAATACCGAAAATTACATCCGTTTATAAATCCGTACTTAACGCCTGGAGATCGTTATTGTATTTTTGAAATTGAAGGCTGGAAATGTGGCATTTTAATTTGTTACGATAATAATATCATAGAAAATGTACGTGCTACAAAACTTTTAGGAACCGATATTATTTTTATGCCTCACGTAACCATGTGTACTCCTTCTACCCGACCTGGCGCTGGTTTTGTCGCAACCCAACTTTGGGAAAACCGCGAAGCAGATCCAACTTCTTTACGATTAGAATTTGACGGAATGAAAGGCCGTGACTGGTTAATGAAATGGCTTCCGGCAAGAGCTTACGACAATGCAATTTATGCGGTATTTTCAAATCCTATAGGAATGGACGATGATCAATTAAAAAACGGCTGCTCTATGATTATTGATCCTTTTGGTGATATTTTAGCCGAATGCAGAACTTTTGACGATTCTTTTGCAACAGCCGTACTTACTCCGGAAAAATGTATTCAGGCTGGAGGGAATCGCTATATAAAAGCTAGAAGACCAGAATTGTACAAGGATATTATTGGTCAAAATCACAAATCAGAACAAAATGTAGTCTGGCTAAACCAAGTTGCAAAAGAATAAAATCAAAAACAACCAAAATTTTCAGCACCAAAAAAAATTCCCACAATTATAAAAAGAAAGAAAAAACTGAATAATAATAATTACTGATTTTCAGTAATAATGCTACTTCTGGATTATAAATCGACTTATTGTATTTAAAACAAAGACATTAAATTTAGTTAGGTTATATTTGAGTAAATGCGCAAGAAAACATGAGCGAAAAAAAAAATATTCCCACTGATGGTATTGCTCTTTCAGAAAAAAATAAAGCAAATCATAATGACGAATTATTATTGGTCAATAAAAAACTTTCACAGCAAATAGAAGAGCGGAAAAAACGTGCCGCAGAGCTGATTGTTGCTAATATCGAACTAGCTTACCAAAATAAAGAAAAAGAAAAACGAGCAGCAGAATTAGTTATAGCAAACACTGAACTTGCCTATCAAAACAAAGAAAAAGAAAAACGCGCTGCCGAACTTGTTATTGCCAATACTGAACTGGCCTATCAAAATCAGGAAAAAGAAAAACGTGCCGCAGAATTAGTCATTGCCAATGCCGAACTTACTTTTCAAAATAAAGAAAAAGAAAAACGAGCAACTGAATTAATATTAACAAATAATGAACTTGAAGCTTTTACCTATATTTCAAGTCATCATTTACAAGAGCCTTTAAGAAAAATCCAGGTTTTTACAGACAGAATAAATACAGATGAACAACAAAATTTAACTGATAAGGGAAAATTCTATTTAGAACGTATTGAAGTCGCCGCCTCTCATATGCAAGGACTTATAAATGATCTATTAACGTACTCACGCACAAATGTAACCGAAAAGAAATTTGAAAACGTTAGCATTAATGAAGTCATAAATAAAGTAATAGAAGATTTAAGTGAACAAATCAATCTAAAAAAAG
Source organism: Flavobacterium xizangense (assembly GCF_054075145.1). Classification (NCBI taxonomy): domain Bacteria; kingdom Pseudomonadati; phylum Bacteroidota; class Flavobacteriia; order Flavobacteriales; family Flavobacteriaceae; genus Flavobacterium; species Flavobacterium xizangense. The sequence continues at coordinate 878,385 of NZ_JBSIPG010000001.1, read as the reverse complement.
CCATTGTAAAAGTATCCGGAAATTGCAATGCCTATATAATACCGTCACAATTTCATCAACTTATATGCAATTTGATAAGTAACTCTCTCAAATTTTCAAAACAGGGAGAAATACCTCATATTAAGATAGAAAGCATTTATACTAAGCAAAAAACAAAAAATCTTCCGTCATCATCTGATTACTGTCATATAACAATCAGCGATAATGGTATTGGGTTTGAACAGCAATTTGAAAGTCGTGTTTTCGAAATGTTTCAGCAACTTCATAGCAGAGCAGAATATAAGGGAACTGGAATTGGTCTTGCTATAGCAAAGAAGATTGTAGAAAACCATCAGGGAATCATTACGGCAACAGGTAAATTAAACCAAGGGGCCAAGTTTGATATTTATATTCCGGTATTATAAAAAAACCTGTAAAAATTAATCTACAGGTTTTAACTTCAAATTCGCAGAAAGGAAGGGATTCGAACCCTCGATACAGTTACCCATATACTAGCTTTCCAGGCTAGCTCCTTCAACCACTCGGACACCTTTCTTTGTTGGTCTGCAAAGAACACAAAAAAAAATGGTTTTTAAAAACAAAATCTGCAAACTTAAATGCTTTTTCTAAATTCTTCCATAAATAGCTTTACGGCTTTTTTTTGATAACCGCCAATCGTCAGCATAAACGCTTCTCTTTTTGTTGCAACGCCAGTAATTTGTATCGCCTTTAGCTGATCCCAGCCTTTTAATGCCATTTCAGCAACAATTGTCGCCCAATCACTGTTCTCTACCATTTGCAATAATGCGTGTATCGAATGCAGCTCTATTGAGATTTTAGGTTTCATATTAAATTTTTGAAATAATTCTTCAACAAATTCTCTTGAATTCGAGCCTTTTCCGGGCAAAACCAGCGGAATTTCTTCGATCTTTTTAAAAGCTATTTTATCTAAAGCGGCTAAAGCGTGTGTTCTCGAAACCGCCAAAACCATTTGAGAGGTAAACAAAGGTATTTTCTGAATGGGCAATTCAATTTCATGTGATGAAATAACCAAAACTACATCTAATTGGTTTTCAATTAGTTTTTGCTCTAAAGCTTCGGTAGTTCCGTATTCAACCACAATTTTCAGATTCTGATATTTTTTAGCAAATGCATTGACAACCGGAAGAATCAATAAACCAAAAATATAGGTAACGCCTATTCGCAGTTCACCTCCAATCATTTCATTTAAATCTTCAATTGCCTGTTTTCCGTTTTCTACATTTTCGATTACTTTTTTGGCGTGAATTAAAAAAACCGAACCCGCTTCTGTCAACTGCACTTTTTTGCCAATTCGCTTAAACAAAGGCATACCAAGTTCTTCTTCGAGTTTTTTAATTTGCTGCGAAAGGCCTGATTGCGTTACAAAACACAATTCGGCTGCTTTTGTAAAATGCAATACTTCAGCCGTTTTAATAAAATATTCAAGTTGATATAATTCCATATTGATAAGTTTAAATACTTATTATAAGTAAAATTATTAATTTTTCTAATGTAATCATAATCCCGACCTTTGTATTAAATATTACAAATCATGTTTAAAGCATTAAAATCTAGAAACTTCAAGCTCTTCTTTTACGGACAATCCGTTTCAATTGTCGGAACCTGGCTACAGAAAACTGCTGTTAGCTGGATGGTTTATAGCATAACCGGTTCTGTATTTTTATTAGGTCTAGCAACATTTTTAAGCATGATTCCGTCTTTATTTCTTGCGCCATTGGCCGGAAGTATTATCGGAAGATATGACCGACACAAAGCCATGATTTTATTGCAGTCATTAGCAATGCTTCAGGCTGGACTTTTGGCTTTATTGCTTTATCTAAAAATCTACAATATCAATTTTATTTTGGCATTAAGTCTCTTTCAGGGAATTATCAATGCATTCGACATGACCTGCAGACAAACCATGATGATTGACATTGTCGACAATAAAGACGATTTGCCGAATGCAGTAGCCTTAAATTCAACTTTGAACAATTTCGCACGAATTGCCGGTCCGGCGCTTGCAGGAATTATTTTGCACAATTACGGTGAAGACATTTGTTTTATTGGCAATTTCCTGAGCTATATTCCGGTTTTAGTTTCTCTTTTAATGATGAAAATCACACCTCACATCAAAGCTCAAGATAAATTCAAAATGTTGGATGATTTTCTTGAAGGTTTAGATTATGTAAAAAAAGAAACCGAAATGGCAAGAATGCTTTTAATGCTAATGTGTAGTAGCTTGTTCGTTATTTCGTTCAATACTTTAATGCCCGTTTTTGCCAAAGATATTTTTAGCGGAAATGCACAAACCTTCAGTTGGTTTGAAAGTGCAGCCGGAATTGGTTCAATTGTATCAGCAATATATTTGGCTAACCTTAAAAGAGCCGACAATATGAACAAAATAATGATCGCAGCGAGCTTATTATTAGGTTTTAGCATTATTATATTGGCTTACTCAAATAGTTTGACTATCGCGCTTATTTGTATGGCTTTGAGTGGCGTAGGAATGATGGCGCAAACCTCATCTATAAATATTTATGTTCAGACACAGAGCTCTGTAAATATGCGTTCCAGAAGTATCAGTTATTATTTAATGGCTTATCAGGGAATGATTCCTGTGGGAAGTTTGATCATTGGCTACGTTTCTCACATTATTGGAACCAGAAATACCGTTGCGATTCAGGGAATAATATGTATTGTTTCGGTGATTGTTTATGTGTATTATAAAAAACATACTACTTCTGAAGATTTAGAAACTTGCCCCGTTCCTTACAGAAATTCTAAAGATTAAAATTAAAAAATCCCAGATTCTAAAAATCGAAATTTTGAATCTGGGATTTTTTAATTAGATTTTTTTCTACGAAATTTCCCCGCGAAGTGCAGTCTCAAAAATATCTTTAAACTCATTTTGTGGAATATTATGTCCAAGCAAATACATCAATTTTGTAATTGCAGCTTCTGTAGTAATATCTTTACCTGAAATAACGCCAAGAGATTTTAATGCTGTACTGGTTTCGTATTGTCCCATGTTTACGCTTCCTCCAGAACATTGTGTTACGTTTACGATATGCATTCCAGATTTGATTGCTTTTTCAATTAAATTCAAAAACCAATCTTCAGTCGGTGCATTTCCTGAACCGTAAGTTTCCAGAACAATTCCGCGTAAACCTTGAGTTGACAAAATTGAAGCCAAAACAACTTCGCTCATTCCTGGGAACATTTTGATAATGGCAACATGATTGTCTAAGTTTTTATGAACAATCAATTTTGCATCTTTATTTACTGGAAGAAATAAATGTTTATTTAATTTTAAATGAACTCCAGATTCTACCAATTCAGGGTAATTTGGTGCTGTAAAAGCTCTGAAATGTTCTGCATTTACTTTAGAGGTTCGATTGCCTCGGTATAATTTGTATTCAAAATACAAACACACTTCCTTAATAACCGGTTTTCCATTTTCTAAAAGTGATGCAATCTGAATCGCTGTAATCAGGTTTTCTTTTGCATCGGTACGCAAATCTCCAATTGGCAATTGCGAACCTGTAAACACAACTGGTTTAGCTAAATTCTCCAACATAAAACTCAATGCCGAAGCCGAATACGACATTGTATCTGATCCGTGAAGGACAACAAATCCGTCGAAAGAAGCATAATTTTCCTCAATCATTGTGGCAATTTTTGTCCACATTTGAGGATTCATATTGGAAGAATCAATTGGATGTTCGAATGAAATCGATTCGATTTCGCAGTCCAATTGCTTGATTTCTGGAATTTTCTGAATTAATTTACCAAAATTGAAGGCTTTCAGCGCTCCAGTTTCAAAATCTTTGCTCATACCGATGGTTCCTCCGGTATAAATCAATAGTATTTTAGCTTTAGATGACATCTTGGTATTTTAATTTATTGACAACAGGATTCGCATACATCGCTAAAAATCCTTGTCTTGTCACAGGATTATCGCTTCCGATTCTCATTTCTAAACGACGCTCAAAAAGCTGTTTTTCGTTCTCTTTGTATTTGTGAGCAAATTTGTCTGTTTCGTTTAAAATATCGTAAGCAATAAAATTAGTTGGCCATAATTGATAGTTTTTCAAAATCACATCATCGATAGTTTGCGCCAAAGCCTGAACTTGCTTGTTTGCATTGTCATTCTCAGCCACAATCTGATCGATTTCTGTGTCTAAAACATCGCCAACAGAAATATGTATTCTTTTTTTAGTTCCCATGATACCACTCAAAATGGTCATGAAATCTTCATTTTTATCTTTTACGTAAACTTCGTTGTTTGCTTCTGCCATTAATTGCGGCATTTTCAAAACATCAGTCGGATCATATTCATAAGAAATAGAAACCGGAACGATTTTTAATTTCTTAAAATAATCCATTAAGTTTTCTTCGTCAGAACCCATTCCGATCATTTTCAAAACACCTGGATTGGTTTCGTCATTTCCGTCTTTTGTTCTTCCTTCTCTTTGAGCAATCCAAACCGAACGATTTTCGCGAAGCAATAACTGTCCCATATATTCAGACAATAATTTAGAACTTTGCAGCATTTCACGAGGCGTTAATCCTCTTAAAACCAAAAAGTTTCTATTTAATTTTGCAAGAGTTGCCAAGAAAGCTTTTTTAACCAAATTATCTCCAATTGCGGAAGCAGTCATTACTAAACCATGTTCGAACAAGCAAACATTCAATAAGGTAGTATCCAAAAGAATATCTCTGTGATTCGAGATAAATAGATAAGAAGTATTTGGTTCCAATTTTTCAAAACCTGAAGTTGTTAAACCTTCAGAGCTTTTTTCTAAAACCTTTTGGATGGTATTGTAAATAAAATTGCATTGAAAATCACGAATAGAATGCGTTTTTCTCAATTGATCCTTCCAAACTTCATCTTCCACATCCGGAAAAGTAAAGTTCATCATGGTTTTCATCATAGGATGATTTACAACATCATGAAGGGCTTCATTTATTTCGGAATCATAAAACGGTCGAATGGCATCAAATCTCTGCATTATTTATTTGGGTTTAAGTGGGCAAAAGAACAAAAAAAAAATTAAAGTTTTGTAAGGCGTGGGTTAAATCCCAAAAACGTCTTTTGAATTTTGAGTCGTAATTACTGCAATTTCTTCGGCAGAAACTCCATAAATATCGCTTAATTTGGCAATAACATTAACTAAATAACTACTTTCATTTCGTTTTCCTCTATACGGAATTGGCGCTAAATACGGCGAATCTGTCTCTAATACTATATGTTTTAAATCGATTTGGTTTAAAAACTGATCAATTTTTCCGTTCTTAAAAGTGACAACTCCTCCTATTCCTAACTTCATTTTGTAAGAAATCGCGCGCTCTGCTTGCTCTAAAGTTCCGGAAAAACAATGAAAAATCCCAAATAAATCATCAGATTTTTCTTCCTCCAACACTTCGAAGATTTCGTCGAAAGCTTCTCTACAGTGAATTACAATGGGAAGTTTGTATTGTTTTGCCAATTGAATTTGTCTTTTAAAAGCAATTTGCTGCTCTTTTAAATGTGTTTTATCCCAATACAAATCGATTCCGATTTCACCAACGGCATAGAATTTTCTTTTTGATAATTCAGTTTCAACGTGTTGCAATTCGTCCAGATAATTATCTTTTACATATGTAGGATGAAGTCCCATCATTAAAAAGATATTTTCTGGATAGTTTTTCTCCAAATCGTACATGGATTGTGTGGCAGCAGCATCGATTGCAGGAATAAAAAAACGCGTAATTCCGGCATCTATAGCACGCTGAATCATTGCGTCACGATCCTGATCAAACTCTTCTGAATATAAATGTGTATGTGTATCGGTAATAATGGGTGTCGAATTCAATTGTTTTTTTTTAAAGCTGTCAAAATTACGACAATATTAAAAGAATAGCAATTTTGAGGAGAAATGGCACGCGGATGACGCAGATTCACTTCGTGAAAACACGGATGAAAAACAGATTTTTTTCTTAAAAAAAAAGCCTTTGTCTAAGTTTTGAACTTTGACAAAGGTCTGCTTATTAAATTCTTTATAGATGTCAGGCTGAGCGACGTTGAAGTACGCAAAAAAAGATCCCCAATTCTTTTTCAACTGCTTATTTGTTCTTCTACTTCGCTCAGGATGACATATTTTACTTATTTTCCAGTTTCAATAAAAAGCAAAGCGCGGTCTAAAACCTCGTCTTTTCCTTCCTGAATTCCTTTTATGGTTGGTTTTACCTCTATATCAGGAATTATGCCAATTCTTTGTGTTTCTCTTCCATCTGGATAATAAACTCCAATTCCTGAAAACAAAGTATGAAATCCTTTAAAATCAAATTGGCTTACATTACCGTCTGCACCAGCGGTCTGGCTTCCTATAATTGTGGTATTTCCTGCTGTCTGAAAACACATTGCTGTCCATTCAGATTGGCTTACTGACTTCTCGTTTAGCAAAACAATTACTTTTCCTTTATAATGATCTTTATTATCAGAACCGCTTTTTGTTTCTCCATCCCAAATAAATCTGCCTGGGTACTCATAATACGGACGCGTATAAATGGCAAATTCTTTTTCCTGAGAATTTAGAAAATTTGATATTTCCCTAAAAGTTCCCAATGGATAATTTCTCATATCAAAAACAATTGCTTTTGTATTTTTTAAGGCCTCAATCATAGCCGGAATATTTCTCGATTTTATAATCCCCATGTCTACATATCCAATATTATTATCGAGAAGTTTAAACTTTTCCTTCTTTTTCTGAGCTCCTTTTTTAAATTCATTTCGATGTGACTCATGATAATCAAACCAAATCATATCTTTTGTTTCGTATTTTCCGTCTTTCAAAAATTCTACTTTTACATTATCAGAGAGATTTATCAGTAAACTCTTTGCCAATTTGTCTAAATAAGCTGCATCATTTGATGCGCAGATTAAATCTCTATTTTCTGAGATAAGAGCTTTAATAGTTTTGTCATTTATTTTTGTGATAACATCGCCAATTTTAATGTTATAAGCTTCGGCTAAACTGTCGCCTAAAATTTCTGTAACGATTATTTTTTCATCAATTATTTTTCCCTTAGCAGGAAAAAATCTTCCATTTCCTTCAGCTATCGAAGACTTATACATATAAAACTCTGTATGGCTGTCATCCATTTTTGAAACCATTTTTTTCATTGCTGTGTAAAAATCAGTATAATTTTCAGCTTTGATCACCGCAGGTAATGTCTGCATTAAAGTTTCATCCCATTTTTGACTCATTAAATACTTAAATGGAAAAAAATATTCAACGACATTCCAATACATAAATATCATACGTAGTTTGGAATTTTTATCCTCAAAATTTGGATCGTCATAACGTTCATTTATCAAGTTAACATTTTCTACATGTTCACTTCCTTCCACATAAAATTGTTTGCCCTGAAATCTGTTTTCTTCGATAAATTTAAGTTTCTTCGAAAGCTTTTTTGAAAACAATTTATTGCTGTTAATCCAACTTAAATCGAAGTTTTTATCAAAGAATTTAATGTCTTTTGAAACAGTAATTGGCGCAATTTCTTTTACTGGACCAAGATCATCGATCCAGTTTTCGAGAATCAACGAAAACTCTTCTTTACTTTGTGCTTTTTCTATTTTTGGAAGTTTTTCTAAAAGCTGATTGTCCCAATTCGTTTTTCCTCCCGCAACTTCTGGATGATAATATTTTAAGAAACCCCAAACTTTGCAGGTTGCGACCAATTTTTCAGTTTCGGTGATTTTTGCCGAGCTGAAAATGGTTTGAGAAAATAAAACAAGTACTAATACAGTAATTCTTTGCATTTTAGGTTCAAATTTGGGTAGATGTTTGGGCTGTTTCTTTAAAAAAGAAAACCGAATTTAGAACTAAAATTCCAAATTCGGTTACGGCTTTACGTAAAAGCATTTTTTTTTTATTAATCTAATTCGTCCAAAAGCAATTGCACTTCATCATAATCTTCATAATCCTCTGAAATGGTCTGCAATATTTTTTTGCATCCTTCATAATCTCGCTGTTTCAATTTTGATAGTGCAAGATACCAAGTCGCTTTTTCTTTATATACCGAATTTCCTTCTTTCAATTCATTAAAAACTGCTTCGGATTTTAAATAATGGCTTTCTTCTAAAAGAGAAACGCCATAATAAAATTGAATTTCTGGTGTTTTTCCTTTTGCTAAAACTTCTTCAAAATGCGGAATTGCTAATGAATATCTTTTCGCATTAAATTCTTTTTCAGCATTTTTTAGAGGACCGTCTTCGCTTCCTCTTTCGGCAAAAGAAGCTTGCTCCGGATGGTTATAATCGGCGAAAGCCGGATATTGATTGTAATTAAAAAAGAACAGTCCGAACAAAACCGCAACTGATGCTGCAACGGCAAGGTACCAAGGTTTAAGACCAATGACTTTTGGTTTTTTATTGAAATATTCTTCAGCAATCTGATTCAGATTTTCTTTGAATGCTTCTCTTTCTTCTTCAAAACCAAATTTATTCTGCAATTGAAGCTGCACTGATTTGAAAGTTTCAAATTCTGAAGCAAACTGAGCGTCTTCGGCCAATTGTTTTTCAAAATCATTTTTTTGATCGATAGTCAGTTCGCCTTCCAGATATTGATCGAATAATATGTAGTGTTCTTCGTTCATGACTAATTATTTTTTTAGAGAATTAAAATTTTTTGCTTCCTGAATCCACTGTGTTAACTGACCAATACATAACGATTTTTTTTTGCGCACATATCCGTAAGTTACATTTAGCTTTTCGGCAACTTCTTCCATTGATTTAACAGAAAAACTCAGCTTCAGCAATTCTTGGCATTTATCTCCCAGTTTTTGAAACATGGTGTCAAAAAGTTGCTGTTTTTCATCAAATTCCTCAGTCTGAGCTATTAATTCAAGTGCAGATTCATTTATAGATACCACATCTTCATGAATTGTTACCCCTTTGTTCGAAATTTTTTTGAATTCGTTAAGCCATTTTCTTTTGCATAACAGAAAAAAGTAGGCATCAAAAGGGCATGTTAATTTTAAAGTGCCAGCTTTCGCCTGATTGTAAAGCAATATCATGACTTCCTGAACAATATCCTGCGCCTGATCTCTGTCGCCCGAATTGTTCAGAACGAAAAAGACAACTTTAGGAACGAACTTCTTATAAATAGATTCGATTATTACCGAATCATTTGCAGCAAGTCCGTCAATATACATTTGGTCATGATGTATTTTAATTTTCTCCATAAAAAAACTTTTGATTAGTTAAAGTTAAAAAAGAATCTCAAATAATTTTAAAATACAGGGTAACAATTACAAAATCAAATTGATATAAAGCTGTAATACTCTTTTAAACTAAAAAAAATTAAAAGGAATGGAAACGTATCAATTTACTAAAGAAAAAAGTCTGGATCAGTTTTACGAAATGATTTCGGCCAAAAAACGAAACGGTTTTATTGTTGTCGAACATAATGAAAAACTGCCGTATGTTGTTTTATCCAAAGAAAAAAAAGCCATCAAACATTCTTTTCATCTCTTTTTAACCTGTATCACAATCGGACTTTGGGCAATTGTCTGGCTGTATTTAATTGTTTCGCTTTCGCGGAAGCGAAACATTCTGCTAGCCGTTGATGAAGATGGAAATCTTTTTGAAGACAAATGTTTATCAACCTAAATAAAAAAAATCAAAAACAGGGGTAACAAATTTTAAAGCGAATTGATATAGTGTTATACAAGCCTGAAAAAATATTTTGAAAACAAGGGTAACAATATCAAACCCAAATTGATATAAGAATGTAAATAACAACCAAAATCTGAAAACCACTTGAAACATTCAAGACAGATTTTTAAAAACTAGAAATCATGAACACAAAATTTAAAACTATCAGTCTATTATTTTTATTGTTAATCTCTTTCTCTTTCGTAAGCTGCGACAACAGTGACGGAGATGATATTAAAATTACACCGCCAACTTCGGCTGCTTTTAAAAGCATCAGTGAAAAAGGAGTTAAAGGAAATACTCAAAAATTTACTGCAACAGCCGGAAGCGGAATGATAACAATAACTTCGGCAAAAGGAGTTAAACTAAACATCAACGGAAACTGTTTAACCAAAAACGGAAATGCTGTAACAGGACAAATCGACATTGAATATATCGAGCTTTTTGACAAAGGAAACATGTTGATTACCAACAAACCAACAATGGGAATTACAGCTGACGGAAAGAAAAACCTTTTAATTTCTGGCGGAGAATTCTTCATCAAAGCAACTCAGGGCGGTGTTGAACTTCAAACTTCTTGTTCGATGAGCATGATTGTTCCAACTGCTTTAACCGATGGCTTAGACAATACAATGACGTTGTGGACTGGCGTAATTAACGATGCTGGAGAATTAGCATGGAGAGAAGCAAAAGCAGGCGCTGACGGAGCTAACGGAAAAGGCGGCGTTCAAGGCGAAGGAAACAATTATTATGTAACTTTTGGAAACTTTGGATGGACAAACGTAGATCGTTTTTATAGTGATCCACGTCCAAAAACGACAATTCTTGCCGATGCTCCAGAAGGTTACGACAACAACAACAGTGCAATTTATTTGTCGTATGACGGCGAAGGAAACAATGCACTTGCAAAATTAGATACTTATACCGCTGCAGGATTATTCAGCGAACATTATGGCCAAATCCCGATTGGTCTAAAATGCCACGTGATTTTTGTTACCGAAGACAATGGTCAATGGCGATATGCGATCAAAGCTGTAACTGTTGCTGCCAACGATATTTACACTTTTACTCTTGCCGAAACAATAGTCGGTACAGAAGCGCAATTGGTAGCTGCAATTAATGCGATCCAATAACTTAGAAATGCTTTTTTAAGAAAAAGTGGTGATTTGCTCATCACTTTTTTTTACATTTAATCCTGTTTTAAAATTGATTCTGAAGATTTTAAGATCCAAAACTATCTAGTTATGAAGCCACTACTGTCTATTTTCTTTATTCTCTTCTCTATTCTCTTAATAGGTCAAACCAAAGTAAAAGACACCATAACCCGACGAGCTAATATTGGTTTTATCCAGAACGGAAATGCTGTAAATTTCAAGCCTGAAACACCGCCTTTAATTCCGATTGCCGGCGCTCCAAAACCTAGTTATTCTTATTTATGGGAACTCGGCGACGGCCATTACAGTAAAGAAGCAGAACCTAAACATGTCTATAAAAACAAAGGAACTTACACCACACGCCTTGCCGTAACGAATAATTATGACAACGGAAAACCTCCTGCAACGCGTCCTAAAAAAGTGGCCGTAAATGATATTACAGACAATAGTTATAAAGACATCGCGTCAATTGCTGATCAAAACGGATTTGCAATAATTAAGAATTGTGATCCTATTCCTGATCAGGAAATGATAGTTGTAGTAAGTTATCAAAATCTGGAGAATTATGTTTCGAGCGGAAAACTGTATTTGTTTTACAACGAAAAGCAATTCAAGAATAATAATTTCGAATTAAGCGATTTTAGAACTTACGCAAACGAACGTGAAGTAAAAGAAAATCTCGTAGCTTCAGTTGACGATCTTGATGATTCTAAAAATTATTTGGCTTCCGCCGAAAATATAATCAAACGTAAAAAGTATCGAGATACAACTGCTGAAGAAGATTTAGACGCATCTTTATTAGATGCCAATAAAACGTATCATAATGTTTCGATTTTAGAATTTGATAACGCTAATCCGGGAGAAACACGCAATGTTTTTTATACATTTAAAACTACTCCGGAAATGATTAAAGATACTAGCGCAACGGTTACGATGCGTGGAATTTTTGTTCCAAATCGAAGTTATAAGAATCATAAAATCAAAAACCTCGAAATGGAAATTGTGACTTCGCATGATCCAAATAAAATGGGATCGAACGGAAGTTTTATGAATTACAGATTGGTACGTTTTAAACGAGTGAATTTTAAAACCCGTTTTCAGAATAATGGCGAAGGTCCGGCGCGAAAAATCCGATTAGAAACGGATGTTCCTGATATGTTCGACAAAAAGACTTTTCAGATTGAAAGCATGTATCCTGAATGTCCGATTTGCCCGAAAGGTGAAGAACCAACTGTAAGCTGTCTGGATACCATCATCAAACAAAAACAGATTATTTTTACTTTTAAGAATATCTATTTACCAGGAAGCGAACAGAAAAATGTTCAGGAAAAAGATTCTACAAAAGGTTTTGTAAAATATTCGATGAAGTTTGCCGAAGACTTTCATAAAGTAAAAACAAAAAGCCGAACTGCGATTATTTTTGATAAAAACGAACCTATAATTACCAATTATGCCACTACCCGATTCTTGCCTGGAATTTCGATTGGCGCAAAAGCAGGTTACAATATTTATCCTGATTTAGACAAATCAACAAGTTATTTTGTTGGAGCTACGATTTCGCCTTTTAAATCGTATCGTTTTTACTGGCAAGCGGAATGGTTGAACGCGTTGAATCAATATAATAGCGAAGTTAAAGTCGAAGAAGAATTTTTGACAAACCCCAACGGAGTACGACAATTACAGCGCACAACAACGACAACAGAAAACAAAAATATTAATTGGGAAATTCCTGTTTTGATTCGGTATAACATCAATAATTACATTGGCATTGGAGCCGGAGTTCAGTTCAATGTAAATGTTTCTTCGGAGCAAAATCAAAACATTCAAACTGATCTTTATGAAGGCGACAAAGGCAATTTTTTAATTGATTCCAAAACAACATCAAATACCGTTAAAAACTCTTTTACTGATTTTAAAACTGGATTATTGTTTGATTTAACAGCAGGTTTCGCCAGAATTGGTCCGAGTTTGGGTGCGCGTTATGTGATTAATTTTGAACAGAATTTTAATTATATTCAGCTTTATGGGATATGGAAATTTTAGAGAGTTATTACACCAAGATTTGCAAAGATAGCACTGAGATACACAAAATACTTTTTATGCTTTGTGTGTCTTTGCGAAAAATCGCTGTGAATCTCTGCGAAATAAAACTTAATATAAACTTATATTATTTATATGGTTTAATTTTCTTTTTCATAAATCTGAATGTTTTTGGGCAAAATCAGGAAGATAAAATATATAATGCTATTGATATTTTTGTTGCTCAACCTTCCGCGAAAGCGTTGCAAAATTTAGAGAATATAGAAAATGATTTTTGGAGAAATCCGAAACCAAAAACCAAAGACGAATTACTGGCAATTGTAGTTTTAAATTGCAATAAAGCCTACTATGAAAACCAGTTTGGGCAAACACAAAAAGCCATTTCGAGTTATGAAAAAGCCTGGCAGATTTATCAGAAAAACAAATTTTCTAATTATGATATAATTGAATTTTGTTTAAAACCGCTTGGCAATTTATATACCGTTTTGGGCGATTATGACAATGCCGAAAATACCATAAAACAATATTTTTTTATTGTAAATACTTCTAAAAATTATCCCGACGCGCAAAGACAAAAGTTTGCAGCAATTCTAAATTTATCAAATGTTTATCAAAATACGGGTAGAGTAATTGATGCTATTGAACTTTTGGAAAACACTATAAAAACAGAGAAATTATCAAATTCGGAAAAAGGAATTTTGCTGAATAATTTAGGCAATAATTATCTCTTAGGCTTTAAAGGGGATTTGATGACACAGGAGCTTTATAAGAAAGCTGAAAACACATTTAAGTTAGCCGTTACCTATTTGGAAAACGACAAAAATCATATCGAGAACTTGTCGAATTCTTATCGAAATCTTGCAAATATATGTCGGCAAACACATCGTTTTAAAATCGCCGATTCTTATTTAGAAAAAGCAACCGAACTTTTTTTAGAAATCCCAAATCAGCAGCCTAGAAAAATTGCAAAACTGTATTACGAAAAAGCATTATTACTTTTTGATGAAAAAAAATATGCCGAAAGTACCAAGCAAACTGCCGCGGCTTTTAAAATCTTACTTCCGAATTATGTTGCAAAAAACATTCTTCCCTCTGAAAATGAATTATATCCCGAAACTGTTTTAATGGATATTTTGGACTTGCAAGCGGTAATCTTTGCAAATCAAAATCAACTTAAAAAAGCACTTGAAGGTTATAGGCTTTCTTTTCATATTGAAAACTTATTGATGAGCGGATTAGTCTATGAAAACTCTAAAATCATTTCACAGATTCGTGCCAGAAATCGAACTGAGAAATGTCTGTTGATTTATGATCAATTGTTTAAAAAAGAAAATAAAATTGACTATTTAGAAGAAGCATTTCAATTGGCAGAAAAGACAAAATCGGGAATTTTGAAGCGCCATCTTTCAAATATTAAAATGGCTTCTGCAGAAGAAAAACAGCTTTTAAAGGAATTTCAAAATGCTAATAATTCCATTTTAAAAGAGCAGCAAAAAGGTAATTCGGCGAACATTTCAACTATTAATTCGGCAATAAAAAAGCAAAATGAATTGATGCTTTCGCTGAAGAAAATTCAATCTGAAAACCCAAATTCGATTCCGGAGAATTTAGATTTAAAGGCATTATTTTCAAAATTAGAAAAAGACAACGCAACAATGGTCTATTATTTTATGGGTGCTGAATATCTCTATTATTTCACCGTTCAAAATAACCAAATTAGCTTAAATCATTTTGACGTTACTGATAATGCAATTCCAAGAATTTCAAGATTTATTGATTATTTCAGAACTGCAGATGCCATTACAAATGACATTGTTGGATATAATTATTATGGAAAAAGTGCTTACGATTTATTAAAATTACCTTCAAACGTAACCTATAAAAACCTCATCATTGTTCCAGATGGAATTTTGAATTTTATGCCTTTTGAAGCTTTGATTACGCAAATCTCCAATACAACAAATTTTTCCAAAATGCATTATTTGCTGAATGATTTTAAGATTGCTTATAATACTTCGGCGAATATTTATCTGAATTCTAAACTCATTTCAAAATCAGAAAAAACAGTTTTAGGGGTTTTTCCTGTTTTCGAAAAAACTGCTTTTGAGTTGAGTTATTCCAAAAGAGAATTAGAAGTAATCAGAAGCAATTTTAAAGGAAAATATTTAGAAAATTCGGATGCAACATTTTCTAATTTCAAAAATTATGCGCCAAATTTTTCTATTTTACATTTGAGTACGCACGCTTCTTCTGGTGATATTGAAACTCCGGCAAGCATCAAATTTTATGATCAGGAAATTTTATATTCTGAATTGTATAATCTGCATATTAATCCGGATTTAGTGGTTTTAAGCGCCTGCGAAACCGGAATTGGAAAACTGTATAAAGCAGAAGGCGCAATGAGCGTTGCGCGAGGTTTTCAATTTGCCGGCGCCCAAAATTTATTGTTTTCTTTATGGAAAGTAAATGACTTTACGACTTCGGTTTTTATGACTGATTTTTATAAAAACATTAAAAATGGTGTTTCTTATTTTGAAGCCAATTCAAATGCAAAACTGGAATATTTAAACGACAAATCAATTCCGAATGCCAAGAAATCACCTTATTATTGGAGTTCTTTTGTGTATTACGGATCGCTTTCGGAAGAAGAAAAATCTGAAAATTATATCTATTATATTGTTAGTTTATTGGCCGTAATTGGTTTATTTTTGATATTCAATCGGACTAAAAAATGGAAAATCTTCACGAATACCTCAAAAAAGAGAATTACAAGAAAATAAAATTCAAACTTACCAAAACCCAGCATCTTGGTATAAAAGCCAAAATCAACGGCATTTCTGGGAATTTTATTTTAGACACCGGAGCATCCAATTCTTGCGTTGGTTTTGAAAGTATAGAACGTTTTGAATTAACGGCAAAAAAATCAAAAACCAAGGCTTCGGGCGCGGGCGGAACGGGAATGAAAACTCAAATATCATCTGAAAATAAATTGCAATTGGGAAGTTGGAAAAGCAAAGATTTCAGTATTGTTATTTTTGATCTTTCGCATGTAAATGAAGCATTGGAATCACATAAGGCAAAACCAGTTCATGGCATTATTGGCGCTGATGTTTTATTAGAAGGAAAAGCAATAATTGATTATTTTAACCATTATTTGTATTTAAAATAAGCGTTTTACTTTAGGTTCAAATTTTTTACGCCTTTACGGGAAACCGCAATTTTAACAATATTTATTGTGTTATATTTGTTAAGCCATTTTAACAAATTTAATACTATGAAAAAAACTCTACTCTGTTTTCTTTTATTATTTTCTACCTTTTTTTATGCCCAAGTAACTTCTGTTTCTATCTGCGAAGGAATACCTTTTAATCTGACTTCCCTTAAAACTGACTTTATTGGCAATTTAAATTCATCTGAAACGACTGTAACTTATTTTTTAAGTGAACCCGATGCATTAAGCAACACAAATGTGATTGCCAATCCAGAAACTTACATAAGTTCTGTTGGTCTAATAAAAATTTATGGCAGAATTGATAATAATGGCACTATTACAACCAATTACTTTAATCTGACTACGTTTCCTACCATAAATCTTACTGCTTCACATAAACCAATTTTATGTAAAGGCGAGACTACAGCTTTGAGTCTTAGTTCTTCTGGAGGAAATGCGCCTTATCTCTATTCTGTAAACGGCAGCGCTTTTACAACAAATGATTATTATAATAATTTACCTGCTGGAACATATAATATAGAGGTAAAAAGTCAAAATGCTATTTGCCTAAATACTAAAGTTACTTATGTTGTTCCTGAACCGACAGCTTTAGTGGCAACAGCGATGGTTGATCGTCAAAATGTTATTGTTACTGCCACTGGCGGTACTGCACCATATCAATATTCTTTGGATGGAATCAGTTTTCAATCCGCTAGTTTTTTCGCAAATTTATCACCAGGATCTTATAATATTAGAGTAAAAGATACTAATGGCTGCATAGCATTAGTAAGCACAACTGTAAACTATCCAATAACCTCAAATTTGACAATTGTAAAAATGATAGATTGCACAAGCAATGGTACTCTAACTGCTTATGCCACTGGAGGTCAGCCTCCTTATGTCTATTCTATAAATGGAGGTGCTTATTCTCCAACAAATGTTTATAATGATTTAGTTCCTGGAACTTACATTGTAACAGTAAAAGATGCTACAAACACAATTTCATATACAAACACAATAACGCTTGCTCCACCTGTTCCTGTTGATTTTGTCGCCACTAATACACCTGTATTATGTTATGGAGGAACAGCTTCTTTAACAATTACCGCATTGGCAGGACAAGCTCCTTATCAATATGCTATTAGCGAAGGTCCAAGCACCAGCAATAATATATTTTCAAGTCTTATAGCTGGAAATTACTTGATCAAAGTAACAGATGCTAATGGGTGTATAAATGTAAAACCATATACAATTACAGAACCAACAATTATAACGGGTGAAATTTTGATTGAAGGTCAAACTATATCTGTGACTGACGTAACCGGAGGAACCGGCTCTTATTTTTATTCAATAGATAATGGCAGTTTTCAAGCCAATAACGTTTTTACAAATGTTAATCCGGGATTGCACCATGTGAGAGTAAAGGATTCTAATAATTGTGAACCGGGTAGCTTTTGGGCTGAAATTACGAGTCCTATTACAGCTACGATTGCCATCACTAAAGAGATGGATTGTATGAGCAATGCAGAAGTAGTTGTTGTTGCATCAGGAGGAAAAGCTCCATATGCTTATTCTATAAATGGTACAACTTTTCAAACAAGTAATATTTTCAGCAATTTAACCGAGGGAACTTATTCGTTTACTGTAAAAGATGCCAATGGTGCTGTAACCGCCACAAACAGTATAACTATTGCACCTATAAATTTTCCGACACTAACTTTTACTCAAACGAATGTAAGCTGTTTTCAGGGCACTGACGGAACTATAATTGTAAGTGCAACTGGAGGAAAAGCACCTTATACATACTCCATAAACAACAGTAGTTTTGTTAATACAAATGTTTTCACAAATTTAGTCTCTGGTGTTTATGATATAAGAATAAAAGATGCAAATGGATGTCTGAGTTCTTCCTACGTAGCTATAACTGAGCCTACTGCAATAACAACAACCGTAAGCGTTAAAAATTCAACAACTGTTGGTTCTAATGATGGTCAAATAACAGTTACTGCAATTGGAGGTGTTTCTCCTTATATATATGCCTTGACAATCGATGGAATACCTTCTAGCATTTTCCAAGCTTCAAATATTTTTGATGGTTTAAAAGCAGGATCATATAGTGTTCAGGTTAAAGATGCCAATGGATGTATAGCAATGCAAGCGGTTTCGATTATTGATGGACCGCCTGCACTTGTAGCTACTGCTACAGCAACACAAATTACATGTGCTAATTCTATCGGAGTTATAGCTGTTACTGCAACAGGCGGAACACCTCCTTATACCTATTCTTTTGATGACGGAGTTACTTATAGTGCTTCGAATACGTATAACGGATTCCAGGGAACTTATTCGATTAAAGTTAAGGATGCTGAAAATTCTCAAGCATCTACAACAATTACTTTAATTACTCCAACTCCAATATTTGCAACCGCAATACTTGCAAAAGCAATAGATTGTACAAGCAATGGTATTATAAGCGTTGCTACAACTGGAGGACAAGGCCCTTATTTATATTCTTTCGATAATGGAAATACTTATTCCAGCAATAATACTTTTTCTAATGCTGGGGCTGGAGTTTATACAATACTTGTAAAAGATAATTATGGATGTATTTCTGATGCACAAGCTATAACTGTTGATCCTCTTGTACCATTTCTTGCAACAGCTACTATTACGAAAGAAGTGGATTGCATCAATGGATCTTTCAGAGTGGATGTTACAGGCGGAAAAAGTCCCTACCTATATTCAATTAATAATGAGCCTTATGCCGCAAGTGTACCTCTTTTCTATAAACAAGCAGGCACTTATACAATAAACGTTAAAGATAATGCCAATTGTATTGCTACTACAGCTATAACCTTAAAGCCATATACGCCCGTCTCTGCTACTACAATAGTTACAAATGCAACTTGTTTCGGATCTGCAAATGGTAAAGTAACAGTTCTTGCACATGGAGGTGTTCCACCATATACGTACTCATTAGATGGTACTAATTATCAAACCAGCAATATTTTTAATAATGTTGTCGCCAAAACTTATACAATCAGAATCAAAGATGATAAAAGATGCATCTCAAACGTTACAGCAATTGTTACACAACCAACTAGTTTAGCTATTACTTCAACAATCAAAAGTGTTACTTGTAAAGATTTTAATAACGGATCGGTTACTTTAGCTGCTTCTGGTGGCAAATCTCCTTACACCTATTCAAAAGATGGAGTGACGTATTCATCTAACCCTAATTTTACGGCTTTGACAGCAGGCGTTTATACTTTTTTCGTCAGAGATGCAAACAGCTGTATTGTAACTAATAACTCCACAGTAACTGAGCCTAATACTTTAGAATTAATTACAGATATTAAAACTATAAATAATGATGGGAGCATTGGAGCATATATAAAACTAGATGCTGTAGGTGGTACTGCGCCTTATTTATATTCTTTGAAAAATCAAACTTCGGGCATATCATACGCTCA
The DNA here is from genome assembly GCF_054075145.1 of Flavobacterium xizangense. NCBI lineage: Bacteria > Pseudomonadati > Bacteroidota > Flavobacteriia > Flavobacteriales > Flavobacteriaceae > Flavobacterium > Flavobacterium xizangense. The sequence continues at coordinate 858,801 of NZ_JBSIPG010000001.1, read as the reverse complement.
AAACTCATCTATAAAAATCTACGGCGGTATGTCCGCAGGTTTATACACCATTAGTGTTGTTGATGCAAATGGATGTCAGGTAACCAAAAGTGATATAAATATTACACTTGATAATCCAATACTATTAAATACTGTTAAAACGCCTATATCCTGTATCGCAAATGCTTCATTCTCTGTAAGCGCTTCGGGAGGTGTAGCTCCATATCTTTATTCCTATGACAGTGGCAGTACTTATACCAGCAACAATCCTGGACGAACTAATTTGACTCCCGGTAATTACTCCATATTATTAAAAGATGCTATCGGAAACCAAGCACAAACACATTTCATTGTAAAAGCATATGCTGCTCCAAAAATGACTGCTATTGTTTCTTATGAAACCTCAAACAATTATACTTCAGGTATTATAACAGTAAGCACGACAGGTGGAAAAGCTCCTTACTACTATACTGTTAAAGGAACGAGCGCTAGTAGAGTACTAATTGAAAATGAAACTTCTACAGTCTATAGCGGATTACCAGCTGACACCTATACTGTCTTTTCAAAAGATGCTAATGGTTGCGAATCTGCAAAAACCGAGGTAACACTTACAATTCCGGAGCCTATTGTAATATCTGCATCTATCAGCGCTCCTTTGACTTGTTCAAATAGTACCACAACTTTAACTTTTGGTGCATCTGGAGGAACTGGACCCTATTTATATTCAGCAAATGGCGGTAGAGGTTATACTTCAACTGGTATTTATACTGTAGGAGCGGGAACTTACATTCTTTATGTAAAAGATGCTCTAGGCAATACAAGCTGGATCAAATATATTGTAAAGCAATATGTTCCTGTAACCAATACATTTATTAAAACAAACGTAAGTTGTTCCGGATCTCAGGACGGATCTGTTCAATTTACAGCTTCGGGCGGCATTGCTCCATATACGTATTCATTGGATCAAATTAACTATACCAGCAATAATGCGTTCAGCAATTTAAAAGCGGGAACTTATAATGGAACAGTTAAAGATGCCGTTGGTTGCCTTACTACGGTTCAATTTACAATTACACAGCCTCTTCCGTTAACAATAACCAACAGTGTAACTAATAGTACAACTGTTGATAGTAACGATGGGAAAATAACTGTTATTGCTTCTGGCGGAACGGTTCCTTATCTTTATTCATTGAAAAATGAAAATGGCACATTATTAACTAATCCTCAGAGTCATAACATTTTTGAAAGTTTGCGAATAGGGAAATATACTATAGAGACAAAAGATGCTAATGGATGTATCACAAGCACAACTGGAATAACTATTACTTCAACAACTCTTTTTGGCTCTCTTATTGTAACGCCTGCTACTTGCGTAGCTTCGGGAAGTATTACTATAAATGCAGCCGGAGGAAAATACCCACTTCAATATTCTTTTGATAACGGAATAACTTACGTAACTTCGAATGTAGCTTCAAATTTAAATCCGGGGTCTTACACCATTAAAGTTAGGGATGCAGAAGGCACTACAATTACTCTTTTTGGCACTGTAACAACCCCAACTCCATTGGTCGCTGTAGCATCTAGTACTTCTCCTATACATTGTAATGGAAGCAAGGATGCAGTGATTCAGGTAACAGTTTCCGGAGGAAAAGCTCCATATCTCTATTCGTTAAATGGAAACACTTATCAAGCTAGTAATATATTCTCTAATCTGTCTGCTGGCAGTTACGTCGTAATGATAAAAGACAGTAATGAATGTATTTTTAATTTGATGATTATGTTAAGTGAACCTGATCCATTAGCATCTACAGCCGAAGTAGTAGATCAAACTATCACGGTAAATACTACTGGCGGAGCTGGAGGTTATAGGTATGCAATATCTCCCAACTTAAATCTGTTTTCTGTAAACAATACTTTCTCTAATTTATCACCTGGTACTTATAGTATCATCACTTCTGATTTAAATGGATGTTATGTTATAATGGATGTTGTTGTTGATCCAATTGCTCCAACAATAAACGGACAAAGTAATAAAATGACTGTAGAATTTAAGCCTGGACAAACTTTAGCAGACTTAACTATCGACGGACAAGACATTAAATGGTATAGTACTCCTGGAAATTCTTCAAGTGGAAAAACAAGCAAATCAACAGCTGAAACTCCTTTGCCTCTGACAACTGTTTTGGTCGACGGAACTACTTATTATGCTTCGCAAACCATAAACGGAATTGAAAGCAAAGAACGTCTTGCCGTAACAGCTAAAGTAAATGGTTCACTTTCGGCACCAGATTTTAATTTGACTTCGTTCCAATTTTATCCTAATCCGGTGAAAGATATTTTAAATATCAAAAATGATTCGGTTATTGATGATGTTGAAATTATTGACATATCTGGAAAATCTGTTGTCTTGAAGAAAATCAATGATCTTCATTCAGAAATTGATTTATCAAACCTTTCTCGCGGAATTTATATCTTAAAAGTAAAATCTGAAAACAGACAGAAGACAATAAAATTCATTAAAGAATAATTTTTCAAAGCAATAAAAAAGCCTTCATTTTAAACAATGAAGGCTTTTTTATTTTTATTCAATTTCCTGAGGATGAATTTCTGCTTTTGGAACTGAATGTTTTTTCAATGAAAAATAAGCAACAAAAGTACTCAATAACATTAAAAAACCGCCTAAAATAAATGGCGCTCCTGCGAATTTAAAAGGAGCATCACTATGAGTAAAAAAGTAAAATGTATTAGCCATCATTGGCGGACCAATGATTGAAGAAGCACTCATTAAACTCGTCAAAGTTCCCTGAATTTCTCCCTGTTCACTTGGCGAAACTTTGCTGGCAACAACGGATTGAAGCGCCGGACCGGCAATTCCACCAAGACAATATGGAATTAAAAATACAAACATCATCCAGCTTTCTGTTGCAAAAGCAAACAAAAGCATTCCGATAGTGTATAATCCTAAACCAATATAAATGCTTTTTTCGTTCCCTAATTTTGGATTAATAAAACGAACTAATCCGCCTTGAACCACTCCAACTAAAAGACCTATTATTCCTAAAGAAATTCCGATCATTCTTTCATCCCAATTAAATTGGTAAATAGTGAAGAAACTCCAGTTGCTCTGAACTGCATGTGAACCAACATACAAAAGAAATATCGCTGAAATCAATCCGATTAATTCCGGATGTTTTTTTAAACCTAAAATTGCGCCAACCGGATTGGCACGTTTCCAGTCGAAAGGTCTGCGGTTTTCTTTTTTCAGAGATTCAGGCAAAATGAAAAATCCGTAAAGGAAATTCACCATACACAAAACGGCTGCAGCATAAAAAGGAACTCTCGATCCGTATTGACCTAATAAACCGCCAATAACAGGTCCGATGATAAATCCTAAACCAAAAGCAGCGCCAACCAAACCAAAGTTTTTTGCTCTGTTTTCGGCTGTACTTACATCGGCAATATAAGCAGAAGCCGTTGTAATACTTGCTCCTGTTACTCCGGCAATTATTCTTCCAATAAAAAGCCAAAGAATTGTTGGCGAAAAAGCCAATAAAATATAATCCAATGAAAATCCGAAAAGTGAAATCAAAATAATGGGTCTTCTTCCAAATTTATCACTCAAATTTCCAATAACTGGTGCAAATACAAACTGCGTTATTGCATATGCAAAAGTCAGCCAGCCGCCAATTTTTGCGGCTTCGCTAATATCTCCGTGAATCAATTCTTCAATTAATTTCGGAATCACAGGAATAATAATTCCCCATCCGGTAATGTCGATTAACATGGTTATGAAAATGAAACCAATCGCCGCAGATTTATCTTTTTGTAGCATAATAATTTTAGTAAGGTCATGCAAATAAACATATTTTCGGTTAACAATATGAAAACTGCCTATAATTTTTTCACGCAGATTGAATAAAGATTTATACAGATAAATACAGATCTATTCTAATTGGATCTACTAAAATCTGCCAAATCTGTGTGAACTAATTTCTATTCTTCCTTATAAAGAATCAATAAAAAAAATCCCAAATTCCAATTAAGGAACTTGGGATTTACAAATCAAAAATTAAATCTATTAATGCGTATGTTTCGGATTAAAACCGTCTTCGCTTAATTCAGTTGGCGTATAATCAGCCACCATTTCAGCTTCGTAATCGATTTTTTCTCCTTTAGAGAATTTCTGAATTAATTTCTCCATGATATTATAAATTACAGGAACTACAATCAAGGTTAAGAATAAAGAAGAAATCAAACCTCCAATAATTACCCAAGCCAAACCGTTTTTCCATTCAGCTCCTGCTCCTTTTGCTAATGCAATTGGAAACATACCAAATACCATCGCAATTGTTGTCATCAAGATCGGACGCAAACGAGCGTGGTTTGCCTGAATTAATGCCGTTCTGATTGATTCTCCTGCAGCTCTTCTTTGGTTCGTATAATCGACAAGCATGATCGCGTTCTTACACACCAGACCAATCAACATGATGATACCTAAAATGGTAAAGATATTTAATGAATTGTTTGTTAATGCCAGCGCTAACATCGCCCCAATAAACGAAAGCGGAATTGCAAACAATACTACGAATGGATGCGCGAAACTGTCATACAAACTCACCATTACAAGGTAAACCAAAATAATAGCTGCTAATAAAGCGATTCCTAAAGTACCAAATCCTTCCGATTGATTCTCTTGGTCACCACCCCAGATGTAGTTTACTCCAGCTGGTTTTTTCAATTTATCTAATTTAACCTGCCATTGCTGTACAATTGTTCCAGATGGCACCCCAACGTTTTGTCCTTTTACCGTTACAGACGCAGATTTGTCTCTACGCTCTAACTGGCTAGGTCCAGAACCTTCAGTAATATCTGCAAATTGAGACAATTTAATTTGCTGACCTGCATTATTAATAAAAATCAAATTACTAACGTCAGTAATACTTTTTCTGTCAAAAGCATTATATCTGATATTGATATCGTATTCGTATTCACCAGCTCTATATTTACCGTCAGTATTACCACTAAAAGCAGTTTGCATTGTTAAACCAACTGTTTGAAGTGTCAAACCTAAAGCAGCCATTTTATCACGATCCACTTTTACGTTAATTTCAGGGTTTCCGTCTTCAACTGTTAATTTGATCTCAGTTGTTCCAGGAATTGTACGTAATTCTGCTTCAGCTTGTTTAGCAAAAGCCATAGCCGCTTCTGTAGATGGACCTGTTACAATTAATCCTAAAGTTGCGTCTTCAGCAGTACCCAAGATACCAACAGGAACCGTTTTTACTTTTGCTCCAACTAATACTTTTTCAAGTTTACGTTTAATTTTTGCAGCATAAACATTCGCATCATCTGTACGATCTTTTTGCTCGATCATTTTTACATCGATCTCTGCTTTGTAAGCTGTCGCTTGAGATGCTCCAAAACCTTCAGAAGTTTGTCCTACCGTTGTAATTTGGCTGTGAACATATTCCTGTGCTTTTAAGAAAGCTTCTGCTTTTTGCGTCATGAAGTTCGTTTGTTCTAATGAAGCATCTTTTGGCATTTCAATTTGTACTAAGAACTCTCCACTATCAGAAGAAGCAAAAAACTCTCCTCCAATGAAACCTCCGCCCATTAATCCAATGGTTGAAGCAAAGAATAATACAATTACAACAATAAAAGTTTTAATATAATGATCTAAACACCAAGTCAATAAATGAGAAACCCAGTTAGTGAAACGTGTTAAATAGCTTTCGAAACCAAGGATGATTCTTCCAAATAAATTCTTTCCTTCAATATGCTCTAATTTCCCGAAACGAGAAGACAACCAAGGAATAATAGTAAATGAAGCCAACAATGATAACATCGTTGAGATAATTACCGTAACACAGAATTGTGTAATGATGTTAGAAACCAATCCAGAACTCATCGCAATAGGCAAGAATACTACAACAATTACTAATGTAATCGAAGTTACGGTTCCACCGATCTCAGCTGTTCCATCATACGACGCACGGATTCGGCTTTTACCCATTTCCATGTGCCTGTAAATATTCTCCAGTACCACAATCGCGTCATCCACAAGAATACCTACAACAAGAGATAAACCAAGTAAACTCATTAAGTTCAAAGTATATCCCATTAAATAAATTCCGATGAAAGTTGCAATTAACGATGCAGGAATCGAAACCATTACAATCAATGAGTTTCTAATACTGTGAAGGAAAAACAACATTACAAATGCTACCAGAATTACCGCAATCAATAAATCGTGAACAACAGAATCTGCTGCTTCAAGGGTAAAGATTGTACTGTCTTTTGCTACTTCTAATTTAAGTTGATTTACTTTATAATCTTTTTCAAGAGTTGCAATTGTTTTTAGTAATTGTTCACTTACTGCCACCGCGTTTGCATCTGATTGTTTGATGATTTGCAGTACGATTGCACTTTTTTGGTCTACACGTGATATTTTTTCAGCAATTTTCTGCGTATCCTGAACATCGGCAATATCACTTAAACGAATTTGAATTCCGTTTTGAGAAGAAACCACTAAGTTTCTTAATTCTTCAACACTTTTATATTTACCCGCTAAACGAATTAATATTTTTTGATTACGAGTCTGAATGTTTCCAGTTGGGAAATCTAAGTTTGAAGTCAAAATATTTTGCTGAACCTGAGGAATAGAAAGTCCGTAACCCTGCATTTTTACAGCGTCAAGATTCACCTGAATTTCACGCTCAGAACCACCAATAATGTTTACCTGCGCCACACCTTGTACACGAGATAAAATTGGAGCCACTTTTTTATCAATTAAATCATAAAAGGCCGCTTCGTCCATTTTACCATTGGCACCAAGTGTCATAATTGGTAAATCACTCAACGAGAATTTGGTTAAAGCCGGCGTTTTAACATCATCTGGCAAATCACTGATGATGGCGTTGATTTTACGCTGTGCATCGTTCAAAGAAAAATCGACTTTTGCGTTTGATGTCAGCGTAATCGAAACAATCGACAAACTTTCATACGACTTGGAGTCAATCTTTTTTACGTTCTCCAAAGACGCAATCGCATCTTCTATTTTTTTGGTCACTGTATTCTCTACCTCACTTGGAGAAGCTCCAGGATAAACAGTAGAAATTGTAATAACGTTTTGTTCAAATTTTGGGATCAGCTCATAGCCTAATTGGCTGTAACTGAACAATCCACCAAGAGTCAGAATTGTAAACAATACAATTACTAACGACGGACGTTTTATGGATATTTCGGCTAATTTCATATTTGTTGCTTTATGCTATAGGCTGTAAGCTATAGGCTTTAGGCTTTTTTAGGGCTTAAAACTTATTACTTAAGGCTTAAAACCAATAATTATTTAATAATTTCTACTGTATTACCATCTTGTAAGTTAATTTGACCTGTAGTAATTACCTTTTCTCCGTCAGATAATCCGCTTAAAATTTCTACTTGATCTCCTAAGATTCTTCCAGCAACAACTTTTTTCAATTTTGCAACACCGTTTTCAGCTACAAAAATTTCGTTACTACTTACACTTCCAACAAATGCATTTCTAGGAACGACTGTTAAGCTTTGTTTTTGTTGTTTAGATGCAAAATTTGCTGTCCCGTACATACCTGCTTTTAAGTCGTTGTTTGAATTATTTGTAATTTCAATTTCAACTGGAAAGTTCAAACTAGCATCAGCTTTTGCAGCGATAAATGTAATTTTTCCTGGAAAAGTTTTATCAGGATAAACACTTGCAGTAACATTGATATTATCTCCTAATTTCAAGCTTGCTACTTGATTTTCGTTTACCGTAACTGTCAACTTTAATTTTGCAGTATTTACGATATCAAATAACGCTGTTGCAGGCATTCCTGTCAAGATAGAACCTGGCTCAATATACTTTTTATTGATAAATCCGTTGATTGGAGCTTTTACTTTTGTATCACCAACATTAATATTTGCCTGAGTTAAGTTTGACTGAGCATTTGTCAAAGCCAGTTTTGCCTGATCTAATTGTTGTTTTGTAACACCGCCAGTTTTAAAAGCATTTTCGTATCTCGCATAATCAGATTTTGCATTATTATAAACTGCTTGTGCTTGTTGGGCATTTACATTGATTATATCGCCTCTCATTGTCAATAAAGTCTGACCTACTCTTACGTAATCACCTTCTTTAGCCAAAACACTAATTACTTTTCCAGATTTTTCAGCAGAGAAAGTCAATTCCTGAGTTGGAGCAAAGTTTCCGTTAGCAACGAAATCTAATGAAACTACTTCTGTTTTTACTGGAGTAACTTTAACTGAAACAGCAGCATTTTTCTCGGCTACGATATCTGTTTTTTCCTTATTCTTTTTCTTATTGTTATTTAAAACATATCCAATCACACCCAAAGCTGCGATTATGATTACGATTGTTATAATAGTTTTCTTCATTGTAATTAGTTATTTAATAAGAGTTTTTAGTTCGCCTTTTGATTTGATTAATGCCACTTCGGCAATTTTATAATTTAAAACAGCTCTTGTGTAATTATTTTGAGCTTCCTGATGTGCATTTTCAGCATCCAATAAATCGGTTAAAGATGCTAAACCTTGCAGATAATTGTTTTTTGTATTGCTCAAAATTTCACGAGCCAAACGCATATTTTCTTGTTGGTTTTGGATGGTTACCATGTTGTTATCGATTTGCGCCATTGCATTTCTATAATCCAGATCAAGAGAAAGTTTAGTGTCTTTGATATCTTCCTGAAGTGATCTAATTTCTATATCGGCTTGTCTTACTTTTGCACGAGTTCCAAATCCTGTAAAAATTGGTACGTGTAAATTTAATCCGATAGCAGCGTAATCTGACCAATATACTCCATCTGAAGGTTTTGCAAACCAAGGCAATTGCGGACCCTGACCAATATAATTGTAACCAGCAGTTAATGAAAGTGTTGGATAATATCCAGCTTCGACAGCTTTTTTATTGAATACTAAAAGCTCTTCTTGTTTTTTCAAAAGCAGGTATTCTGTTCTGTTTTCTACATTTGGAACTTCAGTTAAAGATGCCGGTACAGCTTCAAATTCTTCTTTTGGGATAATAATTTGAGTTTCAATTGGCATACCCATATAAAACTTCAAAGCATTTTCCTGTAATTCAATTTGATTTTTAACTTGCTGACGATCTGTATCAATGTTTGATAATTTTACGATAATACGGTCTAAATCAATTTTCTTAGCTAAACCATTATCAAATTGCCCTTTTACAACATCATGAACTTTTGTAGTATTAAAATAAGTACTGTCTAGCAACTTTAATCTTTCACGCTGTACGTATACAGAATAATAGTTGTTTGCTACTCTTTCAATAACTTGTTCTTCTGTTAATTGATCGTTGATTTGATAAAATTCACGAGTAGATTTTGCTGCTCTTAAACCTGTAAAAACAGATTGATCAAATATCGCCTGAGTTAATGAAAGTCCTGCGTTTGAAGTCCATTTTTGGCCAAATGCTGCCTGAATCGTAGTTCCCGGCTGACCAAAACCAGCTCCATCAATAACGGTTGTCTGAATTATCGGATTATGAGTTAAGTTTCCGTTTGCAGAAATCTGAGGTAACGCTCTAGAGCGTATTTCCTGAATTTTGTACTCACTATTCTCAACCTCTAATTTTGCCTTTTTAGCGTCGGCTTTATTCTGAAGCGCATAAACAAGCGCGTCTTTCAAGGTTAATGTGACTTGTGCATTGGCAGACAAGCCAAGAGTGCACAGTAGTATTACAATTATTTTTTTCATAAATTATATATTATTGGCGATTAAGCGGTGATTTTTTTAAGTTGTTTTTCGAGTTCCTGTATTCCTTTTTCTGTTGCCATTGCTCTGGTGTGATATTCCAAAGCTTCTAATTCTATTTTTTGAGCTTCTCTTTCTGAAACTGTAGTTTCATTGATATGAAAAATCAAAGTGTAGTAAAATTTCACATAAATATCGATATTCAGATCTGCTCTGTATAAACCTTCTCTAATACCTTTTAAAATATTATCTTTAAAATAATGATTGCATTGGTCGATTTCGTGCGTCATTACATTTTGATAAATTTCCGGGTAATGCTTTTTCAACTGATAAAGGGGCGAAGTGTCTGTTGCATTTTTAAACATATCACGAAACATCTCTCTAATTTCAAAGTTTTCATGAATCGCATTATAATTTTTTGCTACAATCGTGTCAATAACTTCATGTACTTGCTTATGAACCATTGATGTACTCTCTTCAATTAAAACTTCTTTATTGCAGAAATACTTGTAAATCGTTTTTTTTGAAATACACATTTCTCCGGCAATATCATCCATGGTCACGCTTTTAAAACCAAGTCTTAAAAACAGCTCACTTGCTTTTGATATAATTTTCTCTTTCATTTTAACTTTCAATTGCATTACAAATATACTTAGGAAACTAAAATCAGAAAAATAGTTTCCGTTATATTTGTAATAATTTTACATTAATTTATTCATTATGTAAGATTTATATGCTGAATTCTAAATTGGCAATAAGTTTAATATCTCTTCCAAGCGCTAATCCTCCGTTATGATGAAATGAATTGTAATCCAATCCAAAATCCTGGCGTTTGATATCGCCTTTAATTTCAAAAGCAACTTTTTTCTCGCCGTTGTAATTATTAATACCAATAAATTCTGCATCAAGTTCTACAACTTTGGTCACATCTTTTATCGTTAAATCGCCTTTGAAAAAATTAATATTATTATTTACTTTTTGAAAAGAAGTTGACTTAAAACTAATAATTGGATGCTCATCTACATCAAAAAAATCCTGAAGCTGCAAGTTGGTATCAATTTGCTGAAAGCTTTCATTTTTGTTATTAATATCAAATGAAAATTCTACCGACGCATCTTCAATCTCATTATCTTCAATATTCACATAACCGCCAAATTTATTTGTAGTTCCTCCTAAATAAGCAATTATAGAATGTCTCATTTTAATTAAAACATCTGATTGTGTAGAATCTAAAGTCCATGTTGTTTTCATAATTATCTGATTTAATTGAGTTTATAAATTACTCAAAGTGTTCAGGAAACTTTTTTAGTGTTCTTGGTTTCCAATTTCGGATGCAAATATATACAGGAAACTCTGAATACCAAAAAAGTTTCCAAGTTTTTTTTTATAATTATTTTAAGGAACCATTTTTTGCCCCTTTAAAAACAATCATTAAATGTTTCTTAGCATTTCGTATTTACAAAGCAATAATTCATAATTGAATTGTATCTTTGAGCCTCGTAAATCAGAATTTCATTTTATGCACGATATAAGTCAGTACCAGGATTTTTTTATTAGTTACTTAAAAAAACAAAGCATACAAAAAGAACCTAAAAATCTTTATGAGCCTATTGAATATATTTTAGGACTTGGCGGAAAAAGAATGCGTCCGGTACTTACTTTAATGGCAGCAGAAGTTTTTGATACTGATTATAAAACAGCGCTTCCGGCCGCAATGGCGGTTGAAGTTTTTCATAATTTCTCACTTGTACATGACGACATCATGGATGATGCGCCTTTGCGTAGAGGAGAAGAAACCGTTCATGAAAAATGGAATATCAACACCGGAATTTTGTCTGGAGATGCCATGCTAATTCTGGCTTATCAATATTTTGAACAATACGAACCAGCTGTTTTTAGAGACTTGGCAAAATTATTCAGCAAAACCGCGCTTGAAGTCTGCGAAGGACAGCAATGGGATGTTGATTTTGAAGAAAGAACAGATGTTACTATTCCGGAATATCTGAAAATGATTGAATACAAGACAGCCGTTTTAGTTGCTGCAGCTATGAAAATGGGCGCAATTGTAGCTAAAACTTCAGAAAAAGAAGGCGATTTGATTTATGATTTCGGATTGAATTTAGGATTAGCTTTCCAATTGCAGGATGATTATTTAGATGCTTTTGGAGATCCCGAAACTTTTGGGAAACAAGTTGGCGGCGACATCATTGAGAACAAAAAAACCTATTTATATTTAAAAGCCTTAGAATTTTCAACTCCTGAAAAAGCATCAGAATTAGAAAAATTATTCCGTTTACAATTGGATGAAAATTCAGAAAAAATCGAAACTGCAAAAGCCATTTTTAATGAATCAGGCGCTTCAAAAGCAACGCAAGACGCAATAGAAATGTACACTTTTAAAGCTTTTGAAACTTTAGAAAAAATGGATATTAATGCTGAAAAGAAAAATATCCTGAGGACATTTGGCGAAAACTTAATGGGACGTAAAGTTTAAAACATACAAAACTTTATGAATCAACTAATAAATGTTCTTTTCTTTAATGACAAAAATTACAATGCAAAAATGCAGTTGTTTTTTGCAGTCTGTTTTCCTTTTTTTACCATTTTGGCATTAGGAATCGACAGTGTCTCTTTTACCGAACATTATTTTGATGGGCGTCAGATTACAAATGTCTTATCCATATTATATTTTTGCTTTTTCTTCTGGTCTTCAGATGCTTATTTGAGAAAACTAATGTTTGTAATGGTATTTTTATCCTATCTGGGTGAATTTATTTTCTGCACTTTGCTCAAAATGTACGATTACCGAACTGCATTTATTCCAATATATGTTCCTTTTGGACATGCTATTGTTTTTGCTTCAGGTTATGTTTTTGCTCACACACAACTAGCCGTTAAAAAGGATAATTTATTTAGAAAATGCTTTGCAGGAGCTTTTACCTTAATGTTTTTAGCTGTCGGATTCTTTCTAAAAGATATTTTTTCGCTTATTTTTGGGATATTTTTCTTTTTGCTTTTAAAAAGAAAAAAATGGCAAAATTTATATTATTTCATAGCCCTTTGTGTTATATTTATTGAATTGGCCGGAACCTACTTTAAATGCTGGAAATGGGCACCCAAAACCTTCGGATTAATTCCGACATCTAACCCGCCAATGGGAGCTGTTTTTTTCTATGCAGGAGGCGATATTTTGCTGACTAAAATTGTTGATTATTGGAAATCAAAAACAACAAATAAACGCATTGAAATTATTATTGACTCAGAAAATTGCCATTTCTAATTTTTAAAATTATGTATGTTTCGCCATTAAATACAGAATTATTATTTGAAGAAGCCCAAAAGGAATCTTTGTACTTAAAATTAATCGAGCAGATTAATAAAGATTTTAATTTGGCCAATGAAGGAATCGATTTCCCTTTGAGTATTTCGCCCGAAGAATTAAAAATTCAGCTTCACGAAAAAATCTACCGAATGATTCAGTACAAATTTGCTGAATATTTAAATCTCTTATATATAATAGACGTTCCAGAAAACGAGATCAAACAACTCGATGGCTCTGATTTAGTAATTCTGGCTGAACAAGTTTCTTTTTTGATTTTAAAACGAGAATGGCAGAAGGTTTGGTTTCGGAATTATTACAAGTAAAGGTTCTGAGGCGCTAAGATGCTAAGATTCTACGTTTTTCACTTTGCAACTTCTACTTTTAATATTTCATTATCTAATTTCGAATAAGTTATTTTAACTGATAAATCATTTTTAAAAACTCCATTATTTGTATTACCAAAATGATTAAATCTACCTAATAATACATCATTGTATCTAAACTGGACAGAATCAACCGCAAAGCTTTCCCAAGTAATAGTTCCCATTTTCTTAACTTCTTCTTTCCTTTCAAAATCAGTAATTATACCTTCGACTACTGACACGTTTGGAGAGTTGAAAACATTCTGAATTCTTTTTTCTGTAGTATCTGTTGTGTAAAACTGCAAATAAAAAAACATAGTTACTGATAGACTAAAAACGGCGCCAATTGTCCACAATAATATCAATTTTTCATAGTCATCATTTTTCCTTTTGAATTTTTTAATCAAAATCCAAAGAATAAGCGAGACAATTGCAATCCAAAAAAAGACTGCAAAAGATCTTGTATTAGAAGGTAATTCCGATATAGACCAATAAGTATAATACTTCATAAAAAACCTTGGAATCTCAGCATCTTATTCACGATAGCTATCGGGATAGCACCTTTAAAAATAAACCCTCACAAAAGGCATAAATCCAGATCCATAAAGGCTTTTATTCGGATTATACAAAACATCATAACGCGCGCCTATAGTAACATTATTTGTCCTATACCCTGCACCCAGATATAATGCAGTATTCCAATAGCTATCTGAATAGGACGGAAAATTATAGGTAGCTTCATATTGGGTATCAACTCTTACTTGTTCTAATTCAGCGGATAATTGAATTTCCGGAATTGGATTTACCAAGCCGATAAGGCTTCCACCCCAAACAAAAGATTCATAATAGTTTTTTTGATATAAATAACCAAACTGCAGTCCAGCACCTACTGAAACTATGGGGTTGATGTTGTAAATAGCACTCGGCATAACCGAAATATTGGTGTAACCTGATCCAAAACCCAATCCAAGTCCACCACCAAACTGAACCTTATCCCAAAAATGATTGCTATTGTCAATGACATAATTTTGTTGTGCATTTCCAACGTTGAAAAATAATACAGCCAAAATCACAAAAAAAGAATTGAAAACGATTGAATTTTGATTTTTACTCATAGTTAACGTTTATTTTAACAAATTTTTACGTAAAAGTACGTAAAAAAAAGATTTAAATAAATGTGATTGTTGTACTTTTGCGTTTCTATTTAACAAAAAGTATATTCACTAATATTATGGATAGGTTTTCATTTTTAAATGCAGCGCATACCGAGTTTTTTGCACAATTATACGATCAATATTTAGTTAACCCAGACAGCGTTGAGCCTAGCTGGAGAAGTTTTTTTCAAGGTTTTGACTTTGGAATGACGACTTATAACGACGAAAATCCAGTGCAAACGATCGTTGAGTACGTGACTAGCGATAATACAGATTACAGTCAGATTTCTGAAAAACTAAAGAAAGAATTCAATGTTCTTAAATTAATTGACGGATACCGTACACGTGGGCATTTGTTCACTAAAACAAACCCTGTTCGTGACCGCAGACAATCTTCTCCAACTTTAGATATCGAGAACTTCGGATTATCAGCAGCTGACCTTTCAACTGTTTTTGATGCTGCGCAGACAATCGGAATGGTGCCTTCATCTTTGCAAGATATCGTAAATCGCCTAAAAACTATTTACTGTCAGCATATTGGTATTGAATATATGTACATCAGGAATCCTGGCGTTGTAAAATGGATTCAGGATAAATTAGCTGTAAATACAAATCAGCCAAATTTCTCTACAGAAGAAAAGAAAACAATCTTAAATAAATTAAACGAAGCTGTATCTTTTGAAAACTTCCTTCATACTAAATATGTTGGACAAAAACGTTTCTCATTAGAAGGTGGAGAATCTATCATCCCGGCTTTAGATGCTTTAATCGAGCAAGCTGCTGAAAAAGGTGTTGAACAATTCGTAATGGGAATGGCACACCGTGGCCGTTTGAACGTTTTGGCAAACATCTTCGGAAAATCTACTCAGGATATTTTTGGTGAATTTGACGGAAAAGATTACGATCAGGAATATTTTGACGGTGACGTAAAATACCACTTAGGTCTTACTGCCGACAAAAAAACAAGATCAGGAAAAAGCATCAACATCAATTTAGCACCAAACCCTTCTCACTTAGAAACAGTTGGAGCTGTAATTGAAGGTATTACAAGAGCTAAACAAGATAAATACTACGCTGACGATTTCTCTAAAGTATTACCTATCGCCGTTCACGGAGATGCTGCAATTGCAGGACAAGGTATCTTGTACGAAATCATTCAAATGGCGCAACTTGATGGTTACAAAACTGGAGGAACAATCCACATTGTAATTAATAACCAAGTTGGATTTACAACTAACTATTTAGATGCTCGTTCTTCTACTTATTGTACAGATGTTGCTAAAGTAACTTTATCGCCAGTATTACACGTAAATGCTGATGATGCAGAAGCTGTTGTACACGCTGTATCTTTTGCATTAGACTACAGAATGCAATTTGGACGTGACGTATTTATCGATTTATTAGGATACAGAAAATACGGTCATAACGAAGGTGATGAACCTCGTTTCACGCAGCCGGTTCTATACAAAATCATTGCTAAACATACAAACCCAAGAGACATCTACGCAGAGAAATTACTTTCTGACGGCGTAATCGACGCTTCTTATGTTAATGCTTTAGAAAAAGAATACAAATCTGCTTTAGAGGAAAATTTAGAAGCTTCCCGTAAAAAAGATTTGACAATCATAACTCCATTCATGAAAAACGAATGGGACGGATTTGTTCAGGTAACAGATACACAAATGCTTCAAAAAGTAGATACTACTTTTGACAAAAAAGGATTGGATTCTATCATCAATACAATCTCAACGTTACCAGCAGACAAAAAATTCATTAGTAAAATAACTAAAATTGTTACGGATAGAAAAACAGGATACGACAACAATACTGTTGACTGGGGAACTGCAGAAGCACTAGCTTATGGTTCTCTTTTAACAGAAGGATTTGATGTTCGTATTTCTGGTCAGGATGTTGAACGTGGTACATTCTCTCACCGTCACGCTGTAGTTAAAGTAGAAGATTCTGAAGAAGAAGTAATTCTTTTAAATGGCATTGAAAACAAAAAAGGAAAATTCGGTGTATTCAATTCACTTTTGTCTGAATATGGCGTTTTAGGTTTTGATTACGGATATGCATTAGCAAACCCAAAAGCCTTAACAATTTGGGAAGCACAATTTGGAGATTTCTCTAACGGAGCTCAAATTATGATTGACCAATATATTTCTTGTGGAGAAGATAAATGGAACAACCAAAATGGGATTGTTTTATTATTGCCTCACGGATATGAAGGTCAGGGAGCTGAACACTCTTCTGCAAGAATGGAACGTTACTTACAACTTTGTGCAAGACAAAATATGTATGTTGCTGACTGTACAACGCCAGCAAACTTCTTCCACTTGTTGAGAAGACAAATGAAAACGAATTTCCGTAAACCTTTAGTAGTTTTCTCTCCAAAAAGTTTATTACGTGATCCAAGATGCGTTTCAACTGTTGATGAATTAGCAACCGGAAGTTTCCAGGAAACAATTGACGATAATACAGTAGATAAAAAGAAAGTAAAAACTTTGGTTTTTGTTACTGGTAAATTCTATTACGACATCGTTGCAGAAAGAGAAAACAACGGAAGAAATGATGTTGCAGTTGTTCGTATTGAGCAATTATTCCCTTTCCCAGTTGAGCAAATCAAAGAAATCATTGCAAAATATCCAAATGCAGATGATTATGTTTGGGCTCAGGAAGAACCTAAAAACATGGGAGCTTATAGCTTTATGTTAATGAACTTTGATCTTGTTAAATGGAGATTGGCTTCATTAAAAGCTTATGCTGCTCCTGCATCTGGAAGTTACACACGTGCAAAACGCCGTCATGCAGATGCAATTAGAATGGTATTCGATAAAAACTTATTCAGATAAAAAAAATGTTTCAAGTTTAAAGTTTCAGGTTTATTATTGACATGAAACTTTAAACGCTACAACCTTAAACAAAAACAAAGATGATTTTAGAAATGAAAGTCCCATCACCAGGGGAATCAATAAAAGAAGTTGAAATTGCAACTTGGTTAGTAAAAGACGGAGATTATGTAGAGAAAGATCAGGCTATTGCTGAAGTTGATTCAGACAAAGCTACTCTTGAGTTACCTGCTGAAATGAGTGGTGTAATTACACTAAAAGCTGAAGAAGGTGATACAGTAGCAGTTGGTGCTGTAGTTTGTTTAATTGATACAGATGCTGCAAAACCAGCAGGAAGCGCCCCAGCTGCACCAGCAGCAGAAGCTCCAAAAGCTGAGGCACCGAAGGCAGAAGTAAAAGCTGAAGCTCCAAAAGCAACTCCAGCTCCGGCAGCAGCACCAAGTTATGCAGCAGGAACTCCATCTCCTGCAGCAAGAAAAATATTAGACGAAAAAAATATTGCTCCGGCAACTGTTTCAGGAACTGGTAAAGGCGGAAGAATTACTAAAGACGATGCTGTAAATGCAGTACCATCTATGGGAACTCCAACTGGTGGAAGCCGTGGAACTGAGCGTACAAAATTATCTATGTTACGTCGTAAAGTAGCAGAAAGATTAGTCTCAGCTAAAAACGAAACAGCTATGCTTACTACTTTCAACGAGGTAAACATGACGCCAATCAACCAAATTCGTAATGAATACAAAGATGCTTTCAAAGCAAAACATGGTGGTTTAGGTTTAGGCTTCATGTCATTCTTTACAAAAGCGGTTACAAGAGCTTTAGAATTATATCCAGATGTTAACTCAATGATGGATGGTGACTACAAAGTTGCTTATGACTTTGCTGATATCTCAATCGCAGTTTCTGGACCAAAAGGATTAATGGTTCCTGTTGTTCGTAATGCTGAATTATTAACTTTCCGTGGAATTGAAGCTGAAATCAAAAGATTAGCTTTAAGAGCTCGTGATGGTCAAATTACAGTTGACGATATGACTGGAGGAACTTTCACAATCACTAACGGTGGTGTTTTCGGAAGTATGTTATCTACTCCAATCATTAACCCTCCTCAATCAGGTATCTTAGGAATGCACAATATTATTGAGCGTCCGATTGCTGTAAACGGAAAAGTTGAAATTCACCCAATGATGTACGTTGCACTTTCTTACGATCACAGAATTATTGACGGACGTGAGTCTGTTGGTTTCTTGGTTGCTGTTAAAGAAGCTTTAGAAAATCCATTAGAATTATTGATGAATGGAGACGCTAAACGTGCTTTAGAGTTGTAATTTTAAGTAATTTTAGACAATATAAAAGCCTGTTCTTTCATTAGAACAGGCTTTTTTTTTGCTTAATATTAGCTTAAGATTGGCTTAAGATGTTAATTTTTTGAATTATTCAAAAAATAAATCCTCAAAAAATAATTTATTTAGAATAAATAAAAATAGCTTGTATAGTTAGCGATCAAGACATAAATTTGCGCTATTAAAATCAATTCTAAATAAAAATGAAATATAAAATTACATTTTCACTTTTGACTTTGTGTTTTGTTTTGCTTTCAGGCACATCAATTTGGGCGCAACAAAAAGCAACTATTAAAGGTCAAATCAGTTTAGTAAATAATCAAGCTGCAGATAATATTTCGATAGTATTAAAAGGCACAAAAATTGGGACCAACACAGACAGTAATGGTAACTACGAAATCAAAAACGTTAAGCCAGGTAATTATATTCTGCGCGTTTCTGCTGTAGGTTTCACCTCTAAAGAAAAAAACATTACACTTAATAGTGGAGATGAAATTATAGAGAATTTCACAATTATTTCAAATTCAGAGCAATTAGATGAAATTGTAATCAACGGAGGAAACAAAAAAAATCCTTTAGCTCGTAAGGAAACACAGCAAGTATCAAGATTACCACTTAAAAATCTTGAAAATCCACAAGTTTACACTACAATTACAAGCGAACTTTTAAAAGAGCAAGTTGTTACAAATATTGACGATGCACTTAAAAATGCGCCAGGATTAACACCGCTTTGGGCTTCAACTGGACGTGGTGGCGATGGTGCAGGATATTTCTCTTTAAGAGGATTTGCTGTTCAGCCAACAATGATCAACGGATTGCCAGGATTAACAAACGGAAGTTTAGATCCAGCAAACATTGACAAAATCGAAGTAATCAAAGGACCATCTGGAACTTTATTTGGAAGCAGCTTAATCTCTTACGGAGGTTTAATCAACATGACTACTAAAAAACCTTACGATCATTTTGGTGGCGAGGTAAATTACACAGCTGGAAGTTATGGCTTAAACAGAGTTACTGTAGACGTTAATACACCATTAGACGAAGAGCATAAAATAAACTTCCGTTTAAACACTGCTTATCACACTGAAAATAGTTTTCAAGATGCAGGGTTCAGAAAATCGTTTTTCTTTGCTCCATCATTATCATACCAAGTAAGTGACAAACTTTCTTTTTTCATCAATACGGAATTCATGAGCAATGAAGCAACTAATCCCACTATGTTGTTTTTAGATAGAGGTGCACCGCTTAGGGTACACAATATCGACGAATTAGGTTATGACAACAAACGTTCTTATACTAGCAACGAATTATCTATAAAAACTCCATCATATAACCTTCAAGGACAAATGATGTATAAATTCAATGACCAATGGACCTCACAAACTGTTGTATCTAGAGGTTCATCAAAATCAGATGGATATTACTCATATTTATACGAAGGAACGCAATACTATCCAGGAATTACAGAAGGAATTGTTTTAGCCCGTTACATGAACTACCAAAACTCTACTACCCTTACAACTGATATTCAACAAAACTTTATTGGTGATTTTGTTATCGGAAGCATGAGAAACAGAATTGTTGCTGGTCTTGACTACTTCAACAGAGGTGGTATTGATAATGGTACAAGTTATGTTGGAAATGGAGGTATTTACATTGGAAATCTTGACACAAAAACAGTAAATGAAGAATTTTTCGGAATTACTGATCCCGCTAAATATATTACAAACGGCGATAGTGGAAAATTAACAAAAGCTGGATCTGATGCGCTTTTAGCTGATGCTACTATGACAAATGCTAAAACAAAACAAGAAGTTTACAGCGCTTATTTTTCAGACGTAATCAACTTTACTCCTTCTTTATCTGCAATGGCAAGTTTACGTGTTGATCGTTTTATGACTGCTGGTGATGTAGCAACTAAAGATGATGATTTTAACCAAACTGCATTTTCTCCTAAATTTGGATTGGTTTATCAGCCAATTATTGACAAAGTATCGATTTTTGCAAACTACATGGATGGTTTTGCAAACTCTGCTCCTGTAACAGAAATTTTATCTGATGGAAGCAGACGTCCAAGAACTTTTAAACCAGAACACGCTAATCAATTTGAAGTTGGAACTAAATTAAACATCTTTAAAGATAAACTTTACGCTACATTCAGCTACTATGATATTCAGGTAAAAGATCAGGTTTATATCGTTTACACTGCAACAACTCAGACAGCGTTTCAAGATGGAGCACAAAGAAACAAAGGTTTCGAAGCTGAATTCATTGCAAATCCTATCGACGGATTAAACATTGTTGCAGGATACAGCTATGTTGATGCTATCTTAAATGCTGGAGATCCATCTTTTGTAGGACATAGACCTGAAAGCTCTGGACCAAGAAACTTAGTAAACTTTTGGGCTAGCTATAAATTTCCAGAAGGAGACTTAAACGGTTTTGGTTTAGGTTTTGGAGGGAATTATGCTGACAAGAACTTAATTATGAACAGAAATGTTGTTGGTCAATTTACAATTCCATCTTACACTGTTTTAAATTCATCTATTTTCTACGGAACAGAAAAATATGTTTTGACTCTAAAACTTGACAATATCGCTAACGTTGATACTTATGACGGATGGTCTACAATCCACCCAAGAAACATGAGAAGCGTTGCAGCAAGTTTTTCTTATAGATTCTAATTAATAAAAAACACCTTTCTGATTTAACAGAAAGGTGTTTTTAAATTCTATAAATCATGATAACATTAGCCAGTCTTATCGTCTTTTTAGCTTTTTATACACTTTATTACACTTCAAAAAGAGCTGTTTTATCGTATGATTTGGGCTTTGAAAAATGGATGAAGCGAAATCCAAAACAAACTAAAATCACCGGCTTATTTTTACTAGCGACTGCTTATGCAATGTGGCTTTTTGCAAAATCATTGTGTTGTGGCACTTTGATGTTTTTTATTCAGTTGATGACCGTTGGAAGCCTAATCATTATTCTGACTCCATTAAAAAAAGTAAACAGCAAAGCGCTTTTAGCAATCTTGCTCTTTGTTGCGATTTTGGAATTTTACTACAACTAAACCTTAATTACATGCCAGCAAATCCAAAATATTTAACTCCGGCTTTTTTGCCTCGTTTTCTCAAAATTACAGCGGCGATTTTAGGAGGTTACTTTGTATCTGTCACTTTTCATTTGGCTTTAGCTGCCTGGTTCAATCGTGCAGATGTACTGATTACAATGGCTTTCAGCGGATTCATTCTTTGGGTAGCATTAATGGTAATTGCTTTTTTGGCCAAAAGCGGCTGGAAAATCTGGGGCATTTATATTCTTTTAAGTCTTATTTTTTGTCTTTTTATCTACTTGGGTCAAACCTATAATCAAACAGCGCATTAATCTATGAACAACCGTCATTATAATATCTATTTTCATACACATACTGTCAGTGGAATTGTAATCAGCGTAGTACTATTTGTAATTTTCTTCGCTGGATCTTTTTCTTTTTTTAGAGATGAAATTGTCAATTGGGAAAGAAGTGAATCTACAGCACAAACAAAAGAAATTCAGTTAGACTACAACAATGCCCTTCAGCATCTTGACAAAAAATATGTTTTGCACGCAAGAAATATTACTATTTCTAAACCTTCAATAGAAAATCGAGTTGCTGTTTCACTTGAAGGAACAAAAGACTCATTGGCTCCAAAAAAACAACGTCTTGGAGATTTCTTTTATCTGGACAACAAAAGCTACAAATCCTATACTTACGAAGAAGCTTATTCTTTGGGAGAATTATTATATCGTCTGCATTTTCTGGCTCAAATCCCTTATCCGGCCGGATATTATCTTTCTGGATTTACGGCTTTATTTTTCCTATTCGCAATTATAACAGGAGTTTTATTGCATTGGAAAAAAATTGTATCAAACTTTTATATTTTCCGTCCAAAAGAAAAACTAAAAACACTTTGGACAGATGCTCATACCGCTTTAGGAATGATTGGACTTCCTTTTCAATTTGTTTATGCTGTTACTGGTGCGTTTTTCATGATCAAACTTTTGATTGTCGCTCCTGCAGTGATGGCATTATATGGAGGCGATCAAGACAAATTATATAAGGAACTGGAATACACAGATGCTGATTATAAGTTTGAAAAAAAGAAATTAGCAAATCCGTTTAACATAAATCAGCTTGTAGCAAAAGCAAAAAGTAATTGGTCCGATTTTGAAGTTACACGCGTATATATCCAAAATTATGGTGATGTCAATATGCATGTTTTGGTTGAAGGCGAAATGCTTAATCATAAAAAATTTACCGGAATTGGAAAAATTGATTATCGTGTTGCCGATGGAAAAGTAATTGCTAAAAAAGATCCTATTTTACAAACCAGCTACTTAGACGTTGTAAAGAACGTTTTATACCGAATTCATTTTGGCGATTACGGTGGCTATGCATTAAAAATCATCAGTTTTATTTTAGGAATTATAACTTGCTTTGTCATTATTTCAGGAGTGATGATTTGGTTGGTTGCCAGACAAAAAAATAATCTGCCTGAAAAGAAAAGACGTTTCAATGCCGCAGTTGTCCGAATTTATTTGGCGATCTGTTTGAGTATGTATCCTATTACGGCTTTGGCTTTTATTGGAAGTAAAATATTTTATCCTTTAAGTCAATTTGATTTATTTACACTTTATTTTGGCGGATGGCTTGTCTTGACAATTTTCTTTATCATCAAAAAGAATAATGGATTTACAAACACATTCTGCTTAATTTCAGGAAGTATTTTAGGATTCTTAATTCCAATTACTAATGGAATCGTTTCTGGAGAATGGTTTTGGACTTCATTCATGGAAAACAAAATTCAGATTTTCTTTATTGATGTTTTTTGGATTTTCCTGGCAGCAATTTCATTATATGTGGCTTATCATTTAAAAACCAAAAAAGCCGTTTCATAAAAAAACTGAAAGGAGTTTCTCTCGCAGATTCCGCAGATTTAACAGATAATATTTTAAAAAAATCCGCCAAATCTGCGGAATCTGCGTGAGAAAAAAACTTTACCACAAACAAAATAATTAGAATTATTTGTCCCAAATGAATTTTGAGCATAATTTTACGCTTTTAATCAAAAAATGGGATTCAAAACGAAAATACGTTTTCTGCATAAATGGCTCGGATTAGTTTCCGGGCTTATTGTTTTTATAGTTTGTATTACCGGCTGCATTTTCTGTTTTCATGATGAAATAAAAGACATTACTAGAAAAGAATGGCGATTGGTTGAACCTCAAAATAAACCATTTTTAATGCCTTCTTTTTTGGAAGAAAAAGCAAAAGAAATTGTTCCCCAATATAAAATCAGTATGATTTCTTATTACGGAAAAAACCGTTCTGCAATTGTTTATACCTATTCTGATACCGAAAATTTATATCTCTATTTTAATCCATACACAGGTCAATATTTAAAAACCGAAAATCCGAAAACTGATTTTTTCATTATAGTAGAATACATTCATTTGTATTTGCTTTTGCCAGATTATATTGGCAAGCATATTATTGGCGGCTCAACTATTGTTTTTATTTTATTGTTAATTTCAGGGATAATTCAATGGTGGCCAAAGCGAAAAAGTGACATCAAAAGAAGTTTCACCATTAAATGGAATGCAAGATGGCGTCGAGTAAATTATGACTGGCACAATACATCCGGATTTTATATTGCGCTAATTGCACTCATTCTTGCCATTACCGGATTAACTTTTACCTACGAATGGGTTGGTGACGGAATTTATAAAACATTTAATTTTGGTGGAGACAAAGCAACCGAAACAAAAACGCCTACAATTGACACCACAAAATTCAAAACAAATTCAGTTACTGCAATTGATAAAGCTTTCATTCAAACAATGAAACTTCAACCAAAAGCCGAAATGTTTTTTGTAATGATTCCGCAACAAAAAGGCGATATTGTGAGTACGGGTGCTTATCCACATGCGTTACGATACGATCAGCAAAGCAATTATTACTTTCATCCTTCTAACGGAAAATTAATTCAAAGCCAGACTTTCGATAAAAAAACTTTAGGACTTCAGGTTGTCGAAATGAATTATGGAATTCATACAGGACAAGTTTTAGATCTGCCCGGAAAAATAATAGCTTTTACAGTTAGTCTTATTGCATCAGCATTGCCTGTAACCGGTTTTGTCATTTGGTTTGGACGCCGAAAAAAGTCAAAAAAGAGCATAAAAAAACCGTCTAGTTAAAGAACGAGACGGTTTTTTTATAATTTGTCGAAATCAATTAATTTCTGTTTGCTAAAGCATTTTTCTGTAAATTTTTCACTGAGCTAACTTTACTGTCAACATAAGCTACTTCTTTTAGACTGTCTTCATTAAAGAAAATCCATTTTCCAGTTTTTACTCCGTTTGTGTATTCTCCAACGGCTTTTTTATTTCCTTTTTCGTCATAAGATACCCAAACACCATCCAACTTACCATCCTTAAAAAAACCTTCTTGTTGTACTTTACCATTTTCATAGTAATAAGTAGCTTTTACTGTATTTCCAACGGCTTCTAATTCAGGTTTAGTTTCCTGCGCAATTAACATTCCAGAGAACAACAACGCAGCTAAAATTACACTCTTTTTCATATCTGTAGGTATTTAATGTTAAGAAATCTTTATCAAATATAATCAATTGTTTACATTAAAAAAACTTTTACTTAACAATTTGGTAACATTGAGTAAAAACTTAACATTGGGCTTTTTTTTAAAACAATAAAACCAGCGCTTAGGCACTGGTTTTATTGGTATTTTATGAAAATCAGAATGTTACGATAACGTTATCGATTTCGTAAATAAATTAGTTCAATAATGAGTCTAACTGCGTTTGAAGCGCTTGATCAGAAGGTCTTGTCGCATTTGAATTAACAACTTTACCCTGTGGATCAATTAAAATAAATCGTGGAATTGAAACCACATTGTAACTCGTTGCAAAATCAGATTTCCACTCATTATCAGCCATAAGCTGGATACCACCTAGCTGTTTATCGGTTACGAATTTTTGCCATTTATCATGGTCTTTTGGCGCATCTATTGAAATACTAACAAACTCGATATTTTTGCCATGATATTTTTCTTCTACTTTTTGAAGAAAAGGAATTTCAGCTCGGCAAGGACCACACCAGGTTGCCCACATATCGATATAAACATATTTACCTTTTAAATCTGAAAGCTTTGTTTTTCCTCCTTTGTGATTTTCAAATTCGAAATCTGGCGATGCTGTATTATTCAATTTTGCCATTTTCAACACTTGGTTACGGTGCTCTGTAATTTCAGCAATTGCTTGCTGTCCATTTTCAGTTTCAATTTTTACAAAATCAGGATCTAATTTCTTATTACTTAATCGAGCTGCATCGGCTGCTTTTTTGTCATCAATTAATTTATTAAAAGCTGCATCATCTAAATTTACAACACTATTATCATAAAGTTTCTCATCGGCCAAAATGCGCTGTGCCAAAATATTGTTTTCTAAACTTCCTTTACCTTTATAAACTATCGATTCATCAAATTGCTTCGCATCCATTTTAAGCTTTATATCATAACCGTTTTTCAGAAACAATTCAGTTGATTCCACACCGTCATACATACGGCCTCTTCCTCCATTCAATACTAAGGTATCTTTAAAAATACCCTTTGCATTAACATAAATCGTCTTAACAACTTTTCCGTCATTAATAATTTTGATAATGTCGGTATTTCTATTTGCAATATTTGCTTCAAAAGTGACATAATTTTTAGATTGTCCAACGACATTAAAGGTGCTCAAAAGGACTATTCCAGCAATAAAAAGTTGTTTCATAATTTATTAAGGTTTGTTTTTAGTATCTCAAATCTAAAGAAATAAAAGCTTCAAAATTTCAGAATTAACAAAATATTTAAAAATTAATACACATCAGCTTATCACTTTGCTATTTTAATTTGAATTTTGTGTTTACTTTTGCAGTCTAAAATTGAGATCATGTATAGAAGTCATAATTGCGGCGAATTAAACGCTTCAAATATTAATACCGAAGTTACGCTTGCGGGCTGGGTTCAAAAATCACGCGATAAAGGATTTATGAATTGGGTCGATTTACGCGACCGTTATGGAATTACACAACTTATTTTCGACGAAAGTCGTACCGATAAAACCGTTTTTGAATTGGCCAAAACTCTTGGACGTGAATTTGTAATTCAGGTAAAAGGAACTGTTATTGAGCGTGAAGCCAAAAACAAAAACATCCCGACTGGTGAAATCGAAATTTTAGTTTCTGAATTGATTATTCTGAATTCGGCTTTAACTCCTCCATTTACAATTGAAGATGAAACGGACGGTGGGGAAGATATCCGAATGAAATACCGTTATTTAGATATCAGAAGAAATCCGGTAAAAAACAGCTTATTATTTCGTCATAAAGTAGCGATGGAAGTTCGCAAATATCTATCTGATTTAGATTTCTGTGAAGTTGAAACTCCATACTTAATCAAATCTACTCCTGAAGGTGCAAGAGATTTCGTTGTACCAAGCCGTATGAACGAAGGACAGTTTTATGCATTGCCACAATCTCCACAAACTTTCAAACAATTATTGATGGTAGGCGGAATGGATAAATATTTCCAAATCGTGAAATGTTTCCGTGACGAAGATTTGCGCGCTGACCGTCAACCTGAGTTTACACAAATTGACTGCGAAATGGCATTTGTTGAACAAGAGGACATTTTAAATGTTTTTGAAGGTTTGACAAGACATTTATTAAAAGAAATTAAAGGAATAGAAGTAGAAAAATTCCCTAGAATTACCTACGACTATGCTATGAAAACATACGGAAACGACAAACCGGACATTCGCTTCGGGATGAAATTTGGCGAGTTAAACGAATTTGCACAACACAAAGAATTCCCTGTATTTAATTCGGCAGAATTAGTTGTGGGAATTGCAGTTCCGGGAGCAGGAAATTATACTCGTAAAGAAATTGATGGGTTAATTGACTGGGTTAAACGTCCACAAGTTGGAGCCTCTGGAATGGTTTATGTGAAATGTAACGAAGACGGAACATATAAATCATCTGTAGATAAATTCTACGATAATGATGATTTGGCAAACTGGGCAAAAGCAACGGAAGCAAATCCTGGTGACATGATTTTTGTACTTTCAGGTCCGGCAAACAAAACAAGAGCGCAGCTTTCTGCACTTCGTATGGAATTAGCAACTCGTTTAGGATTACGTAATCCTGAAGAATTTGCTCCATTATGGGTTGTTGATTTCCCATTACTAGAATTAGATGAAGAAAGCGGTCGTTACCATGCTATGCACCACCCGTTTACATCTCCAAAACCAGAAGATATGGCTTTATTGGAAACAGAACCTGGAAAAGTTCGTGCAAATGCTTACGATATGGTTTTAAACGGAAACGAAATTGGCGGTGGATCAATTCGTATTCATGATAAAGCAACACAACAATTAATGTTCAAATATTTAGGATTTACCGAAGAAGAAGCAAAAGCGCAATTCGGCTTCTTAATGGATGCTTTCCAATTTGGAGCACCACCACATGGAGGATTAGCTTTTGGATTAGATAGACTTGTAGCTATTTTAGGAGGTCAGGAAACTATTCGAGATTTCATCGCTTTCCCAAAAAACAATTCTGGACGCGACGTTATGATTGATGCTCCGGCAGCAATTGACGATGCACAATTAAAAGAATTGCACATTAAAATTGATGCTATTTAAATTTTAAAAAATTAAATTATACTAAAAAGCAGCTGAAAATTTCAGCTGCTTTTTTTATTTCTAAATCTTTAAGAATAATTGCAAATTTTACACTTATCAACATAAAAAATTCCTACAATTCCGTTTTTCCTATATTCCTACAATAAACGATTCTCAAATTATGGTATTTCATATAAAAATAGATGCAATAAACCACGTAAAAACACTGTAAATCAATAATTTTTACAAAAAATTAACACGTACATGTCTTTTGTATTAGTTAATATGTTACATTTGCTTTATTATAAATTATTATTACAATTACAATGCGTACAGGTACAGTAAAATTTTTCAATGAATCTAAAGGTTATGGATTCATTACAGACGAAGAAACAGGAAAGGACATCTTCGTTCACGCTTCAGGAATTAACGCGGAAGAATTACGCGAAGGTGACCGTGTAAGCTACGAAGAAGAAGAAGGAAGAAAAGGGAAAGTTGCTGCTAAAGTAGCAGTAATCTAAGAAAAATATAGCAATTTATTTTTTTTGCCTCTGAATGGTTTTAAAAACGTCTCGAAGTATCGGGACGTTTTTTTTTGGTCATTTCTTAAAAAAATATTAAAAAAAGACTTTCTTATTTATAATCAATAAAAATTAGATATAAACCTCGTTTCGCAACCTACTTATATCCCTCTTTAGTTTGTGATTTACATAGTTGAAAGTTATCTTTGTGGCTTATTCTTTAAGTAAAAACCCTAAGTTTATGCAATCTGATCAATACAGTTACATTCCAATTTTAATGCAGTTCATTCTGGCTGTTGGTTTTGTAGTAGGAACAATTATTATTTCCGGAAAATTAGGCCCAAAAAGAACCTCTGAAGTTAAAGACAAAAACTTTGAGTGCGGGATTGAATCTGTTGGAAATGCACGTATCCCTTTTTCGGTAAAATATTTTCTTGTTGCTATTTTATTTGTTTTGTTTGACGTAGAAGTAATCTTCCTTTATCCTTGGGCAGTAAACTTTAAAGATTTAGGCATCGAAGGAATGCTTAAAATGATCGTTTTCATGGCTTTACTTTTAGTTGGTTTCTTTTACATCATCAAAAAGAAAGCTTTAGAGTGGGAATAAAGAATTTTAGATTTCAGATTTTAGATTTTAGATTGGTTCAATTTAGAATTTTAGATTTGAAAAATAAATTTCTCAAAATACAATACTGATTTTTAAATATTGATTTCGGTTTTCACGATTTGTAAAAATCTAAAATCAGAAATCTAAAATCTAAAATAAAAAAATGAGCGATTCAAAAGTAAATATGGTTGCACCGCCAGAGGGAGTTGTAGGAGAAGGATTCTTCGCTACAAAACTTAACGATGTTGTTGGTTTAGCAAGAGCTAACTCATTATGGCCGCTTCCTTTCGCGACTTCATGCTGTGGTATCGAATTCATGGCAACAATGGCTTCACATTATGATTTAGCACGATTTGGTTCTGAGCGTGTGAGTTTCTCTCCTCGTCAGGCAGACATGTTATTAGTAATGGGAACTATTTCAAAAAAAATGGCTCCAATTTTAAGACAAGTTTACGAACAAATGTCTGAGCCTCGCTGGGTAATTGCTGTTGGAGCATGTGCTTCGTCAGGAGGTATTTTCGACACTTACTCCGTTTTACAAGGAATTGACAAAGTAATCCCAGTTGACGTTTATGTACCTGGATGCCCTCCAAGACCAGAACAAATCGTAGACGGTGTAATGAGATTACAAGAATTGGTAAAAAGCGAATCTGTAAGACGTAGAAGTTCTCCAGAATACCAAGAATTATTAGCTTCCTATAACATTTCATAAGATGGCTTTAGAAAATACCCAGATACAAGATAAACTTACAGAAACATTCAACAACGATGTTTTTAACTTTCAAGAAGAAAGAGATATTTTTTCTTTAGAAGCTTCGGCTGATAAAATCACAGCCTTAATTCTATTCCTAAAAAACGATTCTGATTTACGTTTTCACTTCTTAACAGATTTATGTGGAATTCATTATCCTGACAACGAAACTGAACGTCAGTTTGCAGTGGTATATCATTTACACAACTGGTATGAAAACAAACGTATTAGAATCAAAGTTTATCTAAACGGCGAAAAACCAGAGATTAAATCAATTTCGAATATTTTCTTAAGTTCAAACTGGATGGAAAGAGAAACGTATGATTTCTTTGGAATCAACTTTATTGGCCATCCACAGCTGAAACGTATTTTAAATATGGATGAAATGGTGTCTTTCCCAATGAGAAAAGAATTCCCTATGGAAGACAGCGGAAGAACTGATAAAGATGACAGGTTCTTTGGAAGAACAACAACAAATTGCTAAAAATAAATAATTCAACATTATAAAATGTCAGAACTATTATTACCACCAGAGCATCGTTATGCTAAAATAATCAAAGAGAAACTAAACGAAGACGGAAGCGAGCTTTCAGTTCTGAATTTAGGACCAACTCACCCTGCGACTCACGGTATTTTTCAAAATATCCTATTAATGGATGGTGAAAGAATTCTAGAGGCTGAACCAACTATTGGCTACATCCATAGAGCTTTCGAAAAAATCGCCGAAAATCGTCCTTTCTATCAAATCACGCCTCTTACAGACCGTATGAACTATTGCTCCTCTCCTATTAATAATATGGGATGGTGGATGACATTAGAGAAACTATTAGGTGTTGAAGTTCCAAAAAGAGCACAGTATTTAAGAGTTATTGTAATGGAGCTTGCTCGTATTACCGATCACTTAATCTGTAACTCGATTCTTGGTGTTGATACTGGTGCGTATACAGGTTTCTTATACGTTTTTCAATTTAGAGAAAAAATCTACGAAATCTACGAAGAAATTTGTGGAGCTCGTTTGACTACAAATATGGGAAGAATTGGTGGTTTTGAAAGAGACTGGTCTCCAGAAGCTTTCAGAAAACTAGATATTTTCCTTGAAGAATTTCCAGTTGCCTGGAAAGAATTCGAAAACTTATTCGAAAGAAACAGAATATTCCTTGACAGAACTGTAAATGTAGGTGCAATTTCTGCTGAAAAAGCAATGGCTTACGGATTTACAGGTCCAAACTTACGCGCTGCAGGAGTAGATTATGACGTTCGTGTTGCACAACCTTATTCATCATACGAAGATTTTGATTTTATTGTTCCTGTTGGAAAATCAGGTGACACATACGATCGTTTCTGTGTTCGTAATGCTGAAGTTTGGGAAAGTTTAAGCATTATTCGTCAGGCATTAGAAAAAATGCCAGCTGGAAACGAATATCATGCAGAGGTTCCTGATTATTACCTTCCTCCAAAAGAAGATGTATACAATTCGATGGAATCTTTAATCTATCACTTTAAAATCGTAATGGGAGAAGTTCCTGTTCCGGTTGCCGAAATTTACCACCCTGTTGAAGGAGGAAATGGAGAGATAGGTTTTTATTTAGTTACAGACGGAAGTAGAACTCCATATAGATTACACTTCAGAAGACCGTGCTTTATTTATTATCAAGCATATCCTGAAATGATTAAAGGATCGTTGCTTTCTGATGCAATTGTTATCCTTTCGAGTTTAAACGTAATTGCTGGAGAATTAGACGCGTAAAAAATTTTAGATTGAAGATTTTAGATTTTAAATTGCATAGCAAATTTTAAAATTTAGATTGAAATCTAAGCTTAATATAGAATTGAAGAATTCAGATCAAAAGGTCTAAAAACTAACAAAGATTGCAGAATACGGATTAAGGACAAAGATTGAAAAATCTAAAATCTAAAATCTAAAATCTAAAATAAAAATGGAACGTAAACATTACAAACAAGAAATAAATATGACTGAGGCATTGATTGCTCGTATCAATGAATTGATTAGTCATTATCCGGAAGGCAAACAAAAATCGGCTTTATTGCCTGTTTTGCATGAAGTTCAGGATGCACACAATAACTGGCTTAGTATTGAACTACAAGATAAAGTTGCCGAAATTCTTCAGATAAAACCGATTGAGGTTTATGAAGTGGTTACTTTTTATACCATGTTCAACCAAAAGCCAATTGGAAAATACATGTTTGAATTTTGCCAGACTTCTTGTTGTTGTTTAAGCGGTGCCGAAAATTTAATGGATTATACTTCTGAAAAATTAGGCATTAAAATGGGCGAAACAACTCCAGACGGAATGTTCACTATTGCTGGTGTAGAATGTCTAGGCGCTTGCGGATATGCTCCAATGATGCAGCTAGGAGATTTCTACAAAGAGAAATTGACAGAAGAAAAAATCGATCAGTTAATCGCTGATTGCAGAGATGATAAAATAATATTACACGATAAATAAGATGTCACAAAAAATATTATTAGATAAAATCAATATTCCTGGAATTAAAACCTACGAAGTTTATCGCCAAAATGGTGGTTATGCTTCTGTAGAAAAAGCTTTAAAAACACTTACGCCGGATGAAGTCACTGAAGAAGTGAAAAAATCAGGTCTTCGTGGTCGTGGCGGTGCGGGTTTCCCTGCCGGTATGAAATGGAGCTTTATTGATAAAAAATCAGGAAAACCAAGACACTTAGTTTGTAACGCCGATGAATCTGAACCAGGAACTTTCAAAGATCGTTATTTGATGGAATTCATTCCTCACTTATTGATAGAGGGAATGATTACTTCAAGTTACGCTTTAGGCGCGAACCTTTCGTATATCTACATTCGTGGAGAATATATGTGGGTTTTCAAAATTTTAGAAAGAGCAATCGCCGAAGCCAAAGCTGCAGGCTGGTTAGGAAAAAATATATTAGGGACAGGTTACGATTTAGAGTTACACGTTCACTGTGGAGCCGGAGCTTATATTTGTGGAGAAGAAACTGCACTTATTGAATCTCTGGAAGGTAAAAGAGGAAATCCTCGTATTAAACCACCTTTCCCTGCGGTTTCTGGACTTTGGGCAAATCCAACAGTGGTAAACAATGTTGAAACTATCGCAACAGTGCCTTGGATTGTAAACAATTCTGGTGACGATTATGCTAAAATTGGAATTGGACGTTCTACAGGAACTAAATTAATTTCTGCATCTGGAAATATTAAAAATCCTGGTGTTTACGAAATTGAACTAGGCTTAAGTGTTGACGAATTCATGAATTCTGATGAATATTTAGGCGGAATGTCTTCAAGTCGTCCATTAAAAGCATTTGTGCCAGGAGGTTCTTCTGTGCCAATTTTACCAGCTGAATTGATTTTCAAAACAGCAAATGGCGAAGATCGTTTAATGACTTACGAATCTTTAAGTGATGGTGGTTTTGCTACGGGATCAATGTTAGGTTCAGGGGGATTTATCGTTTATGATGACACAGCTTGTATCGTTAGAAACACTTGGAATTTTGCTCGTTTCTATCACCACGAATCTTGTGGGCAATGTACACCTTGCCGTGAAGGAACAGGATGGTTGGAAAAAATCTTATGGAGAATCGAAAACGGTCAAGGCCGTGAAGAAGATATTGAATTACTTTGGAGTATTCAAAGTAAAATTGAAGGAAACACAATTTGTCCTCTTGGTGATGCCGCTTCTTGGCCAGTAGCAGCAGCAATTCGTCACTTTAGAGATGAGTTTGAATATCACGTTCGTTTTCCTGAAAAAATTAAGAATAGAGATCACTTTGTTGCTGAACCTTTTTCACAAGTAAAGCATTTAGTAGGAAAACAAACAGTTTAAAATAGTTTCAAGTTTCAAGTTTTTTTAGTTTCAAGTTCAACCTGAAACTTTAAACCTGAAACTAAAAAAACAAAATATAGAGATGAAAGTAACCATAGACGGTCAAAGTATAGACGTAGAGCCAGGAACAACGATCCTGCAGGCTGCACGTATGATTGGTGGAGATTTGGTTCCGCCAGCCATGTGCTATTACTCAAAATTAAAAGGCAGCGGCGGAAAATGCCGTTGTTGTTTAGTTGAAGTTTCTAAAGGTAGTGAAGCTGACCCAAGACCAATGCCAAAATTGATGGCATCTTGTGTAACAGGATGTATGGATGGAATGGAAGTAAACAGTAAATCTTCTGCCAGAGTTACCGAAGCGCGTAAATCTGTAACAGAATTTTTATTGATCAATCACCCGTTAGACTGCCCTATTTGTGATCAGGCTGGTGAATGTGATCTTCAAAATTTAAGTTTTGAGCACGGAAATCCGAAATCACGTTTTATTGAAGAAAAAAGAACATTTGAGCCAGAAGATATTGGTCCAAATATTCAACTGCATATGAACCGTTGTATTTTATGCCAAAGATGTGTACAAGTTGCAGATCAATTAACAGACAACAGAGTTCACGGAGTATTAGATCGTGGTGACCACGCTAATATTTCAACTGGAATTTCTAAAGCAATCGACAATGAGTTTTCTGGAAACATGATTGACGTTTGTCCGGTTGGAGCTTTAACAGACAAAACTTTCCGTTTTAAATCAAGAGTTTGGTTTAACAAACCTTATAATGCACACAGAGAATGTACGACTCCAGGATGTTGTGGAAAAACAACAGTTTGGATGTTTGGTGGAGAAATTCAACGTGTAACGGGTCGTAAAGACGAGTACCATGAAGTTGAAGAATTCATTTGTAACTCTTGTCGTTTTGACCACAAAGATGTGAATGATTGGGTTATTGAAGGACCAAGAGAATTTGAAAAAGATTCTGTTATCAACCAAAACAATTACACTCAAAAATTAGAGAAAGTACAAATCGATACTGAAAAGAATATTCTTCTGGGTAGAGATATTGACCGTAAAAAAATCAGTATGGCTGAAATTCCATTAAACACTAACAACAAAAATTCTTAATGATGGTAGATGGTGCGTTTATTATAGAAAAAAGTGTTGTAATTGTTGTAGTTTTTGCTGTAACCATGATTATGGCGATGTATTCTACATGGGCTGAACGTAAAGTTGCAGCTTTCCTTCAGGATCGTGTTGGACCAAACCGCGCTGGATGGGGAGGTTTATTACAACCTCTTGCTGATGGTATGAAATTATTTTCTAAAGAAGAATTTTTTCCAAATACTCCTAATAAATTTTTATTTGTTGTGGGTCCTGCTATTGCTATGAGTACAGCTTTAATGACAAGTGCTGTAATTCCGTGGGGAGATCATTTAGTGATTTTTGGAAGAGAAGTTATTCTTCAGGCAACTGATGTAAATATTGCTTTATTATACATCTTTGGCGTTCTTTCTGTTGGAGTTTATGGTATCATGATTGGTGGATGGGCTTCAAACAATAAATTCTCGTTAATGGGAGCTGTTCGTGCAGCTTCTCAAATGGTTTCTTATGAAGTTGCAATGGGATTATCAATGATTGCATTATTGATGATGACCGGAACAATGAGTTTAAGAGAAATGTCTTTACAACAACAAGGAATGAACTGGAATGTTTTCTATCAGCCTTTATCATTTTTAATTTTCCTGATTTGTTCATTTGCTGAAACTAACAGAACGCCTTTTGACTTAGCAGAATGCGAAAGCGAATTAATTGGAGGTTATCATACGGAGTATTCTTCCATGAAAATGGGATTCTATTTATTTGCTGAATATGCAAGTATGTTTACTTCTGCTACTATTATTTCTGTATTATTCTTTGGTGGTTACAACTATCCTGGAATGCAATGGATGGTAGAAAACGTTGGTGTAAATACTGCTAACTTATTAGGAATTGCGGTATTATTTGTAAAAATATGTTTCTTCATATTCTTTTACATGTGGGTACGTTGGACGATTCCAAGATTTAGATATGACCAATTAATGAACTTAGGCTGGAGAATTTTGATTCCGCTTTCGATTATTAATATTATGATTACGGGTGCTGTTATTTTAAGACACGATATCGCAGCAGCTTTAGGGTTCTAAAAACCATAATTAGCTTCAAATAAAAACAAAATAGATTTGAATTTGACTGATCAAATTTTGAATCATAAATTATAATAGTAAAAATGTCAATAGAAACTATATCATTATCGGGTAGAAAAAAGGTGGTGTCAAATAAGGACATGACTTTTTTGGAACGATTGTATCTTGTGGCGATTGTAAAAGGTTTGGCGA
This sequence comes from Flavobacterium xizangense, assembly GCF_054075145.1. Classification (NCBI taxonomy): domain Bacteria; kingdom Pseudomonadati; phylum Bacteroidota; class Flavobacteriia; order Flavobacteriales; family Flavobacteriaceae; genus Flavobacterium; species Flavobacterium xizangense. Next base: position 822,240 of record NZ_JBSIPG010000001.1, on the reverse strand, counting down.
TTACGCTGAAACATCTTTTTAGAAAAAAAGTTACGATTCATTATCCTGAACAGGTACGTACAATGAGTCCTGTTTATCGTGGTCAACATATGTTGAAACGCGATGAGCAAGGCCGTGAAAACTGTACTGCTTGTGGATTATGTGCATTATCTTGTCCTGCTGAAGCCATTACAATGAAAGCTGCAGAACGCAAAGCGGATGAAAAACATTTATACAGAGAAGAAAAATATGCTGAGATCTATGAAATCAACATGCTTCGTTGTATTTTCTGTGGTTTATGTGAAGAAGCGTGCCCGAAAGATGCAATTTACTTGACAGAATCTAAAGTATTAGTTCCTGCCAGTTATGAAAGAGAAGATTTCATTTTTGGTAAAGACAAATTAGTGATGCCTTTAGAAATGGCTATCAAAAATTCACAACTTAACAACGCTAACTAATGATACACATTCCTGATCTTGCAAACGCAACTCCTGTAGGAGTGATATTTTGTATCTTAGCGTTTATTACAGTAATCACTGCTTTCTTGACTATTTTTAGCAGAAACCCAATTCACTCCGCTATTTACTTAGTGATTTGTTTCTTCTCTATCGCTGGTCATTATTTATTATTAAACTCTCAATTCTTAGCAATTGTTCACATAATAGTTTACGCTGGAGCCATTATGATTTTGTTCCTGTTTACGATTATGCTAATGAACTTAAACGAACAAAAAGATGTACACCGACCAAGAATTACACGCTTGGGTGCCATTGTTTCTTTTTGTTTGATTGTTATTGTTTTGATTACAATTTTCATCAACTCTAAGCCAATTGTGGGTGAATACGATTCAACTGGTGAAGATTTCCAATCAATTAAAGTATTGGGTAAAATATTATTGAACGAATATATGGTGCCATTTGAATTTGCTTCAATTTTACTTTTGGTTGCGATGATTGGAACTGTATTATTGTCTAAAAAAGAAAAATTAAATAAATAATGGGTAATATATTAAATCAAATAGGTATTGAAAATTACATCTTTTTAAGTGTTGTACTTTTTTGTATTGGTGTTTTTGGTGTGTTATACAGACGAAATTCTATTATCGTTTTTATGTCGATCGAAATCATGCTGAATGCTGTAAACCTTTTATTTGTGGCTTTTTCAACATATCATCAGGATGCACAGGGGCAAGTATTTGTTTTCTTTTCGATGGCCGTTGCTGCAGCAGAAGTTGCAGTTGGGTTAGCTATTCTGGTTTCTATTTTCAGAAACATTGGCTCAATTAGTATCGATAACTTAAAAAATTTAAAAGGATAAAAAGAAATGGATATTAATTTAGCTTTACTTTTAGTATTAACTCCTTTTTTAGGATTTCTAATCAATGTTTTCTTTGGAAAAAGCTTAGGAAAAACAGTTTCTGGAGCAATCGGAACTGTTGCAGTTGCAATTTCTTTCATCGTTACTCTTGTACTTTTTAATCAAATTACTTCAACTGGAAAAGCAATTGAAGTTACTTTATTTGATTGGATTCAAATTAGCAACTTAAAAATCAATCTTGGATTTTTATTAGATCAATTATCTGTTCTTTGGCTGCTTTTCGTAACCGGAATTGGATCTTTGATTCATTTATACTCTATCAGTTATATGCATGATGATGAGAATATGCACAAGTTTTTTGCGTATTTGAATCTGTTCGTATTCTTTATGATTACGCTTGTAATTGGAAGCAACTTATTAGTTCTTTTCATCGGATGGGAAGGTGTTGGACTTTGTTCTTACCTATTAATTGGATTCTGGCATAAAAACCAAGATTACAATGATGCTGCAAAAAAAGCTTTCATCATGAACAGAATCGGAGATTTAGGTCTTTTGATTGGTATGTTTATCATCGGATCAATGTTCTCTACATTAGATTATGCAACTTTAAAAACGGCAATTGCTGGAGCTGCTAACTTAAATTTACCATTACTGTCTTTAGCTGCTTTATGTTTATTTATTGGAGCTTGTGGTAAATCTGCTCAAATTCCGTTATATACTTGGTTACCTGATGCGATGGCTGGACCAACTCCAGTTTCTGCATTAATCCACGCTGCTACGATGGTTACTGCTGGTATTTTCATGGTAACAAGATTAAACTTTGTTTTTGATTTAGCAGTTGATGTTCAAACCGTAATTGCAGTAATTGGAGCTATCACTTCATTAGTTGCTGCTACAATTGGTTTAGTTCAAAACGATATCAAAAAAGTATTGGCTTATTCTACCGTTTCACAATTAGGATTAATGTTTTTAGCATTAGGATTTGGAGCTTATGAAGTAGCTGTTTTCCACGTAATCACACACGCTTTCTTTAAAGCTTGTTTATTCTTGGGATCAGGATCTGTTATTCACGGATTACACGGAGAACAAGATATGCGTAACATGGGAGGTTTGCGCAAAGCAATGCCAATTACTTTCTGGACTATGTTGATTTCTTCATTGGCAATTTCAGGTTTCCCTTTACTTTCAGGTTTCTTCTCTAAAGACGAAATTTTAATGACTGCTTTCCACCATAGCATTCCATTATATGTTGTTGGCTCTATCGCTTCAATCATGACAGCTTTCTATATGTTCCGTTTAATGTTCTTGACTTTCTTCAAAGAATTTAGAGGAACTGAAGAACAAAAACATCACTTACACGAAAGCGGTTCCCTAATTACTATCCCACTTATTATTTTAGCAATTCTTGCTGCATTTGGTGGATTAATTAGTTTACCAGGAAACAGCTGGCTGAATGAATATTTAGCACCTCTTTTCACAAAAGCAGCAGGAGAAGAACACCACTTAGGCACAACTGAATATACTTTAATGGGAGTTGCAGTATTAGGATGTTTACTAGGAATTTTAATTGCTTACATAAAATACTTTAAACAAGATAATGTTCCTGAATCAGACGAAAATATTACTGGTGTAGCAAAAGTGCTTTACAACAAATATTATGTTGATGAACTTTATGATGCTGTATTTGTACGTCCTGTAAACGGTTTATCAAAAATCTTTAGAGATTATGTTGAAACTGGTTTATCTGCACTTGTTTTTGGATTAGCCAAAGTGGCGAATGAACTATCATTCCAAGGAAAAAAATTACAAACCGGAAGTATCGGATTATATCTTTTTGCCTTTGTTTTAGGACTTTGCGCAATTGTTTCCTATATTTTTTTAGCTCAATAATATTATAACTATGAACGTTTCTACTATATTAATTATACTTTTAATTGGTGCATTTGCCACTTATTTTTCTGGTGACAAACTAGCTTCAAAAGTTGCATTACTTTTTAGTTTAGCAGCTTTAGGATGTTCAATTGTATTATTGAATAATTTTTCTGCTGGTGAAAATATCAGCGTAATCAACAGCTGGATTGTTCAGCCTAAAATTTCATTTGCTTTAAATGCTGACGGATTAGCTCTTGCAATGCTTTTATTGACTACAGCTTTGACTCCAATTATTATATTCTCTTCTTTTGGAAACGAATATAAAAATGCTAAAGCTTTTTACGCACTAATCCTATTTATGGCATTTGCAATGACAGGAACATTCCTGGCTGCAGATGGTCTTTTATACTATATTTTCTGGGAATTAGCACTTATTCCAATCTACTTTATTGCTTTAATTTGGGGTAACGGAGATGCTGAAGAGAGAAGAAAAGCAGTTGTTAAATTCTTTATTTATACACTTGCAGGCTCTTTATTCATGTTAACTGCTTTTATCTATTTATACACAAAAGCGCACAGTTTCTTAATCGAAGATTTATACAAATTAAATCTGTCTGCTGATGAACAGCTTTGGATTTTCTTGGCTTTCTTCTTGGCTTATGCAATTAAAATTCCAATTATTCCTTTTCATACATGGCAGGCAAGTGTTTACCAAAAAGCTCCAACCGTTGGAACAATGCTTTTATCTGGTATCATGTTAAAAATGGGATTGTACAGTGTTATTCGTTGGCAACTACCAATTGCGCCTCTTGCTGCAAAAGAATACATGAATATTTTTATTGCTTTAGGAATTGCTGGCGTTATCTACGGCTCAATCGTTGCATTGAGACAAAAAGATTTAAAGAAACTATTAGCTTATTCTTCACTTGCTCACGTTGGATTAATCGCTGCAGGAACTTATACTTTAACCATTGATGGTTTCCGTGGAGCAGTTTTACAAATGATCGCTCACGGTTTTGTTGTAGTTGGATTATTTTACGCTGCAGAAATTATTTATAGAAGATTTGAAACAAGAAATATTGCAGAATTGGGCGGAATTCGTACTCAATCTCCAAAATTCACTTCAATGTTTTTAATTTTGGTTTTGGCTTCTGTTGCTTTGCCAACTACGTTTAATTTTGTTGGAGAATTTACAGTTTTGTACAGCCTTTCTCAAATTAATATCTGGTTCGCTCTTTTAGGCGGAACAACAATTATTTTAGGAGCTTATTATATGTTGAAAATGTTTCAAAATGTAATGTTAGGCGAAACAAATTCTAAAACTTTTGCAGATGTTTCTGTAAATGAAGGGATTTCTATGGTAGCAATTATTGCTGTATTGATTTTCTTTGGATTTTATCCAAAACCAATTACAGATTTGATCACACCAAGTTTAGAAACTATTTTAAACGTTATCAATAAAAATTAATATTTTAAATAAAAATAAATTAGGGCGTTTTAGATTTCCTAAATCAAAAAAACAAAAATGAATACATTAATAGCTATAACAGGATTGGGTATTTTTTGCCTATTGTTTGAAATTCTAAATTTTAGAAAAGGCATCGTTCCATTTACCATTTTAGGTTTATTGGCTGTCTTGGCACTAAACTATTACGAATTTGGATCAACAGCAAGTTATTACAACAACATGATTGTGGTGAGTAAATTCTCGACTGCATTTTCATCATTGTTTATTATTTTAACTATTTTCCTAGTAGCTTTAAGCCATAATTTCTACGAAAATCATCAGACAAAAATCTCCGATTTTATTGCAATAAAAATATTTTTATTAGCGGGTGCAGTTGCTATGGTATCTTTTGGAAATTTAGCAATGTTTTTTCTTGGAATCGAAATCTTGTCAATCGCATTATATGTACTTGCAGCGAGTGATCGTTTGAACATAAAAAGTAATGAAGCTGGTATGAAATATTTCTTGATGGGATCTTTTGCATCAGGAATTATTTTATTTGGTATTTGTTTAATTTACGGAGCAATGGGAACTTTTGATGTTACAGAAATTTTCGAAAGCTCTTTATCTGCTGAATTGCCAATATGGTTTCCAATCGGAATGATTTTAATGACTATCGGAATGTTTTTCAAAATTGCTGCAGTTCCATTCCATTTCTGGGCTCCTGATGTTTACGAAGGTTCACCGGCATTGACAACAGCATTAATGAGTACTTTAGCTAAAGTTGTAGCAGTTGCAACGCTTTATAAATTAGTAGCTGGATTAAACTTAATTCCATCATTAGAAAATCAAGATCTTTTAGGAACATTTGAAAACATTGTCGTTATCATTTCTATTGCTTCAATGACAGTGGGTAATATTATGGCCCTTCGTCAGACAAATGTAAAACGTATGCTGGCATTCTCAGGAATCTCACATGCAGGTTTTATGTTAATGACATTTTTAACTATTGCAACATCAGCCGGCGTTTTATTATATTATGCTGCGGCTTATGCTTTAGCGGGAATTGCAGCATTTAGTGTTATTTTATATGTATGCAAAAATCAGGATAATGAAGATGTTACAAATTTTCATGGTTTAGGAAAAACGAATCCTTTATTGGCTGCAATCTTGACAAGTTCATTGTTATCAATGGCCGGAATTCCAATTTTTTCTGGATTTTTTGCTAAATTATTCTTGTTCAGCCAAACCATCCAATCTGGTTATATTGCTCTAGTTATTGTGGCTGTTATCAACTCTATTATTAGTGTTGGCTATTATTTCAAATTAATTTTGGCAATGTATTCAAAAGAACCTAACGAAGAGCGTACTGGGAAACCATTTCTTATTTATGCAGTTGCAATTGTTTCAATTAGTTTGAACATCGTTTTAGGTTTATTCCCTTCTTTAGTTTTAGATTTATTGAGCTAAAAAGCTTATTCAAAATATGTAAAGCCCATCAAATATTCTTTTGATGGGCTTTTTATTTATATTCAATTTTAGCAGGAAAAACTCATGTTAAAAATTTAACGCAAATCTGTAGACTTAAAAAAAACTTCCTATATTTGATTTCACCTAAATGTATTTTAAACTATGGCTTTCAATTCAAAAAATCCATTTTTAAACAGCAAACGTTTTTCATCAAATGCTGTTTCTAGAGCTGAAGAAGTGCACGAAGCGCAAATTATTGATTATGATCAGGAAATGACCGTTTCAGGAACAATTAATAAAACAGCTATTTTATTTTTAATTCTATGTGGAGCAGCCATGGTAACGTGGTGGATGGCTTTTAATGGAATTAACATCATGCTTCCGGCAATGGGAGGAGCAATCGTTGGACTAATCTTAGTATTAATTTCAGCGTTTAAACCACAATATTCGCCTTATCTGGCACCTGGTTATGCCTTATTTGAAGGTTTATTTATTGGAGGTATATCTGCAATTTTTGAAGCAATGTATCCTGGAATTGTAATTAATGCCGTTGCTGCGACGTTAGTAACATTTTTAGTTTGTCTGGGTTTATATAAATTTGGAATCGTAAAAGTTACTGAAACATTCAAATCTGTAGTAGTTGCTGCTACATTAGCGATTGCAACTTATTATTTATTTTCTTGGTTAGCTTCTCTGATATTCAATTTCACTCCTGTTCATTACGGAAACGGAATGATGAGTATTGGAATCAGTGTTTTTGTAATTATTATTGCAGCTTTAAACTTATTCCTAGATTTCGATCAAATTGAAAAAGGTGCGCAGCAAAGGATGCCAAAATATATGGAATGGTTTGGCGCTATGGGATTAGTAATCACATTAGTTTGGTTATATATCGAATTCCTAAGACTGTTATCTAAATTATCGAAAAAATAATTTTTTTCTAACTTATAAAAAAAGCCTTTTTGAAATTCAAAAAGGCTTTTTTTATGCTTATTATCTAGCTTAAAAAAAAATCTCTCCTCCCTTTTTTCTTTCTCTTCCAAAAACTTCATTAAAAAATAGTTTTGTTGATTTTAATTCCTCTTTGTATACTTCCAAAATAAAAAATTGCATCCAAACTATTTATTCAAAGCAAAATTCTGAATTGAAAAACTACAAAAAGTAATCTATTTCTTATTTTATTAAAACTGCCCTAAATTTTAACAAGTCTGCAAAAATTTAGAGCATTCGGAACTACTTTCTGATATGTAAAAAATAAAAACGTAGTAAAATAAGACTTCACACAAACATTGTATATTGTGTAATAAATTACAATTAATGCAATTTATTACACAATATGTAATTTAAAATTTAAATTTTTAAGTAATACGTTTTTTATTAGGCAAATAATTACGAATATAAAAAATTTGTATACTTTTGTGTAATCGATTACAATTAACCAACGTAAAAGATAATCAAAACCACAAATAGCTATTACTAACTTTATTAACCTTAACAATTATGAAAAAAAACCTACTTTTTATTTTCGTTTTACTTGCGAGCGCACAAATCTGGGCGCAACAAGTTTCAATTACAGAAGCATCAGGCTGGCTTGAATCTGCTTTTGTAAAGTGGCAACCTGTAAGTGGCGCACAAACTTACAATGTCTATTATTCTGGAAATGGAATAACAGACCAAAAAATTGATGACCAGCTTATCAGAAGCTACGGAAGTTATTTTCGTGCTGACGTTCCTGGATTAAAAGCTGGATCTTATACGATCAAAGTAAAACCTGTAATTTCAGGAACAGAAGGAACTGGATCTACAACTAGCACACTGACAGTTTCAGCGCACGATCGTAATGGATTTGCTTTTGAAAGCGGGAGAATTCCCGGCGGTTACAAAGCAGACGGAACTCCAAAAGACAATGCCGTAATTCTATACATTACGCAGAATACTAAAAATACGATTTCAATGAATATTACTGGAGCAAGTGCAAACCCTTGCGTTGGTCTTCAGAATATTTTATACGCCATTAAAAAAGGAAAAGATACTCGCCCTTTTATTATTAGATTAATTGGAAATATTACTGATATGACTGTAATGGAAGGTGGTGATGTCGTAATCGAAAACGCAAATAATGCGGCAAGTTATGTAACGATAGAAGGAATTGGAAATGACGCTGTTGCTAACGGCTGGGGCGTTCGCTTGAAGTCAGCTTCAAATATCGAAGTAAGCAATCTTGGATTTATGAACTGTAATAGCACAGCTGGCGATAATGTTGGAATGCAACAAGACAACGATCATATATGGGTTCATAATTGCGATTTATTCTACGGAAATGCCGGAAGTGATGCTGATCAAATTAAAGGAGATGGGGCTTTGGACAACAAATCTTCAACTTACATTACCTTATCATACAACCACTTTTGGGATAACGGAAAAGCAAGTCTTTTAGGGCTAAGTGAAGGAACTACAACAGGTTTATACATTACCTATCACCATAACTGGTTTGATCATTCCGATTCTCGTCATCCAAGAGTTCGTTACTATTCAGCACATATCTATAACAATTATTACGATGGAAATGCCAAATATGGCGCTGGATCAACTATGGGGTCATCTCTTTTTGTAGAAGGTAATTATTTCCGCAATGCAAAACATCCAATGCTGACTTCATTGCAAGGAACTGATATTTGGGATGAAGCAAATCAAGTTAATAATGCCGGAACGATGGGGACATTTTCTGGTGAAGCCGGCGGATTTATTAAAGCTTTTAACAATACTTTTGATACTTCAAACGGAACAAACAACATGCGTTTTGTCGCTTATAATGATCCCAATCCGTTATATAATATTTCAGGAAAAATAAGTTCTACAACAGATTTTGACGCTTATGTCGCAACAACGAGAGGCGAAACCGTAAGTAGTACTATCAAATCTAAATCGGGCGCAAATTCGTATAATAACTTTGATACTGATGCTTCATTGTATGTTAAAAATCTAGTGATTGATCAACCTGCAACAGCAAAAACTAAAGTAGCACAATACGCCGGACGTATTTCTGGAGGAGATTTAAAATGGACATTCGATAATAGTGTCGACGATACATCCTCTCTTGTTATTACAGCACTAAAATCAGCTTTGACAAACTACACTGGAACATTAGTTGCTGTACAAGGAGAAGGAAATCCTCCTGCGAGTTCGCAAACACTGACTTCGACAGGAAATCAAAATCAAACCGTTTCAAGCGGAACTGCAATTGCATCAATTGTATTTACTTGGGGTGGAGATGCTACTGATGCGACTGTAACAGGTTTACCAGCATCAGGCCTTAGTTTTGCAAAAAATACAACTGCAAAAACAATTACGATTACGGGAACTCCAACCGCAACAGTTTCTTATTCAATCGCTACAAGTGGAACAGGAACTCCGGCAACTGCTTCAGGAACAATAACAGTTACAGCGGCCGGAGCACAAACTTTAACCTCTCCAACAAACAACAATCAAACTGTTGCCAGCGGGACAGCGATAACTTCAATAGTGTTTACTTGGGGAGGAACTGCTACAGATGCTACAGTAACAGGTTTGCCGGCATCCGGAATTAGTTTTGTAAAAAACACAACTGCAAAAACAATTACAATTACAGGAACACCAACAGCAACTTTATCATACTCAATTGCAACAACAGGAACGGGAACACCTGCAACAGGTTCTGGAACAATTACTGTTACTACTGGAACACCAAGCGGAGATGAAATTCATAATTTTACTACTTCTGGAAAAACAAGTTCTTTCTATACAATTACAGGAAATATGAACTCTACAGATGGTTCTGTAACATACAACGGACTAACCTTAACTAAACGCTTAAAAATTGAAACGAGCACGTCTATTTCATATACAACAACAAGCGCTTCAACATTAACTTTAGTTTTTGATTCTAACTTTACCGGAACTATTAAAGTTGATAATGTTTCTTATACTGCATCTGCCGGAATTGTAACAGCATCAATTGCAGCGGGTTCGCATACTATTACAAAAGGTTCTGTTGCAAATTTATTTTATATTAGTACAGCGTATAATACGGGTAGCACTTTGCGAATGACGAAAACTGCTGAAGTCACTACAGAGCCAGAAACGTCTAAAGTTGTTTTATATCCAAATCCAGTTTCTGATATGTTATATATTTCTAAATCAACTCAAACTATAGAGCAAGTTTTCATTTATAATATGTCTGGAACATTAGTAAAAAGTGCAGGAAAAAATGCAGAAAGTATTGATTTGAGTACATTGATTTCGGGAACTTATTTAGTAAAAGTTAATACTAGCGATGGTTCTTTTAACCAAACTATTCTAAAAAAATAAAACAACAAACCTAGCTTAACAAACCCAATTTTAAATGTAAAAGGCTTCCGATAATGGAAGCCTTTGCTATTTAGTATAAAATACCGAAATATTACAAATCAAATTTAATTCCTTGAGCTAAAGGAAGATTTGTAGTATAATTGATTGTATTAGTTTGACGTCGCATGTAAATTTTCCATGCGTCAGATCCAGATTCACGTCCGCCTCCGGTTTCTTTTTCACCACCAAAAGCACCTCCAATTTCAGCTCCAGACGTTCCGATATTTACATTCGCAATTCCACAGTCAGAACCTGTAACCGATAAAAATCTTTCGGCTTCACGTAAATTATTCGTCATAATTGCCGAAGATAATCCCTGAGCGACTCCATTTTGAATTTCGATTGCATTATCAACATCACCAGAATATTTTATCAAATACAAAACCGGAGCAAAAGTTTCATGTTGTACAATTGCAAATGAATTTTCAGCTTCAGCAATTGCCGGTTTTACATAACAGCCACTTTCATAGCCTTCACCTGAAAGCACTCCACCTTCAACCAAAATTTTTCCACCTTCAGCAACAACTTTATTTAATGCAACTGCATACTGTTCAACAGCATGTGCGTCAATAAGCGGACCAACGTGATTGTTTTCATCAAGCGGATTTCCAATTCGTAATTGTTTGTATGCTGCAACCAGCGCATCTTTTACTTTATCATAAATACTTTCGTGAATAATCAATCTTCTAGTTGAAGTACATCTTTGTCCTGCCGTTCCAACTGCGCCAAAAACAGCTCCAATAACCGTCATTTTAATATCTGCATCGGGAGTAACAATAATGGCATTATTTCCTCCTAATTCTAATAAAGATTTACCCAATCTTCCTGCAACTGCCTGAGCAACAATTTTACCCATTCTGGTAGAACCTGTCGCAGAAATTAATGGAATACGAGTATCTTTTGTCAACAATTCTCCTATTTGATAATCTCCATTTATTAAACAAGAAATTCCTTCTGGTAAATTGTTTTCCTTAATTACCTGAGCAATTATATTTTGACAAGCGATACCACAAAGAGGTGTTTTTTCAGATGGTTTCCAAACGCATACATCACCCGAAATCCAAGCCAAAGCTGTATTCCAAGACCAAACCGCAACTGGAAAATTAAACGCCGAAATAATTCCAACAATTCCCAACGGATGATATTGCTCATACATTCGATGTCCTGGTCTTTCAGAATGCATCGTCAATCCATGCAATTGACGCGATAATCCAACGGCAAAATCACAGATATCGATCATCTCCTGAACTTCTCCATAACCTTCCTGAAGTGATTTTCCCATTTCATAAGAAACTAATTTGCCCAAAGCTTCTTTGTTTTGACGCAATTTTTCTCCAAACTGACGCACAATTTCACCACGTTGTGGCGCAGGAATTAATCTAAAAGTTTTGAAAGCCTCAGTCGCCGAACGCATTACTTTTTCATAATCTTCAAGAGTTGAAGTTTTTACTGATGCAATTAATTTTCCATCAACAGGTGAAAAACTATCTAAAATTTCTCCTGATGAAAAGTTCTCTACTCCTGTTGAAGTTCCTTCATTAACTAGTTTGATTCCTAATTTTTCCAGCGCTTCATTCATGCCAAATTGTGATGCTATTGTTGTCATTGTAACTTTTTTAGTTAAAATTGTTATATTTTTAATGTAAAGATATTCTTTTAGAATTAATTTCAAATTGAAGTGTCTTCATAAATAAAAGTAAATTTAAGATTATTTAGTAGTATTAACAGAAATGAAGCCTTATTTATTGGATTTATTTAGTGAAATTTGCATTACTCAAAACAACAATTATGACCATTTTCAGTAGACTTTTACTTTGTTTGCTTTTAATTTCAACGAATGTTTTCTCTCAAAAAGAAAAACCTTCTTTTCAAGTAGTTCCTTTAGGAATAAAAGGCGGAATTGATGAAAAAAATCTCTCGGCCTATTTAATAGCGCCTTCAAATACAAAAGATTTTATTTGCCTGGATGCCGGAACTTTAAATGCCGGAATTGAAAAAGCAATTGAAAATAAAGTTTTTAAAGTTTCAACGAGTGAAGTTTTACGCAAATACATCAAAGGATATTTAATTTCACATGCGCACTTAGATCACGTTTCTGGTTTAATTATCAACTCTCCTGCCGATTCTTCAAAAACCGTTTATGCTACTGAAAAATGTATGGAAATGATGGAAAACCATTATTTTAACGACCAGACTTGGGCCAACTTTGGAGATAAAGGTGTAGGATTTCCACTAAAAAAATACCATTTTCAAACCTTGAATTTAGGTGAAGAAACTCCTATTTCAAACACAAAAATGACAGTAAAAGCTTTTCCTTTAAGTCATGTTAATCCATTTGAAAGTACTGCATTTTTAATTAAATCTAATGATTCTTATGCTTTATATTTAGGTGATACTGGCCCAGATTCTGTTGAAAAAAGTGATAAGCTAAAAAATCTATGGACTGCAGTTGCGCCTTTAGTCCAAAACAAACAATTGAAAGGAATTTTTATTGAAGTTTCCTTCCCGAATGAACAGCCTGACAAGTTTTTATTCGGACACTTAACCCCAAATCACTTAATGACCGAGCTTCATGTTTTAGAAGAATTGGCTGGAAAAGGCTCTTTAAATAATTGCAAAATTATTGTTACGCATTTAAAACCACCAACTAAAAATATTGCAAAACTTAAAGAACAAATTAAGAATCAAAACGATCTAGGTTTGAAGATTATTTATCCTGAACAAGGGAAAAAATTTGAGTTGTAGAAATTATTTTGTAAGTTATTTTCTATATTTTTGCCAAATAATCTAAACTTTATCATGAGAATTGTTTGGTCAAAAAAAGCGAATTAGACCTTTTATAATATTCAATATTATTTAGAACAACATTGGACTTCAGCTATATTACAAAAATTCATAAAAGACACATTGCATATTATTATTTTACTTGAAAAGAATCCTGAATTGGGCAAATACAATACAGAACTAGAATGCCGGGAAATTGTTCTTTCAAAGCAGGTTAAATTATATTATGAAATAAACGAAAATGACGTAATATTAGTAGCTTTCTCAAATAATCGTCAAAAACCTATGAGTTTTTTCAATCTCCAAAATTTTTAGATAAGATTTTTACTTTTTAATTTTACAAGCATTTCTTCATGAGTTATATAATCTCTATTTATATAATCAAGTTTCCCTTGTGCAATGTCCGCTTTTAATTGCAATTTAAAATTTTCTTCTGGAGAAAGAATTTTTGCAATTGAAAGCATTTCATCAGGAGTAAAAGTCTGAGTCTTTAATTTTCGATAAAATGTCGGACTCGGAATACCAATTTGTTCAATGATATAATTTTTTTTAAAAGGAGATTTAGTCATTAATTCCTCAATATCATTAACAATATTTTTATAAGCAATAATTTCCTGTATCATGATTGATGTATTTTTATATCATTTATGATACAAATATACATTAAAAACAATATAAATATATATTTTTGAATGAAAATACACTAAAAAACCCCGGATAGTTTTTTAAAAATCTACGGGGGTGTATTTATTTCTTAGCCGTAAATCTCGGATCTGTTTCCATCACAGTTCCACATTTATCACAAGTTCTTAATTCCTCTGAATTGTAAAAATACTCGAAATGAGGAAGGAAATCTTTTTCGATATTATGAAGTTCAAAATACACTTCATAAAGTTTATGATTGCAATTATCACAATGCCAAAGCAGTCCATCTGTATAACCAAGTCCAGCGCGTTTTCTTTCAATCACCAAACCTATTGAACCTTCAGCACGAACAGGGGAATGCGGTACTTTAGCAGGATGAAGATACATATCTCCTGCATTTAATTCCATTTCCTTGCGCTCGCCATCTTCCTGAATTACGACTTTTATACTTCCTTCTAATTGGTAAAAAAGTTCTTCCGTTTCGTTGTAATGATAATCTTTTCGGGCATTTGGTCCGGCAACAATCATCACAATATAATCACCTGAATCAACATAAAGGTTTTTATTTCCAACTGGCGGTTTCAATAATTGTCGGTTTTCTTCAATCCATTTGGTAAGGTTGAAAGGTTTTGCTATAGCCATTTTTTTCAGAATTTATGAAAAGCTAAGTTAACGAAAAGTTTTCAGTCCCAGTCTCAGTTTTCAGATTCACTGAGACTGAAAACTGAGACTGGGACTAAAATTCTTTTATCAAATAAATATAAACCGGAAAATGGTCGCTAAAACCTACTTCGGTCAAGGAATTTCTTAATGGATATCCTTTGTATTTCCCAGAAGTCTGAATTAAATAAGGCCGATTAAAAATTCCGGCTTTCCAAAATTTAAAACTTGAAAAATCTGGCTGTATTATAGTTTGAGTCATAATAATTTGGTCAAAAATATCCCAGGAATCTCTAAAAGCCAAAGTTCCCATTCCTTTTTCGGCCATTTCTTCAAATGGATTATAAACTCCGAATTCGGGAACTTCGATTTTCTTGGATTTTGCTCCCAAAGCCACTTTTAAACTTTTATTAAATGGTCCGTCGTTTAAATCGCCCATTGTTATAATTTTTGCAAATGGATTTATTTGTTGCAATGAATCGATAATTTTTCTGTTTAATTTTCCTGCGGCTTCACGATACGGACTGCTTACTTTTTCTCCACCCGACCGCGAAGGCCAATGGTTAACGATGATATGAATTTCTTCATTTTCAAGAAAACCCGTTACCAAAAGCTGATCTCTTGTAAACACTCGATTTTTATCAACTTTGATTTCAACATCGCCTAAATCTTCATTTCCATTCTCCTGAACGGCAGTTTTATTTTTATAAATTATTAAAGGAATATTTGAAAAAGAAGTGGGTCTGAAATATTTTTTCTGATACAAAAGCGCCACATCAATTCCCCGTTGGTCGGGTGAATCAAAATGAATAATTCCATAATCTAGACCTATAATTTTTTCTTGTTTAATCAAATCTTCAAGAACACCTCTATTTTCAACTTCAGAACAGCCAAGCAAAGTTGGTGCATTTAAATTTTCTGAAGTTCCAATTTCAGAAATTACCTTAGAAAGATTCTTTAATTTTTGCTCGTATTTTTCTTTTGTCCAATGCTGCGCTCCAGTAGGCGTCCATTCATCATCATTTATACTTGGATCGTTAATGGTATCGAAAATATTTTCAAAATTGTAAAAAGCTATTGTATGAATATTGTACTTTTTGGGTTGGGCATTTATAATAGAAATTGTAAAAAAAACAATCAAACAAAATTGAAATTTAATAATTTGCATAACTTTAAAAAATTAAAGGACCAATTTAAATAAATTGTAAGAAATTTAATTCATTTATTGATTTGAATATTTAAATTTGCT
Source organism: Flavobacterium xizangense (assembly GCF_054075145.1). NCBI lineage: Bacteria > Pseudomonadati > Bacteroidota > Flavobacteriia > Flavobacteriales > Flavobacteriaceae > Flavobacterium > Flavobacterium xizangense. The sequence continues at coordinate 806,431 of NZ_JBSIPG010000001.1, read as the reverse complement.
TCTGACTAATATTAAACAGCAAAAGAAACCATGAATAACCTCCTTACTATCAAGAAACGTTTTACTTTTTGTAAAATAGCATTTCTTACTTTTGCTTTACAAACAATCACTTGTCAATCTCAACAAATCATGATAACACCGCCTTATTTACAAAAAGGAGATACTGTAGCTCTTTTGGCAACAGCCAGAAAAAATATCGACGACAATTTAAAACCAACTATTGATTTATTACACAGCTGGGGATTAGAAGCTGTTGTGGGAAGCACCATTGGTCTCGATTATCACCAACTGGCAGGAACTGATGAACAACGTGCTGCCGATTTTCAAAAACAATTAGACAACCCAAATATTAAAGCAATTTGGTGCGTTAAAGGCGGATACGGAACTGTTAGAATGTTAGATTTATTGGATTTTACCAAATTTAAACAGCATCCAAAATGGATTATTGGTTTTAGTGATGTTACCGTTTTGCATAATCATTTAAACACAATGGGCTATAAATCAATTCATGGTGTAATGCCGATAACAATTCCGCGCGCAACTCCAGAGGCGATCAGTTCTTTAAAAGCAAGTTTATTTGGCGAATCATTATCTTATACAGTTGCTCCATCTCCTATGAATCGTTTTGGAAAAGCTACAGGGGAATTAGTTGGTGGAAATTTATCTATTTTATATAGTTTGTTAGGTTCACCATCAGCAATTGACTGCAAGGACAAAATTTTATTTATTGAAGATTTAGACGAATACCTTTATCATATTGATCGTATGATGATGAATTTGAGACGAAACGGCTGTATCGAAAATCTTAAAGGAATCGTCATTGGAGGAATGACAAAAATGAAAGATAATGAAGTTCCTTGGGGCAAAAACGCTCTTGAAATTATTGATGATGTAACCAAAAAATATAATATTCCTGTAATTTTCAACTTTCCCGCAGGTCACATTAGAGACAATAGAACTCTGATTATGGGAAATACAGTTACAATTGATGTAAATGCTTCTGGAAGCACTTTAAGTTTCCAAAAATAATATCGAATTAATTCCTTTTAGGAAAACTCAAAATACCACATAAAATCTCGCAATCCTGATAACTATCGGGATCAAAGTCGCAAAGTGTTTCTAACCTTTGCGACTTTGTGTTTTTATATGCAAAAAAACTTCAAACTTGAAACTTTAAACTTTAAACAAAAACTATGGCAGAACACAATGAACTAGGAAAACTCGGAGAAGATCTTGCTGTCTCTTATCTCGAAGAAAATGGTTATGAAATTTTAGAAAGAAACTTTATTATTCAAAAAGCCGAAATAGATATTATTGCACAAAAAGATTCCATTTTGGCCATCGTAGAAGTCAAGACAAGATCGAGTTTGGATTTTGGTTCTCCGCAGGATTTTGTCAAGCAAAAAAAAATTCAGCTGCTCATAAAAGCAGTAAATGCCTACATAAACGATAGGGAAATGGATTTTAATGATGACTTAAATATTCGTTTTGACATAATTGCAGTCCACAAAACCGAGGAAACATTTGCAATTGAGCACCTTACTGACGCTTTTTATCATTTTTAACATATTTTTTTATTGTTATAATTGTAACAATTTGTTTTTTTATTTATCTTTGTCAAGATTTATAACATCAAATTAACTAAACCAACACAATTAAGTTACAAAAAAAAAGAAAAAAAATTATGAAAACCGTTTCATCAATCGTCGAAAATTACATCAAAACAAAACCTTTTTTATTGAATGCATTATCGCTCGGAATTATCAATTTGACTTCCCTGTCTCGAAACATTATGACGGAGCTGGAGAGTGAATTTGGTAAAGAGGTAAAACAGGGTGCTGTTGTAATGTCTCTTAAAAGACTGACTGAAGAATTAGATTTTAAATTAAACCACAAAATCAATAAAGTAATTAAGAATATTGGTGAAATTACAGTTCGTTCTGAATTGACAGATTACACTTTTGCTGCATCTGAAACTGTTTTGAACAAACAAGCTGATTTAATTTCTGATATTAATGCATTATCTGATATTTTTTATACCTCATCTCGTGGTGTAAATGAAACTAATATTGTTGTGAGCAGCAGTGTTAATCACTTAGTTGAAAAACACTTTATGCGAGAAAAACTAATTCAGAAATTAGACAATTTAGCTTCAATTACAGTAAAACTTCCAAAAGAAAACATCGTAGTTCCTGGAATTTACTATTTCATTTTCCAGCGTTTGGCTTGGGAAGGGATTATTATCAACGAGGTAATTTCGACTTCAAATGAATTTACAATTTTAGTTGGCGAAGACCAAGTTGACGTTGCTTTCAAAGTAATCAAAGACTTGAAAAACTAAGTTTAATTTTAGAATTATTAATATTTCAATTTCTACAGTCCTTTTGTCTTTTTTAATTAAAAGATGAAAGGACTTTTTTATTCAGACCATTTGAAAAATTAGCACTTAATCGTACCGCAAATAAGAATATCAGAAATAAAAATTCAGGATATTCGGAAGATGCTTTAAACGATGTTGTTTTTGTTGAAGGTTCTGTCGGAATGTACAACTCAAATGAAGAATTTGATGTTACAAAAAATACTATTTTGAAACCACTAAAACCAATTAAAAACTTTGAGAAACTAACATTACGGAAATAAAAAAATCGGAAAGAGTTGCAAACAATTTACGATTAACTAAGTGATTGGATATAACGAATTAACTACAATCAATTAACAAAATTATGAAAAAAAATCAAAGTATACCACTTCAACCTCATTGGCAAATATTAGTTGGGTTGATGCTTTAAGAGAAAGTCAGGTAACAATTGATGCCGAAATAAATTTAGCCGATTATCAATATTTAATACTCAAAAAACAATAAAAAGCCTTTAATAGAACTAGATTTGCACAAAACCAAATAACATGAATTTTCAATCCAAAAAAATCCTGCTTCAAATTCGTTTAGGCAAAAAAACTGCTCTTTTATTTTTTGTATTCGCAAGTACGTTTTGGCTTCGAGCACAAGAGATAACTTCGCCAGACAAAAACCTTTCTTTAAAATTTGAATTAAAAGAAGGCGGTGTTCCTTCTTATCAATTATCTTATAAACAAAAACCTGTTATCAAACCAAGTTCATTAGGATTAGAAATTCAAAATGGAGCTTCTTTTATGGACGGTTTTACAATTACCAATTCAGCACAAACTTCGTTTGATGAAAGCTGGGACCCAGTTTTGGGAGAAGAAAAAACGATTCGCAATCATTATAACGAATTGGTTGTGACTTTAGAGCAAGCGAAAAACAACAACCGATTTATCCGAATTCGTTTCCGTTTATTCAACGATGGATTAGGTTTTAGATATGAATTTCCGAAGCAAAATCATCTAAGTTATTTTGTAATCAAAGAAGAGCGCACCGAATTTCAATTGGCTGGAAATCATAAAATTTTCTGGATTCCGGGAGATTATGATACCAATGAATATGCGTACACCACTTCGAAGATTTCAGAAATTCCGTCCTTAATGAAAAAAGCGACAATCGAGATTAATGCGCAATATCCGATAAAAGAATTATCTGTTCAAACGCCATCAATGATGAAATCTGATGACGGTTTGTACATCAACATTCACGAAGCTGGATTAATAAATTATCCCGCAATGTATCTTGAAGTTGATGCCAAAACCAACAAAATGATGAGTCATTTGGCGCCAGATGCACTTGGAGCAAAAGGTTATATGCAAACTGATGCACAATCGCCTTGGAGAACTATTGTGGTAAGTGATAAAGCAACAGATATTTTAGCTTCAAAATTAATTCTGAATCTTAACGAACCTACAAGTTACAAAGATGTTTCATGGATTAAACCGGTAAAATTTATCGGTATTTGGTGGGAATATTTTGTTGCCGGAAGAAGCACTTGGGCTTTTGGAAAAGAAAATAATGTAAAATTAACTGATGATTTTACCAAGCTTACGCCGAATGGAAAACACGGAGCAACGACAGAACGTGCCAAAGAATACATTGATTTTGCTTCAAAAAATGGTTTTGATGCAATTTTGATTGAAGGATGGAACATCGGTTGGGAAGACTGGATTGGAAACTGGAAAGAAGAGGTTTTTGATTACGTAACTCCTTATCCGGATTTTGATGTAAAAGCGGTTCATGAATATGCCGCTTCAAAAGGAGTAAAAATTATCATGCATCACGAAACTTCGGGATCAGCAACGAATTATGAAAGACGTTTAGACCGCGCTTTTCAGTATATGAATGATAACGGATATGATGCGGTGAAAACAGGTTATGTTGGAAAAATCATTCCGCGTGGCGAACACCATGACGGACAATGGATGGTCAATCATTATATAAATGTTGCCAAACGTGCCGCCGATTATAAAATCATGATTGACAGCCACGAAGCCGTTCGTCCGACGGGATTAAACCGAACTTTTCCAAACTGGATTGCTCAGGAATCTGCGCGGGGGACGGAGTTTGAATCGATGGGCGGATTAACTCCCGATCATACCACAATTTTGCCTTTTACAAGATTAATGGGAGGCCCAATGGACTTTACACCGGGAATTTTCCAAACTGATCTTTCATATTATGGAACCGGAAGTACACAACGCGTAAACACAACTTTGGTAAAACAATTGGCTTATTATGTAACCATGTACAGTCCGTTACAAATGGCTGCTGATATTCCAGGAAATTACGAGCGTTTTCCAGATGCATTTCAGTTCATAAAAGATGTTGCTGTAGATTGGGATAACAGTTATATTCTCGAAGCAGAACCTGGAGATTACATTACAATTGCTCGTAAAGCAAAAGGTAAAAACGAATGGTTTATTGGCGGAATAACAGATGAAAATGCCAGAACAGCAAATCTTTCTTTTGATTATTTACCCGCTGGAAAAAGCTACATCGCCACTATTTATGCTGATGCGAAAGAGGCAAATTGGAAAGAAAATCCACAGAAATATACGGTTACTAAAGTTATCGTAAACTCAAAAAGCAAATTGAAGCAGTATTTAGCTCCAGGCGGTGGTGTTGCTATTAGTATTAAAGAAGGAAATCCTTCTGAGTTAAAAGGATTGAAAAAGTTGTAAAACTTTGATTAATTATAATAATTAAAAATGGCGCACGAAATTTTCGTGCGCCATTTTTTATTTTATTTTTTTCCACGAATTTCACGAATTAACACGAATTAAATTTGTGGAAATTCGTGAAATTCGTGGCAACATTTATTTTTTATTCCTCAAACAACTCCATCAACTCCAAAGCACGTTTTATCGACTTCACATTTTCAAAAGTCAACAATAAACGTAATCCGTTTACGGTTTGTTTTTCTTTCATTTTGCAAAGATTACTATGCTTCTGAACAAAATTCAAGACATTTCTAAATTTTACTGATTGATAATAATCAGATTGTTGGTCTGAAACGAAATAACCAATCATTTTGCCTTGTTTCAGAACTAATTTTTCGATTCCGACTTTAGTAGCAATCCATTTTATTCTGATGCTGTTTAATAACGAAACTGCTTGTTTTGGCAATGGTCCGAAACGGTCGATTAGTTTTTTCTCGAATTCCTGTAAACCCGCTTCGTCTTTTATAGCACCTAATTCGTTGTATAAAACCAAACGTTCCGAAACATTATTGATATATTCATCTGGGAATAAAAGCTCAAAATCAGCATCGATTTGAATTTCTTTTACGTATTCTTTGGTATCGATATCATTTTCTTCCGGATATAAATCTTTGAATTCGTTTTCCTTCAATTCTTCGATCGCTTCGTTCATGATTTTCTGGTACGTATCAAAACCAATTTCATTAATAAAACCGCTTTGTTCTCCACCTAATAAATCTCCAGCTCCACGAATCTCCAAATCTTTCATCGCAATGTTGAAACCGCTTCCCAATTCGCTGAATTGTTCCAATGCCTGAATACGTTTTCTTGCATCTTCTGTCATTGAGGAATACGGGGGGCAAATGAAATAACAGAATGCTTTTTTGTTGCTTCGTCCTACTCGACCGCGCATTTGGTGCAAATCTGACAATCCAAAATTATTGGCATTATTGATGAAAATTGTGTTCGCATTTGGAACGTCCAATCCGCTTTCGATAATTGTGGTGGCTACCAAAACATCAAAATCTCCGTTCATGAAACCTAACATCAATTCTTCGAGTTTCGCACCGTCCATTTGTCCGTGACCGATTCCGACTCTGGCATTTGGAACCAATCGCTGAATCATTCCTGCGACTTCTTTTATATTTTCAATTCTATTGTTGATGAAGAAAACCTGTCCGTTTCTTTGAATTTCATACGAAATTGCATCACGAATTATTTCTTCATTAAAACCAACAACATTCGTTTCAATCGGATAACGGTTTGGCGGAGGCGTTGTAATTACAGATAAATCGCGCGCCGCCATTAATGAAAACTGAAGCGTTCTAGGAATTGGCGTTGCCGTCAATGTCAACGTATCAACATTCGCTGCAATCGTTTTTAATTTATCTTTTACGTTTACTCCAAACTTTTGTTCCTCGTCAACAATCAATAAACCTAAGTCTTTAAAAACTACATTTTTGTTTACCAATTGATGTGTTCCAATAACAATATCAAGTTTTCCTTCGGCTAAATCTTTTAAAGTTTGTGTTTTTTGTTTTGCGGTTCTGAATCGGTTTAAATAACCAATTGTCACCGGCATATCTTTCAAACGTTCTGAAAAAGTTCTGTAATGCTGATAAGCCAAAATAGTCGTTGGAACTAAAACTGCCACTTGTTTACTATTATCAACCGCTTTAAAAGCCGCACGAATTGCAACTTCCGTTTTTCCGAAACCAACGTCACCACAAACTAAACGATCCATTGGGCGATCGCTTTCCATATCGGCTTTTACTTCTGCTGTTGATTTGGTTTGATCTGGAGTATCTTCGTAAATAAACGAACTTTCTAATTCGTTTTGCAAATAACTATCAGGCGCAAATTGGAAACCTTTTTCTAAACGACGTTTTGCATACAACTGAATCAAATTGAAGGCAATATGTTTAACGCGCGCTTTGGTTTTCTGTTTTAAAACTTTCCAGGCGTTCGAACCAAGTTTATATATTTTCGGAGGCGTTCCGTCTTTTCCGTTGTATTTTGAAATTTTATGAAGCGAGTGAATGCTCACATACACAATATCATTATCGGCATAAACCAATTTTATAGCTTCCTGCGTTTTTCCTTCAACCTGAATTTTCTGTAAACCACCAAATTTCCCAATTCCGTGATCGATATGCGTTACGTAATCGCCTACAGAAAGCGCCGTTAATTCTTTTAAAGTAATATTCTGTTTTTTAGAATATCCGTTTTTGATATTGAATTTATGATAACGCTCAAAAATCTGATGATCGGTATAAGCCGTAATCTGATTTTCTTCATCAATAAATCCTTGGTATAAAGGCAATACAATTGTATGATATTGTTTGCGGATATTCTCGGAATTAGCTTCATCCAAAGATTCAAAAATATCATGAAAACGTTTTGCCTGAGTGTCATTCGAACAAAACAGATAATTCACATATCCGTTAAAATGATTTTCGCTCAGATTATTCAACAATAAATCAAATTGTTTATTGAATGACGGTTGAGGCTGAATGTGAAATTCAAACTTTTTTGTGGTTTTATAAACCGGTCTTGAAGCCAGTTCTACAACTGAAAAATCCAAAGATCTTTTTATAAATGACGCCTGATTTAAAAACAATTGATCTGGTGTAGCATGTTTTATTTCTTTCGACAATTTCTCAAAAGCTTCTTCTGCTCTTGCGAATTGTTTGTCCAGCTGACTAAAAAGTCCTTCGGTATTTTGAATAAAAAGAACAGTTCTTTCGGCAATATAATCTAAAAAACTCTCCCGATTTTCCTGAAAAAGCTTGTTTTCGACATTCGGAATAATCGTGATTTTTTTATGAGTCTGAACTGATAATTGTGTTTCAACATCAAAAGTTCGGATGCTGTCTACTTCATTTCCGAAAAACTCAATTCGGTACGGATGATCATTTGAAAAAGAGAATACATCGACAATCCCCCCGCGAACTGAAAATTCTCCGGGTTCTGTAATAAAATCAACTCTTTTAAATTCGTATTCAAACAAAACTTCGTTAATAAAATCAATCGAAATTTTATCGTTTAAAGCTACTTTTAAAGTGTTTTTATCAAGTTCTCTTCGCGTTACTACTTTTTCAAAAAGTGCTTCTGGATACGTAACAATTACTGCTGGTTTTTTTCGGGAATTGATTCGGTTTAAAACCTCAGCGCGAAGCAAAACGTTGGCATTGTCAGTTTCATCAATTTGATACGGACGACGAAATGAAGCGGGATAAAACAAAACATCCTGCTCGCCAATCATTTGCTCCAAATCGTTCAAATAATACGCTGCTTCTTCTTTATTGTCTAAAACAACCAAAAAAGGCAATTCGGTTTTCTTAAAAACAGAACGAATTATAAAAGAAACCGAAGATCCTAGCAATCCGCTAAGGTTCATTTTTATCTGATTCCCTTCTAGCAGACTTGATGCAATCTGCTCCGCTTTTGGCAAATTGTCGTAGGTAGTATATAAGGCGTTTTTACTCAATTTATTGATAAATTTGGATCTACTTTAGCATTCGGAATTGCTCTTGTTGTATCTAGCATTCTTAAGAAATCTTCTTCTCCTTGCTCTTTCGGGATTTTGGCTTTCTCAACAATTTTATCCATTTGTCTTTCTAATGAAATAATTTCTTTGTTGATTTCACCAATTAAAAAAGTTACTTTATCATCTGGAACGCTACTCAAATTGATAAACAATTCCATCATTTTGACTTTGGTAATCAAAATTGAAATTCGACTTTTTATTGCAGGCTGATTCAGTTCGGCCGGAATATTATTGTTTAAGGCCAACGCTTTTTTTGAAATCGCTTTTGACTTTTTTTGAAATGCTCCGATTGTTCTTCGCGGTTTTTCTCCAATTTCTTTTAAAAATTCGCGCCATTCATTCCATGTGCTCGCATTTTTCTCTGCAGCTTCATTAATTGGCTCATCGATAAAAGTCCACGCTTTATTTATATTATTGAAGATTTTCTCATTCTTTTTGGCTACTTTTTGTTGTTCTGCAAGTCGTTTTGCATTTTCATCCTGACAAGATTGCAACACAAAAACCAAAAGTAAAAAAAGAGATATTTTAAATTTCATCTGATAAAACATTAAGCTACAAAGTTACAAAGTAAATTTACAATTACGAAGGCTGTTTTTTGCCAAAGATTCTATAATTCTATTAGCGCTGAGAATCACAAATTAAGATACTTTTTTTTGCACTTATCATCAATAAGAATGATTTTTAGAAACAATTTTTCAAAGGCACATGGGCACACTCTTGCAGACACAAAGACACACCCTTGAAAAAGAGAATTATCCAACAAAAAAACTTTTTCATTATTGAATTTATAATTTATGATTCTAAAAAACATACGTAATTGCGAAAACGTTATATTTGTATCTCTAAAAAACTAGAAAATGAATCCAAAAATTTTGATCATTGGTGCTTGCGGTCAAATTGGGACAGAATTAACCCAGAAATTGCGTAAGTTATACGGAACAGAAAATGTAATTGCTTCTGATATTCGAAAATTAAATACTGACGTTGTTAATTCGGGCCCTTTTGAAGTCGTCAATGCTTTAGATTTTAACCAAATTGAGCATTTGGTTGAATTGCATCAAATTACAGATGTTTATTTGATGGCTGCGCTTTTATCGGCAACGGCAGAAAAAAATCCAGCTTTTGCATGGGATTTGAATATGAATTCTCTTTTTCATGTTTTGAATTTAGCGAAAGCAAAAAAAATTAAAAAGATTTTCTGGCCTTCAAGTATCGCTGTTTTTGGCCCAACAACTCCAAAAGAAAATACCCCCCAATATACAGTAATGGAACCTTCTACGGTTTACGGAATTAGTAAACAAGCTGGAGAAAGATGGTGCGAATATTATCATAATATTTATGGCGTTGATGTTCGCAGTATTCGTTATCCTGGCTTGATCAGTTGGTCTACGCCTCCGGGCGGCGGAACGACAGATTATGCTGTTGATATTTTTTACAAAGCAATCGCCGATAAAAAATACGAATGCTTTTTATCATCTGAAACCAAAATGCCGATGATGTATATGGATGACGCGATTGATGCAACTATCAACATCATGAAAGCACCGGCTGAAGAAATCAAAATTCATTCGTCATACAATTTAGCGGCAATGAGTTTTACACCAACTGAAATTGCAGCCGAAATCAAAAAACATATTCCGGAATTTGAAATTACTTATAATCCAGATTTCCGTCAGAAAATTGCAGACAGCTGGCCAGCAAGTATTGACGACAGTTCTGCCAGAGAAGACTGGAACTGGAAACATACTTTTGATTTGGAAACAATGACAAAAGATATGATTGAACACTTGAGTTAAGCTTCAATTATTCTAAAATAAAAAAGTCCCGTTTATTAATTTAAACGGGACTTTCTTTTTATTCTCTTTTGAAATTATTTCACTTCAAAAACATTATTTGCAGCTTTAATATCAGCCATTAATCCACTTGGATCGATTGTGATTTTTTTGATTGCAGTTTTGTTCTTGTCAATTGAAAAACTGTAGTTTGACTGTGCCCAAGCCCAATCTTCTAGAACTGTTCTTTTCTCGTTTGAATTTGGGTTTGGTTTGATAAAATTCATCATTCTTAAAGGAATGTAGAATGTTTCAGAAGTTCCGTCAGTATAATCTACTTTCAGATCGATTGGCATTGGCATTCTTCCAATTCTTTCTAAAGTAACAGTTGTTTTTCCTGCATTATCAGCAACATCTTTAATTCCGTAATCAATTGTATTTGCTGTTTGTGCCCAATCAACCAAATACCAATCTAGTTCAGCACCAGAAACTCTTTCTGCTGATCTTTTGATATCATTTGGAGTTGGATGCTTGAATTTAAAATCGTTGAAATATCTTTTTAAAGTTGCGTCAACATTTTCTTTTCCAATTACATATTCTAACTGAGAAAGAAAAATACTTCCTTTTACATAAGATGAAATACTGTACGGACGATTTTCATCATAACGATCACCGTGCGTCGTTTGCGGTTGTTCTTTTCCTGAATTTACTAAACTGTAATAAGCAGCATAATTTCCTTTAAACGGATTTACTTCTTTTTTGTCTCCTTTTAATTCGTTCAAAGCACTGTCTTCGATGTAAGTTGTAAAACCTTCATCCATCCAAGGATGTTTTGACTCGTTTGAAGCCAAAATATGCTGGAACCAAGAGTGACCTAATTCGTGTGTTGCAGTTCCAAGAATTCCTTCAAGAGTTCCGCTTCCTAACATTAATGTACACATTGCGTACTCCATTCCGCCGTCTCCACCTTGAATAAATGAATATTGTTTGTACGGATATTGCCCAACTCTGTGGTTGTAATAATCCATAACTTTTACCATTAAAGGCTCTAACTGTTTCCAGTTTCCAGTTGTTTTTTCATCATTTTTGTAGAAGAAATGCAAATCAACATCGTTTGGTCCTTTTACAATATCGTGTGTATATGCTTTATCAGCAGCCCATGTAAAATCGTGAACATTTGGTGCGATAAAATGCCAAGTCAAAGTTTTTGCTTTTTTCGGATAAACAACCGTTACGCCAGCATCTTCGTAACCGTGTCCAATTGAATTTTTATCTTGTAAATATCCTGAACCTCCAATTGTATACTCTTTATCAATTGTAATTTTTACATCAAAATCTCCCCAAACACCGTGAAATTCTCTTGCTACATAAGGATCTGCGTGCCATCCTTCAAAATCGAATTCGGCTAATTTTGGATACCATTGTGACATTGAAAGTTCAACACCTTCTTTATTATTTCGTCCAGAACGACGAATTTGAACCGGAACCTGACCATCAAAATCTAACGTAAAAGTAGTTTTTGAACCTGGCAAAATTGGCTTAGCCAAAGTTACCTCCAAAATCGTTGAAGACAATCTTGTTTGAGCGGCAACACCATCTTGCTTAAAATTGCTAACCTTTAAGAAACCAATTTCATTCGGCTTTAAAGTCTCAATTCGGCTTTGTTTGATTTCTTTTCCTTCAGCATCTTTAACTTTATTCACCATTCTTGCATCTGGGTCTTTTATAGAATGCAGACGAGCGTCCATTTCGCTTCCTGGTTGAAATGCATTTGGATACAAATGATAGAAAACTTTTCGTAGAGTATCAGGAGAATTATTAGTATAAACTAATTCTTGTTTTCCTTTATATTGATAGCTTTTTACATCCATCGATACTTCCATTTTGTAATCTACGTGTTGTTGCCAGTAAGGAGCACTTTGTGCAAAGGCAGAGTTTAAACCCAAACTCAGAAAGGATAATAGTATTATTTTTCGCATGGTTATTTTAATAAAATGGAAGGGCTGCCACCCTTCCACCGGATTAGTATATTTTACTTGATTATTTTTTTGACATTTTTTCAGCCATTAGCAAAGCATTATATGCATTTACCATTTTCGCCGTTTTTGAAGATTCAGTCGAAGAAACTGCAGCTGGTTTTTCACCTGGATTTTCACCTTCGCCCAAAACTACTTTTGAAGGAAGCGCCACTCCAGAATCCATTAAAATTTGTTTTACCTGAACTGCTTTAAGATTTGGATAATACGAACGAATCAATGCTGCTACTCCTGCTGCATTTGGAGCTGCCATTGAAGTTCCTTGCAAATATTTGTATTTATTGTTTGGAATTGTTGCATAAATCTCTTCGCCCGGAGCAAAAACATCGACATTTATTTTTCCGAAATTCGAGAATCCTGCCACTACATTTTCGCCGTATTCTTTATTGATCGCACCAATTGTAATAACATTGTTTGTAAACTCTCTTACGTTATCTTTCGAATCATTTGGGTAATTGATATTTTTAGTTTCATCAATATTATAGCCGTCATTACCTGCTGCGTGCACGATTAAAACATCTTTTTTTGCTGCATAACTCAAAGCATCATAAACCCAGTCTTTGTGCGGAGAATAGCTTTTTCCAAAACTTCCGTTGATTACTTTTGCTCCGTTGTCAACCGCATAACGAATTGCCAATGCAATATCTTTATCATATTCATCTCCATCAGGAACTGCTCTTACAGTCAAGATTTCAACATTATTTGCTACACCGTCTCCGCCTAAATTATTGCCACGAACCTGCGCAATAATTCCAGCAACGTGAGTTCCGTGAAGTGCTTTTTCTTTATCTGGGCCAAAAACAACATTATTTCCGTAATGGTTGTTTTTGATATCATCTGGGTTATCGCCAACAACTTTTCTTCCGTCGTATTCTTTGTTTAAATTATAGTCGATTTCGTCATAAACCTGTTCTCTGTATTCTTCAAAATCAGCCTCAGGATCAAAAGTTGGGCCTGCATTTGTAAAAATCTGAGTCATAACCATTTTAGATCGCGCTACTTTTGGATCTGTCGATGCTAAAGTGCTTAAATCCTCAATTTTATATGTTTTTTTATTAAGCTCTTTTTGAATCGTTTTATGAACCTCCAATAAGAAATCAACTTGTTGTTTATTCTTTAAAGCTTCCTCATATTTCTCATTATATTGTGCCAATGCAGCTTTATATTGCGCAGAACCATCATCACCCTTTTTTACAATACGCGTCAGTTCAAGATTTTCGTGAACGGCATTTCCAAGAAAATTCCAACCATGAACATCATCGATAAATCCGTTTTTATCATCATCAATTCCGTTTCCTGGAATTTCTTTAGGATTTATCCAAATCTTTCCTTGTAAATCTTCGTGCTCGATATCAACTCCAGAATCTACAATTCCTACAATCACTTTTTGACCTGTTTTGCCTTGCAATAACTCGGCGTAAGCTCTGTCAACACTCATTCCCGGAATAGAATCTTTTACTAAATCAAGATGACTCCATCTTTTCAGTTCATTTTCAGTAACCGGTGCTTTTTTAACAACAGCCAAAGGTGCTTTTATAAACTCTTTAGAAGCAGCTGATTGCGCTTGTAAAGTTGTTCCGCAACCTGCTAAAACCATTAAAGCAAAAGCAGATAATTTAATAGGTTTAATGTAACTCATGTAATCTTAATTTAATATCAAAGTTAAAAGATGCGCCTAAATTAGGATTTTTTGTTACAAAAAGCTAACCATTAACACTGTCTTATGATTATTTAAATTTACTTTAAGGAAACGGAAAGCTAACAAAAGGCTCTTTAAATCAAATACTTAAAAATATTCTTATAAAAACTAGAGCCTTTTTGTTCTTTGAATTTTTTTAAAATTTGATCAAATAGTATCGTTACGGTTTTCCGTAAGGAATCTCCGCTAAAATTAGTTATTATTGTCCGACCAAAAACCTAAATCTATTCTATGAAGACAAAACTACTTTTCTTGCTTTTATTGGCTAACTTTTCTATTTATGCACAGTATACAGCGATTCCTGATATTAATTTTGAAAAAAAATTAATCGCTTTAGGAATTGATTCTGGTGTTGTCGATGGACAGGTTCTTACCTCTAACATTTCTAAATTGACGGTTTTAGATGTTCAAAACAGTTCAATTGCCGATTTAACTGGTATTCAAGACTTTGTCAGTTTAGAAAAACTTATCTGCCGTGATAATTACATTACCACACTAGATATAACAAAATTGACGGCTTTGACCACTTTAACTCTTTACAACAATAAATTAACAACAATTGATCTCTCAAATAACACTAAATTAGATTGGTTGGATATTCAAAGTAATCAATTGACCAGTTTAGATGTTACCAACAATACTGCATTAAAGACTTTTTATTGTACTTTTAATAAGATTACCAGTCTTGATATTTCTAAAAATATATTATTGACAGATTTTTCTTGTACTTTAAACCAAATAACAAGCTTAAATATAACTAACAATACTGCATTAAAAAGTTTATACTGTTCTAGTAATAGTTCATTAACCGCTTTAGATCTTTCTAAAAACATCAATTTGATTAGTCTTGACTGCTCCGCTACAGGCATCAAAAGCATTGATATTTCTAACTGTCCAAAATTAACTTCTTTCAAAGCTAGCGATGCCAGTTCTTTGATTTCTTTAAATGTAAAAAACGGAAACAATACTAATTTTACAGCTTTTGATATTAAAAGAAGTTATGCTATCAAATGTGTTCAAGTAGACGACCCAACATATTCTGATCGTTACTGGTTAAGCTTAAAAGAAGCTACAGCATCTTTCAGTACTAATTGTTACGGTTATACTGCTATTCCAGACCCTAATTTTGAGAACAAATTGATTTCTCTTGGAATTGATAAAGACGGAAAAAATGGAAAAGTCCTAACATTCGATATCTCAAAAGTTTCATCGCTTAATATTGCGTCAAGTTCTATTACTGACTTAACCGGAATTCAGGATTTTGCTGCTTTGAAATCTTTAAATGCTTCCTATAATAAATTGACAAGTATAAATGTTTCCCAAAACTCACAGCTAGAGGTGCTGCAGGTATATAACAATCAACTAGCTGTTTTAAATGTTTCGGCAAATAGCAAATTAAAGGAATTGGATTGCCAAAGTAATTTATTGACCGCTTTAGATGTTTCACAGAATACAATTTTAGAGCAGTTGTACTGTTTTAGCAATCAAATTACGGCTTTAGATGTTTCTAAAAATTTACAGTTACGCGGATTAGAATGTGGTGAGAACAAATTGACTTCTTTA
The DNA here is from genome assembly GCF_054075145.1 of Flavobacterium xizangense. NCBI lineage: Bacteria > Pseudomonadati > Bacteroidota > Flavobacteriia > Flavobacteriales > Flavobacteriaceae > Flavobacterium > Flavobacterium xizangense. The sequence continues at coordinate 790,708 of NZ_JBSIPG010000001.1, read as the reverse complement.
GATCTTTCTAAAAATACGCTTTTATATTATCTTGAATGTTACTCAAATTCGTTGACAACTCTTAACATCAGCAAAAATACTGCATTAACGACTTTAAATTGTGAGCAAAATCAGTTACTGAATCTTGATGTTTCTAAAAACACTTTGCTTGACGCAGTATATTGCGGAAAAAATAAAATCAGCAATTTAGATTTTTCCAAGAATACAGTTCTGACTGATTTAACTTGTAACGATAATAACCTCTATACACTCAATCTAAAAAACGGGAATAATACAAAGCTAAAAGCTGCTTCAACAAAGCTTAACAATAATCCTAATTTAGCGTGTATACAAGTAGATAATGCTGCTTATTCAACAACAAACTGGTCAAGTATAAAAGATGTTTCGGCGATTTATAATGAAACTTCATGTCCTTCCACTCCTTATACTGTAATTCCTGATCTCAATTTTGAAAAAACTTTAATTGCTAAAGGAATTGATTCTGGAACTCCTGACGGACAAGTCTTAACGTCAAATATTAGTTCAGTAACTACTCTGAGCCTTTATGATTATCCTATATCAGACTTAACCGGGATAGAAAAATTCACATCTTTATCCAGCTTATATGTATCTAACAGTCAATTAACCAACATAAATTTATCTCAAAATACAAAACTGAAAAATTTAAATGTTGGAAATAATAAACTCACTAGTTTAGATCTAAGTGCGAATACTTTGTTGGAGACACTTGATTGCTCGAGAAACCTATTAACAAGTTTAAATCTTTCAGCAAATAGTAAATTGACAAATTTAAATGCATTTACTAATCAAATAGCAAATTTAGATTTATCTCAAAATACGCAATTACAAGATTTAAATATCAGTACTAATAAAATTTCTAATTTAGATATTAGTGCTAACGTTTTATTACAAACTCTTGACTGTCGATTAAATACACTCACAGTTTTAAATGTTTCAAAAAACATTAATCTAACTACCTTAAATGCGGCGAGGAATCAATTAGGAAGTTTAGATGTATCTCAAAATACACAATTACAGAATTTAATTGTTAGCAGTAATAAATTAACAAGCTTAAATATTGATAACAATATTGCTTTAACAAATTTAAGCTGTGACAATAATAAGCTCACAAGTTTAGATATATCAAAAAACACACATTTAACCTCTATAATTTGTCATTACAATCAAATTGCCGTTCTGGATGTTTCAAAAAACACCTTATTAGCGGAATTAATGTGTCATGGCAATAAATTATCTGTTTTAGATGTGTCATCAAATCCTGAATTGAATTTACTGGATTGTTTAGATAACAAATTAGTTTCTCTTGATATTTCAAAAAATCCTAAAATAAACGAATTGGCTTGCCAAAATAATCAGCTGCAAAACTTAAATTTAAAAAACGGTCATAATGATATTTTGGATCTAACTTTTTCAGATTTTAAAAATAACCCTAATTTGTATTGTATTGAAGTTGATAATGATGCTTATTCTAACACAAATTGGATGAATCTAAAAGATGCTACGGCTACTTATAATACAAACTGTTCTTCAATGTTTACGCAAATACCTGATGTGAATTTTGAGAAAAAATTAATCGCTTTAGGTATTGATTCTGGTGTTGCTGACGGAAAAGTTTTAACTAAAAAAATTACTGATGTTACTAGTCTAATTATATCTTCAAGTTCAATTTCAGATTTAACGGGAATTGAATATTTTACTTCTTTAACATATTTAGGATGCGATTCAAATAACCTAACAACTATAGATGTAAGCAAGAATACGGCTTTAATAGAATTAAGCTGTGGTGGCAATAAATTGACAACTTTAGACTTAGATAAAAATATAGCTTTAAAAAGATTACATTGTTCATCTAGTCAATTAAAAACTTTAAACATCAGTCATTGTTCAGAATTAGAATTCTTAAAATGTTCTGAAAATTCCCTAGCGTCTTTAGATTTAAGTAATAACAGTAAGTTACAAATTTTAGATTGTAGTAACAACCAATTAACTAATTTATCACTTGACAAAAACGTAAATTTACTCGCTTTAACTGCCGAAAATAACCAATTAACAACATTAGATGTAAAGGACAATCTTATTTTGGATTTATTAGATTTTAGTGGCAATCAGATAAAAACAATAGACATCTCAAAACAAAAAAACCTAACTCAATTATTTTGCGGATCTAATGACTTAAAAATGTTAGACGCTAGCCAAAATAATGCTTTAACTATTTTGAATTGTTCAAATAATCCGTCTTTACAAAATTTAAATTTAAAAAACGGAAATAACAAAAACTTCCTAACTCAAGCTCTGAAATTATCTAATAATCCGACATTAACTTGTATTAAAGTAGATGATGTCGATTACTCAAATAATAATTGGGCAGACGCAAAAGACACAACCGCGAATTACGATTTAGATTGCCCTGACTTTTTCACTCTAATCCCGGACAGTAATTTTGAACAAAAATTAATTAATTTAGGAATTGACACAGATGGCCTTAATGGAAAAGTCGCAACTTCTTCTATTAATTATATTGTTTCCTTAGATGTGGCCGACAGCAATATTTCAGACTTAACAGGACTACAGGATTTTGCATCGCTAAAATACTTTTTCTGCGACCGCAATAAACTGACAACAGCTGATTTTAGTAAAAATTTAATGTTAGAGAATATTGGGATTTTAGATAATGCTTTCACAAGTATAGATGTAACAAAAAATACCAAACTTCATACTCTAGAACTTTCTAAAAACCAAATTTCAACGGTAGATTTAAGTCAAAATACAAATCTTCAAAGATTAGGCTTCGAGAATAACAATTTAAAAGAAATTGATCTGAGCCACAATACTGAATTATCGTTTGTAAGTGGTTTTGGGAATCAGTTAACCAATCTTGATCTTTCAAAAAACACAGCATTAGTGACCTTAAATGTATCAAATAATCAATTGGTTGAATTAAATTTAAGAAATGGAAATAACACCATCTTAGACTCCTCTTTAGATCTAAAAAACAATCCAGGTTTAACTTGTATTTTAGTAGATGATGTCGCTTATGCAAATAAAAATTGGACATCTAATAAAGATGCTGCAGCTTCATTTTCATTGGACTGTTTACCTACATATACCTTAATTCCTGATGTTAACTTTGAGCAAAAATTAATTTCTCTTGGTTTAGATTCAGGCGCAACAGATGGAAAAGTTTTAACATCAAATATTACTCCAGTTAAAGGACTTGATCTTTATTATTCTAATATTAGTGACTTAACTGGAATAGAAAATTTCAAGGCATTAGATTCTTTAAATGTAATGTCAAATAAATTGACGCATTTAGATGTTTCTAAAAATTTGGCATTAAAACATCTTGTTGCCAACTATAATAATTTAACAGCGATTGATCTTTCCAAAAATGTCGCTCTTGAATACTTAATCATTTCTAATAATAGTTTAAAAGCCATAGATGTTTCAAAGAATCTTAATTTGCAATATTTTACTTGTTCATCAAATCAAATAGCAGATGTTGATGTTTCAAAAAATAAATCATTAATCTTGTTTAACTGTGAAGCAAACCAAATAACAAAAATAGATGTTTCTAAAAACACTTCTCTTACTAATTTTCGCTGTTCAGATAACCCGTTGTTGACCAATGTAAATTTAAAAAATGGAAACAATGGCTCAATACAATTGGAACCTTATGTCATTAACTTCACAAAAAACCCTTTACTAACATGCATTGTGGTTGACAATGCCATTTATTCTAATGAAAAATGGTCTACTTTTAAAGATGCTACAGCCTCCTACTCAACTGTAGATTGCGCTCAAATTACGGCAATACCTGATCCAGTGTTTGAAGACAAATTAATTGCTTTAGGAATCGATAAAGATGGTAAAAACGGAACTGTTTTAAACAGCAGTATTTCAAACGTAACTTCTTTAAATGTCTTGAATAGTACTATTAAAGACTTAACAGGAATTAAAGGTTTCACAAATTTACAAACTCTTAATTGTAGCGCAAACCAATTATCAGCGCTGGATATTTCACAAAACAAAAGTTTGACTTCTCTTGATTGTAGTAGCAATAAATTAGTTTCTCTTAACCTGAAAAATGGGAACAATAAAAACTTTACGAACAATTCTAACTTTACTAAAAATTTAGATTTAAGCTGCATTCAGGTTGATGATCAAACTTATTCAAACCAAAACTGGACAAGTTTCAAAGACAATACAGCAAATTACAACGTAGATTGTACATCTTACACAATGCTTCCAGACAGCAGTTTTGAACAAAAATTGATTGATTTAGGAATCGATAAAGATGGTCTTAACGGAAAAATTGCTACCGCCGATATTAGCAAGATTACATATCTAGATTTGTCAAATTCTAATATTACTGATTTGTCTGGTTTAGAAAATTTTACAGCTCTAACTTATTTAGATTGTGATAATAACAATCTGACCTCAATTGATGTCAGCAAAAATACGTTGCTAACAAAACTTTCATTAAACAATAATAAACTGACGAGTTTAGATATTTCTGCAAATACTGAATTATTCAATCTTGCGTTCAGTATAAATCAAATCTCATCAATTGATTTATCTCAAAATAAAAAAGTTCACTATGTAATTGCTGACCGAAATTTATTGACTAGCATTGATTTTTCTGCAAATCCTGAAATAGAAACGATTTACTGTGGTCAAAACAATCTAACGTCATTAAACGTATCAAACTTGCCAAACCTAAAAGATTTGAATTGTATTTATACCAATATTTCACAGCTTGATGTTACATCAAACTCTAAACTAGAAAATCTATATTTCAATAATGCTAAATTGACAACATTGGATTTAAGCGGAAATCCATTATTGAAAAGATTGAACGTGAGCAATAATCAGTTAACAACTTTAGATATTTCTCACAATCCTCTATTAGAGCTTATTTTTGTTGAGTTCAATCCTTTAGTGTCGCTGAACGTTAAAAACGGTAATAATAAAAACTTTATCCTACCAACTCAAACCGGTAAAAAAACAGAAACCCCTATCTATACAAGTTTCTTAAACAATTTGAAACTTAGCTGTATTCAGGTAGATGATGTTGGCTTTTCGAATGCTAATTGGGCTGGAATCAAAGATCAAACAGCAACTTATTCTTCAACATGTAAATCTTTAGGCCTTGAAGATTCCGTTTTTAACAAAGCTTCAATTTATCCAAATCCTACAAAAGGCGAAGTTAACATTCTAAATGTTTCAGTTGAAAAAGTAACGGTTTATAATTCAGCTGGTCAATTAGTAAGATCGTTTACTTTAAATGTGTCAGATCTTAATAATCAAATCGATTTATCTGGATTGCCAAGAGGAGTTTACTATTTATATCTTATTAATCAAGATGCTGCTTCGGCAAAGAAAATTGTAGTTGAATAATAAATTCAAAATAATAATTAAAATGTCCCATTTTCAATTTTAAGAAAATGGGACGTTTTTTTTGCATAAAAAACGAGCGCTTACGCTTTCCCGTAAGGAATACTAACTTAAAAGAGGTATTCTTGCGCGACCAAAATTAAATTTACTCTATGAAAACAAAACTACTCTTGTTGCTGTTTTTAGCAAATTTTTCAATTTATGCCCAAACCAACTTAGTTCCAAACGGAAACTTTGAAATCTGGACTTCATCATCGCAGCCAGATAATTGGTATCGTTATTTAAACGGATTAGCTTCTCAAAGTTCAATTGCACAAAATGGTGCGTCGAGCACCAGCATGACAATTTCCAATGGAACATTAAACTTCATTAATAGTGAATTCTTTCCGGTAGTGGCCGGCAAAACCTATAAAGTAACTTTTTACCATAAACTGGTAAAAGGAACTTTGTCTTCTATTGATTTCAGTTTACAACATAAACCTGGTACTTTCAAAGAAGTACTAATCAAAAAATCAGATGTCACTTTTTCTACTACAGAATGGAGAAAAATTGAATTCGATTATACTCCAACTGTTTCTGAAAATATTGAAGTTGATGTCTGGACAAATGGAAATCAGAATGCTGAAATATTGGTGGATAATATTTCTATGGTAGATATCACTGAGATTCCAGTACAATACACATTAATTCCGGATGTAAATTTTGAAAAGAAACTTATTGCTTTAGGAATTGATTCGGGTGCTACTGATGGTAAAGTATTGACCTCAAAAGTAGCTGCTTTGACTTTTTTAAATGTTGGAAACAGCTTAATCACTGATTTAACAGGTATTCAGGATTTTACTGCTTTGACTTCATTATATGTTTATGGAAATCAACTGAAAAGCATAGATATATCGAAAAATACTGCTTTAAAAATCTTAGATTGCGGTACAAATCTACAATTAACCTCTATAGATGTTTCTAAGAATGTAAATTTAAACTCATTAGAGCTTACTAATTGTAAATTAACGTCACTAAACGTAACCAATAACAAAGCTTTGACTTCGCTTAGTTTTGGCAATAATGCTATAAAAACAATAGATGTTTCTCAAAATACAGCATTAGCCTCTTTAAGCTTCTCTACAAATCAATTAACTGCTCTTGACATTTCTAAAAACACAGCTTTAACAAAATTAAATTGTGGATGGAATTCACTGACTTCGCTTGATGTTACAAACAATTTGCTCTTAGCAGAATTATATTGTTATTCAAATAAACTAACAAACTTAGATATTACAAAAAACATTAAGTTGACTAATTTACAATGTAATAATAATCAAATAGCTACATTGGATATTTCAAAAAACATAAGTCTTCAAAGCTTGACTTGTGTAACTAATAATCTTCAAACTATTGATACTTCAAACAACCCGGAATTACTAGCATTTGAATGTTATCAAAACCAAATTACAAGTCTTGATGTTTCTAAAAACACAAAACTTACTATTTTAAGACCTTTTTCAAACAAAATAACAAGTTTAGATGTATCTAATAATAAAGCATTAATCATATTAGAAACTCAATACAATAGTATAAATAATTTAGATGTTTCTAAAAATCCAGCTTTAACAAAATTAAACATCAGTAATAATTTAACTTTATCTCAGGTAAATCTAAAAAACGGAAAAAATACACTTATAAAAGCAAGTGATTTAATTCTTACTTCTAATCCGTCCTTGACTTGCATAATTGTTGACGATGTTACTTACTCAAATACTAATTGGGCAACAAGTAAAGAATCATCTGCTGATTTTTCTACTACCGAATGTGAAGCTCCTGCTTACACGCTTATTCCTGATATAAACTTTGAAAGAACTTTAATCAAAAAAGGAATTGACGCTGTTGAAGATGGAAAAGTATTAACTAAAAGAATCGCTTCAATTACAATTTTGAATCTAAGCGACTACTATACTAATTTAAAAATTGAGGATTTAACCGGACTTCAGGATTTTGCTGCTCTTGAAGAATTGACATTACCGAATAACGGAAATGGTGTCTTAACTAGCATTGATGTTTCCAAAAATTTAAAATTGAAAAAATTAAATTGTAATTCTAACAAACTTGCCAGTTTAGATGTTTCTAAAAATTTAGCTTTAACAGACTTAAATGTTTATTACAATAATTTAACGACATTAGATGTATCAAAAAATCTAGAATTAAAAAGCCTTACTTGCTCTCTTAATAGATTAACGACATTAGATGTATCAAAAAATCTAGCTCTTACAGAATTATATGCTGAAGGATCAAACAAAGAAGGCTCCTATTCATCACAACAAGGTTTGCTGACAACTATAGATCTTTCTAAAAATCTAGAATTAGAAAGACTGAGCTTGGCCTCGAATGAAAAAATAGTTAATCTTGATGTTTCTAAAAACATAAAATTAAAACATATTTCGGTAAATGGAAATGGATTAACTAAAGTGGATTTCTCTGCAAATACACTTTTAGAAAGTTTGTATTGCAACACAAACAAACTAACTAGTTTAGATCTTTCTAAATACCCGGCTTTGACGACATTAGACTGTTCTTATAATCAAATCAAAACTATTGACGTATCTCAAAAAACAAATTTGAAATATCTAAATGTTTGGTCTAATGAACTAACCTCTTTAGATGTTTCTAAAAACACTGCATTAGAGCGTATTTATTGTCCTTATAATAAGCTTACTACATTAGATTTGTCTAACAATCCTAATTTGCTTCAGGTTCTTTGTACCGGTAACAATTTGATGAAGTTAAATTTAAAAAACGGTGGAAACACAAAAATGACAAATCAGAGTTCCAGTTTATTTGGAGGCAATCCTAATTTGACTTGTATATTAGTTGATGATGTTGCCTATTCTAATGCAAACTGGTCTAATTTTAAGGATCAATTTGCAAATTATAATACAGAATGTGAATTTAGCTTAGGTCCAAAAAATTTCGCTATCGAATCTAAAGGAGAAACTTGTGCTGGAGAAAACAATGGACAAATCACTGTTACTGCAACTGCTCAATTACCGTATACAGCAACCGTAAACGGAACTTCAAAAACATTTGTAAATAACAGTTTACAAATCACAAACCTTGCTCCTGGAACTTATACTGTAATTATTGCCGTTACAGGAGAAACTTATGAGCAGACTTTTAATATTGTAATTCCAAAAGCGGCAACTATAGCAGGAAAATCAACTATCGCTTCTAAAAAAGTAGAAGTTGAAATTACTGAAGGAACAGCTCCGTTTACTGTATTTGTTAATGGTGAAGCTCAATTTCAAACAACTGATTCTAATTTTAGTTTAGAATTAAATCAAGCTGGATTAGTCGAAGTTGCTACTTCAAAAGCATGTGAAGGTATTTTTGCCAAAAAAGTTTCTTCTTCAGAATTAGGAACAATGCTTTCTGCATATCCAAACCCAACTTCTGGTGATGTTGAAATTGAAATCCCAAACAGCAAATCAGAAACTGTAATCGAAATTTTCAACTTTGGAGGACAAGTAGTTTCTAGGGAAACTTATAATACAGAAAACGGAAGCGCATATCTAAATCTTTCCAATCTTCCATCTGGAATTTATGCTGCAAAAATTTATCTTGAAACTCCGGAATACGTTAAAATTATAAAAAAATAAAAATGAAGAATTTTATATATCTATCAATAATCAGTGCTTTATTTATTTCTTGCGGAGGAGGTTCAGATGATCCTGAAACACCTGCAGTAAATGTAGCGCCAAGTGTACCAGTATTAACTTCTCCGGTTGACAATAAATTATGTTTAGACAATACGGTTTCGTTTTCATGGAACAAATCTACGGATGAGAATAAAGATGCCATAACCTATCAAATTCAAGTTGCAAAAGACAATGCTTTTACACAAATCGTTAAAACATTTGATGGAGCAGATAATACCGCCTCAATTGCATTAGGCAAAAACACTGCTTTTTACTGGAGAATAAAAGCAATAGACAGCAAAGGCCTAACAAGTGCTTATTCGTCAATTTTTAAATTTTATACTGCTGGAGATGCGGTTGTAAATCATCTTCCATTTGCTCCAGAATTGGTTGCTCCGGTTTTAAATTCTGCTTTAAATGCAGGAACTGTTTCTCTAAAATGGAATGCTTCTGACGTTGATACTGCAGATGCTTTAACTTATGATGTTTACTTTGGAACAGCAAATCCACCAACAGCAAAAATTGCTGAGAACAAACCAGAAAAGACATTTGATACCACAATTGAATCTGGTAAACAATATTTCTGGAAAGTTGTTGTAAAAGACAATAAAGGAGGCGAAACTGTTGGTCAGGTTTGGAAATTTAAAGCCAATTAACATTTTTTTATTACAATTTAATTAACTTAAAAAATCCCATTTTCATTCAGTTGAAAATGGGATTTTTTTATAATAGCGCATCACATTGCATTTTTATTTCTAACTTTAGTCTTATAAGCTGACAACCAAAGAAATAAAAACCGATATGAGGAAAATCATACTTTTATTTTTTCTTTTATTTTTCTTCAAAGCCAGTGCGCAGACCTCTGATACATTAGTATTGAAAAACAATGACATTCTTGTTGGCGAAATAAAAATAATGAACAAAGGCGTTGTTCAAATTGAAACCGATTACAGCAAAGATGATTTTAAACTGGAATGGAAACATGTAAAAAGCATTGGCTCTGAAAGAATTCATATTATCAATTTGACCAATGGAGTTCTCTTAAATGGAAAAATTACAAAAACCAAAGCTCCTTATAAATGCGAAATTACAAATGTCGAAACACAGATCAAATCCATAATCGACCTCGCTGATATTGTATATATAAAACCTGTTGATGAAAGCTTTTGGGACAGACTTGACGCCAGTTTTGATGTGGGAATAAAATTAACTAAAGCGCAAAACTTACAGCAATTAACGGCAAACGTAAACTTAGGCTACACGGCCAAAAGATGGTACGGCACGGCAATGTACAAACATCTGCAATCCATTCAAGATGACAGCGACCCAATTCGAAGAATTGATTCCGAATTGAGCTATGTTCATTTGCTCCCAAAAGATTATTTCATTCCATTATCGATTACTACTTTATCTAATACCGAACAGGACATCGATTTACGTGTTATATCAAAAGCAGGATATGGAAAATTTCTTATACACAGCAATAAAAAATATTGGGGAGTTGCCCCAGGATTATCTTTTAACCACGAAAAATTTAAAGATACAAGCGAACCCAATAAAAGTTTGGAGCTTTTCATTGGAACCGATTTTAATCTGTACGATATTGGCGATTTCAGCATTCAGACAAAAGCTACTGTTTTTCCGAGTATTACCGAAAGCAAAAGGGTTCGTACCGATTTTTCTTTAGATACAAAATATGATCTGCCTTTGGATTTTTTCATCAAGCTTTCGTTTGTTTATAACTACGACAATAAACCAAAACCCGGAGCATCAAAAGATGATTATGTTTTCCAGACGACTTTTGGATGGAAATTAGATTAAAAACTTCGAAACAAAAAAGGGCTGTCAAAAATTGACAGCCCTTTCTTCAAATTGTAATTTAAAAAGTAAATTATGAGTTACCACATAATTTCGTGTAATCGTCAAACATTTTGATATAAGTCTCTTTGTTTTCAAAATCGTAAGCACCTTTCTCAATGTTCTCAATCATTTTTGGACAATCAGAAAAATATTCTTTTAATGCTTTTCTTCTTCCTAAGAAAATTGGAGGACAAAAGAACTCATCCTCGATTGATTTTTTCAAAGTAAAAGCGTCTTGCGGGAAAAACTCATGATATAAAGAAACTTTTCCGCCTTTTTTTACTTCTTCAAACATTGAATATCTTTTTGAACTTGTTTCTGGCTTGTCTCCAAATGAAATTGCCGAAACTCCTCTTCCTGTTTTACCTACAATGTACATTCTTCCTTCTTCATCTTTGATATTAACTACTTTTTTCAAGTTCGTTCTCTCCGGTTTTTTCTGTCCTTCAACATAGATATAAACACTACTTTTTTCAGAACCAATTCCGTCCATCATCGATCTCAAACCAGATACTGTTTGCTCTGTTCTTAAATCTACCAACTCAGGATAATCGCTGATAACTCTAACTTTACCCTTCCAAACTTTAGAATCTGTATCTAAAACTTCCCCAGGGAATTCTGCATATCTAAACGCTGTTGCCGCTTTTTTGTATGAAGGCAAAACTGGTTCTTGAGGTATTGCCTCAATAGTAAATGCTTTTTCAGTCAATTTTTTGTATTTTTCAATATCTTCAACTACGCTGGTCATGTAAGGGAAATCAGTTCTCATACCTAAGAAGCTTTTTTCATTTTCTTTTATTCCAGGCAAGTACTTTGAAGCTTCTTCTACATTTCCTAAAAGGATGTAAGTTGCTGCTAAATTATAGTTTGCGCTAAATCTGATTTGTTTTGCTAAATCTTCATCACTTTTATCTTGAAAATTTACAAGTTCTTTCCAGAATTTTTGTGCTTCACCAAATAAATCTGCCCAATTTTCTCTATCTACATCAACTAACGTTGGCATAACCTGAAGCGACTGATTGTATTCATCGATATTAAATGTTGATTTTGATTTTTTCTTTTTCTCAATATCAGAATATCTCAGTTTTGTAATTTTTGGTCCATATAAATAAAACCCTTCAAATTCTTCAATCATACTGTAGAAATTGTCAGTCAATATTTTGTATGTTAAATTATCATAAGTCTCAGACGGATTTATAACATACATGCAAACTTTAGGAGTAGTATATCTTTTGTAAATTACTTTTCCTGTTTTGTCTGTAATTTCTAAATTAGACTCTAAACCAATGTAATATGCCGGAGCTTTTTGATAGGTGTTTTGTACATAATCTTCGTCGTTTACAAGTTCAAAACGAGTCAGATTGTACTTTACTTTAAAATCGCCTTCTTTCTGTTTTTTCAAACCAGAAATTGAAAAAGCTTCATAATATTTTTCTGCAGAATAAGGAATTTTTCTATTGTTCATACTGTTTTCCAATCCAGGCGCAAGGTCTAGAATCATCTCGTATGATTTGTATTTTCCGTATTCCAGATTTGTTGGTGGCACAGGACCACGCAAATTAAGTGAGTTTGATAACACTGCTTTACCAAACCAACCTGTAGATTGTGCGCTTACTGTCTGAGTGATTCCTGCGAGTACAACAAATAAAACAATTTTTGTAATTTTTTTCATGGATTTTTATTTAAGGGCTGGGTTATGTGTAGTATTCAATTTTGACGCCTTAAAGCTTGCAATTAAATTATTTGCTCTTTCTATAAGCGCTTTTCCGTCACTTTTATCGTAATCATTAGCAATCAATTTCTCAGATTCAGCAATAGTTTTTTCTGGCTGATCTAACATAAGATAAATAACGGCCAAATTATAATAAGCTGAATATCTCATTTTGCGCGAAGGCTTGTTGTCTTCAGTATATTTTGTTTTCAATGAGTCAAAATATTCGATAAGAGGCTGCATGTTAGCTTTTAAATCATCAATTGGCTCATCGGCTTTCATAGTGGCGAATAACGCTTTCACTGCCTGAATTGCCTCGATCTGAGTTTTTCCTTCGTCGCTTTTCGCATCCAAAATCCATAGAATTTCGTTATCGCTTTTAGGTTTAAAACCGTAAACTCTATCAATATTATTACCGAAAGTAGATAACGAATTATTAGCAAAATCTCTTAATGTCTGATCTTTGATAGCTGTTCTGTTCATGTTAAACTCCTTCAAAGGCAATGAAGGATCTAACGATTCTTTTGAAGTGTATTTTAATTCACCATTAAAACTAACATTAAAGCCTTCGTTTGATGCAGTAGAATCTTTTTTCACAACTGCATTTTTCAAAAATCTGTTGGTTGACGCAGCAGCTTGTTTTGCTTTTTCGGCTTCGATTTGTTTATCTGAAACTGGCGCCGCAGTAACTGGACCTTTTACTTTAGCATAACCTCTTGTAGCATAGGTTGCAACTACATAATAATATACTTTTCGAGGTGATGTAACTTTGCCATCTTTATCTCTTCTTTCTTCTTCAATTCTTGTTTGAGTTGAAGCACTTCTTTCAACAAAATCTTCTAAGTTAAGTTCGATATCAACAGTACCGTTCGATTCAACTTTTTTCCATCCTGTTATATAAACTTTTTCATTTGCGGTTTCTGGATTTACATAACTATATAAAGCTGAACCTAATTTTACTCTTGATGAGAACGTTCTTTTTTCGAATGGAACATATTCTTTAGGAAGAATTTGATAATTCACACCAAAATAAAAACGGTCAAGATCTACTTTCTGAGCTTTGGAGCTGAAAACAGACATTAATAAAACAAAAACAATAAATTTTTTCATAGGTTAATTATTAATAAATTTTGAGGAACAAACCTATCTAAAATTTTCCTAAAAAACAACTTTATAAGACTATCAACTCAAGAAGTTTGCGTTAAATTTCACACAGGTTAAATATTAGTTTATCAGAATATTAGAAAATTTATTTGCAAAAGATTGAAGTATAATTTAACCCAAAATTACCTACTTTATAGTTGTTTGACTACAGAATTTTCTTAATTAAAAAGCAGAAAAAACTCCTGCTCTTTCTCTCAAAAAAAGCAGGAGTTTTTATTTTTTATAAAAAGTCTAAAGAATATCTTCGCAAGTAAATACTTCTTTCAGACGAACGCCTTTTTCAGTTTGTTCAACTGTTATAATTTGGTTATGAGCATCGTGTTCTAAGAATAGAAAATAATTTTGATCTGCAGCTGAATTCAACAATTTGGCTTTTTCAGGCATCGTAAGCAATGGCCTTGTGTCATATCCCATTACATAAGGAAGCGGAATATGTCCGGCTGTCGCCAATAAATCGGCACAAAAAACGATTGTTTTATCTTCATATTTTATATGCGGAATCATTTGTTTTTCGGTATGCCCGTCAACGTAATAAATATCAAAACCCAATTCTTTCGAAAAACCAAAATCACTTTCCGGTCTTTCAACAAAATTCAATTGTCCGCTTTCCTGCATCGGTAAAATATTTTCTGCCAAAAAAGAGGCTTTTTCACGAGCATTTGGTTTTGTTGCCCACTCCCAATGATTTTCATTCGTCCAAAATTTTGCATTTTTAAAAGCAGGTTCATATCCAGTTTTATCAGAATTCCATTGAACACTTCCTCCACAATGGTCAAAATGCAAATGCGTCATAAAAACATCGGTAATATCATCTCTGTGAAAACCGTATTTTGCAAGTGATTTATCTATGGAATGCGAGCCCCAAAGCGAGTAATATCCAAAAAACTTCTCTGATTGCTTGTCGCCCATTCCGGTATCAATCAAAATCAGACGATTTCCATCTTCAATAAGCAAACAACGCGCTGCAATATCAATCAGATTATTAGCATCAGCAGGATTGGTTTTGTTCCAGATTGTTTTAGGAACGACGCCAAACATGGCACCTCCGTCTAACTTAAAATTTCCAGATTCGATTGGATAAAGTTTCATAAAAATAATTTCTAGTAAGCAAACAAAGCTAGCAAATCCTGCTGCTTTAAACTAAAAATTCGTTGTAAAACTTTTTGAAGAACTATTCTAAAGTAATCGAAGAACTACCCATTATTTCTTGTTTGTCGAAGAAATTGACAAAATAAGTTCCTTTTTTAAACTTGGCTAAATCATTATTCAAAACACCATAAACATTGGCCGTTTTTCCTTGGTAATCAACACTAACTAAAAAACTATAAACCAAGGCTTTATCATTTCCAAATTCGATTAATTTATTTTCGCCTAAAACGGTATTTTTTTGATCTAAAACCTGAATATAATAAACTCTTTTTCCTGTTTTTGCAACCGAATTTCCGTTAACAGAAAAACTAATTTTAAGCTTATCAGTGTTTTTAGCTTTTGTAGTTTCCTGTTCTTTTCCCGAACTTTTTTCGTTGATAGCAGTCACTTTAAAATTACCCAACGAAAGTCTTGAAGCGTCTTTCAAGGTAGATTCCAACTTTTTTTGTTTTAAAATCAGCGTATCATTTTCTGCTTTTTGCTTGTACATTACTACATTCTGACTTTCAATTTCAGTAAGCAGATTTTTATTTTGAGATTTCAGTTTTTTAATTTCCGCAACTTTTAGATCCAATGAAACTTTTAGATCGGATAGTTGTTTACGGTAAATTTTAATCTGTTCAACTGAAGGGTTTTTAGAAGCTTTTATGATTTCCATCAAATTCTCAATATTCTTTTTTTGGAGCTCCAATTCTTCAGAAAGTGCCGTTTTTTCAAAAATGGCAACATCATAAGCCAGTTTCAAATTATTCAAAGAATCCAATATATTTTCCTGATCGAGTGTTTCTGAGCTTGCTCCCGTAATCTCTAATCTAGTGGCAGAAGGCTTCTCTATGATATCATTTGGTTCGTTGCTAAAAATTAAATACGTCGCACCTATCCCAAAAATAAAAACTATTGCAAAAAGGGCCTTAATCCAGCTATCTTTGTAATTTTTTTTCATGATTAATCATAATTTTATGCAAAAGTACCAAAAATTTAAAACTACGGACAGGTAAAAATACGGTATTTTAACAATATACAAGAACAGTTAATAATTTAGTAACCAACAAGACAAATTTTGTAAGTTTCTTTTTATTTAGTTAAGGATTTAGGCATTTAGTAAGCAATTTTTGAACGCAAAATAACTTCTATCTATTTTAACATTTGTTATAATAATGTGAACCGTTATGGAAAAAGGTTTTTAAGTCGTATCTTTGCAGACAATTTCATTTGAACATTGATAGACAGCTGTTTAAATTGTAATAATTTGATTACTTTTTTAAACATTTCTAACAATAAAAGAAAATTAAAAACCATAAACACAATGATAAAAGTTTCTGATACAGCCAAAAAGAAAATCATCGATTTGATGACCGATGATGGTTTTGACGCCGCACATGACTACGTACGTGTGGGAGTGAAAAGTGGCGGATGCTCTGGATTGTCATACGATTTGAAATTTGACAAAACAAAAGGCGATGACGACAAGATATTCGTAGACAATGATATACAAATTGCAGTTGAAAAAAAATCATTTTTGTATTTAGCTGGAACAATTCTTGAATTTTCAGGCGGATTAAACGGAAAAGGATTTGTTTTTAACAACCCAAATGCCAGCAGAACTTGCGGATGCGGAGAATCATTTTCTCTTTAGTCAAAAGCTGAAAGTCGTAAAAGTCATAAAGACTAAATTGACTTCAAACTTTGGACTTTAAAACTACTTAGACAATAACAAAATAATGAGCAAATACACAGAAGACGATTTAAAAATCGAACTCGAAACTAAAGAATACGAATACGGATTTTATACCAATATAGAATCTGAGACGTTTCCTATTGGCTTAAACGAAGACATCGTGAGAGCTATTTCTCTTAAAAAAGAAGAACCTGAATGGATGACCGAATGGCGCATCGACGCCTTTCGTGCCTGGAAAGAAATGATCGAGCCAGAATGGGCAAATGTTCGTTACGAAAAACCAGATTTTCAAGCAATTTCTTATTATTCAGCTCCAAAACAAGTAGATCCAAACAAAACTTTGGACGATGTTGATCCGGAATTGTTAGAGATGTACAAAAAATTAGGAATTTCTGTTGACGAACAAAAAATGATGAACAATGTCGCTATGGATATTGTTGTCGATTCTGTTTCTGTTGCCACAACGTTCAAGAAAACTTTGGCCGAAAAAGGAATTATTTTCTGTCCAATTTCTGAAGCTATCAAAGAACATCCAGAATTAGTAAAAAAATATTTAGGAACTGTTGTACCTCAAAAAGACAACTTCTACGCAGCATTAAACTCAGCGGTTTTCTCTGATGGAAGTTTCTGTTATATTCCAAAAGGTGTAAAATGCCCAATGGAACTTTCAACTTACTTTAGAATTAATCAAGCAGGAACAGGACAATTCGAAAGAACTCTAGTTATTGCGGATGAAGGAAGCTACGTTTCTTACCTTGAAGGATGTACAGCTCCAAGCCGTGACGAAAACCAATTGCACGCTGCTGTGGTTGAATTAATCGCTCTTGACGATGCTGAAATTAAATATTCTACTGTTCAAAACTGGTTCCCTGGAAACAAAGAAGGAAAAGGTGGAGTTTACAACTTCGTGACAAAAAGATGTTTATGCGAAACAAACGCTAAAATTTCTTGGACACAAGTTGAAACAGGTTCTGCTGTAACCTGGAAATATCCTTCTTGCGTACTTAAAGGAGATAATTCGGTAGGAGAATTTTATTCTATCGCGGTTACCAACAATTACCAACAAGCAGATACTGGAACTAAAATGATCCATTTAGGTAAAAATACTAAATCGACTATTATTTCTAAAGGTATTTCGGCGGGAAAATCACAAAATAGTTACCGTGGTTTAGTGCAGATTTCTCCAAGAGCAGAAAATGCAAGAAACTTTTCGCAATGCGACTCATTATTAATGGGCAACAATTGCGGTGCACATACTTTCCCTTATATCGAAAGTAAAAATCCATCGGCTAAAATAGAGCACGAAGCAACGACAAGTAAAATTGGAGAAGATCAGGTTTTTTATTGCAACCAAAGAGGTATTCCGACTGAAAAAGCGATTGCCTTAATTGTAAACGGTTTCAGTAAAGATGTTTTGAACAAATTGCCAATGGAATTTGCGGTTGAAGCTCAAAAATTATTAGAGATCTCTTTAGAAGGTTCTGTAGGATAATTTGAAGATGGAAAATAAAAAAGTCATCATTTTAGGTTCTTCAAGAAAAAACGGAAACACAACGAAAATTGTGGATGAAATTTCTAAGGAACATCACATCGATATAGTGAATCTAAGTGATTACAATATTTCGTATTACGATTACGAAAGCAAAAATATAGACGATGATTTTCTTCCTTTAATAAGAAGAATACTGGAAGAATACGACACTTTACTTTTTGCAACGCCGGTTTATTGGTATAATATGAGCGGAATTATGAAGGTCTTTTTCGACAGGATTTCAGATTTAATCCGAATTGAAAAAGAAACCGGAAGAAAACTAAGAGGAAAGAAAATTGGAGTGATTACGAATTCACACGATAATGAAATTGAAGATAGTTTTTATATCCCGTTTCAAAAATCAGCCGATTATTTAGGCATGGAATATTTAGGTCACGCGCATTTTAATGCCAACATCCTAAACCAACAAACAAAAATAGAATTGACATTTATATAAAATAAAAAACAATGTTATCAATAAAAAACCTTCACGCCGCGATTGGTGATAAAGAAATCCTGAAAGGAATTAATATAGAAGTTAAAGCTGGAGAAGTTCACGCTATCATGGGACCAAACGGTTCTGGAAAAAGTACACTTTCTGCTGTTATTGCAGGAAACGAAAACTATGAAGTTACAGACGGAGAAGTTATCCTTGACGGAGAAGATCTTGCTGATTTAGCTCCTGAAGAAAGAGCACATAAAGGTGTTTTCCTTTCGTTTCAATATCCGGTAGAAATTCCTGGAGTTAGCGTTACTAACTTTATGAAAACGGCAATCAACGAAACTCGTAAAGCAAACGGACAGGAAGAAATGCCGGCAAACGAAATGTTGAAAGTAATTCGTGAGAAATCGGAATTGTTAGAAATTGACCGTAAATTTTTATCTCGTTCTTTGAATGAAGGTTTTTCTGGAGGAGAGAAAAAAAGAAACGAGATTTTCCAAATGGCAATGTTAGAGCCAAAATTAGCGATCCTTGACGAAACCGATTCTGGTCTTGATATCGATGCTTTAAGAATTGTAGCAAATGGTGTAAACAAATTAAAAAGCGACAAAAACGCAATTATTGTTATCACACACTACCAACGTTTGTTAGATTATATCGTTCCTGATTTCGTTCACGTTCTTTACAACGGAAGAATCGTAAAATCTGGCGGTAAAGAATTGGCTTACGAATTAGAAGAAAAAGGATACGACTGGATCAAGGCAGAAAACTAGTTTACAGTTACAGTTTACAGTTTGCAAAAACTCATAACTCATAACTCATAACTTACAACTAAAGAAATGGATTTAAAAGAAAAATTAGTATCGTCTTTTATGGCTTTTGAAGAGCGTGTCGATGTACATTCAGATTTACATGATATACGCACAAATGCTTTAAAAAACTTCGAAAATAAAGGTTTCCCAACCAAAAAAGAAGAAGCTTGGAAATATACATCGCTAAATGCCATCTTAAAAAATGACTTTACGGTTTTTCCAAAGCAAGAAAATGCAATCGAATTTAATCAGGTAAAAAAATACTTTTTACACGAAATCGATACTTACAAATTAGTATTTATCGATGGCGTTTTCAGTTCGCATTTATCTTCTACAACGCATGACGGAATCGATGTTTGCTTGATGTCATCGGCATTGACCAAACCAAAATATAAAATGGTTATTGATACGTATTTCAACCAAATTGCAAGTAAAGATGATAGCTTGACTTCATTAAATACTGCTTTTGCAATTGAAGGTGCATTTATCAATATTCCGAAGAAAAAAGTAGCTGATAAACCAATTGAGATTATGTATTTCTCAACTGGAAACGAATCGGCTTTAATGGTGCAGCCAAGAAATTTGGTTATTGTGGGCGAAAATTCACATGTTCAAATTATTGAGCGTCACCAAAGTTTGAATGAAAATCCGGTTTTAACAAATTCTGTTACTGAGATTTTTGCTCAAAAACGTGCGATTGTTGATTATTACAAAATTCAAAACGATAATAGTGAAGCCAATTTAATTGACAACACTTACGTTTCACAACAACAGGAAAGTCATGCTTATGTACACACTTTCTCTTTTGGAGGAAATTTAACTCGTAACAATTTGAATTTCTATCATTTTGGTGAAAGATTGACAAGTACGTTAAACGGAATTTCAATCTTAAATGACAAACAACACGTTGATCATTATACTTTGGTAAACCACGCTACGCCAAATTGCGAAAGTTTCCAAGATTATAAAGGAATTTTTTCTGATCGTTCAACAGGAGTTTTCAACGGAAAAGTTTTGGTAGAAAAAGAAGCTCAAAAAACAAATGCTTTCCAAAAAAGCAATAACATTTTATTGAGTGACAAAGCTACTATCAACGCAAAACCACAATTAGAGATTTTTGCAGATGATGTAAAATGTTCTCACGGTTGTACAGTTGGACAATTGGATGAAACAGCAATGTTCTACATGCAGTCACGTGGTATTCCGCAAAAAGAAGCAAAAGCTTTATTGATGTACGCATTCTCAAATGCCGTTATCGAAAGCATTAAGATACCAGAATTAAAACAAAGAATTACTAAAATCATTGCCATGAAATTAGGCGTGAATTTAGGATTTGATTTGTAGAAAAATTCTATTTATAAAAATAAAAAACCGATAATCTTTTAAAGTTTATCGGTTTTTTTATTTTATCTTTTTTCATTTGACCAATATGCAAATGACTGAGGTGGTGTTAAATTATAATCAGCCTTTAAACATTTAGGCTCTTCGAATTTATTTTTATTTTTTATTTGAATGGCAAAACCTTGTTGTCTGTTTTCGAAATATTCATAAAAATAATCTTCTGTTATACCTGAGTATTCTTTGGTTTTATCCCAAAGTTCTTTAAGATCAAGATTAAATATTTTTTCAATTTCGAATTCTCCAATCACTTTTTGAACAGGTGAAGAAGCATAAACCAAAACTGATGTTACATTTTGATTTTTGAAAATAGCTTTTCTGAATTCAAACTTTTTTGTCCCATCAAATATTTTGTTTGCAAACTGGGGCTTTATTGATAGCACTACTTTCATAATTATTTTTTTATTTTATATGCAAAATTAATTAAATCTTTGAACTGTTCATTCGTTAATTTTATAATACCTAAAGGTATACTTTTACTATCTTCAAAAATCTTTAAGTCAATTAAATCTTTTATTGTTGGCTTTGGTGTTGGTAATGAATATGCAAATAAAAAATTGATTACAAAAGGTCGGTATTTAGGGAATTTGTCCCACCATTTATTTCTTAAGTCTTCTTTTGAAATCATTGTCTTCCTATTGCAAGTTTCAAAAAATTCATCAAAATTTTCAAATTCATTTTTAATATTCTCAACGATACAGATTGTTGTAATCGTACTTGTATAAATTTTTTGAGTTCCTTCTTCTCCAATTCTATAAATCAAAACTATATCACCAGATTTTAAATTTCGATCTTTCGAATGTGATATATAGACTTTACTTATTCGATTTCGATGTGGTTCGTTTTCGATGTATTTAGATTTATCTTCTCTTGTATTAATACTATCTGGGAAAAGTTCAGTATGATATTGCGGTTCAATTTTTATAATGTATTTATCCGTTTCCCAAGAAAAAAAGGGAAAAGTTAATTTGGGATTTTGAATATTCTTTGGTAAGTTTTTACCAAAAGATCGAATATACACTCTCTCTTCACCATTTTTAGTTGTTTTTATTCCGTGGTACAAAAATCCCCATTCTTCAAGCATTTCAATCAGCTGTTCTTGCTCAGGTCTTTTCGTAAAGAGAGTAACATAAATTTCTTCGACATTATACTTAATTGCATTATCAAAAATAGTTTTAAGAAAACGTTCCCCTATTTTATAACCATTCCCAGTAACTTTTAAAGTGCCTATTTTCAATCTCTTTTTTGGTTGAAAAAAAGGTGAAATGTTTGAATAATTTTCTTTTTCACTCTCGATTTTAACAAAAAGAAATGCTGTTAAGTTTCCATCACTATAACAGACATAACATGATTCTTCCGATTTGTCATTAAACCAAATATCAAACTCTTCATAATCTTCTCTAAAACTATCAAAGAATGAGTCCTTAATGTTAACTTTGGCAAAATCGACTTTTTGAACGGATAAAACTTTATAATTAACTAATTCCGGATTTTCTGAAATTACTTTTTCTAAAAAAGTTTGGATTTTATAAACTTTATTTGAAATTCCTAATAAATTTGCTTTAGTATGTATTTTTTTATCCTCTGAAATTAGAATATTTACTCTACCTTCATAAACTTCATTCAAGATTTGGGTGTCATTTATATCATTATCTTGATTATCAATCTTCCTACTAACTTTAAGAATTTCTTCACCCAGCGGAGCTTGATGCTTAAGCAAATTGTAACTCTCAATTTTAATACTCATAGTATCGAGAGCATTTGAATCTTGATATCTTTTTAATTCTTCAACAGTCAAAGGATGGATGTATTTTGAATATTTGAGATTATCTATCCACTTGAAAAGTTGACCAATTTCTGGTTTGTATATTTTATTTGCTTCTCTATGAATAATAATATTTGTGTCTAGCAAAACTTTCATTACCTAGTGATATTTAATAACTGTTCATAATTATTATCCATAATCTCGATATACGGAACAGAATACTTTCTCGAAAGATATTTTGCATATTCAATTTCCATATTCTGTAATTCGTTCAAAACTTTGATGTCATATTTTTTACTATCACGATTTTCCAATCTTTTAGTTATTTTTTCTACATGATCTAGAACAATAGAAATCACTTTCGGGTTAAGAATATCAAAAGTTTCTTCGTCAATTTTGCAAGGAACATTTAATGAATTCAGCAAACAAAAATGACCATCAAGTAAATACTTTTTATTTTTATCAATTAATTTATTTAATCCGAAAATTAATTTTTCTTGTGTGGAAGAAATATTTTCGACTAACTTATTATCAGAAGAACTGATCTCACTCCATTTTAAAACTTTACTTGCAGTTATATGTATCAATTCAGTTTTAGAAGCAATTTCTTTACAAATAGTTCCTTTTCCAACTCCATGAATACCCCCAATAAAAAATATATTTTCAAACGATTCCATTGATATTTTCTTAGCAAGATATAAAAAAGAATGAAATATATTACAAAATTATTTCTTCACACTCTCAATTATCCCCTTCAAAAACCCATTAAAATCAAATCCAGGTTCTTCTTCCTTCACTCCCATTCTCACAATAACCATATCCAAAGACGGAATAATCGCCACCATTTGCCCTTGATATCCACTGCAATAAAACATATCACGCGGAACATCTGGAAATTTTCCTCCGGCATTTAGCCAAAATTGAGCTCCATATTTCCCTTCAGAAGTATTCGTTGGAGTTGCTGTGTATTTTACCCAGCTTTCATCTAGAATTTGCTCGCCATTCCAGTTTCCTTTGTGAAGATATAATAACCCAAATTTTGACCAGTCTCTTGGTGTTGCCCATCCGTAAGATGAACCAACGAAAGTTCCAGACATATCTTGTTCCACAATCATCGAGTTCATTCCGATTTTGTCGATTACGGCGCTGTACCAAAAATCAAGATATTCTTGTTGTGTTTTAAATTGGCCTCTTAAAATTCTTGATAATAAGTTTGTTGTTCCGGACGAATAATACCAATGTGTGTTTGGTTTATATTTTGCTGGTTTGTCCATTTGCACTTTTCCCATATCTTCAGATTGGAAAAGCATTTGCGTGGCGTCACAGATTGTGCTGTAATTCTCTTCCCATTCTAAACCGGAATTCATGTGAAGCAAATCGTTAACCGTAATATTTTTACGCTCATCATTTTGCCATTCTTTGATAGGCGCTGGTTTGTAAATATCAATTTTTCCTTGTTTTGCTAAAACGCCAAATGCCGAACTTGTGATACTTTTTGTCATCGACCAACCCAGAATTTTGCTGTCTTTATTAAAACCTGTATCGTATTTTTCTCCGATTAATTTGTCTTTATATAAAACTACAACCGCACGTGTACGTTTTGCTTTTCCGCCATCTTTATCAAAAGAATCATCAATTGCTTTTTTCAATTTCGCGTAATCCACATTCGCGAAAGCGGTATCTTTCGGTTCGTTATTTCCATATGGAAAAGGAAGATTATTAACCAATTTTGTTCTTTTCGGAAGCAAATACGGTTTTGAAATATCATAATCATCATTAATCAACAAAGCACCTAAACCTTCTCTATAAATCGCTTTTCTTTCTTTCAAACCATAAACCGCCGATGTTGCAAATTTTCCGGCATCGTCAATTGTGTTTGTTGCGAGATCCAATAAATGAATATCATTATCTGTTTTCTGAATTAAATCCAGTGATCGATGATCCATAAAATGGCCCGACGCGACGCTTTTAGCTGAAAAACCAGAAATCAAATCAAGTTTAGGATAAGTTGTAAATCCGAAATACAAAAAGGCAAGAACAAGGACAAGCGCCAGTACTTTTAGAAATTTTTTCATGATGCGTTAGATATTTTTAATGCAATATAAATAATTTATGTTCACGATTTTAGAACTCAAATCACAAATATGATTCGGATAATGCAGAAAAGGGAATCGATTTTTACAGAATCAGCATTTACACCTTGTAGTAATGGCGCCATAAAAGGAAATTATAGAATTCCTGTATAAACAAATTTAGTTTTAGTACTTTTGTAAATAGATTTTTTCTAAATAAGACATGCTAGATATTCAAAAAATAAGAGCTGATTTTCCGATCCTTTCGCAAAAAGTAAACGGGAAACCTTTAGTATATTTCGACAACGGAGCTACTTCGCAAAAACCACAAATCGTGATTGATGCTGAAGTAAAATATTATCAGGAAATAAACGCCAATATTCACCGTGGCGTTCACACTTTAAGCCAATTAGCGACTGATGCTTACGAGATTTCTCGTGGCAAAGTGAAAGATCATATCAATGCAAAACATGCGCACGAAGTCCTTTTTACTTCGGGAACTACGCACGGAATCAACTTGGTTACAAATGGTTTTGCTTCTATTTTAAAACCTGGCGACGAAGTAATGGTTTCTTCTTTGGAACATCATAGTAATATTGTACCGTGGCAAATGTTATGCGAAAAAACCGGCGCCATTTTAAAAGTGATTCCGATGAACGAAAACGGCGAATTGATTTTGGAAGAATTCGATAAACTTCTTTCAGAAAAAACAAAAGTCGTTACGGTAAATCATATTTCAAACGCACTCGGAATCATAAATCCGATTAAGTATATTATTGATAAAGCACACGCTGTTGGTTCTGCAGTTTTAATTGACGGTGCGCAGGCAGTTCCGCATTTAAAACCAAATGTTCAGGAATTAGATTGTGATTTTTATGCTTTTTCAGGGCATAAAATGTGCGGTCCAACCGGAACTGGAATTTTATACGGAAAAGAAGAATGGCTGAACAAACTTCCTCCTTATCAAGGCGGTGGTGAAATGATCAAAGAAGTGACTTTCGAGAAAACAACTTACGCAGATCTTCCACATAAATTTGAAGCTGGAACTCCAAATATCGCGGGCGGAATTGTTTTAGGAACTGCAATTGATTATTTGAATACTATTGGTTTTGAAAATATCCAGGAATACGAACACGAACTTTTAGAATACGCGACAAAACGTTTACTAGAAATTGAAGGTTTGAGAATCTACGGAACAGGAAAAGATAAGGCATCCGTAGTTTCATTTAATATTGACGGAATTCATCCTTATGATGTTGGTTCGATTATTGACAAATTAGGAATTGCAGTTAGAACCGGACATCATTGTGCACAACCTATCATGAATTTCTTCTGTATTCCGGGAACTATTAGAGCTTCGTTCTCTTTTTACAATACAAAAGAAGAAATTGATCAAATGGTTGATGCAGTTAAAAAAGCGCAAACAATGCTAAGCTAAAATCTATTTTATGAGAATAATATCTTTATTGCTTTTAACGATTTTTATCGGTACGAGCTGCTCCAGTCAAAAAAAAGCAGATATGACAACAACACAAATTGAATACTCTGCGGTTTCGAGAGGACTTTTCAAAAAGATTATTGTTCAAAATAAAACAGCTACAGTTACAAACGGTAGAAACTCAGAACCTGTAGAAAAGAAAATTGACGAAACAAAATGGAAACAAATTGTAACTGAATTTTCAAAAGTGAATTTAGATAATATTCCAAATTTGAAAGCTCCAACCGAAAAACGTTTTTATGATGGAGCTGCGATTGGAAATTTAAAAATAACTCAAAATCAAAAAACCTACGAAACAAAAGGTTTCGACAATGGTTTTCCTCCAAAGGAAATAGAAAAACTGGTAAATTTGCTGGTTGATTTTGCTAAAGAATAATTATGACAATAAAAGAAATTCAAAACGAAATAATAGACGAATTTTCAATGTTCGACGACTGGATGCAGCGTTATGAGTACATCATCGAACTAGGAAAAAGTCTTCCGCTGATAAAAGAAGAATACAAAACCGATGAAAATTTAATCAAAGGTTGTCAGTCGAAAGTTTGGTTGCAAGGCGAGCAAAACGATGACAAAATTGTTTTCACCGCAGACAGCGATGCAATTTTGACCAAAGGAATTATTGCGATTTTAATTCGCGCTTTCTCTAACCAAAAAGCATCAGATATTATAAATGCTGATACTGAATTCATTGATGAAATCGGATTAAAAGAACATTTATCAGCCACTCGTGCAAACGGTTTAGTTTCGATGATAAAAAACATCAAAATGTACGCTTTGGCTTTTGATGCAAAAAACAAAAATTAAAAAATTTTAAACCATTCTGGCATTAAGGTCTATAAGTACTAAACTTAATTTTCTTGGCAGTTAGAAGAAAATTAAGCGTACTGCAAAACTTAATCTTCTTAATATCTTAATGGTAAAAACAAAAAATAAAAATGGAACAAGAAATAGACACAAATGAATTAGGAGAATCAATCGTAAAAGTTTTAAAAGGTATTTACGACCCTGAGATTCCTGTTGATATTTATGAATTAGGATTAATTTATGACGTAATGGTAAACACTGATTACGAAGTAAAAATCTTAATGACACTTACATCTCCAAACTGCCCGGTTGCAGAAAGCTTACCAAGAGAAGTAGAAGAGAAAGTAAAAACAATTGAATACATCAAAGATGTTGATGTTGAAATTACTTTCGATCCGCCTTGGAGCAAAGATTTAATGAGCGAAGAAGCAAAATTAGAATTAGGAATGCTTTAAAAAAGTATACAGTTTACAGTCTCAGTCCCAGTGTTCAACTGGGACTGAAAACTGTGACTGAAAACTAAAAAGAAATGGAAGAAATCATCAATAAAGTTGCCAATAGTGCTTTAGAAGTATTTGACCTTGAGGATTATTATCCAAAAGGGGCTCGTGTACAGATTGACATTTCGCAATGGCTTTTAGAAGGTTTTTTATTGAAAGAAAAAGACTTTAGAGAACATCTTAAAAATCACGACTGGTCACAATACCAAGATCAATATGTCGCTGTACATTGTAGTACAGACGCTATTGTTCCAGCTTGGGCTTTAATATTAGTGAGTGTTCATTTGGCTCCTTTTGCCAAAAAAGTAGTTAACGGAATCATTGAAGATTTAGACTCAAGTTTATACGAAGAAATCTTAAAAAACATAGATTATTCTGCTTACAAAAATAAACCCGTAATTGTAAAAGGCTGTTCCAAAAAACCCGTTCCAATGCGTGCGTATATTTTAGCTACAACCTACTTACAGCCATTTGCAAGAAGCATTATGTATGGGGAAGCTTGCTCTGCAGTACCTTTATACAAAGAATCTAAGAAATAACTTGCTTTTACAATCAATTAACACTTAAGCTTTTATCGGTTTTTAGTATATTTGTTTATACACTTCTAAACTAAAAACCATGAAAAAGCTAAC
Organism: Flavobacterium xizangense; assembly: GCF_054075145.1. NCBI lineage: Bacteria > Pseudomonadati > Bacteroidota > Flavobacteriia > Flavobacteriales > Flavobacteriaceae > Flavobacterium > Flavobacterium xizangense. The sequence goes on along the minus strand of NZ_JBSIPG010000001.1, from coordinate 762,591 downwards.
CTTATTACTTTTCGTTTTAGTAAACTTCACATTTGTACAAGCCCAAAATTCAGAAAAAGAGTTAATTCAGAACACTGAAAAAGCAGTAAAAAAAATTAATGACACCATCGAAGGAGAAGGCTGGAAAACAAAAGGAACTGTCTCACTTTTATTAAATCAGTCGAGTTTCAATAACTGGATTGCAGGAGGCGAAGACAGCTTTTCAGGAACACTAGGAATCAACTACGATTTTAATTATAAAAAAGATGATCTAACTTGGGATAATAAAGTTTTAGCATCATACGGTCTTCTACAAACTAAAAATGACGACTTTACAAAAAAAACGGATGACCGCTTAGAATTCAATTCCATTGTCGGAAAAAAAGCTTTTGGACAATGGTATTACTCCTACTTCCTAAATTTTAGGACACAATTTTCAACCGGTTACATTTACGGTCAGGACGTCAACGGGAAACAAATCAGGACAGAACAAACCAAATTCATGTCTCCTGGATACCTTACTACTGGTCCCGGAATTTATTGGACAAAAGATGATAATCTTAAAATAAATTTTGCACCACTGACTTCAAAATTCACCTTTGTAGACAATGCTTACACAAGCGGAATCGATAGATTCACAGGTCTGCCTTATGTTGATGGTTCTTATTTTGGTGTTGATGAAGGTAAAAGTATGCGATATGAGTTGGGTTTTTACGCTTCAGTTTATTACAAACTGGCCATTATGACCAACGTAACGGCCGAAAACACCTTGAATCTTTATTCAAACTATCTGGAAGATCCACAAAATGTCGACATCAATTATTCGCTGAATATTATCATGAAAGTCAACAAATTTTTATCAGCCAATTTTTCCTTCCAGGCAATTTATGATGATAATGCTTTTCAAGGATTACAAACCAGAGAAGTTTTTGGTTTGGGAATTAATTTCGGATTCTAATCTGGAGCATCACAAAAGGCATTTTAACAAACATGGTTTCCCGCTCTCGGCTATATCTCGCTGTTGCCCTCTCGGGCCAGCAAGGATACCGCCTCCATCGGGGCTAGATTCAAACAATTGGTTTCTTTTAAACATAAAAAAACGGCTTTTGATAAATCAAAAGCCGTTTCTATTTTATTATTCCTCTTCTTTTTCAATTGCATCCTTATAATCAGGATATAAAAACTTATTGTAAGGAAATCTAGTGATATGAATCTGGCGAACAGCTTCATAAACCATTTCTCTAAATTCCTCAAAATTTTGTTTTTGTGTCGCCGAAATAAACAATGTTTTATCATGACCAACATTACTCATCCAGGTTTGTTTCCACTCATCAAGTGTCCAGTGTTTTCTGGTTTTCTCCGTGATCAAATCATCTTCCTCTATTGTCAAATGTTTGTAGGCATCAATTTTATTAAAAACCATAATAACCGGTTTTTCATGTGCTTTAATATCCTGCAAAATCTGATTTACAGATTCAATATGATCTTCAAAATCCGGATGTGAAATATCTACAACATGCAATAACAAATCGGCTTCGCGAACCTCATCCAATGTACTTTTAAAAGAATCTACTAATTGTGTTGGCAATTTTCTAATAAATCCAACAGTATCCGACAGCAAAAATGGGAGATTTTTAATTACCACTTTTCGAACTGTTGTATCTAAAGTCGCAAACAATTTATTCTCCACAAAAACTTCACTTTTACCAACTGCATTCATCAAAGTCGATTTCCCAACGTTTGTATAGCCAACCAATGCTACTCGAACCATTGCACCACGATTGCTTCGCTGAATACTCATTTGTTTATCGATCGTTTTGATTTTATCTTTCAAAAGCGAAATTCGGTCACGAACAATACGTCTATCTGTTTCAATCTCCGTTTCACCAGGCCCACGCATACCAATACCTCCTTTTTGACGCTCAAGGTGTGTCCATAAGCCCGAAAGTCTTGGTAGTAAATAAATACATTGTGCGAGTTCAACCTGAGTTCTTGCATATGATGTTTCGGCTCTTTGCGCAAAAATATCTAAGATCAAGTTTGTTCTGTCCAGAATTTTTGCATCAATAATCCTTGAAATATTTTTTTGTTGCGAAGGCGTTAATTCGTCATCAAAAATAACTGTAGATATTCCGTTTTCTTTTACAAAAAGATTGATTTCGTCTATTTTTCCCGTACCCACAAAAGTCTTCGGATTCGGGCGTTCCATTTTTTGCGAAAAGCGTTTTATAACTTCACCTCCGGCGGTAAAAGTCAAAAACTCTAATTCGTCTAAATATTCGTTAAGTTTTTCCTCACTTTGATTTTGAGTAATAATACCAACAATGGCTGTTCTCTCAAAATTTATAACTTCTTTCTCTAACATATCTTTAAATAAGCTACAAATTTAATCATTTGTGCACTACTTACTATTATAGAATTTCAATTTTAAATTCTAATTAAAAAAATAAACCATTTATAAATCAGACAAAAAACCTAATTTATAAATGGCATTAAAATTTTTAAGGATTCTTTATTCGTAAATAAATGTCTTTTCTGTTTTTACAATTCCGTTTTCTTCAATCTGAGAACATGAAATTGGAAAATTCAGTTTGTTGTATTTGTACTTTCTGCTTACAGCAACTAATGCAGTTGATGACGGACTGAAATTCATTTCATTATTATATGAAATCGATTCAAATGCAAATTCTTCTTCATGATACGAAATCATTGGTACAATTATCCTGTAATTATCCCCGAAAAGGCTTTGAACAATTATTTGATCAACCGATTTTTTATCATCATAAGTGAATGATTTCGAAATTTTATCTCCAACCAATCCTTTGTGTTTGGATACATTATCATTTACATACACATATTCGATTTTGCCAATAATCTGTTTGTTTCTATCGCGCGAAGTACGTCTTACAATGATTCCGTTTTCTACGATGTATTCAATATCTTCAACTAAATTTTGGTGATTCGTACTTTTTTTAGTCGTTACTTTTACTCGTGCTCCTTCATAAAAAAAAGTGACAACTTTTGTAATATAATCAGGTCCTTCCTGATATTTTTTTACAAATTTGATAATGTTGTTGTCTGCATCATAAGTATAATTTACAACCTCTTTCCAGTCGCTTCCAACTTTGTCTTTTACAGTCATATCCAACAAACCGTTTTTATTGTAAGAGAAATGCTGAACAACATCAGAAGTTGTAATAGTCTGAATTTTTCCGTCTTTAAAAACAACTGTTTTGTTTACAATCTCACCATCTTTTGAGTTTTGGTAATTTGTCTTTACAATGTTGATTTGCTTTAATTTAACAGCATCGGCCTGATCCTGGCTGTGCATCAAACATGGGAATACCATCATCAAGATGGCGATAAAGTAGGTTTTCATTTTGTTCTTGTATTAATTTGGGATGACCAAAATACAAAATTCTGACAAATTCTAATAGTTTAAATCTCAAAAACAATTACTATTAGTTTTTTTCCTCAAAATCAAAAAAACAATTACCTACTTTTCACCAAAAATCTTCACGTCATCAACCATAAAGGCGCCATTGAGAGTCTTATCTTTTCCAGATCCAACGTATCTAAATGCAATATTGATATTTCCTGAATAAGCGGACAAATCAATTCCTCCTGAACTTATAAATTGTCGGGCAGGTGTGGCAAGTGAAGGAATTTTTGCTTCTAATTTTGTCCATTTTGCTTTCGTGATATTAGAACCGTCAAAGTTTGACGAAACATAAACTTCTAGCGTATTCAGAGGCGAATCTGTCTTTAAATCATGTTGTGCACTTCTAAAAGACAGTACGGGATTTTTATAACCTGTTAAATTAATTTTTGGAGAAATCAGCCAGGCAATATTTTCGGCAGCAGTTGTACTTGTGGTATTAAATTCGGCATATCCGTTTCCTGAATACACCATGCTTTTCCATAGTTTTGCCGCTTTTTCGACAATGTTACTCCAACCCGGAAGCACAAAATTGACATTATTTTTAACCGACTGAAAATCTTCTGAAAAAAACGGACTATTTCTTTTTCCGTTCATTTTAATATCGCTTTCAAACCGAACCATAAATTGATAGTCTGATCCAAACTTTGTCAAAATTCCACGAACTTTACCGCTTCCTTCCGGAACAAAATGATCAGCAAATTTTGCATAACCGCTGGTCCTGAAAATAATCTGATTTCCTGTATTATCTCTTAAATTCCAATTCGTTGAACCGCCCACATTATTTGTTTCTTCAAAATAATGGCGTCCTAAAGCTTCTTCTGTAAATTCAACATTATTAAGTTCTATCAAAGTATTTAATTTCGAATCGTTCAAAACTTCTTCAATAGAAATTGATTCTACTAATTGATTTTCATCTATCGTTGTGCATGACGCATTCAAAACATTTTTAAATTCATTTTGCGAAATTCTTCCAATCGTAGGATCGCCCGATCCACTCACATAAAGACTTCCAACTCGCAACCCGCCATAATACAAATCTGTAAATTGATTTTTCAGTTTTACGTAAACCTTGTTTCCTACTCTATAATCGATGTACGAATTTGATGCGTCGAGCGGCACACTAAATCCAATCGCCTGGTTTTTCCCTACAGATTTTGTTTGAAACGAAATGGTTTTAAAAAAATTCCCTTCTTCATCACTTGAAACGACATAGGCTTCTATAATGTCGTCATACGTATATTGTCTGGCCGTTGGACTTGAAAGTTCATATACTTTTTCGACTGTTTTATTTACCATAAAATCAGGTTGTGTACACTCTAATTTTGGAGTTTCAATTTCAGTACTGCAGCTAATAAAAACCAAAGATAAAGTTGAAAATAGAACTATTTTTTTCATAAGAAATAAATTTTCAGTTTATAATCCGATAGTTAGATTTAAGAAATAAGTTCGACCGTAGCCGTAATAATATTTTGATCCAAATGAAGGTGTCCCACTCGAAATGTCTTGATTCAATGATCTGAAATTAGCATTTCGAGCCTGTTCAAAACCACCTGTTTTATACATTAAATTCAATACATTGTTAACACTGGCAAAAATACCAACATACTTTTTGTGAATACGCCAAGACTTGCCTCCACTAATATTGAGTAATGTAATTGGTTTAAATTTTTCTTGTTTAAGCAATTGCTCACCTCGTTCAAAAGTAGCTTCGGGAAAGGGAAATCCGCTCACTGGATTAATGTAAAATTGAGATGTTCTCGAAATTGGTGAAACATCAATATAATTATCCGTCAGGTAATTTATATTCGCACTGAGCCACCAAAACTTGGGATCGCGATACTCTAGTCCTAAGGAATAAGCTTGCTGGGGCGTTCCCGATTGTTTGTAATTTTTAAGATAAGCGGAGCCAAAGTCAAAAGTAGTCTGCGCACCATTTTTTTCAGCATTAGCATCATTTGTAATGACAACATTTGGATTGCTGCTGTAAATAAAATTACCGTAGGAAGCTGCAAAAATTGCTTTTAACGTTGATGAGATTTGGTACTCAAAACTTAGTTCTGTTCCTGTATTTTTCTTATCTAATTTTGTTAAAGTCTGGCTAACGAATCCATCTGTTGCATCATGACCGCCACCATTTTCAAAAATTCCTTCCGCATAAAAAAATGAAGTTTTTGAAGTGTTTTTTATTGCTGTATAATATACGGTAAAACGCATTTTAAGTTTTGGCGAACGATATACATAATTTGCTTCGGCACTGCTTACATTTTCACTTTCAATTCCATCTACAACCGAATTATTTAATCGTGAATTTGAAAATGTATTTCTTAGAGATGGCGCTCTGGTAAGATGTTCACCATTGAAAAAAAACCATTGTCTACCTGAAATTTTATACGTAAAACCAGTTTTAAAACCAAAATTCTCAAAATTTACTCTATCACTTTTTCCTAAAGAATTTTTGGAATAAATCCCATTTTGATATAATCCTTCCCGCTGATAATTGGACACCGAATAAGATTGACCTAAATAAAATTCCGTTTTATTATAGGAAAATTTAAACTGCGTAAAAACATCTAAACTATTAGCCAAAAGATTATAATTGTAACCATAAACATCTCCTTCTTTGACCAAACGATCTGGATGCTGCAAATCAGATTGCGACAAATTCCCTTTATAAAAAGGATCAATATCTAAAAAATATTCACCGCCAAGAAGATCCAATAAATACTGAAAATTATGTGATTTTAAATTTCGGTAAACAAAGCCTCCGTCAAAATAAAGGTTCGAATTTATCTGAGTATTTACGGTTGAATTTAATGCATACGTTTTATCATCTGTCCGGTCTTCATACAGCACATAATGACTTTGCGCAGGCACATAGCCATTTTCTGTTGGTTTCTGATTTCCTAAATACATTTCGTTCCAGTCAATTTGTGGATTTGCAAGAAATGCCGTTTTGCTTTTTTCAGCATTTTCATAATCGGGAGTAAATTCTCCTGAAAATTCGCCATGATCTTTTGCATAAAGCGAACTAAAATAACTTGGCATTTTTCGGTAATAAACTGGATCTGGGCTATTCGCATTTTGATAATCAATATTGCTGTTTCCCACTTTTCCAAACTGATACATTATACCCGAATTCAGATTCGTTTTTTCATCAATTTTAAAATAATGATTCAACATGAACAGCGGTTCTTCGGTATTTTTTACCCTTGCATTCCGTTTTTCGCCATTTTGAAATCCCCAATACGAATTGTATTTCTCACCCATTAAACTGGTTGTCTCATTAGTATTTGGCGAATTTTTCCCCCTCGAATTTGGTGTATAAAATCCCGTAAAATTGAGCGAATGTTTGTTGTTTAGTTTTTTCTCAACACTAATGAAAAATGAATCTGCGTTAAAATTTGTTCCGTCAAAATAACCTTCTTTTGCCCATCTTTTTCCTGCTGACACTACATAAGCCCATCCTGAAACATCCATTCCTGAAGCATAAGTTCCTATAGCGCGCCATAAATAAGTTGTATTGCTACCTGAAAAAGTGAGCTGCGTTCCCTTTCGATACAAAGAAGCTCGTGTTGCAATTTGCTGCGTTCCTAAAACGCCTCCAAAAGTATAATTTGAAACTGCGGCGCCAACTGAAAATTCCTGATTTCGGAGTACATTATTCAAGCCTCCCCAATTGTTCCATTGTGGTCTTCCATCATAAATCTTATTCATTGTCATTCCGTTGAGCATCATGGTTCCGTTTTCACTGTCTAAACCGCGAACCTTGAATCGAGCCTGACCCCAATTAAAAGCAGAAGCTTGCATAAAAGCATCTTTTGAAGACTGCAAAAGTCCAGATGTCATATCTGAAGAACTGCTATCGTCAGACAAATCAGTATCTAATAATGTAATTAATGCAGCTGGAGTTTCATCTGAATACAAATCTTCCAATTGCAGTGTTCCGAGATATACAATTTGCCCAAATTTTGAGTGAATTTTCAGAAGCAGATCTTTGCATCCTTGACTGCGAATCAAAAGCAATTGTTCTCCTTGTATAGTTGAATGCAATTCAAATTGGCCCGTCTTTGAAGTAAGCTTTGTTATTGTCGTATTTTGAATACTTACAACAACATTCGCAAGCGGATTTTGCGTTTTGGCATCGACAACAATTCCTCTAAAAACTGTTTCTTGTGCCAAAGCAAAATTAAAAACCAGTAAAGTAAATAAAGCGAAGTATTTTTTAACCATTAAAATTCCAATTTATTTTTGAAAATAATTTCAGGATCGCAATCCTTATTCAAAAGATAAAATTGGTTTTTGGAAAAGAGAATTTAGTCCTGTTGGCACAGGTTTTAAAATTCAAAAGTAAAATAAAATTCTTACAAATTTTAAATAAAAAATAAAAACGGTGCAAAAAAACTCTTAACTCGTCAAACTTTTTAGAAACTTAAACTGAAGTTCTAATTTTAGAAACCATAAAAGCGATTAGCACGCCAAAAATACCGATAAAGGCAAAAGAGAATTGAAGTCCAAAATTTTGAGCAATATGACCAATAACAGGAGGTCCCATCAAAAAGCCAAGAAAACTAACACTTGAAACAATAGTTAAAGCTTCACCTGGCGGAACAGTCGGGTTTTTTCCTGCCATACTATAAACCGTAGGAACAATAGTCGCAACGCCCAAACCAACTGCCATAAAAGCAATTGTACAAGGAATTAAATAAGGTAAAAAAACCGCAGTAAAAAGTCCGCCCGAAATCATGACACCGCTAATCTGCATGACACGTTCGCGTCCAAATTTATTGATTAGGCCATCACCTAAAAATCTTCCGCTGGCCATCATAATCATGAATGAAGTATAACCTAAAATGACCAAAGGTCCTGGGGCTTTTACAATATCTTTAAAATAAACACCACTCCAGTCAAACATTACGCCTTCGCTGGCCATACTACAAAATCCAATGACACCAAGCCAAATTAATGCGCTGTCTGGTTTTGTAAATAGTTTTTTCTTTTCGCCTTTATGTTTGATTTTTTCTTTGGCTTTGACCAAAAATTTAAAATTAAAAGCAACCATAAGAAGCACTATTCCGGCAACAATTAAAAAATGATGCAAAGGAGATAAATGTAAAGCCAGCATTCCTAAACCAACCAAAGCGCCAGTAAAACCAGCAAAACTCCACATTCCGTGAAACGATGACATGATTGTTTTTCTGAAAAGTACTTCGGTATAAACGCCTTGAGTATTTACGGCGATGTTCGCTAAATTTCCAAATAAGCCAAACAAAAACAATCCAAATGACAATTGCAATGCGGTAATTGCGAGGCCTAAATTGACCAAACACAACACATACATTATTAAAGAGAAAATTAAAACACGGTGGCTTCCAAATTTAGTGACCATTTTTCCTGAAAAAGGCATAATGATCAATTGTCCCATTGGCAGGGCAAAAAGTATTGAACCCAAATCACCTTCGGTTAAATGCAAAGCGGTTTTAATATCTGGAATTCGGCTTGCCCAAGTTGCAAAACTTAATCCCATTCCGAAATAAAACATTCCAACTGCAAAACGAATTCGGTTTAAATAAGAAGCTTTTGCTTCTCTAAAAACTTTCTTGATTTTTCCTTTTGTCTGAAAAAGTTGTAGTGGATTGAAATTTATCAAAATCGATGCATTTTGGGATTATACTATAAAAATACAAAAAAGCGGCGTATTTCTTTTATGATGAAAAATGTTCCTTTATTTACAACGTTATTGTTTATAAATTGCTGTGTTTTTGGGCCACGGATTGTACGAATTAAACGGGTTTACACAGATTATAATTATTTTTTGGCATAAAAAAAAGACGCACTGCTGTGCGTCTCTACGATTTATATTATTTTATTTTTAGCCACACATTTAAAATTAAAACCAGCGAAAACGCGTTTTAATACGTACAATCCGTGGGCGATAATTATTACAAATTAATTACAGTGCGTTGTGCGTTGCTTGCAATTGCTGCTTCAATAATCTGCATTACTTTTACGCCATCTTGACCTGTAACTGGTTCTGTCGTATCGTTTATAATTGAATTGTAAACGCCGTCAAAAAAGGAGAAATAATTTCCTTGTAATGTCGGGACTTTTTCACGAATTATTTTTCCATCAATTTCGGTATGCAAAAGACCTTGCAGATTTTCAGGTTCTGTTCCCCAAGATTCTAAATTTGGTTTTTCACCAATTTTCAATTCATCTTCCTGAACATCGCCTCTCGGTTTTAAGAAAGAACCTTTTCTGCCATGAATCGTAAACGCTGGATTTGCTTCTCTAACAAAAAATCCAGCTTTTAAGCGCACTCTGAAAACTTCGTAAATTAGTAATAAGTCAATATAATCGTCGACTAATGAATTTTCTCTGGTATATCGAATATCTGCAAAAACCGATTTTGGCGAACCAAATAAACAAATCGCCTGATCAATCAAATGCGGACCTAAATCTTTCAGGATTCCGGCGCCATCATTTGCGGTTTCCTTGTGCGCTTTCGGACTCAAAATTGGATTATAACGGTCAAAATGGAATTCGGCTTCCACCAATTCTCCTAAAACGCCGTCATTAATTATTTTCTGAATCGTTTTAAAATCGCTGTCCCATCTTCTGTTTTGAAAAACGGCTAATTTTAATCCTTTTTCTTTTGCTATTTGAGTCAGCTCTTCGGCCTCTGCAACAGTTGTTGTAAAAGCTTTTTCGACAACAGCATGTTTTCCAGCCAAAAGTACTTTTTTCGCATATTCATAATGTGTGCCAACTGGCGTGTTTACGATTACCAAATCGACATCATCTGCCAATACATCATCAATTGAGGGATAACTTTTTACGTCAGGATAATCTTCCTGAATAAGTTTTTTGCTTCGTTCCCAAGATCCTAATAATTCAAATCCGGGATGAATATCTAAAAACGGAGCGTGAAAAACTTTCCCCGACATTCCGTATGATAATAGTGCTGTTTTTATTTTTTGCATGTTGTTGTGATTTTTTTTTCCGCCACGACCCAAGCGATAGTGAACAGGCGAAGCAATTCACGAATTTATTTTTTTAAATGAAACTTATTATTCATGAATTATTTCACATATTCGCTATCGCTCGGATCGTGGCTGATAAATTTATAGTTTAGCTCGTTCGTATTGTTTTGGCCATTGAATTTCATCATTTAAATCTTTGGCAAAATCCAAAGGCAAATTCGGGTTTCTTAATGATTCTCTGGCAAACAAAATTAAATCGGCCTGGCCATTATTCAAAATTTCTTCTGCTTGTTTTGCTTCTGTAATTAAACCAACGGCTCCGGTCAAAATATGGGTTTCTTTTTTCACTTTTTCTGCAAAAGGAACCTGATAACCTGGCCCAATATTAATTTTTTGATGCGAAACCAATCCGCCAGACGAAACATCGATTAAATCTACTCCTTTTTCTTTTAATATTTTTGAAAGCTGTACAGATTCTTCAGGACTCCATCCGTTTTCTGCCCAATCCGTTGCTGAAATTCGAACAAATAATGGTAAATCTGAAGGCCATTCAGTTTGAACGGCTTCTACGACTTCTAATGTAAAACGGATTCTGTTTTCGAAACTTCCTCCATATTCATCGGTTCTGATATTTGTCAAAGGTGACAAAAACTGATGCAACAAATAACCGTGCGCCGCATGAATTTCTATAACCTGGTATCCCGCTTCAACTACTCTTTTTGTAGCCGATTTAAAATCAGAAATCACTTTCTGGATTCCGTTTTTATCTAAAGCTTCCGGAAGAAAAGGTTCGCCCTCATGATACGGAATCGCACTCGGCGCAACAGTTTGCCATCCGCCTTGAGCGAAATCTAATTTTTTATTGCCAAGCCACGGAGCCGAAACACTTGCTTTTCGTCCCGCATGCGCCAATTGGATTCCGGGAATCGAATTTTGAGAAACAATAAAAGCATTGATTTGTTTCAGTTTTTCGATATGCTCGTCTTTCCAAATTCCAAGATCGGCAGGAGAAATTCTCGCTTCTGGAGAAACTGCAGTAGCTTCCTGAATAATCAATCCGGCGCCTCCGCTTGCACGGCTTCCTAAATGAACCAAATGCCAGTCGTTTGCAAATCCGTCTTCCGCCGAATATTGACACATCGGCGAAATGACAATTCTATTTTTTAAAGTAGTGTTTTTTATTGTTAAAGGAGAAAATAATTGTGAAGCCATAATTGTAACTTTTAATGAATTTAGGCTACCAATTGAAGACAATAGCCGTTTAAAAAGTAAAGTTACGGTATCCTTATAAAAGGAGAAATCTAAATGTTTATTAATTAACAAACATTTAAAACCTTAAGTATTATATTGCGGGCTTAAATTAAATTTTAAAACGTTACTTTTGTGCGTTAAATACGAACTAAAATTATAAAATGGATATAGTTATCAAACTCTCTCAATTTCTATTGAGTTTATCTTTACTTATTATTCTTCACGAATTAGGGCATTTTATCCCTGCTAAATTATTCAAAACCAGAGTCGAAAAATTTTACTTATTTTTTGATGTTAAATATTCTCTATTAAAAAAGAAAATCGGCGAAACAGAATACGGAATTGGATGGCTTCCGTTGGGAGGTTATGTGAAAATTTCCGGAATGATCGACGAAAGTATGGACAAAGAACAAATGGCTTTGCCGCCTCAGCCGTGGGAATTTCGTTCTAAACCAGCTTGGCAACGTTTGATTATTATGCTTGGCGGTGTTACAGTAAACTTTATTCTGGCTTTTATTATATATATAGGAATGGCTTTTGTTTATGGCGATACTTATATTGCAAATTCTGATTTGAAAGATGGTGTATGGATAACCAATCCTGTAATGGAAAAAATTGGAATAAAAACAGGAGATAAAATTATCTCTATTGATGGTCAAAAAATTGAAAACTTTGATGATGACACCAACATGAAGGTCATCATGGCAAAAGAAATTTTAATTGAAAGCAACGGACAACAAAAAACAATCAAAATGCCAACTGATTTTGTTGATCAGTTATCTAAACATGAAAAAGGTTTTTTAATTGATACTCGAATGCCTTTTGTTATTGGAAGCATTCAAGATGATTCACCAAATACTTCGCTTAAGCCAAAAGATCTACTTGTTACATTAAATGGACAAGAAGCTAAATATTATGATCAGGTTAAAGCAATTTTAAGCGCAAATAAAGGAAAAACAATTCAAGCTGTTGTTTTACGTGATTTAAAACAAACTCCAATTACGGTTAAGGTTTCTGCAAAAGGAACTTTAGGTGTCGTTGCTGGTGGTTTAGACATCAAATCATTAGAAAAATTAGGATACTACAAAGTTAGTACGAAAGAATATACTTTTCTGGAATCTATTCCTGTTGGACTTGCGAAAGGTAAAGATCGCTTAATAGGATACGGAAAACAATTAAAAATGATTTTTAATCCAGAAACCAAAGCTTATAAACAAGTAGGTGGTTTTGCTGCGATTTATAACATTTTTCCGAGTTCTTGGAGCTGGGAAGCTTTCTGGAATATTACCGCTATTTTGTCAATTATGCTTGGAGTGATGAATTTATTACCAATTCCGGCTCTTGATGGAGGTCATGTGATGTTTTTGTTATATGAAATTGTTAGTGGCAAAAAACCAAGCGATAAATTCCTTGAAAACGCCCAAATGGTTGGCTTCGTACTACTTATAGCGTTGCTTTTGTTCGCAAATGGAAACGACATTTATAAGGCAATTATGAAGTAGAAAAAAAAATGAATAAAAAGAGTTAAAATATTTTTGAGAAACTAAAAATTCGATTATATTTGCACTCGCTAAAAAGAGCAACACTTTCCTCCTTAGCTCAGTTGGTTAGAGCATCTGACTGTTAATCAGAGGGTCCTTGGTTCGAGCCCAAGAGGGGGAGCAACTTTTTTTAGCAAACATATTTACCTTTAAGGTGATTCCTCCTTAGCTCAGTTGGTTAGAGCATCTGACTGTTAATCAGAGGGTCCTTGGTTCGAGCCCAAGAGGGGGAGCTTAAAAAAAGACGATCAAATTGATCGTCTTTTTTTTGTTTTATATCAAAGTAAAGTTCATTCCTTCATTCTCTACGCATTTTTATTGTTTTGCTACTTTATTCGCTAGATTTTTACTTTCAAATAAAACCATCATTTCATTTGCTTTTTCTGGCTTGTTAATGGCTTTTAATGATTCGGCGCAACGATAGTAATAAATTGGATCTAGATTTTTATCTACTTCTATCAATTCACCATAATATTTAGCTGCAGATTCCATGTCGCCTTCAAAATAGGATTTGTCTGCTACTTTTTTAAGCATATCGGTATTTTTATAGCCTTTATCGACCACTTTTGTATAGGTTTTTGAAATATCAATATCTATATATTTTGGCGCTTCCGTAGGGCGCGCTACTGCCACTTTTACTGGCTCTACCTTTTCATCAGGAATATCGATGACTACTTTTGCCATTAGAGGTACTTCAGTTTGTTTCAATTTGGGTTTTCTGTAAATTGGAGTTACAGTTCTAGTATTATTTGGACCAAGATCATAAGTATTAACCATATCTAGTTTTGAAACTTCGTATTTTGTAACTCTTCTTCCAAAGGTCATATTTATTGTTTCTTCAACATAGTAAGCTTCTATAACAAGATCATTATCTGATTTCTTGTCTGATTGTAAATGTGTACTTCCAGCCGATGCAACAACAGGGGCTTTTGAAACTGCTTTTTGCCCAAAACAGCTAAAAGGAACAACACACACAATTGCCACAAAAATTTCTGCATAATTTTTCATGATAATTTTGATTAAGTTGTTTATTTCAAAAAACTATATAAAGGTAATCATACTTTCTTTTTTTATATTTATTTAACCCGTAAACAACCTTAAAAGACGTTTAAGTACTGTTTTTAAGCACTTGACGCAGCAAAATATCACAAAAAAAGCGCCGCAATTTCTTGCAGCGCTTTTCTATTTTTAAATCGGAATAAAATTAAACCCCTAATTTCTTAGCAATCTCAGCAGGGATTCCACCTTTGTTTACTAACAATGCAGTTGTTTTATATTTCACAAAATTTTTAGTCACAAACAAGAAACCTTTATAGTCGTTTGTTTCTCCCCAAGAATTTTTTACGATATAATATTCTTTTCCGGTTTGATCTTTTGCAAGACCAATAATATGCATTCCGTGGTCGTCTGTTGTTGTGTAATTATCAAACGCAGCCTGACGCATTTCTGGTGTAATTTCTGGTTCTGCTTTTGGTCCGTTGAACATGTCTGCTTTTTCTTCAGCTGTCATGTCGTCAAATTTCTTTGTTGGAACATACGCCACACCATTTTTCCAGCTAAAGCTTTTTTCGCTTACGTCAGTTGCCCAAGCTACTGTATATCCTTTTTTCAATGCATTGTCAATAACATCCGTCATATCATTAACTTTTACATTGTAAACCTGATCTAACGACCAGTTGTCTGGTACCATTAAAGTTGTTTTTTGGTAATATGGAGAAGTTGTAAACGAAGACATTTCAACATATTCGTCTGGATTGATTCCTACAACTTCTTTAGCAAAAGACTGTGGCGTGTAGCTTTTCCCTTTGTAAGTGAAATTATCCGGTACTTTTCCCAAATAAGAATCAATAACCGCTGCGTATGCTTTTTGCCAGTTTGGAGTCAATTCTCCATTTGGGTTTTTAACTACAGCTGCAAGAACACCTTCGATAAGTGCTGCCATTTCAGCAAATTTATTTTTGTCTGTTCCGTAGTTTAATCCTGTGTAAACTTCTCTTGGAACAGTTCCGTATTTTTTATACATATTGATTACATCATGCAGCGAACCTCCGTCACCTAATGTAGTTGCACCATGCATACGGACATAATTTACGCCTTTGTCAACATATACATTTCTTGCCGAAAAAACCTGAGACAGTTCTACTGGTTGTTTTCCTAAACGAATCATTTCTGATTCTAAAAATGAGTTTGAAGCATAACTCCAGCAAGTTCCTGAAGATCCCTGAGATTTTATTGATGTTGTCCCTAAGTTAACTACTTCAGTGAATTTAAAGTTCTCTTTACTTTTATCACTTGCATTCAACTTTAATGAGTTTACCAAAACGTCTTGTGCAAAACAGCCGCCTACAGCAACTAAAAATGCAGATGCAGCAAAAACTGATTTCATTGTATTTTTATACATAATCAAAAGATTTTAATAGTTGACTAATTAGTAGCCCGCATTATATTTTTGTTACAAAACAATTAAATAATCGGTAAAAAAACTATTATTTAACAGTTAATGTTTATACAATGTTTTTATTATACGTTTAAATCTTACAAATTATACAATCTGAATTTTTTAATTAGAAAATTTGGCAATTAGAAAATTAGAAAATTTTTCTTAAAATAGTACTTTCAAAATACCCGCTATTATTTGGAAATTAATAGTACTTTAGTTCTTGAAAATGCCACATCAAAACCGGACATGTACGAACTGGAAAAAGAAACTTATTTAGGTAATACCAAAAACATCTTCAATACTCCAGAGGGAATTGCAGTTGTTGAAACGGAGTATCAAAATAAAGTTTACGAAGGCTGGCATTCGCACAATAATGCTCATATAACGCTTTTTTTAAAAGGAGGCACGACGGAGAAAAGGAAAAATTTCAGTGAAACTGTTGGACCAGGATCGTTGTTATTTTATCACAGCGACGAATTGCATTTAAATCAGAATACACTTTTTCCTTCCCGAAACATCAATATCGAAATTGAAGAAAATCTACTCAAAGAACTTCAAATTTCAGAAGCTGTTATTGAAAAATCAATTCAAAATGAAGCTTTTACCAAGTTTTTAATTTTAAAGATTTTTAAGGAAACGCTTACTGCCGATGCTTTTTCTGCTGATACAATTAAGATGCTATTTTCTCAATTAACCGTTGCTAACACTCATTTGGATCGATTTGAAAAAAGTCCGTTTTGGGTAAAAAGTTTAAATGAACTATTAAACGACTGCTGGAACGAAAATCCAAATCTGAAGGATTTGGCATTGGTTTTAAACCTCAACCCTATTACCATTTCAAAACATTTTCCTAAATATTTTGGATGCACTTTGGGCGAATATATGCGTCGTATTAAAATCAATCGTTCGCTTTCGCTGATACAATCTAATGAAATCAATTTGACTGAAATCGCTTTAGAATGCGGATTTGCTGATCAAAGCCATTTTATCAGGACTTTTAAAACACAAACCGGATTTCTGCCTAAACAATTTCAAAAGTTATAAAGAGGCAAATTTCATTCTATTTTTTGGTTTTGATTCGAGATACTTTTGTCTCATCATAAATCATTAAATACAATCAAATGGAAACGCTTACTTTAAAACAAAAAACGTTTAATTCCCCAATAACAAAAATCATTCTTGCTTTACTCACTTTTATGGCAGTCGTTATTATTAGTCAACAAATTGCTGTAAAATTACTGACCTTAACACCTCTTGAAAAAGATTACCGAAACCTTTTAAAAGGACTTTTTGTTTCTGCTTTATGCATTTTTAGTTACATTCTTTTCTTTAAAAAATACGACAAAAGAACAATCGAAGAATTTTCTACAAAAGGACTCGCAAAAAATCTTATTCTTGGCACTCTCATTGGTTTTACCTTACAATCTCTTACTATTTTAGTAATCTACCTAAACGGAAGCTACAGTGTTGTGAACATTAACCCAATTTCATTCATTCTGATTCCTTTTACTATTATGTTTACGGTTGCTATTATTGAAGAAATATTAGTCCGTGGAATTATCTTTAGAATTGTAGAAGAAAAACTGGGAAGTTATATTTCTCTTACTTTATCTTCAGTACTGTTTGGTATTTTTCATTTAGCAAATCCTCATGGCACTTTGATTTCGGCAATATGCATAACTATGGCAGGTTTTATGCTTGGAGCTGCTTTCATTTACAGCCGTAATTTATGGTTTCCGATAGCATTGCATTTTGCTTGGAATTTTACACAATCGGGAATTTATGGTGCGATAACATCTGGAAACGAAAAAACAAATAGTTTATTAAATGCTAAAATACAGGGTCCAGAATTCATTACCGGGGGAGAATTTGGTCCCGAAGGATCTATTCAGGCTATTTTATTTTGCGCAGTAGGAGCATTTGTACTATTAGCTTTAAGCCGAAAAGAAAACAAAATCATTAAGCCTTATTGGAAAAAATAAAAAAAAATTACTCGCAATTATAAAAAAACACCCGACAAAAATTGTCGGGTGTTTTTTTATTTTTCAATATTCACGTTTCGCTATTCACTTCTTACTAATTACTAATCACTTTTCACTAAAAAAACTACCTCATCCAATTACTTCCAAAAACAATGTAATACGCCCAATCTTCATTACCTTTTGCAACATCAATTCCCATTCGAAGTTTAAATTTTCGGGCGATTAAATATCTAAAACCTGTTCCGTAACTATAAACGACAGGCTTCTGAAATGCTTTATCCCAATCATCAAATGCACTTGCAAGACCACCAAATCCCATCAAACTCCATCTTCGATACAAATCCCAACGAAACTCAAGTTCGTTTACAATACTGGTGTTTCCCATATATCTGGCCGCCGGAATTCCTCTTAAATTGATTCCCGGTTTAAGATAAAAAGGCGGACTTCCCAACGCCTGCTCCCCTTCAATCCTTAGTCCGCCAATTAATTTATCCGTTATTGGATAATAACCTATTGCAGACAAATTAATACGCCAGAAATTATAATCACTTCCTAGTCCTTTATCTGACCAGAAAAAATCTGACTGAATTCGTATTCCTTTATCTGGTGTAAATATATTGTCACGCCCGTCAAATTGAAGCGCTGCCCCTAACTGACTTACTGTACTTTTAATATCACCTGGTTTAACAAACGGAGGCGGTAGATTAAAGTCGGGCAGATTTATTTTTGAATTTAAAAACAAATATTGTGGTCCGGCACTCCATTTTTCATTGTTAAATTGTTTTAGCCATTGTGTATAAAAAACCGAAGATCTAAAATTCAATTTAAATTCCTGATCATCTCCAGGAAGATTATTGGCATAAAAAGACAGATTTATATCTCCGTACGCTGCTCCAACACGATATAGTATTTTTGGTTTTACTAAAGTTGCAGAACGAAACGCTCCTACCATCCAGCTGTTATTTGCTGTATACATTCCAAATCCTCCGGTTATATCCGGATTTATAAACCGTTTTTTTCCATCTTCATCGATCACAGGATTTCGTTTTTTAAGAAAAACTGGAGCCAAAGCACCTCCAAATCCTCCTAAAGCCGGTTCAGATATAATGGCTGGAACTACCAGAAAACCATTTGCATAAATTAAAAAATTACTTAAATCGATAGCTCCATCAAGAGAATCTCTATAACGCATATTTTTAGGTTCCGATGTTGCTGTTGTTTGTGAAGTCATTCCTGTGTAAGACAAGAGAAACAAGACAATAATTAATCTGGTCTTCCAAATACTTTTTCGATCAAAAAGGCATTTTTTTTTCATTGCAAAATATGTTTCTTCCTGTAAATAGGAAATTGATTATTTAGGTTGTTCTTTTTGAAAACTGAATACATGTGCCAGTGTTAAAAAAAATGTATTTCCTTGAAATCTGTTTACAGCTCCAATTTCAGAAACCCAGCGCAGTCCAGCTGTAGTTTTGCACCCAATATGAAAATAATTCACTTCCGCACCTAAAGCTCCAACTCTGTCTTTATGTGGTTCCAGAAGCAACGTCCCAACCGGTATTTCATCATTAGATACTTTATATTGTAGATAATAGATTAATCCTGCGTTCAAAATTCCAGTTGGAGCAGTTTTCTCAGCGTTCATCATATAAAAAGTTTTGCCCAAACCTCCTTCGATACTTAAAATATCACCTGTTTTTATATTGGTATCTTTCTTTTTGCCGTTGATTTCGTAAGCTGCCAAAATCGAGAAATGAGTTGTTTTTTTGTCATTAAAAAACAAAGTCGTTCCTCCCGAAAATTCATTCATGAACATTCCTAATCCGCTATTGTTACTTCCTCCCAACTCATATTCCCCTGTAGGAAGATACAATTGATAGCTAAAAACAAAATCAGCTTTTTTATGATGCCAGCCTAATTGAATGGGTTGTACTAGCATATCAGTAAAAGCAAAACAACTTTTTGAATCTACATAACTTCCCTGAATCGCATTTGATGCAAAAGCAACTAAAAGAGTTGCGCCATAATTTGCGCCAAGAATTTTAAAATCAGTCACATAATTTGCGCCTATACCAGTTAAAAACATATTAATATCTGGATTTGCTATGGATTTGTCTCCATCGGAATTTCTTAAAGAACCTGCTTCATAAAAATACCCCGGCACATAAACTGTGAGCATATTTTCTGGAGCCTGAGTTCCCGACTGCAGTCCGGAAGATCCAAGAATATGACCTCCTTTAAGCTGTGCATAACCTGACAAATACATCAATATTACTAAAGATAAAACAACTGATTTTTTGATTTGCTTATGTCGATTTAATTCCGTTTTCATTGTTCATCCATTTAAAATTAATGAGACTTGATAATCCTGTTTTTAAACGACTTGCTATCAGCTTGAGTATCATTTTAGACAATATGTATGCGCTTTTCTGGACTCATTCTGAGAACTTTAAAATATTCTGAAGGCGATTTCCCGGTGTGCTTAAGAAAAGCTCTAAAACAGGTTGTTCTTGATTTAAAACCAGATCCCCAAGCCATTCCCTCCAGAGAAAGGTCTTTCCATTCTGGATCATTAATTTTTTCTTTAAAATATTCTATTCTTTTCAAGTTTACATAATCTTGAAAATGCAGATTAAATTCAGAATTAATTAAATTGGAAAGATGATGCACCGATATTCCGGTTTCATCGGCAATATCTCTTATCACTAAATCTTTTTTCAGAAAAAGTTCTCTTGAAGCAAAAATTTCTTCCAATTGGATCAAATACTGCTGTTTTTTTTCGACTGTAAGATCTTTAACAACAGGTAATGTGTTTTTTGATTCGCTTTCTTTTATCACGAGTCGTTTTTCTTCAACGATTTGAAAATCATCATTGACTTCATTTGTATTTGTATCATAGAATATTTGCGGCTTAAAATAAAGCCAACTCACTGTAAAAACAAGCACAAATGAAATCAGTATATAACAAGACAAATCGACTGTGTAAACACTACTGACCAAAAAATAATGCACAAAAAGTGCCGAAAACAAAAACAAAATCACCAAATTATAAACCCGTATCCAGTTTAAAACTTTTATTCTGTGGAAATAATTTTTTTTAAATTTTTCTAAATCATAATTCAAAACCATCATAGTCTGGCAAAATGCATAAAGCAGCCAAATAGACAAACTCAACATCGAAAACGGACTTTGAATTTTAGGGGAAATTTTTTGTGCCAATGGGAAATTTACCAAATTACCAATCCAAACACAAAATGTCAAACTAAAATAAATCAGAAAAGGCAAGAAATGAAGCCAGTCATATTTATGAAATATACGATCTGTAAACAGTAGATTTCGGACATACAAAAAAGCACATGGCGCCACTAAAAACATAAAAGATTTCGTGATCATAAACAGATCAGGAAAAAAATTAAGAACATTTGCCGACAAGTAAAAATTATATACACTAACTACAGCAAGGCTAAATAAAAACAGTCCTAAAAAGAAACTCTTTGAGTAATTTCTTTTAGAAAACAGCACCATAAATGATGTCGCAAAGCCAACCATTGTAGCCATAAAAAAGAAAAGAGAAAGTACTATATCCAGCATATATTAGTTTTTTATAATTAATAATTGCTCTTTCTTAAAAAATAAATTTTAAAAGAAAGTTGTGTACCATAACTCATAAAGACTACACTTATCTGTTACCAGATAAGTATAAATGTCTTTATAAAATAATTTTAAAAGCTTATTTTTTAGCGAGACCTGGGGGAAAGCCTTCTAGTATTTTTTTAATTGCACCTGCAATAAATTCTTCCGGATTATCTGGTTTACTATCGATTTGTGCATTACCGATTCCTTGCCAAAGCAATTTTTGTGTTTTTGAAGAAACAATATCAATAACAAGCGAACCATCAACATAATCATAGGAATTAAATGTTGTTGTACCGCCTCCCATCATAGCGCCACCGCCCCAATATCCGTATGGACGATACATACCGCCATAGCCATAGAAATTAGTGTCAGCTGTTACTTGGGTTTTATTTTTTAAAATAGAAACTGCGTTTACTTTTAAATCAGGATCATTCGATGATTCTACAAATCCTTTAGCGGTCATTTCGGCACGAATTGCTTTTGCAACACGATCTGCATTAAGCTGATTTACCTGGCCTTCCTGAGCTTTTAAATCATAAACTGTAAAAGTTTTGTATTGGCTGAAATTAGCAGAGTGATCGTAATCTGTAGTGACTTTTACTGTAGGTGAACAGCTGTAAAACAATCCCAATAAAACTAACGGAATTATACGAAGATTTGTTCTTTTAATATTCATTGTTGTAATATTTAAATTAATAATTAAATTAGTTTAACTCGAATGCTTTATTAAAATCATTAAAAATCTTTGGGGCATTAATACAATGTAAAATAGCTGTTAAATTAACACAAACAACTATTAAACAACATCTTAACATAGCCTAAAGATATATCATTTTCTTTAATTAACATAGTTTATTGCAAAAAATCTTACTTATTATGTTTGATGATTTCATCCAAAATATAAGTTTTAATTCTCACAAATCTTTTTATCCAATCTAAGTAACTTAATGCGCGCGAATTACATTTCTGCCGAAATAGGCAATCTTCCTTCTTTTATGGCTTCGACCATTTTATTATAATCCAATTCATTTTGATGTGCATATAACATTGAAAATTTAGAAATGGCATTAGCAAATTCATTATTGTTTCCGATATATCCAGACAAAAGAGATGGGTCACCAGATCGTGCGTGTGCTCTTGCGAGTGCCCATCCACAAGCTTTGGCGTAATCGATCAGATTTTCGGCCTTCATTATTTCTATAACCGGCTTTATCTTGGCATCGCGAAGCTGACGGACATAAAAATATTTTCCTTTATCATCATTTGTCCATCCTAAAAACATATCTGGCGCTGACTGCATTAATTTTTGTCCCATCACAATTCGTTCTCCCTGATGCGAATATTTCCCCTTATTTTTGACATTCGATTCTAATACGCTTTTTCTTGCTTCTTTAAACTGCAAAAAAATAGGTTCTCCAGTAGCCGACATTAATAAACTGATACCGCAACGCGTTCCAACGCTCCCTACACCTACTACTTTTATAGCAAAATCATGCATCGTATATCTGCTTAACAAAACTTGTTTGTCGTCTGGCAATGATTCTATGTATCGTTTATGAGCCCGCTTAGCCTCTGTTAATGTATAACTTTCTTCATCACCCGAAGCATGATAAATTAATGGGGGATCGTCTTTTATTCTGGCTCGAGCTCCATCTAAATAGGTCATTTTTGCAAACTCTTTTTCATGAGCAATATATTCGGTGGCTTTTTTTATTCGCTTCTGCTGAAATTCTTTTAATTCTTCATCTTTTCCAAGATCAATAAGTTCAGCCAAATCAATATCGGCATACCAAATTTGAAGTGCCGATAACTTACTATAATCCAGCATATGTCGTTTGTAACTGTCCGCAACATGCCATGCAAATGCTTTACAGTCTTTAGCCGAAAATTTTCGCCATTTTCCTGCTATGGCAAAACTTGCCGCCAATCTTTTTACATCCCATTCCCATGGGCCAGGAAACGTTTCATCAAAATCATTAATATCAAAGACCAATTTTCGTTCAGGAGTTGCAAAACCGCCAAAATTCATTAAATGACAATCACCGCAAAGCTGTAGTTTTATTCCTGTGTTTGGTGTATTTGCTAAATCTGCAGCCATAATAGCGGCAGCACCTCGATAAAAAGCAAAAGGCGATTCGATCATTCTTCGATATCGAATAGGCAATAAACGTTCAAGCCTTCCGATACTTGTTTTTATCAAAATCTCAACAGGATCTTCACGATCTTCAGGGGGTGTCCATTCCTGATGAGAAGAACGAGGCACATTTTTCCTGACTGCCGCACCATTATCATAGCGTTCTGCTTTCGATGCAAATCGATCAAAAAAACTTTCGGCGCTATCTGATACTTTTTCAGTCATGAGAATGATTTATCTAAACTCAATTCTAATTTTTTCTTTTGAAGTTTCAGCCTGTTAAAAGAAACTTAGAAATATTATTTATCAGGAAATATAAAGGCTACAACTGCTCTTAACCCCCAATCTGGTCGTATGTTTGAATGACCTACAATTGGTATTAATGGCATAACCGCAAATTGCATGGTCTGACCGCCTAATTTTGTAATCGCGCCAACATTTGGGCTAACTGTTATGAGGGTAGTATTGCCCTGCCAGTTTTGCGTAATTTCTGAAGTAATACCTAAACTTGCACCGCTTTTATAACTATGTGTCAGAAATAATTGTGTGTAAAACTGATTAAAATCGGCTCTGTCAGCATTTCCTGCTACAGACCAAATTTGATTGGCCAAAAAACCTATAGAAAGTCCTTTTCCCTGGTGCATTACCAAAAGGCTTGGTCCAATTCCGAATTTTTCTGTTCCTAACAATTTTTCTGTCGCGGTGGGTACTAAAAAAGCAGGCCCAACTCCTAAGATAATTCCTTTCGTTTTAGGAGCAAAAAAAGCAGTTACTGTTGCGTCGCTTAAACCAAACTCATGTGTATTTTCTCCAGTAACATCCTGCTGATCTACCACCGGAAGAATATAACGTGTAATTAAATTTAAGTTTTCGCTTAATTTAAAAGGAACAACGGGTTGTATATTGATCTGATATTTTGATCCATTATAAAGACCAATCCCATAAGTAAGATTATTTTGCAACGGAACGCTAATTAAACTCGCAACCGGATTTGCCATTTTATCGGCAAGTTCCTGTGCGCTTGATCCCGCTTTTGGTTCAGTTTCCTGTGCAAAAGATCCTATCGAAATTGCAAAAAAGAAAACACTAAAAAATAATTTATGGCTGATAAGAAGCTTAATTTGTTTCATGAATATTTATTTAAATTTTTACCATCACAATAAAGTGGCCTTCAATCGGCAAGAGCCATTTCATTTCTAACTTTAACTAGAATCAGATCATTTGTCAGGGAAAACCTTTTTCCAGTCATCTTTAATGCTTACAACATGATATTTGTATTTTGCAGCAGTGTTTAAAGACAAATTATCTTTCTCTTGATAATTGTATTCTCTAATTGAATCGTTATGGTTTACAATTAATTGAAAAGAAGGATATTTACTTCCCGAAGAATATCTTAACATAGCAAGATCTCCAGCTCCGCCTTCGTTTCCGCAGGCAAAAACTGGTCGTTGACCAATGTGCAATTGTATACCGACAGGTTTTCCTTCTTTATCATTAAAATGATCTAAAGCTGGCTCTCGTAAAACTGCATTTTTAGCATCATCAAATTTATATTTGAAAGAAGTTCCAACAACTTGATCTTTTGGAATCCCATAAAAATCCTGCGATATTGCTCTAACAACTTCAACTGTTCCACCAGTTACAATGAAAGTTTTGAATCCGTTTGCGCGGAGGTAATTCAATAACTCTAATTGTGGCTGATATCTAATTTGTTTTATTGGAACATTTTTACCTGGATATTTCGCTCCTCCAAAAAACTCTTTTGTCGATGCTTCAAATTCATCTTCAGTCATTCCCGTATGAGTTGCGGCGACTAATTCAATTAGCGCTTTTTCTCCGCCTTTTTCAAAATAACTTTTATCTTTTTCTATAACGGCTTTAAAAGGCTGTTTTTGAGCTAAATCCGGATTCGCTTCTACGATTTTCTTAACTCTGTAAAAAGCAAAAAGCTCTTGAACATAAGGTTTTTCAGCCCAAAGTGTTCCGTCATTATCAAATGTTGCTATTCTGTTTTCTATCGGAATAAAATCTGGACTTCCTTCTTTGGTTACTTTTTCAATATAAGCAATAATGTCTTTTTTTAATGCTCCGTCATTCCAGCTTGGCAACGGATCGCTACTTGTCGCAACAGTTGTTGTACTATCTTTTGAACTGACAGCTGTGTTTTTTTCTGATTTTTTGCATGAAACAAATAGAAAGAAAAACATCACAATCAATGTTATTTTCTTATACATAACAAATCATTTTAAGTGAAAAGAAACAGGACGTAAAAGCCCTGTTTCCTTTAATTTTCCTGTAACCTTATTTTTTCTTTTTTGAAGTGTCTTGTACTTCTTCTTTTAACTTAGGAAGAACGTTTTGCTCAATATACTTTTGCGCCTTGATATCTTTCATTGCTTCTTCCATAATAGTATAAGCAGAGAAACTTGGCGGTATTGATCTTGGTGGATAATCTTTAAATGTTTGGGCAAATACACCAACATCATATATAGCACCATACACCATCTGAACATGATTCATTACCCAATCCCAGTACGTATTTGAGGTTATATCGGCTCTCTCAAATGGGTCTTGATATAGATTGAATATTTTCTGCAAACGCAATTTAGTAAAAGGCTCACCCCAAACTCCCAATGTTCCCTGCATACGCTGTTCTGCAAAAACATATTTATAATCTCCTTCTCTTAGACCAACCAAAAGACCATCATCATCTGTATAGAAGAATTTATCTCTGGCACTTTTTTGCGTTTTGCCTCTTAAAAAATTACTTTGATCAAAACCATCTAAATGTACTTTGTATGATTTTCCGTTCGCAGAATAGCCCTTTAAAAGTTTATTAACTAAATCTGGTTCACCGGCAATTGAAGCCAGAGTTGGCATCCAGTCGTTATGGCTCATTAATTCGTTAGTAAGGGTTCCTGGTTTAATAACACCTGGCCATCGCACAATACAAGGCACACGGAAAGCTCCTTCCCAGTTCGTGTTTTTTTCTGAACGGAATGGTGTCATTGCCGCATCAGGCCATGTGTTCATATGAGGACCATTATCTGTCGAATAAACCACAATAGTGTTGTCAGCAATTCCTAGATCATCTAATGCTTTTAAAATACTTCCAATAGTTTCGTCATGTTCAATCATACCGTCAATATATTCACTGTCCCCATGTGTATATCTGCCCCTGTGTTCTGCTCTAACGTGTGTTCGAAGGTGCATACGAGTAGCATTAAACCAGCAGAAAAATGGTTTTCCAGCTGCAGTTTGTCTTTTGATATAATCAATTGCCGCCGCTGAAGTCTCATCATCTATTGTTTCCATTCTTTTTTTAGTAAGCGCTCCTGTATCTTCGATTTTTTGTTTTCCAACTCTTCCAAAACGTGGGTCAGTTGTTGCATCATCAACATTTGTTGCAGTACATTTTAAAACTCCTCTTGGTCCAAATTTTTTCAAATATTCTGGATCTTTAGGATAATCTGGCAATTCTGGTTCTTCTTCTGCATTTAAGTGATACAGATTTCCAAAGAATTCATCAAAACCATTCACTGTTGGCAGATTTTCATTGCGATCTCCAACGTGATTTTTACCAAACTGACCTGTAGCATAACCAAGGCTTTTCATAATTCCTCCAATAGAAGGATCTAACTGACTAATTCCCATTGGCGCTCCTGGATAACCTACTTTTGTAAGTCCGGTTCTAAGACCGTGCTGTCCTGTTAAAAAAGCGGCACGTCCTGCAGTACAGCTCTGTTCTCCGTAATAATGAAGAAAACGTAATCCTTCATTAGCTAAGCGATCAATATTAGGTGTTGTGTAACCCATAAGTCCATCACTATAAGCACTAATATTAGTGGTTCCGATATCATCTCCCCAAAGGATCAGAATGTTAGGTTTTTTGTTTTGGGCCGAAAGTGAAAGGCTCCAAGATATTAATGCAAATATTATCATCGCATTATTAAATCTGCAGTAAAACTTAAATTGTTTCATGGTAATAAAATTTGTTAATAATTAGCGTTATAAAGAGACGGGTTTCTAAAAGCGAAAATGTCAGGGCTTTATCTTAAATAAAAATCATTCTGAAAAAATCGTTGGTTCAAATTTTATTTTCAATTAATTGCTGGAAAATGAAAACAAGATTTTTCTTAACTTTTATTTAAGTAACTCAAAATTAAATAATAAAAAACCTGATTGCAGTATTTTTGAGCCATGAGATGGTTTCATTTTATAAAATGAAACGTTAAAAAAGGAACTTTACAACAAATTATTATAGTGTTTTATGAAATTTATTAAACAAAAGAGGCGATTTGGATTATCGTAAATTATTACTCTTGAAGAAGAAACTTTTCTTTCACTTCTACAACTAGAATTAAGTATTCAAAAAAGACAAAAAAAAAAGCCATTCTCTCGAATGGCTTTTAGTATATCTTAAAAAGAAAACTATTCTATTTCAGAAACTCTCATGGTATTTACCATTCCTTTATCTTTAATAGGCATTGCTGCAAGGTTAATTAAATAATCACCTTTAGTTGCATATCCTTTTTCAACTGCAATTTTATTTACATCTGTTACAGTATCATCTGTACTTTCTTCATTATCATAGAAGAATGATTTAACTCCCCATAATAAATTCAATTGTGTCAAAATTCTTCTGTTTGAAGTAAACACTAAAATATGAGCAGAAGATGGTCTCCAAGCTGAAATCTGGAAAGCAGTATACCCACTGTTTGTTAATGTACAAATTGCTTTTGCACTAATTTCATTAGCTAATAAAGCAGCTTGATGACAAACTGTTTTAGTAACAAAACGTTTTGTTTTAATTTGTGGTGTATTTTGTGGCACTTGAATTAGCGGTGAATCCTCAACTGCTTCACAAATTTGAGTCATTCTTTGAATAACTTGTACAGGATAATTTCCTGTTGCAGTTTCTCCCGACAACATTACAGCATCTGCACCATCCATTACTGAGTTAGCAACGTCATTTACTTCTGCTCTTGTTGGGGTTAAACTTGTAATCATTGTTTCCATCATTTGAGTGGCAACAATAACAGGAATTCTAGCCGTTTTTGCTCTGCGGATCAAATCTTTTTGTACCAATGGAACTTCGTGAGCAGGAAGCTCAACACCTAGATCCCCACGAGCAACCATTAAACCATCACAATATGCTACAATTTTATCCATGTTCTCAAGAGCTTCTGGCATTTCAATTTTAGCAATAATTGGAATTTTAACTTCTGAATGTTTAGCGATAAGTTCTTGTAAATCTTGTAAATCGCGAGGAGTTTTCACAAATGAAAGTGCGATCCAATCTACTTTTTGCTCAATTGCGAAAATCGCATCTGCAATATCTTTTTCTGTTAAAGCCGGCAAAGAGATTTTTGTATTTGGAAGATTAACCCCTTTTTTAGATTTTAATTCTCCGCCCTGAATAACTTTTGCAACAACTTCTGTTTTTTTGTCTGTAGAAACAATTTCGAAAATAAGTTTACCATCGTCAAGCAAAATACGCTCTCCAACATTTACATCATTTGGGAAATTTTGATATTTCATAAATGCTTTTTTTGCATTTCCGATAATATCTTCTGCTGTTGTGAAAGTAATTTCATCACCATCATGTACAACAGTTCCTTCTTCCATTACACCAACTCTAAGTTTTGGTCCTTGCAAATCTCCTAAAATTGCTGTAGTGTAACCAAACTCTTCGTTTAGACCTCTAATGATATCGATTTTTTCTTTTACTCCTTCGTAATCTGCATGCGAAAAATTGATTCTAAACACATTAACCCCTGCCTCGATCATATCCTTGATAATCTCTCTTGTACTACATGCGGGACCAAGTGTAGCAACAATTTTGGTTTTCTTGTTTGTTAACATTTTTTTTAAAAAATTAGATTGTTTTTTGATTTTATTTTATTTGTATCGACGGCATAAATAGCCGCAACACTCTCTATGGTATTTAATTGTTGTTGAATTTCTGAAAAATTTAGAGTTTCCTCGCTATTCTCTATTTTCAGGAAAAAATCTACTTTTTTGAATTCAGGAAGTAAATGAATTGTTGTTGAAACCTCACTTGTTTCATTAGAAAACAAATTCTGGAAATCATTTGTACTCACTGAAATGATTTCATTTTTATTCTGAATTAAATTCCATGAAACTGCTTTTTCGGAATCATAATAATAAAATCTAGAAAAATTTGCCTCTCCTTCTTTAGTCTGAGCATGTATCTCGTTTTTGCTCTTACTTAAGTTTATCGGAAGGATCTTATTGATAAAATAGGCCAGTCTATAATCTTCTAATGAAGTATGAATTGCCATTAAATAATAATCAATTTCGTCAAATTCGTCTAAATCCAATCTATGAATAGCCATGTCATGAAAAATCAAGTTGTAAATATACTATTTCTAACGGAGCATCAATAGTTATGACGTGGTTGTTTTTGTTAATTTATAAACGAAAACGTTATAGCTTTAAGATAGTTACAGCATTTTTGTAGCTATTTCTTGTCTATTTTCTCCTGAAATGCAAAATAAGCTCTTTGCGATGCTTTTTCTTCTGCCTTCTTTTTTGAAGTTGCTCGCGCTCTTGCGATTACTTTATTGTCTATGCTCAATTTAACGCCAAATAAGCGCTGACCGTCAATACCATTATCCTCAAAAATGTCATAATGAAAGATTCTCTTTTCTTTCTGACACCATTCGATAACCAAACTTTTATAACTAATAACTTTTCCTTCAAGGCGGGCGATATCAACATAAGGCGTAATTACTCTTTTTTGAATAAAACGCTCGCAGAAAGAATAACCTTTATCCAAATAAATTGCTCCAACTAAAGATTCAAAAATATTGCCGTGTATGTTTTCTCCAAAATGTTGAATTGGCACTTTGCTCTCCACAAAGCGAACCAGATTTAAATCTTTCCCCAATTCGTTCAAATGTTCGCGACTTACAATTTTTGATCGCATTTTAGTCAAATAACCTTCGTCTCCGTTTGGTGCTTTATTAAACAAATGTGCAGCAATTACGGCACTTAACATCGCATCGCCTAAAAATTCCAACCTTTCATAATTGATTGGCTGTCCATTTTCGTCTAACTTATTTGATGATCTGTGTGTAAAGGCTTTTCTGTAAAATTCTACATTAACTGGCGGAAAACCAAGAATTTTCTGAATAGTGTCAAAAAAAATCCCGTCTTCTAGAGAACGGGATTTAGAAAATATTTTTTTGATAATATTCATATACGAAAATTAGTCAACCAATTTTTTAAACAATACACAAGCATTGTGTCCACCAAAACCAAAAGTATTGCTCATGGCAACATTCACCTCTCTTTTTTGAGGTTTGTTCAAGGTAAGATTTAATGATGGATCGATTTTTTCATCCACAACACTATGATTAATAGTTGGAGGAACAATTCCGTGCTGCATAGCCAAGATTGAAGCAATTGCCTCAATAGCTCCAGCTGCACCAAGTAAATGCCCTGTCATTGATTTTGTTGAATTGATATTGATGTTTTTTGCATGGCTGCCAAAAACTGCACTAATTGCTTTTAATTCGGCAACATCTCCAAGTGGTGTAGAAGTACCATGAGTATTGATATGATCAACATCTTCAGGTTTCATTCCGGCATCTCTCAAAGTGTTTTCCATTACGGCAATAACTCCAATTCCTTCTGGATGTGGTGCTGTTAAATGGTAAGCATCAGATGACATTCCTCCACCGCCAATTTCGCAGTAAATTTTTGCTCCTCTTGCTTTTGCATGTTCGTAATCTTCAAGAACCAAAGCTCCTGCTCCTTCTCCTAAAACGAAACCATCTCTAGTTGCGTCAAAAGGTCTAGAAGCTGTTTCTGGACTTTCATTTCTTGTAGACAAAGCATGCATTGAACTAAAACCTCCCATACCTGCAATGGTAACAGCTGCTTCAGATCCGCCTGATACAATAACATCACACATTCCTAAACGAATGTAATTGAAAGCATCAATTAATGCATTTGCAGAAGATGCACATGCAGAAACTGTTGTATAGTTTGGCCCCATATAACCATTACGCATAGAAATATGTGCCGGAGCAATATCAGCGATCATTTTTGGGATAAAAAACGGATTGAACTTTGGAGTTCCATCGCCTTTCGCATAATACATTACTTCTTCTTGAAAAGTTTCTAAACCTCCAATACCTGCTCCCCAGATAACACCAACTCTTTGCTTGTTTATATTATCATTAGTAATTCCAGCATCTTTAATAGCTTCATCACTGGCAGCAATTGCGTATTGTGCGAATTTATCTAATCTACGAGATTCTTTGCGATCCATGTAATCTTCAATATTGAAGTTTTTTACTTCGCAGGCAAATTTCGTTTTATGCTTCTCTGTATCATAATATGTGATAGGAGCGGCTCCGCTTACTCCATTCACAAGTGCATTCCAATAATCCTGGATATTATTCCCGATAGGGGTAAGTGCACCTAATCCTGTTACAACAACTCGCCTTAATGCCATAAATATGTATTTTGTACTTTAAACAAATAAAACCCACGCTTTCTTAACAGTAATGTTACTTAAGAGCCATGGGCATTACAATATAAATATATCTTTTTGATTGAAAATCAATCGAAATTTAAATTTTAAAAAAATAATAACACCCGATATCTAAAAATAAATCTAGAAATCGGGTGTGGTATTATTATTTTTTAGCTTCCTCGATATAAGAAATAGCTTGACCTACAGTAGCAATGTTTTCTGCTTGATCGTCTGGAATTTGAATATCAAATTCTTTTTCGAATTCCATAATAAGCTCAACAGTGTCTAATGAGTCAGCTCCTAAATCATTAGTGAAGCTTGCTTCTGTTACAACTTCGTTTTCGTCAACACCTAATTTGTCTACGATAATCGCTTTTACTCTTGATGCAATGTCTGACATAATCTTTAATTTTAGAATTTAATTTGTTGGCAAAAATAAAAAACTTTATTTTAAAACCACGATTTAGTTTATAAATGTAACACTAATTTATAAAATTAATTTCAAGAAAGCCGTTTTAAAGCTATTTATTTTCGTTTTTTATTCCGTTTTTTGCATTCTCAAAACACAGCGAATTATGAAAAAAATTATCGTTTTTGCCTCAGGATCAGGAACTAACGCAGAGAACATTATAAAATATTTTTCGAATACTGAAATTGCAAAGGTCGTTTCTGTTTTTACAAATAATGCTTCGGCAAAAGTCATCGAAAGAGCAAAAAATCATCAAATTCCCGTCGAAATCTTCTCAAAAAACGAACTTTTAGAGCGAAATGTACTACAAAAAATACAAGAAATCGACCCGGATCTGATCGTTCTTGCCGGATTTTTATTGAAATTTCCTGAAAATATAATCGAGAAATATCCTAATAAAATAATCAACATTCATCCAGCACTTTTGCCTAATTATGGAGGCAAAGGAATGTACGGAATGCACATACACAGAGCTATAGTTAATAATAAGGAAAAAGAAACCGGAATCTCTATTCATTATGTAAATGAAAATTATGATGAAGGCGGCATTATCTTCCAAGCCAATGTAGCACTAACAGACGAAGATACACCGGAAACAGTGGCCGAAAAAATTCATGAATTGGAGCAAAAACATTTTCCTGAGATTATTCATAGAATATTAAACGATTAGATTTTAGACTTCTTAGATTAATAAGTTTTTATCTAAAACATTTTAAGAATCTAAGAAGTCTTATGGCTAAAATTTAAAAGGTCCAAAAAGAAAAATCTAAGAAGTCTAATAATCTAAAAATCTAAGAAATCTAAAAAATGAATCACGAAGTACATATATATACAGATGGCGCCGCAAAAGGAAATCCAGGAAATGGCGGATATGGCGTTGTGATGGAATTGGTAGGAACTCCGCATAAAAAAGAATTCTACGAAGGCTTTCGTTTGACCACTAATAACAGAATGGAACTTTTGGCGGTAATTGTAGGTTTAGAGAAATTGAAAAAACCAAATATGAAGGTTTTAGTTATTTCAGATTCTAAATACGTTGTAGATTCTGTTGAAAAAAAATGGGTCTTAGGCTGGGAAAAAAAGAAATTTGCAGGTAGAAAAAATCCAGATTTATGGAAACGCTTTTTAGTTTCATATCGAAAACACCAGGTAGATTTCAAGTGGATAAAAGGCCACAACAATCATCCGCAAAACGAACGTTGTGATCAACTAGCGGTTATGGCGTCAATGCAACCGAAGCTTTCCATTGATGAATATTACGAAACCATTGGTTCTAAAGAATAAAAAAACGCATCAATTACTTGATGCGTTTTTTGTACTAACTTAAATTCCTACTTACAATTTATTCTTTGTCTAAATCTTTTGCTCTATGAAACCCAACTAACAATCCAACTCCAGACATTGTAATAATTGTCGCCGGATAAATGACATCAGAATTCATATCTGTGTACGTTGAAAGCAGTAAGGCAATAAAAAAGCCAAGTCCTATTCCAATTAAAAGAAAAGCTGAATTTAAAATAAAGATTTTCCATGCTGGAACTCCATTTGTTTTACCTTTTAAAAATATGCTGGCATCTGCACCTTTTTCTATAAGAGCCAAACGCTCTCTATTTCTTGTCGAGTAAAAAAGATAGACAATCCCAAAGATCATCGCAAAAAGACTAAGTGGTACTAAAACTTGTGGTCCCATAATTTTTATGTTTTTATAATTGATTGATACTCCATATGACGACGCCTTTTAAATTGAGGTTACAACTTTCGGTAAAATTTTTTAAAAAATAAATTCCAAATTCCAAAACTTGCTGATTATGAACTAATTTTGAATTTTATTAAAAGTATTTAGCAACAAATACGAGTCGAAATAACAATACTATGGTAAAGCTTTGACAAAGTATAATCCTTTATATATATGTAGAATTTCAAAATTAAAAATTGGAATATGGAATTTTAAAAAATTAAAAATTATTTCAAAATTCTTGTAACCTACAATAATAAACCGTCGTCCTATATAATATGAGTACAATTCCAGATCAACATTATATCGATAAAATTCTGCAGGGCGAGACAAATGCGTTTGCCGTGCTGGTAGATCGTTATAAAGATATGATCTTTACTTTGTCACTCAAGATGGTCAAAAACAGAGAAGAAGCTGAAGAAGCCGCACAAGATACTTTTATTAAAGTATATAATTCTTTGAGCAAATTTAAAGGCGATTCTAAATTTTCAACATGGATTTATAAAATCTCTTATAATAATTGTTTAGACCGTTTAAAGAAAAACAAAAAAGAAGACCTAAATATTTCAATCGATGAATTTTCGTCTCATTTAGTAAAAACAATGGACAATGCTTTGAGCGCTTTAGTTGATACAGAACGAAAGCAGGCCATTCAAAATTGTTTAAATTTGTTGCCAAGTGACGATAATTTCCTTTTGACGCTATTTTATTTTGAAGATCAAAGTTTAGAAGAAATTGGAAAAATCATGAACATAAACGCTAATAATGTCAAAGTAAAATTATTTAGAAGTCGACAAAAATTAGCCACCATTTTAAAAAAGCAGTTAGAACCCGAAATAGTTGAGTATTATGAAAGAGAGCGATAAAAACTTAGAGAATCTTATTGAGAAAATGATGGCCGAAAACACTTTGCAATCGCCATCTGCCGACTTTACTTCAAACTTAATGTCGCAAATTCTTGTTGCTGAAAAAGCAAAAATCAAACCTTACAAACCTTTGATTTCGATTTCAACATGGATTTTTATTGGAATTGCTTTGGTCCTTTTGATTATTTATAATATGTTTTTTGCTGGAGCGGAAAATAATTTAGAAATCGGAAAATCATATACTGATAAAATTTCAGCAATCATTTCTGGAATTCATATTTCAAAAACTTTATTGTATTCTATTTTGATTGTTCCTTTTATGATTTTAGTACAAGTTGGGGTTTTGAAGAACTATTTTGATAAGAAGTATCACTTGTAACACTTCTACTTAGAAATTCATTCCAGATATCGAATTGTTTTTTTTTGAAAACAGAAGTTGCATTTTAAATCCAGAAACCTTATTTTAAGCTCTCAAAAATATCATTTTTAAAAAGCTCATTTACAGGAATTTTAGCCCGAAATCGTTGCCGTTTTTTTAAGAAAATTTTGAGAACCTAAACCGTTGCAATATTGTAACTTATAGAGTATCTTTGCACCCTAATTCGAAATTCATAAAATGAATAAACTATTGATTGTTGGAACAGTTGCTTTCGACGCGATTGAAACTCCTTTTGGAAAAACAGATAAAATTTTAGGTGGTGCCGCAACCTACATCGGATTATCAGCGTCATTTTTTAACTTGCAATCAGCTATTGTTTCTGTAGTTGGTGATGATTTTCCTCAAGAACATTTAGATTTATTGACTTCAAAAAATATTGATATTTCTGGTATCGAAATTGTAAAAGGCGGAAAAACCTTTTTCTGGAGCGGTTTATACCACAACGATCTAAATTCTAGAGACACTCTTGTTACTGAATTAAACGTTTTGGCAGATTTTCAGCCAAAAGTTCCTCAAAACTATAAAGATGCTGATGTTGTGATGTTAGGAAACTTACATCCATTAGTACAAAGCAGTGTTTTAGATCAAATGGAGAAAAAACCAAAATTAGTTGTTTTAGACACAATGAACTTTTGGATGGACTGCGCTCTTCCTGAATTATTAGACGTTATCAAACGTGTCGATGTTATTACAATCAACGACGAAGAAGCAAGACAACTTTCTGGCGAATATTCATTAGTAAAAGCTGCTGCTAAAATCCAAGACATGGGACCAAAATATGTGGTGATCAAAAAAGGAGAACATGGAGCGCTTTTATTCCATAATAGAGAAGTATTCTTTGCACCAGCTTTACCATTAGAAGATGTTTTTGATCCAACTGGAGCTGGAGACACTTTTGCAGGTGGATTCTCTGGATTTATTGCACAAAGCGAAAACATTTCTTTTGGAAACATGAAAAATGCAATTATTTACGGTTCAAATTTAGCTTCATTCTGCGTAGAGAAATTTGGAACTGAAAGGATGGAAACATTAAGCAAAGCCGAGGTGGCGATTCGATTACAACAATTTAAGTCGTTAACTCAGTTTGACATAGAAATATAATGCCTAAGAGCCTCGGTAAAACGGGGCTTTTTTATTACGTTAATACACACAACTTACAACACACAAAAAAACAAAAAAAATGAGCGACGCTTTAAAACACGAATGTGGTATAGC
The DNA here is from genome assembly GCF_054075145.1 of Flavobacterium xizangense. Lineage (NCBI taxonomy): Bacteria > Pseudomonadati > Bacteroidota > Flavobacteriia > Flavobacteriales > Flavobacteriaceae > Flavobacterium > Flavobacterium xizangense. The sequence goes on along the minus strand of NZ_JBSIPG010000001.1, from coordinate 725,976 downwards.
CTTAGTTAGACTTCTTAAACCGCTTGAATATTATAAAGAAAAATACGGAACTGCTTTTTACGGAATCCAGAAAATGTATTTAATGATGGAAAAACAGCACAACCGAGGACAAGACGGTGCTGGTTTTGCAAGCATTAAATTGGATGTTGATCCTGGACAACGCTACATCAGCAGAGTTCGTTCGAATCATGCACAACCAATTCAAGATGTTTTTAAACAAATCAATGAGCGAATCAGCGAGGAATTAAAAGCAAAACCTGAAATTGCTGATGATATTCATAAAATAAAATCAGAAATTCCATATGTAGGCGAATTGTTTTTAGGACACGTTCGTTACGGGACTTTCGGAAAAAACAGCATCGAAAGTGTTCACCCATTTTTGCGTCAAAGCAACTGGATGCACCGTAACTTGATTTTAGCAGGAAACTTTAATATGACAAATGTTAAAGAGCTTTTCGAAAATCTTGTTGAACTTGGACAACATCCAAAAGAAATGGCAGATACTGTTACGGTAATGGAAAAAATTGGTCACTTTTTAGATAAAGAAGTAATGCAGTTGTACCAAGACTGTAAAGCTGAAGGTTATTCTAAAAGAGAAGCTTCTCCAGTAATTGCTGAGCGTTTGGATATTGCAAAAATATTAGCTCGTTCTGCTAAAAACTTAGATGGAGGTTATGCAATGGCCGGATTATTAGGTCACGGTGACGCATTTGTTTTTAGAGATCCAGCCGGAATTCGTCCAGCATACTTTTATCAAGATGACGAAGTTGTTGTAGTAGCTTCTGAAAGGCCTGTTATTCAAACTGTATTTAATGTGCCTTTTGAAAGCGTACAGGAAATTGACCCAGGAAATGCTTTGATCATAAAGAAAAACGGAAATGTTTCTATGAAACAAATCCTGGAACCAACGATTAAAAAAGCATGTTCGTTTGAAAGAATTTATTTTTCAAGAGGAAGCGATGCTGAAATTTATCAGGAACGTAAAAATTTAGGTAAATTAATTTTGCCTGCTGTTCTTAACGCAATTGACAGTGACACAGATAATACTGTTTTCTCTTATATTCCAAATACAGCCGAAACTTCATTTTATGGTTTAGTTGAAGCTGCTCAGGATTTCTTAAATCAGAGAAAAAATAATTATATTCTGGAAAACAGAAACACACTTACTGCAGAGACGCTTCAGGAGCTTTTAGCTGTAAAAATTCGTACGGAAAAAGTGGCTATCAAAGATGCTAAACTCAGAACCTTTATTACTGAAGACAGCAGCCGTGATGATTTAGTAGCTCACGTTTACGACGTTACTTATGGCGTAATTAAACCAGAGGACAATTTGGTTATTATCGACGACAGTATTGTTCGTGGTACAACATTAAAAATGAGCATCATTAAAATGATGGATCGTTTGAATCCAAAACGTATTGTAATTGTTTCTTCTGCTCCACAAATTCGTTATCCAGATTGTTATGGAATTGACATGGCAAAACTAGAAGGACTTGTAGCTTTTAGAGCTGCGCTGACTTTATTAAAAGAAAGAAACTTATATCATATTGTTGACGAAGTTTATGCGAAATGTAAAGCGCAGGAAAACTTCGCCGATAAAGATGTTGTAAATTATGTTACAGCAATATACGATCAATTTACTCCAGAAGAGATTTCAGATAAAATTGCAGAAATGTTAAGTTCTCCAGAAATCAATGCTGAAGTAAAAATCATTTTCCAAAAAGTCGAAGATTTACATATTGCATGTCCTAAAAATTTAGGTGACTGGTATTTTACAGGAGACTATCCAACTCCAGGCGGAAACCGAGTTGTAAATCGTGCATTTATGAATTTTTACGAAGGAAAAGACGCTAGAGCATACTAAGAAAACGCTAAGAAAAAGTTAATTTGTGCATTTCATCGATTATTTTTGCCGTTCATCCTGTTTGTTTGGTAAAAATGAAAAGCTACAATACTTTTGGGAAACCATAACATTAGTAGGTTAAGTTTATGGTAGATTTGGGGCAAAAAGGGTGGAAGCAATTCCACCTTTTTTATTTTATTCAGATAAGTATTTAAAAAACAGTCCACTAGAATCATTTCGTCGAGAATATCGACCATTCATCTAAAAAGTTTTTTTTTAAAATATAGTCACCATACATTTACTGAACCATAACATTAGTAGGTTAAGTCTATGGTAGATTTGGGGCAAAAAAGGCGGAAGAGATTCCGCCTTTTTTATTTTTCCTTTTTTAGAGAAAAGAAAATAGAGCATAGAATAAAGATTGCTGATTGTGGCGTAAATTATAAAACAAAAAAAGACGTACAGCCATCAAGCCATCCGTCTTTTCTCTTTATTCTATTTTCTTTGTTCTATTTTCTTTATTCTATCTTCTTTATTCTATGCTCTTTTCTCTTTACTTCATCGGATATATTTGCCATTCGTCTAAAAAAGTTTTTTTTAAAATATACTCGTTATACATTTACCGAACCATAACATTAGTAGGTTAAGTTTATGGTAGATTTGGGGCAAAAAAGGCGGAAGAGATTCCGCCTTTTTTATTTTTCCTTTTTTAGAGAAAAGAACATAGAATAAAGAGAAAAGACTTTATAAAAAAAAGACGGACAACTATCAAGTCATCCGTCTTTTTTCTTTACTCTTTATTCTAATTTCTCAGACTATTTGTCTAAAGCAAATCTTCTTGCAACTTCAGTCCAGTTAATTACGTTAAAGAAAGCTTCAATATAATCTGGTCTTCTGTTTTGGTAGTTTAAATAATAAGCATGCTCCCAAACATCCATTCCTAAAATTGGAGTTCCACCGTTACCAGCAACTTCTGGCATTAATGGATTATCTTGATTTGGAGTACCTACAACTTCTAATTTTCCTCCTTTTTGAACCGTTAACCAAGCCCATCCTGAACCAAACTGAGTTGCGCCAGCTTTCGCAAATTTTGCTTTAAACTCTTCGAAAGTTCCAAAAGAAGCTTCGATAGCAGCTAATAAATCACCAGTTGGCAATCCTCCACCGTTTGGAGACATTACTGTCCAGAATAAATTGTGGTTGTAAAAACCTCCACCATTATTACGAACTGCAGCGTTCGATTTATCTAAGTTAATTAAGATATTTTCGATTGTTTTTCCTTCTAAATCTGTTCCTGCAATTGCAGCGTTTAGATTTGTTGTATAGGCATTGTGATGCTTTGTATGATGGATTTCCATTGTACGAGCATCAATATGTGGTTCTAATGCATCATATGCATAAGGTAATTGTGGTAATTCAAAAGCCATGATATTTCTAATTTTTATGGTTTATAATAATTTATCCCAAATTTAGACATTTAACTTTGGAATTGAAAATACTATTTCGTTATAATTCAATTAAATTAATCGATAAATTGATTTTTAAAATGTTAAACACCTAAAAATCTTTACTTTCCATTGAAAGTTGTCATCGTATTTTCCAATCCGGCTGTTCCAAAAGATTTAATAATTTCAGCTGAAGTTTCAAGACGTTCTGTCAATTTTGCATTTTCTTCATCATTCCATTCTCCTAAAACATAATCAACCTGCTGCCCTTTTTTGAATTGGTCGCTAATTCCGAATCGGAAACGAGTGTAGTTTTGTGTATTTAGGACAAGATTGATGTTTTTGAGTCCGTTATGACCTCCATCACTGCCTTTTGGCTTGATTCGAATGGTCCCGAATGACAAATTCAAATCATCTGTTATGACAAGAATATTTTCTAACGGAATATTTTCTTTGTCCATCCAATATTTTACTGCTTTTCCACTCAAGTTCATATAAGTGTTTGGCTTTAAAAGAAAAAAAGTTCTTCCTTTAAATTTATATTCTGCAAGTGCACCTAATTTTACTGTTTCAAATGAAAGGCTTTCTTTTTTGGCTAAAAAATCAAGCACTTTAAATCCGATATTATGTCTGGTGTTTACGTATTCAGCTCCGATATTTCCTAAACCTACGATTAAGTATTTTTTCATAATGTCTTCTGCGTTCTCTTCTTTTGGTATTGATGAAAACAGTTTTGTTATCCATTTTATCATGTTTGCAAAAGTAAGATTAATTAGAGAATGTGGCAATTAGATAATTTGAAAATTAGATAATTATCTGTTGGTGATTTAATCGCAAAGGTCGCAATAGAGAGCACGCGGATGAAGCTGACTAAACTGATATGAACCATTTTTTTTATCTGATACAATTGTCAGAGTGAGCGAAGTCGAAGTCCTCAGGCGGTAAAAAAACTTAGAACCTTAGTGTATCAGCATTTTAGAACCTCAAAAAAAAAGCCCCAATCGAAAGATTGAGGCTTTTTGTATAGTTGAAAAAAATTATTTTTTCTTTCCTTTTGCAGGAGCTTTTGCAGCTTTTGCAGCTTCTTGAGCAGCTTTCATCGCAGCACGAGAGATTCTTACTTGACAAACAACAGTGTTGTCTGGGTGCATAATTTTGTACTCTGGTTTTCCAACTTTAGTAACGTATAATTTGTTACCCATTTCAAGTGGAGTAATGTCCGCTTCAACAAAATCAGGAAGATTTGCTGGTAAAGCTTTAACTTTTAATTTACGTTGGTTTAAACGTAAAACACCTCCCGCAAGAACACCTTTAGATGTACCAACGATTTTCACAGGAACTTCCATTGTGATTTCTTTATCATCAAATAATTGGAAGAAGTCAATGTGTAAAATTTTGTCAGAAACTGGGTGAACCTGAATGTCTTGCAAAATTGCATTGAATGATTTTCCTTTTCCAAGCTCAATCACAACTGTGTGTGCATTTGGAGTGTAAACCAAGTTTTTGAACGCTGCAGCGTCTGCTGAGAAGTGTACTGCTTGATTTCCTCCGTATAACACGCAAGGAACCGCTCCAGCATTACGTAAGGCTTTAGTTGACACTTTGCCCACGCTTTCTCTTTCTGATCCTTTAATTGTAATCGATTTCATTGTAAAAAAATATAGTTATTAAATAAATATTCTATTTTGCTATAGCGAAAATTACATAATGAATTTTCCGCTAATTGAATTGTTGTGGTGCACCATGTGCATAACTTCTGCAAAAAGAGGTGCACAACTCACTACTCTAATTTTGTCTGAATGTTTCTTTAACGGAATAGAATCGGTTACGATCAATTCTGTTAATTTTGAATTTTCAATTTTCTCATACGCCCCGCCAGATAATATAGCGTGTGTACAAATTGCTCTTACACTTAGCGCTCCTTTTTCGATCATTAGGTCTGCCGCTTTCGCTAAAGTTCCTCCTGTATCGATCATATCGTCTACTAAGATTACGTTACGACCTTTTACTTCACCAATTAGTTCCATAGTATCGATAACATTGGCTGCTTTTCTTTGTTTGTAACAGATTACTACATCTGATTCTAAAAACTTAGAGTAAGCATATGCTCTTTTTGAACCTCCCATATCAGGAGATGCAATTGTTAGATTTTCTAAATTTAAACTTTGCACGTAAGGCAAAAAGATTGTAGATGCAAATAAATGATCTACAGGTTTTTCAAAAAATCCCTGAATTTGGTCTGCGTGCAAATCCATTGTCATGATTCTTGTTGCTCCTGCAGCTGTCAATAGGTTTGCTACTAACTTTGCCCCAATTGGAACTCTTGGCTTATCTTTTCTATCCTGTCTTGCCCAACCAAAATAAGGCATTACAGCTGTAATATGTCTAGCTGATGCGCGTTTTGCAGCATCAATCATTAATAACAATTCCATCAAATTATCTGCCGATGGGAAAGTTGAACATACGATAAATACTCGTAAACCTCTTATTGATTCTTCGTAAGATGGCTGAAATTCTCCATCACTATACGTTGACATCGTTACTTTTCCTAACGGAATTCCGTACTGCTCTGCAATTTTTTCTGCAAGATAAACACTTTGTGAACAAGCAAAAATTTTAGCTTCTGGTTCTAGGTGCGACATTATAATTTGTTGTTTTTGCTCCGCTACGCTTAGTATAATTCGGCTTTATCATTTTAGGTAAAGCAAAACATTCATAAATGTCTCGGGTGTAGTTAGTTGTGTGTGCGTCGTTTTAACGAGGTGCAAATTTATAAAATTTATTGAACACTGAAAGCAAAAATTTAAGTATTTTTATTAGAATGTTTAATTTTATTTTTTACATTTGCACCGTGTTAAAGGAATGACGCCATTTATGACTTCATTCTATTGCGTTAAAATAGATTATTTATGATTTATTTTTTCGTCTGCTACGCCCGGATGGCGGAATTGGTAGACGCGCTGGTCTCAAACACCTGTGGGAAACCGTGCCGGTTCGACTCCGGCTCCGGGTACTTAAAAACCTCTTCTTAACGGAAGAGGTTTTTTTTTATGATTTTTTTTAAAACCATATAAGTCATATTAAGGAAATATAACTATGCGATTAATAACGATTTATTAAATGACCTTCTGCAACTTAAATGGTTCAAACCCCACAACTCGCCTCATGCAAAACCGAAAAATTGCAGGAATTGGCAATAAAACACAATTGATTTGCTTTAAAATGTAAATCCAAAGCCAATTCTATTTGGTCAGGATTTGAGATTTTTACTTTCGGGTTTAATATAACTTCGGTAAATTTTCCACTTCCGTCTGGAGCAACTTCGAGTGTTGCTTCGGCGTTGTCTGAGTATTCGAGCACTTCTATTCCGTTTTGAGAACAGACGTATAAATACGACATCATGTGGCAGGAAACTAAACTGCTTAACAATAAATCTTCCGGATTATATAATTCCGGATCTCCTTTGAATGCTTTTGCTGCTGAAACTTCTAAAATTGGTTTTCCTTCAATTTTGATTTGATGGGTTTTATTATAAACTTTCGCAACTGTTACTTCTTTATTTTTATTTGAAGTCCAATTTAATTCTGCTTTGAATAAATGTTTCATTTTGCTTGCTTTTGCTGACGCTAAGTTAAGATTTTATTAACTGCTAATGAATTAATCTCGCAAAGTCGCAGAGTCGCAAAGTTTTTATAAGCTTGGCGACTCTGCGAGATTAAAAAAACTTTACTTCTCAATTGAAACAAAAAACCTCGAAAGCTTAATACTTTCGAGGTTTTTCAGAGAATTAGAACTAACTAAACAAATTCTAAAGATTATTTTTGAACCGAAAATTTAAAAGTAGTTTTCGTTTTATACTTTTCTCCCGGGTTTAAAACCGTTGTTGGGAAATTTTTCTGGTTGGGAGAATCTGGATAATGTTCTGTTTCTAGACAAAGTCCTGTTCTGTGTGCGTATGTCTTTCCGTCGCGTGTTGGCAAAGTTCCGTCAAGGAAATTTCCTGAGTAAAACTGAATTCCAGGTTCATCTGTTGTCATTTCCATAACTCTTCCACTTGCTGCGTGGTATACTTTTGCAACAATTGTTTTTCCTTTTTCAGGATTGTTCAATACCCAGCAGTGATCGTAACCTTTTCCTCTTTCTAACTGCTCATTTTTAGCATTGATATCTTTTCCAATTAATTTTGGCGTTCTGAAATCGAAAGGCGTACCGGCCACATCATCTAATTTTCCTGTCGGAATTAAAGTCGCATCAACTGGAACTAATTTATCAGCATTTAAAGTCAATTCGTGATCTAAGATTGTTTTTGTAAAATCTCCAGATAAATTGAAATAAGAATGCTGCGTCAAATTCACAACCGTTTTCTTGTCTGTAGTTGCTTCGTATAAAACTTCTAATTGATTATCATTTGTCAATGTATAAGTAACAAAAACCTGTAAATTTCCAGGATATCCTTCTTCTAAATCTTTACTTAAATAAGATAATTTCAAGGTTGCTGTATCGCCAGATTTTACCTCATCAGCTTTCCAAACTACATTAAAATATCCTTGCGGACCGCCGTGCAATGCATTTGGCGCGTTGTTAATTGCTAATTGATATTCTTTTCCATCTAATGAAAATTTACCTTTTGCAATTCGGTTTCCATATCTTCCGATCAAAGCTCCGAAGAAAGGATTTTCTTTTTCATATTGTGCCAAAGAAGTAAATCCGATTACTACATTTTCAGAAACACCTTCTTTATTTGGTACTTTCAAATCTGTAATTCTGCCGCCAAAAGTGATGATGTCAACTTCCATCCCATTTTGGTTTTTCAGTTTGTAACTATCGACTTTCTCTCCTTTTGCAGTTGTTCCGTATTCTGATTTATCGATTGTAACCAAAGCTTTTTCATCAGTGGCAACTTTTTCTGTATCGGCTTTTTTATCGCTTTTACATTGAACTGAAACTGCAGCCAAACTCAAAAGGCTTAATCCGAAAACACAACGTTTTAATACATTCATAAATGGTTATTTTTTAGTTAGTAAAGTCTTAAGGTTAAAAGTCATAAAGTCTTTTCTTCAAAGTAACTAAAACTTTCGGACTTTATGACTTTCGACTTTTGACTAATTTAAAGTCCGTGTTGAAACAAATGATAATACGCTTCATTAGCGTTAATTTTATCTTTAAACTCTCTTACAGTAGTTTTTTCATCAATTACCAATAATTCGATTCCGGCGATGTCTGCGAAATCTTCCATGTATTCTGTTGTCAATGACTGGCTGTAAACCGTGTGATGCGCTCCTCCAGCAAGAATCCAAGCTGTTGCTGCGATATCCAAGTTTGGTTTACAATCCCAAAGAACACGTGCAACTGGTAATTTTGGTAATTCTGCCATTGGTTTAACCGCTTCTACTTCGTTTACGATTAAACGGAAACGAGTTCCCATATCAACTAAAGAAACATTGATTGCATCTCCGGCTGGTGAATTAAACACCAAACGGGCTGGATCTTCTTTTCCTCCAATTCCTAACGGATGCACTTCACAAGAAGGTTTTCCTTCAGCAATTGATGGACAGATTTCCAACATGTGAGAACCTAAAACGTATGATTTTTGTGGTGTGAAATGGTACGTATAATCTTCCATGAAAGAAGTTCCGCCTTCCAAACCAATATTCATCACTTTTAAAGCTCTAACCATTGCAGCGGTTTTCCAGTCTCCTTCACCACCAAAACCATAACCATCGGCCATTAATCTTTGTGTTGCGATTCCTGGTAATTGTTTCCAAGCTCCAAGATTTTCGAATGTATCTGTGAAAGCACCAAATCCCCCTTCTTCAAGAAAAGCTCTTAACCCTAATTCAATTTTTGCTGCTTCAACCAACGAACTTCTTTGTGCGCCGCCTTCTTTTAAAGAATCAGTTAAAGTATATGATTGTTCGTAAACTGCTAATAAATCAGCTAATTGTTTGTCTGTAACTTTCTCAATATGTTTGGTAACATCTGAAGAATCGAATCCGTTTACTGAAACTCCAAAACGAATTTGAGCTTCTACTTTATCGCCTTCTGTAACCGCAACTTCACGCATATTGTCTCCAATGCGAGCTACTTTTAGGTTTTGAAGTTCATCCCAACCTAAAACCACTCTTGACCAAATTCCTAATTTTTTCTGAACTCTTTCGTCTTCCCAATGCCCAACAACAACTTTACGTTTTTTGCGCATTCTTGACATAATGAAACCGAATTCACGATCTCCGTGAGCCGATTGATTCAAGTTCATGAAATCCATGTCGATAGATCCCCACGGAATTTCAGCATTGTATTGTGTATGCAAATGACATAAAGGTTTTTTCAAAATACTCAAACCTCCAATCCACATTTTTGCAGGAGAGAAAGTATGCATCCAGGCAATAATTCCGATACAGTTTTTCTCTGAATTCGCTGCCAAACAAACATCTAAAATCTGCGAAGGCGATTTTACCACATCTTTGTAAACCACTTTTACTGGAATTGAAGACGAAGCATCTAATCCTTTTGCAATTATCTGAGAATGTTCTGCTACTTTTCTTAGTGTTTCTTCACCATATAATTCCTGGCTTCCCACTACAAACCATACTTCTTTTTGAGATATATCTATCATTTTGTTTAATCGTTTATTTGTTTAATCGTCAAATCGTTTTTCTTTATCTAAAAATTCACTATTAACGAAAATCTTTTCTCTTTGTTCTTTATTCTATTTTCTTTAATCTAAAATCATTATTGCCCGTAATACGAATCTTTTCCGTGTTTACGGTTGTAATGTTTCTTTATTAATGAATCTTTTAATCTTGGTGCGTTTGGATTTATTTGTAAAGTCAGGTAGGCCATTTCAGCCACAACTTCTAGAACTTTACTGTTGTAAACCGCTTTTGCAGCGTTTTTTCCCCATGCGAATGGGCCGTGGTTTCCTATCAAAATCATTTCCACCTCTTCGTAAGAAAGATTCTTTTCTTTGAAACAATCCAGAATCTGAATTCCGGTATTGTGTTCGTAGTTTCCTTCGATAAGAGAATCTGCCATTGGTGGTGCGCATGGAATATCAGCCGTTAAATGATCGGCGTGTGTTGTTCCAAAAATTGGAATATCTCTTTGTGCCTGTGCCCATGCAACCGAATAAGTAGCGTGTGTATGCGCAACGCCACCAATATTTGGCCAGTTTTTGTATAAATAAGCATGCGTTTTGGTGTCTGATGACGGACGCATCGTTCCTTCAATAATGTTATTATCAAAATCGACAATGACAATATCTTCTGGTTTTAAATCTTCGTACGGAACGCCACTTGGTTTAATGGCAAAAACCCCATTTTTTCTGTCCACGGCACTTACATTTCCAAATGTATACACAACCAAATTCAATGCATTTAACTGCATATTGGCTTCGTAACATTCTTGTTTTAAATCTTTATAAAGAGAGCTCATTTTGAGGAATTTTAATTGTTGGATCTGCAAAAACACTTAATTGTTCGTAAGCGATAAGTAGTTTGTTATAAGCTGCCACTTTATCTAATTGAGGGAAATATTCTCCATCAAAATCACTTCCTATTTTCTGACTTGCTTCGATTACATTTGGATAAATTCCAGCTGCAACGGCTGCATAAATTGCTGCTCCTAAAGCCGGAGTTTGGTCTGAAGCTGCAATTTTAATTGGCTTGTTTAAAACATTCGCCAATGTCTGCATGATAAAAGGAGATTTTCTAGCAACGCCACCAATTCCGATAACGCTGTCGATTTTTACTCCTTCTTCTTCAAAACGATCTACAATTTTCTTCGCCCCAAAACAAATTGCATTTACTAAAGCTTTGAAAATATGAGGTGCTTTTGTTCCTAAAGATAAATTTGAAATGGCACTTTTTACTTCTTGGTTTGCATCTGGAGTTCGTCGCCCGTTGATCCAGTCCAAAGCAATTGGAAGACTTTGAGAAACTGGAATTTTCTCTGCTTCTTTTGTCAATTCTACAATTAATTTATCGCTGAATTCTTCTCTCAATTGTTCTTTTTGAGCATCATTTAAAAGTGATGTAGCGCCTAATAAATGTTCCGTTGGCCACATTAATAATTCTTTGTACCAAGCCAATAAATCTCCAAAAGCAGATTGTCCTGCTTCAAGACCAATAAAGCCCGGAATAACTGAACCATCAACTTGTCCGCAGATTCCACGAACTGTTTTTGTTCCCACTTCATCATACGAACCAACCAGAATGTCACAAGTTGACGTTCCCATAACACGAACTAAAGTGTTTTCTCCAATTTTAGCTCCAACTGCTCCAGAATGCGCATCGAAAGTTCCAACAGCAATTACTGTTTCTGTCGAAAGTCCTAAACGCTCTGCCCATTCTTTGCTTAAATTTCCAGCAACTAAATCTGATGTATAGGTTTCATCATATAAATTACCGCGAAGCTGCGCTAAATATGGATGTAATTTTTCTAAGAATTCAACTGGCGGCAATCCGTTCCAGTCTGTGTGCCACATTGCTTTGTGACCTGCGGCGCAACGGCTTCTTTTGAAGGTTTTTAAATCTTTATCTTCGATTAACAAATACGTCATTAAATCGCAGTGTTCCATCCAAGTATGCGCTGCATTTCTAACTGCTTCATCTTGTCTTGCAATGTGAAGGATTTTTGCCCAAAACCATTCCGAAGAATAAATGCCACCCACATATTTTGTAACATCTTCTCCGCCCCAACTTACTGCCAGTTCGTTGATTTCGTTTGCTTCATTAATCGCAGTATGATCTTTCCACAAAACCATCATTGCATTCGGATTTTCTTCAAAACCTTTTGTCAATGCCAATGGAATTCCATCTTTTGTAACCGGCACAGGAGAAGATCCCGTTGTGTCAATACAAATTCCTTTTACTAATGAAGGATCAACTTTACTTTCTTTTATAACATTTTGAATCGTGATTTCTAATCCTTCGATATGATCCAAAGGATGCTGACGAAATTGATTTATAGACGCGTCACAATATTGTTTGTTTTTCCATCTTTTATAATGAGAAACATTCGATGCTAATTCCTGCCCATTTTCAGTATCGATAAGCACCGCTCGAACAGAATCTGTTCCGTAGTCCAATCCTATAACGTAATTTTTCATTCGAAATTCATTTTTAATAATGACAAATATAATTATAATTCATTTATAAGTGTACAATAAACACTTAATAAAAACTGAGCTTTGCATTTTTACAAATAATGCATCAAAACAAGCAATTATGACTAAAACAGGAAATAAATGTTAGTTTAACATTTATTCTGTTGCGATTATTTCATCTTAATTTTCAAAACCGTTACTGAATAAGCTGGAAAATCGTACTGAACTTTGCTTCCGCTTACTTTAAATTCGCTTTCTTTTGGACTAATTTTAGTTGGAGATTCAAAAGAATTTTCATCATTTATTCCGTCTCCTTTTAAAACTATCGCCGTTCCTTTTGAATCTAATTTTGCTCCTTTTAAATCAATTGAAACATTTTGAGAAGCAGCATTTGCATTCACAATTTTCAAAATCACTTCTTTAGAATTTACATCTTTCACCGCCGATGCAAACAAATCATTTTGGCCTGTCACCGCTTTTCCGTCTTTTGTAATAGTAATTAAATCGGTTCCTTTATTATTAGAGAATAATTTCTGAACATAATAATTAGGCGTTCCATACGATTGTAAATTATTGAACCAAATCATATCTGGTGTCCATTGCCAGCCTTCAACGTGCGCTAATAAAGGCGCATAAGATGTTAATTGAACTACCTCAGCATTACGCTCCATTCCGGTCATAAATGCCGCTTCAGAAAAGGCACATTCCCAGTTGTTTTTGTTTTCTGGACTTGCAATCGCAACACTTTGTGCTGCATATTCTCCAGCAAAAATCTTTGGCCCTTTACGGTCGTAATTGTCGTAACGCGTTACATTTTTTCTGAACCAAGCTGGATCTTTATAATAATGTTCGTCTACAATTTCAGCATTTAGGTTTTTAAGCTCTTTCATGCCGTAATCGTAAAAATCTCCGTCAGGAAAAGGGCCTGTTCCAGATACGATTGTGATGTTTGGATATTTTGTTTTAATGGCTTTTTGAAATACTTTGAAACGCTCGATATAATCGGGTCCCCATTGCTCATTTCCTACTCCAATGAATTTTAAGTTGAAAGGCTTTGGATGCCCCATATCGGCTCTTACTTTTCCCCAAGCTGTAGTTGCATCGCCGTTTGCAAATTCGATTAAGTCTAAAGCATCCTGAACATAAGGATCGATTTGATCCATCGGAACTAATTCTCCTGTGTTGAACTGGCACGCCATTCCACAGCTTAAAATTGGAAGCGGTGAAGCGCCAATATCTTCTGAAAGCTGGAAATATTCAAAGAAACCTAAACCAAAACTCTGGAAATAATCTGGAGCTGGACGATGTGAAAATTCCATATTCCAACGGTTTACTGCTGTTTCTCTATCTTCAACATTTCCTACCGATTTTTTCCATTGGTAACGCTCTGCCAAAGTTCTTCCTTCCACAATACAACCGCCCGGAAAACGTAAAAATCCAGGTTTCAAATCGTATAATAATTGTACTAAATCTTTACGAAGTCCGTTTTTTCTTCCTGCCCAAGTATCTTCTGGAAACAACGAAATATTGTCCAAATCAATTACGCCATTTCCTTCAAAAGTGATTTTTAATTTTGCTTTTGCTTCTATTGCTGAAGAGGTTAATTGAGCCGAATAATTTGACCAATCATTTGATGTTGGCACGACCGAAGTTTCGCCTAAAACTTTATTGTTTTTATCAATAAATTGGAATTTAATTTTTGAGATATTCCCCGAAATTTTTGAAGCTTTTAAAGTCAGATTGTATTTCAAATCTTTCTTGATTCCCATTCCTCTGAAACCTTCATTAATCAATTCATAACCTGAGGCATCATTAATGGTAATTCGGCAGTAATTATGATTTGTTCCTTTTTGGGAATACTGAATCACATTTGCAATTCCGGATTCGGTGTTTAATTTATGACGATCGCTTTTTGGCTGATTCCATCCCATTAATGGAAACTGGAATTCGAAAGATCTGTTTTTGATCATTTCGGCATACAATCCGCCATCAGCAGCAAAATTGATATCTTCAAAAAATACTCCGTACATGGTGGGCTGAATTTTTGTTACTGTTTTTGCAACATCAACTTGAAGATTATTTTTTTGTGCCGATGCATAAACGCCACTCAGCATTAAACCGCAAAGGGTAATTTTTGTAATTAAATTGGACTTCATTTTTTATTTATTTAAATGTGTTTTATGGCACGCGTATGACGCGGATAAAACGGGTTTTTAATTTTGTTTTCTATTGTGGCTTTAATTTGAACACATAGAATCATAGTTGTGCATCGTCTAAAAAAGGCATTTCATTTATTTAAAATACACATAGTTGTGTGTTTAAATTTTCTCTCGCTGATTAGGCAGATCTATTTTAATCTTTTATCTAAATAGTCTAAAATCTTGCTTCTTTGTTCTATTTTCTATAATTTATATTCTATTTCAAAACAGGCCATAAATCAGCATCCCATTTCATTTCTTTTACTACTAATCTTGGTGTTCCATTCGTTTTCTTTTCATAAGCATGATAGAAAATATAATCTTTGCCATCAAGCGTATAAGCACTGTTATGTCCTACTCCAAAATAATTTTCATCGCCTTGAACTACGATGGTTCCACCGCCTTCGGTTAATAATTTTCCGTCTTTATCAACATAAGGTCCGGTTACGTTTTTTGATCTTCCAACCACAACTTTATAGGTGCTTTTTTCTCCGCGACAGCACAAATCCCAAGAAAGAAATTGATAATAATATCCGTTTTTCTTAAAAATAAATGGGGCTTCAAGTGCGCCGTCACCCGGATCAGAATCAGCTAATTCAAAAGTTCTTTTTCTTTTTGAAATCGTATGCCATTCCTGTGGCTGTGCAATTGATTTTAAATCGGGATTTAATTTCACCATTTTCAAGCCTTCCCAAAAAGAACCAAATGAAAGCCAAGGTGTATTGTTTTCATCAAAAACCAAATTCGGATCAATAGCGTTCCACATGTCACGATTAGGCTGTGATTGAATTACAATTCCCTGATCGACCCATTTGTAATTTTTATCAGATGGATCTAAAGTCGTATTCGTAGCTACTCCAATTGCCGAAGTATTTTTGGCGAAAGCCGAAACCGAATAATACAGATAATAAACATTGTTGTGCAATGAAATATCTGGTGCCCAAATATGATTTTTGAAATCGGCGGCAACGCCATCTGCCCAAACAGGTTTATCTTTGAAAACCTGTGGCTGTTTGTCCCATTTTTTTAAATCTTTTGAACTAAAGACACTAATTCCGTTTCCGGTACAATATAAATAATAAGTATCTTTTTGTTTGATCACAACCGGATCATGAACAACAATGTCTTGTGCTATTGTTGCGGATCCCGTTAGAATAAATAGGATTGATAATATTGATTTTATTTTGGTATACACTCCCATAATTATTTTTTATTTTACAATTCTTATTTGAGAAATTTTAGACGTTTTTTTGCCGTCTTTAGACTTAATTTTTAAATCAATAATTTGAGTATTGTCTAATTTGAATTGAATTATTTTGTCTTTTTTTACCACAATTGCAGCAGGTTTTTCATTAATAAAAACATCAAGGTTATCCGTTTTAAAGTCTCCTAAAAAACTAATTTCAATAAATTTGCCTTCTAGATTTTTATTTACCATTTGATAGGAAATATAAGAGCTGGTATTTCTCCAAAAACCATCTTCCTCATAGCCCGATTCACTTTTTTCTCCTTTATACTGGTGATCTACTTCAGGCTGTTGTTCTCCACAATTTATTTTATCGACCGTGTTAGCTTCAATAGCCATAGCTTCAATTTCCTGTTGTCTTAACAGTGCTTGCTTTTCTTTGTAATCTTCTGGTTTATAGGTTTGAAAATACATCTGATAACGGGCATCGTGTATTTCAAAGAAGGGTTGTAATTCTAATGAATCTAGCTTAAAGCGCATATTACCTAAATCTTTAAGTTTTGAAACATAACTTCCCTCTTCTCCTACTAGTGCATAAGCTTTGTCTAAAGAAATATATTTTCCTTGAGCAACATGTCCCATTCGGCTATCATCGGCAAACAAACCATCTAAATTTTCAGTAGAGGTTTTAGCAGCTAATACAATAGGACCATTTACAAATGCGGCCCAATTGGAGCCATCAGGCAACTTTTCCAAATGAGTTGAAGTCTGGAATGCAATAGTTATTTTATCTCCTGATTTCCATTTTCTTGCCAGACTTACATAGTTGGCTGGTTTGGTATCTGTTTTTTGCCATTTTCCGTTGACTAAAATTTCGAAATTCGTTGCCCATTTTGGATAACGAATATTCAAAACAAAAGATTTAGGATTTTTAAGTTTTAGAACAATCTCAGTATTGTTTTCATAAGGAAATTTTGTGGTTTGCTCTAATTCTATTCCTTTTTCCTTCCAATTTAAAGTGGATGGAATAAAAAGATTTACAAAAATATCATGCTCTGAATGGCTATAAATTAATTCTCCATATTTAGAATGATTTTCAAGTCCCGTCCCAACGCAACACCACATGCTGGTTTCTGGCTGCGAGTATACACGATAATGATTTGGTCTAATCGGAGTAAAATACACAAAACCACCTCTATTAGGCTCTTGGCTTGAAAGAATGTGATTGTAAAGTGTACGCTCATAAAAATCAAGGTAACTCACATCATTTTTGTCTAAAAACAATGCTTTACTTAAACGTTCCATATTGTAGGAATTACAAGTTTCCGGGCCTTGATTTGATTTTAGCATGCCACTAAAATCATTTATAGGATTGAAATGTTCAGCAACGCTATTTCCTCCAAAAGCGACAGTTCTTTTTTCGGTTACATTTTTCCAAAAAAACTGCGCGGCATCGGACCATTGTTTATTATCCGATAGCTTTCCAATTTTCTCAAAACCAATAACTTTTGGTATTTGTGTATTAGCATGTAAACCCGTTAGTTTGTCTTCCTTTTTAATTAATGGATCCAGAATGGCTTTTTGCGAAAGCTTTTCAGCCGTTTCAAGATATTTTTTGTTTTTTGTGATGCTATATAAATCAGCA
Organism: Flavobacterium xizangense; assembly: GCF_054075145.1. NCBI lineage: Bacteria > Pseudomonadati > Bacteroidota > Flavobacteriia > Flavobacteriales > Flavobacteriaceae > Flavobacterium > Flavobacterium xizangense. Next base: position 708,553 of record NZ_JBSIPG010000001.1, on the reverse strand, counting down.
AAAGATTCGTTTATACCACCATGTTCTGTTTTTAAGATTCTTTGAATTTGCTCATCAGAAAGAGGTCGGATCAATTCGATAAACCAATCTCCTAATTTTATTACAATTTCTTTTGCCTTTTCATTACCCGTATAATTGTAGGCATCAATTAAGCCTGCAAAAAGTTTATGAATATTATAGATTGGAACCCAGGTATTATTTAAACCAAAACCACTACCGTCTATATCTCCTTTATGAATTCTATCCCAAAAGACTTTTCCTTCAGGAATACCTCCAACATAACCAGTTCCGTCCTTTTGCTGGCAACGATCCAATTCAGAAATCATATAATCCAAACGGTCCTTAATTTCTTTATTTCCCGTAGCAGCATACATCATTGATAATGCCGCTAAATAATGACCTCCTATATGTCCATCAAGACCTATGTTTTCCCAGTTGCCATATCTATCCGCTTTTGTAGGTAAGCCGGCAGCTATCAAATAAGGTGCTAATAGTCGATCTGGATTTAGGTCTAATAAATATTTAAGATCAACGTTTTGAGCATTTTTGAAAGGACCACTAGTTAGTTCTATCTCTTGCAATTTAAATTCCTGCATCTGTGCGATTGAAGGAATAGTAATTAAGAGAGTTGTGATTAAATAAAATGATTTAATCGTTATTTTTTTCAAACTCACTTTCATGTAGGAGAAAACCATGTGTTTAAAATATAATTGTTAAAATGTTTGTGTTTTTTCTCAATCTTTTCCTGATTATTCTGTAATTCCTTCAGACGTCATAACTACTCTTTTCATTGTTCCGTCTTTGTTATAAAATAATTTGTCTACGCAAACTGATCTTCTGAAACTTCCTCCGTGCGGAATTGACGCTCCATTGTGATAAATAAAATACGACTGTCCTTTAAAATCAATTATCGATTGATGATTCGTATTACTGTTTCCTGCCAATTCATTCAAAATTCCTTTGAATTCCCACGGACCACTTATTGATTTGCTCATGGCGTAGGCAATTTTTTCTGGAAATTCGTATGCGTATGACAAATAATACCAGTCCTTATGTTTGTGAATCCACGGTGCTTCTGTGTAATTTGGAAGTTTTATATGATGAATTTCTCCATCTATCTCCGTCATGTTTTCTTTTAATTTTGCATAATGACAGGCAGTATTTCCCCAAAACAAATAGGCTTGTCCATCGATATCGATATAAACCGTCGGATCGATATCGTCCCAGCTTATATCGGTATATTTGGTCATGTCATTTGTAATTAAGGCTTTTCCTATAGCATCTTTAAAAGGTCCGATTGGACTATCTGAAACTGCAACACCAATTGCTTTTCCGTGAACTGAACCATGTTCAACTGTTACAAACCAATAAAATTTCCCGTTTCTTTCAATTACTTGCGAAGCCCACGCATCACTTTTTGCCCATTTAAAATCGGTTACTTTTAAGGGAACTGGATGCGATTCCCATTTTTTCATATCTGAAGAAGAATACACCACCCATTCATTCATCTTATAAAAATTAAAATCGTTTGGCGCTTCATCATGACCGGCATATAAATACACTTTGTCTTTGTAAACCAATGCCGCAGGATCACCTGTATATTGATCTTTTATAATTGGATTATTGAATTTTACCGATTGTGCAGTTCCTGTTATCGATAAAAACAAAATGGAAAGGCTTGTAAATAGGTTCTTCATTATGATTTTGTTTTTACCACGAATTGCACAAATTTTCTCAAATTTTAATTTGTTGGAATTTGTACAATTCGTGACTTATTTTTTCTCTCGCAGATTGAGCAAATTTTTATTTTAGAATTTTAAAAATTGAAATTTTCTAATTTTCTAATTTTCTAATTTTCTAATTTTCTAATTTTCTAATTAATCTTTTTACCCCAAACAGGCAATCCGGCTGCTGTATATCCAGAATAACTCAAGGTTACTTTTCTGGTTGCTAATTCCCAATCCCAAGAATCAGAAACGTTGCATTTTACTCCATTAACAGTCAATACCTTTTTAGTGCTGTCATACGACCAAGTTCCTGTTGCGTCGCCACTCACTTTTTTATCGGCAGTCAAATAAATTGTTCCTGCTTTTTGCATGGTTTTGTATTGGTAATTCATTGTAATCTGTTCCCAAGTTCCCACGAAATTTGCATCGGTAATTGTTGTTGCCGGAACTCCTGCATAACGCTCCGCTTCAACAACTGGCCAGCCATCTTCAGTCCATTGAATGGCGCGAACATGTCCCATCATTACTGCATTTGAAACTGCAATTCCGGCAACACCTTCAGGCAAACGCGCCTGAGAAGCATAATACCATTGCTTCGTATCTGGATTTTGAAAAACGGCGCAATGCGAAAATCCAACCCAGCCCGTATGATTTTTAAATTGGTATGGATGTGTTACCATTGGATAACATTCTGCTCCGGTTGTAATACTGCTTCCGCTGATAGTTAAATACGGGCCTAAAATATTTTTTGAACGAGCCACGCGAGTATTGTATGCCACCGATAATTCGTCATAAGCCAAAAACAAATAGTAATATTGTGTATCTGGATTATAAATAATTTCAGGGCCTTCAAGTGCTTGCCAACGATTTGTGCTTACATTTCCACGCCCTGCAATTCGTACTCCGTAATCATCAATGGTTTTTAATTTAGCTGGTTTTCCTGTCGCTGGATCTAATTTTAAAGCTGCAATTCCAGAATGCCATGAACCGTAAATTAAATACTGATCGCCTTCTGGAGTCTGAATAAAACTTGGATCGATGGCGTTGAATTTAAAATAAGCATCCCAATCGTTTCCACCATTTCTAACGTAACTTTTTACGCCATCTGGCTCAGAACAAACAACCATTCCTTTATCTGTCCAATTATTTGAAGCCAAATCATCTGTTTCGGCTAAACCAATAAAAGCGCGTTCTGACCACGATGTATTGGTATCTGTTCCTGTAATTGGATTCGTTACGACAATGCTGTAATACATTCTGAATTTATTTCCCACTTTTCGAACACAAGGTGCCCAATATCCATAACTCGGATTTGTGATTGGAGGAAGAGCCGGATTCATTCTTGCTCTTTTATTGTTCAAAGAATCTTTTACCCAAGCTGGAGCCTGAGCCATGGAAGACCCCATAAATTCCCAATTGATTAAGTCTTTTGATCTTCTGTAGAAAAAATGTCCGTTGCCTTCGTGTGCATTTCCGTATGAAGCATCCGTTTGGTACATATAATAATATTCTCCAGATTTTTCTACAGACGGGTCGTGCACGTTGGCCAAATTCCATTGCGATCTGTTTCCCCAACTTGAAATTGAAGTATAATTATCTGCATAAGTTGGTCCCGGAAAAGTCGGCGTAACCACTGGTGGATCGACCACAACCGGCGGATCTGGCGTTAATGGTGTTTCAGGACTGTCGCTCGAACAGCCAAACACCAATAACGCGCCTAAAAACAATCCGATGCACGGCACTATTTTTAGAATGGAATATGATTTTTTCATGTTTTATCTTTTTATTTTCCTTCTAAAACAACAACTGAGAAAGGAGGAATTGTGATTTCAAGTTTTCCTTTTTTGTTTTCGAAACCTTTAAAAACTGTTGGAACAATTTTGTTTGGTGTATCGAAAGAATTGTAATCTTGTAATTTAGCCGATGTTAAAACTATACCTGTGAAATTTTTTACGCCAAGTTCATTTACATCAATCTCTATTTTGTTTTTGTTTTTTGCATCAACGTTTACCAATGAAATGTGAACTGCTCCATTTTTATCTTTTGAAGCCGAAGCTGATACTGCTGGAAGTGTTTCTCCGTTAAATGTATAATTTGGAGAAGTAAAACTTACCGGCAATAATTTTGCGTCTTGATGCACGCTGTACATTTTCATTACATGGTACGTTGGCGTTGTAATCATTTTTGCTTTGTCTGTTAAGATTACAGCTTGCAAAACATTTACACATTGCGCTAAGTTTGCCATTTTAACTCTGTCAGCATGGTTGTTGAAAATATTCAATGTTGAACCAGCTAAAACTGCGTCACGCATTGTATTTTGCTGATATAAAAACCCTGGATTTGTTCCTTTTTCAACTTCATACCAGCCTCCCCATTCGTCAACCATCATGGCTACTTTTTTCTGCGGGTCGTATTTATCCATTATGGCTGAATGCTTTGTAACAAGTTCTTCCATTTTTAAAGCCGATTTCATGGTTTTGAAATAGCCTTCTTCAGTAAAATCTCTGTCATCTCCTTTTTTAGCCCATTCAATTACAGCATAATGATGCACTCCAAGGCCACCTAACATATTTGTTGGAATGTTTTTCATTAAAACTTCTGTCCAATTATAATCATCACCGTTTGAACCTGACGCGATGCGAGTCAATCCTCCTGTGTTTTCCCAATCCGACATGAATGTTGCAAATTTTCTGTATTCTCCAGCATAATATTCGGCAGTCATATTTCCTCCGCATCCCCAAGCTTCATTTCCAATTCCCCAGAATTTAACTTTCCAAGGTTCTTTTCTTCCATTTTTTACACGCAAATCACTCATAGGACTTTTACCTCCGAAATTGGTGTACTGAACCCAATCCGCTAATTCCTGAACGGTTCCGCTTCCAACATTTCCTGACAAATAAGGTTCAGCTCCAAGAAGTTCACACATGTTTAGGAAATCGTGAGTTCCAAAACTATTGTCTTCTGTTACACCACCCCACCATTTGTTTACAATAGTCGGTCTCTGTTCTTTTGGTCCAATTCCGTCTTTCCAATGGTAAGTATCGGCAAAACATCCGCCGGGCCATCTTAAATTCGGAATTTTCAACTCTTTTAAAGCAGCAATAATGTCATTTCTAACTCCATTTGTATTTGGTATTTTTGAAGTATCTCCAACAAAAAATCCGCCGTAAATACAGCGTCCTAAGTGTTCTGCAAAATGCCCGTAAATGTTTTTGTTGATTACCGGAGCATCTGTATTATTTTTTATGGTAACAACTGTGGTTTGATTTTGGGCAAAACTTACCTGATTACAAAGGGTAATAAGAAAGGTAATTAAAAGTGCTTTTTTCATAATGTTTTAAATTTATAATATCATGTGAAGATTTAAAACCTCCACATGATATTAGGTATTCTAACTAATTCAAATAATATTTAGTCGTAGTTTTCAGTCTCCGTGGAAACTGTGACTGAAAACTTTTTTAATAACTATCATTTTGTTTTGTTCCCGGATTGTTATCCATTTCTAACTGCGGAATTGGGAAATATTCTCTTCCTGGCGCATATGAATTGAACTCTGCATCTCTCGATTTTAACCAAGCCAATTTTGTAGCATCCTGAAGCCAGCCCCAACGACGGATATCGTCAAAACGGTGTCCTTCAAGAGGGAATTCTAAGAATCTTTCGTGTCCAATCTGATCTCTCATTTGAGCCTGATTCATTCCTGGTTTTGTTGTCGCTAAATCGGGCAAGTTCACTCTGTTTCTTACCATTTGAATATAAGTATAAGCTCCAGGTGTATCTCCCGTTTCGTTCAAACATTCTGCGTACATTAATAAAATATCAGCATATCGTAACAAACGCTCGTTGATACCAGAACGCCAGTCGTACTCATCAGCAAACTGACCATCTGAATTTTGATATTTTCTGCAGAAGATATCATTTAAATCGGCTGGACTCGTTGCGTAAAAAGTCGCAAAATCTTTACCGTATAATTGCATTCCACCTGGTTTATTATAAAAAATAGTAGCGTCTAAACGAGGATCTACAGTATTTGTTTTTGTTTTTTCCTGCTGATATTCATTAAATAATGTCCATGAAGGCTGAACGTCTGTCCATCCAAAAGCTCTTGGTGCATAGGTAATTGCACGAGCAGATGTTTTTCCCCAGCCAGAAGCCGGCGCACCACCCCAACCTAAATCAACTCCTCCTGCATCTCTGCTGAACTGCACTTCAAAAAGAGATTCAGAATTGTTTTCATTAGTAGTAGTAAAGTTATCACGATAGTTAGAAACTAATGAGTAAACTCCTAAATCAATCACTTGTTTGAAAGTTGTTTTTGCGTTTGCAAAATCTTTAGTAAACAAATAAGCTTTTCCTAAATAGCCTAAAGCCGCTCCTTTTGTAGCGCGTCCTTTTTGACCTTTATCAATTCCTGTAATTCCATCGTATGATGTTGGAAGCAATTCAGCAGCCGCTTTAAAATCAGCAATTACCTGCGCCCATCCTTCGGCTTCTGTTTTTTGTGGCGTATACAATTTAATTTCTGTTGGAATTGGTACATTTTTAAACATGTTTACTGCATGAAACAAATACAATCCTCTTAAAAAATAAGCTTGTCCTAAAATTCTGTTTTTAAGTGCAGCATCTTCAAATTGTATTTCTGGAACATTGGTTAAAACTTGATTGGCACGGTAAATTCCTTGATAATACGTTTCAAAAGCCCAGCCATAAATTGCAGGATCTGTAGGATTTGAGTTGAAACGACCAACGTTATACATTGCACCCCAAGGGCTGTTACTTCGAGTATCATCTCCTTTTAAATCTAAAAGCAAAGGAGTACTTCTCATGTAAGTTCCATCAGTAAGCAAACTTCCATAAGCGGCGTTTACTCCCTCAATAGCATCTTGATCTGTTTTCCAAAATGAACCTGCAGTCTCAACGTTTGGATCTACTTGATTCAAGTCTTCATTATCAACGCAACTTGTGGTAACAAGTGCCAATGAAAAGAAAACTGTTATATAGTTAAATACTTTATATTTCATTTTAATTCGTTTTTAATTGGTTAGGCTAGTTTAAAAAGTTACTTCAACACCCAAAGAAATTGTTCTTGGATTTGGGAATGATCCAGCATCATATCCTCTAGAAAATAATCCGTCATTGTAATTAAAATCTGGATCGTAACCTTTGTATTTGCTAATGATCCATAAGTTTTGACCATTCACATACACTTTTGCTCTTTGAATAAACAAATCTTTTGGCAACGGAAGCTCGTATCCAATTTCCATTGTCTGTAATTTGATATAATCACCGCTTTCAATAAATCGGTCAGAATCTCTCGCGTTTCCGTTTGGATCTCCAATAATTGGACGAGGAACATTTGTATTTGTATTTGTTGGTGTCCAATAGTTCAATGCATCAACACTATGATTTCCATATTGTTCTGTCATTAAATTACGATACAATCCGTTGAATACTTTGTTTCCTCCTGAGCCTTGCCAGAACATTGAGAAATCCCAATTTTTATAATTTGCACCAAAATTGATTCCGTAGCTGTATTTAGGAATTGAAACTCCCATAAACTTTCTGTCGGCATCTGTGATTTGGCCGTCACCATTTAAATCAGCGAATTTAAGATCCCCTACACCTGCATTAGTCTGAGTTGGCGATGAAGCTAAATCAGCTGCATTTTGGAAAATTCCAGCCACTTGATACGTATAAAGTTCACCAATTGATCTTCCCACTTCTGTTTTTGAAGCCGCTCCGTAAATTGGATTTCCGTCAAGACCAATTTGTAAAACCTCATTTTTCAAGGTTCCTAAGTTTGCCGAAATATTGTACTTAAATTCGTGGTGATTGTTGTTGTACGTTGCTGTAAACTCAAAACCACTGTTTTTTACTGCTCCTGCATTTGTTGTAATACTTGCTGGGAATGCTCCAGTTGAATAAGGCAACGGAACTCCGATTAATAAATCAGTTGATTTTTTCTGATAATATTCAGCAGTAATCTGCAAATCATTGTCTAAGAATCCAAGTTCAACAGCAACGTTTGAAGTAGCTGTTTTTTCCCAGTGAACATTTGGGTCAATAGCACTTACAACTGTAGTTCCAGGCGCTAATGTATTATTGAAATCATATCCTGCAAAAGCATTGATTGTTGGCGAATATGCATAAACTCCAAGTGTGTTGTTTCCTAATTCTCCATAACCTCCTCTGAATTTGATCGTATTAAACCAATCTGGTAAATGGATGAATTTCTCGTTGCTTAATTTCCAAGCTCCAGAAAAAGAGTAGAAATTTGCTGTATTATTGTCTTCACTAAAAAGAGACGTTTTGTCTTGTCTGAAGTTTCCTGTGATGAAATAACGATCATCATAAGAATAATTCAAACGGCTTAAGTAAGAGATATTTGTAAGTGTATTTTTGTATTCACCTGCGCTTGTAGCATCAGCGTATTGAATTTGGCTGATTTCTCCTGGCGTATAGCCAACACCTCTTGACCAATGTCTGTAATAATCGTTTCTTTCTTGAATCCATCCTGCTAAAGCGTCGATTTTGTGTTTGTTCAAAGTGATTTCGTAAGTCAATAAGTTGTTTACGAAAGTTCTTTGCTGATTTCCGTTGTCAACATCTAAAGAAGCCTCATCATTTGTGGTAATATAATACCATCCTAAATCACTTGGCGGAATGAATTTTCTATTTTGAAAATCCAATCTGTCATAACTTAAATCTAATTTATATTTTAAGCCTTTGATGATTTCCAATTCTCCCCAAAGATCCCCAATAAAACGGCTTCTTTGTCCATTATTCGTAATCAGATTATTGTAACCGATAACGTTCATGGAGATTGCTCGCTGTGTTAAGTTGTCTGTTCCACCATAACCTCCAAGTCTGTTTGCATCATAAACAGGCATTGTTGGCACTGCACCTAATAAATCAACAATCGCAGATTGTCCACCATTGTATTCATTAAAGTTTTCTTTACCTGATTTTGTATATCCAATTTTTGAACCGTATTTGAATTTTCCTTTTTTACCATATAAATTCAAATTCATAGAATATCTTTCGTAATCTTGAGGCGAATTCAAATAACTTGTATTTTTGAAATAATCTGTATTTAAGTTGTAGCCCAACGTTTCAGCTCCTCCGCTAAAAGTAAGCGAGTGATTTTGAACAAGACCTGTCTTAAAAGCTTCTTTTTGCCAATTTGTATCTACATTTTTAATATACGAAGGACTATTTGGATCATTTCCTGGTGCAATTCCTAATCCAGCATTTTGTTCAGCAGCCGAAGTGATTTTTTGATACCCTACACGATCCGTTACATCCCATGTTTTAGCTACATTCTGAAAACCTACAAGCGATTTGTATTTAATGTCCAGTTTGCCTGACTTTCCTTTTTTAGTCGTAATAATTACAACTCCATTTGCTCCCTGAACTCCATAAATAGCGGCTGCAGATGCATCTTTTAAAACCTGCATAGATTCGATATCTCCTGGTGCAAAGTCATTCGGGTTTGATACGATCATTCCGTCAATAACAAAAAGAGGGTTGTTATTTGTAAACGAGTTGATACCTCTAATCTTAACATTTACAAATCCTCCAGGCTCCCCTGATGATTGTACAGTTACACCCGCAACTTGTCCCTGAAGCATTTTTGCAGGATCATACGTTACGGTTTTCTTAGCCGCTTCCATATCAACTACACCAATTGAACCGGTAAGATCGGCTTTCTTTTGTGTACCGTAACCTACCACTACTACTTCATTAAGTTTATTTGTGTCTTCTCCTAAGGCTAGGTCAATTTTTGATTGATTTCCTACTGTGATTTCTTGGTTCTGAAATCCTATAAATGAAAAAACTAAAACATCGTTTGGTGATGCTTTAATCGAATACTCTCCATCAAAACCCGTTGTTGTAACGGTTTTGGTTCCTTTTATCATAATATTTACACCCGGCAATGGTAATTTGTCCTGAGCCGAAGTAACAACTCCGCTAATCGCTTTGCCTTGAGCCGACATTTGATTAGCAGAGAATAATAGCATCATGAATGCTAAAAGCCATTCTTTTTTTGGCAACAAAAAGTTGCAATAAAAAAATAATCGTTGGTTTGTTATCATAAGGTTTAATTAAGTTGGTTAGTGTATAATTATAAGTGTTAATTTTACATTTGTAAATTTAACTAAAAAAAAACCTCATAAACAAATTAATATGACAAAAAAACAGCTGAAAAAAAATACATATCACAAATTAAGTGTAAAATACACATTAATAAATTGATGTTTTTTTCAAAAAAAAGACCTTTTTAAAGAGTTATTTGTGTAAAATTTACACTTTTTATCAAAAAGCCAGTTTTTAATCAAAAAAACGAGTTCTAAAAAAAAATTATAAATAGGCTGTTTTAGAATAATTTGCGGTTTAAAAAATATTTTATTTGTAAAAAAAATCTTGTTTATGAAGTTTAATTTTCGGCAAGAATTGCTTCGAATATTAAAAAAACAGCTTATTTTTGTTCCGAAAACGTTTGAAAATGATAAAACAAGCTTCTATTTGCTGATTTATTATGATTTGTTTTAACTTCTTTTTTGATAATTTTTGCTTTTAAGTGTAAAATCTACATTAATAAATTATGAAACGTATTAGGAAGTTTATATATTTACCACAAAATATAGATTTATGCTAAACAGTTATAGCTCTGCTGATAAAGCGTTATTAGCGGTAGATTGTATCATTTTTGGATTCGACAATCAGGGTTTAAAAATACTTTTGATCAAAAGAGACTTTGAGCCAGAAAAGGGCAAATGGTCTTTGATTGGGGGGTTTTTAAAACGTGATGAAGTACTGGATAATGCCGCGACAAGAATTTTAAATACATACACAGGTTTAAACGACATTTATATGGAGCAGCTTTATGCCTACTCTGAAATTGATCGTGATCCTGTTGAAAGAACCATTTCGGTTTCCTATTATGCTTTGATTAATATCGAAAATCATAATGCTGAACTGATCAAAAATTATCACGCACAATGGTTTAGTATTACCGATGCTCCAAATCTGATTTTTGACCACAATGAAATGGTGGAACACGCCATCAGAAGACTTCGTTACAGAACTTCCATAAAACCAATCGGATTCGAATTGCTTCCGGAGAAATTCACAATGCGTCAGTTATTAGAATTGTATGAAGCTATTTTGAGTAAAGAATTAGACAAACGAAACTTTATAAGCAAAATCAATTCTTTAGAAATCCTGAATAAATTAGACGAAAAAGATATGGGGTCTTCTAGAAAAGGTTCTTACTTGTACACTTTCAACAAAGAAAAATATGAAGAAAAATTACTTAATGATTTTGTGCTGAACTTGTAAGCTATTAGCCCGCAGATCGAACGGATTAAACGGATTTACACAGATTTATTTTTTATATTTCTTAAAAAAACAAAACCCTGAAAGCCACAATTTTTCAGGGTTTTTACTTAAATAAAACTACTTATTAAAAAACTAACTAATTACATTATTAGTTTTGCCATAGATTCTTTTTATTAAATAAAATCTGCGCAAATCCGTTTAATCCGTTCAATCAGTGGACTGTAAAAATTAGCTATTCCCTTTTTGATAATCTGCTAAAAATTGTGCTAGACCAATATCCGTTAACGGATGTTTCAATAAACCTTCAATTGCGCTTAATGGCCCCGTAATAACATCTGACCCAATTTTTGCACAATTAATAATGTGCATTACATTACGAACTGACGCTGCCAAAATTTGAGTTTCATATCCAAAATTGTCATAAATAAGTCTAATTTCTTCTATAAGATTCATTCCGTCAGTCGAAACATCATCCAAACGCCCGATAAAAGGAGACACATAAGTTGCTCCAGCTTTTGCAGCCAATAATGCCTGGCCAGATGAAAACACTAAAGTGCAATTCGTTCTGATTCCTTTGTTGGCAAAATATCGGATCGCCTTTACACCGTCTTTTATCATCGGAATTTTCACTACAATCTGCGGATGCAACGCCGCTAATTTTTCGCCTTCGGCAATCATTCCTTCAAAATCAGTCGAAATTACTTCGGCACTTACATCGCCTTCTACCAATTCACAAATTTTTATATAATGATCTAAAATATTCTGCGCTCCTGTAATTCCTTCTTTTGCCATTAATGACGGATTTGTAGTTACTCCATCTAAAACCCCTAAATCGTTGGCTTCTTTAATATCTTTTAAATTTGCTGTATCTATAAAAAATTTCATTTGTCTTTTTTTTGATTGGTTATAATGTTTTCTGTGCCGTTATTTTTAATAGAAAATCCGGAATTTCAAATAAAAAAATGGCCTTAAAATGTTTCTTTTTACAGAATTTCGAAAGAAAATCATTCTGTCAAAACGAAATAAATAATAAGTGTAAAATTTACATTTACAAATGTATGCAAAATAATTCCACAAAAACAAAAAAATTGTTTCCTTATTTTTTTAATTAAAAAGATGCTGATTTATCAAGTAAAAAGAAAATTACTTGTGATATAAATTGAATTTAAACACATAGAAACATAGGTTTTTTCCTTTTGACTCAAAGAATAAAAAAAAGAAACTAGTTTCTTTACACATAGCCAAGAAGTATTTCTATGTTTGTTTATGCAAGTGAAACGCCTTTTTTAAGAAAACAAAAGCTATGTTTCTATGTGTTAAAACAAAAACACGCAGTGATAAATATTACAAAGAATTTCGCATGATCAAAGAAGATTTGTTTTCGATTTGTTTGTTTTTTCCTTTTAAAACCATTTCTGCCAAAATTTCTCCCATTGTTTCAAAATGAGTCGAAATTGTAGTAATTCCGTTTGCGACTATTTTTTTCAATCGTGTTTCATTATAAGAAATAATGCCAAAATCACTCCCTAATCTCAAATTCTGATTTCTTGCATTTTCAATTACATGAACCAATTCACGATCAGTCGGGATAATATAAACATCGCCAACAGCAATTTTTCGGTCTGTAAATTCGCTTATGATTTCGTATACAAAATCATATTCGGAACAAAAAGCCTCAAACCCTATTTTCATACCGAGCGGTTCTCTGAATCCTGGGAAAATTAAAATAAGTTTTTTGTAATTTTTCAATCTTGCTTTTGCATTATACAAACCTTCAAAAATATCTTTTTCGTGATTTTGATAAATCGCCGGATAGGCTTTCAAATCGGGATTGGTTTGATCCAGTATGATAACTTCGTTTACTGGTAGGGTTTTTATCGAAGCCGCAGTATCGAGCAAATTTGTTGGCATAATAATATATTTTGTGTAATTGCCATTGCTGTCGTTAATGAGCTTTTGAAAAACCTGAATATTGAAATGATGGAAGAAAATATCAACCTGAACATTTTTCCCGATATTTTTTAAAAACGAATTATAAATGTCTTCTTTAAAAATATTCAATTCATCAAAAAGTAAAAAAACCTTTTGTTTTATAGTGGTTTCAACGCTTTTAACATAATAACCTTTGCCCGGAATGGCATAAATAATTCCTCTTTTTTTTAAGTCATCATAAGCCAATAAAACAGTATCGCGTGATAATGAAAAACCAAGGCAAACCTTGTTTACGGATGGAAGCCTGTCTCCTTTTACTAATTTTTCCTCATCAATCGCTTTTTCAATTGAAAGAATTATCTGCTTATATTTTGGCAAACCAATGTTATTCTGAATTGAAATAATATTCATAGAAATTGAAATTTTGGTGCAATATACAAAAAACTGGTAGGTACTGGTATGTAAACGTTTAAAATGTTTCTATTTTTGAATTTCACTTTTGTTAAAAATAGCATGGAAATAAAACATATATCGCATTTTAAAGATGCTTCTGCTTTCAAATCGTTTGGTTTAACGCTTGATAGCGAAGAAATTCTTTCTTTTGAATTGTCAAATAAAAACGGAATGAAAGTGCAGTTAATCAATTACGGCGCAACTGTTACTTCGCTGCAAATTCCTGTTGATGGAAAACTGGTTGATGTGGTTTTGGGTTTTGATACATTAGAGTCTTATATCGCTTCGTACAACTTGCCGAGTGCGCCTTATTTTGGTACAACTGTCGGTCGTTATGCGGGAAGAATCAATAAAGGTGTTTTCACATTAAATGGAAAAACATTTCAATTGGCAGGAAATAATAACGGAAATGCTTTGCATGGCGGAAATGTCGGTTTTGGAAAAAAAGCATGGAATGTAACTGATATAACTTCTGGTGAAAATCCTTCGATTACTTTTAGTCTTTTAAGTGAAAATTTGGACCAAAATTATCCTGGTGCTTTACACGTTGATTTAAAATATACGTTGACAGAAGCAAACGAACTACAGTTGGAATATAAAGCAACAACTACTGAAGATACGGTTATTAATTTGACGCATCACAGTTATTTTAATTTGAATGGTCATGATTCTACTGTTTTGGATCAGGAAATGACTATTGTTTCGGATCAATTTTTAGAAACAAATTCGGAAAATATTCCAACTGGCAAATTCACAACTGTTTCTGGTCATGATTTTGATTTCAGAACAGGAAAAAACTGTCCGGCATCTATTGACAATTCATTTGTAATTGAACCTTCAAATGATGTTGTGGCGACATTATACAGTCCGAAAACAAAATTAAAAATGAGTGTTTACACCGATCAGCCAAGTGTACATATATATGTAGGCGGAAATTGTTTTGACACTTTGAAAGGAAAAGAAAATTCAAATTATCATCCGTCAAGCGGAATTTGTTTTGAAACGCAAAATTTTCCCGATGCACCAAATCACGAACATTTCCCGAATTCAATTTTGAAAAAAGGAGAAGAATATCATCAAAAAACAATTTACAAATTTGAACATGTAATTTAAGATTTATGAAGAAGATCAAATTATTATTAAGCCTTATTGCTGTTGCTGTTTTCGCTTCGTGCACAACAACAAAAGACAGCAAGGAAATAAAACCTCAAGTAAATGGTTTTGCAAAAGGCGCCGATGTTGGCTGGTTGCCGCAGATGGAAGCAACTGGTTATAAATTTTATGATACCGATGGAAAAGAAAAAGACTGTCTGCAATTATTAAAAGACAGAGGAATCAACACGATCCGTTTGCGTGTTTGGGTAAACCCGAATAATGACAAAGCAAGCGGACATTGCAGTCCCGAAGAAACTGTTTTGATGGCGGTACGTGCCCAAAAGATGGGTATGCGCATTATGATCGATTTTCATTACAGCGATTCCTGGGCAGATCCTGGCAAACAAAATAAACCTGCAGCTTGGGCAAAACATTCATTTGCTGAACTTTTGAATGATGTTTACACTCACACTTTCGATGTATTGACTTTATTAAAAAAAGCCGGCGTAACTCCAGAATGGGTTCAGGTTGGAAATGAAATTCCGGGTGGAATGCTTTGGCCGGAAGGAAGTTCAGACAATTTTGGACAATTGGCACAATTACTTAATAAAGGTTATGATGCGACAAAAGCAATCGATTCAAAAATAAAAGTGGTCGTGCATCTAGACGAAGGAAACAAGAGCGAAAAATTCAGATGGTTTTTTGACAAAGCCACTGCAAACAATGTAAAATACGATGTAATTGGAATGTCCTATTATCCATACTGGATTAAAACCGATTACAAAAGCACCATTCTAGATTTAGAAAATAATTTAAAAGATATGGCTTCGCGATACAATAAAGAAGTTATGGTTGTTGAAGTTGGCGGTGATTATACTTTGGTACAAAACACCAAGGAAATGCTTGAAGCTACTATAAAAGCGGTTAAAAGTGTTCCAAACAACAAAGGTTTAGGTGTAATTTATTGGGAACCTGAAGGCGAAAAAAGCTGGAGCGGTTATCAATTAAGCGCTTGGCTTTCTGACGGAAAACCTTCACCGGCTTTAGATGCTTTCAAAAATTAAATTTTACAAAATGAATACCTTTTCAAAAAATATATTTTTCCTTTTATCATTTCTGCTTACTTTTTCTTTCGGAAAAATTCAGGCGCAATCCCGTACAAAAGTAAACTTTGGTGCTGATTGGGAATTTAAAAGAGAGGAAACTCCAGCTCAGGATTGGGAAAAAGTAACGATTCCGCATACTGCTCGATTAGAGAAACTAGTTGTAATAAAACAATTTCAGGGAACCTCTTGGTATCAGAAAAAATTCAAAACTGCAATTTCAAAAGATCAAAAAGCCTTTATTTATTTTGAAGGTGTGATGCAGGAAGCAGATGTTTGGATTAATGATAAAAAAGTAACGAATCATAAAGGCGGTTATTTGCCTTTTACGGTTGATGTTACGCCATATTTGAATGCCAATAATGAAAACACAATTAAAGTAAAAGTCAACAACGAAGACAATCCGGATTTTTTACCTGGGAAACCAATTAAAGATTTAGACTTTAATTACTATGGTGGCATTTACAGAAATGTTTATTTCATTACGGCTTCAAAATTGCATATTACCGATGCTGTAAATGCTAATAAAGTGGCGAGCGGAGGTCTTTATGTGAATTTTAAAAACATCAATAAAAATGAAGCTTCGGGAACTGTTCAGGTGCATTTGCAAAATGATTTTGAAGCAGAACAAAAAGCATTTTTAAAATTTATTTTAACGGATAATAAAGGCAAAAAAAACGAAATCAAATCGGATATTTTTTCGGTTAAACCGAATGCTGATTTTGTCTTGACGCAAAATATTTCGGTTGCAACTCCAAAATTATGGTCGATTCATAATCCGAATTTATACAAATTAGAAGTTCAGATTATTTCGAACAATAAAGTTGTGGATTCTTATTCAGAAAAAATCGGAATCAGAAAATCAGAAATAAAAGCCGATGGTTATTATTTGAATGACGAAAAAATCTACATCACCGGAACAAACGAACATCAAGAATATCCGTATTTAGGTTATGCCATTTCTGATGAAGCGCAATATCGTGATGCGGTAAAAATTAAAAATGCAGGCTTTGATTTTGTACGTATGTCACATTATCCGCACGCCGAAGCTTTCTTAAATGCCTGCGACGAATTGGGAATTTTAGTCATGAACAGCTTGACTGGATGGCAGTTTTTTGGCGGAGAGCAATTTCAAAAAAGCGCTTATCAGGATATTCGTGATATGGCAAGAAGAGACCGAAATCATCCGAGTATTATTTTCTGGGAAGCTTCATTAAACGAAACCAATATGTCGCCAGAATTTATGAAAGAAGCGACAAAAACCTTAAAAGAAGAATTGCCTTTTGATCATAATTATAGTGCAAGCTGGATCGACAACGACAATTACGACATCTTTATTCCGGCACGTCAGCATGCAAAAGCGCCAGATTATTGGACAAAATACAACAAAGGAAACCGTAAAATCTTCATTGCAGAATATGGCGATTGGGAATATTACGCACAAAACGCAGGTTTCAACCAAACGGAATTTGCCAACTTAAAAGAAGAAGAAAGAACTTCACGTCAATTAAGAAGCGCTGGTGAAAAACGTTTATTACAACAAGCGTACAATTTTCAGGAAGCATCAAACTCTAACCGAAAAGGAGCATCAACAATTGGAGAAGCAAACTGGGTTATGTTTGATTACAACCGAGGTTACAGCCCAGATTTAGAAAGTTCTGGAATCAGTGATATTTTCAGAATTCCGAAGTTCGCTTACTATTTTTATCAAAGTCAGCGCGATGCTAATGTGGTTTTGGATAAAAAATTACTCTCTGGACCAATAGTCAATATTGCCAATTTCTGGACGCCGGAATCGCCATTAAATGTTACCGTTTACAGCAATTGTGATGAAGTGGCTTTGTATGTAAATGACATTTTAATTTCTAAGGAAAAACCAACTTTAAATAACAACAGCGACAAACTGGAACATGCTCCGTTCATTTTTAAAGTGAGCGCATTTCAAGCGGGAACTTTGCGTGCTGAAGGATTTATCAAAGGAAAAAAAGTGGCTTCAAATAGTGTTAAAACTCCTGAAAAAGCTTCGAAAATTGAATTAAGTTATGATCTTTCTTCAGTAAAAATCAATCCGGAATTTCCAGATATGATTTTTGTTTATGCCAAAATTACTGATGAAAACGGAACAGTAATTCCAACAGCAACGAACGAAGTTACTTTTGCTTTAAGCGAAGGAAATGCAGAAATCATTGGTCAAAATCCTATTCAGGCTGAAGCCGGAATTGCAACGATTATTCTGAAAACAAAAGACCTGAAAAAGAAAATTGCCCTAAAAGCAACATCAAATAAATTACAAGAAAATACTATTACAATTACTAAATAATGAATGAGATTTTAATTCAAAACACCACAGCATTTTTTGAGAAAACTTTCGGGTCTGCTCCTCAAAAAATTGTACTTTCTCCAGGAAGAATCAACATTATTGGAGAACATATTGATTATAACGACGGCTACGTTTTGCCAGCCGCAATTGACAAAGTAATTTGTTTTGCTTTTGAGAAAAACAACACTCAAAAATCTAAAATAATCGCCATCGATTTAAATGAAGAATTTGAAATCGATTTGACTCAAAAAATCGAATTAAACGATGCCGTATGGACCAATTATATTCGTGGCGTTATCAAACAACTTCAGGATAACGGATTTTCTTTTGAAGGTTTCAATTGTGTTTTCAGTAGTAATATTCCGGTTGGATCTGGATTATCGTCTTCGGCAGCTTTAGAGTGCGGAATGATTTTCGGTATAGCAGCACTTTTCGACTTAAAAATTGAAAAGAAAGATATAGCATTATTAGGACAAAAAGCAGAACACTGGGTTGGAATCAACTGCGGAATTATGGATCAGTTTTCAAGCGTTCACGGTCTTGACAACAAAGTAATTAAATTAGACTGCAACACATTGGAATTTGAATATCACAATGCTGATTTCAAAGATTATTCTTTGATTTTAATGGATAGCAACGTGAAACATTCTCTTTTTACTTCAGAATATAATACAAGAAGAATCGAGTGCGAGCAAGGTTTAGCGATTATAAAAAATCATTTTCCTGAAGTAAAAACTTTTAGAGATTGTAAAGAAGAACAGCTTTTAAGCATTAAGGATAAATTTGATCCAACTGTTTTTAAAAGAGTGCATTTTGTTGTAAAAGAAATCAACCGAGTAATCAAAGCATGTGAGGCGCTTGACAAAGGAAATATAGAACTTTTAGGACAATTGCTTTTTGAAACGCATTACGGTTTATCTCAAGAATATGCAGTAAGCTGCGAAGAATTGGATATGCTTGTAGATACTGCAAAAGCTGATGATGCGGTAATTGGTTCTCGTTTAATGGGTGGCGGTTTTGGTGGCTGTACGATAAATTTAATTAAAAAAGGATATGAAAATGAGATAAAACGTAAGTTTTCAAATCTTTATTTAGATACATTTGGAATTGAATTAAAATTCTATGATGTAAAAATATCAAACGGAACACAACTACTTTAATACCACAACACATTACAATGAAAAATTTTGACATTAACGAAGATCCTCACAGACGTTTTAACCCTTTAATTAACGAGTGGGTTTTAGTTTCACCTCATCGCGCAAAACGTCCTTGGCAAGGGCAAAACGAGACTATCGCTACTGAAGCTTTGCCAAAGTATGATCCAACTTGTTACTTATGCCCTGGAAATGTTCGTGCCAACGGAATGAACAATCCGAAATATGAAAGCAGTTTTGTTTTCGAAAATGATTTTGCTGCCATGAAACAGGATGAAATTATTTTTGAAGAAGATATCAAACATACTTTCTTTAAAGCAAAACCGGAACAAGGAATTTCAAGAGTAGTTTGTTTTTCGCCAAGACACGATCTGACTTTGCCAGAAATGGAAGTTGATGGAATTGAGAATATCATCAGAACATGGCAAAAAGAATATACTGATTTAGGAAGTATTAAATATATCAACCACGTTCAGATTTTTGAAAATAAAGGAAGTGTAATGGGTTGTAGCAATCCGCATCCGCACGGACAAATTTGGGCGCAATCCTCTTTGCCAACGCAAGTTGAAAAAACGCAAAACAGTTTAAAATCTTATTTCGATAAAAACAACAGAACGCTTCTTGAAGATTATCTTCAGGCAGAATTAAAATCAGGAGAACGTATCGTAATCGAAAACGATCATTTTGTGGCTTTAGTCCCGTTTTGGGCAATCTGGCCTTATGAAACCATGATTTTAAGCAAAAGAACTTTTGGAAAAATCACTGATTTTACTTCAGAAGAAACCACTGCCTTTGCTAAAATCTTAAAACAGCTTACAATTAAATACGATAATTTATTCAGTACTTCTTTCCCCTATTCCTCTGGAATTCATCAAGCGCCAACAGATGGGCTAAAACATCCTGAATGGCATTTCCATATGCATTTTTACCCACCATTATTGAGATCAGCAACGGTTAAAAAATTCATGGTTGGTTATGAAATGATGGGAGAATCACAAAGAGACATAACTCCTGAAAGAAGTGCCGAAATTTTAAGACAGCAATCTGATGTACACTATAAAAGTCTTTAAAAACAGACTTGAAAATGTGCTAAAATCAAAGCTGTTTTAAAATTTAACATAATAAATCGATTATAAATGTAAAAAACACATTTGTAAATGGTGTAGATATGGAATTTTATTATACTTTTGGCTTTCGTTCTTATTTTCATAAAAAAATAACAGAATAAAAACAGATATCTTAGTTTTAACAAGATAAACCAACAAAATAATAGGTTTCGGAAATTATAATTAAAAATGAATTTATAAAACCACTTTACAAACAATCACCTATACTAATTTTTTAAAATACTATTAACAATGAACCAGAACCTCGCTTTCGCCGATTATGCGGTTTTTATTATTTATTTCATCGTAGTTTCTGCCTACGGTTACAGCGTTTACCGCAAGCGTAAACAAGACGAACATGATGCTAAAGCTTATTTCTTGGCTGAAGGAAATTTAACTTGGTGGGCTATTGGAGCTTCTTTAATTGCTTCAAATATCTCGGCTGAACAATTCATCGGAATGAGCGGTGAAGGTTTCTTTTTAGGAATCGCAGTTGCTGCTTACGAATGGCTTGCTGCTGTTGCTTTAATTATAGTAGCGGTTTGGTTTATTCCTGTTTATCTTAAAAACAAGATTTACACGATGCCTCAATTCTTAAAAACACGTTACAACGAATCGACTGCTTTGATTATGGCAGTTTTCTGGTTGTTTTTATATGTTTTTGTAAACTTAACTTCTATCCTTTATTTGGGAGCTGTTGCTATTAACGGACTTGCAGGTGGAGAATATCTGCATGTAATCATGATTGGATTGGCTGTTTTTGCTTTATTCATCTCTTTAGGAGGAATGAAAGTTGTAGCTTATACAGACGTTATTCAGGTTGCGGTTTTAATTATTGGAGGTTTAGTAACTTCTTATATTGCTTTGACAACTGTTGGAAGCGCTTTTGGAGTTGGAGAAAATGCGATTGAAGGTTTCAAGGTTTTAATGAGAGAGGCACCTGAGCATTTCAAAATGATCATTCCAAGACCAACAGCGACTTCATCTCAACTTGAAATAGACAAATATTTAACTTTCCCAGGTTTGATGTCTTACCTTGCTGGTATCTGGATCATCAACTTAAACTATTGGGGATGTAACCAATACATCACACAAAGAGCTTTAGGTGCTGATTTACAAACGGCTCGTACAGGAATTTTGTTTGCTGGTATGTTAAAATTATTAATGCCTCTTATCGTGATGCTTCCTGGTATTGCAGCTTATGTTTTATACCAAAACGGAGAATTGCCTCAATTAGTTGGAGGAAAAGATGGAGCTTACTCAGCCATTTTAACTTTCCTGCCAACAGGTTTAAAAGGACTTTCTGTTGCAGCTTTGACTGCGGCAATTGTAGCTTCGTTAGCTGGAAAAGTAAACAGTATCTCGACTATTTACACATTAGATGTTCATAAAAAATACATTCAAAAAGAAGCGGGTGAAAAACAACAAGTAAACATTGGTAGAATTGCGGTTTTTGCTGCAATGCTTTTAGCTGTTTTATTTACATGGAATGATATTTTAGGAATTGGAGGAGTTGGTGGATTTACCTATATCCAAAAATACACTGGATTCATCAGCCCTGGAGTTTTCGCTATGTTTTTCCTTGGTATGTTCTGGAAAAGAACAACTGGAACTGCAGCAATCGTGGGTGTAATTTTAGGATTTGTTTTATCTGTTTTATTCAACGAATATGCACCTGCTTTATTCGGAAACGAAACTTTACTTTATACTGCTTATCCTAACGGAAAAGGAGCTTTTGAAATTCCTTTCCATATTTGTATGGGGTTATCATTCTTCTTTACGATGCTGGCTATGATCGGAATCAGTTTTGCTGGACCAAAAGTAAATCCAAAAGCGTTTGAAATTGACTCTGAAATGTTTAAAGTAAAACCACAAACTACAGTTTTAATCGTAATTACATTATTGATTATTGTTGCACTGTACGTTAAATTCTGGTAGTATAATTTTTTACTATATTATTTTTTGAAGATTAAAAGGCTGTCTGATGATTAGACAGCCTTTTTTTATTTGATAAAATTTTCAAGAGAAAAAACCATAATCTGACCGATTTGGTTATTTTTGGCCAAAAAAATAAACTAACAAACCTAACAAATGAAAAAACTAATTATTGCCTGTTTCTTTATTTCAGCAACTGCTTTCTGTCAGGACATGGAAATTTTAAATGGAAACTTTGATTTTTTAAAAGATCAAAAAGAAATCAACGTAGAATTTGATTATAGTAATTTTACTATGATGAAAGAAAACAAACCGGAAGCACAATATGTTGAAGAACACAAAGCCGATTTAGATAAAAAAGCAAAAGGAAACGGAAATCTTTGGCACAAAAGATGGGTTGTTGCCAAAGACCAAATCTGGACTCCAAAATTTTTAGAAATAGGAAATATTGTATTAGCCAAAGCAGGTAAAGACGTAAATTTTCAGGAAGGTTTAAAAACTCCTTATACTTTAATTGTAAAAACAGTATGGATTTATCCAGGATGGGATGCCGGAATTATGAAACAACCAGCAAAGGTGACTACTGTTTTGTCTTTCGTAGAAACAGCCAACAAGTCTAATGTTTTATTAGAAATTTCAAGCATAGAAGCTCCGGGAGATCAATGGGGAAATAATTTCAATAACGAAACCCGAATTGGTGAAGGATATGCCAAAACAGCAAAATCGTTATCTAAACTTTTATTGAAAAAAGCATTCAAATAAAATCATAAAAAAAGCCCTGATTATTCAGGGCTTTGTTCTTTTTGCATATTTAGTAAATACGCCATATTTGCTATTACGTGATCATGTTTCTTCACAAACGGATTTTCTTCATTCCAAACATATCCTGCTAAAACCGAACATATTTTCTCTTTTACTTCAGGATTTTCAGGCTGATGGAAAAACAATGTTTGTAAGTTTCCTGTGTACCATTCTTGAACATAAGTGGTGAAAACTGCTATTCCGCGTTTCATATATTGCGCAAATTCAACTTCCCAATCAACAGGGATTCCTTGTGATTCTTTCAAATATAATTTCGCTGCCAACATTCCTGATTCGGTTGCAAAAGCTACTCCGGATGAAAAAACAGGATCAAGAAATTCAGAACTGTTTCCTGTCAAAGCAAAACCGTCACCATACATTCTTTTTACAGCTCTTGAATAATTTTCCAATTTTACTGGTTCAAATAAAAATTCAGTTCCTTTAAATCTTTTAATATAATAGTCTGATTTCTGAATTGCATTTCGCAAAGCTTCAGCGTTATCTTTATTTTCAGAAAGCGAATTAATAAAATCCGTCGGACCAACAACTCCTAAACTGGTATTTCCATTTGAAAACGGAATTACCCAAAGCCAAACTTCAGTTTCCAAAATATCAAACGAAATTTGAGTTCCCTCCTCGCCTTCTTCTCTGTTTATATCTTTAACATGTGCAAAAATCGAAGAATGCGGATCTAGTTTTGATGGCGTATCTAAATCTAAAAGTCGTGGCAAAACACGTCCATATCCGCTGGAATCAACAATAAATTTAGCGTGAATTTCTTTTAAATTTCCATCCTTGTCTTTTACAATTGTTTTCGATTTTTTTCCTTCAAAAGAAACTTCCAGAACTTCAGTTTCAAATTCTAAGTCAATTCCTTTTCTAACTACTTCCTGCGCCATTGTGTTGTCAAAATCGGCGCGCGGAACCTGCCAGGTCCAATCCCAGCCTTCTCCAAATTTCTGACTGAAATCAAAAACACAAATTTCTTCGCCTCTGATAAAACGGGCTCCTAATTTTTTTTCAAAGTTCATTGCGTTTAACGCATCATATAGCTCCGCCTCCGCAAAATGATCCATCACTCGCGGAATAAGGCTTTCGCCGACCACAAGTCTCGGAAATTTTGCTTTTTCTACAACTTTGACCTTGACATTATTTTTATGAAGATACGATGCCGAAACGCATCCCGAAGGTCCTGCACCAATCACTAAAACATCAACAAACTCCTTTGTCATAATAAAAATGTTATGAATTATTAACTTACATTTGCCATCATCAAAATAACTACATTTATTTTGATAAATAAAATTAAATTAGCACAATCAAATACGGTTTAATGAACACAATTAATGAATATTTAAGTTTAGCAGAATTCGAGTCAATCATTTTTGGAAATAATAAAGTTGCAATCAGTGATGTCGTTTTAAATCGAGTAAATGAAAGCTTTAATTTCCTGAAAGAATTTTCGGGGAACAAAATAATATATGGCGTAAACACTGGTTTCGGGCCAATGGCTCAATATAGAATTAAAGAGTCAGACCAAATTCAGTTGCAATATAATTTAATTCGAAGCCACTCTTCCGGAACGGGAAAACCATTAAGTCCTGTTTGTGCTAAAGCGGCAATTTTGGCACGTTTGAATACACTTTCATTAGGGAATTCTGGAGTTCATCCTTCAGTTATCCACTTGATGGCGGAATTAATTAACAGAGATATTACACCTCTAATTTTTGAACACGGTGGCGTTGGTGCAAGTGGCGATTTAGTTCAATTATCACATTTAGCTTTAGTTTTAATCGGCGAAGGTGAAGTTTTTTATAAAGGCGGAAGAAGACCAACCAAAGATGTTTTTGCAATTGAAGATTTAAAACCAATTCAGGTTGAAATCAGAGAAGGTTTGGCTTTAATCAACGGAACTTCGGTAATGACAGGAATTGGTGTTGTGAATGTTCATCATGCTAAAAAATTATTAGACTGGTCATTAAAATCTTCTTGTGCCATAAACGAATTGGTTCAGGCGTATGACGATCATTTTTCGGCAGAATTAAACCAAACAAAACGTCATAAAGGACAACAGGAAATCGCAGAAAGAATGAGACAAAATCTTTCTGACAGTACTTTAATCCGCAAACGTGAAGATCATTTATATTCTGGAGAAAACACCGAAGAAATTTTCAAAGAAAAAGTTCAGGAGTATTATTCTTTAAGATGCGTTCCACAAATTTTGGGACCGGTTTTAGAAACGATTAATAATGTTGCTTCGATTTTAGAAGACGAATTCAACTCGGCAAACGACAACCCAATTATCGATGTAAAAAACCAACACGTTTATCACGGAGGAAATTTCCACGGCGATTATATTTCGCTTGAAATGGACAAACTGAAAATTGTTATTACAAAATTAACCATGCTGGCAGAACGTCAATTGAATTATCTACTGAATTCAAAAATCAACGAAATTCTTCCTCCATTCGTAAACTTAGGAACATTAGGATTTAATTTCGGAATGCAGGGTGTTCAGTTTACAGCAACCTCAACAACTGCCGAAAGTCAAATGTTGTCGAACCCAATGTATGTGCATTCGATTCCAAACAACAATGACAATCAGGATATTGTAAGTATGGGAACAAATGCAGCGGTTATTACCTCAAAAGTAATCGAAAATGCTTTTGAAGTTTTGGCTATTGAAATGATTACCATCGTTCAGGCAATTGATTATTTAGGTCAGAAAGATAAAATTTCATCGGTTACTAAAAAATGGTACGATGATGTTCGCCATATTATTCCGGAATTTAAAGAAGATCAGGTTATGTATCCTTTTGTTCAAAAAGTAAAAGATTATCTGATCAACAGCTAAATTTTTTTTCGCATATTAATTATTGAATCTTAAAATCATGAAAAAACCGCTTATTTTTTTGTTGCTAGTTTTCATTCAATTTGTTAATAGTCAAGAACTGGCATTAGTTAAAAAGAATTCAAAAATCGGATATATTTCCAAAGACGGATCTTTTAAAATCGAACCTCAATACAAATCTGCCAGAAGTTTTTCTGAAGGGTTGGCTGCTGTAGAAAATGGCGGAAAATGGGGATTTATTGATGCAAAAGGAACTTGGGTAATTCCGGCCGAGTTTAATAATGCCAAAGATTTTAACAGCGGAATTGCAATCGTACAAAAAGATAAAAAGTGGGTTTACATTAATACAAAAGGCGAAGTTCAAAAAGCTCCAGCTTCAGAAAAATTATTTGATTTTGACAATGGCGTTGCTTTTATCAGACAAAACAACAAAGTTGGATTAATCAATAATAAAATGACTGTTGTTTTAGAACCAAAATACGATCAGATCAAACCTTTTGAAAATGGTTTTGCCAGAGTTGAACTGAACAAAAACTGGGGAATCATAAACACAGCCGGAAAAGAACTTGTTGAACCTGTTTATGCTGAAATTGGAAATTATTTCAAAAACACAACCTGGGCAAGAAAAGATAAAACTTTCGGTCTTGTAAGTTCAGGGAAATTTATTCCTGTTGACGGTGCTGAAAAAATCTGGGATTTTGAAACGCAGGATTTGACATTTGCTAAAAAAAACGGAAAAATCGGTTATATTGACTTAAAAGGAAATTGGACAATTCTACCTATATATGATAAAGGAAAAGCGTTCTCAAAAAACCTGGCGCCGGTTTTAGTTGGAAAAAAATGGGGATTTATTAATCCGGAAGGAAAATTTGTAATTGAACCAACTTACAATGATGCCGAAGTTTTCAGTTCCAACGGATTGGCTCCGGTGAAAGAAAGCAATTGGGGATTCATAAATGAAACCGGAAAAATAGTAATCCCGACACAATACGGAATTACAACAAATGCCATTATCGCCATGTTTACACAGCAAGACAAAGGATTTATTGATGGTGTTGCAAGAGTAAAAAACGAAGGAAAATGGGGTTTTCTTAAACCAGACGGAACAGTTTTAAGCAATCAATGGTTTGAAAATGCTGAATTATTTTCGAAATCAGAAAAAAATCAAACAGTTGAAGCTGTAGCAGAAAAACCTAAAGAAGAAACCAAGCCAGCAAAAACTGCTACAAAACCAGCAAAAAAACCGGTCAGCAAGAAAAAATAATATTTAGCCCAAAATAAAATCAACATAAATGAAATGTGTATTAGTAACAGGCGGTTCAAGAGGAATTGGAAGTGCAATTTGCAAAAAATTAGCCGTTGAATCTGATTATCATATTCTGATTAATTATCATTCTAACCAAACCGCTGCTGAAGAAACACTTCAGGAAATACAAAAATTAGGCGCAACCGGAGAAATTCTGGGTTTTGACGTTTCTAATTTTGAACAAGTACAAGATGTTTTAACAAAATGGCAGGGCGCCAATCCTGAAGCTCTAGTTGAAGCGATTGTAAACAATGCCGGAATTACAAAAGACGGTCTTTTTATGTGGATGACTCCCGAAGACTGGAACGGAGTTGTGAACACAAGTGTAAACGGATTTTTTAATGTAACGCAGTTTTTCATTCAAAAAATGCTGCGCAACAAATATGGTCGAATTGTAAATATGGTTTCGGTTTCGGGAGTTAAAGGAACTGCCGGACAAACTAATTATTCGGCTGCTAAAGGCGCTATTGTTGCCGCTACAAAAGCTTTGGCTCAGGAAGTGGCAAAACGAAACATTACAGTAAATGCTGTTGCGCCAGGTTTTATCAGAACTGATATGACAAGCCAACTCGACGAAAAAGAATTATTAAAACTAATTCCTGTAAATCGTTTTGGAGAAGCAGAAGAAGTTGCTGATTTGGTAAGCTTTTTGATTTCTAAAAAATCAAGTTATATTACCGGCGAAATTATTAATATAAACGGAGGAATATATTCTTAAGAATACTATGTTTGCATAATATTTTAAGTTTTTTAAAACATAGAAAATCACACTTTAAGGATAAAAAATTACTTTGAAAGACAATGAATAAGAGAGTTGTAATTACTGGAATGGGAATTTATTCTTGTATCGGAACTTCTTTAGATGAAGTAAAGGAATCTTTATACGAAGGGAAATCCGGAATTAAATTTGATCCAGAAAGAAAAGAATTTGGTTTCCAGTCGGCTTTGACCGGAATGGTTCCAAAAGCTGATTTAAAAAATTTATTGACTCGCAGACAGCGTATGAGCATTGGTGAAGAAACCGAGTATGCTTATATGGCGACTATCGAAGCATTGAAAAATGCGAATATCAACGATGCTTTTTTTGAAGAAAGAGAAGTTGGAATTATGTACGGAAACGACAGCGTTTCTAAAGCTATTATTGATGCTACAGATATTGTCCGCGAGAAAAAAGATACTGCCTTAATTGGTTCTGGTGCCATTTTTAAATCGATGAATTCTACCGTTACGATGAATCTTTCAACGATTTTTAAACTTCGTGGAATCAATTTAACCGTAAGCGCGGCCTGCGCAAGCGGATCTCATTCTATCGGATTGGCTTATTTTTTAATAAAAAGTGGTTTTCAGGATATTATAATTACTGGCGGAGCCCAGGAAATCAACAAATATGCCATGAGCAGTTTTGATGGTTTGGGTGTTTTTTCGAATAGAGAAAACGAGCCTGAAAAAGCCTCAAGACCTTTTGACGCCGGACGTGACGGATTGATTCCGAGCGGCGGTGGTGCGACGTTAATTTTAGAAAGCTACGAATCGGCAATTGCAAGAGGCGCCAATATTATTGCCGAAGTTTCCGGTTACGGATTTTCATCAAACGGCGGACATATTTCAACTCCAAATGTCGAAGGACCAGCCACAGCAATGAAAAGAGCTCTTGACGATGCAAAGCTAAATGCATCAGAAATTGAATATATAAATGCGCACGCAACTTCAACTCCGGTTGGAGATGCAAACGAAGCTAAAGCTATCTTTGAAGTTTTTGGTGAGAAAAATCCTCCTGTAAGTTCTACAAAATCAATGACAGGCCACGAATGCTGGATGGCCGGAGCAAGCGAAATCATTTATTCTATTATTATGATGCAGAACGATTTCATTGCGCCAAACATCAATTTGGAAAATCCAGATGAAGATGCGATGAAATTAAATTTAGTTAAAACGACGTTAAACAAAAAATTTGACATATTTTTGTCCAATTCTTTCGGTTTCGGAGGAACCAACTCTGCGTTGGTGGTTAAAAAGTTTAAATTGGACAATGAATAAAGAAGAGATTATAACGAAAATTAATGGTTTTTTGGTTGATGAGTTTGAAGTAGATAATGATGAAATTGAACCAGATGCTAATTTAAAAGATACACTTGGATTAGACAGTTTAGATTATGTTGATTTAGTCGTTTCAATAGAATCTAACTTTGGTGTAAAACTAGTTGAGGCTGATTTCGTTGGAATTGCAACTTTTCAAAACTTCTATGATTTGATCGAAGCCAAACTAAAAGCTAAAGCTGCTTAATGAGTCAATGGGATGGCAAATCAAAAGGTACTGTTTTAGGTTATAAAATATTCGTTTTTTTGATACAAAAAACGGGTGTGAAATCTGCTTATGTCTTACTTTATTTTGTTGCTTCTTATTACTTTTTGTTTCTGAAGAAAAGCAATCAGGCAATTTTTTACTATTTCAGAGAAAGACTTCAGTATTCTTATTTTCAATCAAAAAAAATGGTTTTCAAAAGTTATTACACTTTTGGACAAACTATTATTGACAAAGTTTCGATTTCAGCCGGAATGCGAAACAAATTCACTTATGAATTTGACGGAATCGAAATCCTGAAAAAACTTTTGGCCGAGAAAAAAGGTGGCGTTTTAATAAGTGCGCACGTTGGAAATTTTGAAATCGCCGAACATTTTTTTGGCGACATCGATCTTGATTTTCAAATCAATCTTGTAACAACAGATTTGGAACATTCTGCAATTAAGCATTATCTGGAAAGCGTTACGCAAAAATCATCCGTAAAATTTATTATCATCAAAGACGATTTATCTCATATTTTTGAGATCAATGCGGCTTTGGCCAATAACGAACTAGTTTGTTTTACTGGCGACCGTTATTTTGAAGGAACCAAATCACTTTCTGAAGAAATTTTGGGTAAAGAAGCTAATTTTCCAGCAGGCCCATTTTTAATCGCTTCAAGATTAAAAGTTCCTGTTGTATTTGTATATGTAATGAAAGAACCAAATCTTCATTATCATTTATACGCGAGAGAAGCAACAGTAAAACATCGCGACGAAAAAGGTTTATTAAAAGAATACGTAAAAAGCGTTGAAAGCATCTTACAGAAATATCCACTGCAATGGTTCAACTATTTTGATTTTTGGAATGATGTGACATAGTGAGTAAAGAATCTCGCAAAGACGCGAAGTCGCAAAGTTTTTTTAAAGTAAGATTCAATAGCGTCCAGCTTTAGCTGGATGAAAATATAGACACAATCACAGGGCTTTAGCCAAATCGTAAAGTTTGGCTAAAGCCCTTTCTTATTCAAATCTTATTCCCCTAGCTGAAGCTAGCGGCTATTGAAAATAAACTTTGCGACTTCGCGTCTTTGCGAGATTAAAAACGCAACACAAATCCGAGCTTAAAAAAACTTATAAAACGAAACACTAAACAAGAAAATTCGTTTAAAATAATTTACTTATTTTTGCTCGCAACCAAAGAAAGTAAACCTAAAATGAAAAATGTTCTCGTTATTTTTTATTCTCAATCTGGACAACTAGAATCCATTGCGCGTAATATTGCCAAACCCTTTTTAAATTCAGATGAAATAAAAGTAACTTTTCATGAAATTCAATTAGAAAAACCTTTTCCTTTTCCTTGGAACAAAACTACTTTTTTTGATGCTTTCCCAGAATCGTTTCTTCAAATTCCAACGGCTTTAAAACCAGTTCCGGACGAAATTCTGAACACAAAATTCGACCTTATTTTATTGCATTATCAGGTTTGGTATTTAACGCCTTCCATTCCTATGAACTCTTTTCTGAAAAGTGCTGACGGTAAAAATATTCTAAACAGTACTCCCGTTATTACTATAAATGGTTCCAGAAATATGTGGATAATGGCACAGGAAAAAGTCAAAGTTTTATTGCAGGAAGCCAATGCAAAATTGGTTGGAAATGTTGCGTTAGTCGATCGCGTTGGAAATTTAATTAGCGTAATCACTATTGTAAACTGGATGTTTTCAGGAATTAAGAAACGGTATTTAGGGTTTTTCCCGTTACCAGGAGTTTCTGATAAAGACATTCAAGAATCAGATAAATTCGGCGAAGTGATGCTTTCACAATTTAAACAAAATAAATTAGAAGATTTACAACCAAAGTTAGCCGAAATTGGAGCCGTAAAAATCAGTCCGTATTTAGTGACTGTAGACAAAACGGCTAATAAAATCTTTAATAAATGGTCTAATTTCATTCATAAGAATCAAAAAAACAGAAAACTGCTTCTTAAATTATTTTATGTTTATTTATTCCTTGCAATATGGGTAATCTCGCCAATAGTATATATATTGCATGTTATTAGCTATCCGTTTAAGATTAAAACTATAAAAAAAGAAACTCAATACTATCAAGGAGTTTAGAAGAGGAGAAAATTATATTATGTTTGACGTATATATTACCAAAGCCGCAAAATATTTGCCTAATGAAGCTGTTTCAAACGATGAAATGGAGAATTATTTAGGACTAATAAACGATACTGCTTCAAAAGCAAGACGCATTATTTTGCGCAATAATAAAATTACAAGCCGATATTATGCCGTTGACAAAAATGGCAAAAGCACGCATAGCAATGCTGAACTTGCTAAAAATGCGATTTCACAGCTGTTTGATGAAAATTTCACCGATCAGGATTTAGAAGTTCTTTCCTGCGGCACTTCGTCGCCAGATGTTTTTGCACCTTCGCATGCAGCAATGGTTCACGGATTATTGAAAAACAAATCGGTTGAATTAAACTCTTCTTCTGGAATTTGTTGTTCTGGAATGAATGCTTTAAAATATGGTTTTCTTTCGATAAAATCTGGAAATTCTAAAAATGCAGTTTGTACAGGATCTGAAAAAGTTTCGACCTGGCTTTCGGCACAAAAATACAATCATGAAATCATCAACTTAAAAAATCTGGAAGAACAACCAATTATTGCGTTCAAAAAAGATTTCTTACGTTGGATGTTATCTGACGGAGCTGGTGCTTTTTTATTGGAAAATAAACCAAGCGGAACTGTTTCTTTAAAAATCGAATGGATGGAAGCCTATTCGTATGCATTCGAATTAGAAGCCTGCATGTATGCCGGAGGAGACAAAACAGAAAATGGCGACATCAAACCCTGGAGCGATTTCAAACCTGAACAATGGCTGAACGAATCTGTTTTTGCAGTAAAACAAGATGTAAAATTATTAGACGAATTTATTCTGCCAAAAGGTGTCGAAAGTATGTGCGACGCCATGGCAAAACATAATGTTACTTCCAACGATGTTGATTACTTTTTGCCACACGTTTCTTCTTACTTTTTTGTTGAAGGACTAAAAAAAGGACTAGACGAAAAAGGAGTTGTAATTCCATCTGAAAAATGGTTCATGAACCTTTTAAAAGTTGGAAATGTCGGCTCAGCTTCGATTTATATTGCAGTTGAAGAATTGATGAATTCTGGAAAATTAAAAAAAGGAGACAAAATTTTATTGTCAGTTCCAGAAAGCGGACGTTTTTCATTTGCTTATGCGTATTTAACCGTTTGCTAATGAATGCTTCAGTACTTTTAGAAAAAGAAGCGGTTGAAAATCTGCTTCCGCAAAAGTTTCCTTTTGTAATGGTAGATCGCATGGTTTCCTATTCAGAAACAGGATTAATTTCTGGTTTGAAAATTCAGGAAAGCAATATTTTTTTAGAAGAAAATTCTTTTTTAGAAGCCGGATTAATTGAACACATGGCCCAATCTGTTGCTTTGCATACCGGTTATCAATTTTTTTTAAAAAACGAAACTGCTCCAACTGGCTATATTGGTTCTATTAAAGATATTCAGATTAAAAAATTGCCTGAAATCAACGATACAATTCAGTCGAATGTTACCATTTTGCAGGAATTTGCAGGAGTAACTTTAGTGGATATTGTGACATTTTTGAATGATGAAGAAATTGCAAGCGGACAAATGAAAACTGTTTTAGCAAAATAATACGACCTATGAAAGTTGGAATCGACATACAAAATTATTTACCGCACCGAGCACCGATGCTCATGGTTGATTTGATTTTGGAAATTGATGCCACTTCAGTTGAAACCGAATTTTTAATTAAAGAAGACAATATTTTTGTTGATAATGGCATTTTAATAGAAGCCGGTTTAATCGAAAATACAGCGCAAACCTGTTCCTCAATTGTTGGGAAAAAATACTTTTTTGAAGAAGACGGAACCGAAAATGAAAACATAAATGTTATTGGTTTTATCAGCGCTTTAAAAAATCTAAAAATACATGCATTGCCAAAAGTTGGCGATGTCATAACGACCAAAGCAACTTTGGTTTCCAAATTTGTTGGCGACGATTATACTTTATGCACGATGAGTTGCGAAAGTTTATTCGAAGAAAAAATACTTTTAGAATGCGAAATTAATTTGTTTATTCAAAAGACAATTTCGATAACAACATAATGCTAAATCGAAAATAAATCCCGTCATGGAAAAAGAAAATGTACCGCAGCACGATGGAAATTTAAGCAAAAAAAATCTCAAAGAATTGGTTTATGCTACTGACGAAAACGGTAATTACACAACCGCTTTGAGCACCGGCTGGGAACCAAAAGCCATTGCACTTTCAAACGCAATCGACGATATAAAAGAACGTGCCGAAGAAGCCAGAATCAAAGTTCAAAGCGGAGAATTGAGTCCGATTTGTTATTTTATGGAACTCAACAAAATGGATCTTTCAATTCTTGCTGGATATGTGGAAATGTGGAAATGGCGCGTGAAAAGACATTTTAAACCTGCCGTTTTTGCAAAACTAAACGACAGAACTTTACAAAAATATGCCGACGCTTTTGATATTTCGATAGCCGAATTAAAAAACTTTAAAACAGATTAATGCAAGTTTCTTTTACACATCATCAATCTGCTCATTGTGAAAACGGAGTAGCTTCAAACCTCTTAAAAAACAGCGGACTCAACATCAGTGAACCGATGGTTTTCGGAATTGGTTCCGGGCTTTTATTTGTGTATTTGCCTTTTTTAAAAGTAAATCATGCGCCGGCAATCAGCTATAGAACTATGCCTGGGCATATTTTTAATAAAGTCGCAAACCGTTTAAATCTTAAAATTAAAAGACAAAAATTTTCTTCGGTTGCCAATGCAAACAAAGCTTTAGAAGAAAATTTGAAAAATAATATCCCAACCGGACTGCAAGTTGGCGTTTATCATTTGAGCTATTTTCCTGATGAATATCGCTTTCATTTCAATGCCCATAATTTAGTTGTTTACGGCAAAACCGAAACCGATTATTTGATTAGCGATCCGGTGATGGAAACTGTTACGACTTTGACTCACGATGAAATGGATAAAGTCCGTTTTGCCAAAGGTGCTTTTGCCCCACGCGGACAAATGTATTACCCGATTCAGATTCCGAGTGAAGTTGATTTCAAAAGTGCGATCATTAAAGGAATCAAAGATACGTGTCGAACTATGCTGGCACCAATGCCAATTGTAGGTGTCCGTGGAATTAGATTTGTTTCCCGCCGAATCAGAAAATGGCCTGCTAAACACGGTGTCAGAAAAGCAAATCATTATCTGGCACAAATGGTACGTATGCAGGAAGAAATTGGAACCGGAGGTGGTGGTTTCCGATTTATTTACGCGGCTTTTTTACAGGAAGCTTCGGTTATTTTAGGAAATGAAGAATTAAAAAATCTTTCGAAAGAAATGACACAAATTGGCGATTCATGGCGCGATTTTGCCGTTGAAGCTTCCAGAATTTACAAAAATAGAAGTGCCAAAGAAGATGCCTATAACGCCATTGCCGATGAACTTCTGGACATCGCGAATCGTGAAGAAATCTTTTTCAAAAAACTAAAAAAAGCAATCAGCTAGTTATATTTTGAATTCCATTATAAAAATAGAATCTCTTTCGAAAAAGTACAAAGATGCGAATCAGTTTTCTTTGAACGATGTTTCGCTGGATATAAATGAAGGTCAGATTTTTGGATTATTAGGTCCAAATGGTGCCGGAAAAACCACTTTAATTTCAATGCTCTGCGGATTGATAAAACCCACTTCGGGACATTTTTCAATTGATGATTTAGATTATCAGCATCATTCATCCAAAATCAAAAAAATCATTGGCGTTGTACCTCAGGAATATGCGTTATATCCGACTTTAACAGCGAGAGAAAATCTGCATTATTTTGGAAGTATGTACGGTTTGAAAGGTTACGATTTAAAAGATAAAGTCATCGAAACTTTAGATCTTTTAGGTTTATTAAAATTCGCTGATAAACAAATTCATACTTTTTCTGGCGGAATGAAACGCCGTGTGAATTTGATTGCCGGAATTCTGCACAACCCGAAAGTTTTGTTTTTGGATGAACCAACTGTTGGTGTTGATGTGCAGTCGAAAAATGCCATTATCGATTATCTTAAAGTTTTAAATCAAAACGGAACTACGATTATTTATACCTCACATCATTTGGCGGAAGCCGAAGATTTCTGCACGAATATTGCCATTTTAGACCGAGGCAAAATTTATGCAAAAGGAACACCAAAAACCCTAATTGATTCGACAGAAAATGCTCGAAATCTCGAAGACGTTTTTATTTCATTAACCGGTAAAGACTTGCGAGATGCTATATAAAATTTGGATGTCGATAGTAAAAGAATTCTTGTTACTGAAACGAGATTTAGGCGGATTGATTATTTTATTTATCATGCCTTTGGTTTTGGTCATCACGGTTACCATCATCCAGGACAGTACTTTTAAAACCGTAAGCGATAACAAAATTCAGATTTTATTGGTTGACAATGATAAAGGTTCTGTGTCGAAAACCGTTTTTGATAATCTTCAAAAGAATAATTTATTCAGCGTTGTAACACAGCTCGACAATAAAACAATTACCGAAGAAGTTGCCAGAGAAAATGTGTACAAAGGAAAGTTTCAATTGGCGATCATAATTCCAAAAAACTTAAGCGCAGATTTGCAAGCCAAAGTTGATCAGAATGTAGAAAACATTGTAAGCAAAATGGGTTTTACGGACAGTGTTTCAAAACCTGAAAAACAAAAAATTATAACTCAAAAAGAAGTCAAATTATATTTTGATCCGGCGGTTCAGCTGAGTTTCAAAAATTCGGTAATGAGTTCGATTGACAAAATGATTTCCCAAATCGAAACTAAGTCCATTTATACTACTTTTCAAAATCAGTTGGGAGAAGAAAATGTGAAATTCGATCAAAAAAATTTTATTACTTTCAAAGAAATAATTCCGAAAATTAACAATAAAGAAGTCTTACCTAATTCGGTACAGCACAACGTTCCGGCGTGGACGCTTTTTGCGATATTTTTTATTGTGATTCCGTTGTCTATTAATATTGTAAAAGAAAAATCGCAAGGAACTTTTGTTCGTTTATTGACTAATCCCGTTTCGAATTTAGTTGTGATTATTGGCAAAACCATTACGTATTCTATCATCTGTATGATTCAATTTTATATGATGGTTGCTGTTGCGATTTTCCTATTTCCTCATATTGGTCTGCCTCCGTTAAATATCGAAGGTCATTTGTTTTTAATGAGTGTTGTCGCTTTATTTTCAGGTTTCGCAGCAATTGGTTTCGGAATTTTATTGGGAACTGTTGCAAGCACGCAGGAACAATCGGCGCCGTTTGGTGCGACAAGCGTAATTATTCTGGCCGCAATTGGAGGTGTTTGGGTTCCGGTTTTTGTAATGCCCAAAATGATGCAGATTATTGCCAAATCTTCACCTATGAATTGGGGATTAGAAGCCTTTTATGATGTTTTATTGCGCAACGTTTCTTTCATCGAAATCATTCCAAAAATAAGTTTGCTATTTTTGTTCTTTATAATCACAACTTCGATCGCCTTATTTTATGACAAAAAGAAAAGAACAGTATAACGAAGCCTCAGACTTAACCGTTTCGCACGAAATCAGAATTCGTTTTAACGAAACTGATCCGCTTGGAATTGTTTGGCATGGCCATTATATTACCTATTTTGAAGACGGTCGTGAGGCCTTTGGACGTCAACACGGACTTACATATTTGGACATTGCAAAAACGGGTTACACTACTCCAATTGTAAAATCAAAATGCGAACATAAATTGTCTTTGCGTTACGGCGATGTTGTAACAATCGAAACCACAGTTGTCGATACTCCGGCCGCGAAAATAATTTACCGTTTCAAAATTATCGACGCTCAAGGCGAAGTTGCCTGCACGGGCGAAACTGTTCAGGTTTTTTTAGATAAAGAAGGGAATTTAATGCTGACAAATCCGCCTTTTTATGAGGAATGGAAAAGGAAGATTGGGTTGTTGAAATAAAGTTTTTTCGCCACTCCTGATAGCTATCGGGGTCACGAATTAGCACGAATTAAAAAATAAATAATCTGCGTAAAAAAATTTAAACACATAGAAACATAGATTTTACAGATATTGAAAGAGAATAAAACAAATCTAGATTTGCACACATAGCTATGTTTATTTAAACAAATGAAATGCCTTTTTTAGAAAACAAAAACTATGATTCTATGTGTTTAAAAAATAAGCCAACGTTTATAAATAAAAAATCCGTTTTATCCGCGTCATCTGCGTACCATAAAATCGCAAAGAAATAAATCATAAAATGTTAAAAGAAATATACATCACGCAAACAAATTGTATCACGCCTTTAGGTTTTGATGTTGAATCGAACATCGAAGCGATTTTGCGTGGCGATTCAGGAATTCAACTTCATAGCAATATTTCCTTGATGCCCAATTCATTTTATGCTGCCATTATTTCTGATGAAAAAATAAACAGCGCTTTTGCAAAAATCAGCGCTGAAACAAAATATTCCCGTTTAGAGAAAATGATGATTCTGGCTTTGGAACCCATTATCAAAAATTCGGGAGTTGAATTGAATTCGAAAACCGCTTTTATACTTTCAACAACAAAAGGAAATGTTACGGCTTTAAAAGAGAATTCAGAAGAGAATTTTAATAACGCACATTTAGATGTTTTGGCAAAAAATATTGCCAATTTCTTCGGATTTAAAACTCGGCCAATTGTAGTTTCAAATGCCTGCGTTTCTGGAATTTTAGCTGTTTCTGTTGCCAAAAGAATGATTCAATCCGAACTTTACGATAACATTTTTGTTGTAGCCGGCGACGAAGTTTCCGAATTTGTTTTATCTGGTTTTAATGCTTTTCAGGCAATGAGCGAATTGCCTTGTAAACCGTATTCTAAAAACAGAACCGGAGTAAGTTTGGGCGAAGCAACTTCAGCAGTTTTAGTATCGGCGGAAGCCAAAAACGCCAAAATAAAAGTAATTGGAGACAGTTCGATAAACGATGCGAATCATATTTCCGGACCTTCAAGAACAGGCGAAGGTTTGTTCAGAAGTATTCAGAATGCTTTGAAAGAAGCAAAAATTGAAGCCCATAAATTAGATTATATTTCTGCTCACGGAACCGCAACTCCGTTCAACGACGAAATGGAAGCGATTGCGTTTAGCCGTTTAGGTTTACAAAATGTTCCTGTCAATAGTTTAAAAGGATTTTACGGTCATACGTTAGGCGCTTCGGGATTATTGGAAACGGTAATTGCAATTGAATCAGCGAATAAAAATATGCTTTTTGAATCGAAAGGTTTTGATGAAATTGGAGTTAGTGAAACTGTAAATGTTATTGAGAAAAATGAAGAGGCAAATATTGCGTATTTTTTGAAAACGGCTTCTGGATTTGGAGGTTGTAATACGGCGGTTGTTTTTGAAAAGATAAAATCCAACTTGTAAATTTTCCTTACAAGTTCAAAATTTAAATATCATGAATTTAGATCAATCACTATTTAAGAAAGCTTTAAAAATTCAAGGTTTTGATTTCAAAAATGATGTAGTAAAAGTAACGGATAAAATTATTGAATTTCTTGAAAGCTTAAATGTATCTAAAGATTTATTAACCTTTTTTAAAACATTTTCTTTTAGAGAAGAAATTGATTTTGGTAGTATTTACTTTAATTGTGTAAACAGAATTAGAATAGAAAATCTTAAAGAAGGGAATAAAGAAATCTATAAAAAAGATTTACTTATAATTGGTTCAGGTACAAACGGCGATCCAATTGTTGTAAATACTAAAACACTGAATGTTGGATATATCTTTCATGACATTCTTTGGGAAGAAGAAAATATTGAAGATTTAGATAAAGTTTACATTGATCTAAAAATGAGTATTGGAACTTTCTTTTATAAATCGGCAACAGAAGAAGATTTTCCTATTGATGCTTATCAGGCAGAAGATTATATAAAATAAAATGACTAAAACCAAAACCTGCATACAATCCTACATCACCATTCAAAACAACGAAATTGTTTTGAACGGAACTTCCGTATTCAAAACTGAACCAACCGATTTTGCTGATTTCTCCAAACAAGCCTATCGTAATTTTGAAATACAATATCCAAAGTTTTTCAAAATGGATGCTTTGAGCAAACTGGCTTTTTTAGGATCGGAGTTGCTTTTGAGTCCGATTGTTTCTGCTGAAGAAGAAAATAATATCGCTTTGGTTTTGGCCAATAAGTCATCGAGTTTAGATACCGATGTAAAATATCAGGAATCGATTTCTGATAAAGAAAACTATTATCCGAGTCCGGCGGTTTTTGTTTATACGCTGCCAAATATTTGTTTGGGCGAAATAAGTATCCGTCATCAGCTGAAAAGTGAAAATTCTTTTTTTATATTTGATGCTTTCAATTCTGAATTTTTGTTGAATTATTCTGAGATTTTATTAAACACAAATAAAGCAGATTCAGTTCTGTGTGGTTGGGTAGAATTTTACAATGACAATTATAAAGCGTTTCTTTGCATCTTTAGTAAAGAAGAAAACGAAAAATATACAAACGAAAATATCAATACATTATACAATAAATAATCATGGAAGCATTAAAAGAAGAATTAAAAAATAAAATCATTACGACTTTAAACCTGGAAGATATCACTATCGAAGACATTGCTGATAACGATCCTTTGTTTGGAGACGGTTTAGGTTTAGACTCGATTGATGCACTTGAATTAATCGTGATTTTAGATAAAGATTACGGAATTAAACTGGTTGACCCGAAAGAAGGAAAATCAATTTTCCAGTCTATCGAAACTATGGCAGCGTATATTAGCGCGAACAGAACTAAATAGACTTGCTTAGACAAGAATAAAATTCAAAAAATCTAAGAAGTCTAAGTCAGTCTGAAAATCTAAGAAGTCTAAAATAAAGTCTAAAATGGCAAAAGGTGTCGCAATAACCGGAATGGGAATTATCTCTTCGATTGGAAATTCAGTCGAAGAAAATTATATTTCCCTAATCGAAAATAAAATTGGTATTTCCAGAATTGAAAATATTCCGACGGTTCATGCTGATATAATCAAAGTTGGTGAAATCAAAAAAACCAATGAAGAATTAATTTCCGAATTACAGCTTTCAGAAAATAATAACTTTTCGAGAACGGCGATGATTGGTGCTTTGGCAGCCAAACAAGCTGTTGAAAATGCTGGAATTACTTCTATAAACGAATTCAGGACGGGACTTATTTCGGCTACAAGTGTGGGCGGAATGGACATGACGGAAAAACATTATTTCGATTATTTCGAAAAACCGGAATTGGTCAAATACATAACTTGTCATGACGGCGGCGATGTGGCTGAAAAAATTGCTTCTGAACTAGGTTTAAAAGGAATGGTTACGACAATCAGTACGGCTTGTTCCTCGGCGGCAAATTCAATCATGTTAGGCACACGACTAATTAAATCTGGAAAACTGGATCGCGTAATTGTTGGGGGAACTGATGCTTTGGCAAAATTCACCATCAACGGATTCAAGACTTTAATGATTTTATCTGACGATTATAACAAACCATTTGATAATAATCGAAAAGGGCTAAATCTTGGTGAAGCGGCTGCTTTTTTAGTTTTAGAATCAGATGAAATTGTTGCCAAACAAAACAAAAAAGTCCTAGCAAGAGTTTCTGGTTATGGAAATGCAAATGATGCTTTTCACCAAACTGCTTCTTCAGAAAACGGCGACGGCGCTTATTTGGCCATGAAAAAAGCCTTTGAAGTTTCGGGTTTAAAACCTTCTGAAATTGATTATATCAACGTTCACGGAACCGCAACACCAAACAATGATTTATCTGAAGGAAGAGCATTATTGCGAATTTATAAAGATGAAAAAGTGCCGGATTTCAGTTCTACAAAACCTTTTACAGGACACACTTTAGCGGCGGCGGCGGCAATTGAAGCCGTTTATTCTGTTTTGGCAATTCAGAATAGTGTGGTTTATCCAAATTTGAATTTTGAAGTGCCAATGGAAGAATTTGAATTGAAACCTCAAAAAACTTTAAAAATGAAAAATATCGAACACGTTTTATCCAATTCTTTTGGTTTTGGCGGAAATTGTTCAACCCTTATATTTTCTAAAAGCTAATGACAAAAAAGACATATATAAATGGAGTAGGCTGTATTTCGACTCAAAAAACATTTGATACTGTTTTTTTAGAAGACGCTGTTTACAATCAAAATGAAACGGTTCTTTCAATCGTTCCTCCGGTTTACAAAGATTATATTTCTCCTACGATGATAAGAAGAATGGCAAAAGGAGTGAAAAACGGAATTGTAGCTTCGGCTTTGGCAATGAAAGATGCTAATGTAGAAAATGTCGATGCCATCATTACCGGAACGGGTTTAGGTTGTATTGAAGATTCTGAAAAATTCCTGAAAAACATTCTCGATAATAACGAAGAATTTTTAACACCAACTTCTTTTATTCAATCGACTCATAATACTGTTGGTGCACAAA
Organism: Flavobacterium xizangense; assembly: GCF_054075145.1. NCBI lineage: Bacteria > Pseudomonadati > Bacteroidota > Flavobacteriia > Flavobacteriales > Flavobacteriaceae > Flavobacterium > Flavobacterium xizangense. The sequence goes on along the minus strand of NZ_JBSIPG010000001.1, from coordinate 666,583 downwards.
TCGCACTTTCTTTACAATGTAAAGGTTATAATTTTACGTATGTAAATGGCGCGGTTTCCTTTGAATCGGCACTTTTGGATGCCAAAATGCAAATTGAAGAAAACGAAGCCAATTCAATTTTAGTTGGCGGAGTTGATGAAACCGGCGATTATACGATGTCACTTTTTAAATTGGCGGGAAGAATTAAAAAAGAAAATGATCTTCATTCTGAGTTTTTAAATTCAAATTCCAGTGGCGTTATTTATGGTGAAGGTGCCAGTTTTTTTATTTTGGAAAATGAAAGAAAAGCGAATACTTATGCTGAAATTCTTGATGTCGAAATTGTAAATACTTTAGAAAAAAATGAAGTAGAAACTGCTTTAATTTCTTTTCTAAAAGTAAATAATTTACAAATTTCAGATCTTGACGCCGTTGTTTTAGGTTTTGACGGAAACGCAGATTCTGATTTCTATTATAAGAATCTTTCTGAAAATACTTTCGCAGAAACGCCTCAACTGTATTACAAACATTTGAGCGGAGAATATGATACGGCTTCGGCATTTGCTTTGTGGATGGCATCAAAAATTATAAAAACTCAAGAAATTCCGGAAATTATAAAAGTAAATTCGGTTTCAAAACCTGCCTATAATACCATTTTATTGTATAATCAAGTAAATGGAAAAAATCATAGTTTTATGTTGCTTTCAAAATGATAACGCATAAAAACATATCTGTTTTTTTTATCTTTTTATTGCTCGTATTATTTCTTTTGAACTTTTATACAGCAATTAATTTTTGGTGGTTTCTTTTGATTGTTTTGATTTGGACGGGAATAAATGCTTTTGGTTCTGCCCGAATTTCTTCTAATTATCATGTAAAAGCTTTCTGCAATAATCAATCGGAAACAGAAAAAAAAATTGCCTTAACTTTTGATGACGGCCCGAGTGAATTTACTTTGGAAGTTTTAGAATTGCTGAAAAAAAACAATGCCAAAGCGACTTTTTTCTGTATTGGAAAAAATATTGAAAAGCATCCGGAAATCCTCCAAAAAATTATTTCAAAAGGTCACTTGGTTGGAAATCATTCTTATTCACATTCTAAGTTTTTTGATTTTTATAATGCTAAAAAAATAACCGAAGAACTTCAGAAAACAGATAAATTGTTGGAAAAATTCACATCCAAAAAAATAAACTTTTTTCGTCCGCCTTATGGGGTTACCACTCCTTCAATTCGCAGGGCTTTAAAAGTTACCGGACACAAAGTTATTGGCTGGAATATTCGTTCGCTTGACGGCGGAACAAAAAATACGGAATTGATTTTAAGCCGAATTAAAAAACGACTTTATCCCGGCGGAATTGTACTTTTGCATGATACTGCTCCGCACTCCGTTTTGGTATTGGAACAGTTTTTGCAATTTTTACAGCAAAACAATTATGAAGTGGTTTCTGTTGAAGAATTACTGAATCTTAAAGCTTATGAAAACTAGATTATATATTTTCCTTTTCCTGAATATTTTCAGCATTTCCATTTTTGCTCAAGAACAAAAAATGACTGATGCTGAAATTGCCACTTTCAAACAAGAGGTAAATGTGGTTTCCAAAAAAATCAAAACTTTAAGTACTGATTTTGTTCAGTACAAACATTTGGATTTTCTTTCGAAAGATATTGAAACTTCTGGAAAAATGATTTTTAAAGAACCGGCGTTATTATCTTGGCAGTACAAAAAACCATATAATTACAGCATTGTTTTCAAGAACGGAAAAATCCTGATTAACGACGAAGGAAAGAAAAGTGCGGTTGATATTGGGAACAGTAAAATTTTTGCTCGCATCAACAAATTGATTATCGGAAGTGTGAGCGGCAATATGTTTGATGACAAAGAATTTACGATTTCGTATTTTAAATTGAAAGGTCAGAACTTAGCGAAATTTGTTCCGAAAGATGCAACTTTGAAAAAATACATTAAACAAATCGAGCTGACTTTCGACAAGGAAGAAGCAACAGTTGTTCAGGTAAAATTATTAGAATCATCTGAAGATTATACCCGAATTGTACTTAAAAATAAAGTGATCAATGCAAAAATCGACGATTCAGTTTTTACTAATTAATTGTTTTCTGGCCATTTTTTTAGTTTCCTGTGGCTCGGTCACAAAAAATTATACGCCTAAAAAATTAGAAAAAACAGCTATTGAAGTTCCCTATTTTGCTGATGCAAATGCTGATTATGTTTATAAAACAAACATCACCGTTTATGGTCATGAATTGTCCGGAATTTTTATTGCCAAGAAAGTAAATGACACAACGCATCGAGTAGTTTTTACAACCGAATTTGGAAACAAATTATTAGATTTTGAAATTGCTGAAAAGACTTTTAAAGTCAATTCGATAGTTTCTGAATTGGATCGAAAAATCCTAATTAATACATTAACTGAAGATTTCAGAATTCTTCTTAAAAAAGATTTTCTGATTCAGGAACAGTTTGAAAATGTAGATTTTAACATTTATAAATCAGCGGATGGCGCTCGTGACAATTATCTTTTCTTTTCAAAAAAAGACCAAAAATTAGAAAAAGTAGTACGTTCTTCTAAAACAAAAGATAAAATAACAATTACTTTTACTTTAGAAAACGATAATTTTGCTAAAAAAGTCGTCATTTTACATCAGAATATCAAGTTGAAAATTGAACTGAATTATTTTAAATCAGAGTAAAAATATAAACGAATCCAACTATGAAAAAAATAACCTTATTTGCATTTGTACTATTTATTGGTGTTGCTTCAATGCAAGCACAAGTATCAGTAAATCCAGGTATTAGAGGTGGTTTAAACCTTACAAGTTTAACCAATATTGATAACAACAGTATGAAAGCTGATTATTATATTGGAGGATTAGTGGCAATAAAATTCAATAGGTATTTTACACTTCAGCCTGAAATCACATATTCAAGACAAGGTGCCGAAGGAAGAGAATATTATAACGGATCAAATGCTTTTCAGGATGCAAAATATGAGTTGAATTATGTAACGCTTGGGGCTGTTGCAAAATTTAACTTTGGAGGAAAAGGTTTTCATGTATTGGCAGGACCATCACTTGACTTGAAGACAAGTGACAATTTTGGGCGTTACGGATATGATCCAATTGGTACCGATTTCGCATTTGTTGGCGGTATTGGCTATACATTACCAAACGGATTGACTTTTGAAGCAAGATTTAAACAAGGTTTAATCGATATTTACGGTTATGACGGTATTGATTATGATGACTATTATTATGATCAAATTATTTTAAATCAGGTATTGCAGTTTGGTATTAGTTATACTTTTAAAGTAAAATAAAAAATGGTTTTAAAAGATTTTTACAAAATACTTTCGGAAGAAAAAATATCAGATACTAAATATACGATTACGATTTTGGTCAATGAAAAGCATGAAGTTTTTAAAGGTCATTTTCCTGGAAACCCAATTATGCCGGGTGTTTGTATGATACAAATTATTAAAGAATTGACAGAGAAAATTACTGAGGAAACTTTAATGATTCAAACACTTGCCAATGTAAAATTTATGGCACTCATTAATCCGGAAGTTAACCCCGAGTTACGCTTAGAGCTTGACATTACAACAACCGAAGATAATTTGGTTAAAGTAAAAAACACAACTTATTTTAATGACACAGTTGCCTTGAAATTAAGCAATGTGTACAAAAAAATGTAATTATGAAACTGCTATTGACATTGCTTTTATGGGTAAATTTTGTGGGCACTCCAGATTTGGCGTCCATAAGAAAAATGTACACAACTGTTACTAAATCGGAAAGTAATGCAAAAGAATTTTCAGAAAAACTAGCTGACATTTCTGAAGAAGGTAATAAAACTTTAGTTGCTTACAAAGCAGCTTCTATTCTTTTGGATTCTAATTTTAAAAAGAAATTAAAAGATAAAATTGACCGTTTTAAAGAAGGTGCAAAATTGCTTGAATCAACTATAAAAAGCGAGCCTAATAATATCGAAATCAGAATGATTCGCTTGAGCATTCAGGAAAATGTTCCAGGAATTACGGGGTATAAAAAGAATATAAAAGAAGACAAAAAATATCTAACCGAGCACTATGCTGATCAAAGCGGTGCTTTAAAAGAATATCTAAAAGACTTTATTTTACAATCAAAAAGTTTTTCTGAAAAGGAGAAACAATTTGTGAAGTAAGCGAAAGCATCATTTTCCATGGAACCTAATTTACATCAGCACGATTTATTAAATACCACTTCTTTTTGTGTTATTGTCCCAACGTACAATAATCAGAAAACGCTAAAAAAAGTGCTGGATTCTATTTTAGATTTCACTACAAATATTATTATTGTCAACGACGGTTCTACAGATTCTACTTCTGAAATTTTAAAACAATATTCCGAGCTTACGCAAATTCATCATCCTAAAAATATAGGAAAAGGTCGTGCGCTAAGAAATGGTTTCAGAAAAGCAATCGAGATGAAATTTGAATACGCCATCACAATCGATTCTGACGGGCAGCATTTTGCATCTGACATTCCGAGTTTTATTTCAGCAATTCAAAAAGAACCAAATGCACTTTTGATTGGAAGCCGAAATATGACGCAGGAAAATGTTCCGAAGAAAAGCAGTTTCGGAAACAAATTTTCAAATTTTTGGTTTAAGTTCGAAACCGGAATCAAACTTGATGATACACAATCTGGCTTCAGATTATATCCGCTGCAATTACTTCCGAAACAGTTTTATACCAATAAATTTGAGTTTGAAATTGAAGTTATTGTGCGTGCGGCGTGGAAAGGAATTGTGGTAAAAAACATTCCGATTCAGGTTTTGTACGATCCCGCAGAACGCGTTTCGCATTTTCGTCCGTTTCGTGATTTTACCCGAATTAGTATTTTAAATACGGTTTTGGTTACGAATGCTTTGTTGTATATCAAACCGAGAGATTTTTTTAGAAGAGCAAAAAAAAAAGGATTTAAAAAATTCTTTCTTGAAGATATTCTAGAAAGCAACGATTCTAATTTCAAAAAATCGGCCGCAATCGCGCTGGGCATTTTTATTGGGTTTTCGCCTTTTTGGGGTTTTCAAACCATTTTACTTTTTACTTTTGCTGCCATTTTCAGGCTAAACAAAGTCATTGCTTATTTGACTTCAAATGTGAGTTTCCCGCCTTTTATTCCTTTTATTATTTACGCTTCGCTTCAAGTTGGAAGCATTTTTGTGTCGAGTGACGCTCCTTTAGTTTTAGACAGTTCGATTACGGTCGACGATATTCAAAAAAATGCTACACAATATATCGTAGGAAGTCTTATTTTAGCATCCGTTTCCGCGCTATCAGTTGGTCTAATAAGTTATTTGCTTTTAACGACTTTTAGCAAGAAACATAATAAATAAATTTTTGCTACAGATTTAAAGGATTAAAATGATTTTAACATCCAGTTTGTCAGGCTGAGCGAAGTTGAAGCCCACGTCCAATTGGAACGCCCTTCGACTTCGCTCAGGGTGACAAACTAAAGCTAATCTTTTAATCTGTGGCAAAAAAATATAAAAAAATAACCATGCATCAATACTTTTACGCCATTCATTTATTTGTTAACCGAAGAAAATCGCTCTCGGTTTTATTGGCTTTTTTGATGCTTTTTATTTTCGGTTTTTTTGCTTCTCAAATCAAATTTGAAGAAGATATTACCAAATTAATTCCCGCCAATGACAAAGCCGACGTCACAGCAAAAGTCTTAAAACAGTTAAATTTTGCCGATAAAATTACTGTCATTTTCAAACTCGAAAAAAACGGTTCTGCAGAAGATTTAAAAGAAATGGCAACTGCTTTTTCAGACAGTGTTTCAAAATCCTGTAAACCTTATGTCACCGGAATTCAGGGAAAAATTGACGAAGAAAATATTCAGGAAACCATCGATTTTGTTTACAATAATCTCCCGCTTTTTCTGGAAAATAAAGATTATGCGGCGATTCAAAATAAATTGAAAAAAGACAGTATTGCAGCAACCGTTCAGGGAAATTACAAATCGATTATTTCTCCTTCGGGATTTATTACCAAAGATTTTATTCTGCAAGATCCGCTTGGGATTTCGTTTATTGCCTTAAAAAAATTACAGCAATTAAATATTGGTGACGATTTTACGCTCGACAATGGTTTTGTTATGACGAAAGACAAAAAGAAACTTTTGCTTTTTATAACTTCAAATCTTCCGTCAAGCGAAACCGAAAAAAATACCGTTTTTGCTGCAAAGCTAAAATCAATTCAGGAAAATTTAAATCAGAAATACAAAGGCAAAACTTCGATCAGTTATTTTGGTTCGGCTTTAATTGCTGTTGCCAATGCCAATCAAATCAAAAGTGATATTGTCTTGACGACATCAATTGCGATGTTTACGTTAATGCTGATTCTGATTTTATTCTACCGAAAAATATTGATTCCGCTGATTATTTTTCTTCCAACGGTTTTCGGAGCATTATTCGCCGTTGCGTTTTTATATTTTGTGAAAGAACAGATTTCAGCAATTTCTCTCGGAATTGGTTCCATTTTACTCGGAATTACGATTGATTATTCGATTCACATTCTCACACATTACAAACACAACAGCGATGTGAAAACGTTGTACAAAGACATTACAATGCCTGTAATCATGAGCAGTTCGACTACAGCGGTTGCGTTTTTATGTCTTCTTTTTGTAAAATCTGATGCCTTAAATGATCTCGGAATTTTCGCTGCAGTTATTGTGATGGCGTCTGCATTTTTCTCGCTTTTGATTGTTCCGCATTTGTATAAACCAAAAGAAAATCCGGCAGAACACAAGAAAAATGTCATTGATAAAATGGCGCATTTTTCATTTCACAACAATAAATTCCTAATTGGATTTTGCGTTTTAATTACGATTATTTGCTGTTTTACTTATAATAATGTTGGTTTCAATAACGATTTATCGCAATTAAATTTTGTTCCGAAAGAAATCAAAGCAGCTGAAAAACAACTCGAAGAAAGCACGAGCTTAACTTCAAAAACCATTTATGTGGCTTCGTACGGAAAAAGCATGGACGAAGTTTTGCAAACCAACAGCAAACTTTTTACTGATTTATCCAAAGAAAAACAGCAAAACAAAATTCTTAATTTCAGTTCTGTTGGCGGAATTATGCTTTCGCATAAAGAACAAATTCAGAAAATTGAAAAATGGAATTTGTTTTGGGACACCAATAAAAAACAACTTTTACAATCGCAGTTAATTTCCGAAGGTTCAAAACTCGGCTTTAAGCCAACTACTTATTCCGCTTTTTTTGATCATTTGAATTTTGATTTCAAACCAATTTCTTCTAATGATTATTTGAAAATTCAGGCGCTTCAATTAAAAGAATTTGTAACCGAAAAAAATGGTTTTTACACGATTTCGACTTTAGTAAAAGTTTCGCCAGAACAGCGCGATGCATTTGTAAAATCGGCTTCAGCCAAAAATAATTTAATTGCCATCGACCGCCAGCAAATGAACGAAACGTTTTTCAGCACTTTGAAAACCGATTTTAATTCGCTTGTCAATTATTCCTTTGTGGCTGTGATTTTAATTCTGTTTTTCTTTTTCCGAAGAATCGAATTAGTCATTGTAAGCTGTATTCCAATTGCGTTGACCGGAATTGTAACAGCCGGAATTATGGGCATTTTTGGCATTCAAATGAATATTTTCAGCATGATTGTCTGCACCTTGATTTTTGGTCATGGTGTCGATTTTAGTATTTTCATGACAAGCGCGCTTCAAAAAGAATATACAACCGGAAAGAACGAAATAGCAATTTACAGAACCTCTATAATTCTGGCGGTCATTACAACAATTTTAGGAATTGGCGCCATGATTTTTGCCAAACATCCGGCATTGACTTCAATTTCATCGGTTTCTTTGATTGGGGTTTTTGCAGCGCTGATTATCACCTTTATCTTCTACCCGATTCTTTTTAAACTTTTTATATCGAATCGTTCAAAAAATGGAAATCCACCATTTCATTTACGAACTTTTATCCACGGAATTATTTCGTTTACTTATTATGGTTTGGGTGGAATTGTAATGTCGATTTTCAGTTTTACGCTAATGCCAATTTTGCCATTGAGTGCAAAAACGAAAATGAAAGCTTTTCGATATGTGGTTTCAAAATTCATGAAATCGGTATTGTATTCGAATCCGTTTATCCGAAAAAAAATCGTTAATGATTTCAATGAAAATTTCGAAAAACCAGCCATAATAATTGCCAATCATTCTTCATTTCTAGACATTTTATCTGTCGGAATGCTGAGCCCAAAAATTATTTTTCTGGTAAGCGACTGGGTTTACAACTCGCCTATTTTTGGCGGCGTCGTTAGAAAAGCTGGATTTTATCCTGTTTCAGAAGGTTTGGAAAACGGTGTTGAACATTTGCGTAAGAAAGTTGAGGAAGGTTACTCTTTGATGGTTTTTCCGGAAGGAACACGCTCAGAAAATAATGTTGTAAAACGATTCCATAAAGGTGCATTTTTTCTTGCTGAACAATTCAATCTGGATATAATTCCTGTCGTTATTCATGGGGCTTCTGAATTAATTCCGAAAGGCGATTTTGTTATTCATAACGGAAAATTAACGGTTACGATTTTAGAAAGAATTACGCCGGAAAATATTTCATTCGGAAAAAATTATGCCGAACGAACGAAACAAATCAGTACTTTCTTTAAAGCAGAATATCGTAAAATTCGTCAGGAATTAGAACACGCTGATTATTTTAAAGCAATGCTGCTTCACAGTTACGATTACAAAGAAATTGAAGTTGTAAACAGCATCAAAAAAGATTTGAAAAATCATCTTGAAACTTATTTTCTTCTTGGAAAACAATTATCGGCGAAAGCCAAAATATTGCATTTAGCAAATGATTACGGGCAATTAGACGTTTTATTGACATTGCAGGAACCGCAGCGAAAAATTCATTCGTACATTGTTGATGAAGAAAAACGCGACGTTGCCAAAACTAATTATATCGTTAATAAGAGAAAAATATCGTATCTCGAAAATTTAGAAACGCTGTCTGAAAATAATTATGATGCGCTTTTAATTTCAGATGAAAATTCAGAAAATGAAATTCAGAAATTAATAGTTCTCACGTCGTGCATAATTTTAATGGATTGTCCGGGTTTAAAAAACACTATGCTTAAATTTGGTTTTGATTGTGTTTTAGAAGAAAACGAACTTATTATTTTTAAGAAAAAATAAAATGAAAGAGCATTACGATGTAGTTATCGTCGGCAGCGGTTTGGGTGGCTTGGTGGCTTCCATAATTCTGGCTAAGGAAGGCTACAGTGTTTGTGTGCTCGAAAAAAACAATCAGTACGGTGGAAATCTTCAAACTTTTGTTCGCGATAAAACGATTTTTGATACCGGAATTCATTATATTGGAGGTTTAGGCGAAGGCCAAAATCTGCATCAATATTTTAAATATCTGGGAATTATCGATAAATTAAATCTGAAGCAATTAGATCAAAATGCTTTCGATATTATTTCTTTTGAAGATGATAAAACCGAATATCCGCATGCGCAGGGATATGAAAATTTTGTTGCGCAACTGACAAAATATTTCCCGGAAGAAAAAACAAATATTGAGAATTACTGCCAAAATTTACAAACCATTTGTGACTCTTTTCCGCTCTATAATTTAGAATGGGAAGGAAAATATGATCCCGAAATTTTAACGCTCAACGCGAAAGAAACTATCGATTCGTTTACTGAAAATGAAAAGCTGAAAGCCGTTTTGGCTGGTTCTAATTTTCTATACGCAGGCATTCCGGATAAATCGCCTTTTTACGTTCATGCCTTAATTGTGAATTCTTATATTCAAAGTTCGTGGCGCTGTATCAACGGCGGAAGCCAGATTACAAAACAGCTTTTAAAACAATTAAAAAAATACGGTGGTGAATTTTACAAACACAAAGAAGTTACGCGTTTTCATGTCGAAAACCATAAAGTGAATTCGGTTGAAATGAAAGATGGAACTCAAGTTTCCGGAACTTATTTTATTTCGAATATCGAACCCAAAACGACTTTGAAAATGGCCGGTGAACAAAACTTCAGAAAACCATTTTTCAACCGAATTCAAAGTCTTGAAGGTGTACTTTCTGCTTTCAGTTTGTATCTGGTTTTTAAACCGGAAACTTTCAAATACATCAACCATAATTATTATCATTTTAAAAACAGCAACGAAGTCTGGACGGCACACGAATACGACGAAAATTCCTGGCCAAAAACCTATATGGCTTCTATGAACGCTTCTAAAGAAGAGGAAATCTGGGCTGACGGAATGACTTTTATAACCTACATGAAATTTGACGATGTTTTGCCTTGGGCCGAAACATTCAATACAACTGCAGAAAAAAACGACCGTGGCGAAAGTTATGAAGAATTCAAAGCCCGAAAAGCAGCTAAATTTTTGAATGAAATCGAAATAAAATTTCCTGGAATCAGAGATTGTATTAAATCGATTCACACTTCAAGTCCACTTTCCTATCGCGATTATATTGGCGGTGATAACGGAAATATGTATGGTTATGTGAAAGATTCTAATAATCCAATGAAAACACTTATTCCGTCAAAAACCAAAATAGATAATTTATATCTTACCGGTCAAAGCATCAATATGCATGGCGTTTTGGGCGTGACAATTGGCGCTGTTGTGACTTGTTCCGAAATCTTGGGAAAAGAATATTTGATTACCAAAATTAATCAGGCAGAATAATTGAATTATGAAAAACCGAATCATATATCTTTTCTGCGTTGGTTTTTTAGGAATTCTGGTTTCTTGCGGCACGGCAAAATCAAAAAATCATCAGCCTGATATTTCAAAATTTAATACCACAAAACCTGTTGTTACTAAACTTTCTGATAGCATTTTTATAGCTGGAAATAATTCGCTTTTAAAAAACAAACAAGGACTCTGGGAATTATATGTTGAAGGCGATCCATTAGAAATTGGGCTCAATACCGGCGCTTTGTCTGATTCACTTTTGCAAAAACAACAGCAAATATTTTTCTCTAAAATAAAAGATTTAGTTCCGTCGAAATTCGAACAGAAGATGTTGCGCCATTTCTTAAAATGGTACAATCGGAAATTATATGCCAATGTTCCCGAAGAATATCAAACGGAAATTTTCGGTATTTCGAAATATACTTCGCATGAATTTGACAACATCGCACCACAATATCAGCGCAGTTTGTACTTACATGCGGCGCACGATATTGGCCACGCGTTGCAGGATTTGGCTTTGGTTGGCTGTTCGTCATTTGCTGCCTGGGGCGAAAAATCGGAAAATGGAAATTTAATTCTCGGACGAAATTTTGATTTTTATGTAAATGACGCTTTCGCGGAAAATAAAATCATTGCGTTTATAAAACCCCAACAAGGACATAATTTTATGATGGTTTCTTGGCCTGGAATGATCGGCGCAGTTTCTGGCATGAATCAGCAAGGTTTGACGGTTACGATAAATGCGGCAAAATCAGAAATCCCACTGACTGCAAAAACACCCATTTCAATTTTAACTCGCGAAATTTTACAGCACGCACAAAATATTGACGAAGCAATTGCCATTGCAAAAAAACGATCGGTTTTTGTTTCTGAATCCATTATGGTTGGAAGTGCTCAGGATAATAAAGCGGTTTTAATTGAAGTTTCTCCAAAAAAAATGGACGTGTATGAAGTTCCAAACAGCAATCAGTTAATTTGTTCGAATCATTTTCAGAGTGACGCTTTTAAAAATGAAAAACGAAATTTAGGTCAAATTGCAGACAGTCATTCGGAATATCGCTTTGAAAGAATGGAGGAACTTCTTTCTGAAAACAAAAAAATAAATCCAGAAATTGCTTCTGAAATTCTTAGAAACAAAAATGGTTTGAATGATATTCCGCTTGGTTTTGGCAATGAAAAAGCGCTGAATCAATTATTGGCGCATCACGGAATTATTTTTAAACCGAAAGAAAAATTGGTTTGGGTTTCGGCAAATCCGTTTCAATTGGGTGAATTTGTTTGTTACAATCTGGATTCGATTTTTAACGGAAAAAAAACAAATACCACAATTTCTTTTGAGCAGGAAAATCTAAATATTGCCAAAGATCCTTTTATAAAAACCGAAGCTTTTCAGAACTTTAAAAAGTTTAAAGCCGAAAATCACCAAATGGATTTGTATCTGAAAAATAAAGAAACAATCTCGGCCGAATTTATTCAGCATTATCAATCGCTAAACCCTGATTATTGGGTTGTATATTACAAAGCAGGGTTGTACTTTTATCAAAAAAAACAATTTCGCGCTGCTCAAATTAATTTTGAAAAGGCACTCACGAAAGAAATTACGACCGCTCCTGAAAAAGCAAAAATTGAAAAATATTTAAAAAAACTCAAAAGAAAACTACAATGATTCCAGCAATAGAAAAAAATTCTTTAGACGAAATTAAAGTTTTTCAGGAACAAAAATTAATCGAACTTTTAGCTTACATCAGCGAGAATTCTCCTTTTTACAAAAGACTTTTTGCCGGACAAAATATTGATATTTCGAAAGTAAAAACTTTAGAAGATTTACAGTTTTTGCCTGTTACTACAAAAGAAGATTTACAACAATATAATGATGATTTTTTGTGTGTTCCGCAACATAAAATCATTGATTATGCCTCGACCTCAGGAACTTTGGGTGATCCTGTAACTTTTGGTTTAACTGATTCTGACTTAGACCGATTGGCTTATAATGAAGCAATTTCTTTCGCCTGCGCTGGAATTGCTGAAGGCGATGTCGTGCAATTAATGACGACAATTGATAGAAAATTTATGGCCGGATTGGCTTATTTTCTTGGTTTGCGACAATTGAAAGTTGGCGTGATCCGTGTTGGTGCCGGAATTCCCGAAATGCAATGGGATTCGATTTTAAAATACAATCCGAGTTATTTGATTACGGTTCCTTCTTTCCTTTTGAAATTAATCGAATACGCCGAAATGCACGGAATCGATTATAATAATTCGAGCATAAAAGGTGCCATCTGTATTGGAGAATCTTTGAGAGAACAGGATTTTTCAATGAATATTTTATCCAAAAAAATTACGGACAAATGGAATATTAAGCTGTTTTCGACTTATGCTTCAACCGAAATGAGCACGGCTTTTACAGAATGTGAACATGGAAAAGGCGGTCATCATCATCCGGAATTGATTATTGTTGAAGTGCTAGACGAAAATAATATTCCGGTGAAAAATGGCGAAACCGGCGAGCTAACCTTCACCACTTTAGGAATTGAAGCGATGCCATTATTGCGTTTTAAAACTGGAGATATTGTGCAGCTTCACGACGGACCTTGCGCTTGCGGACGAAATACATTACGTGTTGGTCCAGTTGTTGGCCGTAAAAAACAAATGATCAAATATAAAGGTACAACACTTTATCCACCAGCGATGAATGATGTTTTGAGCAGTTTTGATACTATCGAAAATCATTTAATCGAAATCTCCACAAACGATTTAGGCACAGATGAAATTCTGATTAAAATTGCCGCTAAAAACCAAACACCAGAGTTTTTACAAGAAATAAAAGATCATTTCAGAGCCAAATTAAGAGTAACTCCAAAAATAGAATTCGTTTCAAAAGAAGTTTTGAATCCTTTGGTTTTTAATCCAATGAGTAGAAAACCAATTCGGTTTTTCGACTACAGGTCTTAATATAGAGACAAAGTAACAAAGGGACAAAGGTTCAAAGGCTGTTAATCAGCACTATAAAAAAACTTTGTCCCTTTGTTACTTTGAGCCTTTGTCACTCGAATTGCAGAAATTCGACTAAAATGTTGTAATTTTGCAAAAAATTATGAAGATGGTCAAGATTGGCAACATAGAATTACCCGAATTTCCTTTACTACTTGCTCCGATGGAAGATGTGAGCGATCCGCCGTTTCGCAGATTATGCAAAACGCATGGTGCTGACATGATGTATTCTGAATTTATTTCATCTGAGGGATTGATTCGTGATGCTATAAAAAGTCGAATGAAGTTGGATATTTTTGATTACGAACGTCCGGTTGGAATTCAGATTTTTGGTGGTGATGAAGAAGCGATGGAAATGTCCTCTAAAATTGTTTCTACAGTAAAACCAGATTTAGTGGATATTAACTTTGGATGTCCAGTAAAAAAAGTAGTTTGCCGTGGTGCCGGTGCAGGAGTTCTAAAAGATGTTGATTTGATGGTTCGTTTGACCAAAGCGGTTATCAAAGGAACTGATTTACCCGTTACGGTGAAAACGCGTTTAGGTTGGGACGACAATTCTATTAATATTGATGAAGTGGCTGAAAGACTTCAAGATATTGGAGTTCAGGCTTTGACAATTCACGCCAGAACCCGCGCACAAATGTATAAAGGTCATTCAGACTGGTCGCATATTGCACGCGTAAAAAACAACCCGAGAATTACAATGCCTATTTTTGGAAATGGCGATATCGACAGTCCAGAAAAAGCATTAAAATATAAAAATGAATACGGGATTGACGGCATCATGATAGGTCGGGCTGCTATAGGTTATCCGTGGATTTTTAACGAAATCAAGCATTATTTCAAAACTGGTGAACACTTACCTGCTCCAACGGTTATTGATCGTGTTGAAGCTGCCAGAAATCATTTGCAATGGTCAATGGATTGGAAAGGCGAACGTTTAGGAATTGTAGAAATGCGTCGTCATTACACGAACTATTTCAAAGGAATTCATTCTTTCAAAGAATTCAAACAAAAATTAGTTACAACTGATGCACCTGAAGATTTATTCGCCATTATGAAAGAAATTGAACAGGTTTATGCAGGATATGAATTTGTTTAAAAACTATAAAAAAGGCCTTCAAAATTGAAGGCCTTTTTGTTTATTATACTTGAACACGTTTCCACTTTCCTCTTTTATAGAAAAAGATTCCCGTCAAAGTAATTGCTGTTTCAGCGACCGGAATAGCAATAAAAACTCCTGTTGGCCCCATATTAAAATGTTTTGCCAATACAAACGCCAGCGGAATTTGGAACAACCAAAACCCGAAAAAATTAATTCCCGTTGGCGTCCAGGTATCTCCCGCTCCATTGAAAGTATTGATCAAAACCATCCCGATTCCGTAGAAAATAAATCCGATGCTCATTATTTGTAAAGCTTCAAGCGCAATAGTTTTTACCTGATTGTCATTCGTAAAAAACGAAATAATATATTGTCCAAAAACCAACGTAATAATCATAATTGAAGCCATAAAAATTACATTATATCGTGCAGTTGTATAGACTGATTTTTCGGCACGTTCGATTTGTTTCGCACCTAAATTTTGTCCAACCAAAGTCGCTGCAGCATTACTCAATCCCCATGCCGGAAGTATGAAAAACATCATGATTCTTAGCGCCGTTTGATAACCTGCAGAACCATGATCGCCACCTGTTGTTGCTACTAATTGTGCCAAGAAAATCCAACTGCAGGAAGCGATTACAAACTGCAAAATTCCCGGAGCTGCGATTTTTACTAAAGCTTTTATTTGTGTGAAATCAGGAACAAAATATAGAATTTTGATTTTTAAAATTCCTTTTCCAGAAAACAAATGATATAATTGGTATAAAACACCTATGCTTCTTCCAAAAGTTGTCGCCAAGGCAGCACCAACTAATCCAAACGCCGGAATTGGTCCAAAACCGTTAATTAAAATTGGACATAAAATAATATTACAAATGTTGGCAATCCAAAGGCTTTTCATTGCAATTGCGGCATTTCCTGCACCGCGAAAAATTCCGTTTATCAGAAATAAAAGCATAATGCATAAACTGGATCCAATCATGATTTGGGTAAATCTAAAACCATGTTCCGCCGCTTTGGCAGATGCTCCCATGAGTAACAGTATATCTTTGGCATAAATAATTCCCAAAACACTCATTACACTGTTTATTGCAAATGCCACAATAATAGCTTGCATTCCTGCTTTGGCAGCTGCAATTGGATCTTTTTCTCCAATTCGCCTTGCCACTACAGCAGTGGCAGCCATACTCATTCCTATTGCTAGCGAGTAAATAATTGTTAAAACAGATTCTGTCAACCCCACAGTCTGAATCGCAAAACTGCTATGTTTCAAATGCCCTACAAAATATAAATCGACTAAAGCAAAAACCGATTCCATCATCATTTCCAAAACCATCGGAATGGCTAATAGAATTACAGCTTTTTTAATACTTCCTGAAGTATAATCAAATGATTCGTCGCCTTTTAAGGCTTGTTTTAAAGTGGTAAAAATTTTAGAAAAGAAGCTTTTCTGTATTGTAGTTTCTGTCATGATAAGTTAGGATAAATGAAAAAATTAGTTCAGATGTACTAATCTGAACTCGAAAAAAACGTAAGTATCCTAATTATTCTAAAAAATAAAATAGGATTAGGCAGAAACAATCATATGCAGTAATTTTTTGAGACGATAAATATAGGAAATATTTTTTAGCCCGAAATATTAATCTAAAAGCTTTTTACTTACACGGCTGCAAGCAATTAAAGAAGCCAGAAAACCTAAAGAAATAATGGTCCCTAACACAATCAGAATATTTTCAATTGTAAAAACAACCGGAAATGCCAAAGTTGGCGTAATCATAATCAGCTCATATTTCTGTTGCAATAACACTAAAATAACACCTAATATAAGTCCGATTATGCCACCGAAAACACTTAACAAAGTACCTTGAAGAAGGAATATTTTTCGCAAATGACTAATTTCTGTTCCTAGATTAAAAAGGGTTTTTAGATTTCCTTTTTTCTCTAAAATCATCATAATCAAAGCACCAATCAAATTAAAAAGTGCTACAATGATAACCAATGTAAAAATCAGATATACCGCTATGTTCTCGGTATTTAACATTCTATACAAAGATTCATTTAGCTGTGCTCTATTTCTGAGCGTTACTTTATTCTTAAAAATATTTTCCAGCTGCGATCTGATGGCACTTTCATTTGCATTTTCTTCCAAATTAAATTCAAGTCCCGAAATCTGATTGGTTTTATATTCCAGTAATTCCTGTGCCAAACCTAAATCGGCAAACACATATTTCGAATCTAAATCTTCGCTGATGGAGTAAATCCCCACCGGAAGAACATCTGTTTTTGTAAAAGCATCATCCGGATTTTCAATTGCTCCTTTTCCTGGTTTTGGCGCAAAAATCTGCAACGGATTTTCGAAATCTAAAACTCCTAACGAAAAGTCACGCGAAATACCATAACCTATTACAACCTGATACGTATCTGGTTTTAACCATTGTCCGGTGAAAAGCTTTTTTTTGATATCGTTGACCACTGGATAATTACGATCAACTCCTTTTAAATAAGTAACTTTCTGCTTGTCTTTAAACAAAAACAAAACGCGTTCTTCGATAATTTTGGTGTATGAAACGACACCATCAATTTTCTTTATTTGACTTTCCTGTTCTGGTGTAATCAAAAATGATTTTCCATAGGTACTTGTCATTTTTAAATCGGGATCAATTTCGTTTGTGAACGACAAACTAAAAACTTTTAATCCGCTAAAAACAGATAAAACCACAAACAAAGCCATTGTACCGGCAACAATTCCTAAGCTCGCAATACGATTAATGATATTGATAGCGTTATTTTTGCTTCGGCTAAAAATGTAACGTTTGGCTATGTAAAGGGGGAAATTCAATTTATGATTTTCTTCTTTTTTCTAAAAGATCACGGTTTTCAATTGGGTTTTCTTTTCCTGCTAAAGCATTGTCGATTTTTTCAATATAATCTAATGAGTCATCGATAAAAAACACCAAGTTTGGCACACGGCGCAATTGCAAACGCACACGCTGTGATAAATCGTGTTTAATTAAAGTTGTATTCGATTTAATTCCTTCTAAAGTTTCTTTGGCTTTCTCCTGAGGGAAAATGCTTAAATATACCGTTGCCACAGATAAATCTGTAGTAACACTAACTTTGGATACCGAAATTACTAAATTGGTAATTCCATTTTTTCGCACTTCACCTTGCAAAATATCGACCAGATCTTTCTGGATGACACCGCCTATTTTTTTCTGTCTATTTGTTTCCATACTGCAAAAATACTATTTTTAAATTCAATCAGTTAACTTCAGCTCAAGATATAGATTGATTTTTCAAATGAAACGTTATTTTATTGTCATTTTTTCATTTTTGTTGTTTTACATTTAGAAAGCAAAAAACACTTAACTGCCTTATTTTCAAATAGTATACCTGATAAAAATCATGTTTTTTATAGTATTCTTTTGCGACCTTTGATGGAAACATTACAACTTATTTATCATGAAAAAGAGAGAACCAATAAGTCACATTATGACAAAAACAGTGGTGACTGCAAATGAAAAAGATGATTTGAAAACCGTAGTTGAAAAATTAAAGAAAAATACGATCCGCCACATTCCAATTGTCAAAGGAAAAGAAGTGGTGGGTATTATTAGCCGAACCGACATCAACCGGTTAACTTTTGGCGCTTTGTTTGAAGGCCAAGAAGGTGCCGATGAAGCTATACTTGATATGCTGAATATTTCTCAGGTTATGACTTCAAAACCGAGGACAGTTTCATCTGACATGGTTATTAAAGATTTAGCTGAAATTTTTGCTAAAGAAGATTTTCATGCATTACCTGTTGTTGATCATGACGAACTTAAAGGAATCGTGACTACAACTGATGTCATTAAATATTTACTTGAACAATACGATTAATAAAACTTAAACTTAATAAAAAAGGGAGCTCAATAGCTCCCTTTTTTTATCTGTTTTGTAACCATCCTTCCGGATTCATATTTGTTGTATTTTGAAGTATCAAAAACTTAATCGTTGTTTTTCCTGTATCTCCGCTGGTTCTTACTTTTCCAATACTTTGCTTAGTATTTACTTTATCACCTTTTGCAACTGATACTGAACTTAAATTTTGATACACCGTAAAGTAATCTCCGTGCTGAATCATAACTGCTCTGTTGATTGGTGATAAAACAATTACGCTCGAAACCTCCCCTTCAAAAACCGCACGGGCTGTTGCGCCTTGTTCTGTCGTAATCTCAACTCCCGAGTTATGAACTGTAATCGACGGATGCAGTGGGTGTGGCTGATCTCCATAACCTAATGAAACAAATCCTTTTTCAACTGGCCATGGCAATTTTCCTCTGTTAGCTTTAAAATCAGCAGCTAATATTTTTCCTTCTGGTGTCAAAGCAATTTTTGAAGAAGAAACTGGCGCTGTAGAAGCTGTAGATCCAGGATTATCTTTAGCTCGTTCCAGAGCTGCTTTTCTATTTGCTTCAGCAATTGCTTCACGAATCAAACGATCAATTTGCCTGTCGATTCTTTTTGCTTCTGCTTGTTTATTTCTAGTATCGGCAATGATTTTGTTTTTATCCTTTTTAAGAGCATTTACTAGTTTTTGCTGTTCTTTCTTTTCAACTTCTAAGCTTACTTTTTCTTTTTGGTTTTCAGCAATAATCTTTTTCTTAACCTGCCTCTGACCGTCTAGTTTTGCATTAAAATCAACTAATTGCGCCGTTTTAGACTGAATTTCTAAACCTTGATTTTTTCTGTAATTCGTATATTGTTTTAAATATTGTGCTCTTTTATAAGCCTGCAAAAAGCTTTCTGAAGATAAAATAAACATTGCCCTACTTTGCTCAGATCTACTTTTGTATGATTTTAAAATCATTTTTGAATAGTCTGCTTTCAAAACTGTCAATTCTTTTTTCAATTTATTAACCTGAACCTGATTAATATACATATTATTACTCAAAACCCTTTCCTGTTTTGCAGTGGTGTTAATCAGTTTTTCTTTCAGCTTAATTTTATTCGCCTGAATTAAATATATATTTACTGCCGATTTTTCTTGTTTCTTTACAGACTGCAGCATTTTTTCATTATCTCTAATTTCCTGCTGAATTTGTGCTTTACGCTGTTCAAGTTTTTCTTGCTGCGAATCCTGTGCCCACATAAAAGTTGTGGCACAAATAAAAATTAGGCTGAGGAGAAATTTTGGCATGTTTCTGTTTTCTTTTTGCAAATTTACTTAATTATAACTTTTTTATACCCACTTGGAACACTATATGGAAAAGAAAGTTCTTCATTAAATGAAATATTATTATAATTTAAATTAATATTTGTTTTCCCTTTTGGTTGCACTGCATTAATTTCAATAGTCGTTGGAAGTGTTCCCTGATTAAAGGTTTTACTGTCAGAATAAATAATTTCAAGCTGTACGTTTTCTGAAGCTTGTGAAATTTCTTCTTTCTGAATTAAATATTTTTCCGAATCTAAATAAAATATCTTTTTTACTTTTTCTTCTTTTTCATCTTCTAAACGAAAAAGATTTTCAACGATTGTCTGTGTATATTTCCCTTTTCTTAAATCGTCTAAGGCTTCTCCAACCAATAAATTCTGAACTTTGCTATAGTCCAGCTCTGTTCCCAGCCATTTGCTTAAACTCGTAAAATCACCTTCGTAATAAGTGCCTTTTATTTTTTCGTAATAGCTAACTGTCGTTGGGGTAATCAAAGCTTTTGCCATTGTGATTCCGAGGAAACGAACACTTATTAAAATCTGTTTGTCTTTTTCAATTTTTATATCAGCCGTAACATTTTGACTTTGTTTGTCATCTTCATATTTTGCACTTGCTTTTATGCTTAAAGTTGAGAAATCTAACTTATTATTATAATGTTTTTCAATTGCTTTTTTATCTTCTTTTGGCGCTTCTTCTGTCTTACCATTATTGTTTTGCACTGCCACGGCTTTTGATTTACATGAAATCATAAATACCGACAGCAACACAATTGCTATATATTTTTTCATCTTTTTCTATTTCTTTTGTTTTAATAACTCATTAGCCTTCAAAAAGTATTCCTCTTTTTTCTTGGCATCTCCCAATCCATTATAAGCTTCTCCCAACTGAATATTAAAATTTGATTCCAATTTTTTATCATCAACAACATAATCAAGCCCCATTTCTAAAACGGTTTTTGCATTCTTAAATTGTTTTAACTGATTGTTTCCCAGCCCCGCATAATAATAAAATTGTGGCTGACTTGGGTAAACTTCAATCATATTCATGGCTCTTTTGGTCATCGGTTCAAATTGTTTTGCCTGTGTATAGGCTTCAAGCAAAAGCAAATTGGTTTCACGATCTGTTTCTGAATTTGCTTTTAGATCTTTTTCATAATATTTAATTGCATTTTCAAACTGGCCTTTGCTATGATAAAATTTCCCAATTTCTTTGGCAACGTCTACATTTGGATCGTTATCAAAATAAGAAATTGCTCTTTCTAAATCTGGAGCATATTGCGGATTTTTATTGGTATAAATCAAAAATTCATTCAAAGTTCTGTGTTTGATTTTTGAATCAATTTTTGAACTTGCCAAAATAATATTCATAGCCTTAATTGCTTTATCAGCCTGGTTTGCATCTAAATATGTTTTGAACAAACTAACCTGCGCCCATTCCGAATTTGGAACTTCTTTTGCCAATTTTGTAGCAACTTCTAAAGCCTTGTCATTATCATCTGATTTTGAATATAAGATGATAAGATTCAGATAATTCGATTCTTCTTTTGGATTCTTTTTTATCTGATCGATCAAATTCGAAATTTCAGCATTTTGATATTTTCCTTGTGAAAGAATCTGCATTTTATAACGATCGCGATCTTCCGATTTTCCGAATTTATCGTTCATTTCGTTTATCGCTACAAGCGCTTTATCAAATTGATTTGTAATCATATATAATGAAATCAAATCATCTTTGTATTCTTCATCAAAAACGATAATTTTCTGAATCGTTTCTATCGCCAGTGGATAATTCTTGGTTTCATAACTTACATCATAAATTCCAAGCCAATACCACTTGTTTTTAGGATTTAACTGCGTTGCTTTCTCAAAAGCCGTATTTGCATTTTGATAGTCTTTTAAAGCAAAGTAATTTTTTCCCAATTCAAAATAAGCAACAGCATCATTAGGTTTTAGTTTTATACATTTTTCTAATGATACTATGGCTTTATCATAATTTTCAATTCCTTTTTGTTTCAAAGATTCGTAAAAAGCATCTTGATATTCGTCTGGGGCCATAGCAATATCTTCCGGTTCAGTCTGAGCTAAAACCGAGTTTGAATTGCCAAGCAAAACGAAAAATAAAATTATCCAAACGCCTTTTTTCATTCTTTTTATAATTTATTTTAAACCAAAAAGAATCTTCTGAAAAACTCTTTTTTATTCTAAAACTGAGTAATCTCCAATACTAATACTAGTAAACTTTCCATCATAACTAACGTGATTTCCAATCATCGCATTGTCTAAGTTAGCGTTTTTTATTTGAGAATAAGTTTGTATTAAGCTATTTTTAATAGAACTGTCTGTAATTCGGCATCCTTTTCCAACTGAAACATTTGGTCCTACTGTTGTGTTTTTCAGTACTACATTTTCACCAATATAACATGGCGGAATAATTGTTGCGTTTTCTAACGTCACATTGTAATCTACCAAATGCTCGCCGTCGTTGTGCAAAAATCCTAACATTCTGCTATTTGTTTCAACCGTTACATCTTTGTTTCCGCAGTCCATCCATTCATCAACACTTCCGGTTTTGAAAACTTTTCCGTTAGCCATCATAGCTTTAATTCCGTCGTTGATTTGATACTCGCCACCATTTTGAATGTTATTATCCAAAACGCCTTGAAGTTCTTTTTTCAAATCGCCAACTTCTTTGAAATAGTAAATTCCGATAACGGCTAAATCACTTACAAACTCTTTTGGTTTTTCTACCAATTCGATAATTTCATTGTTCTGATTCAATTTTACAACCCCAAAAGCTTCCGGCTGATCAACTTGCTTTACCCAGATTACAGCATCGGCCTCAGGATCTAATTCAAAATCTGCTCTGATCAAAGTATCTGCGTAAGCAATAACTGTAGGCCCAGAAAGAGATTCTTTGGCACACATAATGGCGTGACCTGTCCCTAAAGGCAAGTCCTGACGATAAATAGATGCTTTTGCTCCAAGGCCTTTAGCCAAATCCTGTAAACTTGTTACGACATCTTCACCAAAAAAAGCTTCATCACCCAAAATAAAAGCTACTTCTTCGATTGGTTCTTTTAATATTTTGGCAATATCTTCAACCAAACGATGAACTATAGATTTTCCTGCAACAGGAATTAATGGTTTTGGAACTGTTAAGGTATGCGGTCTAAGTCTTGAGCCACGGCCCGCCATTGGAACGATTATTTTCATTTTTGTATTTATTTTTTAGGGGAAGATTGAAAAATCTTCCTGAGTTGGTTCTTATTTTTTGGATATTGCAAACTGAAAGCTGAGACTGAAAACTTATTTCACTCCAGTACTTCCAAAACCGCCAGCTCCTCTTGAAGTTTCCGAAAGTTCTTCCACTTCAATCCACTCTGCTCTTTCGTGTTTTGCAATTATCAATTGTGCGATTCGTTCTCCATTTTCAACTACGAATTCTTCATTTGATAAGTTCACTAAAATCACTCCTATTTCACCTCTATAATCGGCATCTACTGTTCCTGGAGAATTCAAAACTGTTACACCTTTTTTTGCTGCAAGTCCGCTTCTTGGTCTAACCTGCGCTTCATAACCAATTGGCAATTCAATAAAAAGTCCTGTTTTTACAATAGTTCTTTCTAAAGGTTTTAACGTAATCGATTCTGTTAAATTGGCACGAAGATCCATTCCTGCCGAAGCAATTGTTTCGTAGTTTGGCAAGTCGTGCTGTGATTTATTTATGATTTGTATTTTCATTTGCAATTTAAAATTTTAAACGGACTTATTTTTTCTTTAGTATTCCTTTTATGGTGTCTTTTTCATAATGATAAACCATATACATAAAAATTAAAAGGAGTGGAATTCCAACATAATATTTCTCTCTGAATCCGTAAAATGAAATTATTGAGAATACTATTGAAACGCCTAAATAAGCGCCAATTTTGTTCATATCATAAGGAATTGGATAATATTTATTTCCAAGTAAATAAGAAATAAGCATCATGCTTCCATAGGCAGAAATAGTCGCAATTGCAGAACCATAATAGCTGTATTTTGGTATTAAAAGATAATTTAAAACCAACGTAACGATAGCACCAACAATAGAAATGTAAGCGCCAATTTTTGTTTTGTCTGTCAGCTTGTACCAAACCGATAAGTTATTGTAAATACCTAAAAAGAAATTGGCCAAAATAATCAACGGCACTACTTTCATGGCTTCCCAATACGATTTGTTATCTAACAATAAAAATTTTAAAACATCGGCAAAAACAATAACACCCAATAAAATTAATGATCCTAAAATCACAAAGTATTTCGTGATTACAGCATAAGTCTGCGGAGCATTTTCATTTTTTGCATGGCTAAAAAAGAAAGGCTCGATTCCTAATCTGAAAGCCGTTGCAAATAAAACCATAAACAAACCTAATTTGTAACAGGCTGAATAAGCACCAACTTCAGATTTTGCTAAATTTTCAGGAAGTAAATATCCCAAAAGAATTTTATCAAAATGTTCATTTACAGCAAAAGCCAGTCCGGCAACCAAAATTGGAAGTCCGTATTTCATCATTCTTTTCCAAAGTTCCGCATCGAATTTTCGTCCAAGCGAAAGATAATTTGGCGAAAGCACAATAAAAGTAGCTAAACTTGCCAAAAGATTTGCAATGAAAATATAAGCAATCTGAAAATTCTCAATATATAAATTATCCCAAACCGAATTAGGATTCGAAGCTGCAAGTTTTGGCAAATACATCAAAAAGAAAATATTCAGCAATAAATTAATTACAACATTTCCAATCTTAATTGCCGCATAAACCATAGGGCGCTGATTGGCTCTTAGTTTAGAAAAAGGCACTAAAACCAGAGCGTCCAGAACTAAAATCCAAACTGAATAAGTAACATATTGAGCATCAACTTCAGCCCAACTTGCAAGTGTATTTCTAAAAATTAAGGCGGCAAATAAAAACCCAATTGACGACCAGAAAATTGAAATTGTAGAAGTTGCGATTACATTTTTTTTATCTTCTTCGGCACTGTAGAATCTAAAAAATGCAGTTTCCATACCATAAGAAAGAACAACATTAAAGAAAACCATCCAAGACAAAACAATCGAAACTTCGCCATATTCTGCAGTTGGTAAAATACCTGTATATAATCTGACCAATAAGAAACTAAGCATCCTCGGTAAAACCGTTGCTAGTCCGTAAATCGCAGTTTGTTTGAATAGATTTTTATATAATCCCAAAATAATTTTATAATAAAGTTCGTAAAACAAAAATAACCAATTCTTTGGTTTATTAATGATTTTGCAGGTTCAATAAAAAAAGTTGTAGGTTTTTTTATTGAGTCAGTTTATTCTCATCCAAAACTTTCACAAAATGAAATCCTTTTGGACCATAACCTTGATTGTAATAAAAACGATGCGCACCAAAATTTCCGGTAAAAGCGTCTAAAACAATACTACTACATCCTAAGTCTGTTGCTTTTTTATCGATATAATCCGTCAACAATTTTCCAATTCCTTTTGACCTGTGCTCTGGATTGACAACAAAATTATCGATCTCAAGATATTTTCCCGTCCAAAGTTTTGTTGCCGACCAGCATCCGGTAATTCCTAAACAAACATCATTATCAAAAACGCCTATCTGAATATAATTGTGAGGCACCATTTCTAAAAGAAACGATTCATATTTCTCAATTGAAATTTTAGGATAAAGAAATCGCATGGTATCGATTTGTGCCAGCATTTCGTCGATTGTAGTAAGTTCTCGTATTTGAAATTCCATTTTACTAAAAGATAAAGCTCAAAATTACTCAATTTTTCTCACGCCTTCTATATAATTGTGAAGCAACTCTATATGTGAAATCTGTAAAATTGAAAAAAAATTATATAAGTTTTTCCAATTGCTTCTGTATTAACTTTGTAACATAGGGAATGAGGAAAGCTAAAATACAACCCTTTAAAAAAGCAAAGCATCGGGACGGATAAAGCTAGTTTGTTCCCGCAAAAGACAAAGCACTAGGGATTGATTCTGCTGAAATGTAACCCTTAAAAAAACAGAGCATTGGGATTGATAAAGCTAGTTTGTTCCCATAAAAGACAAAGCAAAACAGAGGTGATAAATCTGTGCAATAATTTTATAAAATGGTATTGATTCTCATTTTTTGGGTAATTTGAGAATCACCATTTTATAACAGACAAAAAAAATCAATTTCTCTATAAAAGAGTTAAAGTCGATGTTTGGGGGTATCGGCTTCTTTTTTGCACAAAAAAAGAGCCAGCAAAATATTTGCTGGCTCTTTTTTATTTTTAGATATCTATTATCCGTTCAACGCTTCTGCTCCACCAACAATCTCTAAGATTTCGTTTGTAATAGCAGCCTGACGTGCTTTGTTATAAGTCAATTTCAACTGGTTTCTTAATTCCGTTGCGTTGTCAGTTGCTTTGTGCATAGCTGTCATACGCGCTCCGTGTTCTGAAGCAAATGAATCGCGAATACCTTTATATAATTGTGTTTTTAACGATTTTGGAATCAAAGTCAATACAATTTCTTCTTTTGAAGGCTCGAAAATATAATCTCCTGTAGAAGCTGCTGTATCAGATTTAATTGGAGCTAACGGTAAAAATTGCTCAGTCTGAACAATTTGTGTTGCAGCATTTTTAAACTGATTATAGATTAATTCGATTCTGTCATATTCCCCAGATAAGAATTTTTGAGTCAAATTGTCTGCAATTCCAGCAACATTTTCAAAAGTTAAATGATCAAAAATTGCATTATGATGTCCGTGAATTTTATGCGTCTTAACTAAAGCGTCGCCTCCCTTTTTACCAATGGCAAAAACATCTACTTGCTTTCCTGCATAAAAATCAGTACGGTTTTTAATCTCCTTAATTACATTCGAATTAAATGCACCACATAAACCTCTGTTAGAAGTTATAGCTACAAGTAATACTTTTTTTACTTCACGCTGAGTTGTATAATCTCCTCCAACTTCACCATCAAGTGTAGCAGAAAGATTTTGTAGCAACTCTGTTAATTTCTCGGCATAAGGTCGCATTGCAGTGATTGCATCTTGTGCTTTCTTAAGCTTTGCTGCAGAAACCATTTTCATAGCCGATGTAATCTGCATCGTCGATGAAACGGAAGTAATTCTATTACGGATTTCCTTTAAATTTGCCATTTTTTCTAATTAGAAAATTTGATAATTAGTCAAT
Source organism: Flavobacterium xizangense (assembly GCF_054075145.1). Taxonomy (NCBI): domain Bacteria; kingdom Pseudomonadati; phylum Bacteroidota; class Flavobacteriia; order Flavobacteriales; family Flavobacteriaceae; genus Flavobacterium; species Flavobacterium xizangense. The sequence goes on along the minus strand of NZ_JBSIPG010000001.1, from coordinate 639,349 downwards.
TAGATAATTGAAAAATTCATTTCAATTATCTAATTTTCTAATTGTCTTATTAGTTATATTTTGCTGAAACTTCTTTTGCTGCTTTTTCAATAACATCTGTAATGTTATCGTCAAATTTACCAGCTTTCAACGCGTTAAGCGTATCTTTATGTTTACTGTTTAAGTAAGACAAGAAATCAGCTTCAAATTCTTTAACTTTATTTACAGGAACGTTTTTCAATAAGTTTTTAGATCCAGCGTAAATAATTGCAACTTGGTTTTCAACAGGATAAGGATCATTTAAACCTTGTTTTAAGATTTCAACGTTTCTTTTTCCTTTTTCAATTACGTTTAAAGTAACAGAATCCAAGTCAGAACCAAATTTAGCGAAAGCTTCTAATTCACGGAATTGAGCTTGGTCTAATTTTAAAGTTCCAGAAACTTTTTTCATTGATTTAATTTGAGCATTACCTCCAACACGAGATACAGAGATACCTACGTTGATCGCAGGACGAACCCCAGAGTTGAACAAATCTCCGTCAAGGAAAATCTGACCATCTGTAATAGAGATTACGTTTGTTGGGATATATGCAGAAACGTCACCAGCTTGAGTTTCGATAATTGGTAAAGCAGTCAATGAACCACCACCTTTTACGATAGACTTAATAGAATCTGGTAAATCGTTCATGTTTTTAGCGATACCATCATCTGCGATTACTTTACAAGCGCGCTCTAATAAACGAGAGTGTAAGTAGAAAACGTCTCCAGGGTAAGCCTCACGTCCCGGTGGTCTTCTTAATAAAAGAGAAACCTCACGGTAAGCAACAGCTTGTTTAGATAAATCATCATACACGATAAGTGCTGGACGACCTGAATCTCTAAAGTATTCTCCAATTGCAGCACCAGCGAATGGAGCATAAACTTGCATTGGAGCTGGGTCAGAAGCATTAGCTGCAACAATAACTGTATAAGCCATTGCTCCTTTTTCTTCTAACATTTTAGCGATTCCTGCTACAGTTGAAGCTTTTTGTCCAATTGCAACATATATACAGAATACAGGTTTTCCTGCATCATAAAATTCTTTTTGGTTCAAGATTGTATCGATACAAACAGTTGATTTACCTGTTTGACGGTCACCGATAACAAGCTCACGCTGACCACGTCCAACTGGGATCATAGCATCAACTGCTTTTACTCCTGTTTGTAATGGTTCAGTTACTGGCTGACGGAAAATAACTCCTGGCGCTTTTCTTTCTAATGGCATTTCGTATAAATCTCCACCGATTGGTCCTTTTCCATCAATTGGAAAACCAAGAGTGTTAACAACACGTCCTACCATTTGCTCACCTACTTTAAGAGAAGCAATACGTTGAGTTCTTTTTGCAGTAGATCCTTCTTTAATTCCTGTTGATGGTCCTAAAAGTACCACACCAACATTATCCTCTTCAAGATTCAATACGATACCTTCCATACCGTTATCAAATTCTACTAACTCACCATATTGAACATTAGATAGCCCGTAAACACGAGCAATACCATCTCCAACTTGAAGTACTGTTCCTACTTCCTCTAGCGTAGCACCAGATTCAAAACCTTCTACTTGCTTTCTTAATATTGCTGAAATTTCAGCAGGTTTGATTTCCGCCATCTTAATTTATAATTTAGACACTTTTATGTGTAATAAAACTAATTACTTAACTCTCTTTTTAATACTTGTAATCTGTTTGCAACAGAGGCATTGTATTGATTATCGCCTATTCTCAAAATAAATCCACCAATAATTGAAGGATCTACTATATTTTCAATTGTAATTTTTTTATCTGATAAAGTTGCAACTTTAGCTAAAACTTTAGCTTCTAAAGCAGCATCCATAGGAATTGCTGTAGTAACTTTTGCTACTTCAACACCATTACTCTCATCAAATAATTTATTGAATTCTGATGCAATTGCACCTAGAATTTCAAATCTTTTGTTTTCAAATAATAAATGGAATAAACCTTTAGTTACACCGTTTACATTTGCAAAAACTTCTAAAAGAGCACTTTCTTTAACTTCAACTTTTGTAGTTGGGTTTAAAATAAACGTACTCAATTCTGTATTTGTCTCAATTGCATTTGCAATTGATTTCATATCGTTATTTACAGCTTCGGCAACACCTTTAGAGTTTGCTAAGTCCAGAATTGCTTTTGCATAACGAATTGCTGCTCTTGTACCTGCCATAGTCTTAGTTTAACTTTACGTCACCTAACATTTTCTCAACTAATTTAGTTTGAGATTCTTTGTTAGATAATTCCTCTTTCAATAATTTTTCAGCGATGCTTAATGATAAAGTTGAAACTTGAGATTTCAATTCAGCCATTGCAGCATTTTTTTCACTTTCGATAGCAGCTTTAGCTTGCTCGATCATTTTTTGACCTGCCTCTTGTGCTTCGTTTTTAGAATCAGCTATCATTTTCTCTTTCATTTCGCGAGCTTCTTTCAACATCGCGTCACGTTCTGCACGAGCTTCATTCAAAATTCTTTGATTGTCAGCTTGTAAGTTTTCCATTTCTCTCTTTGCGTTTTCAGCAGAAAGCAATGCGTTTTTAATACCTTCTTCTCTTGCAGTAATAGATTCCATAATTGGTTTCCATGCAAATTTCACTAAAAGTAAAATCAATACTAACAAGATTAAAGCTTGCCAGAAGAATAATCCGAATGAAAAATCGTTAATTAACTTATCCATTTTATAACTATATTAAATATTTAATTTCTTTTTTAAAGTAACAACACCTTTAACCAACCGTTAAAGATGTTGTTATTTTTTTTCTTTATTAGTTTTTTCCTAAGATCAAAGCAGCAAATGCTAAACCTTCTAATAAAGCCGCGATAATAATCATCGCAGTTTGAATTTTACCAGCAGCTTCTGGCTGACGAGCAATAGCGTCCATAGCAGATCCACCGATTTTACCTAAACCTAAACCTGCACCGATTACTACTAAACCAGCACCTACTAAAGTTGGAATTGTTCCCATAACTATTTATATATATAAAATTAAACTTCTAAATTAAATAATTGCTGTTTCATCTTCATGGTGGTGAGCGTGGTCATGATCCTGAACCGCCATACCAATAAATAATGATGACAACATTGTAAAAATAAATGCTTGTAAAAATGCAACTAAAACTTCAATAACAGAGATAAATAATGTTAATCCTAAAGAGATTGGCAAATCAGCTGCTAAATTTTTTCCAACGAAAATCATTCCGATCAAACTCATAATTACTACGTGACCAGCAGTAATGTTTGCGTACAAACGAATTAATAATGCGAATGGTTTTGTTAATGTTCCTAAAACCTCAATTGGTGCTAAGATAATTTTCATTGGAACTGGTACTCCTGGCATCCAGAAGATGTGTCCCCAATAATCTTTGTTTGCACTGAATTGTGTAATGATAAAAGTAAAAGCTGCTAAACAAACTGTAATAGCAATATTTCCTGTAACGTTAATTCCTAGCGGAGTCATTCCTAATAAGTTTAAAACCCATACAAAGAAAAATACAGTTAATAGGTAACCCATATATTTACGGTATTTTTTCTCTCCAATGTTAGGAACTGCGATTTCATCTCTAATGAAAATTATAAGAGGCTCTAAAACTCTTCCAAATCCTGTTGGGATTGGTCCTTTTTTATATGATTTTGCTAAACCAGTAAACATTAAGAATAATAGCACTGCAACAAAAAGCATTGAAACAACATTCTTTGTCATAGAAAAATCTAAAGGTTTTTCGTTTTCTGGATGACCGTGCTCATTAAAAGTAATTGTTCCGGCTGCATCTGTTTTATAAATTTTACCATGAACTAATTTGTAGAAGTTTCCATCAACTTCTGCAACTGTTTCACCGAAATGAAATTTTGAAGAAGAGAAAACTTTTAAACCTCCGTCAATAAGTATAACTGGTAATGGAAAACCAAAGTGTTTGTTTTCTTTTTCATCTTGGAAGAAAACAAAATCGTGAGAATCTTGTAAGTGGTGATCAATGAAAGCATCTACTTTTGCTTTTGGGTCAAGAGCAACTGCGTGCTCTCCTTCCGCTGGAGCATCATGTGAAATTACTTTCTCTTCGTGAGCCGTTTCAGTTTGTACATGCGTTGAATCATTCTCTGAGTTTGCAAAACCCATAATTGGTAGAGAAGCTACAAAAGCTGCTAGAATAAAGCTGAGTGGTTTGTTTGAAATCACCATATCGTGGAAAATCTTATTTTTTTACGTTTCTAAAATTTGGTGCAAAGGTACATTTTTTATTAATATTCAAAAGGATATGAAAAATTATTTTTGAACCTTGTTTTACATATTCGCGATTTTAACGCTTTTCATTTAATAATCGGACAGTTAAAAGCGTCTGAAATAACAAAAACAAAATAAATGTTATAAAAAAACTGACTTTTTCAACATTGACCGTTTCAGTTTTGTTTTCTAAAATTGGCTGCAAAATTAAATATCCCAACAACATTTGAGTAAAAGTTCCGAATAAGAAAACCATCCCTACGATTTCAAAATTCTTATTTTTTACCTTTAATAATATAAGGTATAGCAAAGCTGATAATCCGAAGAAAATTAAATACAGTAATTCTATACTGTAATGAAACTTTTGAAAATTAATTTCCAGCAAAAAGAAAGCGGCTATATGCACTATACAGGCAACAACAGCAAAACAAAATAAATGAAAAACAGGTTTGTAATTTTTTAATGACATTTCAGGTAATTTTTTGCAAAGATGCAACTTTTATCTAAAGCTGCTATAAATGAAAAAATTACTTTATTTATTAATGTCGTTAACTTGGCGGATAACGTTATATAATGCAAGGCCTACACCGGCCATGACAAAAATCGTATTATAATAAACTTTTGGGCTCGGATGGTTTTCATCAAGCCAGGTTCCGAAATAAGAAAACAAAAAAATAATGACTCCCATTTGAAATGGAATATTAATTAATGCAAGCCATTTATTTCTCCTATTATTATTCGGTTCCTTTTCCATCTTCTAATAGTATTACCTGATTGGAATTTAACATGGTACAAGAAGCGGTAAAGTCTGCTCCTGGTTCAATGGATAATTTTCCAACGGCGATTTCTCCATGAATACGTGCCGTTCCTTTAATATTAAGGACTTCTAAAACTTTTAGTTTTCCTTGAAATTCTCCTTCAATATCAGCATTGTGACAGATAATTTCTCCTTTCACAATTCCTGATGCACCAATGACAAGTTTTCCTTGCGAAGTAAAATTTCCAATAAGTTCGCCGTCGAGTCTAAAATCAGCTTTTGAAACAATATCACCAACAATAGACGTTCCTTCTACAATTCTGTTGGTTTTTCCTAAATTCTCTGTACTGACTTTTTTGACTTTTTCAAACATGGTTTTATGGGGTTTTTGGGGCTAAATACGTTTCAAGATTTTTTTTGATTTGAACTACCTTATAATTATCACTTGAAATAATAATTGGCATATTCGAGATTTTATATTTTTTATCCTCTCTCAAAACTCCTGAAACATCTTTGGCATATGCCTCTGATTTTAAACCATGAATAACTACAAAACTTTCGGTTTTATTGTATTTGTCAAATGAAGTTGTTAGTCTTTCGTAATTTTCAACCAACATGTATACTTTAATTGCCTCCTCAATTTTTTTAACCGTTTTAGCATCATTATTAGAAACTGGATATAAAATTTTCCAATTTTTACCGTCAACTGCCGTGAAATCGAGTTTTTCTAAATCCGGAATTTGCTTTTCCAAAATCTCTCTGGCACTTTTTCCTTCTTCACTATTTGGATAATTATCTGCAACTGTTTCCAATCCTTTTTTATAAGCGGCCAAACCTTCTACTTTTCCTAAAGTATTTGCTTTCAGCAATTCAAATTTAGAAACAATATCTTCACCAGCATATTGATTGATCAGATTATCGATGTTATTTAAAACCTCTATAAACTGCTCCTCTTCATATAATTTAAACCATTTTTTATATTCTTTGTCGGCAGAAACTAAATCATCTGAATTTACGTTATTTAAAATCTGTGCATATCTTGAAGTTGGATAATTACCTATTATATCAGACTTTATTCTTTCTGCCCTTGCCGGATTTGTGATTTGATAAATTTTATACAAATTATACATCGATGGTAAAATCAGTTTTTCTTCCGGATTATTTTGCAATAATTGCTCAAGCTTATCGCTGGCTAATTTGTATTCTTTGAACTTTTCTTTATAAATAAGCCCCAATTGATAATACGCAAAGTTTCGTTCTTTTCCGATACTGTCCATAACTGTCGGACTTGTCGGAATTTGATTTTCATAAAATGCCGTCGTATATTTTTCCGGAATTGCCTGCTGCAAGGCATTTATAGAATCCTGATTGATAGTTAGTGAATCTTTTAAAGCCGTATTAACAATTGATTTTGATGAAGCTAATCTCCAATTTCCGCCTATAACACGATTTCCCCACTGTTTTCTAAATTGCAGTTTTCCATAGGCAACCGTTGTTGGGTTATAAAAATAAAAAGTGCTTGAAACATCATTTCCAGATGGCGGATTAAATGCTCCCGAAACCAAATCTGTTTTATTAGGTTGTTGTGGATTGATTGCCGAAGAAATAGTATTTGCATCGTTATTACGCTGAACGTTTGCCAATTTTTCTTTTTCTTTTTCTTCAGCCAATCTTTTAGCATCGTCATTCTTTTTAAGTTCTGCGATGTAAATTTCAAAGTATGTTTTTCGTTCTTCGGCTGGTAAATTGTAAACCTTGATAATACTGTCGTTGCGTTTTGCAATTCCTTCGTATTTAATTACGTTATCAAGATTTTTTCTGTTTTTTTCAATTAAGGCAAACTCTCTCGTTTTTGGGTTTAATTTTACCAAAGTACTATCATAGTATTTAGCCGCCATTGTATAATCTGTATTTCTAAAATACATATTTCCAATGTTTCGATAGGTAGAGGCAACTAAATAAGGATCTTTAGATTTTCTGGCCAATGAATGGTTATAGAATTCCAATGCCTCTTTTTGCTCATTATTTTTATCGAAAAAAACACCCATTTCATAAAAAAGAATGTCATAATATGGTCTGTTTTCTCGATCTTCAACTAATTTATTATAGGCTTCAACAAACAAATTATGATCGTCTTTTTCATAATCGAACATCTGTGCTTTCTTCGCATAAGCATGCATCATGTATTTACGGTCTGCTTTTCGGTTCATATCGATCACACCGTTATAAAAGTAAATGGCACTATCTCTTTTTCCGGCTTCCTGATATAATTGTCCAAGAATAAAACGGTAACGCGCTCTGTCTTCGTTTATTCTGGTAAAATTTTCTGCGATTTTCAATTTGGCAACAGCGCTGTCTTTTTCTTCTGTATTTAAAAAAGCTTCGGCCAATAATGCATTTGCATCGGAAAAAGTCTGTTTGTCTAAATCTGTTTTCTTTAATAAAAGATTGATGTTTTTAATAACAATAGCATCGTTTCCGAGACGCATATTTGTTTTTTCACGCCAAATTTTTGCCGTATAAATATTACTGCTGTTTGGATATTTGTAAAGAATATAATTGAAAGCTTCTAATGCAGGAATAAAACGCTGATCATAATATCTTGCTTTCCCCAGCATTAGATACGCTTCATCAATCTGATAATTTTTTTCTCTTCCTCCAATATTCATGGAGTGTTTCTGAATGGCTTTTGTCGCTTTCGTTTCTGCTAGTTCAAAATCGGGATTCTTTGTTTTTTCTCCTTCCGAAAAATTTTCATCAAACTGCATTTTTTCAATTGGAAGTATTTTCCAAAAATTATCCTGATTATTGTTCTGAATTGATTTTAATCCTTTATCAAGACCAATTCCTCCATTATACAAAATGTTATATTTTGTACTTAGAGCGTGCGAATTTCTGTTCACGAAAGTATTATTCTTGGTAGAACAGGCTATCAAAAAGAATAAAAAAGCAATAAAAAAACAATATTTAAGAGTATTCTTTTTCAATAGAACTAATTTTTAAAGCATAAACTTATAAAAAGCACTTTTAGTATATGACTTGTAAAAATACGCTTCTTTTTGAAATATAGAAACTTAAACTGCAAAAAACGATTCGAGTTCTTGTAAGGTTTCTTCTGAGGTTTGAATATCTTTTACAATTTCACCTTTATTAAGGGCAACAATTCGGTCACAAACTTCAACAGTGTGTTGCAAATCATGGCTTGAAACCAAAACGGTAACATTCGGATCTTCAGCTAATTCTTTAATAATTTTCTTCAAACGACTGACTGTAGTTGGATCTAAATTTGCAAAAGGTTCGTCTAAAATTACAACTTCTGGATTTCCAATAAGTGTTGCAATAATGCCTACTTTTTTCTGATTTCCTTTTGATAAATCGCGAAGGTATTTTTTGTTGTTTAAAATTTCTCCATTGAAAAATTCTTCATGTTTTTTCAAAAGTGCATCGATATCCGCTTTATTCTGATGACGCAAATCACCAATAAAATAAAAATATTCCTCTGGTGTCAAATAGCCAATAAGGAAACTTTCGTCTAAAAATGAACCCGTAAAAGATTTCCAGTTTTCACTAGTATTGACCTGAATATCATTGCTTTTTATATTTCCAGTTGAAGGCTGAATAAGATCCAAAAGTAGACTGAAAAAAGTGGTTTTTCCTGCACCATTATTTCCCACAAGTCCAAAACTTTGACCTTTTGGAATTTCAAGATTATTGATATTTAAAACTGTAGTATTGTTATATTTTTTTGAAAGTTGATTTACTTGTATCATAATAATTTTAGATTTTAGATTAATTATCTCATTATCAAATTGGCAAATTCTCTAATTAACTCTTTTGTTTATAGGCACTTATTGTACTGTATTTTTCGACTTTGTATCTTTTTTCAATTATTGAAAAGACTTTATTTCTAAATACAAATCCTAAAACTCCGGCTCCTGCAACCAGCATTAACCCAAGTGTTTTATCTCCGAGATAAAGTCCGATTCCATAAAGTCCCAAAGGCAATAATAATTTTGGCAAAGTCAATAACATTGCATTTACATTAAATGCTTTTTTATCTCCAAAAGCACCGCCAGCGTTACTCAAATCAATTGGGGTTTTTGTAAATGCTCCTCCCAAAAGAACCAAATGAGAATTTACTCCAATATTATAAATGGCGCCAACCACAATAGTCAAATAAACCTGCCATCCGTAAAAAAGGTAAAATGAAGCCAAAATTGTCGATACAAAAGTGGCAATAACAATTAACCACCATTTTGAAGTAATATAACCGCGATACGGAATATTTTGTGTCATCATCAATTGATAATACGAACTGTCCCAACTTGGTACAAACTGTCCAAAGACAAATAAAAATCCGCCTGAAACAAATATTCCCGCAAAAATATACATAACCGCGGGCTGGTGTGTATTGCCAAAAAAGATCAATCCGTAAAACAAAAAGAAGAAACTCATGATAATAGTCGTTTTTGACCTCTTGTTTCTTTTAATCAATTTAATGTCATTTTTCAAAAAAGTTCCCAAAGTTCCAAATTGATTTAGCCAGGAAAGATTTTCAGTCGTCGCTATGTCTTCTTTCTTAGAAAGTCCGGCATCTAAATATAAATTGTTTTTGAAATATTTAAATGTAAATGCATACAATCCTGCTAATAACAAAATTGGAATCAAAAACAAACCTTTTATGGTATAAAGTCCCTGAAAAAAAGGAGTTGTGAAAATGGTAATATCAAACAGTTTATAATATTGTGCTGCTCCAAAAACCAAAGCAACCCCAATAAAAATAACAAATAATTTATCGATATTGCTTAAAATAATATTTAAAAAATTGTTGATATAGATTAATGAGAAAATTGCCAGAAGCCAAAATAGAATTCCTAAAATATCATATCCTTCAATAATAAGTACAACTGAAAAAGGCACAAAAAAAAGCGCATGAACCCAATTGAAAAAAGACAATGCCGTTTTGCCTAAAGAAAAATGAACAATGGTTGGTTTGTTAAAAGGCAAAACCAATAATGGTTTGATATTAAGAACCGGAATCGCCTGCATTAACAAACGAACGACAAGATCAAGCAAAAAATAATAAATCAAGAATTTATTGATGGTTACTAACGGTTCGAAATTCATTTTTTTAAGTACATAAAATGCGCCTACTCCCATTGCAATAAAAATTACCGAAAAGTAAACCATCAAAAACCCAATTAAAATTTTCATGGCCAGATTTGCTCCAAATGAAGCTGATCTTACAAAGGCTTTCCATTCGAGATAAATAAACTTTTTAATCATGGTTATTCAGTTTTAGTTTTTCAGTAAGAGACCAAATGTAGGAAAACGTTACAAAAAAAGTTAAAAAAATTATTTTAGTAAGTGTCAATTACTTAGTGTTTGCTACTTTTGCAAAAAAAATAAATCATGCCTTCATTCTTAAAACTTATAATTAAAGAGGTAAAACGTGAAACTGCAGAAGCTGTTTCGGTACTTTTTAATGTTCCTGAAGAACTAAAATCAGACTATAAATTTATAGCCGGACAATACATAAATTTAAAATTAACACTTGATAATCAAGAAATAAGACGTGCTTATTCTATTTGCTCTGCGCCAGAAAGCGGCGAATTGCGAATTGCAGTTAAAGCAGTAAAAAATGGTCTTTTCTCTCAGTTTGCCAACACAAAGCTTAAAGCTGGCGATGTTCTTGAAGTAGGACATCCTGAAGGTAAATTTACTTTTGAACCAGAAGCTGACAGACAAAAAAATTACGCGGCGTTTGCTGCAGGAAGCGGAATTACTCCAGTTCTTTCTATCATAAAATCAGTTTTAAAAAGCGAACCAAAAAGTTCATTTGTATTGGTTTACGGAAACAAAACTCCTGAAGCAACTATTTTTCATCAAGAACTGCATGATTTACAATTGCAATATGTAGGGCGTTTTTTCGTACATTATGTATTTAGTCAGGCTAAAGCCGAAAATGCTTTATTTGGAAGAATTGACAAATCTGCTGTAAATTTTGTATTGAACAACAAACACAAAGAACTTCAGTTTGACAAGTTTTTCTTATGCGGACCGGAAGAAATGATTAATACTGTTTCAGATATTTTAAAAGAAAAGAATGTAAAAGATTCGGCAATTAAGTTTGAACTTTTTACATCTTCTTCTGAAGAGCATGCAATTCAGGGTTCTCAGGAAGGTCATACTAAAATTACAGTTTTAGTTGACGATGAAGAAGTTACTTTCGAAATGTCTAAAAAACAAACCATTCTTGACGCTGCTTTAAAACAAGGTGTTGACGCTCCTTATTCTTGCCAGGGTGGTATTTGCAGCAGCTGTTTAGGACGTGTGACTGCTGGTACTGCTGAAATGACAAAAAATTCAATTTTAACAGATGGTGAAATCGCAGAAGGTTTAATTTTAACTTGCCAGGCGCACCCAACATCAGATACTATTTATATTGATTACGACGACGTATAAATATTTAAAATTCCAATAAAAAAAATCCAAATTCCAATTTACTACAGGAATTTGGATTTTTTTTTGCCGTTCTTTCTTTTATCAGAATTTAAAATAGCGATTCCTATTTAAAAACGATTTTAAACAATACATAAAAAACACCATGCTTATTTAAATATTTTTAAGAAAATGTCCTGAAAATTTACTATATTAGTAGTGCGCTTGAACCTAATAAACCCTTCTTTACCTTAAAGATAGATTTTCTAAGGCTATATCTAATTGTCAACACGTTTTTAAAAAATTCTATATCATGGAAATGCATCACTACCTCCGTTTGACTTTTGTACTACTTTTTGTAATAACATCATTTATTGTAGTTTACTTTGTAATTAAAAAAAGAAGAAATAGAAAAGCTCCAAAACTTCTTTCAAAAGAAAAATATCCTTCAATGCTTGAGGAAATGAAAGAAATATCAGTCGAAAATGATAACTTTTTTAATATTTGGCCGTATGTAAGTGAACTAAAAGCTGCCAAGATTTTATCGAATAAAATTAAAGAATCAGAATTAATTCATAAAGTTTATAGAAATTCGACTAACAATTTGGAACACGTTTTACTTGTTACTGAGCAAGAAAACCGTTTTGTTGAAATTGTAGTTGACAGAAAGAAAAAGAAAGCAATGGGTTATCTTTTTCTGAATTTATAAGACATCCATAACCTTTATCAAAATAAAAAAATCCAAATTCCAATTATAAAGTTGGAATTTGGATTTTCTATTTATTGGAACTTCTACTATAACTGAGACTGAATAGCATTAAATATTTTCTTTGGAGAAATCGTTCGCATCGCATCTTCATAACCTTCAACAATTTTATTTCCATAAACAGATGTTGGTAGTTTTGGATATTTATTTCTATCTGATGTTAAAGCGTTTTCCAAACTCTGATTAAATGGCAAAAATCCAGCATATGGATGTGTTGCACCCCAAAGTGTAATTACTTTTACGCCCAACATTGCAGCAATATGTGCATTTCCAGAATCCATTGAAAGCATGACATCAAGATTGCTGATTAACTTTAATTCCTGCTGAAATTTAATTTTCCCGGCAACATTTATTACATTTTTAAAAGGCTCAGAAAGCGAATCTAAAATTTCGATTTCTTTTTTACCGCCTCCAAATAGCAAAATGGTTTGGTCTTTATTTTCTGCCAATTTTGCAATTACTTCTTTCATTAAATCTAAAGGATAAACCTTAGAATCATATTGTGCAAAAGGCGCAATCCCAATTAATTTTTGATAATTCTCTCCAACTAAATCAGTAATTTCTGCACTTAAAATGGCTTTTTTAGGAAACTCTGGATTTGATAAATCTACAGGAAAACCTAATTCTTCAAACACTTTTGCATGTCTTTCAAACATACTTGGCAATTGTTTGAAAACCTTATTTTCGGCGCGCGTTAATTCTTTCTTTCCTTCTCGGCCTTTATCAACAGTTGCTCTTTTTTTTCCGCTTAAAGCGAAAAGCAAACTCACAACTTTAGATCTTAAAACATTATGAAGATCTGCAAAAGCATCAATTTGCAATTTTTTCAAATCTCCAAATAATCTCAAAAGCCCAGGAAAACCTTTATGTCTTTCTTTTTCATCAAAAGCAAAAAATTCAAGATTGGTGATTCCTTCAAAAAAAGGTTTAAAAAAAGGACGGGAAATAACTGTCAGTTTTACGTCTGGATATTGTTTTACAAAAGCACGTAAAACAGGAACCGTCATGGCGACATCTCCCATTGCGGATAGTCTCATGACGGCTATGTGTTTAATTTTGGTAGACAAGTCGGCCAAATTATTTTTTATTTTGATATAAAACAGGATTCAAATCATCGTCGTTGTACATTTTCATTTGTTTGTACACTTTCATGAATTTATCGCCATTTTCGATATCGGTCAATAATTCTTCAATTGCTGTAGATAAATCTGTTCTTTGTTCTAAAAGAATGTTTAATTTTTCCTGACATTTATCTCTATGTTCTTGTGAAGCCTCTGCACGATTAGCTTCTTCATGCATATGATAAATTTTTAAAGCCAAAATAGACAATCTGTCAAAGGCCCAAGCAGGACTTTCAGAATTGATTTTAGCACCGTCTTTAGCTTTTACAGAACTGTATTTTTGCAAAAAGTAGCTGTCGATATATTCAACCATATCCGTTCTTTCTTGATTTGAAGCGTCGATTCTTCTTTTCAAAGTCAATGCTGCAACTGGGTCAATTTGCGGGTCACGAATGATATCCTCAAAATGCCATTGAACAGTATCAATCCAATTTTTTAAATATAATAAATGCTCAAATTTATCCTTTGGATAAGGATTGTTAATGGGCTGATCAACATTATCAAATTGGTGATAATCTTTGATACTTTGTTCGAAAACAGAATATGCTAATTTTGAAAACATGTCTTTAATTATTAGAGACACAAAGATACTTTTTATACTTTTATAGTGTGAAAAAAACTATTATTTTTTCATTTTTGCCTTAGAAACAATCAATAATTTTAAAAATTACATATGAAAATTCATTATATATCTGAAAATAACAGCGTACTGAATCATTTTTTAGGCCAAATCAGAAATGTAAATGTTCAGAACGACAGCATGCGTTTTCGAAGAAATATTGAGCGAATTGGCGAAATTATGGCGTATGAACTGAGCAAAACTTTACCATACAAAAACGTTGATATTCAAACACCGTTAGGCACTAAAAAAACAACCGAAATTGCATCTGATATTGTTTTATGTCCGATTTTAAGAGCTGGATTACCCCTCCATAATGGCTTTTTAAATTATTTTGATCATGCCGAAAACAGCTTCGTTTCGGCCTGCAGGTTTCATCCAAATAATGATGATGAATTTGAAATTTTAGTTGAATATCAAGCGATTTCAAACCTCAACAATAAAACTGTTTTATTACTTGATCCAATGCTCGCAACAGGACAATCAATCGTTGCAGTTCATGAAAAACTAATGCAAAATGCCACTCCTGCCGAGTTTCATATTGTAGTCGTTATCGCTGCTCCGGAAGGTGTTGCACACTTAGAAAAAAATCTTCCTGACAATTGCCATTTATGGGTTGCTGCTCTTGATGAGAAACTAAATGAGAAAAACTACATTGTTCCCGGACTTGGGGATGCTGGAGATCTTGCTTATGGAAGCAAATTACAACTGAGAGAAAAAGGTAAATAAACTACAGCAAATAAGCACATAAAATACAATTTCGTTGTTTAATTTTTGCTGCATATATTCTACATGGCTCGATGCCATAAGGGTTAAAGGCGTAATGCTAAACAACAATAAATCATTGCTTTTGTTAGGTGAAAGAATAAAAACAAAAGCGGCTATAAAAAAACAGGCGACAATTTTTTTATACGAAGTATGTACAATCTGAGGTCTGTTTGATAAAGTCATCAACATTGAAACCACAAAAAATAAAGCTACCGCAACATAAATTGACAATGCTCCATTTTCGTAATTGTTTTTAAAATAGTCGATACTTAAATCGATTACAGCTCTTTTTTCAACAAATGCAACGGCATCAAAATGGAATAAAAGTGATACCATTAAAAAGATTATTGAAACTGCTAAAAATGCCACAAAAGGCAAAACCCAGTTTCTATAATCGCGAGAGACGTGAAAAATAATGGATATAAAAACTAAAATCAGGAAAAGAATACACCAAAATTGAAATAAGGATGCTATTAAAATCCAAAAAGAAGCATCAAATATTTTTTCTTTAGAAGCTTTTAAAGACTGCAACGAAATTAATCTTCGAAGTGCCAGAAGCAGAAAAAAATTGGCATAAATAACATTCGAATCGTTAAATATCGTCGGAAAAAATAAGATAAACAACAAGTAGAAAAAAATCGCGTATCCGTTGTCTTTGCTGAGTCCGTTCTTTTTTGCAATAAAATTAATCAGGAAAAAAGAAGCT
The DNA here is from genome assembly GCF_054075145.1 of Flavobacterium xizangense. Lineage (NCBI taxonomy): Bacteria > Pseudomonadati > Bacteroidota > Flavobacteriia > Flavobacteriales > Flavobacteriaceae > Flavobacterium > Flavobacterium xizangense. Next base: position 623,924 of record NZ_JBSIPG010000001.1, on the reverse strand, counting down.
AAAACAAAGCACAGCAAACTTACTTTTTGGAATCCCAAAAAATAATTAGTAATCCAAGACGGATCCTGAATTTGAAACAGAAAAAAGAAAACCAGTATTAAAATTACGACCAAAGAATAATTTAATGGTGTAGATTTTTTAAAAACACTTGTTATCATAAGGATATTTTATACTTTTGTGATTGTAAAGATAATACTTGTTTAAAATGAAAAACCGAACAAGTTGAAAAAAGATTTGATTAATTAAATTTTATCTTCAAAGCATTACACAACAATAAATAACATATAATTTTAAAAAATTATGACAGCTTTTTTTGAAGGAATACAATACTTATTCGTTAACATTTTGTTTGCTCCTCTTGACTTTTTACGTCGATTGGAATTAATTACATGGTTTGGTGCAAACACTATTAACTGGATTTTCATGATCATCTGTTCATGTGCAATCGTTTATTGGATTAAACAATTACGCATTTTTGATGACGCTGGTACAGAAAACCAAGATACGACAGCTCATTCATTTTTAAAATAATAAACCAAACCCTTTAATTAAAAAGGGCTGGTGAATTTATTTTTTAAATTAAATCGAAGCCGATATCTTTCCTAAAATACATCTTATCAAAGCTTAGTTTATCTATGTTTTGGTAAGATTTTTTTATGGCCTCCTGGAAATTGTCTCCATAAGAAGTCACAGCAATTACACGTCCTCCATTAGTAACGACATTTTCGCCATCTAATTTTGTTCCTGCATGAAAAACTATCGAATCAGTAACATTTTCTAATCCAGAAATTACTTTTCCTTTTTCGAAATCCTCAGGATATCCTCCAGAAACAACCATTACAGTTGTTGCGCTTCTTGGATCAACTTCTAAATTAAAGTCTCCCAATTTTTGATCTGCGACAGATAAAAACAATTCAACTAAATCTGATTTCAATCTTGGAACCACAACTTCAGTTTCAGGATCTCCCATTCTCACATTGTATTCAATAACAATTGGTTCGTTTTTCACATTGATTAAACCGATGAACACAAATCCTTTATATTCGATTCCATCTTTTTGGAAACCTTCAATTGTTGGCTTTACAATACGAGTTTCGATTTTTTCCATCAAAACAGCATCTACGTAAGGAACTGGAGAAACCGCTCCCATTCCGCCTGTGTTTAAACCTGTATCGCCTTCACCAATACGTTTATAATCTTTTGCAGTTGGAAGAATTTTATAGTTTTTTCCGTCAGTCAAAACGAAACAGCTTAATTCGATTCCGTCCAAAAATTCCTCGATAACAACTTTTGCACTTGCTGTTCCGAATTTTGCATGAACCAGCATGTTTCTTAATTCCGTTTTTGCTTCTTCAAGATCCTGAATAATCAAAACACCTTTCCCTGCTGCTAAACCGTCTGCTTTTAAAACGTATGGTGGCTGTAAAGTTTCTAAAAACTCACATCCTTTTTCAACTGTTTCAACTGTGAAACTATCATAAGCTGCTGTTGGAATGTTATGTTTCATCAAGAATTCTTTTGCAAATTCCTTACTTCCTTCTAATTGTGCTCCCAATTTTGATGGCCCAATAACTGGAATATGTTTTAAACTTTCGTCGTTTTTAAAATAATCGTAAATACCTTTTACCAACGGATCTTCAGGTCCTACGACTACTAAGCTTATATTTTCTTTAAGTACTAAAGCTTTTACGGCTTCAAAATCTGTCGCAGATATTGCTACATTTTCTGCAATTGCAGCAGTTCCTGCATTTCCAGGTACTACAAAAAGTTTTTCGCAAAGCGGACTCTGAGTCATTTTCCACGCAAATGCATGCTCTCTTCCGCCTGATCCCAATAATAAAATTGTCATGGTGTTGTTGTATTTAGTTGTGGTGCAAAAATACTTGCTTTTGCACGTAAAAAATAATTAAATCTTCAAAAAATTGTTGGTTCTGCTCGGTTAGTAATTCGTAAACGCTATTTTTGACGAAAATTATTCTGAAAAATGATTCGCCTTTTTGATCTTTCGCTCAAATTAAATGGTTTTCCTATAAAGAAAGCCAAAGCCGAATTGGGCAAAATTGTTCATTTTTCCGAAGAAGAATATGTGGTTTTTCTTGAAAACAAAAAAGCAGAAATTGTTGATTTTCATATTAACAACAACTCTTTTTACAAAGAATTGGCCGGAAATGCAACTGCTGAAAATTGGGAAAATCTTCCAATTTTAAACAAGCAAAATCTTCAAAAACCTCTCGAAGAAAGGCTTTCAAAAAGTTATTCTAAAAAAGACGTTTACCTCAACAAGACCTCTGGATCAAGTGGAACTCCTTTTGTTTTTGCTAAAGATAAATATTCGCATGCCTTAACCTGGGCATCAAATAGTATGCGTTTTGGCTGGTTTGGGATTAATTTTAATCATTCCTATCAGGCACGTTTTTACGGAATTCCGATGGATTTTATTGGATACCAAAAAGAACGTTTCAAAGATTTTTTAACGCATCGTTTTCGATTTCCTGTTTTTGATTTATCTGATGAAATTCTTGAAAAATTTCTGAAGAAATTCAAAACGAAAAAATTCGATTACATCAACGGATATACGAGTTCGATTGTTTTGTTTGCTAAATTTTTAGAACAGAAAAATATCATTTTAAAAGAAATTTGTCCAACTCTAAAAGCTTGTTTTGTTACTTCGGAAATGCTTTTTGAAACAGATAAAAAACTACTTGAAAAACAATTCGGCATTCCGATTATTAGTGAATACGGCGCATCTGAATTAGATTTAATTGCTTTCGAAAATCCGCAAGGAGAATGGCAGGTAAATTCGGAGACGCTTTTTGTCGAGATTTTAGATGAAAATAATAAAGTCCTTCCTTACGGAAAAGAAGGTAAAATTGTGATTACTTCGCTTTTCAATAAAGCAAATCCATTTATCAGATATGAAATTGGCGACATTGGAATTCTGGATGAAAAAAGCACTCCGCAAAAACCAATTCTTAAAAAATTAATTGGAAGAACCAACGACGTTGCAATTCTCCCAAGCGGAAAAAAATCGCCAGGTTTGACGTTCTATTATGTAACCAAAAGCATCATTGAAGACGATGGAAACGTAAAAGAATTTATCATCAAACAAATCAAATTGGATACTTTTGAAATTGAATATGTCGCTGAAAAAGAATTAGTTTCAGAACAAATTCAAAAAATAAAAGAAGCGATCGATTTGTATTTAGAACCCAATTTAAACTTCAGTTTTACAAGAAAAACTGTTTTAGAAAGAACCAATCGTGGGAAACTAAAACAGTTCAAATCTTATTTATAAATATAAATAAAATCTTACATTTGTTTTCTCAATTAAAAACTTATGGAAGATCAATCTTTACTTTCTGAAGAAACAATTTCTAATAAAATATTCTTTATCCGTGGTCAAAAGGTGATGCTTGACTATGATTTAGCTTCTCTTTATGAAGTTGAAACTAAAAGATTAAATGAGCAGGTAAAAAAGAAATTTATCGCGTTTTCCGATTGATTTCATGTTTCAACTTACTGAAAATGAATATAATTCTTTAAGGTCGCAATTTGCGACCTTAAAAAAACATTAAACATTCTTAATATACTTTGGTTTAATTATCAATTGAGTAAACAAAAACCTAATCATCAATAAAACAGAATAAACAAGATTATATCCGTGGAATTCCTTGTAAACACCAAAGTTGTGTTTAATCAATTTGAATTTTGAAGAAGAAACAGAATCTTTTCTAATTCTGTAAAACGCTAAAGGTTCTGGAACTGGTTTGGCTATTTTAATTTGTTTTAAAATCGTTAACCAAATTCTCCAATCCTGACGTTTTTGCGACGTTTCCAGAATGATTTTTCCAAAATAATCTGCATCATAAATTGCTGTCAAATTACCTACATAGTTGCAGAAAAATAATTCGTTATAAGTCAACGGATTTGGTGATTCAACTCTTCTGTTTAAATCATTTCCTTCTTCATCAATTGAATCATAAAAACTAAACGTAAAGTACTGGTTATTCGTTTTTAAAAACTCAATTTGTTTTTCTAATTTCTCCGGAAACCATAAATCATCGGCGTCTAAATAGGCAATATATTTTCCTGTTGCTTTTTCTAAAGCGTTGTTTCGGGCAAAACCATTTCCGCGATTTTCTAGTGATTTAAAGAGTTTTATTCGACTGTCTTTTTGAGCAAATTCTTCAATAATTGCAACCGTCTTATCCGTTGATGCATCATCTGCCAAAATCATTTCCCAGTTTTTATAGGTTTGATTTTGAACTGATTCAATGGTTAATCGAATGAACTTTTCAGTATTATATGTTGGTACAATAATAGAAACTAATTCGCTCATTGATCCTGGTTGTTTTTGGAGTTTAATTAAAAAACAGCCCGAATTCAATTAAATTCGAGCTGTGTGAAGTATTATTTTATATAGCTTGAAAAGTCTTTATGTTCTTCTTTTGAAAGTTCTTCTGCAGACAATGATTTAAAATAATCGTAAGTAATTTTCATTCCTTCTGCACGGCTAACTTTTGCTTCCCAACCCAGTAATTCTTTTGCTTTTGTAGTATCTGGCTGACGCTGTAAAGGGTCGTTTATTGGCAATGGATGATAAACCACTTTCTGGTTTGTTCCTGTCAATTTTATAATTTCTTCTGCAAAATCTTTGATCGTGATTTCGTCCGGATTTCCAATGTTTACCGGATAAACATAATCTGAATGCAATAATCTGAAAATACCTTCAACCTGATCATCAACGTAACAGAAAGAGCGTGTCTGCATTCCGTCTCCAAAAATCGTTAAATCTTCTCCGCGCAAAGCTTGTCCAATAAAAGCCGGAATTACGCGACCGTCGTTCAATCGCATTCTTGGACCGTAAGTATTAAAAATACGCACGATTCTGGTTTCTACACCATGAAAAGTATGATACGCCATCGTAATTGATTCCTGAAAACGTTTTGCTTCATCATAAACGCCACGTGGACCAATTGTATTGACGTTTCCATAATATTCTTCTGTTTGAGGATGAACCAGCGGATCTCCATAAACTTCAGAAGTCGATGCAATCAAAATTCTGGCTTTTTTAACTCTCGCTAAGCCTAATAAGTTGTGTGTTCCCAAAGATCCAACTTTTAACGTCTGAATCGGGATTTTTAAATAATCTATCGGGCTTGCGGGTGAAGCAAAATGCAATATATAATCTAACTCTCCCGGAATGTGAACAAACTTTGTAATATCATGATGATAAAATTCGAAGTTTTCCAGCTTGAATAAATGCTCAATATTTTTAAGATCTCCAGTAATCAGGTTATCCATTCCAATAACAAAATAACCTTCTCTAATGAATCGATCACACAAATGCGATCCTAAAAATCCTGCTGCTCCGGTAATAAGTATTCTTTTCATAGTTGATTTAATTGAACATTTTCAGATTTCATTTGGCAACAAAATCCTAAATAGACGCACAAATGTACTAAAATATCTCTCCTTTCAAATTACACTTGAATCTATATCTTAAAAAGAAGTTTTGTGATTTCAGATAATTATTAAACTCATTTATCTATTTTTACCCGCAAATAAAACCACTATTTTGAAAGTTGTACATGTAATTGAGGCGCTGGGCGGCGGCGTTTATACCTATTTTAGAGATTTATCGACTTTCTTTGGAGATGATGAAATTAACCAAAAAATAGAAACCACTATTATTTATAGCGGTAATCGAAAAGAAATTGATGCTCAAAAAATCAAGTCTGAATTCTCAGATGGCGTTAAACTGATCCAAGTTAATATGGTTCGGGAGCTTTCTCCATTTCAGGATTTAAAATCAGCTTACAACTTAACTAAAGAACTAAAAAAAATCAATCCGGATATCATCCATCTTCATTCGTCAAAAGCGGGTGTTTTAGGACGCGTTGCGTATTTTTTCTTATTTAAAAAAAAGAAACTCTATTATACGCCTCACGGATATTCGTTTTTAAGAACCGATATTTCAAGTACTTTCCGAACGATTTATTGGACAATTGAAAAGAATTTTCAGCGTTTCTTTGGCGGAACAATTGTAGCTTGCGGTGATACAGAACAAAAAATCGCTCAAAAATTAGGTCCCGCAAAATTAGTCCGAAATGGAATTGACATCGCTAGTGTACAGGAACATTACAAACCGCATCAAAACGAGAAATTAACAATTGGAATTATGGCCCGAATTACAGCAGCCAGAAATCCTGAAATGTTCAATCAAATTGCTTTAAAATTCCCTGATTTTAATTTTGTGTGGATTGGCGACGGCGAATTAAGGCATTTAATTACAGCTCCAAACATCAGAATTACAGGCTGGATTCTAGATCGAAAAACGGTTTTAAAAGAATTGAACAATATAGATATTTATATGCAGACTTCTCTTTGGGAAGGATTGCCAATTGCTGTTCTTGAGGCTATGGCATTGCAAAAGCCGGTTATAGCCACTAATATAATTGGCAATAAAGATGCTATTCTGCACAACAAAACCGGATTTCTTTTTACTGATATTTCAGAATTGGATGGCTTCTTTGAAACTTTAAAAAATCCTGAAACCAGAGCAGAATTTGGCGAAAATGCTTTGGCAAGATGTCACGATTTATTCAACAAAAATCAAAATTTTAAACAGCTACTGGCGCTTTATCAAGAGTAAATTTCTGCTGAAGCCAATAACTCGCAAAAATTGATGCCCAAAGTCCGCTGAAGGCAATTCCGTCAAAGCGGAGCAAAAAATCATCGGTTAGATTTGAAGTGAAAAAAATCAGAAAAAACGAAAGTATAATCGCATTTTTCAAATCATATCCCAAATAACCAATCGTAAAAATATAAAGCATCACAACAAGCGGTCCGAGAATTCCAAATTTCAATAAAAAATCCAAAAACTGGTTGTGCGTCGGAAATTCATATTTGGCTAAAAATTGCTGATTCGTTGTTTTATAATATTTATTTAATTCAGGTTTTCCATCTGAAGATCCAACTCCAAAAGGAAGGTTTTTTACAGACAATTCCCAAGCCGATTTCCAGATAGAAATCCTTGTTACCAATGAATTAAAAACCTTTATTTCGGGATGCTCTATTTCATCTAATTTTCCCACTTTATCCATATAGGCAAACGTTACCGATGAATATTTTTCTCTCATATAAGGATTCTTCTGAACGAACAAAAACAGAATTCCGCCCAACAAAATAAAAACTGTAACTCCAGTTAAAGCAATCTTTTTCAAATTGAATTTTGATCGGATTTCATAAAAGAAAACAATCAGAAATCCTATTAAAACATTTATCAACGCCATTCTAGTATTTACTAAAAGCACGAAGAAAAAAGAAGATAAAAAAACGAATAGAGTACTGATTTTAAATATCATTTTCTCCTGATTTTTAAAACTTTCAAAAACAAAATACAACGCACAAACCGACACAAAAGCCAAATGCATATTCAAAGCCGGCGCATGAATTCCGATACTGTTTGCAAATTGATAACCCATTTCCCATAAATCAATTCGGTTAAGATATTTCTCCACCAAATCTGGAAACAGAATCACAAAACGGATTAAGAAAAAAAACATAATTACGATTGTTCCAATAACATAAGTCCGAACTATTTTAAGAAAATTGACGCGCTGGTAATTTCCAATAATAAACAAAGGAAAAATCAATAACGATGTTCTTTTTTCAATCGCCTTTAATCCTTGGGCAAAAGAGTCATTGTTCCAAAAAAGTAATAATTCCAATAAAATTGGCGAAGCAATACAGGCCATTAAAATGAGCTGTTTTTTAGAGTATTTCAGTTTTTTGAAAAACACCAAATTAAACGCCGCAAACAAAATAATCAGCAATGAACACGGTTTTCTGAAAATCATCGCAATGGCCATTACACACAAAAAAATGTGAACTATTTTATTGAAGTTCTTTTCGGAAATGTTCATAATATAATGCAAAATAGATTAAAGGAAAAATCCCAATTTTATGTCGGACAGCCGAACCTAAATCAGGTTCAAAAACACCTTGGAGAATAAAAAAAGAAAACAAAATGAACATAATCAAAAGCTCATAACGGTATTTTTTTCTTTCTTTTAAACATCTGGAAAAACGGACTAATAAAATGTAAAATACCAAAAGTTGCCAAATTACAAAAACAATAATTTGAGGTGAAAGAATATGTTTTAAACCGTTTACGGGAAGATTTACTGTAAAAAAACCGTAAAAAATTCCGATAGCTTCTCCATACCAGGTATCTGTTTTTACAGGTGATGTAATCATCGAATTGGCATCTGCGGAAACCATTCGAGTACTGTTCACCACTTCCCTGCTGATTTCAGAAAAATACTTTCCTTTTAAAATTCCATAACTCAAAGACAGAAAAACAGCAATCAACAATCCATAAAAAATGGTACTTATGGTTTTATTTTTAAAATTAATGAAACTCACCAAATACATTCCGCCGCCAACAACGGGAATTAAAGCAAAATAAGGTCGGTATAAAGCTCCAAAAACAATTAAGAGCACTAATGCTATAAAAATGGTTTTTGGAAACGAAAAACGCTCATTTTGACATAACAAAACAATTACCGCAATAAACAAATAGGTAATAAATTCTTTTGATGGCATCGATATGAAAATCGCTATCATAAATAAGCCGAGATAAACTAAAATATTCTTGATATTCAGTTTTTCAAAATTATTGGGAATTCCAATTTTGTATAAAACATAAATGAGTATTGGATATTGAATTAATGCAATTATTGGAAAAGGAAGATGCCTGAAACCTATTATTTTATAGAATAAAATAGTAAGCGGATAGCTCCCAAAATACCCTATTTCATTGTATTTATCATAAATTAAAATGGCAGAATCATAGAAAAATTTGGGTGGCAAAACAAAATAAGCCAGAAATGCCACAACTAAATTAGCTGAAGCAATCAGCAAAAATGCCGCTGTACTTTTTTTGATCAATAATTGCATATTTCTAGTTTACTTTGACGCTCTACGTTTTTTATTGAGGCTTCTTTTTAATCGGTACCCATTCAAAAAGAAAATCAATGTTTTGAAAGACAAAAATTTATAGAATTTCATCACTTTGTCTACTTTTACATTGCGCCCTTTTTTAAGAAGATATTTCCAAGAAATTAAATCGTGCCAAATCTGCTTTTGTGTTTCAGGCGCCAAAACATAAAAATCCTTTAGAATTACCACATAATTGCAGGCCCAATAATTTTCGATTGCTTTTTTTAGAGTTTCTGACAGTGTTTTTTGCGCACTCAAACCCTCTTTTACCATTTCATAAACGTCTTGAATATGTTTCGCACTTACCGTTGTTGTTATTGAACCCTCGCGCGCCTGACGGTACACATAAAATGATTTCGAATAAATACTGAACGTCTTTATATAATGCATCAATTTTCCGCACCATTCTATATCTTCTGATTTTCTTCCGACAGGAAAAAATAATTTATTTTCGATTAAAATTTCTCTTTTAATTACTTTATCCCAAGCCGAAGCAACGTACAAATCGTAGTAAACCAGATTTAAAACCTCATCTTCAAATTTCCCGCTTTTATTTTTTATAAATCGCTGATTGTATTTGCAGTGCACATCATTTTTTGAAAAAAAACGACTTTCTTCGTGAATAATAATATCCGGATTTGTTTTCGAAATTAAATTACTTAAATCTTCCAAAACCTGTTTTCCCTGCCAATAATCATCGCTGTCGGTAAAAATAATATAATCTCCTTTTGCTGCTAATAATCCCGCATTTCTGGCATCAGACAAACCACCATTTTTTTTGTTGATAAGCGTTATCTGAGGAAATTTTTGTTTGTATTGCTGACAGATTTCCGGCGAAGAATCTGTTGATCCGTCATTGATTAAAATTAGTTCAAAGTCAGAAAAACTTTGGCACAAAATACTTTCTAAACATTGTGGTAAATAATCCTCAACGTTATAAACAGGAATAATAATGCTGAAAAGCAAAGTCTCTTTCTGGATGTTCATAGCACAATTTTTTAATGCAGAAACACTTTTATTTTATCTTTTCGATAAATAACGATTGCCGAAACAAAATTCCAGAAAAAGGAACTCGAAACAAAGGCAATCGCGGCGCCAGTCATTCCGTAAATCGGAATTAAAAATCGGTTTAAAGTAAAATTAATTATAACCGCAATCATTAAAATAACCTGAAAAATCTGCTGTCTTCCGGTCATATTCAAATAAACAGAGGCTGTTCCAAATGCCGAACAAATTCCCTGACCAATAATCAAAATTAAAAATGCTTCCTGAGCCACAACATATTGATGTCCAAAAATAGATAAAATAGATTTTGAAAAATAACTAATCAGCAAGATAACCGGAAGCGTTATTCCGAAAATTATTCGAGCGCTATTTCTTGAAACGGCTTTTAATTCTGTCATTTTATGGCCCGAAAAGTATTCTGCAATTTTGGCTGAAACCGTAATATTTATCGAAACGATTATTATTGAAATAATCGTCATTATTTTAACTCCAACCGAATAAAAAGCAACGGTTTCATCGTTTCGATATTTCTTTAAAAACATGATATCAAAACACATCAATAAAAACAACGCCATTGCGCTGATGGCAATTGGATATGATTTTAAAAACACTTCTTTATGCGAAATTTTTTCGGCGGTTTTCAGATATTCGGTTTTTCTAAAATACATCAAAACAAAAAGCGAACTCAGAACCGCAAGAAAAACAAATCCAAGAAGAAAAACATCAACCAAATATTCTTCTTCGTGCCAATAAAACAAAATAACAGAACCGATAATCAATGGAACATATTTGATAATATTCCGAAATAATTCGGCCACATATAATTTATCTAAAGCTCTGAAAACTTCTGTATTTAAGGTAGAAATTCCAGAGAAAAACAACGTTGCCGCCGCTTTTAAAAGTATCCAGTATACATCAGAATCAGCAAAATAATTGTTAATCGTTTCTTTGCTGATAAGCGCAATAATGAGCAAAACCAGCAACGAAGTGCAAAAAAGCATTCCGACCATTTTGGCATATATCCTTTTTAATTCCTCTAGTGCATTTTGACTTGCTAATTTTCCTTTAAAATACAATATCGACTGATCAAAGCCAAGCAAACAAATACTCCCGATAGATAATAAAAATGAACGGACAAAATCGTACTGTCCAACTAATTTTGGACTATAGGTTTTAGTAAGGAAAACAGTAAATCCAAATAGCAATAATGCTCCAAAAACACGTAGCGATAAAGTGCTGAAAACTTGTTTTAAAAACAGATTTTTCGAAATCCTTTTTAATATAGCGTTGCTTTTCAATTTTTTTAAAGTTGATTTTCCTTTGAGAGCGCAAGCTGTTTACGATAAAAATTCAAAAACAGACTTACGAGAGTAAAAACAAAAATAAAGACAAACGGAAGAATCACTTTTAGATTTCCATTCACTATTTTATTTTCGTTGATATTCAGCGTCGAGTTGATTTCTTTAATTGTTTTATCAAAAGTGATTAATTTGAATCTGTTTTTTCCTTGTTCAAGAATCAGTTTTTGTTTGGTTTTAAGAATGTCATTCAATTGCAGATTTTCATTATAATAAACCACTTTGTCACTTTTTGACGTACTCGAAAGGCCTTTTAAAACCTGATCTATTTGCGCAATTATAGTATCATTTTGCGCAATTTCTTTTTCAAGGTTTTTATATCCAATTTTTTGAATCGCGTCAAAATAAGTGGAATTGTTTAGGTATTTCAACAACGGTTCAACCACTTCTTTTTCGCTTATTTCTTTGTTTGAAACAAAAGTAATCGTATGATATGTATAATTTTTGCTGGTTACATTGTCTTCTAAAACCTTTTTTACATCGCCAACCTCAGCCATTAATTTAATAAGTTCCAGATTTTGTTCCTTATCTTCAATAAATTTATAAACATCGGCAACAGGCTTTATTTCAATTTTTCTGATTGCATTTCGATCAGAAATTCCCATCTGCGATAAAAAATCAACATCGCCTGTAACAATTTTAGCCTGAATCAAATCAATTTTGGCATACAAATAATCGACACTTTCAAAATTTGGTGCAACAACAACCTCATTCTTAAATGTTTTTTTATTCGAATCTAAATAAAATCCAAGAGCAACTCCAAGTACAATCAAAATCACAATTGTGATCCAATTTCGGATAAAAAACTGAATCGTTCTAAAAATTGATCTGCTAACACGATCAAAAAAACCTCTAATGTTTTTTGAAAGCTGAAAAATATCTATTTCCTGATCTGTATTTTGGGGTACGTTCGTACTCATGTATAACTTTATTTTACGTTGAAAATTTGTTCCAAAATTTTAATGGTAATTAAATACGTTGGTTTTACACCGGTTGTTCCCAATCCGCCTGAAGCCAATGTACTTCCTGTTTCCAAAGGATTATCTGATGCATAATAAGCATAACGCACTTTAATATCATGCGGCACGCTTTTTCTGATTTTAGATGCTGATTGAATGGCTTTTTGGTAATAAGAACCTTCCATTTCCAGACCAATTACGCCCCACGTCGATTCGTGGAAAAATTTCAATAAATCTCTGTTTTGCAATGAAGTTCCAAGAACGGTAACCATTGCGCCTTCATAAACATCGATATCATTTCCTCTGAACATATCACCAGTTAATTCATTTTCGAAGAAATAATTATCCGCCGTTCCTTCATTGATATGTGCTGTCGGAATCATAATATCGCCTTTTCCGCCTTCCAGAATTCCGGCTTTACCCATAATCGAAACCGATTTTACATTCAGCAAAGTCTCTTTTTTAAATGGTTTTAAAAGCTCATCGATGGTTTCATAAGCCTGCTCGCCAAAGGCATAGTCCATTACAATAATTACTGGCTTTTCCTCGCCCACATTTGCGTTTGAAAATGCTGTTTTTGACCAATCAATTTTGGCTGTATCAAAAATCTGAACGTCGATATTTGTTCCTGAACAATCTGGTAAAGATATCATTCCGTTTTTAAGAGCCAATTCTTCAACCTGGCCTCTAATTTCTTTCGAACCTGAACTGCTCAATTCTTCATAAATAAAGAAATCGGCTTTGCCCTTGTATTTTGAAGTTAATAATGGCGTTGCAAAAATCGAGTTCATCACACTGTGCATATTGGCACTGATAACGTGAATTGGGCGTTTTAAAAGGTCATTTGCTTTTAAAACTTCCTTGATGTTTGTTGCCCAGATTTCTCCGTGAATATGATGTCCTAAACGTTCACGCAAAACGGGACTGAACGTAATTGTTCGTTTGTTGTTTTCAACAATTTCCTCGATTGCTAACTTTCCTAACCAATAAATGACGTGCAAGAAACGATCCGGCGCATTTTCTGAACCGAAAGCATCATAAATATCCAAAACTTCCTCAAAAGTTCTGGCTAAAATATTGGCAACGTGCGAAATTGCTTTTTCTTTTTCAATCTGCGAAAGCTTTTTTGTCTGCGTAACGGCTTGTTCTAATTTTAGCCAGTCACGAGAGACTTCACCACCGTCGTCAATTAAAACTCTGTTTTTAATTTTATGAGATTCGATGAAAATAAAAGTCAAATGCGTCAGAATATCATAAATATCTGAACGTCCGCGCGTGATTTCGACGTTCATTTGTTCTTCGTCGATTCTATAACAATTTCTTCTTCTTTTTGGAGGAACAATGGGCTGAAAATGCGATTTCGAATAGCCTTCGTCTGAAGTTAAATTGATGAATCTGCACTGCTCTATTCCTATTGGAAGACGTTCTATAACATACAAAAGTCCGTTTAATTCTACTTTTTCTTCGGCAATATTTCCGTAGATTTCCGGACGTAAAGCCAATAATGATTCTCTTAAACTATCGCCAGAAACTCCCATTGGTTTATAAAAACCTCGGTTGAATAAATGACGCATTGTAATGTACATTTTTTCTATCGCTGCAGATGATTCCTGAGCTCTTGATCTTGATATATGTTTGGTTTCTTTCATGCTATTTTATTTTGTAAACTCAAATGTAGGGAAATACAAGGCATGCCTTGTATCTACAATATAATTTTTTTTTAAATCATATTGATTTTGATTTATCTTCTGCTTTAAATTTATCCTTTGCCCAATTTTCCGGAATTGAAACAATGTAATCGGAAATTCTTTGATAATCATTATTGCTTCTAATGATATTGTCGTAAAATAATTTTTGCCACTAATGTGGATATCCTAATCTATTGGCATGTTTGGTGACGGCAGATTTATAGGATCCAACAATTGACGAAATGGTGTTTTTTTCAATATTTTGAAATCGTGGAGACAGGGCGTGTTGAGACGGGGCATGCCCTGTCTGTACGCTATCAATAATTAAAATCCCGTGAATATGATTTGGCATGACCACAAAATCCCCCAGTTCAACGTTTTTATGGTGTATTGGGATTTGATACCGCAATAATACCGACCTCTGACAAAATCATTTTATTATTTTGAATTTCTCCAAAATAATGTTCTCTGTCTTGTGTACAAATTGTGATAAAATAAGCAGCGTTCCAACCATAATCCCACCATTGCGCTCTTATTGAAGAAATGCGATATTTATTTTGAAATTTTTCTTTATTCATAATAACTTAATGCTTCTATCTTTTTTTATTCACTAAAAAAAGCATTAACTTAAAAATATAAATATTTTCCTACTTTAAATTATCCGCAATCTTTCTATCATTCGACAATCTCGGAATTTTATTCTGTCCGCCTAATTTTCCTTGCGATTTCATATACTCCTGAAATCCATTTTTTGAAACTTTGGTTATAACTACTTTCTGTAAAACATTTCCGGTAATTAAATCATCGTAATAAATATTTTGTTTTCGCATTGAATCGTCAATCGCTTCCGCGAAAGTTTCAATGTTTTCCGGTTCTCTTTCAAATTCTATTAACCATTCATGATACGGCAATCCGTTTGACGGCGTAATTTGAGGAGCAACGGTAAATTCGTTAATTACGATATTTGTTCCGGCGGTGGCTTCTTTCATGGCATTTTCGACTTCATTGGCTATAACGTGTTCACCAAAAGCCGAAATATAATGTTTGATGCGCCCTGAAACTATGACACGATAAGGCGCTAAAGATGTAAACTGAATAGTATCGCCAATATTATAACCCCAAAGTCCAGCATTTGTAGAAACAATTAGAGCATAATTCACGCCCAATTCAACTTCGCCAATTGTATAACGTTTTGGATTTTCGGTAAAGAATTCATCGGCTTTAATGAATTCGTAGAAAATTCCAGAATTCAACAGCAAAAGCATTCCCTTTTCCTTTTGTGAATCCTGATAAGCAAAAAATCCTTCAGAAGCCGGAAACAGCTCAATGCTGTCTACTTTTTTGCCAATCATTTGCTCAAATTTGGCACGATACGGTTCATAATTCACACCTCCGTAAATGAACAAATTAAAGTTTTTGAAAATCTCACTGATTTTTTTTCCACCGCTTTTTTGCTGTAAACGCTCAAAATACATTTGCACCCAAGACGGAATTCCTGAAATAACCGACATGTCTTCTTTGATCGTTTCATCGACAATAGCGTTTACTTTGGTTTCCCAATCATCAATACAATTGGTTTCCCAAGATGGCATTCGGTTTTTCTGCAAATATTTCGGAACAAAATGTGCGACGATTCCAGAAAGTCTTCCAAATTTAATTCCATGTTTTTCAGTTAAAATTGGGCTTCCTTGCAAAAAAATCATTTTTCCATCAACAAAATCGGCATTTCCGGTTTCGTGAATATAATGCAGAATCGCATTTCGCGCCGCTTCAACGTGAAAAGGCATTGATTCTTTCGTAAGCGGAATATATTTTGCGCCAGAAGTTGTTCCGGAAGTTTTGGCAAAATAAATCGGTTTTCCTTTCCAAAGGATATCTGCTTCACCAATTTTGACTTTTTCAATATAGGTTTTCAAGTCTTCATAATCCCGAATCGGAACTTTTTTTTGAAAATCTTCAATCGTTTTTATATTTCCAAAATCATGATCTTTACCAAATTTAGTTTCTTTGGCGTTTTGAATCAAACTTTTAAAAACTTCCAATTGTGTTACAACTGGTTTATTGGACCAAGCTTGTGTTTGATTGTATATTTTTCGCGCAAAAATTTTTGCTGCTATCGATTTAATTGACATTTGATATGGTATTATTTTTTGTCGCTTTTCTTTTTCTGAGTTTTATTCTCGCCTGATTCTTTCTCTATTTTGGCAACTTCTTCTCTAAGTTTAATTTCCTCTTCAGAAGTTTTCATATTGAGTTCACCTGGATCGTCAACTTCCGCCAAAATGGAATCTTTATTGAATTTTGCATAATCCAATTCACCTCTCAAAACTTTCTGAACACCTTGTAAATAGGCTTCATTTTTCTTTAAAGCAGTTTCCAAAGAATCAGACTTTATAGCCAATTTGGTAGCATTTCTTTTTAATTCAGTTGAAGAATACCCTGGAATAAACTCGCGCAAAGGTGTAAAAGCAATAATAAATGTGGTTACTAAAATTAAAAATATCCCTCCTAAAGTAAATGTTACAAAGACATTCATTAACGTTAGCCGAAATGAAAAAATCTCTTCAAAAGTATTTTCGTTCAAAATTACCAATCGGTTTTTGATGAATAATTTTTTTCTGAAATCAAATTTTTTCTTCGTCATTTCGGATGATTATATGAGCAAATATAGCAATTAATAGTATTGATGATAGTGAAGAAAAAACGTCAAATAAAGCAATTTTATTATTTTATAAAATATTTAACGCTGTAAGAAACAAATATTTTAATCCAAAAACTCTTGTTGTTCGTATATTCTATATACCTTTGCGGTGAAAACGAAAATAAATTTGCTTCGGCATTAAATATACAATCATGGGAAGATTAGGTCTTACAGAAATCCTTGTTATAGTAGGTATTGTGATATTACTTTTTGGAGGTAAAAAAATTCCAGAATTAATGAAAGGTTTAGGAAGCGGAATCAAAGAATTCAAAAACGCTGCTAAAGACGATCAACCTGCAGCTAAAAAGCAAGACGAAGAAGTAAAATAATATTTACAACTTTTTAAAAATTTAAAATCCCAGATTACAAATTGTAGTCTGGGATTTTTTTTGTTATCTCTCTTATTTGGAATTTTACAAAACCATTGTTAACTGAATTCTCTTTCTATCTTCATCGACCTCAGTCACTTTTACATCAACATGCTGATGTAATTTTACCACTTCGTTTACATCACTCACAAATCCGGCTTTTAACTGAGAAATGTGAACCAAACCACTTTCTTTAATTCCGATATCAACAAAACAACCAAAGTTGGTGATGTTATTAACAATTCCTGGCAAAATCATTCCGATTTTTACATCTTTAATCGATTTTACGTTTGCATCAAATTCAAAAACCTTAGCCGATTTTCTTGGATCTAATCCAGGCTTTTCAAGCTCTTTTATGATGTCTTTCAATGTCAGTAAACCAATTTCAGGTGTTATATACTTTTCGGGCTTAATAAGGGCTGTTTTCTCTTTGTTTGCAATCAAATCATTGAGAGAAATATTCAAATCTTTTGCCATCTTTTCAACAACGGGATAAGCTTCTGGATGTACTGCCGAATTATCAAGCGGATTTTTAGCATTTGTAATTCTAATAAATGCCGCTCCTTGTTGATAAGCTTTATCGCCTAAACGAGGCACTTTTTTCAGTTGCTTTCTATCTTCAAAAGGTCCGTTTTCAGAACGATATTGTACGATGTTTTCGGCCAGCTTCTCTCCTATTCCACTCACATAACTTAGTAAATGTTTACTTGCTGTGTTGATATTAATTCCAACCGAGTTTACGCAACGAATTACAGTATTATCTAATTCTTCTTTTAATTTTGTCTGATCAACATCATGTTGATATTGTCCAACTCCAATTGCTTTTGGATCGATTTTTACCAATTCGGCCAAAGGATCTGATAGTCGTCTTCCGATAGATACCGAACCACGAACCGTTACATCATAATTTGGAAATTCTTCTCTCGCAATTTTTGATGCCGAATAAACCGAAGCTCCAGCCTCAGAAACAATAAAAACCTGCACCGGTTTGTCGAAGGCGATTTTTTTTATAAAAAATTCCGTTTCCCGAGAAGCTGTTCCGTTTCCAATTGAAATGGCATCAATTTGATACGCATTTACCATCGAACGGATTTTTTTAATCGCCATTGATTCCTCATTTTGAGGTGCGTGCGGATAAATCGTTTCGTTGTATAATAAATCACCTTTTTCGTCCAAACAAACTACTTTACAACCGCTTCTAAAGCCTGGATCAATTGCCAGAATTCGTTTTTCTCCCAAAGGCGGAGCCAATAATAACTGTCCTAAATTGTTAGCAAAAACCTGAATTGAATTGGCATCGGCTTTTGCCTTTGCTTCCTGCAACGTTTCATTTCCTATTGCCGGATTCAATAAACGTTTATAACTATCCTCAATTGCTAATTGCAAATGAGCTGTCGTATTATTTTGTTTTTTAATGATGATTTCATCAATTACGTCATACGCATCATCGATATCAACATCAATTTTCATTTTGATAAAACCTTCATTTTCTGCACGAAGCATTGCCAATAAACGGTGAGCCGGCGCTTTTGTCAACGGTTCTTCCCAATCAAAATATTGGCTGAATTTTTGTGCTCCTTCTTCTTCGGCTTTCTTTTTCACCACTTTTGTAGCAATGGTCGCTTTTCGCTGAAATAATCTTCGAAGCTGTTTACGAACGTAAATATTTTCGTTAATCCATTCAGCTACAATATCTCTTGCACCTTGAATAGCTGCTTCTTCATTAATAACATTTTCATTAATATATTGTGTAGAAAGAAAATCAATATCAACATCACTTTCAGACATAATCAATTTTGCCAAAGGTTCTAAACCAAATTCGCGGGCAACATCAGCCTTTGTTTTTTTCTTCTTTTTGTATGGAAGGTAAAAATCTTCGATTTCCTGTAAATCAAAACTATCTTCAATTTTTTTCTTCAATTCTGGCGTAAGCGCTTTTTGCTCTTCAATAGATTTCAGAACTGCTTCTTTACGTTTTACAAGTGTATCATAATCTTTTTGCAATTTTGCAATCAGCTCAATTACAGTTTCATCAAGATTTCCTGTACTGTCTTTTCGGTAGCGCGAAATAAATGGAATCGTACAATCTTCCTCTAATAATTTTACTGTGTTTTGAATACTTACTGCGGGCGCCTGAACAGACTTGGCAATGAATTGAATATTAGTCATACTTTTAATGAAATAAATTCTTAATTATAAATTAGTATAATTTACTTGTTAAAATATACAAGAAAAATCACTAACCGTTCGGCTAAAATAATATCTTTGTTTTTAATATTATGCGAATGGAAATTTTTTTACTCTATTTTTTATTTATAAATATCATCGTTTTTATTCTTGCTGGTTACGATAAACATCAAGCTCGAAAAAATAAACGAAGAATACCGGAAAACACGCTATTCTTTCTACAATTAATAGGAGGAACTCCTGGTTTATTAACAGCAATGTTCATTTTCAGACATAAAACGAGTAAAACTTCATTTATTGTCAAATTCTCTTTTATATTTTTAATTCAGGCTATTTTAATTTATCTCTATTTAACTAACAAAATATAGATATTAACATTGTTGATAACTCAAAAAAAAAGCATCTTTAAAGCAATTTAAAACACTGAATTATAAATACTTAAATAAAAAACCGGACAAATTAAAAAATCCGCCCGGTGTGTTTATATATGGTGCGAAGCACCGATTTTTTTTTTTACTTTTTATACACAAGCGATTTTATTCACTCTATTTTGATGTCTTCCGCCTTCGAAAGCTGTATCAAGGAAAGTTTCAACGATTTCAACAGCTTGATGAATAGAAGTAAAACGTGCCGGGATACTCACAATATTTGCATCATTATGTAAACGCGTTAAATACGCTATTTCTTTAGTCCAACATAAGCCAGCTCTTACTTTCGGATGTTTATTAACAGTCATTGCGATTCCGTTTCCGCTTCCGCAGATTACGATTCCAAAATCAGCTTTTCCTTCAGATACATCATTTGCAACGGGATGCCCAAAATCTGGATAATCTACAGAAGCATCAGTATCTGTACCATAATTAGTTACTTCATACCCTCTTGCTTTCAGCATTTCAACAATTGCTTTTTTATATTCTGGACCTGCGTGATCGTTTCCTATTGAAATTTTCATTTTTCTATACTATTAAGTTGTGTTATGCAAATTTACTTAATTAATAAACGGTTGCCACGAATTTCACCAATTTTCACGAATTTCTTTTATATCGTTACTTTAAACCTCACAATAAACATCTTTCTTATAATTAAAATAAATTCGTAATACGCTAGTGGTCGGAGTTAGTAAAACCTTTATTTTACAACTATCTTGCAGTCAAAACATTATCAGTTATTAACAATTTTGATAACTATATAAGTACCTCAAAATCAATGAAGAATAAATAGAATATTTGTTAAAATTTTGAGGTGTTAATAGGAGTTTGTAATTGCTTGATATTCAATTAACTTTAAGTTAACAGAAAATGTTAATAAGTTCGAAAAGAAAATTAGAAGTTTTTTTTGGTTGTGTCGAAAAAAAACCTAATCCAAAACTGGAATGAAATATGCAAGAAAAGTTTCTTGAATTTTTGGAAAAGTTATCAATATCAAAAATGCCATTTTCAACAGAAATCAACATATGAACTTATCTACAAAATGAATTCATTTTTGGTTGTCAACCGTTGTTAATTAAAATACAAAAAGTCTTATAAATTAATCATTTAACTAAATATAACTATGTTGATAACTCAGAATAAATAAGTAAAACGAGATTTCAATGACTTCAAAAAAAAATTTATTCGACATATTAACAAGCTATAATAACCATAAATTTTTTTTAAATTTTTAAAAATCTTTTTTGTTGTATTTAATATATGTTGAAAACTAAAAAAGTTGAAAAGGAAAAAAAATTTTTTTTGATTGAATTTTACCTTGATTTGAGTTTGTTTTGAATTTTGTTTCAGACGATTTTCAGAGGATTGTTGAGATTGTCCAGAATTTCCTGAACTTGTTCGAAATCGTCCGGATGAACTTTCAGGCGAATGCCTCCCAGCGCTGCAGAGTACATTGGAGCGACTGAAAGCGTCATTTCATTTTCGAAAAAATATGGAATTTCTTCCTGTTCAAGTAAGTGTTTCAGAACCACAGTTTCGTGCTGATAATTGAATATGGCGATGGTTTTAAAGCTTTCCATAAAGGTCTTTTTGTAAATGTACGAAAAGTTATATTTTTAATAATTCTAATTGTTAAAATCTATATTGTGATATCTTATTTGTAATTTTAAACCTTATAAGAAAAGATATATGAGTAAGAAAATTAGAAAGCCGATAAAAAAAGAGAAAGATTTCTCTAGTAAGATAGTAAAAATTTTATCGCAAAGTGCTAATAAACCATTCAATTATAAACAAATAGCTGCAAAGCTTGAACTTGATGATACCAATAGCAGAAATCAGATTATTAAAGATTTGAAAATTCTTGCAGCTCAAAAGAAAATTGTTGAAACTGAACCTGGCAAATATTTAATCAAAGCAATTAGTCAGGATTATTATGAAGGAACAATAGATATGACGAGCAGAAAAACGGCATATTTTATTTGTCCTGATTTTGCAGAAGATGTTTTTATCCCGACAAATAATTTAAATCGAGCATTAGATAAAGACAAAGTTAAAGTTTACGTTTATAACCGAAGAAAAGGAAAAAGACCAGAAGGTGAAGTAATTGAAGTTCTTGAAAGAGATAAAACAGAATTTGTTGGAGTTATTGATATTCAGCCCAATTTTGCTTTTGTTTCGACTGCAAATCCAAAAATGTATACCGATATTTTTATTCCAAAAGATAAAATGGGTGAAGCAGAAAATGGTGATGTTGTTTTAGTTAAGATTGAAGACTGGCCAAAAAGAGCTGACAGTCCTTTTGGATCTGTTATCAGAGTTTTAGGAAAACCAGGAGAACACAATACAGAAATTCATGCTATTTTAGCAGAATACGGTTTACCAGCCGATTTTCCGGTAGAAGTAGAGGTTTTTGCACAAAAACTAGATACTTCAATTCAGGAATCTGAAATTGCAAAACGTCGTGATATGCGTGATACGCTTACGTTTACGATTGATCCAAAAGATGCAAAAGATTTTGATGATGCCTTGTCTTTCAAAAAGTTAGAAAACGGAAACTTCGAAATCGGAATTCACATTGCCGATGTTTCGTATTATTTGGAAGAAGGAACAATCCTGGATGATGAAGCGTATCAACGAGCAACTTCGGTGTATTTGGTTGATAGAGTAGTGCCAATGCTTCCGGAAGTTTTGTCTAATTTTGCCTGTTCACTTCGTCCAAATGAAGAGAAATATACATTCTCTGCAGTATTTGAAGTTTCGCCAACTTCGCAAGTTATTAACCAATGGTTTGGAAGAACAGTAATTTATTCCGATCAGCGTTTTGCTTACGAAGAAGCACAATATATCATTGAAACAAAAGACAATACAATTCCGGTTGATATTTCTATTACTGGAGAATCTTATGTAGTTTCTGATGAAATTGTTGAAGCAACTTTAAAATTAGATGAATTAGCGAAGATTTTAAGAAAGAAAAGAATGCAGAATGGTGCTATTTCTTTTGATAAAGTAGAAGTGAAATTCAACTTAGATGCAGAAGGAGAACCAGAAGGAGTGTATTTCAAAATATCAAAAGATGCGAATCATTTGATTGAAGAATTCATGCTTTTGGCGAATAGAAAAGTAGCAGAATACATTGGAAAACAAAAGAAAACATTTGTTTACAGGATTCACGATGAACCAAATGAAGACAAATTAATTGCAATGGCAACAGTAATTGCTAAATTTGGGTATAAAATAGATTTCCGTAATAAAGGCGATATTTCAAAATCATTGAATGCCTTGATGGAAGAAGTAAATGGAAAAAAAGAGCAAAACTTAATTGATACTCTTGCGATTAGAAGTATGAGTAAAGCCAAATATTCGACAGAAAATATTGGTCATTATGGTTTAGCTTTTGATTATTACAGCCATTTTACATCGCCAATTCGTCGTTATCCAGACGTTATGGTACACAGATTGCTGCAATATTATCTGGATGGAGGAGCTTCTGTAGATGAAGAAACATACGAAACAAAATGTCTCCATTGTTCAAATATGGAAAGTTTAGCCACTAATGCTGAACGTGACAGTATCAAATACATGCAGGTTAAATACATGCAGGATCATCAGGATGAAGAATTCTTGGGAGTTATTTCTGGTGTTACAGAATGGGGAATTTATGTTGAAATCGTTTCGAATAAATGCGAAGGAATGGTGAGAATCAGAGAAATAAAAGATGATTACTATACTTTCGATGAAAAACAATATGCATTGGTTGGAGCAACTTCAAACAGTATTTTGCAATTAGGGGACGAGATTTATGTTAAAGTAAAAAATGCCGATTTAGTTAAAAAACAACTGGATTTTCATTTTTTACGAAGAGCCGAATAAGTATTAATTTAAAAAATAAAAGTATGAAAAAGCTAATTATTGGAGCAGTAATTTTATTTGTTCAAATGTCTTTTGGTCAGGTTACTAAAGACTTAGGGGATTTTGATACTGTTAAAGTATTTGATAAGTTAAGTGTAAAATTAGTTCAGTCATCTGAAAATAAAATTGTTATAAAAGGAGCAAGAGAAGCTGAAGTTGAAGCCGTAAATAAAAACGGAATTTTGAAATTAAGAATGCCTTTTCCAAAACTTTTATCTGGAAATGATCTCGATATTACGTTATATTACAAACACATAGAACTTATAGATGTAAACGAAGGAGCAGAAGTAAAAAGTAGTGAAGCCATCAAAGCAACTTCGTTTAAAGTAAGTGCTCAGGAAGGTGGCATCATTAATGTTGATTTGAATGTTGATAAGTTAAAAGTGAGCTCAGTTTCAGGAGGTTCAATTACTTTGACAGGAAAAGCAGAAAATCAGGTTGCAAGTTTAGGAGCAGGAGGATATCTGCTGGCAAGTAAATTAGTTACCTCTCAAACCACTGTAAGCGTTTCTGCTGGAGGAAAAGCTGATGTGAATGCATCAACCCTTGTTGACGCAAAAGTAAGCGCAGGAGGCTCTATTTACATTTATGGAAAACCAAGACAAATAAACCAAAAAACAGTTTTTGGTGGTAAAATTGAAGAAGTAAAATAATTTTTGATGATAAATGATATTCTGGCTGGACTGCCATGGGGACTTGTTCTGAGCTTTATGGTAGGTCCGGTATTTTTTGTTTTATTAGAAACCAGCATTACAAAAGGATTTAGAGCGGCTATAGCTTTTGATTTTGGAGTTGTTTTAGGTGATGTTTTTTTTATAGCTATTGCTTATTTAGGAAGTTATAGACTGATTTCCAGTTTAAAAGATGATCCAGCACTATTTATTTTTGGAGGTATAATAATGCTTGCCTATGGTGTAATTTCTTTCGTTAAATTGAAAAAAGAGGAAAAAATCAATGATGAAGAAATTGATCGTGATATATTGAAAAGAAATTACGGGAGTTTGTTTGTAAAAGGCTTTTTACTCAATGTTATCAACATTGGTGTTCTTGGTTTTTGGCTTGCGGTAATTATTTCTGTAGGACCAAAATTAGACATGCAAACGTCAAGAATGATGACTTTTTTTACTGCTGTGATTATCACTTATTTATTAATTGATTGTGGTAAAATTTTATTAGCCAAACAGTTAAAATCAAAAATGACTCCGACTAACATTCTTAAAATCAAAAAAGGAATTAGTATTGTTTTAATGGTTTTCGGATTTGCTTTAGTAATTCAAGGTTGGTTTCCAAAAGAAAAAGAAATGGTTAAAAACGCTTTTGAAAGAATAGAGAAGAAGTAGTTGTTACTAACTTAAAATTATAAAATTAAGCCTCTGAATTTCAGAGGTTTTTTTTTGTTTATAATTATTGGTTTTCAAATTTTTGCAAAGTTATTTACGTATAGTTTGTCATTTCTCTAACCTCGAAATGATAATATTGTGAAAAATATGAAGTAAAAAAAGAGAAACAGTTTTCTATCTATTTTTGAGAATCGTCCGAATTCGAACGTAAATCTTTATCTCATTTTTTCTGAAAATTAAACATAAAAAAACTTCAAATTGCTTTGAAGTTTTAGATGAATCGTCCGGATTCGAACGTAAATCTTTATCTCATTTTTTCTAAAAATTAAACATATAAAAACCTCCAAATTGCTTTGAAGGTTTTGAGTCATAGTCTGGATTCGAACCGATATATTTTTAATTAATTTTTTCTAAAAATTAAACATAAAAAAAACCTTCAAATTGCTTTGAAGGTTTTAGATGAATCGTCCGGATTCGAACCGATATCTTTAATTAATTTTTCTTAAAAATTAACCATAAAAAAAAACCTCCAAGTTTCCTTGAAGGTTTTAGAGGCATCGTCCGGATTCGAACCGGAGTAGGAGCTTTTGCAGAGCCCAGCCTAGCCGCTCGGCCACGACGCCATTGCTTGAACGGATGGCAAAAGTAACTAAAATCTTTAAATTTCAAAAGTTTCGTATAAACTATTTTGAAAAAATACGATTTTAAATAAAATAATTACTTTCTAATTTCCGTCATTTTTATGGTAACTGATTCAACATCACCGCCAATAGGTGGATTTACTTTTGAAACCCAAACTGTTGTTTTTTCTACTGTTTCTATCTCTGCAAGTACACGAATATTGATTCTTTTGGCCACATGTTCCAATAAATGTGAACGAATTGCCATTTCTTCCGTCACAATTTTGTTCAAATGAACGTAATCAACCGTGTCTAAAAGATGGTCTGTTTCGGCTGATTTCTGAAGATTTGTTTTAATTTTTAGATCCACAATATAATCAGATCCAATTTTTCCTTCTTCAATTAAACATCCGTGGTAAGAAAAAGTGCGAATGTTTTTTAATTTTATAACTCCCATTTTTGTATTATTTCACGTTTAAAGTTTCAGGTTTTATGCCAGTTAGATAACTTTAAACCTGAAACCTGAAACCTTTTTTTTATCTTTGCTAAAATTACTATAAAATAATGGCATCAGAAGAGAAATCACTCAATTTTATTGAACAAATCATAGAGGAAGATTTAAAATCAGGTCTTTCACAAACTAAACTTCATTTTCGTTTTCCACCAGAACCAAATGGCTATTTACATATTGGTCACGCAAGTTCTATTGCATTAAATTTTGGTTTAGGAATTGATTATCAGTCTCCTGTAAATTTACGTTTTGACGATACGAATCCTGAAAAAGAAGAGCAGGAATTTGTTGACGCCATTAAAAAAGATGTGGAATGGTTAGGATATACCTGGGCCGAAGAGCGTTATGCATCAGATTATTTTCAACAATTATATGATTGGGCGGTTTTATTAATTAAAAAAGATAAAGCTTATGTTGATAGTCAATCTTCTGAAGAAATGGCTATCCAGAAAGGAACTCCAACAACTTTAGGAACAGACAGTCCATACAGAAATCGTTCTGTTGAAGAAAATTTAGATTTATTCGAAAGAATGAAAAACGGTGAATTTGAGGCCGGTACACATATTCTTCGTGCAAAAATTGACATGAAATCAACAAACATGTTGATGCGTGATCCTATCATGTACAGAATTTTGCATAAGCATCACCATAGAACTGGAGATGATTGGAAAATTTACCCAATGTACGATTGGGCACATGGACAAAGTGATTATTTAGAGCAGATTTCTCACTCATTTTGTACACTTGAATTCTTGCCTCACCGCGAATTATACGATTGGTTTTTAGATCAGATTTTTGATGATAATAAGCTGCGTCCAAAACAAAGAGAATTTGCAAGACGTAACTTATCACATACTGTTGTTAGTAAAAGAAAATTACAGCAACTAGTTAAAGAAAAGCATGTTAACGGTTGGGATGATCCAAGAATGTCTACCATTTCCGGATTAAGAAGACGTGGTTATACAGCAGCTTCTTTACGTAATTTTGCCAATACAATTGGTATCGCAAAACGTGATAATTTAATCAATGTATCGGTTTTAGAATTCTGTATTCGTGAAGATTTAAACAAAATTGCACCTCGTGTAATGGCTGTTTTAGATCCTGTAAAATTGGTAATTACAAATTATCCTGAAGAAAAAGAAGAGTGGTTAGAAGCAGAAAATAATCAAGAAGATGAAAATGCTGGTTTCAGAAAAGTGCCATTTTCTCGTGAATTATACATTGAAAGAGAGGACTTTTTGGAAGATGCTCCAGCAAAATATTTTCGTTTAACTCTAGGAAAAGAAGTTCGTCTTAAAAATGCTTATATCATTAAAGGTGAATCGGTTATAAAAGATGCTCAAGGAAATATTACAGAAATTCATGTGACATATGATACTGATTCTTTGAGTGGAAGTGGGACAGAAGCAAGCCAAAGAAAAGTGTCTGGAACATTACACTGGGTTTCTATCAAACATGCTTTGGAAGCAGAAGTGCGTTTGTATGATCGATTGTTTACAGATGAAGCTCCGGACAGTTATAAAGAGAAAAATTTCTTAGATTTTGTGAATCCAAATTCATTGGAAATTGTGACTGGATTTGTTGAACCAAGTTTAGCAACAGCGCAAAATGAAGATAAATTTCAGTTTCAACGTCTAGGATATTTTACTGTTGATAAAGACTCAACTCCTTCAAAATTAGTATTTAACAAAACGGTTGGATTGAAAGATGCCTGGGAAGAAAAAGGAAAAAAAGAAGAAAATAGTATCAATAATTCTTTAAAAGAAATCAATAAATATTTTAAAGTTGAAACCAAACCAGAAAGAATTGCAATTGAAAGTGCAATAGGGGAAAACATCAAAAATATTTCTAGTTTTTCACTTTTACAGAATTCTTTGAAGAAGAATATCAACAATAATAAGGCTTCATTGTTGTTTTCTCAGTTTATTTTGAAGTATTCGAATTGGAAATCTACAGATTTTGAAGAAGATGATATTAAAAAATTATATTCAATGTCTTTAAAAAGTGAATCAACTTATGTGAGATCAAAAGCACTTTTAAATTTAAGGGATATTGAAAATGAAAATTTGAGAAATCAGTTTTCAGACGAAATTTTGAAATTAAATTCAAATCCACCAAAAAATGCTTCGGAAAGAGAAATAGAAATTCTTTCTGAGATGGTGAAGAAATAATATCAACTAAATTTATTAAAAGCGCTTTTATAAGCGCTTTTTTTTATTATATAGATTAACTATTGAAATTTAAAATTTAATAATTTTTATAGATTAAAATTGACTTTCATAAATTAATTTTAAGACATTTTTTAATTTTGTCCATCTCTTGAATCCTTTTTTTAGAAATATTTTTTTAAAACTCTTTATTTTAAGTTTTACCTTTTTTGACCCATTTTTCCAGATTTTTAAGATTAAAAAATGAAAATGCATCGTTTTCATTAATATTAATTATTTCTATATAAATATATGTTTAATTAATTTTTATTATTATTTATAAAAACTATTAAAAAATATATTTTAATAATTTATTTAGATTAAAATCAGCCTTCATAAATTGATTTTAAGCGATTATTTTTAAAGGTTGGATAGATAACTCGTTTTTTAAATTATTGTTTATTTTTGGCTTTAATTTAAGTTTTTAATATCATTTTTGTCAGTTTAACGGGTTGTTAACATACAATTGTTTATAAAGTTGCTATTTTTAACTCAATAGTAAAAATCAGAGATGATTTTTATAAAAATTAAAATTTGCCGTTAGAGAAACGAAACTGAAATTTGCTGGTTTTAAAAATTTTGAATTTTTATTGCAGTAGATTTTCAATAATGATTTCTTGAAAAGACAATTTTATGTTCTCATTTTTATTGTGATGTAATTTTGATAATATTTCGCGTAAAAGATATTTTTCAAATTATTTCATAATGTACAAAATTCCATAACATTGAATTTGTGTGAAGCTTTAGTTTTTAAATTTCAAATCTGATCATTTTTAATTTAAATCTAATAATCATGAAAATTTTATATTTTACGCTAGCAATCTTATTTGCAAATGTTGCAATTTCTCAAACACATCAAATTACTAAACACAATGGTGAACAACTTGATGTTAATTTCATTAAAAATGAAAATGGTTTAATTTATTATTCATTGAACGGAAGTGCGGAAGAGGTCAAGATCAGTAAATATGCAGTTGCGAAAATCACAAATAAACAAACCAATCAAACTCAAAAAATTTCTGATAAAATAGTTGTTGATTCAAAAGATGATTACAAAATGGTAACTGTTTTGCCTCAGGAAAAAACAATAGGATTAAAGCAAGCTGCTAATTTTTCTGGAGTTTCGACGAGGACAAAAGGTGAACCGCCAATTGCAAATGAAAACCAAACTGCTATGAGAATAAAAACTAAATCTGCTTCAATTGGATATCCATTTGTAAGCATTATTCAAAAAGCAGATGGCAAATATGAAGCTGTAGCTTATATGTATTAATTTTATTGTTAATTTTTTGTAAATAACGTTTATTCAGTTATTTATATTTTAAAAAAGGTTACCTTTATTAATCATTTAAATTTTAATATTATGTCAAAGAACTTAAATACTGCAGCCGCAATTTTAGCTGCTGCTGCTGCTGGTGCGGCAATCGGAATTTTATTTGCTCCAGATAAAGGATCTAAAACTCGTGCAAAATTGAAAGAAGGTTTGGATGATGCAAAACATAATTTGCAGGATACTCTTTCAGCAAGCTCTGAAGTTCTACGTGAGAAATTCAAACATGCAAAAGAAAACATGGATGGGACTTATGAAGAATTGCTTTCAAATATGAGTTACAAAACAGAAGAAGTAATTTCTTTTTTAGAATCTAAATTGGCTGATTTAAAAGCACAGAACGCTAAACTTCAAAAATAATATCATTCTAAAAACACATTACTTGTTTATATTTGATCAAAAGTAATGTGTTTTTTTATTTAAAATCAGAATTATGGCTTTTGAAGAATTAAAAGAAAATACTGAAAATATTCAGGATCAGGCAAAGGAATATATTGAAAGTCATTTGGCTTATTATAAACTTTGGGGTTTTAAAGTGGCAATGAAATCAACTACTTTAATTTTTAAGTTTACTTTGATTTTGGTTTGTTTCACAATGGTTTTAATTTTTGGATCTTTTGCTGCGGCGTATGCTTTTGGTAGTTTATTTGAAAGTAATGCTTTGGGATTTTTGACAGTAGGAGGAATCTATTTGTTTTTTACAATTTTACTTTTCTTTATAAAAGATAAGTTTGTGGAAGGACCAATTTTGGAGAAATTTTCAGAAATCTTTTTTAATGATTAAGAATTATGGAAAAGAAAAAATACTCATCATATGCAGAACTTGACAGAGATCTGGAAATTTTGAAATTAGAAAAAGAGATTAATTATCAGAAATTAGTTTTAAGTATTCAAAAAACAAAAGAGAGCATAACACCGCATAAAATTGTAAATGGTTTTGTTTCTTCTTACACAGATTACTTTAAAAATTCGTATCCGAAAATTTTACAGTCTATTATACCTTTTGTTATCAATTGGTTTATGAATAAAAAAAGAGGCAATTAAGCCTCTTTTTTTATTTTAATATTATTTATTGAGCTGTTTCTGTTGGCTCTGAAGTATCTGACGGATTATAGTTTATATCAGAGTTGTTTGTTTTTTTAACTTTTCTCGGTTGTCTTTTCATTTCTTCTCCAATTATATTTGAAGCTGAAAAACTAGTTACCATACTATTTAACATATCACTTGCTGCTTGTGGAGAGTTTGGTAATAATATCAAATTAGAGTTGGTATCAGCTCCAATAGCTTGTAGAGTGTCATAATGTTGTGTAATTACGATCAATGCAGATGCTTCCTGTGAATTGATTCCAACATTGTTTAAAACTTCAACACTTTCTACTAATCCACGTGCAATTTCTCTACGCTGATCGGCAATACCTTGACCTTGAAGTTTTTTGCTTTCGGCTTCAGCTTTTGCTTTGGCTACAATTCTAATTCGCTGTGCTTCAGATTCAAACATTGCTGCTGTTTTTTCTCTTTCGGCCGCATTGATTCTGTTCATTGCATTTTTTACCTGGATATCAGGATCAATATCTGTTACAAGTGTATTGATGATGTCATAACCGTAAGTTGTCATCGCTTCATTCAATTCTCGTTTTACTGCAATTGCAATATCATCTTTACGAACAAACACATCGTCCAGAATTAATTTAGGAACTTCGGCACGAACAACGTCAAATACATAAGCAGTAATTTGATCATGAGGATATTCTAGTTTGTAAAAAGCTTCATATACATGTTCCTGTATTACTTTAAATTGAACAGAAACTTTCATTTTGATAAAGACATTGTCTTTAGTTTGTGTTTCAATAAGAACATCTAATTGTTGAATTTTCAGATTTACGCGACCTGCAATTCTATCAATTATTGGAATTTTTAATTGTAAACCCGAATTTCTAACACTTGTAAATTTTCCAAAGCGTTCTACGATAACACTAGTTTGTTGTTTTACAGTGAAGAAAGATGATAAGAAAATAAATACTCCGAAGACTATTAAAATAATAAATGCTGTACCCATGGTGATAATTAATTTAGATTTTTGATCTTGGTAAATTACGAAAATTCTTCTAAAAGAAAATTTTAAAACATTAAAAAAACGCTAAGAACATTTATTAGATGTTTCTTAGCGTTTGCTTTTTTTACTATTGAGATATTAAGTTAATTAAGTTCAAGCTTTGTCAAGCGAATTAAATTTGGCTTTATGAACTTAAAATATTATATTTTTTTCCATTAAGTAAAGCTTAATTAACTTAATATCTTAATGGTAATTTTTTTATAAAGTTGCTATTGCTTTCTGAATTCTCGAAATAGTTTCTTCTTTCCCGATGATTTCAACTATGTCAAATAGGTGAGGACCTTTAAGAGCTCCAACCAAACTCAAACGGAAAGGCTGCATGACTTTACCCATTCCAATTTCGTTTTTTGTTAACCAATCTTTTACGATTGCTTCGATATTTGCAGAATCAAAACCATCAATATATTCAAGAGTTGAAATCAATTCCTGCATTAAAGATGGAGTTTCTTCCTTCCAGTTTTTGCTTGCTTTTTCATCATAAGATGTTGGTGCCTGGAAAAAGAAATCAGTTAAATCCCAGAAATCTGAAACGAAATTTGCTCTTTCTTTAATCAATGAAACGATTCTCGTAACGTCATATTTAGAAACATCTACACCTTTTTCAACCAAAATAGGAGAGAAGTCGTTCGCTAGATCAGCATCATTTTGTTTGATTAAATATTGGTGATTGAACCATTTGTTTTTCTCCGGATCAAATTTTGCTCCGGCTTTATGAACTCGGTTTAAGTCAAAAGCTTCTACTAATTCTTCTAAAGAAAATAATTCTTTGTCTGTTCCATCATTCCAACCTAAAAGAGCAAGGAAGTTTACAACCGCTTCCGGGAAAAATCCTTTCTCTCTGTAACCAGATGAAATGCCTTCTTCAGTTTTCCATTCAAGAGGAAACACTGGAAATCCTAATTTATCACCATCTCTTTTAGATAATTTTCCGTTTCCAATTGGTTTCAAAATCAAAGGTAAATGTGCAAATTCTGGAGCATCCCAACCAAAAGCTCTGTATAATAAAACGTGTAGTGGCATCGATGGTAACCATTCTTCACCACGAATTACGTGTGAAGTTTCCATCAAATGATCATCAACAATATTGGCTAAATGATACGTTGGCATTCCGTCACTTTTGAAAAGAACTTTGTCATCAAGTAAACTAGTTTCAAACTTAACATCACCACGAATGATATCTTTTAAATGTAAAGTTTCATCAACCGGAGTTTTAAAACGAATCACATAATGCTCTCCATTTGCAATTCTTTTTGAAACTTCATCAGCAGAAATTACTAAAGATGTATCTAGTTTTTCACGAATAGTATGATTGTAAATAAATGTTTTTCCTTCCGCTTCTTGTTCTTTTCTTAAAGCATCAAGAGCTTCCGGAGTATCAAAAGCATAATAAGCCCAGCCCGAATTGATCAGTTGATCTGCATATTTTTGGTATAAATCTTTGCGATCACTTTGTCTGTACGGACCAAATTTTTCATTTTTTCCAACCGTTTCTTCAGGAGAAATGCCTAACCATTCAAGCGCTTCCATAATATAAGCTTCGGCACCTGGAACAAAACGAGTCTGATCTGTATCCTCAATTCTCAGATAAAAAACACCGTTATGTTTTTTTGCAAATAAATAATTAAATAGGGCAGTACGAACTCCGCCAATATGTAATGGTCCAGTTGGACTTGGTGCAAAACGCACTCGAACTTGCTTTGACATTTGTTTATAATTTTGTGCAAAGATACGATTCTAATTAGAGAATTAGAAAATGAGTTTAATTAGATAATGTCTTGTTTGTAGCTTAATTGACTAATTTTCTCATTGATCATTATCTAATTAAAATTACTACTTTTATAGGTTATAATTAAAAGAGATTTTATTTTGAAAACATCATCTGCAATATATCAGAAGTTAGAGGGATTTATAAAGAAATATTATATGAATGAATTGATAAAAGGAGGGCTTCTTTTTATTGGTTTAGGACTTTTGTATTTCCTTTTTACCCTTTTTGTTGAATATTTTCTTTGGCTGAAACCATTAGGAAGAACACTTTTATTTTGGTTATTTATTGCAGTGGAAGTTTTTCTGTTGTTTCGTTTTATCTTATTTCCAATTTTCAAGTTGTTCAAACTTCAAAAAGGAATAGATTATAATCAGGCTTCGGCTATCATTGGAAATCATTTTACAGAAGTAAGTGATAAGCTAACGAACTTTTTGCAGCTTTCTTCAAACGAAAATTCGGCTGAAAGTTCAGAATTAATGTTGGCTTCAATCGAACAAAAAGCAAATTCATTGCAACCAATTCCGTTTGGAAATGCCATCAATTATAAATCAAATAAAAAGTATTTGCCATTAGCTTTGATTCCGGTTTTATTGTTTGCAGTCTTTTTTGTTTCTGGAAACAGCAATATTATTTCTCAAAGTTTTAATAGAGTAGTGCATTTTAATGCTTCGTTTTTACCACCGGCACCTTTCAAATTTGTGGTTTTAAATGACAATTTACAGACAGAACAAAACAAAGATTTTATTGTAAAAGTTGAAACTGAAGGGAAGGTTGTTCCAGAAAATGTGATGATACATATTGGTAACGAAAGCTATTTTATGGAATCTTCTCAAACGGGAAAGTTCGAATTCAAGATTGAAAAACCAACTTCAGATGTTCAGTTTTCTTTCGAAGGAAATTCAGTTTCATCAAACGAATATGAATTAAAAGTTATTACAGTTCCATCAATTGCCAACTTCGAAATGGTTTTGAATTTTCCATCTTACTTAAAAAAGAAATCAGAAACTATTCAGGGAACAGGAAATGCAATCGTGCCTGAAGGTACATCTGTAACATGGAAAATGTCTACAAAGTCAACTCAGGAAATTGTTTGGAAAGATGAGAACTCAGCATCTAAATTTAATAAAATAGAAGATGAATTTAAGTTATCAAAAAGCATTAATCAAAATACAGAATACCAAATTTTAACTTCAAATAATAAAGTTAAGAACTACGAAAAATTAGATTATCAACTGTCGGTTATCAAAGATCAGCATCCAACAATATCAGTTTCGCCTGCTCCGGATAGTTTGAAATTAGATAAGAATTATGTTCTTGGAAGGTTAGGAGATGATTACGGTTTATCAAAATTACAAGTTGTTTATTATGAAAAAAACAAAATACAAACTGTAAAGCGCGGAACGATTCCTGTTAAGCAAGCAGTATTCGATCAGTTTGTTTTTAACTTTCCGAGTAATCTTCCGGTAGAAGAAGGAGTATCGTATGAATATTATTTTGAGGTTTTTGATAACGATGCACCACACGGATTTAAGAGTACTAAGTCTTCTACATTTTCAGATCGAGTTGCTACAACAGATGAAATTCATGATGCAGAATTGCAACAGCAAAATGCGAATATTAATAGTTTGTCAAAGTCATTAAAGAATCAGGAAAAGCAATTTTCTGAAATAGATAAATTGAAAAATACCGGAAAAGAAAAAGACAATTTAGAATTTAAAGACCAGCAAAAAGTAAATGATTTTATCAAACGTCAGAAACAACAAGACGAATTGATGAAACAGTTTACTGAAAAAATGAATAAGAATTTAGATAAATATAGCGCTGAGAAAAAGGATAAAACTGCCGAAGATTTGCAAAAGCGTTTAGACAATGCAGAAAAGGATTTAGAAAAGAATCAGAAGTTATTAGATGAATTAAAGAATTTAAATGATAAATTAAACAGCGATGAGTTGTTTGATAAGATGGAAAAATTCAAACAAATCAGTAAAAACCAATCTCGTAATTTAGAACAATTAGTTGAATTAACGAAACGTTTTTATGTAGAAAAGAAAGCAGGTCAAGTTGCTGAAAAATTAAACAAACTGTCAGAACAACAAGAACAGTTATCAGATAAAGACAAAGAAAATACAAAAGAGAAGCAAGACGAAATCAATAAAACATTTGATAAAATTCAGGAAGATCTTAAAGATTTAAAAGAGGAAAACAACACTTTAAAATCTCCTTTGGATATTCCGAAAGATGCTTCAAAAGAAAAAGATGTTGAGAATGATTTGAATAAAGCTTCTGAAGAATTGAGTAAAAAGAATACTTCTTCGGCTAAGCCAAAACAAAAAAGTGCTTCTAAGAAAATGAAGAGCATGGCACAACAAATGGAATCTAATATGGAAGCCGGCGATCAGGAACAATTGCAAGAAGATGTTGCAATGCTTCGTCAGATTCTGGATAACCTTTTAGCTTTTTCATTATCTCAGGAAGATGTGATGAAACAATTTAAATCGATGAAATTAGGTTCTTCTGCGTATACGAAGAACATAAAAATTCAGCAGAATTTAAAACAACAGTTCCGTCATGTCGATGATAGTTTGTTTGCAATGTCTCTTAGAAATCCAAAAATTGCAGAAGATGTAACTAAAGAAATTGGAAACGTACAATATAATATGGATAAAGCGATTGAAGTTTTAACCGATGTTCAAATCCCAAAAGGAGTTTCACATCAGCAATACGCTGTTTCATCTGCAAACAAATTGGCTGACTTTTTAAGTGATCTTTTAAATAATATGCAAATGTCAATGGCGAATCCTGGAGCAGGAAAACCAAAACCAGGTGATGGACAAGGAATGCAATTACCAGATATTATTCAAAAACAAAAAGGTCTGGCTGATAAAATGAAGGAGGGAATGAAGCCCGGTGATAAGCAAGGAAGTGGCCAACAAGGAAAAAGTGGAGAAAGCAAGCCAAGTCAAGATGGTCAGCAAGGGAAAGATGGAAACGGAAAAGACGGAAAGAATGGACAGGGTAAAAATGGTCAAGGCGGGAAAGAAGGAGGAAAAGGAAAAGATGGAAATGAAGGCGAAGATGGAGAAGGTGATGCTGAAAAGATAATGGAGATTTATAAAGAACAAGTTAAACTGCGTGAAGCATTGCAAAATGAATTAGCTAAAAAAGGTTTAGACGCACAAGGAAGATCTGCAATCGAACAAATGAAAGCTTCAGAAAAACAAATTTTAAATAAAGGATTCAAGAATGAAAACCTGCAAAGAATTTTAAACATTCAGCAAGAATTGCTAAAATTAAACAATGCAGTTCAGCAACAAGGTCAAGATACGAAGCGTCAATCTGAAACAAATAAGACAGAATTTCTTAATCGTTCAAATGCTTTACCAAGCTCATTAATTGATTATTTAAATAGTGTAGAAATTTTAAATAGACAATCGCTACCTTTGCGCTCGAATTTTAATCAAAAGGTTCAAGAATATTTTAATACAAAATGATAAACTTTAATTACGAAACCGAATTTTCTTTAGATAACGAACAAGCTTTTACAGATTGGTTGAGCGCAGTTATTGTTTCTGAAAAGAAGAATGAGGGAGAAATAAATTATATTTTTTGTGATGATGAATACTTGCATAAAATAAATGTAGAGTATTTAAACCACGATACACTAACAGATATTATCAGTTTTGATTATACTGTTGGCAACGAATTGAACGGAGATATTTTTGTTTCTGTAGAAAGAGTAGAAGACAACGCAAAAGATTTTAATGTTTCTTTCGAAGAAGAATTGAAACGTGTACTTGCTCACGGTATATTACACTACTGTGGATACAAAGACAAAAGCGATGCAGATGCAGAGTTGATGCGTTCAAAAGAAGATGAGAAGATTGCGATGTTTCACGTGGAACAGTAATTAAACATCTAAATAAATATTTAAACGTGTTTCACGTGGAACATGTTTTTTTTGAGTAAAGATTTTATGTTCCACGTGAAACATTTTTTTAGTTTTTATTCCAAGATGTCGTTTCACTTGGAACGCAACGAAGGATTTAAATTTAGTAAGTTGTTTCACGTGGAACACATGAAGTTGAATCTTAAAAAGATAGAATAATTAAAATGTTTCACGTGAAACATTGTGTATTTGGTTTTAAGGTTTTGAAAATAAATCAGCAAGTGTTCCACGTGGAACTTTTAAGTTTGTTTTAAAACGTGAAACGTGAAACGTGAAATCTGGAACCAAAACAAAACCGTTCCACGTGGAACAAAAGATAAATAAAGTTAATTCTGAGAACCGCCTTAGACGGTTTCCAGAGAATAATAAAACAAAATGTTTTTAGAAGAATACGATGTTATTGTAGTTGGTGCTGGTCATGCAGGATCTGAAGCCGCGGCAGCGGCCGCAAATTTAGGATCCAAAACCTTATTGGTTACAATGAGTTTGCAGAACATAGCTCAGATGTCTTGCAATCCTGCGATGGGAGGAATTGCAAAAGGACAAATTGTTCGTGAGATCGATGCACTTGGAGGTTACTCCGGAATCGTTTCAGATCGAACTGCAATTCAGTTTAAGATGTTGAATAAATCGAAAGGGCCTGCAATGTGGTCGCCGAGAGTTCAAAGTGACAGAATGCGTTTTGCAGAAGAATGGAGGATGATGTTGGAGGGAACTCCAAATTTGGATTTTTACCAAGAAATGGTAAAAGGTCTGATTATCGAGAATGGAAAGATAAAGGGAATTAGAACTTCGCTTGGAATTGAAATTCGTTCCAAATCGGTTGTCTTGACAAACGGAACTTTTTTGAATGGATTGATTCATATCGGAGAAAAACAATTCGGTGGAGGAAGAGCAGGTGAAAGTGCCGCAACCGGAATTACTGAAGATTTAGTGAAAGCTGGATTTGAAGCAGGAAGAATGAAAACAGGAACGCCACCACGAGTTGATGGACGTTCTTTGGATTATTCGAAAATGAACGAAGAAAAAGGAGATGCAAAACCAGATAAGTTTTCTTATTCGGATTTGACGGTTCCGTTAACGCATCAAAGATCTTGTCATATGACATACACGTCATTGGATGTTCATGATATTTTGAGATCTGGTTTTGATCGTTCGCCAATGTTCAACGGAAGAATAAAAAGTATAGGTCCAAGATATTGTCCGTCGATCGAAGACAAGATTAATCGTTTTGCAGATAAAGAACGCCACCAACTTTTTGTCGAACCAGAAGGATGGAATACTTGTGAAGTTTACGTTAACGGATTTTCAACTTCGCTTCCAGAAGATATTCAATTTAAAGCTTTGCGTACAGTTGCCGGTTTTGAGAATGTAAAATTTTTTCGGCCAGGTTACGCAATCGAATATGATTATTTCCCGCCGACACAATTGAAACATACTTTGGAAACAAAGTTAGTTGAAGGTTTGTATTTTGCTGGACAAATTAATGGAACGACAGGATATGAAGAAGCAGCTTCGCAAGGTTTGATGGCTGGAATAAATGCGCATTTAAAAGTGCATGAAAAAGCACCGTTAATTTTGAAACGTGATGAAGCGTATATTGGAGTTTTAATCGACGACTTGATTACTAAAGGAACGGAAGAACCATATCGTATGTTTACATCAAGAGCAGAATATAGAACATTGTTGCGACAAGATAATGCCGATTTCAGATTGACGCCAATGTCATTCGAAATTGGTTTGGCATCAGAAGCAAGAATGCGAAGAATGGAACACAAATTGAATGAGTCTGAAAAGATGGTTTCCTTTTTTAGAGAAACTAGTGTAACGGTTGCTGAGACAAATCCAATTTTGGAAGCGAAGGAATCGGCACCAATTTCTCAAGGAGATAAAATGTTTAAAGTTTTTTCTCGTCCGCAAATCGAATTGGAGGATATGTTGAAATTTGAAAAAGTGGATAGATATATAAAAGAAAATGATTTAGATCAAGAAATTGTTGAACAAGCAGTAATCCAAGTTAAATATTCTGGTTACATTGAAAAGGAAAGAAATAATGCTGATAAACTAAATCGTTTAGAAGAAGTAAAAATTCCGGAGAATTTCGATTACAACAAAATCAAATCCATGTCGATTGAGGCGAAACAAAAATTGAGCAAAATTCGTCCTGTGACAATTTCTCAAGCTTCAAGAATCAGTGGAGTTTCACCAAGTGATATTTCCGTGCTTTTGATTTATATGGGAAGATAGAAAGTTTTCAGTCGCAGTTTTCAGTTTTCAGAAACTGCTAACTGAAAACTGCGACTGAAAACTGTGACTGAAAACTGTGACTGCTAACTGAAAATTGTTCCACGTGAAACTTTTTAAAAAGTATAACGTTGAATTGTTTTCAAATAAAATAAAAATAGTAATAATCGTAAAAATGAATAATAATGAATTTTTACGATTTTTAAATAAAAAACAAAATTTATGTTTAGATGAACTTTGGTTCAACTTAACATAAATCCAAACCCGAATTCTATTAAAAAAAACTATTAACTTAAAATGGACGTTTTAAATAAAAAACATTTTCTCACAGTAAAAGACCATTCTGTTTCAAAAGAAATTTTCGAATTGTATCATGATGAAAATTTGGATATGCTGATTACATTTCCGCAACCAGATTTAGAAAATTTAGGAAGATATTACGAAAGCGAAGATTATATTTCACATACAGATAACAAACGTTCTGTTTTTGAAAAAGCATATCATTTTGTAAAAAGCATCGCTTTAAAAAATAAACTAAATTTGATTAATTCAGAACAATCTCAAAAAGGAAAAATTTTAGACATTGGAGCCGGAACAGGAGATTTTTTATTGACAGCAAAAAATGACGGTTGGAATGTAATTGGAGTTGAACCGAGCGATCGTGCAAAAAATATTGCGAAGCAAAAAGGAATTTCGTTTGTTGAAGAAATGAGCGAATTAGAAAATAATTCTTTTGATGTAATTACCATGTGGCACGTTTTGGAACACGTTCCAAATTTAGAACTTCAAATTCAGGAATTGAAACGTTTATTAAAACCAACTGGAACATTAATTGTTGCGGTTCCAAATTTCAAATCATTCGACGCAAAACATTACGGAGAATTTTGGGCAGCTTTTGATGTACCAATTCACTTTTGGCATTTTTCTAAAAAAGCGATCAAAATGCTTTTTGAAAAAGTCGACATGAAATTAGAAAAAGTACTTCCAATGAAATTTGATTCATTTTATGTGAGTCTTCTTTCTGAAAAATACAAAACCGGAAAAATGAATTTTATAAAAGCATTTTTTGTCGGTTTGCGATCAAATTTAAAAGCATCTTCAACAAAAGAGTATTCATCGCACATTTACATCCTAAAAAACAGCTAAAACGACAAATAAGCGCGTTTAAGACATTTTCTTGATATAGACGAGGGTTTGTGTCGTCTTTTTTGAGAAAACAGCTCTAATAAAAGCTATGAAAGTCACTTTTAATAGTGATATTTTATAGCTTTTTTTTTGTCCATAAAGAAAACTAATACCTTAAAATCACTCCAGTTTTTGGAATTTTTTCTTGTTTTTTTCGATTTCAAATTTTGGATTTAATCAGGCAAAAATTTCGAATATTTTTTTGCTTTCGGATTTTAAAAAAAAATGAAAATCAAAAAAAGTTTCAAAAAAAATTCGTTGCAATTTTTTTAAAAAACAAAATTTTAAAATAAACATTTTTTCATCAATTTTTAGAAACAGAGAATTAGAAAAAGTTTAGAGATCGATTATACGCTTAAAAAAGAAGCAAAACTTAAAATAAGCGTATTTAAGGCGTTTTTATAGGTAAATTGATGCTTGCACTGTCTTTTTTGAGAGTGTATCTTAAATAAAAGTTATGGAAGTCACTTTTAATAATGATATTTTATGAAACCCTTTTATGCCATAAAGAAAACTAATATCATAAATTTTTAGCATTTTTTAAACTTTATGTTGGTGCTATTTATTTTTTTATATTTTTGTCTTTCATACCAATAAAAAAAATAGAAATTTAGAAATGAAAAAAGCATTAGTAATTATCGGACTTTCAATTTTGGCTGTTTCTTGTAATAAAACAGCGGAAGTTAAGGAAGTAAAAACAGCTTACGTAGATACTTCAGTTTTAATGAAAGAATACACTGAAGCAAAAGACCTGGAAGCTAAATACAAAGCTCAGGCAGAAGAAAAAGGGAGACAACTACAGGCTGAAATTACTCGTTTTAAACAAGACGCTGCTAATTTTCAAAGTCAGGCGCAGGCAAATGGCCAGCAATGGGCACAACAAAGAGGAGCTGAATTGCAAAAAAGAGAGCAACAATTGGGTTATGCTCAACAAGCTTTATCACAGCAATTACAGCAAGAAAGCGGTGTAGAAATGGATTCTTTAATCAGCGGTGTTAAAAAATTCATCAAAGATTACGGTAAAAAGAACGGTTACGCATACATTTATGGTACAGGTGATGCTGCATCAATTTTATATGCAGAAGATAAATTTGATATTACAAAAGATATCATTAAAGAATTGAATGAGAAGTACAAAGCGACTCCAAAAACAGATGGAAAAGCTGCTGCAAAAGATGGTGAAGAGGCAAAAAAATAAACTACCAAACTAACTAAATTTTATGAAAAACCTAAATCAGTAATTGATTTAGGTTTTTTTCTTTTATAAAAATGCGATATTTTTGACGTTTAATACCCGCTTAATGCAAAATGTTTCAGAAGCCGCAGCTTACACCTTACAATTCATAAATCAAACGCAAAAATCAATATTTCTTACTGGTAAAGCTGGTACAGGAAAAACTACTTTATTGCGTGAAATCATTGCCACAACTCATAAAAATACTGTAGTTGTAGCACCAACAGGTATCGCAGCTTTAAATGCAGGTGGCGTTACGATTCATTCGATGTTTCAACTGCCTTTTTCTGCTTTTATTCCGACTTATGAGGAGAGTTCTCAGTTTACAGAAACAGTGAAATTTGAGAATAAAGAATCGTTGCGAAGACATTTCAAAATGAACAATGTCAAGCGTAATGTGATCCGAAATATGGAGTTGCTGATTATTGATGAAGTCAGTATGCTTCGCGCTGATTTGCTAGATGCTATCGATTTTATGATGCAGACAGTTCGAAAAAATACGCGCGCTTTTGGCGGTGTTCAAGTGCTTTTTATTGGAGATTTATTACAACTTCCGCCCGTAATTCGGGATGAAGAATGGCGTACATTGCGTAATTATTATAAGGGAAAATTCTTTTTTCATTCGCATGTAATTCAGCAGAATCCGCCGATATATATTGAATTATCTAAGATTTACCGTCAGAGTGACGATGTTTTTATTTCGGTTTTGAATAATCTTAGAAACAATCAAATTACAAAAGAAGATATTGAGGTTTTAAATCAATATGTCAAACCCGATTTCGATTTAAAAATGAATCCGGGTTATATAACTTTAACCACACATAATGCAAAAGCTGATGCAATCAATGAACAGGCAATCAATGATTTGCCTGGAAATGAATTTTCGTATCAGCCATTTGTAGTTCACGATTTTCCAGAAAAAATTTTCCCTGTTGAAGAAAATTTGAAGTTGAAGGTAGGCGCTCAGGTTATGTTCGTAAAGAATGATTTATCTTTTGAAAAGCGATATTTCAACGGAAAAATGGGCGTAATAAAATCGCTTTCTCCAGAAGAAATTTTTGTTCATTTTCCAGAAGAAAACAAAACAATTGAAGTCGAAAAATACGAGTGGAAAAACATTCGTTACAAAGTAAATGAACTCACCAAAGAGATCGAAGAAGAGGTTTTAGGAACGTTTGCGCATTATCCGTTAAAATTAGCTTGGGCAATTACGGTTCACAAAAGTCAGGGATTAACTTTTGAGAAGGCTGCGCTTGATGTATCGCAAGTTTTCCTGCCTGGACAGGCATATGTTGCACTTTCGCGTTTAACTTCCTTAAACGGGCTTATTCTGCTTTCGCCGATGCAGATGAATGGTCTTTCGAACGATCAGGATGTTATGGATTATGCTTTAAACAAAGCGACTGAAGATGATTTGAAAAATTCACTGCATTTTGAAACCAAAAATTTTATTCATAACTATTTGATTAACAGTTTTAACTGGACAGATTTGGCGCAAGAATGGCGTAATCATCGTTTCAGTTATAATGAAAATTCGACAGGATCAGAAAAATCGAAGCATTCGGTATGGGCGCATAAGCGTTTGGATTCGATCGAAGCGCTTATCGATCCTTCGCAGAAATTCATTAATCAACTTAATAAAATTTTCAGTAGCGAAACTGTTGATTTAGTTTTTGTGAAAGAAAGAGTAGAAGCGGCATACAATTACTTTTTTAAACCGATGGATAAATTGGTTACGGATCTTTTGAGTAA
Source organism: Flavobacterium xizangense (assembly GCF_054075145.1). NCBI lineage: Bacteria > Pseudomonadati > Bacteroidota > Flavobacteriia > Flavobacteriales > Flavobacteriaceae > Flavobacterium > Flavobacterium xizangense. The sequence continues at coordinate 580,065 of NZ_JBSIPG010000001.1, read as the reverse complement.
AATGGCCGAAATTCAGAAATTTAAAAAAGTAAAGGAATTTTATGAAGAATTGTCTGTTTTGGACGATTTACAAACTAAAGCGGTTTTGCGTTTAATGAAAGCAAAATTGCTTCTTGAAATTGTGGTTTCCCGTGAAACAATCAGCAAAGAAAGTTTGACTTCTCCGGTGATTAAGAATTATAAAACGGATAAAATTTCGAAAATCAGAGAAGATTTTAAAATAGCAAATACAGACATGTTTCAGGTTGATGAGCCCGTTACACGTTATTCTTATAAAAAAGCAGATAAATCAACTGAAAAAGTTGTAAAAAAGACAACCGTTGAAGAAACGTACGAGCTCTGGATTGAGAAAAAATCTGTAGAAGATATTGCACGCATCAGAAAATTGACAGTACAAACGGTCGAAACCCATTTGATAAAACTGATTCAGGCGAAAAAAGTTGATATTGTTGATGTTCTTCCAGATGATAAAATTTTGGCGCTTAGGGATGCTTTTGAGTTTTATCAGGAAGAATCTTTAGCGCCGCTAAAAGAAAAATATGGTGATGAATTTACTTGGGATGAACTTAAAATGTTCAAAGCCAGTATAAACTGATTTCAATAGAGAAATTTTGAATTTCCACAAAAAACATTATGTAAAATAGAATTTAAAATAAAAGCAATTCTTAAGATTTACACCTAGAGAAGTGTTCCACGATAAACAAATTAGCAATGGTTTTAAACCTCAATAAGAACTAAATTTAATTTGATTATATTTGATTGTTTTTGTGATAGTTAGTTTTTAATTAAATTTTTTTTTAAGATGAAAAGAAGCTATTTATTTGTAATTCTATCGATTCTAATCTGTAATTATGCATCTGCCCAAAAAGCAAGTTCAGAGTACCAGATATTTGCACAGCGTTTTATTGAAAACATAAAAGACAACAAAAAAGAAGCATTGGCGGATCAAGTTGTTTACCCATTGAACAGGGAATATCCAATACCGGATATAATCGATAAAACAGATTTTATAAAGCGATATGATGAAGTTTTTGATGCTAATTTTAAAAATGAAATCATAAAATCGAATCCTGAAAAAAATTGGTACGATATGGGTTTGCGCGGCATAATGCTTGATAAGGGAAGTATTTGGCTCGATGTAGACGGACGTCTGGCAGCAGTTAATTATTTGTCGAAATTTGAAATTGATCTCAGAAAAAAACTTATTGCCGAGCAGAAAAGTGATTTAGATACAAGTATTGCTTATTTCCAGACTCCAATATGCATTTTAGAAACGGCTAAATTTATCATCAGAATTGATGATCTGGGTAAAAATAACTATCGTTTTGCATCATGGGCAATTGGAAAAAAGATGAGCGAAAAGCCTGATATGATTCTTTATAAGGGTAAACTTATTGTCGAAGGTATTGGTGGCAATCATCAATATGAATTTGCAAATGACAAGTATACTTACGAATGTGCAATTATAATTTTGGGCGAAAAAAATTCGCCTCCGGCCCGATTTACGATATATCAAGGCAGCAAAAAAATACTTCTTCAAGATGCTAAAATTGTTTCACGATAAACAAAAAGCCTATTCAAAGTGAATAGGCTTTTTGTTTATAATGCCAGTATGGCTTTTTCGAGCTCTTTTTGCTGTGTTATTTGCGTTAATTTTAGTTTTTGAATAGTAACCTCGTTTTCTTTTGTTTTGATGCGCATTTTCTGCGTTTCTTCTTCAGAGATGTTGTTGGTGGTAATTTTACTTTCTAATTTTCGATTTGCTTCTTGAAGTTTTTCGATTTTTACTGTTGTTGATTTCAAATTATCTTCAGATTTAACCAGATTTTTCTTTTTTAACTCAACCTCTTTTAATTTGCTTTTTAATTCTGTAATTTTTTCATCTAGTGCTTTGTGATTTTGAGAGCAAGTATTTCTAAAATCGTTTTCAAATTTTCGTTGCTCTACTTCCTGTGTTTTTTCATACATATTCGTCTCTTGTGCAAAGAAATAAGAGCTGTTCATCAGAAGAATTGTAAATGCTATGAGTTTAAATTTTTTCATCTTTTTCTAAATTTAGTGACAAGCTAAATTATGAGATGAAAAAAAGACGGACTATCGGCTGAGAGTTTTAAAACAACAGAATAAGCCAAAAAAAATCCGATTCAATTGAATCGGATTTTTAAGTTTTATAAGTTTTCGACTAATATCCAGGCATCTGGATTTTCGCCTTTTTGAATTTCTTTTTGTGCTTTGGTAGCTTCGGCCATAGTGGCGTAACTTCCATATAAAACAGGGAATAGGCCATGTTTGTTTTCGCCGAGCATACGCGCCTGATAACCATCTTTTATTAATTGATCATAAGCTTTTTTAGCATTTGCTTCACTTCTGAATGCTCCTGCCATAATGTGATAAGGCATTAATTTAGTTTCTGGAGATTCAACCTTTGCTGAGTCAACAGAAAGTGTCACTGCTGGCAATGGATTCTGAATGAAGAATGTAGCCTCCTGAATTTTGTTTTCAACTTTTTTCTGAACAGCGCTTTCAACCACTAAAGTCTTTGAGTCAATTTGATTTTGGTATAAGGGATATCCAATGCTTCCTGTAATTCCTAGTCCCAATACAAAAATAGCAGCATATTTCAAGAAAGGATTTGAAGATCTAGTTTCTTCATCCTCATAAAGAGCTATGGTTTCTTTTTGTGAAACTTCGTCTATTTTTCTTTCTAAAACTTCTTTTTTAATTAGAGGAGAAACAAAAGGGCTTAATCCAAAAGAACTTGCTAAATAGTTGGTTTGGTCATTTGGAGTGAAAATAATGTTTTTCTCAGAATTCAAACGAATTTCACCAATGTTTTTTAAGCTAATTGTGCCATCTTCTTCAAGCGTTTTTTTCCAGTTCAAAACTTCAAATGCTATTGCGCTTACGGCAAAACCATAAGATGTTTTTTCAGCATTTGCAATATGATTTGCAAGCAAACCGTCATTGTTTTTCAAATGACTGTTAAAAGAGATCAATTTCTTAGGAGGATAAAACGAATTCGTGTTTTCATTCAGCTGTGCTGATTGAATTTCGGTTAAAAAAGCACCAAATCCTGGAACCGTTACACACTGATAACGATACAATAACTGTCCTATGTAAGTTTCGATTTTCATAGTAACAAAGTTATGGAACGAATATAGTTATCAAAATTTTATTCACAATTTTTATTAACAATTTTGATTTTTTTTTAGACATTTGATTTTCAGATTTTTAATTAAAATCTTATTAAAATTTGTATTTTCGTTGATGCTTAATTTTTGATTTTTATTAAGAAATTACGCTTTTTTTAGCCTAGAATTCTTTTAATTTTTGTTTCTATTTTACATAATATTTTTTGGACAATACCAAATTGTAAACATGTTTTATTTATTAGCTTTAAAGAAGGTAGATGAAGTTAGGAATCTAAAAGATGCAAAAATTAACCAATTGATTATCTTAAAATTAAAGCGATTTTAGGTTTTGGATCATTTTATAAATACCTATTTATAGGTATTTTTTTTCTTTTATAATTACTATAGATTTGATTATTATAAACTTAAAAACATAAACCATGAAAGATTACGATGTACGAGGTACTATATTTGAAGGTAAGAAAGCAGTTATAGCTGTAGCAATCCCTAAACCTCAAAAAGACAATGTTTATTTTATACATAAAACTTACAATATTTCAAGTCCGCATGAAAACAGAATTGTAATTCATTTTAAAGATTCATTTGGGGTAAAATTAGTAGCAAATGGAAATTTTGAAGCGTTTGTTATTGATTTAAATTCTAATGATTTTTTATCGTTGGATTTTTCTAAAAAAATTAAAGTTGCTTTTCATCATGAAAATGATGAATTGAGAAAAACGCCTGAAAAAATATTTGAAGATGTATTTAAAGACCCTATAGTTACTCCAGATTCAACAGGAAGGGGTACAATCCGTGAAGGTGAAGAAGATAGTGAATAATCGATTATACATAACTTTTTGCTTTATGCTCACTTTACTTTGTACAGTGAACATTTGTATGGGGCAAAATAAAGTTTTGAGTTCCATCGAAAAATCTATTGAAAAAGGGAATTCAAAAGAAGCATTAAAGGAACTTTTGGTGATAAATACCGCAGCTTTTTTACCAGAAGATTTAGGATATTATTATTTTTTGACAGCGAAAAGTTATAGTAAACAAAACAACGATGTAAAAGCCATTGAAAATTATCTAATGGCGAAAAAACAATATTTGAACGCAAATAGTGTCGAGAAAGCTATGGAAATAAATCTCAACATTGCCTCATTGCTAGTTAGTTACAAAGATAATACTCAAAAACATCAATTCTATCTCAAAGAATATATGGATTATGCTTTTTCGACCAAAGATGATTCTAAAATTCTAAAAGGCTATGTTCAATTAGCCTCTTTAAAAATAAACAGCAAAGAAGCCCAGGAGAGCCTGTCTTACTTTAGAAAAGCAATAAGTTTAAACAAAAAAGTAAAGGACAAAAAGCTTGAGAGTAAAATATATAATAATCTGGCTGTGCTTTTTAGTGATGTTTTATACAAACCAGATTCCAGTTTGTATTATCTGCGCAAAGATAATTTGCTTTTGCATCAGGAAAAAAGACCAAATCCCAACTACATTTGTTATAACTTGATGAATCAGGCATCAAATTATTCTCAGCTTCGTCAGTACCAAAAAGCAATTGATTTATTACATCAGGCAGATAAAATAAAGCTGATTGAATATGTTAAAGTTAACAAGGAAAACATTAATAAATTTCTTTATTTGAATTACAAAGACGCCAATGATCTTAATAAAGCATTATATCACTTAGAAATCTCAAATAAATATCATGATTCTTTAAATACAGAGCAGCAAAATATTGCCATTAATAATTTTGATACCAAATACAAAACCAAGGAAAAAGAACTTGAAAATCTTCAGTTAAAAACAGACATTAGAGTAAACAATGTAATTTTATATCTGATAGCGAGTATTTTAATTATTGTTTTGTTAATTAGTATTTTAGGATATAAAAACATCACTAAAAAGAAAAAAATTGCAGAACAAGAGAAACTAATTGAAATACAAAAAACCGAAAAAATACTCAGAGACCAAGAGCTTAATGATATTGATTTAATGCTCGAAAGTCAGGAAAAAGAACGTCAAAATATAGCCAACGAATTGCATGATGATTTGGGCAGTATCCTGACTACATTAAAGTTAAATTTCCAAAATCTGAAGCGTCAAAGTGAAGTTGAAAACCTACAGGAAAATAAACTTTATGACAAAACCGATGTGTTATTAGAAGAGGCTTATCAAAAGGTTCGAAATATTGCACATCTCAAAAATCTGGGAGTTATAGGCAGTGAAGGATTATTGGTTGCAGTTAATAAAATGGCTGAGAAAATGAGTGTCTTAGAACACTTAACTATTAATGTTATTCCGTTTGAACTTACAGAAAGATTAGAAAATACGATAGAAGTTGCCTTATTTCGAATGATTCAGGAACTGTGTACAAACATTATAAAACATTCTGAAGCAACAGAAGTAAATATTTATCTAACACAAGGATCAGCAAAGGAAATTAATGTCATTATTGAAGATAATGGCAAAGGTTTCAATCCGAAAACGATTGTCGGGAAATCCGGTATAGGCCTTAAAAACATGGAGAAAAAAGTAGAACAGATGGGCGGAACATTTACAATCGATTCAATTTTAACTAAAGGAACTTCCATCATTATAGATTTGCCATTATGATCACAATAATTATTTCCGAAGACCATCAGTCGCTTATAGACGGTATTAAACTTTCTTTAGAATTTGAAGAGGATATTACCGTTGTTGGTGAAGCCAATGATGGAGATGAATTAATACAATTGGTTCGAAATAAAAGACCTCAGATTGTAATTACAGATATCCGAATGCCAAAATGTGACGGAATTAGTGCTACTAGAATAATTAAGCGTGAATTTCCTGAGATCAAAATTATTGCTTTTAGCATGTTTGATCAGTCCGAAGCTGTTCAGCAAATGAAAGAAGCAGGAGCCTCAGGATATATTATGAAAAATTCCCCACTTAAAAAATTAATCCAAGCGATTAGAGCCGTTGTAAGCAACGAAACTTTTTTTGACGACGCAATTATTGTAAAAGATGAATTAACGAAAGAAAACATTCTTTTAAGCGCTAGAGAGAAGGCGATTTTAAGACTTATTGGAGAAGGAAAAACATCCAACGAAATCGCTGAAGAACTTTTTATAAGTAAAAGCACCGTAGATACCCACCGTAAAAATATCCTCAAAAAAATGAATATCTATGGCAAAACCGATTTAATTCGTTTTGCTGTAGAACGGAAATACGATTTTTAATTTCCTCATAGCAGACTTAATGCCTGATATAAATTAATTGAAATAAATTTTAATCAAAAAATCCCTATTTGTAGGGATTTTTTTTTGTCTTATAATTTAGAATTTTGGTTTAATAATCAACCAGTTAAAGTTATAGAAAATAAAAGTGGAGGCTAGAAACCACTCAAATAAACGGGGCGATACCGAAAAGCCATAGGAGTAGGAAACATTAAATAATTAAACAAATGGAAAAATTTATTATTGAACAAATTAAAGAGAATTTCACAGTAAAAGTATTTGGAGAACCATATTCTGTTCATAACCTAAATTTAGAAAAAGAAAATTTGCCATCCTTAAAGCAATTTGGAGACGGATTATCACTTGTAAAAATAGTTGGGTTAAAAACAATTGGTACTTGTATGAAATTAGATAAACCAAAATTTCTTCTTCTGCCTGGGAAAGGGGAAAAGTCAGATGATTGTGGATTTGAAGATAGCTCCTCTATTTTAATGTGGAAAGTAGAAAAAGATTTTTCAACGTTAGACCTGCAAATTAGCCCTATTTCAATTTCTGAAATTAGTAATGATACTGACAAAAGCTTTTCATTTTCTTTAAAACTAAAAGATTGTAATTATTCAAAAGGTGTTTTTAAGGGAATAGTTCAAATAAAAGCTGAAATTTTTGGGATCAAAATAACTGAAAATATCCCTGTAAAAGTGACAATTGTTGAAGGGGGTAGTATTGAAGTTTTTAATAGCTATATTGGGCCATTTCAAGTTGTTATTGTTATAAATTTAGTAGCAGTTAATAAAGTTTGTGCGAGAGGAATGGCTTATTATGGAGTTTTAAGTGCAAATCACGAAGTGTGTGCAACATTTTAGAATAAATTAATTACATGTGAGACTTTTGGTAGAAAAACGGATTCAATTATTTGAAATCCGTTTTTTCTTTGCTTACTACGCAAAGCAAATATATAGATTACAATTCTTAAAAATTGGTACTTAAATTGTTTTTTATCAAGTATTTGAAAGCTAAATAGAATCATCACGAATATATTTTTGAATGAATTTACTTATATTTTGTATCTTTGCAACTTTTGAAATAAATCCAAGATTTGTTTTAAAAACCTATGTTTTCACCGCCATTTAATGCATTCAATATCCATGTCAGATCAAGATTTATTTTATTTATTAGCGTTACTTAAAGTTGATGGAGTTGGTGATATTATGGCTAAGAAGTTGTTGACGCATTGCGGTAGTGCCGAAGCTGTTTTTAAAACAAAAGCCATACAAATTGCTGCTATAGACGGAGTAGGTTCTATCCTGCTTAAAAACTTGAAGGATAAATCGATTTTTGAAAAGGCGAGCAAGGAACTTGAATTTATTCACGCAGACCAAATAAATGTCTCTTATTTTCAAGATGAAAATTATCCAGATCGCCTAAAACATTGTATCGATTCTCCAGTCTTGCTTTTTACTTCTGGCAATATAGATTTGAAAAATAAAAAAGTAATCAGTATCGTGGGAACCAGGCAAGTAACATCATACGGAATTGATTTTTGTAAAAAATTAATTGAAGACCTTGTTCCGCTTGATCCCGTGATTGTTAGCGGATTTGCGTATGGTGTAGATATTGTCTCACATCAATTGGCAATGGAAAATAATTTGCAGACTATTGGAGTTTTAGCCCACGGTTTGAATCAGATTTATCCAAAAACGCACAAAAAATACATTGCTAAAATGGAAGAAAATGGTGGATTTATTACTGAATTCTGGAGTTCTTCTAATCCTGATAAAGAGAAATTTGTACGTAGAAATCGTATTGTTGCAGGTATGACCGAAGCTACGATCGTGATTGAATCGGCAGATAAAGGAGGCTCATTAATTACAGCCAATTTAGCTAATGATTATAATCGGGAAGTTTTTGCCGTTCCAGGCCGTGTTACAGACCGATATAGCCAAGGTTGCAATAATCTTATTAAAACGCAAAAAGCAAATGTTTTAACCAGTGCAGCCGATTTGATTTACGTACTAAACTGGGATCTTGAAAATAAGCCCAAAACCATTCAAAGACAGCTTTTTGTGGAGTTAAATCCAGATGAAGAATGCATCTATAATTTCTTGATTAAAAACGGAAAAGAGTTATTAGATATCATTGCTCTAGAATGCGATTTTCCAATTTTCAAAATATCTGGAATTCTTTTAAACATGGAACTTAAAGGGCTAATTAGACCTTTGCCCGGCAAAATGTTCGAAGCAATTTAAGAGTTTTTTAACACAGAAACTTGGATTAAATGATATAAAGAATATATTTGTTTAACCAAAAAACTAAAGTTAAAATGAACATAATTGAATTATTTGAAAATGCAGGAATTTACAAAGCAAACATCCAATCTTTCAGCGCTGAAGATATTGAAAAAGCGAGAAGACAGTTTGAAATTGAGCGATCTGGAAATACAAATGTGCAGCCTGATTTAGGTAGCAATTTGGTTTTAGCAGTTGAGAATTATGCCAATCAGTTGTTGTTTATTAGCAATAACAGAATATTATATAACTTTTTTTCTAAAAAGAATTATTCGCGAAACCGCTTTATTACAGATCACCCGATTTCTTCTAGTAAAGAGGATGTTAGAGTTTTTATCGATAAATTTTTATCTAAAGATCTAGATGCGATTTTAGAGTATTATATATCAAATAACAGATTTGATAATATTGATGATTTATTTGAAGTTAAGGAATATTTGCCTGAAAGTTCGCTTGATAAATTAAGCAATAAAGTATCTGAAAAACTAGATTATGCAATTCAAACTGTTAATGGAAATTTACAGCCAGCTGCTATAAGTGAGACAGTTGAGTTTTTAAAATATCGAAGTTTTTATGTTTTGGTCTCTCATTTCAGATCTGCTGAAAAAGATGAAAAAATCAGAGCGGTTTATAACAAAGTCTACAATTTGCACAGTAATTCAGTTGTTAGACATGAATTGTTAAACCCAATGATTTCTTCTTTAATAAACTATAATGCGGTTGATTCTGATCTGAATAATTTATTCAGAAAAAACAAAAATCAGCTTGATGCAGCACAGGAAAGAGTAGACAATGCCAGCAGTTCATCAGGCTTTTCTGGTTGGTCAATTGTCGTGATTGTAATTGTAATTATTAGAGTAATTCTGTTGATAGCTAGACTTGGAAGAGCTTAATAAACATAATATTAATAAGAAAAAAAGCCTAATAGAAACTAAATCTATTAGGCTTTTTAATTTTGGCTTTATTTTTCAAATCCCAAAACGTTGCGAACTTTTTCTAAAACGCCATCTGCAACTACCGAAGCTTTTGCAGCGCCTTTTTTAAGAAGTGCATCAACTTCTTCAAGATTGTTGATGTAATAATTATATTTTTCTCTTTCTGTTTTAAATTTTTCGGTAATCAATTCAAAAAGAGCTTGTTTTGCGTGTCCGTAACCGTAATTTCCGCCTAAATAATTGGCTCTCATTTCGGCAATCTGAGTTTCATTTGCTAATAAAGAGTAAATCGCAAAAGCATTGCAGGTATCAGGATTTTTTGGTGCTTCAAGAGGTGTGCTATCGGTTTCGATGCTCATTACTTGTTTGCGAAGCGTTTTATCATCCAGGAAAATATTGATAATGTTATTAGCAGATTTACTCATTTTTCCTCCGTTTGTTCCCGGAATCAACATGCTGTCTTCTTGAATTTTAGCTTCCGGAATTACAAAAGTTTCGCCCATTTGATGATTAAATCGCGATGCAACATCACGCGTAATTTCTAAATGCTGAAGTTGATCTTTTCCAACCGGAACGAACTCAGCATCATATAACAAAATATCAGCCGCCATCAACATCGGATAAGTAAATAATCCGGCATTTACATCATCCAAACGATCTGATTTATCTTTGAAAGAATGTGCTAAAGTCAATCTTTGAAACGGAAAAAAACAGCTTAAATACCATGTCAATTCAGCAGTTTGAGTCACATCTGATTGTCTGTAAAAAGTCACCTTATCTGGATTAAGCCCGCAAGCAAGCCATGCTGCGGCTGTGCTATATGTATTTTCTCTTAATGTTTTGCCGTCTTTAATTTGTGTAATCGAATGTAAATCAGCGATAAACAAATAAGATTCATTTGCAGGATTATTCGATAATTCAATTGCCGGAATAATTGCTCCCAGTAAGTTTCCTAAATGCGGTGTTCCTGTACTCTGAACACCAGTAAGTATTTTTGCCATTCTCAATTTTTTCTGAATTGCAAATGTCGTGATGTTTTTTCTAATGGCAAAGTTGATAAGAATTTAACGAAGCGTTTTAAATGTTTGTTGTGTGTTTTTTAACGCAAAGAGCGCAGAGTTTTTCTCTGCGAAAAAAGTCTGCGCTCTTTGCGTTAAAAGGAAGCAAAGGTTATAGTAAAAAATCTCTATATAATTCATTTCTGTTTTCTTACTTTTGAAGTTATGAAAATATTAAAAATTACTTTTTGGATTCTTTGGCGCATTTGGTTTTATGTTTTAATGGCCATTCCGATATTGATTATGTTGCCGTTTTTGCTGATTTCTATTATCTCAGAACGTGGTTACCCCTATTTTTTTAAAATGGCCCGCATTTGGGCTAAATTTATCCTTTTCGGGATGGGTTTTTATTACAAAGTAAAACGCGAGCAAAAACTTATCAAACATACCAGCTATATGATTGTCGCAAATCATACCTCAATGACAGATATCATGCTGATGTTGGCGATTATTAAAAATCCTTTTGTTTTTGTGGGAAAGAAAGAGTTGGTAAAAATCCCGTTGTTTGGATTTTTCTATAAAAGAACTTGCATTCTTGTAGACAGAAATTCTTCAAAAAGTAAAAATGAGGTTTTTAAAAGAGCTCAAAACAGGCTTAATCAAGGACTTAGTATTTGTATTTTTCCCGAAGGTGGTGTTCCAGATGATGAAAGTATTTTGTTGGATGAATTTAAAGACGGCGCTTTCCGATTGGCAATAGAGCATCAAATTCCAATCGTACCGATTGTTTTTGCTGATAATAAAGAGCGTTTCTCGTATACTTTTTTAAGCGGGAGTCCAGGAAAAATGCGAGCAAAAATTCTTCCATTTGTTGAAACAAAAGGCGTAACAGGCGAGCATAGAAAAGAACTCAGAGATAAAGTAAGACAGATGATTTACAATGAATTAATAGCATTTAAAGAGAAGGATTCGAAAAGATAAAAACAGAACCCGACATTCCTTAAGCATCAGGAATGTCGGGTTTTATTTTGAACTAAAATAACCCCTTATTTATATTCAAAATCTTATCTGTGAATGATTTTTTCAGAAATAAATCGCAATACTTTTTTAAACTTCAATTTGGTTTTTCTTCGGTTTTTATTGTACAACACTTCTATTTTCTCTTTCATAATTTAAAAACATTAAGGATTGATAATAAAGAGTTTGGTTAAAACTCAAGTTAACGTCACATTACTATAGAGAGCAAAAAATGAAAAAGGTTGCGTGAGATATGAAAATTTTTCTCGTAAAAGGAATAAAAACCCGCCAGTACCAAACCAACCGACGGATTTTTATTAAAAACAAATCAACCAAATTCGTTCTAAAATTTTTTAAAAGGCACTTATGGCGATGCCAATTAAAATTTTATATCTATTTACTAGATGATATAATTTCGAAATGGTTGCGTTGATTTTTGATTTTTTTTTAAAATAAAAAACCCAACAAGATTTTGTCTTGTTGGGTTATAATATATAAACCTGCAATTTACAGATTTTGAAAGGTTTAAGCGTTTGCTAATTCTTTCATATGTTCTTTAATTTTAGCTTCTAATTCATCAGCTAATTCTGGATTATCTTTAATTAAAGCTTTAACCGCATCACGTCCCTGGCCTAATTTTGTGTCACCATAGCTAAACCAAGATCCCGCTTTTTTAACAATATCAAATTCAACTGCAAGATCAAGAATTTCTCCGGTTTTTGAAACTCCTTCTCCATACATAATGTCGAATTCGGCAGTTTTAAATGGCGGAGCCACTTTGTTTTTAACAATTTTAACTTTAGTTCTGTTACCAATTACATTTTCTCCATCTTTAATTTGTGAAGAACGACGTATATCTAAACGTACTGAAGCATAAAATTTTAATGCGTTACCACCAGTTGTAGTTTCTGGATTTCCAAACATTACACCGATTTTCTCTCTCAGCTGGTTGATAAAGAAAACAGTACAATTTGTTTTGCTAATTGTTCCTGTTAATTTTCTTAAAGCCTGTGACATCAAACGTGCATGAAGACCCATTTTTGAATCTCCCATTTCACCTTCAATTTCGCTTTTTGGAGTCAAAGCAGCAACAGAGTCAATTACAACAATGTCTATAGCTCCAGAACGAATTAGGTTTTCAGCAATTTCTAAAGCTTGTTCCCCATTGTCTGGTTGCGAAATGATTAAATTTTCGATATCAACTCCTAATTTCTCAGCATAATTTCTATCAAAAGCATGCTCAGCATCTATAAAAGCAGCAATTCCTCCAGCTTTTTGAGCTTCGGCAATTGCATGTAAAGTTAATGTGGTCTTACCAGATGATTCTGGTCCGTAAATTTCAATGATTCTTCCTTTAGGGTATCCATTTACCCCAAGAGCTAAATCAACTCCAAGTGAGCCAGAAGAAATCGTTTCTACCTCCACAATGGCTCTGTCGCCCATTTTCATTACGGTTCCTTTTCCGTAAGTTTTGTCAAGTTTATCAAGCGTTAATTGTAACGCTTTTAATTTGGCTTCTTTGTCTGAACTCATATCTTTTAAATTATCTTAATTGTTATTTTTTTAGCATTTAAAACACAAACCAAAAGTAAGAAATAACTTTCTTGTTGTTGTTTGCCTGACTTGTAAATTGCAAAACTAGTTCTTTTTTTTGGAGTTTGGTTGCCACAAATTGTTACAAATTGCTACAATTTTACTCTATAAATAATGCCTTTAATTCGGTTGCATCAGAAGGTTTCATTTTACCTGCAAGCACTAAACTCAGCTGTTTACGACGTAGAGCAGCATCAAAACGTTGGATTTCAAGTTCGGTTTCCGGAATAATTGCAGGAACTTCAACAGGTCTTCCGGTGTCATCAACAGCAACAAAAGTGTAAATTGCTTCATTGGCTTTTGTTCTGCTTCCAGATTCGCGATCCTCTACCCAAACGTCAATGAAAACCTCCATTGAACTTTTGAAAGATCTTGAAACTTTTGCTTCAACAGTAACAACACTTCCTAGTGAGATAGCTCTGTTGAATGCCACGTGATTTACAGAAGCCGTAACCACGATTCGGCGAGAATGTCTGCGTGCGGCAATACTTGCGGCACGGTCCATTCGGGCTAATAATTCGCCGCCAAAAAGATTGTTTAAAGGATTTGTTTCGCTCGGTAAAACTAAATCGGTTAAAATAGTTATGGATTCTGAAGGGTGTTTTGGATTCATTTTTTTATTGTAAAAATTATAAATAAAAAGCTGATTAGTTCAGCCAGTAAACCGCCATTACAGCTGGGATAAAATAGATTACTATGGTTCTCGCGCCATCGTAATCTTTTGCTAATCTTTGCCCGAAAAGCATCATTAATAAACTGATGCAAGAAAAAATTGCACCGTAAAAACCAAATTCTCTGCCACTGTTTAATAAGAGCTGAATTGCTCCAACGACTGATAAAATTCCAGAAATTAGTTCTAAAATTAAAAGATGTAATAATGCAAGAGGCACTTGATTTTTTAACGGTGTGTTGGCAAAATGGCCTTTGAGCCATTCTACATTATTTTTCCAATAAAATATTTTTTCATATCCTGATTGTAAGAATGTTAAAGCTAAAAAAGCCAGAATTAAGATAGAGGCAGGATTATTCATTTTGAAACTATTTTTTATGAATTAAACGAGTAAGTTTGATTGATAAATCGGTTAAAATTATTTTAGCATTTCCGTTTCTTTCAATGTGATACATAGCATCTGAAAGCTCTTTGAAAATTTCATGAATGTTATTTCCGTTTACAAATGGCGCAAAATTTTCGAGTTTGAATTTGTCGACTTTCGGTTCAATGTAAACTAAACTTGGCGCCTGATAATTAAGCATTAATGCCTGACGAAACATTTCGATGCAAAACTGAATGAATTTTTTCTGGCTTTCGCGTCCAAGTCCAGCAATTTCTTCACTCCAGGAAATTAAATCCTGAATGGCTGCAGCATTTCCTTTGGCTCTAAATGCAGCACGAACCCAGTTTACAAACCATTGTTCGAATGGATATTCAGAATCATCTTCTTTTAGCAAATGCATCGCTTTGTTGAAATTTCCCTGTGCCTGATGCGCAATTTTTTTAGCTAAATTTTGATCAATATTTTCACGGGAAACTAAAGCGTCGGCGATTATTTTTTCAGGAAGACCATTAAAGTGAATTACCTGACAACGAGAGCGAATGGTTTGAATAATATCTTCTTCATTTTCAGAAATCAGAATAAAAATGGTTTTATCTGAAGGTTCTTCCAGAAGTTTTAAAAGTTTATTCGAAGCTGCGATATTCATTTTATCGGCCATCCAGATAATCATGATTTTATAGCCGCCTTCGTAGGATTTTAGCGAAAGCGATTTTAAAACTTCCTGTGCATCTTCAACCCTGATTTCTCCTTGTTTGTTTTGAACGCCCAAGATTTTATACCAGTCAAATAATCCTCCGTAAGGCATTTCTTGAATAAATGTTCTCCAATCCTGAATGAAGTCTAAACTTTTTGGTTTGGTTTTGACATCTTCTGTGGTTACAGTTGGGTAGATAAAATGTAGATCGGGATGCGAGATATTTTGAAATTTTAAATTGCAGGACTCGTTTCCGTTTTCATTTTCATTGCCTGTATTGTTGCACAAAATATATTGCGCATAGGCTATAGCAGTTGATAATGTGCCGCTTCCTTCGGGCCCAATAAACAATTGCGCATGCGGAATTCGTCCTGAAGATGCACTTTTTATCAAGTGACTTTTGATATAATCCTGACCTAAAATTTGAGAAAATTGCATGAAGCAAAGATAGAAGAAAATGGTGGAGTCAAAAACTTTAGATTAAAAGATTATGGGTTGTCTTAAAATTGAAAAAATCGGAATATTTTTTTTGAAAAAAAATGGAGATGTATAAGCTTAATTTTGTTAATAAATTACTTCATGCGAGTAGATATGAAGACTTTTTTGTTAATATTTTTTTGTTTAAAACGATAAACGTACGAAAATTTTAGCTATTTATTGGTAATACCGAATGTTTTTTTATAGGTAATGTCTTACGGTTTTGGTTTTAACAATTTTAACAAAACCCTCGTTAAAACGCAGATTTTCTCGACATACGGCTGCTTTTTAAGTTTTTTTTAAGGATTTTTTTTGAAAAAAGAAATCAATAAAGTTGCAATTTAAGTTAAATTATATATTTTTGTTTGCATCAACAACCATTTATAAATAGAATCTATGAAAGGGAAAATTATTTTATTAAGTACACTTTTTTTCTTGACAACTGCAGCTGTTTCAGCGCAGGCAAAAAATGCTCCAAGAAGTATCATTAGTACAACAGCTCTTATCAGAAAATACCATGATCAAAAAGAATTGAGTGGTATGCAAAAAGGAGAACTTTTGGAATTATACATTGAGCGTATTAAAGTTTTAGTGAAAACTCTCCCTTACATTGCTTTGGTTACTAAACCAGGTGTTACTATGGCTGACTTAGGTATTCCAGACGATAGTGAACACAAAAAAGTATTAGACAATCAAGCTGTTGGTACTACAACTTTCTTGGATACTACAGTAGATTTTCAAAGAAAAATGATGCCTTATTCAGATAAAGGAAACTTGATTGCGGCAATTTTATTTTACGAAAGCACATTGAAATCATTACACGAGTTCAACGATTTGAACGAAATGTAATAAATAAAATATTTTTAAAACCTTTTTTAACTTGTTTACGTAGATGATTTAGATTTTCGAAAAACATTTTAAAAGAGCGATAAAAAATAACTCGTTCTCGATGTGTTCTGATTATTTCGGAAAAATCGAGATGAGTTTTTTCATTTACGCATACCCAAATTTATTATTAACCCTAATACCCCCTTATCATGAAAAAAATTACTCAAATGATCTGCGTTCTTTTGACAGTTACTAGTATGAGTGCTCAGCAAGAGAAAGGAATTATGGGCTACAACAATTGGTTGAATAACTGGACCGAATTTAAGCCTAACAAAGTAGAGTATGGAGAAGCAAACCAAATTTTAGCAGGAAACATTTCTGTTAATACTAAATTGCTGAAGAGGAATGTATATGTTTTGCAAGGCAACGTTTATGTTACGAACAATGCAGTATTAACAATCGAACCAGGAACTTTAATTATTGGTGATTTCGAAACTAAAGGAACATTGGTAGTTACAAAAGGTGCACAACTTGTTGCAGATGGTTTAGAGACTGATCCAATCGTGTTTACTTCAAACCGCAGCCAGAAAAAAGCTGGAGACTGGGGTGGAATTGTAATTCTTGGTGATGCTCCAATCAACAAATTTGGAGGTGTTGGTTCTTATAACTTAGATCTTGATCCTACGCTTACTACTTACGGTGGTGACAACGTAAACGGAAATTCAGGTATTTTAAGATTTGTTAGAATCGAATTTGCTGGAAAAAAAGTTAAAGGTGCAGATACTTTCAATGGTTTGACTGTTGCTGGTGTTGGTGCTAAAACAATACTAGATAATGTAATGGTAAGCTACTCGGGAGGTGATTCATTTGCTTTCTTTGGAGGAGATGTTAACGCTACTAAATTAGTTTCTTACAAATCAATCAACGACGACTATAAATTTACTCAAGGTGTTCAATGCCGTTTATTTAACTCATTGGCAGTTAGATCATCTTATTTATCAAGTAACAAAGATGGATCTCGTTGTATGGAAGTAAAATCTTTCGAAAAGAAAAGCGAAACAGATTTTACTAAAAAACAAACACTTGTTGTTGCAACAAATATTACAATGTTAAATGATAGTGATAACATTAAAGCTGATATTCAGGCAGGTTTAGTAAAAGAAGCAATTTATGTTGCTGAAACTGCTTCTCTTGAAATGAAGCGTAGTGTGATCTCTGGATTTAACCCGGCCGTTCTAATAGACAGCAAAACTGAGATTAATGAGGCTAGCCTTAAAAAAATCAAATTTGAAGAAATGTATTTCAACTTATGTAACGGAAACATCTTTACAGAATACAATTCTAACAACGAAGATTTAGAGAGCTGGTACGGTAACAGTGTCTTCTTTAATGTTTACTCACAAAGCGACAACAAAGAAACATTTATTGATATTTTCAATGCTAAAAAACCGGATTTCAGATTGCAATTAGGAAAAATTACAGCATCTAGCGGAAAATAGATAAGTTTCGATTTTTATTTCAAGAGCGTAAATTTTATTAATTAAGTCCCCAGACACAATTTTTGTCAGTCTCGTGACCAAATAAAGATCAGAACATAATGGCCCCATCTATAAAAAAATATTTTATTTATATTATATTTTTGGTTTCGCCTGCAGTAGCAATAAATGCACAAAGTAAGTTAGAAAACACTATTTCTAATGAGGCTAAATGCATAGTAGCGGCGTGTAACAACAACCAAAAAACAGTAAAAGCTGATACATCAGTGATCAGCAAATTAGATAATTCTAATCAGTTAGCAGTGGAGCTATCCATCCCCAAGGATAGCTTTGCTATAGCTACTGATTGTAATAATCAGAAAACTTCAGAATGCCAAGAAAACACATCAATTACAGCTTCTTATTCTGTTCTTGCGAAGGACATTATTGAGAACTACAAATATGATTTTTCTGAAACATTCATAGATATTTTGTTTTTTGAAAATATAGACTTAGCAAGAACTAGAACTATATGATTCAGAAAACTACGCTATCTGTAATCCGATTTATTCTTTTTTTTAGTATTTTTTTATGTACTAAAACAAATAGCTATGCCCAGACAATAGTGCCTCAGCCACTAGATGGCTTGGAAAAACTTTGTGCAGGTCCAAATTTTAACGAATTTTATGCAACATTTACTTATGTTGATTTTCCTGCTGACGCTACGTTTGTGGTAGAGCTTTCGGATAAAACAGGCAGTTTTTCAGTTCCAACACCGACCATTTTACTTCAGGTTAGTAATATATCTGCAACACAACAAACTATTAAGTTTGGTGTTCCTACTAATCTTGAAGGCTCTGATGTTTACAGCATAAGAGTGAAAAGTTCTACAGGTGCAGTCAGTACAAGATTTAAAAATTCACTTGACAAAACAGCTTTTGCAGCATATTATAAAAGCTATCAATCTGTATATTCAATCAATAAAAAGAGTACTTCTGCTGTAATTTGTTCAGGTGGTTCAATAACATTAACTGTTGATAATGATACTCCTGATGTTCTGGGTTCTTCACCTGTCCTAAATCCAAATTTGAAATACAAATGGTATAAGGATAATGTGGTTATTGCAGGACAAAGCTCTAGCACGTTAGTTGTAAATTCAATTGGAGAATATTACAGTGAAATTGATTACGGATTGTGTAGTGAAACAAATATTAGCTCTAATCACGTAATTGTTACCTCTTCCTCTTCAGGTTCTTCAGTAGCAATCGCCTCAAGTTTAGGTAATCCATTTTGCTCAAGCGGAACAGGTACAACTTTAACAGCAACAGCTGGTAATAAGTACCAATGGAAAAAAAACGGAACCGTAATTACCGGAGCCACAAATCGCAGTTATACTACAAATGAAGCAGCAGTTTATACTGTTGATGTTGATTTTGGTGGATGTACTGCTACAGGAACAATAGATTTAAAAGGAAATGGCTTTACAGCGGCGTTAAATGTGCCGGCAACGAACGTTATTGCCCCTAACGAAACTTTAAGCGTTACGGTGACTACGAATGCTGTTAATCCAACTTTTCAATGGTACCTTGGAAATAATGTTATTGCTGGTGCTAATACAAATACTTATTTGGTTACAGCGCGTGGGAATTACAAAGTAAAAGTTAGCCAGGCAACTGGATGTACCGTTGAGCAAGAATTGCCTTTCACGGTTACCTACGATGGTAATGTGGGTGCTACCGTAGAAAAAATTGCAAATATTATTAGTTTGAGCAGTTATCCGTATGATGTATGGGATATTCCTAGTGAATACAAAAACCCAGAAACTAGTGTTAAAATAATTAGTTCAAACGGAGACATGGTTCTTGATGTTGTCAACTATCAAGGCGATTGGCCCCCGTCTGGATCAATTGATATTAAAAATGTAAATCCAGTATATTACTATGTCATTCAATCTTCGACAGGTGAAAGAAAAGGATCAATAACCCTGATAAAATAAGATGAAGAAAATCCTACTATTCATAACTTTATTTTACGGTTTATCAAATGTACTCTATGCTCAAGATACCAAATCTGAGGATGGAGTTGTTTCGTTTTCTTTACCTATCAGAAATTCTTTAAAGTTTAATAGATATATAATTAATCCAACGTTCAGTTTTGTACGCGAATCAAATCCTTATGTAAGCTTTTATAATAAAAGACAATGGGTTTCATTTGATGATGCACCAAATACTTATTTATTTGGTTATTCTGGCCGTTTTAGAGAGAATGAAGCTTTTGCTTTTGGATTATTTCAACAAAATTATGGTGTTTTTACAGTCTTTGGAGGAGTAGCCAACTTTGCTCATAATATCGTTTTGCAAGAAGATAGCAATTTGACATTTGGACTTAATGTAGGTGCTTACCAAAGTGGTTTAAACAAAGGTAAAATTATTACAAATGATCCAAATCTTCCAATTGATAACATTCAGTCAAATACATTGCTTACTGTAAATCCGGGTATTAATTATGGTACTGCATTTCTTGATTTTGGGTTATCGATCAACAATTTGGTTCTTTACAATTTTGGTTCAGGAATGGTAAAGGATGATCCGGAAAGAGCAATCGAATTGCATGCAATGTACACAGGTTACATTGACAGCTACGGATTTTTCGACAGAAGTAGATTTTCTGGAATAGTAAAGACAGAGATTAAAAAAGATAAAACAGTTTTATCTGGACTTGCCATGCTAACGATTCCACAAGGAGTTTGGGCTCAAGCAGGATACAATACTTTATATGGTGTTTCGGCAGGTTTAGGTGTAAATATTTCGCCTAGTATTGCGATAGAATACAATTATGAAAGAGGTTTTGGCAATTTTACAAATTTGGGAGGTTCTCACGAATTTGCAATTGCCTATAAATTCAAAAGCAGAAATTACTATTACGGTGATGATGATGAAGGTTCACTTATTGATCCTTCAAAACCAAAACCGGTAATGGCTAAAAAAACAACATCGGCTCCGGTTACAAGAGTAGATGGTGCTGAAAAAGCAAGATTAGCTGCTGAAGCAAAAGCAATTGCTGATGCAGAAGCGAAACAAGCAAGACTTGCTGCTGCTGAAAAAGTGAAGGCTGACGCCGAAGCTGCAGCTAAAGCAAAATTAGAAGCAGATAATAAAGCAAAAGCCGATGCAGAAGCATTGAAAATAAAACTTGCTGCAGATGCAAAAGCTAAAGCGGATGCTGCAGCTGCAACAAGAGCACAAACTGCAACTGCAAACAGAGCGGTTGCTACAACACAAAAAACACAAGCGCAACTGGCAGCAGATAAAGCCAGAGCAGATGCAGAGGAACGTAGATTGAAATTGGTTGCAGATAATAAAGCCAGAGTAGATGCTGCCGCTGCAGCAAGAGCTCAAGCTGCTGCAAACAAACCAGCAGCAGTAGCAGCAAAAACACCGGCACAGTTAGCTGCTGATAAAGCGAAAGCTGATGCAGAGGCAATGAAATTAAAACTAGCTGCCGATGCGAAAGCCAAAGCGGATGCTGAAGCTGCAAAAGCTAAAGCAACTGGAGCACCTCAAAAAACACAAGCAGAATTAGCTGCGGACAAAGCAAAAGCTGATGCTGAAACTGCTGCAAAAGCAAAATTAGCAGCTGATGCAAAAGCAAAAGCAGATGCGGAAGCGTTGAAAGTTAAATTAGCTGCAGATGCAAAAGCAAAAGCGGATGCTGCTGAAGCGAAGAGAAAAGCAGATGCAAAAGCAAAAGCTGAAGCTGCAGATTTACAATCAATTTTAGCTGCCGATGCAAAAGCAAAAGCAGATTCAGATGCTTATCAGGCTAGATTAGCGGCTGAAGCAAAAGCTAAAGCAGCTTCTGAAGCTAAAACGAAAGCTGCAATTGATGCTGCAAACAAAGCGAAAGCTGCCGCAGCATTGAAAGAAAAAGCCGCCGCAGATGCTGCCTTAAAAGAAAAATTAGCTGCTGACGCAAAAGCAAAAGCAGATGCAGAGGCAAGACAAGCATTAATTGCTGCAGAAGCAAAAGCGAAAGCCGATGCTGAAGCATTGAAAATAAAACAAGCTGCTGATGCTAAAGCGAAAGTAGAAGAGGAAGCAAGACAAGCGAAATTAGCTGCCGATGCGAAAGCAAAAGCTGACGCAGAGGCATTACAAGCAAAATTAGCTGCCGATGCAAAAGCAAAAGCCGATGCGGAAGCACTTCAGGCAAAACTTGCTGCCGATGCGAAAGCAAAAGCTGACGCAGAGGCATTACAAGCAAAATTAGCTGCTGATGCAAAAGCAAAAGCCGATGCGGAAGCACTTCAGGCAAAACTTGCTGCCGATGTGAAAGCAAAAGCAGATGCGGAAGCACTTCAGGCAAAACTTGAAGCTGACGCAAAAGCGAAAGCAGATATGGAAGCTTTACAAGCAAAATTAATTGCTGATGCAAGAGTTAAAGCGGATGCAGAAGCTACTGCAAAAGCAATAGCTGATGCTGAAGCAAAAAAATTACAAGAAGCAGAAGAAGCTCGTCAGGCGAAATTAGCTGCTGATGCGAAAGCAAAAGCGGATGCTGAAGCTCTTAAAGCGAAACAAGAAGCAGATGCAAAAGCCAAAGCTGATGAAGAAGCTCGTCAAGCAAAATTAGCTGCTGATGCAAAAGCAAAAGCTGACGCAGAAGCATTACAAGCTAAATTGGTTGCCGATGCAAAAGCAAAAGCCGATGCTGAAGCACTTAAGATAAAACAAGCTGCTGAAGAGAAAGCAAAAGTTGAAGAAGAAGCTCGTCAGGCAAAATTAGCCGCTGATGCAAAAGCAAAAGCGGATGCAGAAGCATTACAAGCGAAACTTGCTGCTGATGCTAAAGCAAAAGCCGATATGGAAGCATTACAAGCAAAATTGATTGCTGATGCAAAAGTAAAAGCTGATGCTGAAGCAACTGCAAAAGCAAAAGCGGAAGCAGAAGCAAAAAAATTACAAGAAGCGGAAGAAGCTCGTTTGGCAAAATTAGAAGCAGATAATAAAGCCAAAGCTGATGCTGAAGCATTGAAAGTAAAACTAGCTGCTGATGCAAAAGCAAAAGCCGATGCTGAAGCTTTACAAGCAAAACTAGCTGCTGATGCAAAAGCAAAAGCTGACGCAGAGGCATTACAAGCGAAATTAGCTGCCGATGCAAAAGCCAAAGCCGATGCGGAAGCACTTCAGGCAAAACTTGCTGCAGATGCGAAAGCAAAAGCCGATGCTGAAGCTTTACAAGCAAAACAAGTAGCTGATGCAAAAGCTAAAGCAGATGAAGAAGCTCGTCAGGCAAAATTAGCTGCAGATGCGAAAGCAAAAGCCGATGCAGAAGCATTAAAAATAAAACTTGCTGCCGATGCAAAAGCAAAAGCTGACGCAGAAGCATTACAAGCAAAACAAGCAGCTGAGGCAAAAGCTAAAGCAGATGAAGAAGCTCGTCAGGCAAAATTAGCTGCTGACGCAAAAGCAAAAGCTGATGCAGAAGCATTAAAACTAAAACTTGCTGCAGATGCTAAAGCAAAAGCCGACGCAGAAGCATTACAAGCAAAACTTGCTGCCGATGCCAAAGCCAAAGCAGATGCAGAAGCATTACAAGCTAAACTTGCTGCTGATGCCAAAGCCAAAGCGGATGCAGAAGCATTACAAGCTAAACTTGCTGCTGATGCCAAAGCTAAAGCGGATGCAGAAGCGTTACAGGCAAAACAAGCTGAGGAAGCAGAATTAAGAGCTAAACAAGCGGCGGATGCAGCAGCAAAAGCGGCAGAAGCTCAAAAAGATGAAACAGCAAAAGCTATTGATAATTTAACGCAATCTCTAGATGCCTCTGGTAAAAATCAAAGTGATTTATTAGCTCAGTTCAATGCTACGGTTGCAAACAAACAAAAAGACCTGAATGATTTAAGAGAGGAAAATGACTTAAGTGAAAAAGGAATTTACAAAGAACCGAAACCATTCAAGAGTGTTGCAGCAGAGAACAGTCAGTTAGAAGCTTTGAAAACAAATATTGCTGAGGCAAACAGAATTCAAAAAGATGAGATTGCTAAATTGACGAATTTATATAACGAAAGACTTAAAAAAGTTCCGAATAAAAATGATGCTTTAAATAGAGCTTATCTAGAAAAGATAAATCAGTTGAAAGCAGCGCAATTAAAAATGGAAGAGGATAGTGCAGCTTTACTTGCGAATTTAGAGCGTATTAAAGCAGAAACTGAAATCGAGAAAAAACGTAGAATTAAGCGTGCAGCTTATGAAAACGATCAAGGAAGATATAATCAGGATCTGGCAGCTCTTAAACGTATCAAGGAAACTACTAAAGTTAGCAGTACGCCTTTAACAGCAAGTGATTTTGATTTTGGTGAAGACCAATCAAATATGCAGATCATCAAGAATATTAAAAATTCTGACAGTGGTTATTATATGATTGTTGCAGTTCATAGCAGTGTTGAAAAGAGAGATGAATTCTTGACCAAAGCAGTTGCTGCGGGACGTTCAGACATTAATTTCTTCTATAATATAGCAACAAGTAAATATTACATTTATTACGAGAAATATGAAGGTTTACAAGAAGCAACTAAGGCATTAGAAGCAAAAGGGAATAAACCTTACAATGGTAAAATGGCCATCGTAAAAGTGGAGAATTAATAGAAATAAGGATAAAGTAAGCTATTGATTAAGGGCTTACAACTAAAAATAAAATGTTTTAGAATACTAATTATTTTATTTTCTGATGCCCCTTGGAAAATAAAATGAAAGTGAAACAAAAGAATGATTATGAGAAAACCTACTATTTTAAGAACGCTAGTTTTTGTTTTGGCCATGTTATTCAATTTTGCAATCAATGCGCAAAATTCAATAGCATTTAATTCAAAGTCTTATGGAAATTCACATGAGAACATTTTCTTAAAGGCATATAATCAGTTTGGAAATAACAGTAGTTTTGAATTAAACACTGATAAGCAAACTGAGAAATTAGCGGCCCCTATTACTACGAATCCTGTGCTTAAATATGCGTCAGGGCAATATGCGGGAACAATTTCAATTTGTCCTAATGATGGTAAAGAACTTCCAAAATTATTTATTTGTGGTTCTAATGATGCCAGAAATATTCAGACCGGTATTGATATGTCAACCGTTAAAAGTATTTCATGGCAAAAACTTAATGTTACTGCTAGTTGTCCTGCTTTTGCAAATGTGAACTGTGCGAATGAAACTGCTTCTTGTGGATGGACGCAAGTTGCAACAGGAGCTGATTATTTAGCGGGTACTGCGGGAGAATTTAGATTGGTAATAACATATCCAGATCTTTCGACTTCAACTTTTTATTTCAATGTTTATACAAATGATTTAGATCCAACCGGAATTAAAAAAGCCGACATTTATACAGGAAATAGCTGTACAATGGCAGGAAAAATAATTGTCGGAGGTTTTAACTCTAACTATGAATATGCAATTGCAACTTCATCTACAACATCAACCCCAACTCCTACACCAACGTCAGGATGGCAGAATAGTAGTATTTTTGATAATATTACCACAGCTGGTAATTATGATGTTTTTATTAGATTAAGAGGTGTTACAGGAACATGTGTTTTTAATGTTAGAAAAATTGCGATTAAAACCGTTGCTATCAGTAATACTCCATTAGTAACAAACCCAAAATGTTCAGGAGACAAAGGAAGCATAAAAATTAGTACCGGAAATATTGGATTAAAATATATCTATACACTTTTAAAAGGGAATACAGTAATCACTACAACTATACCAATTGAGGCTCCGGAATATACTTTTACAGGTTTGGATCCTGCGACAGATTATAGAGTTCGAGTTGCGCTTGATGGCAATGGTAAAGATGGTAGCGGTATTCCTTGTACGGTTTTAAGAACTTCACCAAATCAAACCATAACTGCACCACCAGCAGCATTATCAGTATCATTATCAGATGATACTGTTGCATCAGGATGTAGTACAGCAAATATTAAAATAAATGTAACAAACGGTACGGCACCTTACAAATATTATGTAAGTACAGATAATGGGGTTAATTATGTTGTTAATACTTCTGATGTTGTTGTAGTCACAAATCCGGGAACTTATACAATTCGTGTAGAAGATTATAATGGTTGTACAGCTAATGCTTCGGTTACAAAAAGTGCCACTACAAAACCAAATTATACAATTTCATCTACAAACCCTGATTGTGTTACTACAACAGGTAGCATTACAGTAAATCTTGTTAATGCTAATGGTTATACAATTCAGTATACTATAGATGGAGGCACGGCTGGAAGTACGAAAACATGGAGCGGTCTTTCTGCAGGAACGCATACGGTTACTGTTAGTTATAGACTTAATAATAGAGCATCTTGGTGTACAGACAGCAATGTGGTTACAATTTTGCCTGCTGCTGATCAATTGCGTGCCTCTGCGGGGGTTGCGGCATTATCAGGTTGTGGTCCTGCGCCAAACCAAAATTATGGTCTATTAAGAATTACAAATCCAACAGGAGGTACGCCACCGTATACTTATAGGTTTGGAACTCAGGCTACAGATCTTTATGGTTCGTTAAATGAGCAGTGGAGAGCACCGGGAACGTATACTTTGACGATAAAAGATTCGAAAAATTGTACGTATACAATGTCAAACATAACGATTGATCCAAAGCCAGCTTTGCCAACAATTTCTATTCCAGATCCGGTATATGATTGTAATGGTGTAGCATCGGTTACAGCAACAGCAACGAGTCCTCAAAGTGCTAATTATAATTTTACCTATCTAATTGATGGTGTTGAAAATACTAATATCCCTCGTAATGTTTTTCCAAACATTCAAAAGGGGCACCATAAAATTGAAGTAGTATATAATTTAGCTCAGGTATCAACTTATAGTAATTTATTAACGGAAGATTTTGGAAGAGGTACCCCAACAACTTCTCCAGGTATCAATACGGCTTATTGTTTTGAAGATCAAACCAATACGCACCCAGCAAGTTACCCTTGTAATAAGGATCAGTATATTAATGACGGTGAGTATGCTGTAACAAACAGAATTAATCCACGATTTGGAACTTGGCTGGATATTAGAGATCATACGAGTGCGGCTGGTCCGGTTGATTCTCAAGGAAGATTTTTGGCTATCAATATTGGTGGTGTAGCAGGTGTTGGTGGAATTATTTATAGAAAGCCAATTTATGATGTTATACCAGATCAAGACGTGAAAGTCTCATTTTGGGTTGAAAACTTAATTGAGGGAGGTAAAAATTATCCAGATGTCGATCCAGATATTACCATCGAGTTAATTGCTGATTTTGGATTGCCAACACAAAAACTAGTTGCATCTCAGGCAACGGGTATTGTGCCAAAATCAAACAAGTGGGAAAACTATAATATGAGCTTGAATCCAGGAGGTTATACTACTTTGGATTTTGTTGTAAGATCATATAGTATTGCTACAGGAGGTAACGATTTAACTTTAGATGATATTTCAGTTTATCAAATACCTAGATCTTGTAATGATAATGTTTTCAGAGAATTTGATGTTTTTGATGATCAAGCATTTACTGCTGAAATTAAAGGAACTGTACAAGAAAAATGCCCAGGATCTAATGATGGAACAATAACATTATTAGTTAAAAACTTTGGTACTGAATATGAATATTCATTAAATGGTGCAGCTGGACCTTGGATTCCTTCTAGTGTTTCTGAACTTACAATTAGTGGTTTAGTAGCAAAAACGTATGATCTTCAAGTTCGTAGAAAAACGGGTGAAGCTTGTACTAAGAGCCTTAGCCCTACAGTTGGTTCGCCAGTGGCATTTAATTTAGTAGCTAGTTCTACACCAGCTACTTGTGATGTTAATAATCCTGCAACGATTACAGTCACTCCTACTGGGGGAACACAACCTTATACACTTATCCTTACTAAAAAAGAGGATGGTACGGTAAGAAATTTCCCTGTAAATGGAGGAACTTTAAATGTAACAGAAGGAACCTATATTGTTTCAGGAAATGATTTTAATGGATGTCCTTATACAATTAGTCAAGAGATAGTTATTGGTGCTGCACCACAAATATCAGCAAAAATTGTCAAAACCGCAGCTTTGTGTTTTGATACATCTTCTACAATTACAGTTGAAGTTAGTGGAGGAACAGGAGAGTATCAATATCAAGTTGCTTACGAAACAGGAAGCTTTAGTGGTGCACAACCATTTTCAGGAAGTACATTGAGTTATACTGCAACTGCAACTGGAACCTATACATTTAATATTATTGATAAAAATGGTTGTAGTGTAATAACTGCAAGCCAGAAAGTTGATCCTAAGATCTCTGCGACAACCGCTGTTAGAACTGCTTTAAGTTGTAAAACTGTAAAAGATGCCACTATAGAGGTAACTATAAACGGAGGTACTGCACCATTTACTTATACAGTAACAAATAAAACTACAGGACAACTTTTATTTACTAGCGGTTCGATAACTACATCAGTATTTAATTACAATACTCCTAATGCTGGAACTTATACATTTGATATAAAAGATGATAATGGCTGTATTGCTACAAAAGACGGAACGGTAGATGCGCTAGTGCCAATAACACCAGCTGCAGCACCGGTTCATGTTTTATGTTATGGTGGAAACACTGGTTCGGTTACATTATCAGCTTCAGGCGGAACTAATTCGTACCAATATAGTTTTAATGGTTTGCCTTTTAGTACTACTGCAACTTATACAGGTCTTACAGCTGGGACTTATCCTTATCAGGTAAAAGACAGCAATGACTGTTTTGCGAGTGGGTCAGTTACTATTAATCAGCCAAGTTCAGCTCTTACTGGAAGTATTTCTGCAACAGATATTAAATGTAGCTCAACA
The DNA here is from genome assembly GCF_054075145.1 of Flavobacterium xizangense. NCBI lineage: Bacteria > Pseudomonadati > Bacteroidota > Flavobacteriia > Flavobacteriales > Flavobacteriaceae > Flavobacterium > Flavobacterium xizangense. The sequence continues at coordinate 551,482 of NZ_JBSIPG010000001.1, read as the reverse complement.
GGAACTGTTCCTGCTGTAGTTACTGTAACTGCATCTGGCGGAACAGGACCTACTTATCAATACAGTTTTAATAATGCAACAAGCTTTACAACTACTAATACCTTTTCAACTACGACTCCAGGTACTACAGTAACAGCTTATATTAAAGACAGCAATAATTGTCAAATTGGTCCTTTAAGTATTACTATCGGAGCATTTGACCAAATTACAGATATTACTATAACAGATAACGGTTATGATTGTTCTACAACACCAGCAGGAGGTCACGTTAATATCGCTGCAGTAAAAGGCGGTGTATCAGCACCTATTCGTTATCAAATTATTTCTGGTCCAGCCGGATATGATACAGCAACAAATTCTGACGGTGAATTTAAAGGATTAACTCCAGGAAATTATGTTTTCCAAGCTACGGATATTAAAACGGGTTGTTCATTTACTAAATCTTATACAGTTAAAGGTGTACCAGATATCGTAGCTGGTGGTTCAGTTATGTCAACTATTAAATGTTTTGGAGGAACAGGAACAATTCAATTTACGGTTACTGGTGTAAAAAGCAGATTTGATTATGTTATTACAGATGGTTTAGGTAATACTATTCAAAGCGCTAATAATCTAGTTGGTGCTTCTAATACAACTATTGCAGTAGGTTCAGCTTTACCAGCAGGTTCTTATACAATTACTGCTACAGACAGAACAACAAAATGTCAGGCTACTTATACAGTAACTTTAACACAGCCAAATAGTGCAATTGATGTAACTGCAACAGCAGCTAACATCACTTGTAGCAAATTTACATCTGTAATTACGGCAGTAGGATCTGGTGGAACACCAAACTATTCTTATGCAGTTGTAAAACAAGGAGCTACGGCTCCAGCTGCTGGTGCTTATGGATCAAGCCCAACAATGACTGTTGATACAAACAACGGCAATGATCGTAATTGGACAGTTTATATAAAAGATGTGAATGGATGTCCTGACACGGTAAATGTATCTATTTTAATGGATGCTGTTCCGACGGTTACTGCAACTTTAGACAATCAATGTACAGGTTCTGGAAATAAATTCAGAATTACTGCAACACCAGGTGGAACGAATTTAATAACTCCTTTGACTTATGGAATCAATGGACCTACAGGTTCTTTTGGACCAGATAATTTCTTTGATGTTGTTGCAAGTGCAACTCCATATACTGTTTGGGTTAAAGATGCAAACGGATGTACAGCTTCAGCAACTCCAATTACAGTTTACCCACAATTAACAGCAACAACTGCTGTCAAAGAATTGGATTGTTCTGCTACACCGAATGCTACAATTACAGTTTCTCCAAATGGAGGAAAACCTGGATATACTTATTCAGTTTCGACTAACGGAGGAACTAGCTACACTGCAATGGCTTCAAATGTTTACACAACTTCAGTTGCTGGAACATTCAATATCAAAGTAACCGATGCTAATTTATGTACGTTTGTAGTAACAGAAACCATACAATCAATTTCTAATCCAACAGCTTCAATTGTTACACAAAGTAATGTAAGCTGTAACGGAAAACTTGACGGATCAGTTACTATAAAAGGTAATGGAGGTTCAGGAGGATTTAGCTATAGCAATAACGCTACAACAGGATTCGGACCAAGCGCTACCTTTACAGGTTTAGGTGCTGGAAATTATACTTTCTATGTAAAAGATTCTAAAGGATGTGTAGGAAGTGTTGCTGTTACTATTTTAGAGCCAAATGCGTTGACGATTTCGGCTTCTACGGTTGGTTTCACGTGCAGCACTACCAATGCAAAAGTCGCAGGTTCGGTGACGATCAATACGCCGCTTCCTGGTGTCGGCACAGCGCCATACCAATACAGCTTCAACGGAGGGGCTTACGGTTCGGTTCAGACTTTGACTGTAAATGATAACGGAAGCGACCAGACGATCAACTATTCTGTGAAAGACGCAAATGGCTGTATCGCAAATGGATCTGTTACATTGAATAAACTGAATTCTCCGAAAATCAATACTGCAGCGGCATCGGCTGTAACTTGTACGGTAGGTACCAGCACAGTTACGGTGACTACAGTTGCAGGTACAGGAGTGGGAACGCTGACGTATTCTATCATTGCTCCAGCTTCTGCAACGAGCAATACTACGGGAGCCTCTAATGGTATTTTTACAGGCTTGGCACCAAGCGCGACTCCATATACATTCAGGGTTACCGATGCAAACGGATGCTACGATACCAAATCGGTTACGGTAAATCCGGTTACTCCGATAGGAATTATTGGAACAAAAAATAATGATGCAAAATGCAAGGGCACTTCGACAGGGAACGGAACATTTACAGTTTCTGGTTACGCAGTTGCTACAGATTATACTTATACATTGACAGCAGGAGTGCTTGGTACAGGTACTTTGACAAAATCTGGAAATACATTGACCTTGAGCAATGTTGCGGCGGGAACTTATACTGTAGAGGTAAAGGACAATGCTACAAACTGTACAAGTTCAGAAAGCATAACAATAAATGAGCCGACAAATGCATTGGATGTTACTGCGGTGGCGACAAAGATCAACTGTAATAATGACAATGCAGTTATTACAGCAACGGCAACTGGCGGAACGACAAATTACAGCTATGCGGTTAAGCAGGGAGCTGCGGCTGCTCTTGCGGCTGACTATGGAGCAAACAATGTGCTTACGGTTGATACGAACAGCGGGGCGAACATGAGCTGGACTGTTTATGTAAAAGATGCTAACGGCTGTACGGATTCATTCCCGATTTCGTTATCGACAGACCCTACACCGTCAGTTACGGCGGTATTGAGCAACCAATGTACAGGAACAGGAAGCAATTTCACTATTACAGCTACAGGCAGTTCGACTAGTCCGGCGCTTTCAGCAAGTTTGGTTTACGGCATCAATGGCATAAACGGCAGCTTCAGCACAAACAATGTTTTCAATGTTCCAGCGGGAACTTATACAGTTTGGGTTAAAGATGCAAACGGATGTACGGCTTCGGCTGCGCCTATTACCGTTAATCCACAATTGACTGCAGTTGCCAATGTTACCAAACAATTAGATTGTACTGCTACGCCAAATGCTGCGATTACAGTTGACATTACTGGCGGAAAATCTACATATACATATAAAGTTGATCCAGGGACAGGAACCTACGGGTCAAGCATTCCGGTTACAGGAACACAGTTTGTGTTTACTGGAGCTTCGACTGCGGGAACTTATAATTTCGAAATTACGGATTCAAACAACCCTACAGCATGTAAGGTTATCGTTTCTGCTACAGTAGCACCGATCACAAACCCTACGGTTACTGCGTCGCAGGTAAATATTACTTGTTTCGGAGCAAACAACGGATCAGTTGTATTGACAGGCGCAGGCGGATCTGGAAGCTATACTTACAGCAACGCTTTAGCTGGAGTTTATTCAGCTACAGCAACTTTCACTGGATTGACAAAAGGGTCTCATACTTTCTATGTAAAAGATTCTAAAGGATGTGTAGGAAGTGTTGCTGTTACTATTTTAGAGCCAAATGCATTGACGATTTCGGCTTCTACGGTTGGTTTCACGTGCAGCACTACCAATGCAAAAGTCGCAGGTTCGGTGACGATCAATACGCCGCTTCCTGGTGTCGGCACAGCGCCATACCAATACAGC
>NZ_JBSIPG010000001.1:544322-547726 GCF_054075145.1 Flavobacterium xizangense | reverse complement strand
GCGCGACTCCATATACATTCAGGGTTACCGATGCAAACGGATGCTACGATACCAAATCGGTTACGGTAAATCCGGTTACGCCGATTGCTGTAAATGGAAGCGTTATAAGTCATGTTAAATGTTTCGGAGTTAATACAGGAAGTGGTGTATTTACCGTTTCTGGATTTAGCGGAACATATAAATATAGTTTTGATGGAGGAGCAACAGAGGTTGTTAATCAAAGCGCAAGTACAATCAGTTTAGCAAATCTAGCGGCTGGAACATACAATGTTTTAGTTACAGATGAAGTTACGGGCTGTTTTGCAAATAATTCATTTACAATTAATCAGCCAACAGCTGCATTAAGCGCATCTTATGTTGCTGTAAACGCAAACTGTAATGTTGGTACTTCAAAAGTTACAGTAACGGCTACAGGAGGAACTGTAGCATACAAATACTCATTTGTACAAGATGGCCAACCAATAGGAACATTAACTACTTCAAATGTTGCGAATTTAGACCCTACAGTTAACAAATTTTGGGATGCATATGTAGTAGATGCAAATGGATGTCAAGTAAAATTAGATATAACTATTGATAGTGATAATGCCCCAACTGTTACAGCAACTGCTGCTGGACAATGTTTAGGCGTTGGTACTTATACTATTACTGCTTCAGGATCAGGAAAAGCGCCGTTGACTTATAGTATTACTGGTGCAGGTTCTGGTTTTGGTTCGTTAAATACTTTTACAGTAACCACTTCAGGTACTTATAATGTTTGGGTAAAAGATGGTAATGGCTGTGTTGCCATGACGACAGTACCAGTAATTGTAAATGATAAATTGACGATTTCTGCTCAATTAACGAAAGATGTTACATGTTCAGGTGCTACACCTGCTACAATTACTTTAAAAGCTTTAGGCGGTTCAGGTAGTTATTCTTACAGCTATACAAGTACGCCAGCATCTGCAACAGGAACTTTTGCTGGAAATGTTTTCACAACAAGTGATGCCGCTGATTTTATCTTTACTGTGACTGATAGTAAACTTTGTACAGCAACAACTACTGCTGCTGTTACAACTACGTTACCAGTTAATCCAGAGGTTACGGTTTCACTTGGAGCGGCAATCAGCTGTAATGGAGATTCTTCAGCTTCATTGAATGTTGTTGTGGATCCTTCAAAAGGTCAAGCACCGTTTGTTATCAATGTTTATAATAATACTTTAGGTATTGATTATCTTACAAGAACTTCAGGTCTTCGTGCAGGTTCATATACTATTACAGTAACCGATGCTAAAGGCTGTACTGATGTTAAGAATATTATTATAAACGAGCCATTACCTTTAACCGTTATTTGGGGTAAAACCGATATGCGTTGTGATTCTAGTACTGGTGGAGTATCAAAAGGAGAAATTATCGTACAATCAGTTAGTGGCGGTACTGGACCTTATGATTATTATGTGACAGGTATTAACGGATATAGTGCCGAAAAACATGGTATTCCAGGTACTACTGTCGTATTTGAGGTAGTAGACTTTGGTTACTATCAAATTAGAGTTGTCGATGTAAATGGATGTTCGGAATTTAAAAAAGATATTCTTATTGCGGCACCAGTAACAGGACTTGATATTGATATTGATACAAGTGTAACTTGTGGAGCTACAGGAGGTTCAGCTACAATTACAATTAGTAGTGCATATGCTGGATCAGGACCATTCTATTTTAATGTATATAAAGGAGCTGCTGCTACCCCTCCATTTACAGCTGTTAATGTAGATGGGTGGATTGGTGAAAGTTCTCCTGGACAAGCTATATATACTGGATTAATACCTGGGGTTTCATATACATTTGTTGTTTATTCTTCAACTACAGGATGTTATTTTTTCCAAGCAGCTCCAGATCCAATTCCTACCCATTCTGCTTTAGAAGTAGTTAGTGAGGTTGCAAGTAATATTACTTGTAAAAACGCTGGAGACGGAAAAGTTACTTTCGCAATTAAAAATAATTATCCTACTGTGCCGGCTCCAGGAGCTTCTGTAGATGTGACTTACTCAGTGATGGAAGCATTTACAAATAAAGAAATTATAGCTCCTACAACAATAACTGGTTTAGCTGCAGGTGCAACATCTACATCTATAACCTTAAACCCGTTGGCTGTTGGAACTTATTATATATTAGCACAAGAGACTTCAGGTCCTAATGCTGGTTGTTCTGTAGTTTCGGATAGTTTTACAATTAGAGAATCTGCTTTACCATTAACGCTTACAGCTTCAGCAACATCAAAAGAAGACTGTAATAATTTGGCAGTAATTTCTGCCCAGGCAAAAGATGGAACAGGGCCATATACTTATCAAGTAGTACCTTCAGGAAACTCTCCTGTAGCTACTGATTGGGTTCCTGGAAATACATTTACAAGGGCAGGTAGTATTACAGGAATAGATTATGACGTGTATGTTAAAGATGCCTATAACTGTATGCAATACCAAACAGTTAAGGTTTTCAAATATGCAACTCCAACAATAACACCACCAGCACAATTCTGCTATGTTGATGCTCCATTTACAATTTCGATTGTAGGAAGTCAAGATGCTACTATTGTTGGTGCTCCGACTTATAGTATAAACGGAAGCGCTTATCAAGCTTCTCCAGATTTTACATTTAATGCGGCAGGTACTTATAATTTATCTATTAAAGATGGTAAAGGCTGTATTACTACAGTTCCATATATAGTAGAACCTAAATTATTGTTAGATGTTAAATTAACGAGAGAGTTAAGTTGTATTGTTGGAAGCGAAAAAGCTCAATTTACATTGACGCCTTCTGGTGGACATGGAACAAATGTGTATTCATACACAGTAAACGGTGCTCCGGGTACAGATTCTTTTGTGGGGAATGTATTGACGACTGCAGCTGTTGGAACTTATGTATTTACAGTAACTGATAGTGAAAGTTGTACAGCTAACTTTACAATTGATTTAGATGATATTCCAGCAATTGTATTTGATGCAGTGCCTACGAACTTGACTTGTAATATGAGTGCTGATGGTACTATCAAAGTTGACGTAACAGGTGGAGTTGGTCCGTTCGAATATCAATTGGAAAGAGGTGCGGTTTTGGTTCGAGGTTTCTCTAGTTCAAATGAGTTCACAGGATTAATTGCAGCACCAAATTATGTTGTTACCGTTCGTGATGCGAAAGGTTGTACACTTACTGCTCCAGTAACTATTACGCAGCCGTCAGTTTTATCTGCAACGTCTTCAATTACAACAGATTTAGTTTGTACAGCAGGTAATAATCCATCTAAAGCAGTAGTAACGGTTGTTCCTTCAGGAGGAACTGGACCATACGAATACAGTTATGATAATGGAGTAAATTATACTTCAGATGATACTTATGAGACTTCAGTAGGAGCAAGATTTGACATA
>NZ_JBSIPG010000001.1:135080-544228 GCF_054075145.1 Flavobacterium xizangense | reverse complement strand
ACGTTGTGACAGCTACGGGATTAGTGGCAGGAAACTATACATTGGAAGTTACCGATGCAGCTACAGGCTGTAAAGCTACAGCGAGCATGACTGTTTCAGAGCCGGATGCATTGGCATTGGCAATAGACAAGAACAAGAATGCAAATTGTAATTCTGATGCAAAAGTGAGTGTAATCGCTACAGGCGGAACAGCACCATATCAGTATTCATTTGTTCCGGCAACGGCTCCAGGTCCTGGAACTTATTCGACTTCAAATGAAGCTTTATTGAACCCAACGACTACTACAAGCTGGAAAGTTTATGTGAAAGATGCCAACAACTGCGTTATCGGAACACCGCTTGCAATACCTATCGGAAGCGACGACGCGCCAACAATTACTGCTCCGGCATTAATCTGTTTTGTAGGAACATCTACTAATGTAACTGTTGGTTACACATCAGACACGGATCTTGCAACAGCACCGATGTTCAGTGTGAACGGAGGAGGTTTCCAAGCTTCGCCGACTTTTGCAATCAGTGCTCCTGGAACTTACACTTTTGTGATCAAGGATGAGAACGGTTGTACAGCTTCAGCTTCATACGAAGTTAAGCCTCAGGTTACTTTGCAGGCTGATCTGGTTCAGGATCTGACTTGTGATGTAAACGGTTCGATTACTTTGACTCCAAACGGAGGAACAGGTACTTATACTTATGAAGTAGACATCGACGGCGCTGGCTATAACCCGGCTACAACGCCTTATACAGCGACAGTTGACGGAAGCTATACTTTCAGAGTCACAGATTCGCAAGGATGTCCAGCAGTATCAAATGTTGTTGTTGTGACTCCTAAAACGGTTCCGCAGGCTGCAGCAACTGCTTTGGCAGTGAAATGTGCAGGAGACAGCAACGGAAGCGTTACTGTAACGGCTTCAAACGGAATTGCACCATACCAATATAGAATCGATGGAGGAGTTTTCCAAGCTTCAAATGTATTCAACGGTTTAGGGGCTGGTCCACATAATGTTGAAGTTAAAGATGCCAAAGGATGTATCTCAGCGGCAGTTCCAGTTACAGTTGTAACGCCAGTGGCATTAACAGCTAGTTCGTCAATTACTACTGCATTAGTTTGTACTGCAGGAAATGCTCCATCAAAAGCGGTTGTTACAGTTACAGCTGCGGGCGGAACAGGATCTTATGAATACAGCTATGACAATGGTGCGAATTATTCTAACAATGCTACATACGAGACATATGCAGGAGCTACATTTGATATAATCGTTAAAGACGCAAATGGTTGTTCAGTGACGATTACAAACGGTGTTGATGTTCCGGCATTGAATCCTCCGACGGATTTGACTATCGCAACGACAGTTGCAGTGATCTGCGGTGGTAAAGGAACAGTTGATATTACGAGTCATGTTGGTGGTGTATTGCCTCTAGAATATGAGATTTTATCTCCTATAACAAGAGCGAAACAGCCAGGAACAACATTCGCAAATCTTGACCCGGGAACTTATGTATTCCAGGTTACAGATAAAAACGGATGTACATATACTGAATCATATACAGTTGATCCAGTAATAAATATTACAGTTGCAGGCGAACTTGTTAAAAATGTTTCTTGTAATAGCGGATCAGATGGTGTTATAAAGTTTACAGTAGGAAATAAAGCTGGTGGCTATACTGCTTCTTTAAATTCTCCTTTAGGAACTCTTACTCAAGTGGGTGATGTAGTTACTGTTACTAATTTACCAGCTGGTTCTTATACACTTACAGTTATAGACGCTATTACAACTTGTACTAATACAGCAACTGTTGTTGTTGATGCGCCTGCAGTTTTAGGATTAAATATAGTTTCTCAGACAGCTGCAAATTGCTACTTAGGAGCAGTTGTTACTGTTCAAGGAACTGGTGGAACTCCAGCTTATAAATATGCATTTGTTCATGCTGGAGACACTCCTTTAGCTACTGATTTCAGCAGCACAAATTATGCAGTATTAGATCCTGCATTTGTAAATTGGGATGTTTATGTTATGGATGCTAACTTAATTTGTTCAGCGGTACGTAATGTAACTATTATTAAACATGATGCTCCGACGATCAATCCAAATGCGAATGTATATTGTTATACTGGTGGACCAGTTCCAATTACAATTACTGGAACAACGGATTCTAGAATTACAGCTCCCACAATGTACAGTATTGGAAATGGCTATAAGTCTAGTCCTGACTTTACATTGAACGCACCAGGAACTTACGACTTTTATATAAAAGATGGTAATGGCTGTATAGCACATGCTACATATGTATTAAGACAAGAATTATTGATACAAGCGACTCTTACACAAGATTTGAACTGTACATCTAATGATGCGACAATTGCATTGTCTGCAACGCAAGGTACAGGTGCAGGAACATACGCCTTCGAATATGATCTTAATAATAGTGGTGTTTACAAACCAGTCACAGCATTGCCTTTCGTAACTAGTACACCTGGAACTTACACATTTAGAGTTCAAGATGCTTCAACTTGTCAAGCTGTTTCTGTTCCGGTAATCGTTACACCACTTACGATTCCAGCATTTACAACTGCGACAGTAGATGTATTATGTCAAGGGGATTCAAATGGAAGCATTACGGTTACAGGATTAAATGGTGTTGCTCCTTATAAATATAGTATTGATGGGGGAACAACATTTGTAAATTCTAATATTTTTGCTGGATTAGGCAAGGGAACTTATTCAATTGCAGTTATGGATGCAAAAGGATGTCCATCATTGGCAGTAAATGTTGATATTAATGAGCCAGTTGTTTTAACTGCAACCAATGTAGTAACTCCATTTGGATGTGATGCTTCAAATAATGCTAAGGATGCAATAGTGACAATCACAGCTAATGGTGGTACAACACCTTACAGCTATAGTTTTGATAATGGTGCTAGTTTTGGATCTTCTCCTGTTCACACAGTAAATACTGCATCAACAATTAATTATGTTGTAGTTGATGCAAATGGATGTAGAACAACAGGATCAGCAATTGTTCCTGTATACAATCCGCCAACAAATTTTGATATCAATGCTACGCCTATTTACTGTAATACAGCGGGAGGTGTTGCTACGATAACAGTTAGCAATATTGTTGGAGGTGATGGTCCATTTAATTATGCTATCGTTGAACCGGCGGCTTCTGCGACATCAAACAATACAGGAAGTTTCGCTAATCTATTGCCAGCTACATATTTAATAAAAGTTACGGATAACAATGGATGCAGTACTCTAAATTCAATTGAAATTAAGAAAGCTAGCGAAATTAGTGTTGATGCCCAATTGTTAAGCGATGTATTGTGTAATGGTGGAACAACAGGTTCAATTGCCTTTACGGTAAGCAACTACATTTCTCCTGCTAATTACACATTTGCATTGTCTCCAAATAATGGAACATATACGCAGACAGGTGATGTAATAACTTATACAGGTTTAACAGCTGCTAATTATACGTTTACAGTTACTGATAATACTTCAGGATGTACTGATAACGTGACTAACTTCTTAGTTAATCAGCCAACAGCTCCATTAAGTTTTACTATGACGGCAACTGATATTAATTGTAATAATAAAAACGCAACGATTACAGTAACTGCAACAGGTGGTACTCCAGCTTACAGCTATGCGGCTGTTCAAGGAGGAACTGCGGCTCCAACGTCATACAGTTCTGATAACAAAATTGTTGTGAATACTAATAATGGAACTGTTTTGGCATGGGATGTTTATGTGAAAGATTTTAATGGATGTACAACTTTAGTACAAACACAAAATATTTCAACTGCTCCACTTCCAAATGCTATTACTGCAAATATTACAAGTCAATGTCCTACGACAGGTGGAACATATGAATTTACAGTTTCAGCTTCAGGAGTCGCTCCATTACAATATAGTATTGGTAATGGCTTCCAAACAGATCCAAAATTCACAGTAACAGCTCCAGGTTCTTATGATATTATTGTTAGAGATGGAAATGGTTGTGAAGTAACAGTTACAGGTGCCGTTGTAATTGAAGATGCTCTAGATCTTCGATTAGACATTCAAAAACTTCCTGATTGTGACACAAGTGTTGGAACAGTTGTAGCAACAACTACAGGTGGTTCAGGAAATTATAAATACACTTCAGGTGCTTACATACCTTTCGTAGTTGGAAATACGGCAACATTTACAATGCCTGTTGGCACTCATACGATTATTGTTACGGATCTTACTTACGGTTGCACAGATCGATTAACAGTTGATTTAACTGCAGCAACAGAGATAACAGGTTTAGTGTTAAAAGGAACAAATGTTAGCTGTATTGGTGGTTCTAATGGTAGTATTAAGGTTATTTTAGAACCGTCACGTTCGGGAGTAAATGATAATCCTATTTACACTTACCAATTGACAGGAACTACAATTAATAATACTCCTGTGAATACTCTTCCTCAAACACAAAATGTATTTGATAATCTTGAACCTGGTGATTACACTGTAATTGTTTCTTCAGGAAGAGGTTGTCATGCTCAGGAAGATATTAGAATTACACAGCCAGCTAAAATAGTTGTTGATGCTCCAGTTGTTACTCAGTTTGCATGTACGTCAGGTACAAACACAACACAAAATGCATCTATTACAGTAAATTCTGTTACAGGAGGATCTGGTAATTACATCATTTATGAATTTAAAGATGCAAATGGAGTTGTTGTTCAAAGTGGTACTTCTAATGTTTATAATGTAACAAATACAGCAGGAGGAAATTATTCTGTTCGAGTATTAGATGATATGGGTTGCGAAGGAAGTTCTACTGCCCCAATTGTTATTTCATCATTCATTACCATGACTGATGTTACAGCTGCACCTACAATTCCTATTACTTGTTTGAATAGCGAAACAATGCAGGTTACTGTGACTACAGTTGGAGGAACACCGGTATTGTTGAATTACACATTAACAAGTGTTACGGGAGCACCTTATAACAGAACAAATACAAGTGGTTTATTTACAGACTTAGGAATTGGACATTATAACATTACAGTTGTAAATCCAGCGACTGGTTGTATTATAAAAGACTATTATGAGGTATTAGATCCTAATACATTTGTGATAGATGCTAAAGCAATCAATGGTAAAATTTGTTACGGTACTGCTGATGGAGTAGTAGATTTGACATTCATTGATAATCAAGTTGATCCAAGAGATGACGCTGGCCGATTCACATATACGATTTCTGGCCCAGTTTCAAGTTCAGGTACTACAACAAATGCTGGTCCGATTAGAATTTCTAATCTTACAGCTGGTCAATATACAGTTGTAGCTACATTGATTGATTCTCCATCTTGTACAGTTTCAACTGTATTCACGATTGAACAACCTACAGAGTTATTAACTTTAGTAGAAGATCATACAGAGATTACTTGCCTATCAGGTAACAACGATGGAACTATTACTGTAACAGCTAAAGGAGGTTGGATAGGAGACTACCAATATGAATTAGTTGGACCTGTAAGTGTTAACTATTCAGATCAATTCACTTTTGAAAATCTGACAGCGGGACACTATATTATTAATGTAAAAGATAGTAGAGGATGTATTGCTACTGCTATTGTTGACTTGGTTAATCCAACACCAATTTCATTTACTGCTTCATCTGATGTTAATGTGGTAACATGTTTTGGTGGAAAAACGGCGACTATTACAGCTACAATTCCAACAGGAGGCCAAGGTTCTAATTATTCATATACATTAAATTATAATGTTAATGGAGAAATTGCATCTGTAGGTCCACAAATCTCTAACGTATTTAGTGGTTTAGGATCTGGAACTTATACAGTAGTAGTTACAGACGGATTTAGCTGTGAGGCTACATCTGCTCCAATAACAATTACTGATCCTGCTATTGTTGAAGCAACTTTAGTGTTAGACAAATCAATTACTTGTTTAACTGATGCTAGACTTACATTAAGCGCAACAGGCGGAACAGGACCTTACACTTATAGTGCAGACGGTATCAATTATAGCACAAGTTTTAATTCTTCAGTTACTTTCCCAGTATCAGTTGGATTGCACCACTATTATGTGAAAGATAGTTTTGGATGCGTTGGTTATATTTCTAACGATATTAATATTGATCCAGTAACACCTTTAACGATTGATCTAGATACTTCTAGTGCAGTTGTGAACTGCAAAGGTGATAGTAGCGCATTAATCATTGCTGAGGCAAAAGGCGGTTTAGGAAACTATGAATATTCATTATTAAATGAATTAAAAGTAGAAATCAGACCAGCTCAAGCAGAAGGAATTTTTGCTGATGTAGCTGCAGGTAAATATATTATCCATGTTAAGAGCGGTGATTGCCAAACGGATTCTGAAGTTATAAATGTTGGAGAACCAGCAAACGCTTTAGTCTCTAGTTATCAAGCTTTCCCAGTTAAATGTTTTGGTGATAAAAATGGTAAAATTGTCATTACTGCTTCTGGTGGTACTGGAACTATTAAATATGCAATCTCACCAAACTTAGCTCAATTTGTTGAAAATAATGTATTTGATAGATTGGAGGCTGGTAAATACCAAGTAATCGTTCAGGATATTAAAGGATGTACAGCTGTTTATGACATTGAAATTGGTTCGCCAACTATATTGATTGCCTCTGAAATTCCAAACACAATGATTCCTGAGGTTTGCGAAGGTGATAAAGATGGTGCATTCAGCATTCAGGTTAAAGGTGGAACGGCTCCATATTTCGAAAGTTTGGATAAAGATAATGGACCATTCTTGCCAATGACTGGTAGTACTAAAGATTACAGCAACTTGTCTGGAGGTATCCACAATGTTTACATTCAGGATAGTAATGGATGTATATCTGTAGTGGAAATTGATATGCCATTGCCAGTTATTCTTAAACCAACGGTTGAAATCAATTATGACTGTGTGAACAATATGTCTGCTAATATGGTTACAGTTGATCCAGGATTTGATAAGAAATCTGAAATAGATTATCAATTAGATGGTACTGGAACTTATCAGGTAAGCAACATCTTTACTAATCTTGCTCCTGGTAATCACTTTATCAATGCAAGACATACAAATGGATGCGTAGTACCAACTAAGAGTTTCCAAATCAAAGCTGTTCAGCCACTAAAACTTGCTTTATCTGCTGGTAAACCTGAAATGAATATCATTTCAGTAACGGCAACAGGTGGAGCACCAGGTTATGAGTATAGCTTCAACGGAGAACCGTTCACATCTTCTAACACATACAAAATCTACAAATCTGGTGATTATGTAGTAGTTGTTAGAGATCAAAATGGTTGTACGTCGACTATTACAGTTCCAGCGATATATGTTGATGTTTGCTTAGATAATTACTTTACGCCTAACGGAGATGGTGTTTACGATACTTGGGGTCCTGGTTGTACTAATATTTACAACAACCTTGAATTCTCAATCTTCGACAGATACGGTCGTGTAATTGCTAAATATCACTATGGTCAAAAATGGGACGGAAGATACAATGGTGAGGAATTGCCTTCAGGTGATTACTGGTATGTTCTTAAACTAAATGACGAGAAAGATGCAAGAGAGTTTGTTGGACATTTCACTTTATACAGATAACAAAATTTGAGCCCCAATGATGTTATCTAAAAAAATTATTACAATGAAAAAGTTTATTTTATCCCTAGTACTCATGGCTGTAACAACAAGTTACAGCCAAGAGTTAAACCTACCGGTGTTTACCCAGTATTTAGCTGATAACCCATTTGTACTTTCACCTGCTTACGCTGGTATTGGAGATAATCTTCGAATTAGAGCGAATGGTTTGACGCAGTGGGTCGGAATTAAAGATGCGCCTGAAAACCAGTCTTTATACGCTGATTTTAGAATCCTGGATCGTTCTGGTGTTGGAATCTCGCTTTACAATGATAAAAATGGATACACAAGACAAACTGGTGCAAAGGTTTCTTTTGCTCATCACTTGATTTTGGATTATTATTCTAAACAATATTTGTCTTTTGGTATTTCGTATAACTTCAACAGTTTCAGAATTGATATTGATGAATTTAACAATACTATTGAGCATCCAATCCTGGATCCTTCGGTAACAGATAACCGTTACACGGGAAATAATAACTTTGACATTAGTGCTTTGTATCGTAATAAAAACTTCTATTTTAGTTTTAATGCGAATAACGTATTGAAGAAAAACGTAGATAAATATCGCGGAGTAGAGCCTAATTTGCTTTCAAACTATCAGGTGTATACAGGATATGTTTTTAACGACGGAGAAAACAGACGAATCGAATATGAACCATCTGTCTTCTATCAATATTTTGCAAGTGATAAACGTTCTACAACCGATTTTAACTTCAAATACAGACGTTACAATCGTTATGAAGATTATTATTGGATCGGAGTTTCATACCGTATGTTAAACGACCAGTTCCCAAAACCATTATCTGTTGGACCAATGGCCGGTTTTATGAAGTCTAGATTTTACTTCGGATATTCCTATCAGGTTATGTTCAACGATTTAGGAAATTATAATACAGGTACTCACGTAGTAACCATAGGTTTTGATTTCTTGCAGGCTATCAGTAATTGTCCTTGTACGCAGAGTCCAGTTCACGATTAATAGAACAAAACCATTTCTTAGGCTAATAAGCCATTATTACAAAGCGAGTCGCAACATTATGTGTTTTTACCGCAATAATTTGAAATAAACTTACAATAACATTAAATTTGAATAGTATCAATTTGCATCGTCAAAATGATAAATCAAATTTGATTTATGAAAGCTAAATTTTCACTTTACGCGAAACACATTGTTTTGTGCCTCGCTTTTTTATTTTTGCCGTATGCCTTCACATCGACAAATACGATTTTTTCATTGCCTCATTTATACACAAATCCGCATGATCGTATTTACTTTTTCATCTATTTTACACTGCTCTGCTTTTTCTATTTTAACTATTACTACTTAATTCCGAAATTCTATTTTTCTGAAAAGAAGTTCATATACTATTCCATCATAATTGGATTTCTTCTTTTTTTTCTTTGGATATCAACCACTTTAGATCATCCTGACCGAAATTTTTTAGATTTTAGAAGTCATTCACCAAATTTTGGAGATCACCCAAATCCTTTTCCAAGAGGTTTTCGACCGCACCACTCAATGGTTAAAGAAATGCCTTTTGATTTTGTAGGCGGTCCGCCAACACAGTATGGACATACTGCTTTGGTCTATTTGATTGGAGTAATATCAAGTCTGCTTTTTGCTATTACTGGAAGATTGCAGAGTGTTGAAAAAGAGAAAGTAAAATCGGAGTTGGCATTTCTAAAAGCGCAAATTAATCCGCATTTCTTATTTAATACTTTGAACAGTATTTATGCGTTGGCTTTAAAAAAAGACGATAAAACTCCAGATGCAGTCGTGCAGCTTTCAGAGTTAATGCGCTATATCATGACCAATTCTAACTATGAAGTTATTGATTTGACCAAAGAAATAAACTACATCAATAACTTTATTTCACTCCAAAAAACACGTTTGGGCAATACCGTAATTGTTGATTATAAAGTCACAGGAAATACTTTTGGGAAACAAATCACACCTTTAATTTTAATCTCTTTCATTGAGAATGCATTTAAATATGGTGTAAACCCAGATCAAACTTCTGAAATTTCTATCAGCATTGATATAAAAGAGGAACAACTGACTTTATTGGTTTCTAATAAAAAGACTTTTTCAATACAGTCTGAATCTGGAATTGGACTTCAGAATACAATTGAAAGATTAAAGCTCCTTTACCCAAATAAACATCAGCTTAAAATACAAGATACTCCGGAAAAATACGTTGTAAATCTATCTATAAAAGTAGGATGATAAAAGCAATTGCATTAGATGATGAGCCTTTGGCATTAGAAATTCTTCAGAATTTATGCTACACTATTGATTATATTGAACTGGATAAAGTTTTTACAAGATCAGATGAAGCGTTTAAATATCTAAAGAAATATCCGGTTGATTTATTGTTTTTGGATATCAATATGCCGTCAATTTCCGGTTTGGATTTTTACAAAAAACTGCCTCACAAGACCATGGTCATTTTTACAACAGCCTATTCTGAATTTGCTGTTGAAGGTTTTACGCTAAGCGCGACGGATTATCTTTTAAAACCAATTTCACTTTCCCGTTTCCAGCAAGCAACAGAAAAAGCTTTTTCGCAATGGAAACTACAAAATCAAAATATAGAACAGCAACATCTTTTCATCCGCGCCGATTATAGTTTAATAAAAATCTTATTTTCAGATATTTTATATATCGAAGGTTTAGATGATTATTTGAAAATCCATATTCACAATCAAAAAACGGTTGTTGCAAGAATGACATTAAAAGCAATCCTTCAAAAATTGCCTGAAACCGAATTCATCCGAGTGCATCGTTCATTTATTGTTCCAGTTTCTAAAATTGAGAAAATCAGAAACAAAGTCATTTTTATAGATCAGGCCGAAATTCCAGTTAGCGCCAGTTACGAAGAAGCTTTTTTTGCACTTCTAGATCAAAAATAAAAATATGGCTAATTTAATGGTACACAGATAACGCGGATAAAACAGATTTTCACGGATAGTAATATAAAATCCGTTTTTATCCGCTTAAATCAGTGTCATCCGTGTGCCATTTTCCAAATAGTAAGAATAGTATAATTGACGTATTTTTACTACAGAAAATTATATTTTCTCCGTTTACCTCATAAATTTTGTGGTTTACCTCAAACATTTTCCAACGCTTTAATTTCGAATAATTTTACTCGAAAATAACTGTTAATCATTCTATTGGTATAACACTTAAAACAAAAAGCAATGAAAAGAAAAGAGTTTTTAAGAGGTTTGGGTTTGATCGGAATTTCATCTTTGGCAATTCCTATTATAAATTCTTGCAGTAAAGATGACGTGTCCGATTCTTCAACAGATTCAGGTTCTTCTTCTGGTTCAGGATCTTCTTTCGGTGATTGTTCTGTTAGTCCTTCAGAAACTGCTGGACCCTTTCCAACAATTACGCCATCATTTTTAGTAAAATCAAATATTGTAATGGACAGAACCGGCGTTGGTTTTACTATTAAAATTACAATCAAAAATACTAAAGCAAATTGTGCTGCTTTAAAAGATGCTATTGTAGACATTTGGCATTGCGACAAAGACGGCTATTATTCTGAATATGGCGGAACTTCAATGCAATCGGTAAATTACACCTCGGTTCATTTTTTAAGAGGAAGACAAACAACTGACGAAAATGGTTTGGTCACTTTTACTTCAATTTTCCCATGTTGGTATTCTGGCCGTGCGACTCATATTCATGTTCATATTTATAACGCTAGCGGAACATCGTTATTAGTCACACAAATTGCTTTTCCGGAAGGATCAAACAGTGCAATAGCGCTAGTCAACGCATCAACACAAAATGGTTATACAAAAGGTTTAAGTGGTTATACTAATAACGCATCTGATAACGTTTTCTCTGATTCAGTAGCAAACGAAATGTCCACTGTAACCGGAAGCGTTAGTGATGGTTTTGTTTTAACGCATACAATTAATGTGGCGTCCTAGTTTTAAAATTAAGTTATAATGATAGTTCAAATACCAGCTCAAATTTATAAGTCAGATTTTCGAGGTGCTTTCAATTCTCCGACACACAACCGTTTTTCAACTTTTAACTTCGAAAATTATCAGGATTTATCCAGAAACGGATTCGGATCTTTAAAAATCCTTAACGAAGTGATATTAGCTCCCCAACAACGTATCACCCGATTTGTTAGTTCAAATACGAATGTTGTTATTCTGCCACTATTCGGCGGAATTGAATATAAGGATAATTTTGGTAATGAGG
The DNA here is from genome assembly GCF_054075145.1 of Flavobacterium xizangense. NCBI lineage: Bacteria > Pseudomonadati > Bacteroidota > Flavobacteriia > Flavobacteriales > Flavobacteriaceae > Flavobacterium > Flavobacterium xizangense. Next base: position 532,348 of record NZ_JBSIPG010000001.1, on the reverse strand, counting down.
AATTTTTGCATGTCGATCAAATCAGAGTCTTGGCAGCAGACGATGATTTGGAAATAGAACTATTCAATCCTTTTGAAGAAAATGTTAGTTACCTCGAAATTGATTTTCAGATGGGGAAACAATATTTCAAAAATTATTTTCAGCAATATAAAGTAGATTTAAAGGTTCATAATAAACTGAATAATTTATTCGAAATCGAAAGAGCGATCGGTTTCATAGGTGTTTATGACGGAAGAAAAGAAGGTTTTTTTGCTTTAAGAAATGCTGAAAATGGTGTTTTTGTTTTCGTGATACACGGCGCTTTCGAAATTGAAAATAGACTTTTAGAAGCAAAAGATGGTTTGGCAATTAAAAAAGTTGGAAGTATTGGATGGGAAGCATTATCTGAAAATGCGGTTTTATTAGTCATAGAAGTTCCTTTAGATAAGTAAATTAAGAAAATGGAAATCAAGAAAATAAAACTCGCTTATCGAATTGTTATTGATTCTTCTTCGACTTTTCTTTGGGACAAGTTTGTTTTCGAAGATACTTTCAAAGAATACCAAATGCAGAGTCAGCAGTTTAATTCTGATACAAATCCAAAAAACACTTTCCGTGAATTATTAGCCGAAAATGAAAAAGCGGAGAAATTGCATTTTTTAACCGGAATTGCAGCAAGCGGTTATGTCGATCAGCTAAAAGGCAATTTTCATCGTGTTACAGATGTTCTCGGAAATGCATATTTTCCATTTATTAATTATCAGTTGGATATCATTAATACACATACTACAGATTCATCAAAACATAAAATCGGAATTACTTTTTATTCGCCCTTATTAACTTATTTCGGAATTGTCGAAGGAAATTATCTGGTTTCTAAAAATATTGAAGAGACGAATGAATTTGAAACCATCATGTTTCCTGTTCAAAAGAATTTATCAATCTGTTTTCTCCAAAATAAATAGTAAGCATAAAAAAACAGAAATTATTCGTTTCATTTTTTGCCTTTTCTGTCAGTCTGTAGACAGGAAAGGTTTTTTTATATAAAAGAAGATGTAAAATTTGCATTTAAAATTGTGTTTAATATTCAATAAACCAATTTATTTGTGAAATTATAACGTTTTCGTTCTTTTAATTATCGATTTTTTAGTATATCCGAATTTATTAGTACTCCAAAAGTTCTATATTTGTTGTTCTTTCAAAAAAATTAAAAAACTAGTCAAATGAAAACTTTAAACGATTTCGATTTTAAAAATAAAAAAGCAATTATCCGTGTTGATTTTAATGTCCCTTTAGATGAGAATTTCAATGTAACTGATGCAACACGTATTGAAGCTGCGAAACCGACAATTGATACTATCTTAGCGCAAGGCGGAAGTGTCATTTTAATGTCGCACTTAGGAAGACCAAAAGGTGCTGAAGAAAAATACTCATTAAAACATATTTTGAAAACAGCTTCTGAAATTTTAGGAGTTCAAGTGAAATTTGCTGAAAACTGTGTTGGAGAACCAGCTCAAACTGCTGCAAAAGATTTAAAGCCAGGAGAAGTTCTTTTATTAGAAAATCTGCGTTTCCACGCTGAAGAAGAAGCTGGAGATGTTGCTTTTGCAAAAGAATTGGCTTCACTTGGAGATATTTATGTAAACGACGCTTTTGGAACTGCGCACAGAGCACACGCTTCGACTACAATTATTGCTCAGTTTTTCCCAACTGAAAAATGTTTCGGAACATTATTGGCAAAAGAAATCGAAAGTTTAAATAAAGTATTGAAAAACAGTGAAAAACCTGTAACGGCTGTTCTTGGAGGTTCTAAAGTTTCTTCAAAAATTACGGTTATCGAAAATATCTTAGATAAAGTGGATCACATGATTATTGGTGGTGGTATGACTTTTACTTTCATCAAAGCTCAAGGTGGAAAAATTGGAGAGTCTATCTGCGAAGATGACAAACAAGATTTAGCACTTGAAATTTTAAGATTAGCAAAAGAAAAAGGTGTTCAGGTTCATATTCCAGTTGATGTTGTTGCTGCAGATGATTTCTCAAACACTGCAAATACTCAGGTTGTTGATGTGACAGCAATTCCTGACGGATGGCAAGGTCTTGATGCAGGTCCAAAATCTTTAGAGAACTTCAAAAAAGTAATTTTAGAGTCTAAAACTATTTTATGGAATGGTCCTTTAGGAGTTTTTGAAATGGAAACTTTCTCAAAAGGAACAATTGCTTTAGGTGATTATATTGCTGAAGCAACTAAAAATGGAGCGTTTTCATTAGTAGGAGGGGGAGATTCTGTTGCTGCTGTAAAACAATTTGGTTTCGAAGATAAAATGAGTTACGTTTCAACAGGTGGTGGAGCTATGCTAGAGATGCTTGAGGGTAAAGTTTTACCTGGAATTGCAGCAATTTTAGAATAAAATATCACAATTAACATTTTTTTGCGTATTTTTAAACACTAAACTTTTTAGTTTTGCAAAAATACGTTTCTTATAATGGATTGATTTATAAGATTTTAAAAAAATGTTATATGATTGTACGAAAAATATCTTTAATAGTCGGATTTCTATGTTCAATGTCAATGTTTGCGCAGCAATCTGCATCATCAGAAGTAGAAATAAAACCAGAAGTAAAATTATCGTATCTCGATTCGGTTAAAAGCACATTCAAAAAAAATGACGTGGCTGCAAAAGCAGACAGTCTTTGGATGAAAGAACTATCAAGTCTTGATATTTATGATGATCTATCAAAAGATATCCAAACTATTAATTCAGACGTAACGGTTGATCAAGAGTTGCCAACAGAATTGCTAAAACAGCGTTTACAGGCGATGAACGAAAAATCTCCGTTTAATATTGAATACAATCAAGGTTTAGAAAACTTAATAAAGTCATTTCTTAAGAATCGTAAAAAATCGTTTTCTCGATTAATGGCTTTATCAGAATATTACTTTCCAATTTTTGAGGAATCTTTCGCAAAGAATAATGTTCCTTTAGAAATTAAATATTTAGCCGTTGTAGAATCTGCTTTAAATCCTAAAGCAGTTTCTAAAATGGGCGCCACAGGACTTTGGCAGTTCATGTACGGAACAGGTAAACAATACGCTTTAAAAATCGACTCTTATGTTGATGAGCGTAGCGACCCAATGAAATCTACAGCTGCAGCAAGCGATTATTTTACCAAAATGTTTGAGGTTTTTAATGACTGGGAACTTGTTTTGGCATCTTATAATTCAGGACCTGGAAACGTTACCAAAGCCATTCGCCGTTCTGACGGAAAAACAAAATACTGGGATATTCGTAGTAATCTTCCAAGAGAAACTCAAGGTTATGTTCCGGCATTTTATGCAACAATGTATCTTTTTGAATATCATAAAGAACACGGAATCAATCCTGAGAGAGCTGTTGTCAAAAACTTCGAAACAGACACAATAAACATTAAAAAAGAGATGACTTTCAAACAAATCGCCGATTTGCTAGATATGCCACAATCTCAAATTCAGCTTTTAAATCCTTCTTATAAATTAAATGTTGTGCCTTTTTATCAAGGAGAACAACATTGCCTTCGTCTTCCGAAAGATAAAATTGCGACTTTTGTTTCTAACGAAAAACAAATTTATGCCTATGTTGATTATATGTCAACGGTACGCACAATGCCTGTAAAACTGGCTTTGAAGGTGGCACCAAAAGTAAGATTGCAACCTCAGAAAACAAATTCGGATTTCCAATTCTATGAAGTTCAAAAAGGAGATAATTTAGGAGCAATCGCAGAAAAATACGATGTTAACCTGGCTGATTTAAAGAAGTGGAATGGATTAAAATCAAATAATGTTGCTTTAGGAAGAACATTGAAAATCAAATCGGATGTTGATACATCTAAGATTTCTAAAGATGTAAAAGCAATTCCTGCCATAGAGAAAAAGTCTGAAGAAGCAATTGCTGTAGTTGATGATAAAGAAAAGACTGCAGTACCTCAAGAATACGTTGTAGCGGCTGGCGATAATTTAGGAAGCATTGCAAAGAAATTCGGTACGACTATTGCGGAGTTAAAAGAACTTAATGGTCTTACTTCAAATAATATTGGTTTAGGGAAAACTTTAGTGATTTCTAAAGAAGCACCTGTAATTGAAGAAACTGCAAATGTAAATACTGCTATCGCGTCGAATGTTTCTATTGAATCGTTCAAGAAAGGTGCAGCATCTAAAAAAATCAGCGAAGATTATTACGTTAAAAAAGGAGATTCTCTTTACAGCATTTCTAAAAAATATCCTGGAGTTACGATTTCAGATATTAAAAAATGGAATGGTATTAAAGATGGAGATATTAAACCCGGAATGAAACTTAAAATAAACGGATAATAAAAAAATCATCTAAATTTGGGTTTTATTTCATAAATTAAAAAAATGAATAAAACCCTTTTTTTATTTCTATTAGTGCCGTTTTTATTGATCTCATGTCTTAAAAACGATAAACAATCGCAACCAGTCTCTGGCAAAACAAACACAATTTCGGTTATTATCGATGATCAGTTGTGGTACGGAGAGGTTGGCGACACCATCAGAAATAAATTTGCTTCGCCTGTTTGGGGCCTGACTCAAGAAGAGCCTCTTTTTACAATCAATCAATATCCAGCACGCTTGCTTGAAGGCTTTGTTACAGACAGCAGAAGCATAATTGTGGTAAAAAAAGCAACAACCGACAAGTTCGAAATCATTCGAAGCAAAAAACTTCCACACAATACTTTTCGCATTTACGGAAAATCAGTAGACGATATTATTTGCAGCATTGAACTCAATTCGGCTCAAATGATTAAAATCATCCGTGATGCAGAAATCGAAAAAATTCAGCAGGACAATAGCAAATCATTACTAAATCAGGCTATTATCAAAAATAAATTCCATGCCACGCTTGAAATTCCAGTTGGTTATGAATACATGCTTCATAAAAAGAATTTTATTTGGCTTAAAAACAATATTATAAGTGGTAATACAAGTTTGCTTGTGTATCAGGTTCCGCTTCGATCCTTTAATAAATCAAATATTGTTGGTGATATTATAAAAATGCGTGATTCTGTTGGCGCATACATTAAAGGCAGAGAACCAAATACCCGAATGATAACTGGTGAAGCTTATGCGCCTTATTTTACATCAACATTTTTGGACGGAAAAAAAGCATATGAAACGAAAGGAAGTTGGGAAATGAGAAATGATTTTATGGCTGGACCTTTTATTAACTACGCAATTATTGATGAAAAATATAATCGGATTTTAGTGATTGAAGGCTTTTGTTATTCGCCTTCCAATCAGGAACGTGATTTAATGTTGGACTTAGAAGCGATTATTAAATCAGTTAAGATTGATAAAAAGTAGGGTTTTAACCGCAAGGTGCGCAAAGAATTACGCAAAGCACGCGAAATTTTATAAAAGTAGGGAATAAAAACCTTTGCGATCCTTGCGTAATTTTTTGCGTACCTTGCGGTTGATTTGAAACGTTAAACTTCAAAACATTTTCATTAAATTTGTTTGTAACAAACATAAAAACAAATACTTATGAAAAATGTAGCCGGAATATTAGTAGTATTGATATTAAGTTTTATTTCTTGTAAAAAAGAGGTAAAAACAGAAACAGTAACAACAAAAGATTCAGACAGTATTAAAACCGAAGAACCAATTACTGAAGCTGAAGCACCTGTCGATTCTGCAACACAAGTAAAAGCATGGCAAGCGTATGCAACTCCAGGAGAACCTCACAAATTAATGACGGATGAAGTTGGAACATGGACTTGTGATATGACTTTTTGGTATGAACCAAATGGGAAACCTGAAAAAGCAAGCGCTACAGCAAATGTGAAAATGGTTCTTGGTGGACGTTATCAGGAAACTGATTATAAAGGAACAATTATGGGGTCTCCGTTTGAAGGAAAAGGAACATTAGCCTATAATAACGCCAGTAAAGAATATACCAATACTTTTATCGATAATATGGGAACCGGAATGATGGTGGCAGTTGGTAAATATGATGAAAGCTCAAAATCAATAGAACTTAAAGGAGAAGTTGTTAATCCGGTGACAGGCAAAAAAGCGCCTTATCGAGAACTATACACAATTGTAGACGCTACAACTCGTAAAATGGAGATGTTTGACACAAAAAATGGTGCCGAATATAAAAGCATGGAAATCGTGATGAAGAAAAAGTAGTTATTTACTTTCGATTAAATAATAGAATCCCGATTGCAAATTGTAGTCGGGATTTCTATTTGGTGTAATTTTGCGAATATTAAAAATAAAGAACAACCCAAACAACAAACGACATAAAGAATGGAGTTAAAATGGAAAATAAAGCCGTTTGAGGCATTAACGGTGCATGAGTTATATGATTTACTGAAACTGCGAAGTGAAATCTTTGTAGTGGAACAAAACTGCGTTTATTTGGACCTTGACGGCAAAGACAAGAAAGGTTTGCATTTAATTGGTGAATTTGATGGCAAAATTGTTGCTTACACGCGTTTATTTGATGCTGGAGTCAGTTTTGATAATGCTTCGATAGGACGAGTAGTTGTCCATGCAAATTATCGAGATAGAAAGTGGGGACATGATTTAATGCGTGAGTCAATTGCTGCCATAAAACAGAATTTTGGTAAAGATCAGATTACGATTGGGGCTCAGCTTTATCTTAAAAAATTTTACGAAAGTCATGGTTTTGTCCAAACCAGCGAAATGTACTTAGAGGATGAAATTCCACATATTGAAATGATTCGTGGTTAAGAATTTTAGCATAAAAAAATTATTGCAACTATTTTGCATTAAAATTTTTTTGTGCTAAAATGATTTCATAATTGTCTAAAAAATAATTTAATAACAGTTTTTTTTGAAGTATTACTTTAAGTAAAATGAAGTTCTTTTTTAATTAAATGATTTATATCTTCGTAATCAAAAACTCAACTCTGCGGTCATATTTATCTCCTTTTCCTAGCGGATATTTATTACCGCAACCTTGATAGGTCATTCGGTTTTTAGATACTTTTTTAGAGCTTAGATAATTAAAAACCGTTTTGGCGCGGTTCCAGGAAAGTCTTCTTTCTTTGGTGGCTTTGTCGATTCCGTCTTCGTACAAATCGGGTGTGCAGCAAACGTGACCTCTTATTTCAAATTGTATACTTTTTTGCCGAAGCAATTTTTCAGCAATTTTGTCCAATTCTTTTTTTGAAGTTGAGGTTAATACTGAACTTCCAATGTCGAATAGTATACTTTCTAAATAGATTTTGTCACCAACTTTTAAATTTTCTTTAAAAGAAGTATGAATGCCTTTTCCAAAACTGTTTCGTTTTACTACTATCAAATCAACCCGCCGATTTCGGGTGCGGGTTTCATGAAGATTTTCGATAGTATCAGGTCGGACTACAATACGGCCTTTTCCTTCCAGAATCACAATTTTGCTTTGATTGAATCCCGCAGATGTCAACAGATTCTGAATCGTATTGGCACGATTGTTCGATAATCTAAAATTATATTCGTCTGTACCGCGATCATCGCAGTATCCGTAGATTTGTATTGACTCGACTTTTGCCGTGTCAATGCTTTTAATGAAATTAGTTACAACTTCGGTTTGTAAAGGAGTTAGATCGTATTTGTCAAACTCAAAATAAATGGTTTCAATAGGTTTTTGCTGTGCCGATAAATTGTAAATAATAAACAGAAATAGGGCTAAACAAATTTTCATTTCATTTTTACATTTTTAAAATCGTTTTGTACTCAGTTTGATTATTTAAAACGCTAACCGCTTTCTTAATTTCTGAATTGTTTTTAAGGTAAAATTGATAAAGGCCTTCTTGATATTGATATCTTTTGATGAGTTCTTCCTGAATTAAATTTCTGATTTCTTTTTGATTTTTATCCAGTAAAGTGTTTTCGCTTTTTTCCAATGCAACTAGCAATTGCTGATATTCCGGAGCAATTGTTTCATCGATTTTTTCGTTTTTTGCTGCTGCTAGCGTATTTTTCAACGCAACTTCAGTTTCGGTGTCAAAACTGATTTTATTGGTTTTTAAATATTGTTTGAAACCTGCGTAGTCAGCATCAGTAAGAACCGGAATTTTCTCTCCTAAGTTTGGATTTTTATAATAATAAGTAGTTGCATAGTCGAAAATACCGTCGTTTTTTAATAATGCACTTGTAATCGGACTCATTTTAGTTTCTTCCAATTCAATGTCAGGCAAAACACCGCCGCCATCATAAACCGTTCTTCCTTTTCTGGTTTTAAAAGCGTTAAAGTTTTTTGCTTCCGTTCGTTGAGCTACACCATTTTTGTCTTTATGTGCATAATCTAATGCCTGAATACAACGTCCTGAAGGAGTGTAGTAGCGGGAAATAGTAACTTTAAGTTGTGTTCCGTAAGTCAGGTCAACTGAACGCTGAACCAAACCTTTACCAAAACTGCGGCTTCCTAAAATCACAGCACGGTCCAAATCCTGTAATGCTCCGGAAACAATTTCAGATGCCGATGCACTTCTTCCATTGACCAAAATCGCTAATGGAATTTCAGTATCAACAGGTTCTTTGGTCGTTTTATAAGTATTATTGTGTTTTTCAATTCTTGATTTTGTTGTAACAATTACTTCGTTTTTCGGAACAAATAAATTACATATATCAATCGCTTCGTTCAATAAACCTCCCGGATTTCCTCTTAAATCTAATACAATTTGAGTTGCTCCGTCTGCTTTTAATTTTTCCAAAGCGTCTTTTACTTCAGCTGCAGCTTTTCGGCTAAAGTGAGAAAGAACAATGTAACCTGTTTTATCATCAATTTTCCCGTAAAACGGAACCGATTTAATATCAACTTCATCCAAAATCAATTCTGTTGTATTGGTTTTTCCTTGGCGAAGGTATTTGATCTGGATTTTTGTATTCTTGGTTCCCTTCATTAATTGCGAAGCATCATCTTTATAATCGGCTATCAAAACATCGCCAATCTGAATAATTTCGTCGCCCGCTTTTAGTCCCGCTTTGTCTGCAGGATAATTTTTATACGGTTCGCGAACAATCAAACGGTCTTTTTTTCTGGAAATCAAAGCACCAATTCCGGTATATTCTCCAGTATTGTTGATTTTGAAATTCACAACATCCTGTTCGTTAAAGTAAACTGTGTAAGGATCCAAACTTCCCAACATGCTTTTAATGGCTTTATCCATCAAGTCGCCAGGATTGGTTTCATCAACATAATTTGTGTTTACAGCTTTGAACAATGTTGTGAAGATTTCTATTTGTTTCGCAATTTCAAAAAAGTCTTCTTTGAAACTGGTTCCAACAAATAAAAGCCCTGCCGCAACGGTCGGTATAATGAATTTCTTTTTGAAATATGGATACATAATTGTGAAATATCTTAAATTATAAAGTACTAAAATAAGAATAAATCATCAATTACGATTATTCGGACAGACTAATCTCAATCGAGCATTTCAAACTGATTGATTATAAGGGGCTCTGTGATTCTGGTTTGTTTTCAGAATCTGAGGTTTTATTGACTTGCTGTAAAAATTTCTCAAACAACTGAATCGTTTTGGTATTGATTTCCTGGTAAGATAATTTGTCTTTTGTCTGATAAAAAAACATAATCGAATACGGCTGATCGAGTTGATCTAAAAGCAAATGTTTGTTTAATCGATAGGTTTCTCGCAGCACTCTTTTGAAGTAATTTCGGTCAACGGCTTTCTTGAAATATTTTTTAGAAACCGAAACGCCAAGTTTGATTTTTTCTTCTGAATTTTCTTGCGCTTCACGATAAACCAAACGAAGTGGATATTTTGACACCGATTTTCCTTCAGAAAATAGTAATCCAATTGTCGTTTTGCTTTTTAAGCGTTCATTCTTAGGGTAAGTAAAGCTCATTTAGTTCAGAAAAAATTTGCAAATTTTACCGCAAAGGTACAATTAAACGAGAAAAACAGTTATTGTTTTCAATTTTTATAAGGCTAAAAATATATTTACTACTTTTGGCAATTAATTTTTCAGGCATGCAAAAGATAATTTCGTACCCAATATCTGTTATTTACTATTTATGTTTTGGATTGTGTTTGGTGGTTTTTCATCCGATACAATGGATTTGCTTAAATGTTTTTGGATATCAGGCACACAAAAAAAGTGTCGATTATTTGAATCTTTGCCTTTTAAGATGTACAAATCTTGTTGGAACAACATATAAAGTTACAGGAGTAGAGGGTATTCCGACAGGAGTTCCAATCATTTTTGTTGCTAATCACCAAAGTATGTACGATATCGTCACAATGATTTGGTACTTTAGACGTTTTCATTGTAAATTTGTAAGTAAGAAAGAGTTAGGAAGCGGAATCCCAAGTGTTTCTTTCAATTTGAAACATGGTGGATCGGTGCTTATTGACCGTAAAGACCCTAAACAAGCGATTCCTGTAATCAAAGGCTTGTCTGAATATATCGAAAAAAATACCAGATCTGCAGTTATTTTTCCGGAAGGAACCCGCAGCAAGACTGGAAAGCCTAAAGAATTTGCCCAAAGCGGTTTAAAAATCTTATGTAAATATGCACCATCAGCTTATGTTGTGCCGGTGAGTATCAATAATTCATGGAAAATGGTTCGCTATGGAATGTTTCCTGTTGGTTTAGGAAATAATCTAACTTTTACAGCTCACAAAGCAATGGCGGTAAAAGATTATGATTTTGCGGAATTAATGGCTTTGACAGAAAAGGCCGTAGTAGAAGGAGTAAACGAGTATAAATAGATTTTTGTTTTTAGCCAAAGTGCTGAAACTTAAATCCCAAATCAAAAATAAGTAATGTCTATAAAAAACATTAGATTAGAAGTAATGCATTTTTTGGAAAAAAACGTGGATAGCTTCGTTGAACAGTATTTAATTCCAGTGGAAAAAATTTGGCAGCCGTCAGATTTCTTGCCTAATTCTGAAGGAGAAAATTTCTTTGAAGAGGTTAAAGAATTGCGTGAAATTGCTAAAGAATTACCATATGATTTCTGGGTTACGCTTGTTGGTGATACCATCACTGAGGAAGCTTTGCCTACGTATGAATCGTGGTTAATGGATGTAGAAGGAATAGATCAGATTGAAAACGGCGGAAATGGATGGTCAAAATGGATCAGACAATGGACTGGAGAGGAAAATCGCCACGGAGATCTTTTAAATAAATACTTGTATTTGTCTGGTCGTGTGAATATGCGTGAAATCGAAATGACAACACAGCACTTAATCAACGATGGGTTTGATATTGGAACTGGAACTGACCCATACAAAAATTTTGTGTACACTAGTTTTCAGGAATTAGCAACTTACGTATCCCACAATAGAGTAGCACAGATGGCTAAGAAATTTGGAGATAACAAGTTGTCTAAAATGTGTAAAATGATTGCAGGCGACGAAATGCGTCATCATCATGCATACAGCGAGTTTGTTACTAGAATTTTTCAGGTTGATCCAAGTGAAATGATGCTTGCTTTTCAATACATGATGAAGCAAAAAATCGTGATGCCGGCTCACTTTTTAAGAGAATCTGGTCAAAAGATCAGTTCTGCCTTTGAGCAGTTTTCAGATTCAGCGCAACGTATTGGTGTTTACACTGCAAATGATTACGTTGACATTATGCAAAAGTTGATCACTAAATGGGAAATTGATAAAATTTCTAATTTGACAGATGAAGCCGAAAAAGCACGTGATTATTTGATGAAATTACCAAGTCGTATGGCTAGAATTTCTGAAAGATTGGTAATTCCTGCTGAAGGTCATATCTTCAAATGGGTAGAGCCAGCTAGACTTTAATTTTAAAAGTTTTTAATGTAGATTTTTTAAATCGCAACAAAGTTGCGATTTAAAATAAAACATAAATACATGTTGATTGTTAGAGGCTTACCAGCTTTTTGCAATCAACATTTTTTATAAAATACCGATTAAGATCTGATTAAAGCAGTTTAATCTCGAATAAAACAGAAGGCTTTAAAAGGACTCAAAAATTTCAAAATGCACTTATGAATACATCCTTAATAAACAAAACAATTGCTTTTGTAAAAGAAAAATTAAACGATGCTGAAGGCGGACATGATTGGTTTCATATTGAACGCGTTTATAAAAATGCTTTACTAATTGCAAAAGATACAGATTGTGATATTACGATTGTGCAGCTTGGTGCATTGTTGCATGATATTGCTGATAGCAAATTCCATAACGGAGACGAAACAATTGGCCCAAAGACAGCACGTGCGTTTTTAGAAACAGAAAATGTTTCAGAAGACATCATTCAGCATGTTGTAAATATTATTGAAAATATCTCTTATAAAGGCGGAAATTTTGAAAAGAAGTTTACTTCTGTCGAATTGGATATTGTTCAGGATGCGGATCGTTTGGATGCAATAGGCGCTATTGGCGTTGCGAGAGCGTTTAATTATGGTGGATTTAAAAACAGAGCTTTATATGATCCTGAAATTGCTCCAATAACAAACATGACGAAAGAAGAGTATAAAAAGAACAATGCTCCAACTATTAATCACTTCTACGAAAAGCTTTTGCTTTTGAAGGATAAAATGAATACCGAGAAAGGCAAAGAAATTGCAGCTCAAAGACATCATTTTATGGAAACATTTCTAGCTCAATTTTATGCCGAGTGGGAAGGAGTGAAATAGTTTTCGACAGACAATTCGTTTCAAATAAACAAAAAAGCAACTTCAAATTCTGAAATTGCTTTTTTGTTTTAAATGAGATATTCTATTATAGTTGCAAAAAGGTTTAATGTTGATTTGTTATTTGAATTTTAAAAGGCACATTATTGCGAAAGCGCATAAAAATCCAAAAGAAAACCATAATAATCTAGCAACTCTGTTGTCTCTTACAATTTCTTCTTTTTCAAAGTTTGTCATTTTTAATGTAGTTTTATTGATGTAAAAATAAATTTACCATTCCTAATAAATGCGCAATAAAAGCTTTAAAATCATTAAAATAAGACATTTTTCTTTTAGAAAAGTTTTTTGAAAAAATAAAAAGCTTCGCAAAGAATTTTAATCTCGTGAAGCTTTTTTGAAATTTCTCTAGAATGTCAGTATCTTTTTTTAAGAACACCCACAATTTCCATCACCGCAGTCTTTTTTCTTTTTAGATTTCCAGAAGAATTTCTTAATCAGAAACGCAACGGCAAATCCTAATATCGCGAAAGCTATAATTTCTTGAAACATGACGCTTTATTTTAATAGTTGATAAGCGATTAACGCAGTAAAATAGGCAAGTCCACTCATAAATACCAGTTGCATTGCCGGCCATTTCCACGAGTTGGTTTCTTTTTTTGTAATGGCTAATGTACTGGCACATTGCATTGCGAAGGCATAAAACAGCAATAATGAAATTCCGGTTGCAAAATTAAATACTTTTTGACCTGTTTCTGGATGAATTTCCTGTTGCATTTTGCTTTTTATAGTCGATTCGTTATCCGTATCTCCAACGCTGTAAATGGTGGCAAGTGTTCCAACAAAAACTTCTCTCGCTGCAAATGAACTGATTAATGCAATCCCAATTTTCCAATCGTAGCCTAAAGGTGCAATTGCCGGCTCGATTGCTCTTCCCATTAATCCGATATAAGAGTTTTCTAGTTTTTGTGAAGCTACTTCATTTTCAAACTGAACTTCGTTTAGTGTAGTTTCTGCAAATTTTTCTTTTACAATGCTTTCGGCTTCATTAAAATCTTTTCCAGGACCGTACGAAGCCAAGAACCATAAAATAACAGAAATGGCTAAAATGATTTTACCGGCGCCAACAATAAATGCTTTGGTTTTCTCCACAACATTGATTCCGACATTTTTAAAAAGAGGCAATTTATAACTTGGCATTTCGATTACGAAATACGTTTTTGATTCTAATTTTAAAACCTTATTCAAAATATAAGCGGATAGAATTGCAGTTGCAAATCCAAGAATATAGAGAAACATTAAGGTTAATCCCTGAAGATTCAATATTCCAAAAACACGTGTACTCGGAATTACCAGCGAAATAATAATAGCATAAACAGGTAATCTTGCCGAACAAGTTGTAAATGGTGTTACCAAGATTGTAATTAATCGTTCTTTCCAGTTTTCAATATTTCGGGTTGCCATAATTGCCGGAATTGCACAGGCAGTTCCTGAAATCAAAGGCACAACACTTTTTCCTGAAAGCCCGAATTTGCGCATTATTTTATCCATTAAAAAAACAACACGGCTCATATAACCGCTTTCTTCCAAAATTGAAATGAACAAGAATAAAAAGGCAATTTGAGGAATAAAAATAATCACGCCACCAATTCCCGGAATAATTCCCTGCGAAAGTAAATCGGTTAAAATGCCACTTGGTAATGTTTCGGCAGCCCAAGCGCTAAAAGATGCAAAAGTGCTGTCAATGAAATCCATAGGAATTGTTGACCAGCTGAATATCGATTGAAAAATCAAAAATAAAATCGCAAAGAAAATAAGGTAGCCCCAAACCTTATGTGTTAAAACACGATCCAGTTTTGCACGAATGTCTTTTGCCATCGATGCATCGATTTTTAATCCTTCTTTCAAAACGTCGTTGATAAATTGATAACGTTTGATAGTTTCTTTTTGCTGAAGACGTTTTAATTCAGAATGTGATTTGGTAAAAGTGCTTCTGATTTCATTTCTGTCCAAATTAGAAAAATTGACATCCTGTGTAATTACAAGCCACAGTTTGTACAACAATTGATTAGGAAATGCGTGTTGCAGTTTTTTGAAATATTCTACGTCAATTACCGAAGCGTTAAGACAAGGTTCATGCGGAATGGTTTTGTATGAAACAATTAATTCCTTTAAAGCATCAATTCCTAAACCTTTTCGGGAACTTACCAGAGCAATTTTAGTTTTTAATTTTTCTTCTAAAAACGGAATATCTAATGAAATTCCTTTTCTTTCCATACGATCGGACATGTTTATCACTAAAATGGTTGGAATTTCAAGGTCTTTTATTTGAGTGTAAATCAGTAAATTTCTTTTCAGATTTTCGACATCTGTCACCACAACGGCAACATCCGGATATAATTTGTCGTTTTTATTTAGCAAAAGTTCAATTACTACGCTTTCGTCCATTGAACTGGCATTCAAACTATACGTTCCTGGTAAGTCTAAAATATTGGCTTTGATGTTATGGGGAAGTTTGCAAAATCCCATTTTTTTCTCAACCGTAATTCCGGGATAATTCCCAACTTGCTGATTTAAACCAGTCAGTTGATTGAAAACCGAGGTTTTTCCCGTATTTGGATTTCCGATAAGGGCAACATTAATATTTTGAACACTCATTATAAATTGCTTTTGATAAGTTCAACTTCAATTTCACGAGCTGTTTCGATACGAATCGCAACGTGCGAACCGTTAATGTCTAAATATAATGGATCTCCAAAAGGAGCAATTTGAAGCAATTCAACGAAGCTGCCCGGCAAACAACCCATTTCTAACAACTTTAGAGGAATAAGATCGATATCAAAATCTTTGATAATGGCTTTCTCGCCTTTTTTCAGAGTGTGAATTGTATTTTGCAAGCTTATTTAGATTGAGTTTAGATTGCAAAAGTAGGCAATAATTCTTTATTTCAAGGCATTTAACACTTTTGAATATGCTAAATCTTTCTAAAAATAAGGGATTTACTCTTTACATAAGAAATCAATGTCTTCTAAAAGACGTTTGATTTCCTCTTTGTTAGTTCCGTCATAGAAACCGCGAACACGTCTTTTTTGATCAACCAAAACGAAATTTTCAGTATGAACCATATCATAAAGTTGATCTGGTCGTCCAAGTTTAACTGCCAAATATGATTTTCTGGCCATAGTGTAAATCTCTTTTTTATCGCCCGTAACCAAATTCCATTTGCTGTCTACAACACCATATTTTATCGCATATTCTTTTAAAACCGAAACACTGTCGACTTCTGGAAATACCGTGTGTGAAAGCAGCATTACTTTTGGATTGTTTAAAACTGCTTTTTGAACATCAACAAGATTGGTTGACATTTTTGGACATATAGAACCGCAAGTTGTAAAAAAGAAATCGGCAACATAGATTTTTCCTTCGTAATTTTTTTGAGTAATCGTATCGCCATTTTGGTTTACGAACGAAAAATCAGCAATTGTGTGATATTTGCTTTTATATTGAATCGTACTGTCAACTAATTCTGGATTTACATCAGAAGGATTGTAAATTGGAAGTGTTTTTTGTGGTTTTAAAGCCGAATAAAATAACGATATCGTAACAACCGAAAATACAATTAAAACAATAAAGAATTTGCGGTATTTGTATAGAAGCGATTTCATAAAAATAATTTGGCGCAAAAATACGAAAAGAGCATTTTAAAATACTTACTCTTAAAGCTTTTTAACAGCTTATTAGAATTTCATTTAAGCTTTGTTTTTTCGGATGGATTTATTCACCAGATATATTCCTGACAAAGTAACCACACTACCAATAATTATGGCTTGTGTCAGCATTTCTCCAAAAATTAAGAAGCCTAAAACCATAGCTACAATTGGATTAATGTAAACATAAATACTGCTGATTTCGGTTGGAAGATGCTGCAGGGTATATATGAAAGCAATAAAAGTTAATACAGAACCAATGATTACCAGATAGCCAATTGCCCACCATGAAGTGGGTGGAATTTCGGCAAGCGAAATATTCATCTCTAAAGGCTCAGTAATTCCGTAAAGAATGAAACTTGAAATTAGCATTTGAAGACCTAAACTGAAATAAGGATTAAAACTCGCTGCTTTCTTCTTGATAAACAAAATTCCAAACGCCCATGTAATGGTTGAAATAATAGTCAAAAGGATTCCGAATTGAAAATCTGGTTTGAAAAAGTCAGTCAAATGATCAATGAAAATAATACAGATGCCACCAAAACTGATTAGAATTCCTGTTATGGCTAGTTTTGCAACTTTCTCACCATTGAAAAAATTAATAATGATAATCCAAATTGGAAAAATAGCACTGATTATTGCGCCAAGTCCGCTGCTGATGTATTTCACGCCCCAAGTACTCAAACCATTGCTGCAAACAAAATTCAAGAAGGCAAGAATTAAAATGGTTCCCCATTGTTTGCCTTTTGGCCAGGGTTCTTTTTTCAGAATAAAATAACCAACATAGATTAGTCCGGCTAAAAACTGACGAATCATGGCCAGTTGAAGTGCTGGCATATGTTTTACACCTTCTTTTGATGCAAGCCAGGTTGTTCCCCAACCAAAACTTACCCAGCATAAAGCTAAAATTGGAAGTCCAATTGCGTCAACTTTTCCCGAAACTGCATTTTGAATTTTTGCTTTCACTTTGATGATTTTTCTTTTGACAAATATTCCAAAAACAATTTCAAAAATTGAGTATAAATCTCACAAATTATTAATGAAATTTTTAGCTGTATTCTATTCGGAGATTTAATATTAAAGAAGAGTTTTAATTATTGGAAAATTTTAACATAGTATTCAAAATAATAACAATATGTTTGTATATATACTAAAACAATAAATTATAATGATTAAAAAGCTTACTAAACCAATGTTTTGTGTAGTTTCTGCAATGTTAACGATAACAGCAGTTCAAGCTCAAGATGCAAAACCAAAAGAACCAGGTATCAATATTGCCAATATGGATACTAAAGTAAGTCCAAGCCAGGACTTTTTTCGTTATGTAAACGGAGCTTGGTTAGACAAAACTGAAATTCCTAGTGATAGAAATTCATGGGGAAGTTTTAATGAATTGCGTCAAAAGACAGACGAGAATTCGCTTGCTATTTTGAAAGAAGCTTCGAAAAATCCGAAGTATAAATCAAATACTGACCAAGGTAAAGCAATCGCTTTATTTAACACTATCATGGATACTGTTGGAAGAAATAAAAGAGGAGTTACACAACTTCAGCCTTATTTGAAGAAAATCGATGCCATTAAAAATGTTGCAGATCTTCAAAACTATATCACTGAAATGCAGCTTTCTGGCGGATCAGGTTTCTTTGGAGTTTATGTTAGTGCAGATGCTAAAAACAGTAATAAAAACTCTGTTACTTTAGGACCTGGAACTCTTGGATTATCTGATAAAGATTACTACAATTCTGATGATAAAGATTCCAAAGAAAAACGTGAAAAATACGAAGTTCACGTTGCTCGTATGATGCAGTACATTGGAGAATCTCCTGCTAAAGCAAAAGAAAGTGCAAAACAAATTTTGGCTTTGGAGGTTGAAATGTCTGCGCCAAGATTGGATCGTGTTGAAAGAAGAGACAGAAGAAAACAATACAATCCAACAGCTGTTGCTGATTTGAAAAAGAATACACCATCAATTCAATGGGAAAAATATTTCACAGGAATTGGAATGGCAAAATTAGATACTGTAAATGTGGCACAGCCTCGTTACATGATCGCTTTAGAAAAAACTTTTACTGAAAAGAAAGTTGACGCTTGGAAAGAATACTTAAAATGGTCTTTATTAAACAGAGCGGCTTCGACTTTGACTACAGATATCGAAAATGCAAACTTTGATTTCTATGGTAAAACATTAACTGGAGCTTTAAAACAGCGTCCGCGCGAAGAAGTTGCCTTACAGGTTATCAATACCTCAACGGGAGAAGCTTTAGGAAAACTTTACGTAGAGAAATTATTCCCTGCTGAAGCAAAAGCAAAAGCAAAAGACATGATTGCTAATGTAATGTTGGCTTATGAAAACAGAATCAATGCGTTGCCTTGGATGTCTGCTGAAACTAAAGTTAAAGCGATTGAAAAATTAAAAAAATTAACGGTTAAAATTGGATATCCAGATAAATGGAAAGATTATTCAAAATTAGAGCTTAAAGATGTTAAAGAAGGTGGAACTTATTTTGATAATATGAAAAATATTTCAAAATGGGCTTATGCTGACAATTTAGCTAAACTTGGAAAACCTGTTGATAAAACAGAGTGGGGTATGTCTCCGCAAACAGTTAATGCTTATTTCAACCCATCTTATAACGAGATTGTTTTCCCAGCGGCGATTTTACAGCCACCTTTCTACAATTACCAAGCTGATGCTGCTGTAAATTATGGTGGAATTGGAGCAGTTATCGGTCACGAAATCTCTCACGGTTTTGATGATTCTGGTGCTCGTTACAATGCAGATGGAAATTTAGTTGACTGGTGGACAGCTGATGATTTAAAGCAATTTACTGCTCTTGGAGGAGATCTTGCTGCGCAATACAGTGCTTTAGAGCCATTGCCAGGAATTCACGTTGATGGTAAATTTACTTTGGGTGAAAACATTGGAGATTTAGGAGGAACAAATGCTGCTTACGATGGTTTACAATTGTATTTGAAAGCAAATGGAAATCCAGGATTAATTGACGGATTTACTCCAGAACAGCGTTTCTTTATTTCTTGGGCTACTGTTTGGAGAACAAAATCTAGAGATGAAGCAATTAAGAGCCAAGTTAAAACAGATCCGCACTCTCCAGGAATGTACAGAGCGGTTGTGCCTATTAAAAACTTAGATGCTTTTTACCAAGCTTTCGGAATTAAACCAGGAGATGCTATGTATCTTGAACCAGAGAAAAGAGTTAAAATCTGGTAATCTTATAAATATTAAAACGGCGCTGAATAAGCGCCGTTTTTTTTTATTTAATAGCAATATAAATGTCAACCTCAGCATTTTCTGGATTTTGAGCTTTTGCGCCATAAACTTCAAAATCACTTGTAAAAGTTCGTTCCAGATTTAATTCCCATATTTTTAGCCATTCGTTATAGACAATTCCATCGGCCAAATTCCCTTTTGGTGTGAATTTTTTATAATTAGAATTTGGAATTGTTATTCCTGTCATTCCTTCCGGAATACTATTCAGATTGTCTACCACATAGCCTAAAATTGTGGTATAAGGTCTAGTGTGATCCTTTTCGTAATCTGTATAAATGCAAATGATATCCTGTGAAATTTTGTTTGGAATTTTTTCTGCGATACTTTCTGATATAAAAGTATTCCAAAGTGCCGGAATATCTTTTGCTGATTGCCCATTTTCATTTGTTGTTCTAATTGAAATCCCGATTACGTTGAATTCTTGATTGTACATTATGTTTAAATTTATTGTTTAATGACCCAAAATTAAATCTGAGTTGTGACAACAGTATGTCATCAGGATTAATTAACTTCAAGATTTAATTTTTGCGAAAACTGTATAAATAAAAAACGACGCTATAATAAGCGCCGTTTTTTATTTTATGATAAGATCAAGTTATTTTGAATAGCTATAAATATAAGCTTCTATAGCTTTTAATTCCTCATCAGACATTTCTTTGGTTACTGCAAAATTAGTCTGCATTACTGCAAACTGACTCGGATCAACAATTGGATCTGCGTTTCCTTTTAAGAAAGTGGAGATGTCACCTTTTTTGTCTTTGTAGATTTTTGCTATTTCCTGAATACTTGGTCCAATAACTTTTTGATCAGGTTGATGGCAAGAAGTACAATTTCCTCTTCCTTCAAAAATTTCTTTTCCTAAATCAACTGGAGTTTGGGCTTTCGCCGATTCGCCTTCGGAAGAAGTTTCTGTTGTACTTTCAGATGATTTTCCGAAAGGTTCCTGACTCTCTTTTTTGCATGAAGCAAATGCTAAAACGGCGGCTAAGAATACTGCTTTTTTCATTTTATTTATTTAAAATTACTGCAGCTTCTTTTGCAAAATAAGTGGAGATGATACTAGCCCCCGCACGCTTAATGCAATAAAGTTGCTCTATCATAATTTTGTCATGATCAAGCCACCCTCTTTCTGCTGCGGCCTTTACCATTGCGTACTCACCAGATACTTGGTAAACCGCAACCGGCACGTGAACGGCATTTTTTACCTCACGAACGATGTCTAAATAAGCCATTCCCGGTTTCACCATTACGATGTCTGCACCTTCTTCAACGTCTAATAATGCTTCACGAATTCCTTCAATTCTGTTGGCATAATCCATTTGGTATGTCTTCTTGTCTTTTGGGATATTTTGTGAATCTACCGGAGCAGAATCTAACGCATCACGAAATGGTCCGTAAAACGCAGATGCATATTTTGCACTGTAACTCATAATGCCAACATTGTGATGTCCGTTTTCTTCCAAAGCTTTTCTGATTGCCAAAACTCGTCCGTCCATCATGTCGCTTGGCGCTACAAAATCGGCACCGGCTTCAGCGTGGCTTAAACTCATTCTTGTTAAGGCATCAACAGTTGCGTCGTTGATTAACTGGCCGTTTTCGATAATTCCGTCATGACCGTAAATTGAATAAGGATCAAGAGCAACATCGGGCATTACAATCATTTCCGGAACAGCATCTTTAATTGCACGGATTGTTTGTTGCATCAAACCATCTTTATTCCAAGCTTCAGTACCTTTATTGTCTTTTAAATTGTCGCTGACTTTTACGTAAATATTTACCGCTTTGATTCCTAAATCCCAAGCTTCTTTAACTTCTTTGATTGTGTTATCCAATGAATGACGATAAATTCCAGGCATAGATGGAATGGCCGATTTTATGTCTTTTCCTTCAGCAACAAACATTGGAAGCATAAAATCCTGCGGACTTAAACTTGTTTCGCGAACTAATGAACGAATAGATTCATTGGTTCTTAAACGACGGTTTCTTTGTAATGGGAACATTTTAATTTGTTTAAAGTTTAAAGTTTCAGGTTTTATCCTGAAATTATTCATTTTTGTGTTTTATTTTCTAAAGCTTTTATGTAATTGAAGCTTTGTAAATATTTTTAATTGTGTGACTTAACTCGTTATTAAAATCGGTATCAGATTGTCCGGCCGAAAGTCCTTCTGATAATGCTCTTGAGAAACTGGCAATCAATCCTTGATTTTGCGAAAGCTTTTTATTGGCCTCATCACGGGAATAACCTCCTGATAGCGCAACGACACGCACAACATGCGGATCAGCCATTAAATCACTATAGAAATTATTCACGGTTGGAATCGAAAGTTTCAGCATCACTTTTACATTTTTATCAAGTTTGTTAAGTGCTTTTAAGATTTCTTCTTTTAGAATTTCTTCTGATTTTTCTTTATCAGAACTATAAATATCTACTTCCGGTTCGATAATCGGAATTAATCCTTTTTCGAAGATTTGCAAACCAACTGCAAATTGCTGTTCAACAACTTCTCGAATTCCGGCTGGATTGGCTTCTTTAATTACTGAGCGCATTTTAGTTCCAAAAACATTTCGTTCTACAGCGCGCGTCAGTAATTCATCTAAATTAGAAATCGGCTTCATTATTTGAACTCCATTATTTAGATCAGCAAGGCCTTTGTCTACTTTTAAAAACGGAACTATATTTTTTTTCTCCCACAAATAATCGGCCGTCCATTGTCCGTCGATTTTGCGGTCCATTGTATTTTCGAACAAAATTGCCCCGAGAATATATTGACTATCAAACGCAGGACTCTTTATAATTCTTGTTCGCATTTCATGAACAAGTGTATACATTTCTTGATCATTCGTGTAACTGCTTTCCTGTATACCGTATTGTGTTAAAGCTTTTGGAGTGCTTCCGCCACTTTGATCAAGTGCGGCGATAAAGCCTTTTCCGGAATGCATACGATTTAATTGTGTCGTTTTTACATCTGTCTTTTCCATAATAACGATTTTTAATTATTAGAAATCCCTGCTTATGCTTGTTTTTGCTATTTTGAAGGCTTTTTAAAGCCCTATTTTCTCATTTGCCTTGTCGTATACTTCTTTTACCTTTTTTGGTGGATTAAATCGATAACCTGCAGAAATTTTTAAAGTGACAATATTGTCGTTCAATCTCGGATCTACTTTTTCGTCCTGATCAAAGGTTACCGCATTCAGACTTGCAAAAGCAAAGAAACGATCTTGATTATACGCTAATTTTAAATTTAAATCGGCTTGATATAACGCTGAGGTATCTCCGTCAACATCATTGATTCCAGCACCCAAACCAATTCCTGCTCCAATTAAAACGCGATCGCTTATTACAAAATTATAAAAATATGAGGGCATTAAAGTAAATACGTAAATATCTCCAGGTGTTGTATCGGGCGTATTTAGATCTATGTTTGTGTAATAAAAAGAAAAATTCGGAATAAAACTTCCAGAACTTTTGGTTTGCCATTCGTTTTGGTTTACCAATGCTTTAAATGAGAATTTGTCATTAAAAACATAGGAAGTCGATCCGCCAATTTTTGTACTTCGCATATTGGGCATTTGCGCAGTAAAATTATCATCACTGACATAAAACCCTTTTTGATTGATAAAAGTTAAGGACTGCATCCATTTTTTATAATAAAAACGGGTGTTGAAATTAAAGTTTTTAGAATGGGAGTCTCCGGTATTTCCGCCAAGAAATTTCGGAGCAAAACCAATCGTAATATCAATAATCTTGTAATTTAAACTAAAACCGATTTGCTCTTTGCGATTGGGAATGAGATCAAGATATATCTTCGGATCCTGATTATCTGATGTAATTTGAAAACTATTTGAAGTGTCTAAATAATAAACACTGGCTGTAATTTTATCATTATATGATTTAAAATAGGGATTTTGCAGAGAATCGTTTTGAGCGAAACACCCAAAAACGCCTGCAAAAAACGCTATATAAATCAGTTTTACATCCATTCACGTGGGTTTTCTAACACATTTACTAATTTTTCTTCTTCACTTCCTGCTTCTGCATGATGATCATAAACCCATTGCACGTGCGGAGGCAAACTCATTAAAATACTTTCAATTCTTCCATTCGTTTTTAATCCGAATAAAGTTCCTTTGTCGTGAACCAGATTAAACTCCACATAACGGCCACGACGGATTTCCTGCCAAGTTCTTTGTTGTGGAGTATAAGGAAGATTTTTTCTTCTTTCTACAATTGGAACATAAGCCTCCAGGAAACTATTACCAACCTCAGTTACAAAGTTATACCAATTTTCCATTGACATTGATTCATTTGCTTTGCAATAATCAAAAAATAAACCCCCAATTCCTCGAGCTTCATTTCTATGCGCATTCCAGAAATAGGAATCGCACTGTTTTTTGTATTTCGGATAAAACTCCGGATTGTGTTTATCGCAAGCCGTTTTACAAGTTTGATGAAAGTGTTTCGCATCTTCTTCAAACAGATAATAAGGCGTTAAATCTTGTCCGCCACCAAACCATTGTTCGATTACTTTTCCAGATTCGTCATACATTTCAAAATATCGCCAGTTTGCGTGAACCGTTGGAGTCATTGGATTTTTCGGATGTAAAACCAAACTTAATCCACAGGCAAAAAAATCGGCTTCGCCAACATTAAACATCTTTTGCATCGTTTCTGGAAGTTTTCCGTGAACGGCTGAAATGTTTACACCGCCTTTTTCGAAAACATTTCCGTTTTCAATAACACGTGTTCTTCCACCGCCGCCTTCCGGACGTTTCCAAAGATCTTCACGGAATTTTGTAGTTTCGTCAACAGCTTCTAATCCAGCACAGATTTGGTCTTGTAAATTTTGTATGTATGCGTAAAATTTGTCTTTCATTGTAAATTGTATTCTGATTTTAGTAATCCGAAATAAACGGAATTTTGCAATGTGCCATCACCGTTCCTAAATTCGTCTCTTAAAATTCCTTCTTGTTTAAAATTGTGTTTTAATGCAATTCGTTGGCTTGCTAAGTTTATTTCTGAAGTACAGATGAAAATTTTGTTCATTTTCAATTTGTTGAAACAAAAATCGAGTGCATCAGAAACCATTTTGGATGTAATTACTTTTCCCTGAAAATCTTCGTCAATAAAATAACCTAATTCACATTTTGAAATGCGATAATCGATCCTTTTTACACATAAATAACCAATTAGATTATTTGTTTTTATATCTCGGGCGAAGAAATAATATCCTTCGCTATTTCTTTCCTTATCTTTATTAACGGAGATAAAATTTTCTGCTTTTTCTGGTGAGTCACAATTAGCCAGCGTTACAGGGAAAGTTTTTCCAATGTGCTTTTTATTCTTATCAATCAGTTTATAAAACTCTTTAGGAAGAATATTTTCAATTCGGTCTGTTTTCCAATCTGTAAAACCCATTTTTATTTGTTTTTTAGAGAAGCAATTTTAGTATTGATTCCGAAAGAAAAAATTTTGCTTTCTGCCTGAATATATTGATAAACGGCCAAAGCTTTATTATCTAAATTATAGTTTTCAGTTTTAGAAAATTCAACTAAAACATCGGCAAATTGTTCTAATTGTTCCCAATCAAAGGAAAGACGAATCAAGAAAGTAATTAAATCTTCATTCGAAAAACCAACTAAGTTTTCAAGGTTTAATCCGAATTCTTTGAGTTGATTTTCAATTTCCGTTTTTTGTAAAGCATTCAAAGGATAAGGAACAAAAAGAAGAGTTCGTAACGTTTTAAGAACGTTATCAATTCTAATTTTTTCTTCGTCTCTTAAACCTTTGTTGAGCATGATTTTTAGTTTTCAGTCGCAGTTTTCAGTCGCAGTAAAATCTGAAAACTGCATACTAATTCCCGTATTCTTTCACCGCGTCAATAAACGCTTTTGCGTGATCTACAGGGATATTTGGTAAAATTCCGTGACCTAAATTTACGATATATTTATCTTTTCCGAATTCGTCGATCATTTCGTGAACCATTTTCTTGATAGTTGGAATTGGCGAAAGTAATCTTGATGGATCGAAATTTCCTTGCAAAGTAATGTTTCCACCAGACAAATAACGAGCATTTCTAGCCGAACAAGTCCAGTCAACTCCTAATGCAGAAGCTTTACTTTTACCCATATCGCCAAGAGCAAACCAACAACCTTTTCCGAAAACAATAACCGGAGTAATTTCAGCTAAAGCGTCAACAATCTGGTTGATATATTTCCATGAAAATTCCTGATAATCAACAGGAGAAAGCATTCCTCCCCAAGAATCAAAAATCTGAACGGCATTTACTCCCGATTTTACTTTTTCTTTTAAGTATAAAATTGTTGTATCTGTGATTTTTTGCAATAAAGTATGCGCCGCAACTGGGTTTGAAAAGCAGAATCCTTTTGCAGTATCAAAACTTTTAGAACCTTTTCCTTCAACAGCATAACAGAAAATTGTCCAAGGCGAACCTGCGAAACCAATTAACGGAACCTCATCGTTCAACATTTCTTTAGTCAATTTCACAGCGTCAAATACATAACCTAATGTTTCATTTACATCTGGAACAAAAACCTGATTCACTTGTTCCATTGTACGAATTGGATTGGGAATAATTGGACCCAAATTATCTTTCAATTCTACGTGAATTCCCATTGCGCGTGGGACAACTAAAATATCGGAGAATAAAATAGCGGCATCCGGAGCAATTCTTCGAATTGGCTGAACCGTGATTTCAGCTGCTAATTCTGGAGTTTCGCAACGTGTGAAAAAATCGTATTTATCACGAAGTTCTCTAAATTCAGGTAAATATCTTCCTGCCTGACGCATCATCCAAACTGGTGGACGCTGAACTGTTTCTCCTTTTAATGCTTTTAAAAATAGGTCGTTTTTTAACATGAGTTTTTATTTTAGTTGCAAAGTCGCAAAGTGACAAAGTTGCAAAGGTTTTTTATTTGTATTCTTGAATTACATCTTCGATCACGTCTTCAATTGTAGGCTGATCTGCGATGATGATATTTTTTGTGATTTTTGATAAAGCTTCTGCAGTGGTTTCGCCAATACAAAAGCAGATTTGTTTGTTTATAGTATTGTCTTTCAGATAACTTTTAACTCCAGACGGACTAAAAAACAAAATTGCTTCAGGATTTGCTTTTATTTTCTGAGGCTGAAGCGTAGTTTCATAAACCTGAATTTCATTGAATTTAATTCCGTTTTCTTGTAAAGCTACTGGCAAAGTATCTCTTCTTAAATTTCCACTGAAAAAAGTGAAGCTTTCATTGCCATAAATCAAAGTGATAATTTCAGCCAAATCCGCAGCATAGCCTGTGTAAGCCACAACATTAAATCCGTTATCTGTCAATAAAGTTTTGGTTTTAAGTCCAACGCAGTATACGTTTTTCTTTTTTAATTCTTCCGATTTTGGATCTGATAAAACACTTTGAACAGCATTTTGACTTGTAAAAATTAAACTTTCGTTGAGGTCTTTTACTTCGAAAGCTTTGTTTTCAGTTTTAATGAAATCGGCTTCGATTACTTCGACGCCATATTTCATTAGTTCTTGCTTATGAAGAGGAGATAATATTTTAGTTGATACTATTTGAACTGGATTTGCCATTATTTCTTCAGGGATTCTTTGATTTTCTGCATTAATTCGGTTCCGCCATTATTCAAAATTTCCTGAGCTGAGTTGAAACCTAATTTTTTCCATTCTGAAATATCAACGGTTTTGTTGATTTCGAGTTTTTGTTTTCCATCAATAGAAAGTAAAACACCTTGAAAATGCAAAGTATCTTCATCTTCATTATAAGTTACCAAAGCTCCGATTGGCGCTGTACATCCACCTTCAAGCGTTCTCAAAAACTGACGTTCGATATGTGTACAGACTTCAGTTTCAATATCGTTTAGAAGTGAAAGCGCATCCAATGTATAATTGTCATTTTCCATTGCTACAACTAGCATCGCTCCTTGAGCCGGCGCCGGAATCATCCAATCTAAATTAATGTAATTTTCTGGTTTTAAGTTGATTCGCTCCAGACCTGCAGCTGCGAAAACAGCTCCGTCCCAATCATTGTCTTGTAACTTCTGCATACGCGTATTCACATTTCCGCGTAAATCTACAACGGTATGATTTGGATATTTATTAAACCATTGGGCCTGGCGACGTAAACTTCCTGTTGCAATTGTACTTGGATTTGTAAAATCAGGATTTCCTTTATGAACCAAAATGTCTAAAACATTAGCTCTTGGCAAAACCGCAGCCTGAACAATGCCTTTTGGTAAAGCCGTTGGAACATCTTTCATAGAATGCACCGCAATATCAATATCGCCGTTGATCATAGCTATATCAAGTGTTTTGGTGAAAATTCCGGTGATTCCTAATTCGTAAAGAGGTTTGTCCAGAATAATGTCGCCTTGAGATTTAACTGCAACAATTGAAGTTTTATAATCTAAATCGTTTAGTTTTTTCTCGACAGTATGTGCCTGCCAAAGTGCTAATTCGCTATCGCGCGTTCCAATTCTGATTGTTTTTTCAGCCATGTTTTGTTTTTTACCATTAAGGGCATTAATAAAATTAAGTCAATCTTTGTTAAGAAAATTAAGCTTAACTTTCTTAATGTTTTAATGGTTTAAATTTAATCTATTAATCTTGCGAAATAATCATTTCCAAGAGGTTTCATTGATTTTGTGATATTTGTTGTGTTGAAATTTATTAGTAAACCTTGTGGTCTTTGTAATAATTTCATGTATGTTAATAATTGGGCTTCGTGAATTAGTAATAAATTTTCTATTGCTTTTAATTCAAGAACGACACAATCATTTACTAGTAAATCTATTCTTAAATCTGATTCAAATTCAAGATCGTAATAATCAACCTTAACAGATAATTGTTGTTTTACATCATATCCGTTTTGTTCTAATTCATATTGGAGGCAATTCTCATTTATACTTTCTAAAAGTCCAGGTCCCAAAGCTTTGTGCACTTTTTATAGCAAAACCTGTAATTTTATAAGCCAATTACGTAACCTCTTTTTGTCATAGAACGTATTGTTTTTTTTCTACCATTAAGATAGTGAGTTAATTAAGCTTTGTGTTTATAAAATAGCTCGGCTTAATTCACTTGACAAAGCTTGGCCTTAATTTACTTAATGTCTTAATGGTAAAATATTAAATTAAGATGCTTTTATTTTGAAGACTTTTTCGATCCATTCGATGCTTTCGTCTACCATGGTATCGTCGTCTTTTAAATGATTTGCAAAATGAGTAGTGATTTTCTGAATGATTCTATTACTAATGATTTCAGCTTGCTCCTCATTAAAATCAGCAATTTTTTTACTTTGAAAATCCAATTCCGAAGCTTTTATCGCGTTTAATTTTTCTTTTAAGGCATTAATTGTTGGGGCAAATTTTCTGCCTTTCATCCAAATTACAAATTCTTCTTTGATTTCTTCGATGATCGCTTCAGCCGCCGGAATGTGTAATTTTCTGTTTTCCAAAGTTTCATCTGTCAATTGCGACAAATAATCCATGTGAATTAAAGTTACACCTTCCAATTCCTCAACATTTTCATGAACGTTTTTTGGAATAGATAAATCCAAAATTAACATCGGTTTTTTAAGATTCAGAATTGCTTTGTCAACCGTTGGATTTTGCGCGCCAGTTGCAACAACTACAACATCAGCTTTTTGAAGCTCTAAATGTAATTCAGAATAATCTTTAACAATCAGATTTAACTTTCCTGCTAATTTTTCTGCTTTATCTTTCGTTCTGTTGATTAAAGTAATATGTTCGTTTTTAGTATGTTTTACTAAATTTTCACAAGTATTTCTTCCGATTTTTCCAGTTCCGAAAAGTAAAATGTTTTTGTTGCTGATATCTTCAACATTCTTCAAAATATATTGTACCGATGCAAAAGAAACCGAAGTAGCACCTGAACTAATTTCTGTTTCCGTTTTAATTCTTTTGCTCGCCTGAATTACCGCATTCACTAATCTTTCCAGAAAAGCATTCGCCAGACCTAAAGATTTTGAATGGATAAAAGACGTTTTAATTTGGGATATAATTTCGAAATCACCTAAAATCTGACTGTCTAAACCAGTTCCTACACGAAATAAGTGATTGATTGCTTCCTGATTTTTGTAAACGAAACCAACTCTTTGAAAAGCGTCAACAGAGCCGTTGCTATTATCGCAAATCAATTTTATTAATTGAAATGGATGTTCTGCAAAACCGTAGATTTCGGTTCTGTTGCAGGTTGAAGTAACTATTAAACTTTCTATTCCTTCGTTTTTAGCTTGTTCCAGTAAACGAGTCTTCGCAACTGCATCCAAACTAAATTGACCTCTGACCTCAGCATCAGCTTTTTTATAACTCAGACCAACTGAATAAAAATAAAGGTGTTTCGGTACGTTATTGTTTTCCATAAATTCACTTTCATAAAAGTGCAACAAAATTATTACTATACCATCGATAAAAATAACGCTAAAAGTACTTTTTATGTCGCTGTATGTTTTTTTGAACCTAAATAGGTGTTTTTGAGTAAAAAGGACTATTTTTGTAGCAAAATCAACTCATTTCAAGTGATTAGTTTAGAGTGATTCTAAATAAGATTTCGCGTTAGTTTTGATTTTAGTTAAAAAAAAATATCGCTATGAGTTCTCAAGAAGTTATAAAAATTGAAGACGACTTTACGCTTATCCGTTTTCAAAATGACAGTTTAGAGCCATTTTATGCGCAGCATGAAATAGGTACTGGTCTGATACAGTTTCACTTCGGGATAAAAGGCAATGCTAAATTTTTATTCAATCAAGGTTCTTATGCTTTGGATTTAAAGGAAGAAAAATCGTTGCTTTTGTACAACCCTCAGAAAGAATTACCGCTTAATTTAGAATTGGCACCAAACTCGTGGGTGATTTCGGTAATTGTTTCGATCAAAAAATTTCACGCTTTGTTTTCTGCCGAAGCCGATTATATTACGTTTTTAAGTCCTGATAATAAGGATAAAAAGTATTATAACGAAGGAAATATAAGTCCGTCAATGGCGATTGTGCTGAGTCAGTTGTTCCATTATAACCTTCATCCGTCTATAAAAAACCTTTATTACAAAGGAAAGGGATACGAATTATTGAGTTTGTATTTTAATAGAACCGAAGATCCAAATGCAGAACAATGTCCGTTTTTGATTGATGAAGACAATGTTTTAAAAATCAGAAAAGCCAAAGAAATCATAATTGCGAATATGGCTGAACCGCCAGGATTGCAGGAACTAGCAGACGAAATTGGTTTGAACGTAAAGAAACTCAAAATGGGTTTTAAACAAATTTACGGCGATACAGTTTATGGTTTCCTTTTCGATTACAAAATGGATTTCGCCCGAAAACTATTAGACAGCGGTTCGTATAATGTAAACGAAGTTGGATTGAAAATTGGCTACAGTACCGGAAGTCACTTTATTGCGGCGTTTAAGAAAAAGTTTGCCACAACTCCAAAGAAGTATTTGATGTCGATTAATGCGAATGTTTAAATTTTTTCGCCACTCCCAATAGCTATAGGGATGACGAATTAATCAAATAAAATCTGCTTTAATCTGTGTAAATCTGCGTGAAAAATTTCTCGAATAACTAGAATCGATTTTAAATATTCTACAATAATTAAAAAGTAATAATTATCATATTTCGAATAAAGTACAGCGTTTACTTTTGACAAAATTTTAAAAACAAATAAAAAGCTTAAAGCCTAATGCTTAAAGCCAAAAGCAAAAAATATGAAAGGCGTATTATTAGTAAATCTTGGATCTCCAGAAAGTCCAACACCAAAAGATGTAAAACCTTATTTAGATGAATTTTTAATGGATAAATACGTGATCGACGTTCCGTATTTATTAAGAGCATTATTAGTTCGCGGAATCATTTTAAGAAAAAGACCAGAAGAATCTGCGCACGCTTACGCAAAAATTTGGTGGGATGAAGGTTCTCCTTTAGTAGTATTGTCTGAAAGAATGCAGAAAAAGGTTCAGCCTCTTGTAAACGTTCCAGTTTCTTTGGCAATGCGTTACGGAAGCATGACCATTGAAAAAGGACTTCAGGAATTAAGTGATAAAGGAGTTACAGATGTAATGCTTTTTCCACTATATCCGCAGTATGCAATGGCTTCAACTTTAACTATTTTAGTAAAGGCCGAAGAAATTCGCAAAAAGAAATTCCCTCACATGAAATTTACAGATGTTCCAGCTTTTTACAACAAACCGGATTACATCAAGAATTTAGCGGATTCTATTCAGAAACATTTAATTGGTTTTGATTATGATCATTTATTGTTTTCTTACCACGGAATTCCAGAACGTCATATTCGTAAAACCGATGTGACCAAATCGCATTGTAAAATTGACGGTTCATGCTGTAATACACCATCTCCGGCGCATGAATTCTGCTACCGTCACCAATGTTACGAAACAACAAGACAAGTTGTTAAATTATTAGGACTTCCTGAAGATAAATACAGTCTTACTTTTCAATCGCGTTTAGCGGGAGACAAATGGTTAGAACCTTATACAGATGTTGAAATTGATAACATGCCGGCAAAAGGAATCAAGAAACTGGCGGTTGTAACACCAGCTTTCGTTTCAGATTGTTTAGAAACTTTGGAAGAAATCGCAATGCGCGCCAAAGAAGATTTTGAAGCAAAAGGAGGAGAAGAGTTCCTGGCAATTCCTTGTTTGAATGATGATGATGAATGGTGCCAGACGGTTTCTAACTGGATTAATGAATGGGCTAAATAGAAGAAAGAGGCAAGAGTAAAGAAAATAGACTTTATGGAATATTATAACTATCTAAAATCACTGCATCTTATTTTTGTAATCACTTGGTTTGCGGGTTTATTTTATATTGTGCGTTTGTTTGTGTACCAAATTGAGGCAAATGAAAAACCTTCGCCAGAAAAAGAAATTTTGCAAGCGCAATACAAAATAATGGCCTACCGTTTGTGGTATATTATTACGTGGCCGTCGGCGGTTTTGGCGAGTATTTTTGCTTTCTGGATGCTGTTTTTTACAGATGCAGGACATATTTGGCTTACACAATCTTGGATGCACATAAAATTATGTTTCGTTTTCCTTTTATATTTATATCACGGAAAATGCCATCAGATTTTTAAGCAATTGCAAAATGATGAGGTGAAATATTCGAATAATTTCATGCGTTTATGGAATGAAGGCGCTACGATTATTTTATTTGCTGTTGTATTTTTAGTAGTTTTAAAAAGTGCCATAAATTGGATTTTCGGCGTAATCGGAATTATTTTATTTTCGGTTTTAATTATGCTTGGATTCCGTTTTTATAAACGTATTCGCGAGAAGAAATAGTTTTTTTAGTTTCAAGTTTCAGGTTTCAAGTTGCCAACCGCGACGAACCTGAAACTTAAACCTGAAACAAACAAAACAAAAAGAAAATGCTAAACTTCAAAATGTCAATGCTATCGCTTCGTACCAGGATTTTCCTGTCGATGATTGTATTGATTGTTGTGGCATCTTTTTTATTGGCTTCGATTTCGATTATTCAGTTTAAAACCGAGGCCAAAGAATATCATCAGGAACGTTTAGAACGAAAAGAAAATGCGGTAAAAGAACACATCAATTATGTGCTTTCGACTACAACTTATCCGCTGAAAACCCAAAATTTGGATTTGATTTTTAAAGATAAAATCCACGAATTAGCTCAGATTCACAAAATCGAAATCAACATTTATAGTCTTGACGGAAAACTATTAAAATCTTCAAAAGAGTCTTTCGCCGTTGATAAAGCGCCGCCGCCAATTCCGGAATATATTTTGAAATTGGTTCGCTCTTCGATTGAAAAACGATTTGTAGACATTAAAACCATCGACGGAGTCAAAAACCGATCTTCATACAGTTTAATTAAAGACGAAAAATTCAAACCACTCGGAATTCTGAATCTTCCTTATTTAGAAGACGATGGTTATTATGATAATGAGTTGAATACGTTTTTAATTCGTTTAAGTCAGGTGTATTCTTTTATGTTGATTGTGGCTTTTGGATTGGCGTATTTCCTTTCGACTTATATTACAAAATCACTTAAAACCATTTCAGATCGTTTGGAAGAGACCAATCTGGATCAGAAAAACGAGAAAATTGTTCTGGAAGCAAACAGCAAAGAAGTCAACTTCCTGATAAAAGCGTATAACGGAATGGTTGACAAACTCGAAACTAGTGCAATTAAATTAGCACAAAGCGAACGTGAAGAAGCTTGGCGCGAAATGGCGAAACAAGTCGCGCACGAAATTAAAAATCCGCTTACGCCAATGCGTTTGACAGTGCAGAGTTTCCAAAGAAAATTTGATCCAAGCGCTCCTGACGTAAAACAAAAGATGAATGATTACTCCGAAACCTTAATTCAGCAGATTGATACGATGACGGCTGTGGCTTCGGCATTTTCGAACTTTGCTTCGATGCCGGCGCAACAAAATGAAACATTAAATGTGGTTGAGGTTGTTGAATTGGCTTTGGATATTTTCAATGAAGATTATATTTCTTTTGAAAGTGATGAAGAAGAAATCATTTCTACTATGGATCGTACGCAATTAATTCGTGTGATTACCAATTTGGTTAAAAATGCAACTCAGGCAATTTCTGAAAGTCAGTTTCAAAAATCAATTGTTGTTACGGTAAAAAGAAGAAACAACAATGTTGAAATCGCCGTTAAAGACAACGGAATTGGAATTCAAAAACAAGATACTGGCAGAATTTTCGAGCCAAAATTCACCACCAAAACCAGCGGAATGGGGCTTGGCCTCGGAATTATTAAAAACATTATAGAAAATTATAAAGGAACAATTACCTTTGAATCAACTTATGGAAAAGGAACTACGTTTATAGTTTCTTTGCCAATTACAAACTCATAAAATCAGTGTCATGAACTATGAAAATATTTTAGTTGCAATAGAGGAGAGAGTTGCAACCATTACGATTAACAGACCAGCAAAACTGAATGCTTTAAACAAAGAAACAATCAGTGATTTGAGCAATGCCATTAAATTGTTAAGCAAGAGTGATGAGGTTCGCGTAATAATTTTGACCGGAAGCGGAGAAAAAGCGTTTGTAGCAGGAGCTGATATTTCTGAATTTGCTAATTTTACTGTTGTTGAAGGCGCCCAGCTTGCAGCAGAAGGCCAAGAATTGTTGTTTGATTTTATTGCAAACCTTAAAAAGCCTGTTATTGCAGCCGTTAACGGTTTTGCATTAGGCGGTGGATTAGAGCTGGCAATGGCTTGTCATTTTAGAGTAGCGTCAGACAACGCAAAAATGGGATTACCAGAAGTTACTTTAGGATTAATTCCAGGTTACGGAGGAACACAGCGTTTGCCACAATTAGTTGGAAAAGGCCGTGCAATGGAAATGATCATGACTGCAGCTATGATTTCTGCTGAAGAAGCAAAACAATACGGCTTAGTAAATCATGTTGTGCCTCAAGCGGAACTTTTATCGTTTACAACTGTTATTGCACAAAAAATCATCAAGAATGCTCCTTTTGCAATTGCAAAAGCAATTAAAGCAATCAATGCTAATTATGAAGACGGTAAAAACGGATTTGATACGGAAATAAAATCTTTCGGAAAATGTTTCGGGACACAGGATTTTAAAGAAGGAACAACAGCGTTTTTAGAGAAAAGAAAAGCTGAATTTACCGGAAAATAATTTTTTTCTTAACCGCTAAGTTCGCAAAGATTTACGCAAAGCACGCAAGAAAAATTAAAAACTTAGCGAACCTTGCGTAAATCTTTGCGACCTTTGCGGTTAAAATTAGAGACAAAGATTGTATAACCTTAGTCACTCAGCATCTCAGAACCTTAGCACCTTTAAAAAAATGTACGAACCAATATTTGCCCTTTTTTGTGAACGAGTTAAAGAAAGTATTCAAGCAGGAACTTTCGCTAAATTGACTTTGGCAAAAACAATCGGCGATACCGAAATCAAAAACATCTATTTCAGATTGGTTTTGAATGAAGATAACACATTCTCAATTTCTCTGACAACTCGTTATAAAACAGAAGAAATTGAAAGCATTCATACTTTAGATGAAGCTTTATTGGTTTTAGGCTCTTATATCAAAAAACCGTTTCTAACGGCACTTTTGTTTACAACAGATAACGATGTAACTTTCAAAGTAAATAAAAAGAATGCAGGAAGTATTATCGAGCAGCCACCGACATTTAAAAATGCATCGCCAGTTATGCTCGAGATGATTGAGAAAGGTATTGTTTAGAAGGCAAAATGAATAAAAAAAGAGCCAAAAACTATTTAAAACAGTTTTAGCTCTTTTTTTATTTTCTATAATTAAACCAACTTCACAAACAAATTAGAAGCAATTTTATTAGAAATAGATAATTCCCTTCCATCAACCTTAATTTTTACAGATAAATCGAAAGATTCTTTAGAAAGAAATTCAATTTTAGAACCCAAAGCGATTCCTTGCTTATCCAGATATTTCAAAAATTCTGATGAAGTGTCTTTAACACCAACACAAACACCGATTTGGTTTTCTTCTAATTCTGATAAAAGCTGTTTTTCAATTTTAATGATTCGTCCATTTGCATCCGGAATCGGGTCGCCGTGTGGATCTTCAGTGGGATTTCCTAGAAAATCATCTAAACGATTAATCAATTGTTCTGATTTGATGTGTTCTAACTGCTCTGCAATATCATGAACTTCGTCCCAAGAAAAATTTAGTTTTTCAACTAAAAATACTTCCCATAAACGATGTTTTCTAACAATCATTTTGGCAGCTAATTTTCCGTTTTCCGTCAAAGAAACGCCTTGATATTTTTTGTAATTGACTAAATCTTTCTCTGCCAGCTTTTTAAGCATGTCGGTTACAGAGGAAGCTTTTGTTTCCATGATTTCAGCAATAGCATTGGTGCTGACTTCAGTTTCTAAAGCTGCTGTTAGGTGGTATATCGATTTAAGGTAGTTTTCTTCTGAAAAGGTCATTTCTTTTGAGGTTCTAAGGTTCTAAGATACTAAGGTTCTAAGTTTGCTTTTGAGGCTTATAATAAAAAACCTTAGTATCTTAAAACCTTTGCATCTCAGCACCTTTATTTAACAATTAACAAAGGTATTGAAATTTTATGTCTCAATTTATCTACGGTTGTGCCAAAAAGAATATCTTTTAATCCAGTGTGGCCGTGGGTTCCCATTACTAAAATATCAAAGCTACCTTCGTTTATTATTTTTGGAATTACGTTGTTGGGTTTTCCAAAACCAAGTTCGGTTTCAATATTGAATCCTTTTTCTGAAAGCATTTTTTTGTATTCTAAAAGAAGCTTTTCATCAATAGTGGTTTCGTGGTCATGTATATTCACACCGTACATTAAAGCGCCAACAGTTTCTACAATGTGAATAAGCGTGTATTTAGCATCCATTCCGCCGAGTTCAAAAGCACGGTTGAGTGCGGCTTCATCGGCATTTGAAAAATCTACTGAAATAGCAATATTTTTTACAGCGTGGTTTTCCTGTGGCGTAAATTTTAATTTTAGATTGTGAGGCGAATGATTGATTGTTTTTAACTTCGCCTTTGCGATAAAAGGTTTAAAAACAATGTATAACAATAATCCAGCAAAAGTAAAAGCAAGTGGAACAACAGTCAACCAAAGAACTGTTGGATGGTTTGAACTTTCAAGCCATGAAGTGATTTCGTCGTAGACTAATTTTGCGTTCAAAGAAACAATGATTGTGGCGATAATCCAGGAAACAACCTGTGTAATTTTAGAAATATGAAAACCATTCATTTTTGATTTATCACTCACGAAATGAATAAGCGGAATGATGGCAAATCCGAGTTGCAGACTCAGAATAACTTGGCTTAAAATTAATAATTTCCCAGTTACGCTTTCGCCATAAATATAAATCACGATCAAGGCTGGAACAATTGCAATTAAACGTGTTATAATTCGGCGAACCCAAGGCTGAATGCGTAAATGGAGGTAGCCTTCCATAACAATTTGTCCTGCAAGTGTTCCGGTTACCGTTGAGCTTTGTCCGGCAGCGATTAAGGCAACTGCAAAGAGAATTGGCGCCCATTTGTTTCCTAGTAAAGGTTCTAGAAATTTATGTGCATCCTGAATCTCTGCAACTTCAAACATTCCATTTTTGTGGAATGTTGCGGCCGCAAGAATTAAGATAGCGGCGTTTACAAAAAAAGCGAGATTCAATGCGATTGTAGAATCGATTAGGTTGTATTTTAAAGCTTGTTTGATTCCGGCTGGAGTTCGGTCAAATTTTCTGGTTTGCACTAATGAAGAATGCAGGTAAAGATTATGAGGCATTACAGTTGCCCCGATAATCCCGATTGCAATGTATAAAGCAGCTGAATTTGGGATTGAAGGAATAAGTCCGGCAAGGATTTTCGGAACTTCAGGTTGCGCAAAAATCATTTCGAAAATAAAAGAAAAGCCAATAATTGCAACCAAAACAATTATAAAGGCTTCCATCTTGCGAATTCCTTTGTTGATCAAGAATAATAGGAGGAAAGTATCCAAAACGGTTATTAAAACACCTTCAAGTAGAGGAATTCCGAATAAAAGATTAATTCCGATTGCCATTCCTAGAACTTCTGCCAAATCACAGGCGGCGATGGCAATTTCTGCCAAAAAATATAAGATGTAATTTATGAATTTAGAATAAGTTTCACGTGAAGCTTGTGCCAAATCACGCTGCGTTACGATTCCGAGGCGAGCGCTCAAACTCTGCAATAGCAAAGCCATTAAATTGCTCATCAATAAAACCCACACAAGTGTGTAGCCAAATTGGCTTCCGCCGGCGATATCTGTGGCCCAGTTCCCTGGGTCCATATAACCAACACTGACTAAGTATGCAGGGCCTAAAAAGGCTAATATTTTCCTGAATCCTGTTTTTTTATGTTCTGTAGCAACCGATTGGTTTACTTCTTCTAAAGATTTGGTCATTGTGCAACTATTGTTTTAACAAATATATGTAAAAATTACATTCGCTGAACAATATTTTTAGGCGAGTCTAAAACTTAGATGTTAGAATTTAAACAATTTGGGCACAATCCAGATAATGTAAAATTGATTTCCTTCACTTTGTAATTATGGGGCATAATATAACTTGGTTTTACATTTTCGAGACATGTAATTTCATGACAGTTTTCGCAACTAAAATGTGCATGATTATGTATGTGAACACGTTGGTTAGCATGATTGCATTTGGCATATTTTACTGTTCCGTCAAGGTTTGAAATTTTGTGCACAATATCATCGTTAACCAAGCGGTCGAGGATTCTATAAATGGTGACGCGGTCGCAGACATCGTTCAATTTTTTTTGGATTTCGGTGTGCGAAAGCGCAGTTTTAGATTTTTCAAAAACCTCTAAAACGGCCGTCTTTGCTGTAGTGTTACGTGTGGTTTTCATTTTTTTAAATTAAAAATTTTATAGCAACAATGTTGCAATTGATAAAATTGTAATATATTTGCAACTAAATTGCATTAAGCAAATCTATAAAATATGAAGAAAATAACAACATCATTTTACGATATTTTGGGAATTTCAAGCGCAACGTTTTGCCTCGTTCATTGTTTGATTTTTCCTGTTCTAACAATTCTTCCTTTAGGACTAATTCATAATCCAATAATTGATTTGATTTTTGCTTCTTTTGGTTTATTTGCCATCATCAAAATTATGAAAAAATCGTCGCTTTTAGTGTCGTCAATTTTAGTTGTTTCGATGAGTTTAATTTGGATCAGTATTTTGAGTGAAATATTTTTTGATATGCATCTCGATCTAATTTACTTTGGCGGAATCGGAATGATTATTGGACATTTATTGAATTGCAATTTGCACAAAAAACAAAATTATTAAAAGTAGAAGCTTGATTTGAAAGTCAAGATATTCCATAGCACCAAAAATTTCTTGCAAGTCGCTAAAACGCAAAGTGAATTAAAACATATAAGCGATGTAAGATAATTTAAAGCTTAGTTTTAAATGAACTAACATGCGGCTTATATGGTTAAGAAAAAACGTCGCGTCTCTGCGTTTTTGCGAGATCAAAAATAGAAGCTTTTTAATTTTTCTTCAAAGCCAAACAAAAAATATAACACATTGAATCCAATCCGTTTAAAATTATTACAGCTGGAAACAATATTTATCAAATTTAATTTTTAGTTTTGTCTAAATTTAATTTTACAAGAATGAAATATTTATTTTTGACAATATTAATAATTTCTGCTACAAGCCTTTATTCGCAAAATATATCTGGAAAAATTGACGGATTAATCCCTGCTGGACAGGAAGCTACTATCAGTTTATTAAATACCAACTTTAAAGCACAAACCGATTCAATCGGATTTTATAAATTAGAAAATGTTCCGAAAGGGAATTATAAAATTCACGTGACCTCGACTGGATTCAAACCAATAACCCAAAAAATTTTGGTTTTAGAAAATCAAAACCTGAATCTTGATTTTCAATTGAGCGAAGACCAAAACGAGCTTAACGAAGTTGTAGTTTCCGGAACTTTAAAACCTGTAAAACGTTTGGAGAGTGCTGTTCCGGTTGAGGTTTATTCACCGGTTTTCTTCAAAAAAAATCCGACACCAAGTATTTACGATGCGCTTCAAAATGTAAACGGCGTTCGACCTCAGCTGAATTGCGGTGTCTGCAACACGGGCGACATTCATATTAACGGATTGGAAGGTCCTTATACTTTGATTTTAATTGACGGAATGCCAATTGTAAGCAGTCTTTCTACCGTTTATGGTTTATCCGGAATTCCGAATTCTTTGGTCGAAAGAATTGAAATCGTAAAAGGTCCGGCTTCGTCTCTTTACGGAAGTGAAGCGGTTGGCGGTTTGATCAACATTATTACCAAAAATCCAACAAATGCTCCAATGTTTTCTGCGGATTATTTTACGACGACTTATTTCGAAAACAATCTTGATTTGGGAATGAAATTTAATGTCGGAAAAAAAGCCAACGCACTTTTGGGCCTTAATTATTTCAATTACAATCAGGTTATTGATAAAGACAAGGATAATTTTACGGATGTGACGCTTTCTGACCGAATTTCGGTTTTTAATAAATGGAGTTTTCTACGAAACAATAATCGGCTTTTTACGGTTGCGGTACGCGGCATGTACGAAGATCGCTGGGGCGGAGATGTGCGCTGGGAAAAGAAATTCCGCGGAGGCGACGAAATTTATGGCGAAAGTATTTATACCAAAAGAGCCGAATTAATAGGAAGTTATCAATTGCCATTTGAGGAAAAACTAATGCTATCGTTCTCTGGGAATGTTCATTATCAAGACAGCCGTTACGGAACGACTTCGTATATCGCGAATCAGAAAATTGGTTTTTTGCAATTGACCTGGGATAAAAAAATTGGGCGAAATGATTTATTGGCCGGAATCGCCAGCCGATATTCCTATTACGATGACAACACAACGGCAACCAAAGAAGCTGAAAGCACTTGGCTTCCTGGAATTTTTATTCAAGACGAAATTACATTTTCTCCAAAAAGCCAGGTTTTGCTTGGAATGCGTTATGATTACAATTCGATTCACGGCTCGATTTTTACACCGAGATTTGCGTACCGATTCAAAGCCAATGAAAACACGATTTTCAGATTAAATGCCGGAACCGGATTTCGGGTGGTGAATTTATTTACCGAAGATCACGCCGCGCTAACAGGTTCCAGAGATGTTATAATTGCGAATGATTTGAAACCGGAACAATCTGTAAATGTGAATTTAAATTATATTCAGAAAATTAATTTTGGTAACGGAACTTTTATGGGCATCGAAACAACTGCTTTTTATACCCGTTTTAGCAACAAAATCATTTCTGACTACGAAAGTGACCCAAACAAGATTAATTACGATAATATAGACGGATATGCTTTGAGTCAGGGAATAAGTACGAATGTTGATCTTAATTTTCCTTCCGGATTAAAGTTTATTGTGGGTGCAACGGTTTTGGATAATAAAAATGTTCAGAATGGAATTTCTGAAAGACCTTTTTTAACCGAGAATTTTACAGCAACTTGGAGCGTTTCATATAGAATACAACCGTGGAATCTATTAATTGATTATACCGGAAATGTTTATAGTCCGATGAAATTGCCTTTGCTGAGCGAAACAGATCCGCGAAGTCCGAATTCGCCTTGGTACAGTATTCAGAATATTCAGTTTACCTTTACGGGCTGGAAGAATTTTGAGCT
The DNA here is from genome assembly GCF_054075145.1 of Flavobacterium xizangense. Taxonomy (NCBI): domain Bacteria; kingdom Pseudomonadati; phylum Bacteroidota; class Flavobacteriia; order Flavobacteriales; family Flavobacteriaceae; genus Flavobacterium; species Flavobacterium xizangense. The sequence continues at coordinate 490,513 of NZ_JBSIPG010000001.1, read as the reverse complement.
TTATGGCGGAATCAAAAATTTGCTGAATTTTACACCAATGCAAAAGAATCCGTTTTTGATTTCTAGAACAAATGATCCTTTTGATAAAAATGTGCAATATGATTCGGCCGGAAAAGTTTTGGTAACGCCCGATAATCCTTATGGTTTGACTTTTGACACGACTTATGTTTATGGTCAAAATCAGACGATTCGTGGGTTTTTAGGATTGCGATATACTTTGCGGTAAATGAAATAATGTAATTCATAATTAAACTGGAGTCCAGCTCTACAAAATAGTTCGTTCCGTTGGAACTTAAAGAGCCATAGGCTCGATTTATATTGTAGAGATGGAGTTCAGTCCAGTTTACTTCGAAGAAAGAAAAATCGGCAAAAAAACAAAATGAAATGAAAAAGCTATTTCTATTAATTGTCTTCTTTGGGATTTCAGTGACGGGTTTCTGTCAGCTGAAAAGCAATTCTTTTGAAGAAATGGATAGCTTACAGCAAATTCAGAAACGAAAAATAATTGTTTTCATTCATACCGATTGGTGTCAGTTTTGCCAAAGAATGAAAGCGACAACATTTAAAAATCAGGAAATTATCGAGAAACTAAACTCAGATTTCTATTTCATTGATTTTAATGCCGAAGAAAAACGAGATATTTCGTTTAATAATCACGTTTTTAAATTTCAGCCTTCAGGAAATAATGTCGGTGTTCATGAACTGGCTTTGCAACTCGGAACAATTAACAATCAGATTGTTTATCCGGTTTTATGCGTTTTGAATGAACGAAACGAAATTATTCTGCAGTACAACAACTATTTAAGTCCGAAGGATTTTAAAATTATTTTAGAAAAACTGAAAGAATAAAATTCCTTATTTTTGAGAATGAATTCTTCGCAAATCCAACACTTCAATTACATCTTTACAGGAGCAGGTTTATCTGCTTTGATGACCGTTTACAAAATGGTTTTGTCTGGAAAGTTTACAGATACAACTATTTTATTATTAGATGAAAATGCAAAGAAAACCAATGATAGAACCTGGTGTTTTTGGTCAAAAGAAGATTTAATTTGGAAATCGATTATCTCTAAAAAATGGGATTCGGCTTTATTTGCCAATCCGGATTTTAAGCGTGATTTAGCACTCAAACCCTATCAATACAATCAAATTAGGGGATTGGATTTTTACATTTTTGTTTTTGATGAACTATCGAAACATCAAAATATTACTTTTTTAAATGAAAAAGTAACCGATATCAACGAACTCGAAACACATGTTTTCGTGGGTACCGAAGCCAATCGTTATACTTGCGATTCCTTGTTTAACAGTATTTATACAAAGGCTTTCGCCGAAAGGCAAACGAAATATCCCGTTTTGCAACAACATTTTGTAGGTTGGTTCGTGAAAACGGAAGTTGAGTTTTTCAATCCGGAACAAGCCACTTTCATGGATTTTTCTGTTGAACAAAAGGGAAATACGAGATTTATGTATGTTTTGCCAACTTCTAAAACAGAAGCTTTGGTTGAATATACTTTGTTCTCAGAAAATCTTCTTTCAAAAGAAGAATATGAAAATGAAATACAGCTTTATTTGGAGAAACTCGGAATTCAACACTATGAAATTATCGAAAAAGAGCAGGGAAGTATACCGATGACTTCTTATCCTTTTTGGAAAAAAAACACTAAAAGAGTTTTAAATATTGGAACTGCCGGTGGTTGGACGAAGGCGAGCACGGGTTATACTTTTAAAAATTCGGATAAAAAATCTTCGGAATTAGTTGAGCTTATTCAGAATGAATCATTTCAAATGAATCACTTTCATAAAAAAAGTCGATTTTGGTTTTATGATTTATTGCTTTTAGATATCTTATATCGTCATAATGAATTGGGAAGTTCTATTTTTTCTTCTTTGTTTAAAAAAGGAAATCCGGCTCTGATATTTAAATTTTTAGACGAAGAAACGAGTTTGTTTGAAGATTTTCAAGTGATCTCAAAATGCCCGAAAGTCCCATTTATAAAAGCTTTATTCAAAAGATCTTTTTATCGCAAAAAATAGATGATACCCATAAATATTTCAGTTTTTCTTGTGCAAATGAAAAGATAGCCTTTCTGGATTAGTTATTCCTTGATTTGCTGTAAATCGCCTTATAGTTTTATTTTAATAACGTTTTATGGTAATTGTTGCTATAGGCTGTTTTTAGTTTTGTCGATTCAAAAATACGATCGAATTTTTACGATAAAGAAGGAATCTGATGGACTTATGGGAACAACGAAAAATTTAAAATTTGATATAGAAACTAAAGCAATAGGAAAAATTTGCAAAGCACTTGGACACCCAGCCAGAATTCAGATAATGACAATTCTATGGAAAAGAAATAATAGAACTTGTGGTGAAATTGTTGAATTAATTCCGTTAGCGCAATCAACAATTTCGAAACATTTATTGGAATTAAAAAAAGCAAATCTTTTAAACGTAAAAAACGAAGGTAAGAAAGCAATTTATTCTATTGAAGTTGATAAAATAGAAATGCTTAAAAAATACTTGTCGAGTTATCTTTCGACTATAGAAATTTCTGAGCAATACAAGGAACGGTTTTAACAACAAAGCATAAAACGAGGGGTAGAAATAGGCATTTTAAACAATACAATTATCAATTTCCGGATAAAAAAGTGAAACAAAGTGCTGTTTAAATATTCTGAAGCACAATACTAAGAATTTAATATTGAACTATAACAAAACTTTATACTTCAAATTAAGTAGTTGCGAGTAAACTTTGTAACTTTGCAGTTCAAAAGTAAAATTTAAAAATAAACAATATGTATCCACAAGAAATGGTAAAACCTATGGAAGCTGAATTAACTTCTGCTGGTTTTCAAGATTTACATAGTGCCGAAGCTGTTGAGAATGCTATCAAAGCTGAAGGTACCACTTTAGTTGTTGTAAACTCTGTTTGCGGTTGTGCTGCTAGAAATGCACGTCCGGGAGCAAAAATGAGTTTAGAAGGCGCTAAAAAACCAGATCACCTTATTACAGTTTTTGCTGGTGTTGACAAAGAAGCGGTTGATGCTGCAAGACAACATATGTTTCCTTTTCCTCCATCATCGCCATCTATGGCTTTGTTCAAAAACGGAGAATTGGTTCACATGTTAGAACGTCACCACATCGAAGGACGTCCAGCTGAAATGATTGCTGAGAATTTGCAAGATGCGTTTAACGAGTTTTGCTAATTAAGGAACTAAGGTTCTGAGTTGCTGAGGTTCTAAGGTTTTTAGATACAAAGTGACAGAGGTACAAAGATTAAAAACTAAAAGCACTATGGAAATATAGTGCTTTTAGTTTTTTTATACATTTTGGATAAAAACCTCAGAACCTTAGTCTCTTAGAATCTCAGAACCTTTTAAAGACTCCATCCCCCGCCAAGTGCTTTGTACAATTCAACCATCGAACTTAATTGTCTTTCAGATAATTGTGCTAGGCTTAATTGTGCATTGAACAAGTTGGTTTCGACATCCAAAACTTCTAAGTAAGAAACGTAACCGCTGTCATATCTTTCGCGGGAAAGGTTAAAGTTTATGAGAGCTGCTTTGACTTGTCTATCGCGGGCTGTCCATTCTTCTTTATAGGTTCTTATGTTTTGAATAGATTGTTCGACTTCGGAAACGGCGCCGATATAGGTTTTTTGATAAATGAATTTGAATTGTTCGGCTTGTTGTCTGTTGATTTCGACTCTTCTTTTGTTTTTTCCAAAGGCAAAAATTGGGCCTGCAATTCCGGCCGATGCATTTTGCAAATATGAACTTCCTAAAAATAAGTTACTTAAATCGGCACTCGCGAAGCCAGCAATTGCAGCAAGATTCAGAGAAGGAAAACGCATCGCCTGCGCTACACCAATTCTTTCATTTGCTGCTTTATATCGTAATTCTGCCGCTTTTACATCCGGTCTGTTTTCTAATAATGCAGATGGAAGAGAAAGTGGAATTTCACTAACAATTCGCAGTTCAGTATTGCTTTTTCCTCTCGGAATTTCAGTAGGAAGTTGTCCGGTAAGCAACGCAATTGTATTTTCCTGATACGTTATTTGTCTTTGAATGTTCGGAATCGCAGCTTCGGCGATCGCAACCTGTTGTTCGATTTGTACTTTGTCAACTTCAGAAATATAACCGTTTTTAAATCTTTGGTTTATAATTTCATAGTATTTCTCTCTTGTTTCAAGTGTTGACTTTGTAATTTCTAATTGTTCATCCAGATTTCGCATTTGAAAATAGGCATACGCAATATTGCTCACAATTTCTGAAAGTACAACTTTACGGGCTTCTTCAGTAGCTAAAAGTTCGGCTTGTACCGCATTATTTTCATGACGATATTTCCCCCAAAAATCAAGTTCCCACGACATACTTGCTCCGGCAGTTGAGGGCGTAAAGTTTTTATCGTTGCTGTTTATTGTGGCTCCGTATTGAAAAGAAGGAAATAAATCGGCTTTAGCATAACCCAATTGGGCGCGAAGCTGATCGATTCTGGAAACAGCGATTTTTAGATCGTAATTATTTTCTAATCCTTTTTTAATCAGGTCTTTTAAAACGTCATCATTAAAAAGATCAAACCATTTTAAATTGGTTACATTCGCCAGACTGTCTAAGTTTCTTTCGTTTTTATACGAATCTGATTTTTGCTGTTCTGGTTTGCTATATTTTGGTCCAACCATACAGCCCAAAGGAAATAGTATCAGGATAAATATAACAACGACTATTTTATGTCTCTTAATCATGGTCTGTAGTATTTGGTTCCACATTATCTTCCGTAGATACGACCGCATCATCTTTCTTTTTTCCGATGTTTTCAATCATTACAAATAGACCAGGTACAATTAATACACCTAAAACTGTGGCGATTAACATACCGCTGAATACCGCCATTCCCATTACAATACGAGCTTGCGAACCCGCACCAGTCGCTGTCAATAAAGGAACTACTCCGAGAATGAATGCAAATGCCGTCATCAAAATTGGCCTGAAACGAAGTTTAGCCGCCACCATCGCCGATTCGTAAAGCGGTTTTCCTTTTTCGTATTCTTCTTTGGCAAATTCCACAATTAGAATCGCATTTTTGGCGACCAATCCGATTAATAATACGAGTCCAATCTGGGCAAAAACGTTATTTACATAAGCATCGCTTCCAAACCTAGCGAGCATCAATCCTAAAAAGGCACCAAAAACGGCAAATGGAGCTCCAAGGAGTACGCTAAAAGGTAATTTCCAGCTTTCATATTGTGCGGCGAGAATCAAGAATACAAACACCAATGCCATTATGAAAACCGAGCCTCCACCCGGCGAATGTTTTTCCTGATAAGATAAGTTGATGTAATCGAAACTCATATCAGCCGGCAAAGTCTGTTTGGCAACTTCTTCCAAGGCGGTCAAGGCTTGCGCACTACTGTAACCATCATTTGGGCTTCCGCCAATTTCTGCTGATCGGAATAAATTTAAACGATTGGTAAAATCTGGACCCGTGACTTTTGTTGCTGTAACGAGTGTTGATATTGGCAACATATCGCCAGCATTATTTTTGACATAAATCAGATTCAAATCTTCTGGCCTCACACGATCCGCTGCTTCACCTTGAAGATAAACTTTATATTGACGTCCAAATCGGTTGAAGTCATTAACATAACTTCCTCCTAAAAAGGCTCCCAATGCTTCTGTAACTTTAGAAACAGGAATGCCTAATTTCATGGCTTTGTCATTGTCAATATCTAATTTAATTTGTGGTGTTCCGGCATTAAAAGTAGTGTAAATTCGTTTTATTTCCGGGCGCTGCTGTGCGGCTGCAATAAAAGCCTGAGTTTGTTCAGCTAAGTATTGAGGAGTGTTTCCGCCTCTGTCCTGCAGCATTAAACTAAAACCTGCAGATGCTCCTAAACCCTGAATTGCAGGCGGACCAAATGAAAAACAAGTGGCTGTCGTAATTTGGGTGGCAAGTTTTATGTTAAATCTGTCTACAAATTGTTTGGCGGTTTCTTCTCTGTCTTCCCAAGGTTTTAATGAGATGAAAATAAACGCATTATTAGGCTGATAGGAATTGGTAAGCATACTAAATCCATTGATCGTGGTATAAGACAAGATCGATTTTTCTTCTTTTAGGAAACTGTCTACTTTTTTTGAAATTTCATCTGTACGCTGTAAGGATGATGCAGGCGGCAATGCAATATTTACCAAAACATAACCCTGATCTTCTTCAGGAATAAATCCTAATGGAATTTTCTTTCCTAAAAATGCAGTAGCCACTAATATTACTACCAATAAAAGAACAATTCGCATTGCTTTTTTAGCAAAAAATGTAGCTCCGCTGATATATTTTCCGGTAACTTTTTCGAAGATTCTGTTGAATCCGGCAAAAAATTTCGCCAGCCATCCCGTCTGTTCTTCAATTGGTTTGGTAGGTTTTAATAACATGGCGCAAAGCGCGGGACTCAAAGACAATGCACTAAATGCCGAGAACGCGACCGAGACGGCAATGGTTATGGCAAACTGTTGGTAAAAACGTCCGGTAATCCCGGGTGTCATTGCAACCGGAATAAATACGGCACATAAAATCAAGGCAATCGCAATTACAGGACCAGATACTTCACGCATCGCTTGAACGGTGGCGTCTTTCGGACTTTTGCCATGTTCTATATGATGAATAACGGCTTCAACAACTACAATCGCGTCATCAACCACAATACCAATTGCGAGTACTAATCCGAGTAGTGAAAGTGTATTAATTGAAAATCCCAACATTGGGAAAACCGCAATGGTTCCGATAAGAGAAACCGGAACTGTAATTAGCGGAATTAAAGTAGCACGCCAGTTTTGAAGGAAAATGAACACTACTAAAATTACTAATATAATAGCTTCAAAAAGCGTGTGCACAATGTCATCAACTCCTGCGGTAATGGCCAAAGTTGTATCTAAGGATTCTTGATATTCAATATCTTTTGGAAACTTCTCAGATAGCAGTTTCATAGCGCTTTTTGCGTTTTCTGCCACTTCAAGCGCATTACTTCCAGGCATTTGGTATAAAGCTACAACGGCACTTGGCGAGCTGTTTCGGCGTGCAGTCGAACTATAATTTTCTGTTCCTAATTCAATTCGGGCAATATCACCCATCAAAACCTGAGCACCGTCTTGTTTGCTTCTAACAACAATATTTCCAAATTCTTTTTCAGTAACTAAACGATCCTGAAGTGTTACACCGTATGTAAACTCAGTATTGGCGGGAGCCGGCTCTGCGCCAAATTTTCCTCCCGGACTAATCATATTTTGAGCATTGAGTGCATTTTTTACATCTTCAACTGTAATGCCAAGCTTGCTCATCATATCGGCTTTAAGCCAAATTCGCATCGAGTAGTCACTTCCTCCAAAAAGGGTAACTTCTCCAACACCTTTGATACGGGCCAATTGATCTACAATATTGATACTGGCATAGTTGTTCAAAAACTTCGCATCATATTTTGGATTGGTTGAGGTAACGGTGAATAGCATCATTGGAAAAGACAAAGATTTCTTTACCACAACTCCTTGTTGTTTTACACTCGAAGGCATAAATGGAGCCGATTGGTTTTGTCTGTTTTGGGTGAGCATATTGGCATTATCCAAATTAGTTCCCACATCAAAAGTTACCTCAATAGTACAAGCACCATCAGAAGTGTTGATGGATTTCATGTACAACATGTTTTCAACACCATTTACTTTTTGCTCAATTGGTGTTGCAACTGCCTGTTCAACGTTCAGCGCATTTGCTCCTGTAAAAGAAGTAGTAATTTTTACAACAGGAGGATTAATATCAGGATATTGCGAAATAGGCGTTTTTTGTAAAGCCAGTAATCCAAGTATCACAATAATAATACTGATTACGATAGCAACGATTGGTCTTCGAACGAAAAATTCTCCCATAATACTATGTATCTAGATTATTATTTAGTAACTGCAGTTTCTGTATCGCCTAATTGCCACTGTGTGACTTTTGGTGTAATAACACTTCCATTTTTCAATAATGAAGTACCTCCCATGGCTATCTTGTCGCCAGGTTTTAAACCTTCTTCAATAATATATCCATTTTGAACGGCCGGACCTGGTTTTACAATTTGCATTTGCACTTTGTTGTCATTTCCTAAAACATAAACCTGATAAATACCCTGTACTTCAATAACAGCACGTTGCGGAATTACAATGGCATCTTTGCGTATGTCTGTGAGCAAGGCAATTTTTGCATATTGACCCGGACGAAGCAATTTATCTGGATTTGGAAATGCGGCTTCAAATGTGATGGCACCAGTCGCAGGATCTATTTGTCGGTCGGTGAAGCTTACTGTTCCTGTTTGAGGATAAGTTGAGCCGTCCGATAGTTTTAAAGAAACGGTTGCTCCTGAGCCTTTTAAAGCTGAATTTGGTTTGTTGAATTCTCTGTAAAGTCTCAAAAATTCCTGCTCGCTCATGGTAAAACGCACTCTCACATCGCCTAAATCTGAAATGGTGTTCAGAATAGACAGAGCTCCTGGACGTACATAGTCGCCCACTCTTACTTTTGAGATTCCGATTAATCCGGAAATTGGAGCAACAATTCGGCAATAACCTAACTCAATCCTTGCATTTTGCACAGATGCATCTGATGCCTTGATTTGTGCAATAGAAGCTGTGTAGGCTGATTTGGCCGAAACTAATTCTCTCTGGCTGACTGCATTCATTTTCGCAAGAGGCGTAATCATATCAAGATCGGATTTGGTTTTTGACAAAAGCGCTTGTGATTCGGCCGCATTTCCTTCAGCTTGATTAAGTTTCGCTTTATATGGCAAAGGATCAATTGTATACAGGAGTTGTCCTTTGGTAACAAAACTACCTTCCTTGAAATTTATACTTTCGATTACACCGTCGACTCGAGGATTAATTTGTATATCAGATTGACCAAAAGTTTGTCCAGTATATTCGGATTCTATTTTAACATCTTGTTGTACTACAGTCGTAACTGAAATTTCAAGTGGCTTGGGTTGTGGTGGAGCTTCTTTTTTGCAGGATAACAATAAAAAAAGTAAGAAAATTGCTGGAGGGTAGATTTTGTTCATTTTTAATTTTTTTATTAAATTTTATTAAAACTCAACTAACTAAAAACCAAATAATTCCTTAGCTAAGTTAACATTTTTTTAATTACGATTTGAAATATTATTTTCATTTTGATTTTTTATTAAATTTATATGTAATTGATATTCAAATGTTAATAAAACCGACAAAATGATGTAAAACATCGCCAAAGTGCATTTTTTGTAAGAATAAATTTTTACCGTGTCCTGTTTTAATTCTAAAAAGGTTGTATTATGTCAAAAAAAAATAAAATAAAATTGGAGAATTTGAGTGGTGTTTCAAGTGAACTAAAAGCATTAAGTAAAAAAGAATTACTGCATAGAGCCAAGAAGTTTTCAGAGCAATTTTGTGTAGGTGACGATAAAAATTTTACACTAAAGGACAAACCCACTTCTTATTTTGGGGATGAATCAAAGTCAGCAATTAAAGAAGCTTTACAATTGGGAGTGAAAGCATTGGCTGCCATGCAGGATACACTTTATGCTCAAGATAAATGGTCGGTTTTGCTTATTTTTCAGGCAATGGACGCCGCAGGAAAAGATGGCGCCATCAAGCATGTTATGTCTGGTATAAATCCGCAGGGCTGTCAGGTTTCTTCTTTTAAAGGCCCGAGTTCTGAAGAATTAGACCATGATTATCTTTGGCGTTGCCAAAAACATTTGCCGGAAAGAGGTCGCATCGGAATTTTTAATCGCTCTTATTATGAAGAAGTTTTAGTGGTTCGAGTTCATGAACAAATTTTAAGAGGACAAAAGATCCCTGAAAAATTGATTACCGAAGATATTTGGGAAGAGCGTTTTCAAGATATCCGAAACTTTGAAAAATACTTAAACAGAAACGGAACAATTGTAATCAAGTTTTTTCTTAATGTTTCGAAAGAAGAACAAAAAAGAAGATTCATAGAAAGAGTTGATAATCCAGATAAAAACTGGAAATTCAGCGCCGCCGATGCCAAAGAAAGAGGTTATTGGAATGATTATATGTTTGCTTATGAAGAGTTGATCAAGAATACATCAACCAAAAAATCGCCTTGGTATGTAATTCCAGCCGATAATAAATATTATGCCCGAATTGCCATTGCTTCAGCCATTATTCATGCTTTGGATGAAATGGATTTAGAATATCCAAAAGTAAGCGAAGAAAAAATCGCGGAGCTAAATGCCGTCAAACAAGCATTACTAAATGAAAAAGAGTAACATTGTTTTTTTGCTTTTAAAAACCTTAGTGCCTCAGTCTCGAAACTTCGGGATTGCAACTTAGAACCTTTTTCCGTACTTTTGCCGCTCAAAAAAAATATTCTTAACTTAAAACTGTTTATAGCATGCAACTGTATAACACTTTGAGCGCAGAAGAAAGAGCCATCATGATCGATGATGCAGGACAACAACGACTTACGTTGTCTTTCTATGCGTATGCCAAAATTGAAGATCCTAAAAAATTTCGCGATGATTTATTTGTAGCCTGGAATGCTCTCGATGCATTAGGCCGAATTTACGTTGCCAACGAAGGAATAAATGCTCAAATGAGTATTCCTGAAGAAAATTTAGAGGCTTTTAGAGCAACTCTTGAAGTTTATGATTTTATGAAAGGCATTCGTTTGAATGAAGCTGTAGAGCATGATGATCATTCCTTTTTAAAATTGACTATTAAAGTGCGTCACAAAATCGTTGCCGACGGTTTGAATGACGAAACTTTTGATGTAACTAATATTGGCGTTCATTTGAAAGCCAAAGAATTCAATGAGATTTTAGATGATCCAAACACCATTGTAGTTGATTTTAGAAATCACTACGAAAGTGAAGTTGGACATTTTAAAAATGCTATTACTCCAGATGTTGAAACTTTTAGAGAGAGTTTGCCAATCATTAACGAACAACTTCAAAACCATAAAGAAGATAAAAATCTGGTAATGTATTGTACTGGAGGAATTCGTTGCGAGAAAGCAAGTGCTTACTTTAAACACCAAGGCTTCAAAAATGTTTATCAATTAGAAGGTGGAATCATCAACTATGCGAAACAATTAAAAGAAGAAGGTTTAGAAAGTAAATTCATTGGTAAAAACTTCGTATTTGATAATCGTTTAGGCGAAAGAATCACAGATGATATTATTTCGCAATGCCATCAATGCGGAAAACCTTGCGATAATCACACGAATTGTGAAAATGACGGTTGCCACTTGCTATTTATTCAATGTGATGAATGTAAAGCAGCAATGGAAAACTGCTGTTCTACAGAATGTTTAGAGATTATCCACATGCCTTTGGTTGACCAGGTTCGTTTGAGAACTGGAAAACAAGTTGGAAATAAAGTTTTCAGAAAAGGAAAATCGGAGAATCTAAAATTCAAACACTCTGGCGAATTGCCAGAAACTGCTTTGGCAACAGCACAAAAGGAGGCTGATATCCGTCAGAAAATAAAAGTAAAAAAAGTGCTTCTTGGAAAAGCGGAACATTATTATGTAAAAGCACAAGTTGGACAATTCACAATAGAAAATCACGAATTAAATAGCGGTGATAAAATCCTTATTTCTGGCCCAACAACAGGCGACCAAGAAATTGTTTTAGATAAATTCATCGTTGATGGTGCAGAAACTCAAACTGCTAAAATTGGTGATAAAGTTACTTTTGAAGTTCCATTCAGAATTAGATTGTCTGATAAAATTTACAAGATTTTAGAATAATTTAGTTATAAAACGCATGAATAAATTATTGCTGGTTTTATTCTTGAGTTGCTTCAAAATTATGGGACAGGTAAATAAATTGCCTGTTCCTTCAAAATCTTTTGTTGAAAAAATTAAGTATGAAGATAATTTCGAAGAAAAATATTTCGCCCAATATCTTGGAAAAAAATCGGAACATATTTTAGAGCGTTTTAACGATTCAAAAGGTGTTTGTGCTAAAAAATATGAGTTTAAAACAGGAATTAAACTAAAAAGTAATTTATGTTCTGAAGCTGGATTAGATGGCGAAATTGTCTTCCCTAATTATTCAAAAAGCGAAGTCATTAAATTTGTTGAGTGGTTTTTCAAAACAGAGGATAATGTTTGGAATAAATCAAAAACTAAATATCAGCCAAAAGAAGAAGGCGATGCTGGCTGTTATCTTGAAATCAAGGAATCTAAAGGACAGACTGTTCTAAGTTACTATTGTGGTTGCTAAAACATATAATAATACCACTATTTTTAGTGAAAAACTGATTGTAATAGAAAATCTACCAAAAACAAAACTGTAAGATTAATCATGTAAAAACGTAAATTAGCAGAAATTTTTATGCTGATTTACTTATGTCACAATCCTTTACTAAATTATGGGTTCATGCAATTTGGTCCACCAAAAACCGTCAGGAATTAATTGATTTTTCAATTCAGAAAAAACTTTACGATTTTATTTGGCAAGAGTTAACTGATCTCGGATGCCCTGTCGGAATCATAAACGGAATGCCTGACCACCTACATATTTTATTTTTACAAAATCCACAAAAAACAATCACAGACATTGTAAAACAAATAAAAGGAAGTTCTTCTCATTTTATTAATCGAGGAGAATTTATCCTTGAAAAGTTTGCATGGCAAACTGGTTTTGCAGCTTTCTCTGTAAGTGAATCTCAGCTGGATGCTGTTTATAATTATATTAGAAATCAAAAGCAACATCATCTTAAGAAAAACGGACAAGATGAATTTGATGAGTTTGTAAAACTGCATGGATTGGGTGATAAATGATTATTAAACTCAGCGTTGCGTCCCCGTGGTTGAAACCACGGGCTATATTTGACAAAACATACTCAAAGAAAACATAGCCTGCGGTTTCAACGCAGGAACGCAAAGAAAATCTACAACGATTATACGTATAAAAAAGTTTAGAAAAAATGTTTTACAATACGTTTCCTGTGGTTGAAACCACGGGCTATATTTGAAAAACATACTCACAGCAAGCATAGCCTGCGGTTTCAACCGCAGGAACGCAACGAATATCCTCAACTCTACAAATACTTTTTAAAATGTAGACTATGATATAAATCATAGAAATCTAATCCATACCCACATTATTTTTGCCAATTGTTAGATGAGTAGATTCGGAAAACGTATAATTGGAATAATAAAAGCAAAAATGACACTTACCAACAAAATTGAACTCATGGCTCCCGCAGGCAGCTTTGAGTCACTTCAGGCAGCGCTAGATAATGGTGCAGATTCTATTTATTTTGGAGTAGAACAACTTAACATGCGTGCGCGTTCAACGGTGAATTTTACCATTGACGATTTAAAAGAAATTGCGAATCGATGTGAAGCCAAAAACGTTCGAAGCTATTTGACTTTAAACACGATTATTTACGATCACGATTTATCAGTCGTAAAAACAGTATTGAAAAAAGCCAAAGAATCCAATATTACAGCCATAATTGCATCTGATCAGGCTGTAATTGCTATGGCAAGATCAATAGGAATGGAAGTTCACATTTCAACTCAGTTAAATGTTACAAATATAGAAACCATAAAATTCTACAGTTTATTTGCCGATACAATGGTTTTAAGTCGAGAATTAAGCTTGCGTCAGATAAAGAACATTACAGCTCAAATTGAAAAAGAACAAATAAAAGGCCCAAACGGAAATTTAGTAGAAATCGAAATTTTCGGACACGGAGCTTTGTGTATGGCGGTTTCAGGAAAATGTTATTTGAGTCTGCATTCGCATAATTCATCTGCAAATCGTGGCGCCTGCAAACAAAACTGCCGAAAAAAATATACGGTTATCGATCAGGAAACTGGTTTCGAAATCGAATTGGACAACGAATACATGATGTCGCCTAAAGATTTGTGTACAATCGATTTCTTAGATCAGGTAATTGATTCGGGAATTCAGGTTTTAAAAATCGAAGGACGTGGCCGTGCGCCAGAATATGTTGCAACAGTTATCAAAACCTACCGCGAAGCTATTGATGCATATTACGACGGAACTTTTTCGAAAGAGAAAACGAAAGTTTGGATGGAAGCTTTAAATACAGTTTATAATCGCGGATTCTGGTCTGGATATTATCTTGGTCAGGAATTAGGTGAGTGGAGCGATATTCCAGGATCTGCAGCAACGCAGAAAAAGGTTTATGTTGGAAAAGGAACGCATTATTTCCCAAAAGCAGAAATTGGACAGTTCAAAATAGAAGCCTATGATATAAAAATCGGTGATAAAATTTTGGTTACTGGACCAAGTACAGGCGCTCAGGAAATGATTATCGATGAAATGTTTGTAAATGATGCTGCAGGCAAAAAAGCCACAAAAGGCGATGACTGTAGTTTTAAATTACCATTCAGAATAAGAATGTCGGACAAATTATATAAAATCATTGAGGCATAATGGTTATCATCACTTTACAAAGAGACAAATGCATTGGTTGTAATTACTGTGTTGAGATGGATCCGATTCATTTTCAGATGTCCAAAAAAGATGGAAAATCGGTTTTGCTTCATTCTCAGAATGCGAAGGGATTTTTTACACTGAAATCTCCAAATCATGCAATCGCAGAAAGCTGTGAACTTGCGGCAAAAGCTTGTCCAGTTAAGATTATTACAGTTAAGGAAACTTAGAAATAATATAAAATGAAAGAGTCGCAATTTGCGGCTCTTTCATTTTTTAGACTTCTTCAGTATTTTTGGGATGCAATATTTTCATCGATTTCATCCCATTCTTTTGCCGTCCAAAATAAAGCAATGTGTAGATTGTATAAACCGATACCGCCGTAAAGTAATACGCAAGTATAATACAAACTAGTAGGCATATCTTGAAATAAAAAGAATATCGTTGCGATGCTTAATAGTGTAAGAACGATCCAAACACCAATTCTAAAATATAATATTAAAATATACAGAGATATAACGGTTAAAATCAGATAAATTAAGTTTTCGCGGCTCAACCCTAATCCAATAAATTTATATATTCCGTATACACTTGCTAAAAATAAAATAAAGAACTGAAGCAAAGATTTGTTTCTTTGTTCGTTATCTTCCATTTCAAAATATTCCGTATTAGTTAAGGGAGTACTTTTTTGGAAAAAGAAAAATAAAGGAATTACATTAATTATGGGGATGAAACTAAATAAATAGATCCATAAAGGTCTTCTTCGCAAAGCGCCCAACTGTAATAACAATAGTTGAGAGAATAATAAATATACAAATGCAATTTGTAAAATAATACGAAAAAACTCAAATATGCTATATAAAATAATTGAAAACCTCGAATTCAAGTCTCCAAACCAATGTTGAGAGAAGTTTTCTGTAAAATTCAAATGAAGAGCAAGCAATGAAGTAAATAAAATTGTAAAATGTATCGTAATTTTTTTGCTTGTTAATAAAGAAACAGCGGGCATTTTTATAAAATTCTTAAAAGAGAATCCAGCATCTGACAGAAATAGAAAATAGAAAAAAGACAGTGGGGAAAAAACTTTTATAAGTGCATTCCCATAAGAATAAATAGAAATAAGGAAATCGTTAATAAGTATCAGTGATCCGATTTTTTCATATATTGTACTGATACTTACTATACTAATTAGTCCAATAAAATAGCCTGTCAAACTTAAATTTTTTCCATAAAGTATTTTTCCTCTCAATGCACCATATAATGCATAAGTAGGGAAAAAATTTATAATGAAAAAAATAGACAAAATGAACTCTGAAGTTTCTGAGTTATCAAAATTTGTATAAAAATGTAGCGTATTCAAAACTATTGATGGCAAGCAGAGTAAGAGAACAAATTTAATTTTATCATACTTTTTTTCATAAACGGCTTCCCAACAAAGCAGAACTACCATAATTAGTATATCGACAAATTTGTTTATGATTTCTGCCCAAATAGGTAATTCCTTAGCAGAATTAATAGTATCAATTAAATCAAGCATTCCTGGACCTCTCGATGACTGTGAAATGTAAAAATTGTTAGTAATAAATTGCTTGATGATAAAAAGCAAGGTAGCAATAGCAAGGGGATAGAATATCTTTTTAAACTTTAAAAAATTAAAATTATAAAAGTAGTTTGTTTTTTCTTCTGGTTTGTCTAGTAAAATTTCAGTATTCATTTAGTGGCTAAGGTTTGTTTTTGGGTTGGTTTGAATCTTTTTTTTTGTACTAGTAAACTTAACAAATTTTGTTTCTCTTTCAGAATTATTTCAAGACAGAAACCCGATCGCTTAGATTTATCTCAGCAACGATCGTGCAGATTTGCAATTCGTGCGCACAAAGATTGGTTTATTCTCTTTGTAAATATCAAAAGCACATTAATTTGCTTAACTTTTATTTTAATGATTTGTTTTGTGTCTTAACTGTTGCGGGCACGGATTGCAAATCCGCGCTATCGGTTTAATGGTATTATAAAAGAAGAATATTTGGATGATTATAACATCGATGACAACCCGATCATTCAGATTTATCTCAGCAACGATTGCGCGGATTTGCAATCCGTGCGCGGAAAGATTGGTTTATTCTCTTTGTAAATATCAAAAGAACATTAATTTGCTTACCTTTTATTTTAATGATTTGTTTTGTGTCTTACTGTTGCGGGCACGGATTGCAAATTCGCGCTATCGGGGTATATATAAGATTTTGGGATAAGATTTGAATTTAAGTATACAAAACAGAGGAATAGTATTTAGTAATAAACCGGACTTTGCGTACAAGGACAATTGCTGATTTTTTGAAAGAAGTCTAAACCAATAGTGATTACATGTGTTCCCGAATTATATGCGGCAATTTTGTTAAGAGAGGCTTGATAGGAATACCCAAAATAAAAGTTTGATTTCTTAAAACCAGCCATTGGTCCAACCATTAATGGCTCTAAAAACTGGTCATTTAGAAAACGATAAGAAGCTCCAACCCAGAAATAATCGTCATATCTGTTAAATTGTCTGTACTTAATATTTAGGTCAGTACTAGAACGCTTATCACTTTCAAATAATTGATAATAAACTGAGGGTTCAAATTCTATCCTGTTTTTGGTATTTACTCTAAAAATGTAACCGGTGTAAACTTGGTAATTTCGCAATAAAGAAGGTTCTTCACGGTAAAATTTATCGATGTTCTTGTTTAAAATATTTCCAATATTTAAACTTATGTAAAAATCTTTAATGCGATACAGTGTTCCAATATCAAAATTTTTATTTGAAAGATGGCGATTATCTGTCACTGCCGGATCAAACGAATCCGAAATTCCAGTTCCAGAATTAAAATTAGCAGTGTTAATTTTAAAAGTGTTGATATTGTATGAAATACCAAAGGATAAATATTGTTTAGAATAATAATCTAACGTTAAATGGTGTGCAAACGAAATTTTTGCACCAGTTTGACTGGTGTTTCCATTTTTATCATTATATAATGAAATTCCAATTCCGGAACGATCCAGAATTCTCATATCGGCATAGAGGGATTGATTGTCTGGAGCATCTTTAATGCCAACCCACTGTGTTAATCCGTTAGCTCGTATTCTGAGATTATCTCCAATACCGGCATAAGTTGGCGAAACAGCAAATGGATTATCTGCTAAATACTGCGTAAAAACAGGCAGATTTAATTCTTGGCTGTAACTTGATATTACAAATAAGATCAGATATATTTGAATGATTTTTTTCATTTTATTTAGTTTTTAGGTAACGGAATTCTCTTTGCTGTTTATCTGTAAAGTGTAAAATGTCCAACAAATTCCCTGTTATCTTCTGGATCATTCAATTTTAAAGTATACCAGTAATCTCCAGACGGAAGTTCTTTTCCGTCGATTTTCCCGTCCCATTTCTCGTTTAATCTATAAGTGCCAATTTCTCGGCCATATCTGTCAAAAATGGAACAGTTTAAATTTTTAAAAGAAGTAGTGCATCCGACACTCCAGAAATCATTAATGCCATCACCATTTGGAGTAAAATAGTTTGGAATACAGATATCAATGTATTTAGCGAATATTGTTTTCACAGAGTTGCAGCCGTTTTTGTCGGTTACAGAAACGGTGTAATTGCCCGTTTTACTAATGGTAAATTTATTAGTAGTACTGAAGGGTTCACTTTCAAATGAATATCTATAATCTCCATTTCCACCAGAGGCAGTCGCTGAAATTTCATTCAGCTCTGTATTGCTTAAAGTTAATACCAATGGATCAAATGCTTCAATTGTAAATTCCTCTGTATCCTGCTCGCAGGTATTTGTATGTCTTGCTCTGATAAAATGTTTGCCAGGACTAATATTTGTAAAAATAGGACTGCTCTGATATCTGCCAGAATTTCCGTCGAGGGTATAATCTATTTCAGAAGCATTTGTTATGGCAGGATTAATATTGACAGTAGCAGAGTTAGAAGGTAAATTATCGACACAATTATATTGAATGGTAGCAACAGGATTAATCGAAACCGAATTTGGAAGATGAACCTCAAGAGTAGTCGTACAGTTTAAATTATCTTTGATATAGACGTTATGAACTCCTCCAGAAAGGTTTTGAAAAGTATGCTCATTTCCAGAAATTAAGATAAAATTTGTATCATCTATCGCCACGCTGTATGGTAATGAACCACCACTAATTGAAATCGTAAACTCTGCATTTTTATCACCTTCACAAATTTCAGATAAAGATTCGGATAAAATTGTTGCACTAAGTGACTTAGAAACCACAAGATTTAGAATCTGATCGGCTGTATTGTCGTTACCAGCAATTTTAAGTCCACTTTGAGCAGTTGTATAGCTTGTGTTATTGGCAGCCCATGTGTAATTTCCTCCAGCACATATAACAGCATTTGTTACTACATCTGCAGGTTTCGCAGTAACTGTCAGGTTTAATACCTGATCTGCAGTACATCCATTGTTCACAATTTTAAGACGATTTTGTGCTGTTGTGTACGTGACATTATTAGCCGGCCATGTGTAAGATTCTCCTTTACTTATAGTTACATTTGTGATTATGTCAGCAGGTTTTGGTGTAATTGTTAAATTTAGTATCTCATCTGCAGTACAATTATTATTCTTTATTCTTAGTCCATATTTTGCTGTTGTATAAGTAAGATTATTGGCTGGCCAGATATAAGATTCTCCGGAACATATTGTTGCATTGGTAATTATGTCAGCAGGTTTTGGTGTAACTGTCAAATTTAGTACCTGATCTGCAGTACATCCATTCTTTCGAATTCTTAATCCAGATTGCTTAGTTGTATAGTACTGGCCATTTGCTTCCCATAAATAACCATAACCGGCACATATAGTTGCGTTTGTAATAATATCAGCAGGTTTGGGCGTGACTGTAAGATTAAGAATTCTTTCTGGCTCACATTGATTAGGATTAAAGCTTACGGTTTGGGTTGTAGTGTAAGTGATATTGTTAACAGGCCATTTATAACTTTGACCTTCGCAAATAGTTTCATTTGTAATAATGGCAGAGGGTTGGTCAAAATGAGAAAGGGTTAAAGAATGACATTCACCATTTTTTATTGCTATATAAATCCCTGTTTCACTATAAGTTACATTATTTACTTCCCAAGTAAATGTGTTACTTCCGCAAATTCCTGCTGACCAATAATGCATTGGCATAACTGTTAAATTTAATACTTGATCAGCGGTACACGAATCATTTATAATTTTAAGTCCTTTTTGCGTTGTTTTATAAGTCTGACCATTTGCTGGCCATGTATAGCTTTCTATAGCGCATATAGTAACATCGGTTATTATATCTGCTGGTTTAGCAGTCACAATAGTTAGATTTAATACCTGATCTGCAGTACAATCGTTATTAGAAATTCTAAGCCCAGTTTGTTTTGTACTATATGTGTTACCGTTTGCAGCCCATGTATAAGTTTTACCTGAACATATAGTTGCATTTGTAATTATATCATCTGGTTTCGGTTTTACAATTAAGTTTAATACTTGGTCTGCAGTACATCCGTCATTAGAAATTCTAAGTGCGATCTGTGATGTCGTATAATTGATATTGTTTGCCGGCCAGGTATAAGTTTCCCCTGCACAAATCGTTTTTGTTGTCACCACATCTGCAGGTTTGGCTGTGACAATCAGATTCAATATCTGATCAGCGGTACATCCGTCATTGATTTTTCTGTATGTTCCGGAAACGGTGTAAGTTTTTCCGTCAACGCTCCAGTTGTATACAGTTCCCGAACAGATTGTTTCGGTTGTGACTACATCGGCAGGTTTAAGAGTAACAGTCAAATCCAGAACCTGATCGGCCGTACATCCGTCGTTTTGTATTCTTAATAAAGTTGATTGAGAATAAGTAATTCCGTTTGCGGGCCAAATGTAAGTTTGTCCAGAACATATTGATTTTGTTGTAACTAGATCCGCGGGTTTAGAACCTACAGTCAAATTTAATACCTGATCAGCGGTACATCCGTCATTGATTTTTCTGTATGTTCCGGAAACGGTGTAAGTTTTTCCGTCAACGCTCCAGTTGTAGACACTTCCCGAACATATTGTTTCGGTTGTCACCACATCGGCAGGTTTAGGAGTAACAGTCAAATCCAGAACCTGATCGGCCGTACATCCGTCGTTTTGTATTCTTAATAAAGTTGATTGAGAATAAGTAATTCCATTTATAGGCCAAATGTAAGTTTGTCCAGAACATATTGATTTTGTTGTAACTAGATCCACGGGTTTAGAACCTACAGTCAAATTTAATACCTGATCAGCGGTACATCCGTCATTGATTTTTCTGTATGTTCCGGAAACGGTGTAAGTTTTTCCGTCAACGCTCCAATTGTATACAGTTCCCGAACATATTGTTTCGGTTGTGACTACATCGGCAGGTTTAGGAGTAACAGTCAAATCCAGAACCTGATCGGCCGTGCATCCGTCGTTTTGTATTCTTAATGAAACTGATCGGGAATAAGTAATTCCGTTTGCGGGCCAAATGTAAGTTTGTCCAGAACAGATTGTTTCGGTTGTGACTAAATCGGCAGGTTTAGGAGTAACAGTCAAATCCAGAACCTGATCGGCCGTACATCCGTCGTTTTGTATTCTTAATGAAGTTGATTGAGAATAAGTAATTCCATTTATAGGCCAAATGTAAGTTTGTCCAGAACATATTGATTTTGTTGTAACTAGATCCGCGGGTTTAGAACCTACAGTCAAATTTAATACCTGATCAGCGGTACATCCGTCATTGATTTTTCTGTATGTTCCGGAAACGGTGTAAGTTTTTCCGTCAACGCTCCAGTTGTAGACACTTCCCGAACAGATTGTTTCGGTTGTCACCACATCGGCAGGTTTAGGAGTAACGGTCAGGTTTAGTACTTCGTCTGCTATACACTCATCATTAGAGATCCTAAGTCCAGTCTGCGCTGTGGTATAATTAGTGTTGTTTACTGGCCAAGTGTAGGATTCACCTTCACAGATCGTTTTGTTGGTAATAATATCGCCAAGTTTTGGCTTAACGAGAATTTTACCGACTGTTGCATCACAGTTTCCCTCTAATAAAATTTTATAATCAAATTCTCCCATTTCTTTTGGAACTATAATGGTCAGGATATTGTCTGACCATGACGTTATTATTCCAGACGGTAATATGGGTGAAGTTGATAATGAAGATGATGTGCCTGACTGAGGAATGGAAGTTATTTTTAATTGTGCATTACTATTTGTTATCGATAGTAAGAAAGCAGAAATAAAAATGTAGAGTTTGTAAAACTTGAATTTAAAAGTAATTTTTTTCAAAGACATTTTATTTTAGAAATTAATGCGAGTTTTAATATTCATTCACAACTTTGTGCGAGTGAAAATTCTTGCAAAATTCTAATATCTTTAATTATTTAATATTTATAAAAAGACAAAAAAACAGCAGAATACGACATGTTCTGATTTTGGCTAAGCTTTATTTCCAGTTTTCTAATCGGTTTTCGTAGATATTGTATTAAATCTTTTCGTTCACTAGCAAGATGCCAGTGCTAGCTTGCATAAATGTCACTGACTTTGGTCCGAGATGACCAGCTAATGGAAGGTTTAATGCCATCAAAAAAATCATATCTATTATGTAACCATCGAATCTTTTTCCTATAGATCCATTTTGAAATAATATGGTTTTACTCTACTACTTTAAATTTCATTTTTTTAATAAAAAGATATGCAAAAAGAATGTTAGGAATCCAGCAAATCCAAGAAGTTATTATATAGGCAGTTATAAAATCTTTAGTGATAAATACTAATAAAGGAAGCCAAATTCGTAATGTTATTGCTGCGGAACAAGCTGCATAACTATAAATCATCATTTTGTGATGTGCCTCTATTTTGCCGTTCTTTATTGTTACATAGGCTCTTAATGTTGTAGTAAACCATATTAAAGCAAGAGAAATAAAGCCTATTGAAGCCCATAGTCTACCTGTAGCAAAAACACCAATATAAATACCAGCTAGTGAACTCATGATTACAGAGAGCACATAAATTTTGCCAATGTTTCTATGGAGTCTGATATTCCTAAATCTGATTCTTGAACTGAATTGTGTCCAGCCAATTAACAAAGCAATTCCACCAAGCGTGATGTGAGTGTAAAAAGCTATATTCCATCCAATACTTGATAACACTTCACTTGTTTTGGTTTGCAAAAGTCCAAATTTTCGATCTATTAAAAAATATGTTGTGGGATATAGACCTATAATCAATGCAAGTGCAACAAAAAGCTTTTCGATTATTTTTTTAGAATAAGAGCCCATAAAACGCAAATTGATTTTCTGTACAAAATAGCATTTTAAGCGATTTTAAAATTACCATAAAACGTAATAAAACTATTACTATAAGGTATTTATAAAATATTAAATTTGAATAAAAATAGCTTTTTTGAAAAAGATTTGAATTTTTATTCAGCGTTTTATTAATTAATAACAACGATAGCGCGGATTTGCAATCCGTGCGCGCAAAGATTGGTTTATTCTCTTTGTAAATATCAAAAGCACATTAATTTGTGTAACTTTTATTTTAATGATTTGTTTTGTGTATTACTGTTTCGGGCACGGATTGCAAATCCGCGCTATCGGGTTTGTTTAATTAAATTTGATCAAATAAAACATCCTTATACCGATCGAAATAGAAATTGTCATTTAAACTTTTTTCATTTTTAATTTGTTGAACTATTTCTTTTTGAAAAAAGATTTCCTCTTTAAGCAGTTTATTCCAATATTCGGGATTGTCTGAGAAATTTTCATAATAATCCAGTATGTCTATAAGCAGTAAAAAATTTAAAAGAACGTTTTGTGAATTTTCTATAGAAAAAACACAATTTTCAAGTCCGCTTAGAATGTTTATTTCCATTGCATCCAATTCAACAAATTCATCTGCATATTCATCTGTTTCCGAATCATATTTTTCTAATGCGTCTTTGAAATACTGAATATTATTGTTTTTTAAATTATTAATTAACTCTTCTTCAGTGATTTTTATTTTTAAATGCTTTTCTACACATTCAGATACATTATCTAGCAAGAAATAGAATTGAGCAAAACCGACGGCAATTTTTTTTCGTTGCTCGATTTTAAGCTCTTTTAGATTATTTTCTAAAAATACCTTATGTTGACTTAATACATCCAAAATGTTAAACATGTTTTTGTTTTTAAAAAATTAACCGCAAAAGTAGTTTTAGAAAAAATTAAAAACGACCTCACTAAGCCATAAAACAAACACAATAAGTCTTTTATTTACAGAAGAATAAATTATTTTCAGCAAACAATTTTAAAACGGTTATTTTTTAAAATCGATTAATTTTTTATTTAACAACCCTTTAGAACTAATCTATAAATAGCCAAATAAAAAAAATACTATCTTTACCGATCAAACGTTTATGAACTTAAGTTGCTTTTATGCAACACTACATATATAATTATGGCATGTACAAGTTGTTCAACCTCAGATGGTGGCGCACCAAAAGGTTGTAAAAATAATGGGACTTGCGGCACCGATAGCTGCAATAAATTGACTGTTTTTGACTGGCTTTCAAACATGAGTCCGTCTAATGGAGAGGCAATTTTTGATTGTGTTGAGGTTCGTTTCAAAAACGGACGTAAGGAATTTTTTAGGAATTCTGAGAAACTAACTTTAAGTATTGGTGACATTGTAGCAACTGTTGCTTCACCAGGACATGATATTGGAATTGTAACTCTTACAGGTGAATTGGTAAAAATTCAAATGAAGAAAAAAGGAGTAAATCATGAAAGTAATGAAATTCCAAAAATTTACAGAAAAGCATCTCAAAAAGATATTGATATTTGGTCTGTAGCGCGTGATCGTGAGGAACCAATGAAAGTTCGTGCACGAGAATTGGCAATTCAGCACAAACTCGAGATGAAAATTTCTGATATTGAATTTCAAGGCGACGGATCAAAAGCAACTTTTTATTACACAGCAAACGATCGTGTCGATTTTAGAATGCTGATTAAGGATTTTGCGAAAGAATTCAGTACCAGAGTCGAAATGAAACAAGTTGGTTTCCGTCAGGAAGCCGCTCGTTTAGGAGGAGTTGGTTCTTGCGGACGTGAACTTTGCTGTTCAACCTGGCTAACTGATTTTAGAAGTGTAAATACCTCCGCAGCACGTTATCAGCAGTTGTCATTGAATCCGCAAAAATTGGCAGGACAATGTGGTAAACTTAAATGTTGTCTTAATTACGAGTTAGATACTTACATGGATGCCTTAAAGGATTTTCCGGATTACGATACTAAATTAGTAACCGAAAAAGGAGATGCTGTTTGCCAAAAACAAGATATTTTCAAAGGATTAATGTGGTTCGCTTATACCAACAATTTTGCAAACTGGCATGTTTTAAAAATTGATCAGGTTAAAGAAATTATTGCTGAGAATAAGCAAAAAAACAAAGTTTCTTCCTTAGAGGATTTTGCAATTGAAGTAACTTCAGAACCTGAAAAAGACTTTAATAATGCCATGGGTCAGGAGAGTTTAACTCGTTTTGACCAACCAAAAAGAAAGAAAAAAACAAACCGTAAACGCAAATCAAATGCTGAAAATGCAGTAGTTGCACCTACGCCAAATAAACCACAACAAGGAAATAACAATAACAATAATAAACAAGGCGGAGGAAATCCGAATAAATCGAATAAGCCTCACAACAAGCAAAATCATTCTAATAAAAACAAGCAAAACGAAAATAAACAGAATGAAAATAAGCCTGCTGAACCTAGAAAACCAATAATTATTACTAAAAATGAGAATAAAAAATAGCTGGATTCTTCTTTTGGTTGCAATACTCCTTTTCTCTTGTGATAAGAAAAGAGTGTTTGATGAGTACAAATCCGTTGGGAGTGCCTGGCACAAAGACAGCGTTGTTACTTTTGATTTGCCGGTTTTAGATTCTACAAAAAAATACAATTTATTTGTAAATTTGAGAGACAACAACAATTACCCGTTTAATAATTTGTTTTTGATTGTTGCTATTGAGACACCAAGCGGATTTACAAAAGTGGATACGCTAGAGTATCAAATGGCAAATCCAGACGGAACTTTATTAGGAAATGGCTTTACAGATATAAAAGAAAGCAAGTTGTTTTACAAAGAAGATGTGAAGTTTAAAGGAAAATATAAAGTTCATATTAAACAAGCTGTTAGAGAATCAGGCAAAATCCCTGGTGTTGAAGCTTTAGAAGGTATTACAGACGTAGGTTTTAGAATAGAACAAAAAGATTAGAAAACAGTTATGGCAGCTAAAAAAAACAATCAATCAAATAGCGTTAAAGATATTAATTACTATAAAAAGAAGTTCTGGCGGGTTTTTGCTTATACTTTGCTAGGTATTCTGGCTTTCTTTTTATTTGCCTCTTGGGGATTATTCGGTTCAATGCCATCATTTGAAGATTTGGAAAATCCAGATTCAAATTTAGCGACAGAAATTATTTCTTCTGATGGAGTTGTAATTGGTAAATACTTTAAAACCAATAGATCGCAGCTGAAATATTCAGATTTGCCAAAAAGTTTGGTCGAAGCCTTGGTTGCAACTGAAGATGCACGTTTTTATGAGCACTCTGGAATTGATGGACGTGGAACTTTAAGAGCCGTTTTTACTTTAGGAACAAATGGTGGTGCGAGTACTTTAACACAACAGCTTGCAAAACAATTGTTTCACGGTGAAGGTTCTAAATTTTTGCCTTTCAGAATTGTTCAGAAAATAAAAGAATGGATTATCGCCATTCGTTTGGAAAGACAATATACCAAAAACGAAATTCTGGCAATGTATTGCAATGTCTATGATTTCGGAAATTATTCTGTTGGAGTAAGTTCGGCAGCACAGACTTATTTCTCTAAAGATCCAAAAGATTTAACAATGGATGAATCGGCTATTTTAGTCGGAATGTTCAAAAACTCCGGATTATACAATCCAGTTCGTAATCCGCAAGGCGTAAAAAATCGTCGTAATGTGGTGCTTTCGCAGATGGAAAAAGCAAAGATGATTACCACTGCAGAAAAATTGAGATTACAGGCTTTGCCAATTACATTGAAGTTCAAACTTGAAAGTCACCGTGAAGGAACGGCTACTTATTTCAGAGAGTATCTTCGTGATTACATGAAAAAATGGGTAGCAGAAAATAAAAAACCCGATGGTTCTGATTATGATATTTACAAAGATGGTTTGAAAATTTATACCACTATAGATTCAAGAATGCAGCTTTATGCAGAAGAAGCAGTTTCTGAACACATGAAAAACCTTCAACAGCAATTTTTTATTGAAATGAAAACCAATAAAAATGCCCCTTTCGTAAATATCACTCAGGCTGAAACAGACAGAATCATGATGCAGGCAATGAAAAATTCTTCGCGCTGGGCTATTATGAAAGATATGGATAAAAGCGAAGATGATATTATTGCATCATTCAAAGTAAAAACACAAATGCGAATCTTTACATGGAAGGGAGAGCGTGACACAATCATGACACCATTAGATTCTATTCGTTACTATAAACACTTTTTACAGTCTGGTTTGATGGCAATGGAACCTCAAACTGGAAATATCAAAGCATGGGTTGGTGGTATCAATTACAAATATTTCCAATATGATCACGTAGGACAGGGTGCAAGACAGGTTGGTTCTACTTTTAAACCATTTGTTTATGCAACGGCTATTGAGCAGTTGAATATGTCTCCTTGTGATTCAATTTTAGATGGACCTTTTATGATTCATAAAGGGCGTCATCATGTAACAGAAGATTGGGAACCAAGAAACTCTGATAACAGATACCGCGGAATGGTAACGTTGAAACAAGGTTTGGCGAATTCTATTAATACCGTTTCAGCTAAATTAATTGACAGAACCGGCCCTGAAGCTGTTGTTGAATTGACAAAAAAGTTAGGTGTTAAAACTGAAATTCCAGTTCAGCCTTCAATTGCTCTTGGAGCGGTTGATATTACTGTTGAAGATATGGTTGCTGCATACAGTACATTTGCGAATCAGGGAGTTTATGTAAAACCGCAGTTTTTAAGCAGAATTGAGAATAAAAGTGGTGAAGTTATTTATGAACCAATTCCGGAATCTCATGATGTTTTAAATAAAGATATCGCTTTTGCAGTAATTAAATTATTAGAAGGTGTTACTGAAACTGGTTCTGGAGCACGTCTGCGTACGCAAGGTGGTGGAAGCGGTGATAATCGTTGG
This sequence comes from Flavobacterium xizangense, assembly GCF_054075145.1. Lineage (NCBI taxonomy): Bacteria > Pseudomonadati > Bacteroidota > Flavobacteriia > Flavobacteriales > Flavobacteriaceae > Flavobacterium > Flavobacterium xizangense. Next base: position 462,816 of record NZ_JBSIPG010000001.1, on the reverse strand, counting down.
ACAGGATACCCTTATATGTTCAAAAATCCTATCGCTGGTAAGACTGGAACAACGCAAAATCAGTCAGACGGTTGGTTTATGGGAATGGTTCCAAATTTAGTAACTGGGGTTTGGGTTGGTTGTGAAGACCGTTCAGCACGTTTCAAAAGTTTGACTTACGGGCAAGGTGCTACAGCAGCATTGCCGGTTTGGGCTTATTTTATGAAAAAATGCTACGCCGATGAATCGCTTCAGGTTTCAAAATCGGAATTTGAGCGTCCGGCTAACCTTTCGATAAAAGTGGATTGTTATCAAAGACCTGCAGTGGTAAAAGATACAACTCAGACAGATCAAAATACAGACGAATTTGAGCTGTAGTTTCGTTTCGTTTTTTAAATAATAAATCCTTTTGTGATCTTCTAATGTGAAGAATACAAAAGGATTTTTTTTGATCCTTAGCGTTTACATATAAACTCCGTCAGGAGTTAAATATTGGTAGATAATAACGATAAGATTTCGAAGGTGTCCCGTAGGGACTAAATGTTTTACGATTCTTAATGAATTTCATATATAGTCCCTATGGAACAAAAACTGTACTGGCAAAAAAATTTTCTACCGATATTTAATCGTTGTGAGATCTATTTTATGCAGCTAAAATTAAATTCGTCAAAATCATTACGAAATCGTTATAATTCAATCTAAAAATCTTATTTTTATCAAAAATATATAGTAATAAAGACACTTTGTTATGATAACAAAAAAAGTAAATAATGTTCATGAGGCTATTCAGGGAATTGAAAGCAGCATGACAATCATGTTTGGTGGTTTTGGTTTATGCGGTATTCCTGAAAATACTATTGCCGCATTAGTTAACACCGCAATTTCAGATTTAACCTGTATTTCAAATAATGCAGGAGTTGATGATTTTGGTTTGGGATTGCTTTTGCAAAAGAAACAAATCAAGAAAATGATTTCCTCTTATGTTGGCGAAAATGCTGAGTTTGAACGTCAGATGCTTTCGGGTGAACTAGAAGTCGAACTTACACCTCAAGGAACTTTAGCAGAACGTTGTCGTGCCGCTCAAGCCGGAATTCCTGCTTTTTTTACTCCGGCAGGTTACGGAACAGAAGTTGCTGAGGGAAAAGAAGCACGTGAATTCAATGGCAAAATGCACATCATGGAAGAAGCCTTCAAGGCCGATTTTGCAATTGTAAAAGCATGGAAAGGTGATGAAGCTGGAAATCTTATTTTTAAAGGAACGGCCAGAAACTTTAATGCATGTATGGCCGGCGCCGGAAAAATAACAATTGCCGAGGTTGAAGAATTAGTTCCTGTCGGGACTTTGGATCCAAATCAAATTCATATTCCGGGAATTATGGTACAACGTATTTTTCAGGGAGAAAAATTTGAAAAGAGAATCGAGCAAAGAACTGTTAGAACGAAGAATTAGATAATTGAGATAAGGAGACAATTAGATAATTATTTTTCCAATTATCTAATTATCAAATTCTCTAATTGACACATTATAAATATGGCACTTAGTAAAGAAGATATAGCAAAACGAATTGCAAAAGAAGTTAAAGACAGATATTTTGTAAATCTTGGAATCGGTATTCCGACATTGGTTGCGAATTATGTAAGAGAAGATATTGCAGTAGAATTTCAAAGTGAAAATGGTGTTCTTGGAATGGGACCTTTTCCGTTTGCGGGCGAAGAAGATGCCGATATTATTAACGCAGGAAAACAAACTATTACAACGCTTCCGGGAGCAAGTTTCTTTGATTCTGCTTTTAGTTTCGGAATGATTCGTAGTCAAAAAGTGGATTTAACGATTCTAGGCGCAATGGAAGTTTCTGAAAATGGCGATATTGCCAATTGGAAAATCCCCGGAAAAATGGTAAAAGGAATGGGAGGAGCAATGGATTTAGTAGCTTCTGCCGAAAATATTATCGTTGCCATGATGCACGTGAACAAAGCAGGCGAATCTAAAATCTTAAAAAAATGTACTTTGCCGTTAACAGGCGTAGGATGCGTTAAAAAGGTTGTAACTGAGCTTGCGGTTCTCGAAGTGGCTAAAAATGGTTTTAAGCTCTTAGAAAGAGCGCCAGGGGTTTCTGTTGAGCACATCGTCGCTTCAACGGAAGCTGATTTGATTATTGAAGGTGAAATTCCGGAAATGATTTTTTAAATAGGGTTCAAAGTGACAAAGGTTCAAAGTGACAAAGTAATTTATAGTAAAAATAAAAAACCGCCCATAAGGCGGTTTTTCTATTTAAAAACTTTGTTCCTTTGTAATTATGACCCTTTGGAACTTAAAAGTTTAATTTAAATTAAATGAAGCTCCTAAACTGAAAGTAGCTTGATTATTTAAGTGATCAAATACATCATTATCACTGCTGTATTTTGCAATTGGAAAACCAATTTCTGTGAAAACACCAAATCCGTCAGTAAAGAAATAACGACCTCCGATGTGACCTCCAAAATTTTTCAAACCTAAACTTAAACCTGGGTAAACATCTAATTGTTCAACTCCAATAACACTGCTTAAGTTAGCATTAATTCTTGCTTTTGCATCAAAACGATCTTTGAATTCTGGTTTGTAATCATTGTATGGAGTTGGGTGATCTCCATAAATTCCGTTAAAATTGTTTACACCAAGTAAATAATTTGAAACAAAACCAAAAGAGAAATTTTCTCCTAAACCAAAATCAACAGAACCCTGAATTCCAGAACCACCATCTTGTAGATTAGCACCAACATTTACTCTGATATCTCCCTTGCCTGTAAAAGCTTTTTGAGCATTAACAAATCCGAATGTTACTAAAAACAAGAGTGTAATAACTTTTTTCATAAAATTAAATATTAATTATTTTGCGGTGCAAATGTATATTTAATATTTTAATTCCTACCTTTTTCGTCAGGATATAATTCATTTAATGGTTCACTTTGCCAGAACTCCTTTGTATCCACATTCATAATCGTCAGAGGCCCTTTAAAAGCAGCGCCTGTATCAACATTCCAAACACAAGCTTTGTTTACAGGAACCGTTTCTCCAATTCGCGTAACAGGAGTGTGTCCAATGTAAATTTCTTTATAAACCGTAAAACGTTTTGGATAATATAAATCATCGGGTTTTAAAGCTGGGTTCAAAGCCAGTGCCGATTCCCAAAGTGTTCTGTCCCAATAAAATAATTTCGGAAAATATTCCCAGACCACACCATTTAAATTGGTAAATCCGGCGTGAACAAATAGACGGTTTTCATCATCCAGATAATAGTCTTTCAAGGATTCTAAAAAAGCAATATGGGTTTTCTTTTTTTCTTCAGAAAGTTTAGAATATCCTTCAACGGTAGCTTTTCCGCCATGTTTGTACCACATTTCTTCATCAAACTCTTCATGTCTGTTTTCGAGCCAGTCTAGTGCCAGCTGATCATGATTTCCTCTAATGCAAATGCATTTTTGCTTGGTTTTAAGATCAATTAAAAAATCGATTACTTCGGCAGATTGGCTCCACCCGTCTACGTAATCGCCTAAAAATATAAGAGTATCTTCTGCAGTAACTTTGGCTCTGTCCAACACTTGCTCAAGTGCGCGTAATCCTCCGTGTATATCGCCTATAACAAATGTTCGCATTTTTTAATATTTCGAATAAGGATTACAAAAATAGAGAAAATCATTTGTTTGGAATCATTTAGTTGTTAATCTTTGCAGACCTGATAATTTTATGCTTTAATTTTTTCAGCCAAAACAAATTACAAACATAACCAAAAACCAAAAATCAATTTATGAAAAAAAACCTAACTATTTTATTTTTAATGCTTGCTTTTGCAGGATATTCGCAAGGTAAGCTTACTTACGGAAGTGGCGGTACCGTTTATAATTCTGAAAACCAAAAAGTAAATACAAACTTAGTTAGAGCTCTGATGGATGAGAATCCAGAAGCGTTGAAACTTTATAATTCCGGAAGAAATAAAAAAACTTGGGGAAATGTTCTTTTTTATGGAGGCGTAGGTCTTGTGGCAACTAATTTGCTTATCGCAGCTAATACTGATCCTAATTCTTCATCAGGAGGTTATAATCCGAATCCGTCTGAAAAATCAAATATGACCGCAGCAATTATTGGAGGCGCTTTGATTGTCGCATCAATTCCAATTAAAATTGGATATCCAAAAAAAATAAAAGCAGCTCTTGAAAAATACAATGCAGGTTTGGCTGACAATTATAAATTGGAACCTAAAACTACTTTAATTACCAGTACAAACCAAATTGGTTTAAGAATAGAATTTTAGAAATTATATTGAAAAGAAAGTATAAAGCTATGGTTGAAAAACTGTAGCTTTTTTTATGATTTTTTAGTATCATTTTTCAGGCTTTACTGTTTAAATTTGTAGCATGTCTGAAACGCCTGCATATCGAAAAATTATCCATATTGATATGGATGCTTTTTATGCTTCTGTCGAGCAGATGGATAATCCTGCTTTGCGAGGAAAACCAGTTGCAGTTGGTGGTTCTGAAAATCGGGGAGTGGTTTCGGCTGCAAGTTACGAAGCCAGGAAATTTGGTGTTCGGAGTGCTATCAGTGGGGTTTTGGCCAAAAAATATTGTCCGGAAATTATTTTTGTTCGTCCGAGATTTGACCGCTACAAAGAGATTTCTTCCAAAATCCATAAAATTTTTCATGAATACACTGATTTGGTCGAGCCGCTTTCGCTGGATGAAGCTTATCTTGACGTAACGCAAAATAAAAAAGGAAATCCAAGTGCGAGTTTGCTTGCGCAGGAAATTAGATTGCGAATTTTGAATGAAGTTGGACTTACAGCATCTGCCGGAATTTCAGTAAACAAATTTGTTGCTAAAATTGCCAGTGATGTCAATAAACCTAACGGACAAAAGACGGTAAATCCGGATGAAGTATTAGCTTTTTTAGAAGAATTACCAATTCGGAAATTTTATGGCGTTGGGAAAGTAACAACCGAAAAAATGTATCAACTTGGAATTTTTACCGGGGCCGATTTAAAAAGCAAAACAATAGAATTTCTGGAAAAACATTTTGGGAAATCTGGTGCTTTTTATTATAAAGTGGTTCGCGGGATTCATAACAGCGAAGTAAAAGCGCATCGCATAACAAAATCTGTTGCAGCCGAACATACTTTTGATGTCAATTTATCTTCTGAAATTTTTATGCTCGAACAGCTCGATAGAATTGCAGCTTCATTAGAAAAACGGTTGAAAAAGCACAAAATTTCAGGTAAAACAGTTACCCTTAAAATAAAATACAGTGATTTTACACAACAAACCCGAAGTAAAACGCTTCCTTATTTTATTTCGGATAAAAGTCTGATTTTAGAAATAGTGGAAGAACTGCTCTATCAAGAACGAATGAAAGATTCTGTAAGATTGCTTGGAATTTCGCTAAGTAACTTAAATACAGAGGAAAAGAAAGCAGTTGTTGTGCAGTTGAAATTTTCTTTTTGATTTGTTATAATCTTTAAAATACGGTTTTCCGTAAAGAAAGTTCAAGTTTTAGTCTTATCTTTGAGAGAATAGTCATCTAATTTAAATCGCTCCAATATGAAAAACGCTAACCCTGAAGAAGCTTCTTATCGTTATTCGGTTCCAATCTTGGCTTGGGATTTTCACTATGAATATGTAAATGAATTAAAAGCCATGACTGCCGATTTGAAAAGGCTCCATACTATATCAGCTCAATATGCATGGAATGAAAGAGAACTTAAAATAGAAGAACGAATTAAAAATGAAGTAATTGTAATAACTGATTTGAATTTAAAAATCGTTTTTGCATCCAGCAAAATTAAAAGAATGACAGGTTATACTGAAGCGGAAATTATAGGAAACACACCTAAAATGTTTCAAGGTCCGGAAACGTGCCCGCATGTTTTGCAAGAAATCAGGGAAGCAATTCATTCAAAAATTTCATTTGAAAAGACAATTGATAACTACAAAAAAAACGGAAAGGTATACAGTTGTCACATCAACGGTTTTCCTGTTTATAATTCGAAAGGAGAAGTTTCGCATTTTATAGCATTTGAGAAAAATGCGCTTAGTGCTTAATATTTAGAGCAAAACATTTATAAATATAAAAACCGCCTTTTGGGCGGTTTTTAATATTTATAAAGAAAACTTAGAATCTCAATATCTTAGAACCTTAGTGTCTTAGACTATAAATTCTCGAAGAAATCATTTCCTTTATCATCAGTAATGATGAATGCAGGGAAATCTTTTACGGTAATTTTACGAACCGCTTCCATACCTAATTCTTCAAAATCAACAACTTCAACTTTTAAGATGTTGTCTTGCGCCAAAATCGCAGCAGGACCTCCAATAGAACCCAAATAGAATCCTCCATATTTGTTGCAGGCATCCGTAACTTGTTTCGTACGATTTCCTTTAGCAAGCATAATCATACTTCCGCCATGTTTTTGGAATTCATCCACATAAACATCCATACGTCCAGCCGTTGTTGGCCCAAAACTTCCTGAAGCCATTCCTTCCGGAGTTTTTGCCGGACCAGCGTAATAAACCGGGTGATTTTTAAAGTATTCCGGCATTGGTTTTCCAGCGTCTAGTAATTCTTTGATTTTTGCGTGTGCTATATCTCGGGCAACAATAACAGTTCCGTTTAATTTTAAGCGGGTTTTGATAGGATATTGAGATAATTTCGCCAAAATATCTGCCATTGGCTGATCTAAATCAATTTCAACCGGAGCTTCTAAATGTGGAGCCGTTTCCGGTAAAAATTGTTTCGGATTTACTTCCAATTGCTCAACGAAGATTCCGTCTTTTGTGATTTTTCCTTTGATGTTTCTATCCGCAGAACAAGAAACACCTAATCCAACCGGACAAGAAGCCGCGTGACGAGGCAAACGTATTACACGAACATCATGCGTGAAATATTTTCCACCAAACTGAGCGCCAATTTCACTTTCCTGGCAGATTTTCTGAACGCGTTCTTCCCACTCTAAATCACGAAATGCCTGACCGGCCATGTTTCCTGAAGTTGGCAAGTGATCATAATATCCTGCAGATGCTTTTTTAACGGCACTTAGGTTCGCTTCCGCAGAAGTTCCACCTATTACTAAAGCCAAGTGATAAGGAGGACAAGCCGAAGTTCCTAAATCTTTGATTTTTGCACGAATAAATGCATCCAAAGATTTATCATTCAATAATGATTTTGTTTGTTGGTATAAATAAGTCTTATTTGCAGATCCTCCACCTTTTGCCATAAACAAAAACTCGTATGAAGCTCCTTTTTTAGAATAAATATCAATTTGAGCCGGAAGATTTGAACCTGAATTTTTTTCTTCAAACATCGAAATCGGAACGATTTGAGAATAACGTAAGTTACGTTTTTGGTAGGTATTGAAAATTCCTTTGCTTAACCATTCTGCATCATCCACACCGGTGAAAATACTTTCACCCTTTTTCGCCATAACGATTGCCGTTCCAGTATCCTGACAGCTCGGTAATTGGCCTTCAGCAGCAACAGAAGCATTTTGAAGTAAATTATAAGCAACAAAACGATCATTGTCTGTAGCTTCAGGATCGTCAAGAATGTTTCTTAATTTTTGTAAATGTGTCGTTCTAAGCATGAACGAAACATCTGTTAAAGCTTCTTCGGCTAATAATTCTAAACCTTTTGGATCTACTGTTAAAACTTCACGTTCTCCAAATTTTTCAACTTTTACAAAATCAGAGGTGATTTTGCGGTATTGTGTCTCATCCTTTAAAATTGGATAAGGATCTTGGTATATAAAATCAATCATTGTTTTGTTTTTTTACAAAGTTAGAAATTATTTACCTAAGAAAGAATTTGAATTAGGGCCGTTTGTGTGGATTAATTTATAAAAGAAAAATTTAAAAAAAACATTCACCATATGTAAACTGGACTGAAGTCCAGCTCTACAAAATAAATCGTTCCTCTGGAACTTTCGAAAGAGCCAACGGCTCGAACTATATTGTAGAGCTGGACTTCAGTCCAGTTTGAATGTAATAAATTTAATATGGCGTGATGTTATATTAGATTTTCAAAAACACATCTTTCGTCAAATTTGACATTATATTTATTTAAGAAAGAGGAGTATTCGTCTTTGAAATTTTGCTTTTTATGATATGCTTCTTGATTAGCAATATATTTATAAACAGCATTTATATGAGATTTACTATATGAAAAAACCCCATAGCCTTCTTGCCATTCAAATTTGCTTTTTGTCAATTGATAATCATTGATAAATTTTGATGATTTTCCTTTTACAACCTTCATCAAATCTGAAATAGAAACGGTTGGTTTTAATGCTAGAAGACAGTGAACATGATCTTCCGTGCCGTTTACAATAATTGTTTTACAACCTGTTTCATTGATCAAATTTCCAATTACACTTAAGATTTTAGATTTGCATTCAGGAGTAATTAAAGCTTCTCGGTATTTGACTGCAAAAACGGCCTGGATATAAACTTGATGAAAGGTGTTTGACATTTTGTAATAAACTTAAAAGATTGAATTTTAATCTCAAAATTACAAAATAATCTTACAAATAAATGTAATCAAATCATTTATATGGTTAAACTGGACTGAAGCCCAACTCAACAATATAGCTAGAGCAGCTGGCTCTTTATAAAGTTCCGGAGGAACGATTTATTTTGTAGGGCTGGACTTCAGTCCAGTTTAATGTATATGTTAATGTTTTAAAAAAACCAAGTCGCCACAAAAATCGCAGTAATCACACAAATCAAGTCAACCAAAAGCATGGTGCCCAAAGCATAGCGTGTATTTTTAATATTCACAGATCCAAAATAGACCGCAATTACATAAAAAGTGCTTTCTGCACTACATTGAAAAATACTACTTAATCTCGCTGTTAAAGAATCGGCACCAAAAGTATTCATTGAATCAATTAAAAAACCTCTTGATCCTGCAGAACTAAACGGACGAAGCATTGCAACAGGAAGTGCATTTGTAATTTCCTGGCTTACGCCCAAATTAGAAAATACAAATCCGATTCCGTCACTGATGATTTCGAATAATCCGCTGTTTCTGAATAATGAAATTGCAACCAACATTCCCAAAACATAAGGGAAAATCGTAACTCCGGTTTTAACTCCGTTGTTTGCCCCAACTACAAAAGTGTCGAAAACAGTAGTATCAGCTTCTTTGAATTTTTTCTCGTGCGTGAAAGAGAAAATCAAAGTAAAAAGAACAATTGTAAGTAAAATTAAACCTGAAAGATTAGAAGTAAAGTAATTTTTTCCAATTAAGTCCAAATGATTCACATACATCAGTAAACCTACAATCGCAGCAATCATGGTGATTAAGCCAATTACAAGTGAAGCACTTTTAAAATTAATTTTTTGTTTGATCCCAACAATTAAGAAAGCTGCAATTGTACCAATAAACGAAGTAATAACACAAGGAAGTATTACATCGGCTGGATTTGTTGCGTTTGCAGCAGCGCGATATCCAATAATTGAAGTCGCAATCAAAGTCAAACCAGATGCATGCAGACACATAAACATGATTTGTGCATCGCTAGCTTTATCTTTTTCGGGGTTTATTTCCTGTAAACTTTCCATTGCTTTTAATCCAAATGGTGTTGCAGCCGAATCTAATCCGAGGAAATTGGCAGCAAAGTTTAAGGTCATATAGGAAATCGACGGGTGGTTTTTAGGAATAGTTGGAAACACTTTTACAAAAACGGGGCTTAAAGTTTTAGCTAATTTTCCTGATGCTCCAGAAATAATTAAAAGTTCCATTAATCCGCAGAAAAAGGCTAAATAGGCAATAAGAGGAAGAATTAAATCAACCAAAGTACTTTTGCAAGTCGGTAATAAACCATCAGATTTTTGCAGGCCACTGTAAATTTTTACCGTTTTGTTTTTGTAAACGTAAGTTGTGTCAGCATTTAGTGTGTCACGATTGATAATCATGGTTTGATCTTTCGCTTTTGAAATGCTGTCTTTGATGAAAGCAGGAAGTTCTTCAATGTATTTTTCAGAAACTAAAATTGGATCGTCTTTTTTTCCATTCAATACAGAATCAATAGTGTAAGTATTGGCAGTGAATAAACTGACTACAATAAAGAGAATAGAAGAAATAAAAATCGCTAACCAAAATCTGCTTAATACCATAATTGTAATTTTTTGTAAATGTAATTATTTAGCAATAATAAGCATAAAGATTTAAGTATCGAAACGAGAAGTAATCGCTAAAAAGAACAATTCGTCACTTAAAATCCTATTTATTCGATAATAACTTTCGTTTCCAGATACTTTTCAAAAGATTTAATTTCTTCAAAAATAAACTGTTTTTTGCTTGATTCAGTTTCGTCGAAAAATTCAGCTTCTATTCTGACTTGATCTTTTTTAATCGTTCTTTTCCAGATTCCGATTACTTTTCCGTTTTCTAAAATTATTGGTTTGAAAATACCATTATTGGTAAAAACCTTCGATTGATTTTGTGTCAAAAAGGAAGCTTCGCGAGTTTTGTATGAAATTAAAATTTCATCAAAAGCAGGAAGAAAGTGAATGCTTTCCTCGAAGTTATTGTTTTCAATTGATTGATTAACAAAATAATAATTTTGATTTTCGATTTCAATGCTATTTAATTGCAACATAATTGCATCAATGGTTTTTTTGCAAATAGTAGGAGGAAAACCGGACCACCACGAAAAATCCAGCAAAGTTGCCGGACCATGACTTTCAAAATATCTTAGAGCAAGTTTTGCTAAAGCTTCTTCTTTTGTTAGTTTGTTTTTTGGCTTCGGAACTCTTTCTTCAAGTAAAGCATAAGTGATTTGTTTGCCTTTCATTTTTCCATTACAAACCAAACCATCCAATTCGGCATTCATCATAATGGCCGCGCTTAGAAAATCAACGCTTGAAGTTTTTTTGATATTGAGCTCCCGCATGATTTCCTCACGCGTTAAATGATTATTTCCAGATAAAAGCTTTTCAATTGCAGCATTTGCATGATTTAGCTTTTTGTCGTCATAATCAAATTTTTTAGCCGCCGAAGCGGTAAAACGTTTCACTTGTGGCGCAGAAAGATCCAACATCCAGTAAATATCTTCAGCAGAAACAAAATGCCATGTTGGACGCAAAATATGTGTCCGAATAATTTTGGCCGAATTTATCGCTTCTTCAATCTCTTTTTCGCTTGCATCGCAACGAGAACCAATCGCCCATTTTGCCATTGCATAATCCTGTGCCTGCATTGCTCCGAAATGCTTGACAATTTCTTGCGGAGAACAAGGACTTGATTTATAAAGCTTTTGAGCAACCAAACGATGATGTGAAATTTCAGAATGAATCATTTTTAAAACTTTTTATTTAACCATATCAGTGATATAAGTTCATGCTAAGAAACCTCAGTATCTTAGCAACTTAGAACCTTAGCACCTTAAAAAGAATCAGACATGAATAATCTCGTCATCAATCAATAAATCTTCTCGGCGCAAACGAAGAAAAATTTGAGCAACGGCAATCGTGTCTTTTTCGCAATACGTCACAATTCGGTCAATATCTTTTTCAACGTAGAAAACATGCGCCACCTGACTTCCGTCGATATCACCTTTTGGAGAAGGAACTCCAAGAATTTTTGTCAATAATTTTAAAGATGTAAAATGCTTGTAATCACCAAACTTCCATAATTCCAAAGTATCCAAATGCGGAATTTCCCAAGGTTTTTTCCCAAATAAATTCAGTTTATCCGGAATTGCAATTTGATTGATGATCATTCGGCGTGCGATAAACGGAATATCAAATTCTTTTGCATTATGTCCGCACAAGAGATGCTGTGGTTGATTGAAGTGATTGTTCAGCAAATTATTAAAGTCTTTCAAAATCTTTTTCTCTTCTCCGAAAAAAGAAGTCACTCTAAAGTTTCGAATATCCCCTTTGATGGTGAAAAAGCCAACCGAAATACAAATAATCTTACCAAACTCCGCCCAAATTCCGGCACGATTATAAAATTCTTCGGGTGTGAAATCGTCTTTTCGCTGATATTGTGTTTTTAAATCCCAAAGCGATTGCATTTCTGCGTCAAGCGAATTGAAATTTTCTTCTTCTGGAACGGTTTCAATATCAAGAAACAAAATGTTATTGAGGTTTATTTTTTCGATCATTATTTAGACATCTTAGATGTTAGATTTTTAGACTTCTCGATTTATAAAAGTACGAAAAATCAATCTTTATATAAGAATTAACTTATTTTTTAAAACAAACTTTGCTGTTTACTTGGATTTTCATGTTCCAAAAGCCATTTTTTGCGTGACAATCCGCCGGCGTAACCGGTTAAAGATCCGTTTGTCCCAATAACGCGATGGCAAGGAACCACAATCCAAAGCGGATTTTTTCCATTTGCCGATGCCACTGCGCGAATTGCTTTTACATCGCCCAGTTTTTTAGTCTGATCCATATAACTTACTGTTTTCCCGTACGGAATTTCCAATAATGCTTTCCATACTTTTTGTTGAAATTCGGTTCCTTGTGGATTCAGTTTTAATTCAAAATCGGTTCTTTTGCCTTCAAAATATTCATTTAATTGAGAAACAGCATCTTTTAAAACTTTTGGGATTTTTTTAGAAACTTCATTTTTGCCAACATCAGAAACAGAAATTACCGAAATACCATTTTCATCTCCAACAATTTTGGTGATTCCTAAAGGCGAATTGATATAAACTGTTTCCATAATTTATCGAATAATTTTACCGCAAAGGCACAAAGACATTTGCAAAGTTCGCAAAGTTTTTTAAACCATGTAAATTATATAAGTAATTTAAGTTTTTGTTTTCGGAAAACTCTGAAAGTTTCCAAATCTTATTTTAAATGAACTTATATAACTTGTATGGTTTAATATTTTTCCATATTGAAGTTATATTTTAAACTGGTTTGAATTTTTTCGCTAGAAATCGTCTTTTTAATATTCGATTTGTCAGAACTGAATTTCGGTAAAACAAGATTTTGTTCTTCTGCTTTTTGAGTATAATATTCCTCTCTTGTTGGATGAAAAGGCGCAACAGCGTTGAAAACTTCATTCCATTTTGATTGGTTTATGATTTCTTCAATAATGCGAATGCAGTCATTTTGATGAATCAAATTTACTGGAGCATCTGGATTTTCAAGGTTTTCTTTTCCGGATAAATTTTTTACAGGATGTCGGTCTTCGCCGATTAATCCGCCGAAACGTAAAATTGTGGTTTGGAAGTTTTTGTTTTCAAGAAGAATATTTTCTGCCAAAAGCAATTGTTTTCCGCTTTCTGTTTCAGGATTAGGAGCGGTTTCTTCGTTTATGAAATCATTTTCATCGCCGTAAACGGAAGTTGAACTCACAAAAAGTACTTTCTCAACAGATGATTTTTCTATAAACGGAATTAGATTCTTGATTTTTTCGACAAAAACTTTCTTTTCAGCGTTTGGATCGACCGCTCTCAATTTTGGCGGAATATCTATAATTAAGATTTCACTTTCAGATAAAAAAGCATTTACGCTTTCTGAAATACCTTCGCTTTCAAGTGTAACCAAAAACGGATCTATTCCCGAATCTTTTAAAATTGCGAGTTTATTTTCTGAAGTTGTTGAGCCTTTTATCGAATTTCCTTTTTCGATTAATTTTTTCGATAAAGGAAGACCGAGCCAGCCACAACCAAGTATACTTATTTTTGTCATTTTTGTTTGCTTTGAGTAATAATCTCGCAAAGTCGCTAAGACGCCAAGTTTAATTTTCTTTGCGACTCTGCGACTTTGCGAGATTAAATAGCTTTAGTTTTAGTTATCTCACAAAGTTAGCGTAAATCGGACTTTATCCTTTCCTTTTGCACCAATTCTCTTGTAAAACTTGATTGCTCGTTCATTGAATTCTGGAGTCTGCCATTGAATATTTACGCAATTGTTTTGAGTTCCGATTTCCTTGAGCTTTTCGATTAAAACTTCTCCAATTCCAAAACTTCGTGCGTTTTCTTCTAAAAACAAACAATCCATGTATAAAAATGTCGAAGCATCCCAGGTTGAGAAATCAAAAGTATACGAAGCATAACCAATAATTGTTTCTTTTGTGGCAACAACCAAACAGAATAATTTGGGTTTTTCGTTGAATAAAGCATTTTTTAGATTTTCTTCTTTTCCTTCAGATGAAAATTCAGCTTTTTCGAATTCTGCATGTTTTTGAAGTAAAACTAAGAGTTTAGGTAAATCAGAGATTTCACAATTTCGGATTAAATATTCCATTGTAAATTAATTTCGGTTTGAAGAAAATTGATGAAATGATGGAAATAATCCGGATAATTTTCATTCGCGCGAGTTGCGATGAAATGTTTTCGTTTCAAACCATTTTTCCCGACTTTGATTGCTCGTATCGGACTGGTTTTTAAATGCGGCTGAAGCGCCCATTTTGCCATTGACATTACGCCCATATCGGCTTTTACCATTTCTAGAGAAGCTTCTGTCAGCGGCATGGGTGTAATTTTTTTTGGTGAAACTTTGGCTGGAGCCAAAAGAAATTGGTGAATAGTTACGGTTTCCATCGGAAGCGAATGAATAATCAAATGTTCATTTACAAAATCCTCTGCAACGACATATTTTTTATCAGCCCACGGATGATTTTCAGAAACCGCCATTACCACTTCGTCTTGAAAAAGCTCAGTGTATTTAATGTTATTGTCTTTAATTGTATCGCTTACAACAGCAATATCTATCGTATTATCCAAAAGTTTTTGAAGCGGAATATGAGTCGCTTCGGCAATAATTTTCAATTCGACATTAGGATACAGCAAATGAAATTGTTTCATAACCGATGGAAGCCAGTGATAACTAGAAAAACATTCGGTACTGATTCGGATTTCACCATATTCGCCAAAAACCATTTGTTTGATTTGCGTTTGGGTTTCTGAGAGTTTGTTCAGGATTTCGTTAGCTAGGTCGTAGATTTTTTCGCCCGCTTTTGTTAAAACCAATTTTTTGTTGGTTCGCAAAAAAATGGCCGTACCCAATTGATATTCTGCCTCTTTGAGCTGATGACTCAATGCGGATTGTGTCAAATGAAGTTTGTCGATTGCTTTTGTGATGCTTCCTTCTTCAACAATTGCTTTTATCAATTTTAAATGACGTATTTCCATTTTTAGACTATTAATACACAAAGTAACAAAATTTTAGAGTGGCTTTTGTATGAAAAAAAGTAATGTTCTGCATGAATTCTTTTCGTTTTTATGAAAACTGAAACCGTTTTACTTTTGGAAAAACAAAACCTTTAAAACAACAAACTATGGAAGCGCAAATCAAACATTACGAAAATAAACTGGCCTTTGAAATGGATCCTTCTGATTTATTTGAAGCTTTAAATAATGGTGAAAAAGTAATTGCACTTGATGCCAGAAAAGCTTTTGGATTTGAAGCAGAACATATTCCGAATGCGATTAATATTCCGCATCGCGAAATGAATTTAGAAACAACACAACATTTAGACCGAGACGTTTTGTATGTTACGTATTGCGACGGAATTGGCTGCAATGCTTCAACCAAAGGCGCTTTGAATATGACAAAATTAGGATTTAAAGTGAAAGAGTTAATTGGCGGAATTGAGTGGTGGAAGTTTGACGGTTATGCAACAGAAGGCGCAAAAGGAGTGAAGGAAGGATTGAAAATTGAATGTGCATGTTAAGCCTTTAAAGGTTCTAAGATGCTAAGATTCTAAGGTGCTAAGTTTTTTTTAGCAAACACATAAAACAACAAAAAGCACTATGAAAATAGTGCTTTTTGTTGTTTTGATATACTGAGAAACCTTAGTACCTTAGAATCTTAGCATCTCAGAACCTAATTTTAAGCTTCAATTAAAGCTTTTAAACCTTGTAAAATTGGATTTTCTTCGCCTTGTGGCTCTTCCTGGACGGCTCCTGGGCGATTGTCTTCCTGGATAATTTGAAGTTTTATTTTTTGATTTTCTTCAGATAAAATATAATTCATGATGAAATAATTCTCCGTTTTGTCTTCTAATCCCGGTCTTGGGAAAAATAAGGAGTAACTGATTTTCTGATTTGGAACAACTTCTAAAATTGTTCCCCATTGTTCAAAAACCTGGCCTTCCCATTCATTTCTAAATCGTATTTCACTGCCTTTCTCCCAGTTTGTGATGAGGTCGCTTCCATATTGCCATTGTTTGACCAATTCAGGTTTTGTCAAGGCATTCCATACTTTTTCGATTGGGGCATTCAGAACGATTGTAGAAATATTTGTTGCCATTTTATTCTATTTTAACATTGTTTTTCTCTCCAATTTTTTTGAATAAATCTTCTTTGTTTTCCGATTTCATCTTCTGATAAATAGCACCCAGCATCTGCTCTGAATCTTTCTGATAATCTGAATTTTCATTCGTGTAAATAACATGTGCGATAAAAATATTGTCTAATGCCTTTTCATCATCTTTCATCAGAAAATAGTTTTTTCCGGCACCAAAATAGCCTTCAGCATTATTTGGGTGATATTGAATCAGTTTTTCATAATAGCTGATAGCAGTTTTATAATCGGATTTAAAAGTATAAACGACGCCAATATTCATCAAAGCAAAGTTTCCTTCGGGATAAACTTCTAATGATTTTTTATAATATTTTATCGCGTTATCGTAATCATTCAATTGTCGGTAGGAAACTGCAATATCATCAAGCGCAAGAACAAAATTGGGATCTTCATTTAAAGCCAGCAGAAAACTTTCAATTGCCAGTTTGTAATTGTTCTTTTGCATATAATCTTTCGCGATTACATAAAAATTCTGCGCTTTTTTATTTTTTGATTCGCCGTAAAAAACATCGTCTTTGTTTTCCGTTGAACTCGGAACTAAGTTGGGACATTTTTTGGAAACGACACCTTGAATTTTAAGAATCATGGTTTTAATTCCATCGACAGTATTTATCGATTCTCTGACCTTTGGATCTTTATCTGTTAAAATCAGTTCACCCATTGGATTTGTGAGACAATCTCTGTAAACATCTTCAGTAATTTTTGAACTTTTTTCTAAACACTCACAGGCTTTTGCTGCGATTTTTTCTTCAACCGTTTGTGCTTGAAGTCCTGAAAGACTTGTAAAAGTTAAAAAAAGCAAGAAGTTTTTTTTCATCTTTAATAATTAAAATTAGGCTGAATTTGTTTTTATTCTGGTTTAATAACTGATGGCTTCAAACTGTCTTTCACAACGGCTAAACTATCTGTTACAGGAGCAACAGGTAATTGTGGTACTGGCGCTGTGTATCTTTTTATTTTTTGCTGAACTAAAACAGCGTCATTCAATACAAATGGAGTTGGCATCATCCAATCGCTTCTTGGTTTGACTTTAAGCAACGGATTAGTCATTAAATCGAAAGAGCTTTCAATTAAATCCATATCAAAAATCGATGATTTGTTAATATAGAATTCCATTTCAAGAGGTTCGTTGCCTACAACATAATAGCATAATATTTTTGCGCCTTCACGCTCAAGTTTATTGGTTTTTTCGCCTGAAGTAGCAACACCGTTTGCCTTAAAGTTATAAAATGTCATTTTTGGGTTGGCAAAAATGTCATAACGGTTTACTTTTCGGTTTGGCGTTATTCTGATTTTTAGAAATCTTTTGTTGCTTATTACGCTGTCTCTAAGGAAAGAAATTGTTGGTTTCGGAACATCAACAACAGGAGCAATCGCGCTATAAGTAAAACCAGAATTGTATTTGCTGGCAAGTGGAAGACTATTTAATCCAACTGCCTTTTGATTTTTTTCGCCCAAATATGATTTTGTCCAATCGTCTAAATTAACATCATAAGTGGTCCATACAGCCGAATTGTTGTTTGCATTATAAACATATAACAAACTATTTGATTTTGCTTTTCCGTGTTCGTATCCAGAATGATAGCCCGCATAGATGAAAAAGCCAATTGAAATGGCAAAGAAGAACATCGTCCAAGCTCCTTTTTTAATAAAAGAGCCAAATACCGGAAGAAGTAAACCAAATGCAAGAACGGTTAGTATTGCACTTCCAAAAAGAATTTTTAATCCAAGGCCAATTGGAAACATCACAATAAATGGAGCAATGATGATTAAAGCCGGAATAGAAAACAATAGATTTAATGCTAAACTATTGTGTCCGGTAAGAACATAAATTCCGAATAAAAGGATACCAAAGTAAACCGGAACAATCAAGAAACCTGCTCCAACCAAACTATTGGCAATAAAACCATTTATAATAATCCAAAGCAGCAATGCAGTGGCAAAATGATTCATTGATGATTTTGGTTCAGAAAAATGATGATAGAAGGCAAAGCAAATGGCTATACTCAGTGTAACGAATGCGCCAATATAAGCGTGGCCGTTATAAGTGAATCCGTTGAGTAAATCAGAATATTGCGGATAAATTTCTAAAACAATTTTCCATCCTAAAAAAGTCACTAATCCAGCAATGACTACAGCACCTAAAAGTGGTACAAAGCCTTTGAAAATTTCTCTAAAGCTTATAATATGTTTGGCTTTTCCGATAAAAATAAAAAGAATCAATAATCCTAAAGCGATTAGCGTCATTGGTGTTACCCATGAAAACGGATAACTGATGAAAGAAAAAGGAACACTGAAATAAACATCATCTTCAGTAGAATCAGTAGCATTTAAATCGGCATTTGATAAATATTTCAATAAAGGCATCAAGTAAGATCCCTGATGTGCTAAAGTAGTTTTGTTCAAATGTTGTACATCGTCTTGCTGTGTGTGATAATTGTAATGTCCGTCGATAAAAGCAAAATTGAAACCCTGAATTTTGCCTTGTTCTCTAAAAACGGTTAAGTCGGTATCATTTGGAAGCATTTTGTAAATGCTGTACATCAATGAATTAGAAACAGGATAAGCTGCTTTTGCATTTGCAAATTCCTTTACAAGAGCTTTATTTCCTTTGTTGGTTTCCATCAACATGTAACTCGGACCAGATGAACCTCTTGCTTCGAAGTTTAGGACTAAACCAACGTCCTTTGCCCATGGATGTTTGTTTACAAAAAGTGCCGCACCATTTAAACCTAATTCTTCGGCATCAGAAAAAAGAATTATAATATCATTTTTATGAGGTTGTTTAGCATATAAAAAGGCACGAATTCCTTCAAGAATGGTTGCAACTCCTGAAGCATCGTCGCTTGCACCTTTTGAAAAAGAATGCGGAGCACTGTCGTAATGTGAAAGAAGTAAAAGCGCTTTTGAATTATTAGTTCCTTTGATGCGCGCCAGAATATTTTTAGATTTTACCAAAAGACCTTTGTCATTAAGTGTAAATCCTTCCTGAATGGAAGTTTCTAATCCAATTCTATTGAGTTCAAGTATTAAATAATTAGCAACTAATTCATGATTGGTCGACCCTACATAATGCGGTTTTTGCGCAATTATTTCTACCTGATTCAAGGCTCTTTCCGTCGAGAATTCAGCGAGCGCTTCTTCTTCCCGAGAAATATATTGTGGCATCATTGTGGCATAAATAATGCCCAAAATGCCTAATACACAAAGAAATCCAAGAATTGAGGTGGGGTTTTTTTTCATGATGAATTGTCTATATTTCTTTTTTAACTAGCATAAAATAATCGTTATCCAAAGATCGATATCCTTGGTCATACAAGAAATAGTAGGTATTTCCTGTTTTGGTCTGCAAGATATTGGTAAAGAAATCAAAATCAAAACCTTTATTTATCATTTTTTCCCTCGTTGCTTTCGATTTTCCTTCGGTATTTAATTCGGCCAAAATACGGTAATTTTTGCGTAATTTATTGTTCACATTCCGCATAAAATTAGTGCTGTCTTTATTTATTTTGTTGTTGTAAGCATTTCGGCAGCTGTCTGAGCAAAATTTTTTGTCTTCTCTGCCAACAATTTTTTCGGAACATTCGAGGCAAGTCTTCATGAATTTAGTTTTTTAATTTCATATAAATCTGTTCTTCTGTCTTTTAAAGTGTGGACACTTCCGTGTTCGTGAAGCTCTTTTAATAAATTTAAATCGACGTCGACAATTAATGTCATTTCTGTATTTGGAGTCGCTTCTGCCTTAATTCCATTACTCGGAAAAGCAAAATCCGAAGGTGTAAAAACAGATGCCTGCGCATATTGAATATCCATATTATTTACTTTTGGAAGATTTCCAACGCAGCCGGCAATGGCAACATAACATTCATTTTCGATTGCCCGTGCCTGCGAACAATGTTTTACGCGCGTATAACCATTTTGAGTATCGGTTAGAAAGGGAACAAAAAGGATATTCATTCCTTCATCGGCCAATAATCTTGAAAGCTCTGGAAATTCGACATCGTAGCAGATTAAAATTCCAATTTTACCACAATCCGTATCAAAGGTTTTAAATGCTGAACCGCCTTTCATTCCCCAATGCACCACTTCGTTTGGCGTGATATGGATTTTGGTATACATTTCCGAAGTTCCATCTCTTTTACATAAAAAACCAACATTGTATAAATTCCCATTTTCCATATAAGGCATACTTCCGGTTATAATGTTGATATTGTATGAAATGGAAAATTCCTGGAAACGTTTTCTGATTGGGTCCGAATACCGGGCGAGTTCCCGAATTGCTTCGGCTTCAGATAAATGATTATAATCGGCCATCAATGGCGCAATGAAAAGTTCTGGAAATAAGGCAAAATCGCTTCCATAACCAGACACTACATCAATAAAAAACTCTGCCTGTTCAAAAAATTCTTCCAGATTATTCAATTGACGCATCTGCCATTGAATCAAACCCAATCTGATGACGCTTTTTTCAAGATTGATTAGTTTCGGACTTTCGTCATAATAAATATTATTCCATTCCAGTAAAACCGCAAATTCTTTTGATTCTTCGTCGCCTTCCAGATAATTTTTTATAATTCTCAAAACATGAAAATCATTACTTAGCTGAAAAGAAAGTACAGGATCATACAATTCTTTATGTTTTACTTTTTCGATATAATTTTTTGGACTTAATTTTTTAGAATGTTGCGCATAATTTGGAATTCTTCCTGCAAAAACAATTGCTTTTAGATTTAATTGTTCACAGAGTTCTTTTCGTGTATCATATAGTCGTCGGCCTAAGCGGAGTCCACGGTAATTTGGATGAATGAAAACATCTATTCCATACAAAATTTCACCGTCGGAATTATGTGTTGAAAAAGTATAGTCACCAAGAATCTGACTGTAATTGTGTTTTTTGTCGACGAGTTTTTCATCAACAATAAGTGACAATGCTGATCCTACTACGGCGCCGTCCACTAAGATTACCAGTTGGCCTTCTGGAAAAATACTCAGCAATCTTTCAATGTCTTCAATTTGCCAATACGAATTCGCCATTTCAGGATAGGATTGAATCATCGAATTCTTTAATTGCTTATAATCTTCGATTTCTAAATTACGGAGCTCAACTTTATTGATTTTTGTCTGCATATCGTAGGATTTATCTCAAATATACAAAAATATTTCCATTTACAAACGTTTACAAATAGTTACAATCGAAAGTAAATAGTTTCCTACCGACTAATTTTTGATAGCGAATACATCTTTGCATCGTTGAATTTGAAAAACAGATTCACATTTATAAAAACATTAAAAAGTATAAGCCATGAATGAAATGAAAAACAGAGTACAATTGATTGGGAACGTAGGTGGTGAACCGGAAATCAGAACTTTAGAAACCGGCAAAAAGGTTGCACATTTGACCATCGCGACAAATGATTATTACAAAAATGACAAAGGTGAAAAAGTGCAGCAAACAGAATGGCATCGCGTAACCGCTTGGGGAAAAGTTGCTGAAATTATTGAAAAATATGTAGTAAAAGGAAAAGAAATCGCTGTTGAAGGTAAATTAACGCACAGAACTTATGATGATAAAAACGGGGAGAAAAGATATGTTACAGAAGTTGTTGTAAATGATATTTTATTGCTAAGCAAATAATCATTAATTAAAAATAGCCAAACCCGACAAGTTTCAAAAACTTGTCGGGTTTAATTTTATGCAGAATATTTATAAAACAGAAGCGCCGTTTATATCAGTTGTAAGTACTTCACTCATATAATCAAAAAACGGTCTCATATTTTTGAAAGCGTCTAAAGCCATTTCCAAAAATTGCGGACTCAATACTTCTTCGTCAGTAAAACGTTTTATAACCAGAAATTGTTTGAAACGCAGTAAATCAATTGCCGCATGATCGACATCAAAGCCTTTTGGTTTTGTTTTGAGTTGTTCGCCCTGTAAAGTTCCGAAGTTGCTGACGAAAGATTTTGCGTTCAATATTTTCTGAAAAGTTTCAGGATCTAATGCAAATTCTGTTCTGATTCGTTTTAAATCTGCGGCATTTGGTCCCCAAAAACCTCCGGCAAAAAAACTATTTCCTTTTTCCAAATGGAAATAATATCCGCCGCGTCTGGCAGCAGTTGCACGCGTATAACTTCCTCCCCAAAAATGTTTAAAAGGAGTTTTATCTTTAGAAAAACGTATATCACGATAAATTCTGTAAACACTTTTTTTGCCTGAAGTATTTTCTAAAACATCCGTTTTGGAAAGTTCTTTTAGTAAAGCGCCAGCAAAATTTTCAATATGATTTAATTCGATTAAATATTGTGGTTTATTGGCTTCAAACCAAGGTTTGTTATTGTTTTCTTTGAGCTGAACCAAAAAATCAAGACTAGATTTTGGGATAGTAATATTGTTTTCCATAATTAAATTTAAAAATCAGAAGCGGACTGCAATTTAAAACTAAAAAACCCACCAGAGAAATCTGATGGGTTTGTTTTATATCGTTAAGCAGTTTTTTTGAATAAATCAAACATCGGACAGCGCGAACAACGCTTCTTTTCGCTTTTTTTATATTTCTCACAACAAGAAGATTTACAGTTTTCCAACTTCTTAATGTTCTCAAGGATAACTTTATTCTTCTTTTTCTTTTTATCCTTTTTCTTGTCCTTGTCTTTTTCTTTCTTGCCCAATTTTCCTCTGTATTATAAAAACAGTGGCAAATATATAGCAAAAAAGTTATTTTTAAGCATTCTAAATAAACTTTAACTTTTTTATTTTGGATTGATAGCAATCGAGCTTGTAACTGTTAATTGCTGAATATCACGGTCAAACAAATAAAGTCCGCCTTTATCATCACCAATCAAGTTGATTTTATCCAAGATAGATTTAGCTGTAGCTTCTTCTTCAATTTGTTCAGATACATACCATTGTAAGAAATTATGTGTTGCATAATCTTTTTCTTCAAAAGTAATGTGCACTAATTCATTAATAGATTTCGAAACAAAAAGTTCATGACTATAAAGCTCCTCAAACATTTCTTTAAAAGTAGAATAGCTTGTTTTTGGTGCTTTTAAATCGGTTATGTGTGCGTGTCCTCCGCGTTCGTTTACATACTTTACTAATTTAAGCATGTGTGCACGCTCTTCATCTGACTGTGTATACATAAATTGAGCGATTCCCTCTAATCCGTGTACTTCAGCCCAACAAGCCATAGAAAGGTAAGTTTGCGAAGATTCTGCTTCTATGCGAATTTGCTTGTTTAAAGCTGTTTCAATATTTTTTGATAGCATAATGATGTCTTTTTTGTAAAATTAACGAAAATAATTCATTCCACTTTTTAGAAACGGCTAAAACAATGAGCATTTGGATTGATTCTCAATATTAATTTCTGTTTAAAGGAATAGATTTTGAAAACATGGCTTTGTTCATAATAGGATTTCCCGGATTTAGATCTATAAAACCATCTGTAAACTTGCGCATAATGTAGCTTTTTTCGACAGTATCATAATAACCCAAAATATAGAAATCGGTTAATTTTAGAATACTAACCAAAGAAATGTTTTTGCTAGTATTCATGAAATAGTTCAGATTGTCAATCGCTAAAGGATCTAAATTAGTATTGCTTACAAATTCAAAATCAGGATTTAATGCAGCATCAAAAAAGACCATTTTGCTTGCATTTTGTACGTTATTAAAACCGTCAAGAAAACCATTTGGTCCATAATTTACGCTCAGAGATTGATAGGAAGCAAATCCGCCAAAAGTGACAAAAATATTTTGCTTGTTTTTAAAAGCTGAAAGTGCTGCATTTACAGTCGATAACTGTTTTAGAAATTTGGCTGTTGTTTTTAATTTCTGAGGTTTTTCTCCGTTAATCTGCAAAAACATTGGTGAGTTTTTAAAAGTGATCGAATCATTTTTTGAAACCGAAATATTTTTGATGCTTTTGCCCGAATCAAAATCTTTTATACTGAATAAAAGCTGTTCTGCATTTGCACTAATTTGATATAATTTATTCTCCAGATAAAAAGAGTTTGTGCTTTTAGATGATAACTGAGTTTCTGGCGTGTCAAAGATTTTTTCTGTTACCTCATTTGTTTGCAAATCAAGGTTAAAAACCTGTGTATGTTTTGAATTGTAATCAAAAGTCAGGATAATGCGATCATCCTGCACGTACATTTTGCTTTTTTCTTCGCTTTTGTCCAAAGAAGAAAAATCATCAGATTCGATTTTTTCAATAGGATAATGGTATTGAACAAGCGCACTGAATGAAACACCTTGTCCTTTTTCATTTTTAAAAGAAAAAGGAGTAAAATTGAACATTTTTATTTCGCATTTTTCATTTCGGAATTCAAATAAAAGCAAATGTTCCTGATCTTTTTCTTTAGAAAGAACATAAAAGGCATCGTTTTTTTGAAAAGAAGTTATGATGTTTCCCGTATTTGCCGGAAAATCAAAACTTAAAGTACTAGATTTTTTGGTTTCCAGATTGTATTTTACAATTCGGATATTTTTATGATTTTCAGAACCCCAATATAGCGTTGGATTTTTATCTTCTCCAAAACTGTAACCCATCAGGATTCGTTTTTGTTCACTACGCAAAGTATCCCTGAATTGACTGGAAAGAAATAGTGATTTACTATATTTTAAAATATTGATAGTCTTATTGTCAGAAGCAAAAACATATACTTCGTGTGTCTTGGTGTTTTCTGCATTTATAAGCTGGCCATTTTCATAAGGCTTATTCAAATTTAAAACAGCAGAATTTAATATAGTTTGGCTCAACAATATTGATTGCGAAAGCAAAAGACCTAGGAGCAGTAATTTTTTCATTAGGATTTGGTGGATATATTTTCAAAATTAATGAAATAAAATGATTTTTTGCAAAGGAATATTCAAAGCACTTATAGATAATTCTTTGTTTTTTAATGATAAAAAAAGCCTCAAAGAAATTTCTTTGAGGCTTAATTCTTAAAAATAAAAGGAGATTATTTTACTCTAAAAGTAACTCTTCTAGCTAATCTTCTAGCTTCTTCAGAATCTTTTTGGATTGAAGTGTCAGCTCCTTCAGAGATAACATTTAATCTTGAAGATGAAATACCCGCTTTTTCTAAAATGGTTTTAACATTTGTCGCTCTCATATTTGCTAACTTGTTGTTGTATTCAGAACTTCCTACCTGATCTGCATGACCAACAATATCAATCGATGCAGATGGATTTTTTCTTAAATAAGATAAAATAACATCAATTGCAGATGTTGAAGCTTCAATTGGAGTTGCTTTGTTAAAGTCAAAATAAACACTATAGTATTTATCGTTGATTATTTCTTTAACCACATCTTTGTCTGAAACAACTGTATTGTTTACGGGTTTTTCAACAATAATTTGTTTTTCTGGAGTTTTTTTAATTTGCTCTTCAAGACCAGCTACTTTATTTTCCAAAGCGGCAATATCAGCGTTATCAGACATTACAACCCAGTCGGCATGTTTTGTGTTTTTGCCTAAGTAAACTTGTAAACCAATAGTTCCGTTAAAAAGCAAACCTGAGAAGCCTCTGTTTCCTGTTGCAGCAACTCCATCAAAAGTGTGATCTTGATAAGCATTTAAGATTGTACTCATATCTGCTGTTAAAGCAACTCTATCAGTTAATCTTACTTGTCCTGTCAAGCCGGCAATTGCGTTTCCAATTCTGTCTCTAACATGGTAGTCCTTGTTTTCTAACTGAGCAACTCCAAAACCGGCGTGTGCTAATAAACCAAACGTATTAGTCCATGTTTCAAAATTCATAATACGACCTAAGTTTGCTACTGCCTGCAAGTCAACTCTGTAATATTTTGAATCAAAAGGAAGTGAGCTGTTTTTTTGCTCTGTTAAGCTATTGTATCCAAAATCAGCTTTTAAACCAAACTTATTGTTAAGCATATATCTTACTCCTAAATCAGCAGTAAAAGGACTGATTCGTGAGCTGTAATAATTACTTGAAGTAAATGGACGCTGTGCTTTGTTAAAACCACCATCAAGTTCTACAGACCATTTATTAAAATTATCTGTCGCTTTCGTTTCTGTTTGTGCACTTACACGCATAATGCTTAAGGCAAATGCCAGAGTAATTACAATTTTTTTCATTGTTATTTGAGATTTTAAATTTGCCCAAAAAAACAATGTATTGTAGGAATTATCGTCCAGAAAAAGCCAAAATTATAATATTATAAGGTTAATCGAAAAAACAGTATTATTTATTCATCAATTCCTGAAAGAAATCTACAAATTGACCCAAATGCAATCCATCCATTAATCCATGATGAACATATACGGCCATTGAAACTGTTCTTTTGCCCGTTTCTGAAACCATCATTTTTCCGAAAGAAACTTTAGGACAACTGTCAGGAAAAGTAAAACTTCGCGCGTGTGTAAGCGATGTAAAGTTTAACCACGGAATCGCCGAAAAATGGATAAGATTATCGTCATTAAATTCTCTTGTAAAAAGTCCACTTGTGTTTTGAATTCTTTCAATTTCAGCTAAAGCACTTTTTTCGAAGATTTTAAAATCGGGATTGTATTCAATTAAAGAAAATCCGAATGTTCCGTCTTCACGACCAATTGTTGCTGAAGCATCAATACGATCGTTGATGTATATTTTATCGCCTGAAATTCTATATTTGAAATTTTCAATCGAATTTACAGCGACCAATGTTTTATGTAGGTAATAAATAAAAAAGGAAACATTCAGTTCTTTTGCACTTTGATACGCTTTTGTACAATCAATTTCAACAGTTGCACCAAAAAAAGGTTCTTCCATTCTGCTGAAATGGGCAAAATGCTCTTTTCTGTTCCAGTTTTCTAAATCTAAAAGTGTTTTCATTATAATAAATTCGGAACCACCTCTGCAATAGTTTCAAATGAACTAAAATGCTCGTGTTCTATAGTGTGATTAATTTTTTCGTGTTCCCAAGTGGTGTGAAACGGAATATGAACGGCGTAACCGCCAATTCCTAAAACAGGAAGAACATCCGATTTTAATGAATTACCGATCATCAAAAATTCATGTGCCTGAATATCCAAACGGCCAAGTAGTTTTTGATAATCGATTTCTTGTTTGTCTGACATTACTTCAATATGGTGAAAATAATGTCCTAAACCTGAGCGGTGTAATTTGCTGTGCTGGTCTTTTAAATCACCTTTTGTAGCAACGACCAATTTGTATTTGCCTTTTAAAGCTTCAAGAGTTTCTTCGATTCCGTCGAGAAGTTCGATTGGCTTTTCGAGCAATTCTTTTCCGTATTGAATAATTTTTTCAATTACTTCAATCGGAATTGTGTTATTTGAAATGTTCATCGCTGCTTCAATCATCGAAAGAATATAACCTTTGATTCCGTAACCGTATAAAGGCAGATTGGCAATTTCAATTTTGAATAATTCTTGAGAAATGCCCTGATGCGAAAGATAATCTTCCATCAAAGCACAAAATTTATGTTCGGTTTCCTGAAAATAAGGCTCGTTTACAAATAAAGTATCATCAGCATCAAATGCGATTACTTTTAAGTTTGGAATTTTAGTTTTATGTAACATAATGTTTTTGTTTCAAGTTTCAGGTTTTCTTTGTTTCAGGTTTTTTTGCGACAGATTATTAAGATTAAAATGATTTTTTAAATCTACTCAAATCTGTGATCCCGACAGCTATCGGGAGCGTGAAATCTTTTTATATCAATTTTTTGAAAAAAGCCCTTTCAAAGAAATTGTTTTATCGTAAAAAGTAATTCGGATTCCGAAAAGCAAAATGATTCCACCGAAAACCATTTGTAAAGTTATTTTTTCTTCCAAAAACAACCAAGCCAAAATCGATGTAATTACTGCCTGACTTATTAAGCTCAACGAAACTCTTGTTGCTCGCATGTGCTGCGTTGCATAACTTATCGAAAGCCATGCACATAACTGACAAATTACTGCTTGCAAAACCAATACAAACCAGCCTGTATTTGAAAATCCAGTAAAAGGTTCGTTTAACGAATAACAAAGAATTCCTAAATAAAGGCTTGATGATAATAAACTGATGGTCATAAACGACAAAACATCAACTTCTGAAAGCACATTTTTACTGACCAAAAGATAAATTGAATATAGGATTCCGGATAAAACGGCAAACAGGAATGCTTTATCGAAGTTTAAATCTATAAAAAACTCAAAGCCAACCAAAGTCACCATTCCGAATAAAGCGACCAATGTTCCGATCCAGAAATTTGTTGCCGGTTTTGCTTTCAGAAAAAAGAAAGAACCGACACCAACCCAAACTGGAGATAAATTGGTCAATAGCGAAGCTTGTGTTGCGCTTGATTCCTGAATTGCAATATTCCAAACTGCGACATCCGAAGAAAATAATACACCGCAAAGCATTGCCAAAAGTGTAAATTTTAGACTCGGAAGTTTGAAATTTTTACTCAAAAAGGTATACGGCAAAAGCAAAATTAAGGCAAAGAACATTCGGTAAAAAGCCGAAATTAAGCCTGGTGCTAAACGTAGTTTTACTAATATAGGGAAAATCGAAATGCAGAGTATACCGCAGATTAAGGCTAATCTTGGTTTGGTGAGTTTCATTTTAGTTTTGTTTTTTAGCTTTCTAAAGTAAATTACTGAAAGAAAAGCTTAGATTTTTAATTTAAAACTTTAATTGAATAATGATATTATTCAGTAAAACTAAAAATCTGATATTTTTTATTTGTTTTATTATAATTTCCCAAGTATAAACTCTTGTTGAACTTAAAAAGTATTAAATCTTTATATAAGCTTTTTGTAAAGAATGAAACACTTTCATGAATATCTTTGTCTTTTTCAAGGAAAATTCTAGCTTTATCAAAAGCTGAATTTTTTACTTCACCCTTAACATGATTAAAATTAGAATCAAATAGACAGTTGGTGTAAAGTACAATTTTATCTGTATAAGAAACCAAATTTTCAACTGTATAACTTCCATAATAAATTGGTACCATACCGCCAGCGCCAACTCCAATACCCGTAATTCCCATTCCGCCACCACCACTAGCATGAGATTTATCTACAGAACTTCCTATTGCGGTATAATAGATTCCATTTAAGTTATAACAGGATATACTTGGAAAGTTATGAATTTTGCGAAGAAACTTCTCTGTGTTTTCAATATTTTTTTGATTAAGAATACCATCACTTTCCTGAAAAAAATCAGAGTTTTTAAAGTCTATTTCCTGATCATGTAAAACCTTGTATTCTTTAATCTTGTTACCATTCAAATCACTTATCGTAATAAACAAAACAAAAGCATTGGTTTTTATCTGAAGAATTTTATTGTCGATCAAAAATGAATTCGATTTAAATATTAATGAGCCATATTCTCCCCTCTGAGTTTTTGGTTGCGCAATAGACTTAAGTTCTGATGTGAAATCTTGAGAATTAATTCGTAAAACTAGGGTTGCGTTTGCGGTATTATCCATTGTAAAAATAATCTCATTGGGACTATAAGTATAAATTTTATACCTTTTAGTGCTCAATGTCAGTGATGGTGGACTATCATTTGCTATATTCTGAAAAGAGGGTTCTGCAGATTCATCCGTTAAAACTGTATATAAATTTGCAGGATTACCATAAATATTTTTGAATTCTAAATGAGACAAGTCTACTGTCTTTTCACTTAAGTTGCCATTATTATCGGAAATATAAAATTTTAAAATGCTTGTGTTTTTAACAATTGTAACAAGATAAAAAACATTATTTATTGTAAGTCCTTTAATTACCTTTTCTTTTTTTAATTCTAAACTTATAGGAGTCGTTTTGATTTCTTTAGTTATAAAATTAAAATATTGAGAATTGATTTTTTTTCTGTCTTCTGATCCCCAAAAAACAAAATAATCGTTTTCATTCTGGCTATATCCAATAATTTCGTCATACATTTTTTCAGGTCTTGTAGAAGACAAAGAATCTTTTATTCCGAATTTTTCGTCGAATCGTATAGCAGTAACTTTCTCTTTATCATTCAAAAACAGAATAACTTCTTTTTTGTTTTCATTAACTACTTGAAAAAAATCTCTTTTCTTTTCCAGTGCCAAATCAAACTCTTTTACAATTTCTTGAGAAAAAGAAATATAGTTGCTTAAAAATAATAGAACAAATAGTAGCTTTTTTGTCATTTGACGTAATTGGATTAATTTATTTTTGACGAATATCTGATTTTTTGAAGACTTATGAAATGTTTATAAAGTAAAAAGCGTGAATTAGTTAATCAACTAATTCACGCCATTCATAAAATATTAAAATCTTTAGTTTACAGTAGATCCATTCGGCGCATCAGCATCTGGATTTACAAATACTAATTTTCCTTCGGCATTTGTTGTCATCAGGATCATTCCCTGACTTTCAACACCGCGTAAAGCTCTTGGAGCAAGGTTTGCTAATACAGAAACACGTTTTCCAATGATTTCTTCCGGAGAAAAACTCTCTGCAATTCCAGAAACAATTGTGCGAACATCAATTCCAGTATCTACTTTAAGAACTAAAAGTTTGTTTGCTTTTGGCATTTTTTCTGCCTCAAGAATAGTTCCGATACGAATATCCATTTTTGCAAAATCCTCAAACTGAATTAAATCTTTTTGTGGTTCTGGTTGTTTGCTTTCAGCAAGATTTGCGGTTTTTGTTGCTTCCAATTTGTCTATTTGTTTTTGTATTTCTTCGTCTTCGATTTTTGCGAAAAGCAATTCTGCTTCGCCAATTTTATGTCCGGCCGGAATTAAATCTGAATTTTCAGAAATGTCATTCCAACCTAATGTTTTGTCAATAACAATGTCTTTTGCATCGCGATCTTTCTCTTTCAAGAATTTACTGAATCCAGCAAAATGTTCTTTAAGATCATTTAAATTTAAGATTTTAGAAAGTTTAGCAGCTGTAAAAGGCAAAAATGGTTCTGCTAAAACGCTTAACGCAGCAGCAATTTGCAACGCTACATACATTTGTGTTTTAACACGTTCCGGATTGTCTTTCATTACTTTCCAAGGCTCCTCGTCGGCAAGATATTTGTTTCCTAAACGGGCAACATTCATCAATTCGCCTAAAGCTTCACGGAATCTGTAACGCTCAACCGAACTTGAAATTACGGCTGGATACGCTTTTAATTCAGCTAAAGTATTTTCATCAACTTCAGTAAATTCATTTGGCGTCGGGATAATACCATCGTAATATTTGTTGGTTAAAACCACAACACGGTTAATGAAGTTTCCGAAGATCGCAACTAATTCATTGTTGTTTCTGGCTTGGAAATCTTTCCACGTAAAATCGTTATCTTTTGTTTCTGGCGCGTTTGATGTTAATGCATAACGCAAAACATCCTGCTTATCTGGAAATTCTTCTAAATATTCATGTAACCAAACCGCCCAGTTTTTAGAAGTTGAAAGTTTATTTCCTTCTAAATTCAGGAACTCATTTGCAGGAACGTTGTCTGGCAAAATATAACTTCCTTCCGCTTTTAGCATAGCTGGGAAAATGATACAGTGAAAAACAATATTATCTTTCCCGATAAAGTGAACCAATTTCGTTTCTTCATCTTTCCAATATGGTTCCCAGTCTTTTCCTTCGCGCGCTGCCCATTCTTTCGTAGAAGAAATATATCCGATAGGCGCATCAAACCATACGTATAATTTTTTTCCTTCGGCACCTTCAACAGGAACATCAATTCCCCAATCAAGGTCACGTGTTACCGCACGAGGCTCTAATCCGCCGTCGATCCAGGATTTTACTTGTCCGTAAACATTAGGTTTCCAGTCGTTTTTGTGACCTTCTAAAATCCATTTTGTTAAGAAATCAGAATAACGGTCTAAAGGTAAAAACCAGTGTTTTGTTTCTTTTAAAACTGGCGTTTCACCAGTAATTGTTGATTTTGGATTAATCAAATCAGTCGCGTTCAAAGTCGATCCGCATTTTTCACACTGATCGCCGTAAGCTTCCGGATTATCACATTTTGGACAAGTTCCAACTACAAAACGGTCAGCTAAAAACTGATTTGCTTTTGCATCGTACAATTGTTCTGTAACTTCTTCAATAAAATCGCCTTTATCATACAAAGTTCTAAAGAATTCTGAAGCCGTATCATGATGAATTTTTGCCGAAGTTCTAGAATAATTGTTGAAAGAAATTCCGAAATCAGAAAACGATTTGCGGATAATTCCGTCATATTTATCAATAACTTCCTGTGGTGTAATTCCTTCTTTTTTGGCTTTCATCGAAATTGCAACGCCGTGTTCATCGCTTCCGCAAATAAATGCAACGTCTTTTCCTTGCAAACGCAAGTATCTCGAATAGATATCTGCAGGCACGTAAACCCCTGCTAAATGCCCAATGTGGATTGGTCCATTTGTGTAAGGTAATGCTGCTGTGATTGTATATCTTTTTGGATTCTGTTTCATAACTCAATTTTATTGAGTGCAAAAATAAGCAATAGAATTGAGATTTTTAAGTTTCATGGAGATTCAGGACGAAAAGGACTTTTAATATGGATCGTTCCTACGGAACTTTTGTTTCTATCCGCATTTTTTCAACGGATTAAAATCCGTTGCTACAATATAATTCGAGCCAATGGCTCTTTACATAAAAGTTCCGTAGGAACAATTTGTTTTGTAGCAACGGATTTTAATCCGTTGAAAATGAACGATTGTCAAAATAAGAGTTCCGTAGGAACGATTCATATAAATTTATCAATCTTTGCGGGACTTCGACTTCGCTCAGTCTGACAAAAGAATAAAAACTTCATG
Source organism: Flavobacterium xizangense (assembly GCF_054075145.1). Classification (NCBI taxonomy): domain Bacteria; kingdom Pseudomonadati; phylum Bacteroidota; class Flavobacteriia; order Flavobacteriales; family Flavobacteriaceae; genus Flavobacterium; species Flavobacterium xizangense. The sequence goes on along the minus strand of NZ_JBSIPG010000001.1, from coordinate 429,799 downwards.
AATCTCTGTCGGTAAACCCATAAAATAGAACCAGTTTAAACTAGCCTTACAAGCAAAATCTTCAAGATTTATTTCGCAATCTTTGCATTCGAAAAAAAACAAAAAAACAAGTTTATGAGCAAGACAAAACTAATCATCAATAAAAACGGATCAATTAAAATTGAAGGTGATTTTGAAATCATGGATCCGGAAGGAGCGCTTTACGGTTTACAAGGAAGATCTGCACTTGGACTTTGCCGTTGCGGATTATCAAACAATAAACCATTTTGCGATGGTGGGCACAGAAATAATTTTGAACACGATTCTGTTGCGTTTGATTTACCTCCGATGAAAACAAATTAAGAAATTCTATTTCTGTGATAGTAAAAGCTGCATTTATTGCAGCTTTTTTTATTCCTTTTATTTGAAAGAATTTTCGAATAAATAAATGTTTTCTAATCTTAAAAAACAGTATATATTTACAAAAAAATGTTAAAACATAAACAATGAAAAGATTTATAATACTGTTCCTGTTTTTAAGTTTAATTTCGGCAAAAGCGCAAACACAAAGAATAATTTCTAACGATTGGATGGTTTTTCGCCAAACTATAGATATTCAAACTCCGGTAAAGAAAAAATTTAGGGTTACCGCTTCGGCAAAAGTAGAATCAGACGAACCAAAAGCCTGGTCAGGACTTTATGTAAGAGTTTACAATAAAAATGATGAAGATGGTTTTTTTGATAACATGAACGATAGACCAATAAAATCCAAAGAATGGCAATCGTATACCGTTGAAGGAACAATTGATGAGAACAGTCAGACATTAGTTTTTGGAGGGATTGCATCGCTTAAAGGAAAGTTTTATTTTGATAAATTTCAATTATTTATCGAAAATGCAAAAGGTGTTTTTGAACCGGTAACCATTTTAAATTCAAGTTTTGAAACGCCCGCAACCAATACAGATATTCCAAAATGGAGTTTAGGTACACCCAAACAAAAAAATGCTAAGGTTAAGGAATACACCATTTCTTCAGATAAATCAAGCGTAGATGGTAAACGTTCGTTACTACTTGAAGGAAAAGGTATCATAATAAAAGAAAGAGGAAAAATAGGAAATGTTCCAGGCGCTTCACCAAAAATTGCTGATATGATTTCAATGCTCGACGACCTTAAAGATCGTGTTGAACAAACGGTTAAAAATATGGATCAGTACGAAATTGATTATTTGCATGATGAAAAAGCCAACCGAATTGGAGCACTTGTAATGCATTTGGCTGCAGCCGAAAAATACTATCAGGTTTTTACTTTTGAAAATAGAGAATTTAACGAAGAAGAAAAGAAAAAATGGGAGACCGCTTTGAATCTCGATCAAGGTGCGCGAGATGAATTTAAAGGGCATGATATTCAATATTATCTTGATATTTATAACGAAGTAAGAGCAAAAACCATTTCGGAATTAAAGAAAAGAGATGATGCATGGTTTGCCGAAGTTCAAATGAAATATGATATAAGCAATCAATATTGTTGGTTTCATGTTATGGAACATCAGTCAAGCCATTTGGGACAAATTTTATTCTTAAAAAAGAGAATTCCGCCTCAACAAGAACCATTAAAACCAATTAAACAAGAGATTAAAAATTAAAATATTGGATATAAAAAAAGCTGCATCTAGAAAATGCAGCTTTTTTATATATAAAGCTCCCCTTTCATGGTTATAATCGAAGAACCGCCCACTAAAATATCTTCTTCACGATTCATAACTTCAATCATTGAGGCTTGTTTTAATTTTACACCTTGAAGAATTTTATATTCTTTTTCAGATTTGGTGAATTTCTTTTGAGTTAAAAAACCAATTAAAGGACCTGCCGCCGTTCCCGTTGCTGGATCTTCATTAATTCCGATTATTGGATTGAAAAATCTTGTTTCTACTATATGTTCTTGGCCTTCATCAGCAATGGTAAAACAATAAAAACCTTCAAAATTATATTCTTTTGATATTTCAATCAAAAGCTGATTGTCCGGAACAAAGCTGTTGAGCAAATAACTGTTTTTTATAGGAACCATTAGGTGTGCGACTTCTGTTTTAACTATCGTCGGAACAAAAGCATTTACATCTAAATCTTCAATTTTTAAGCCGAGTGCTACGGCAATTCTATAGGTTGGAATTTCCTGCTTGATGACTGCCGATTTTTGATGCATTTGAACAACAGGATAAAATGTATTGGTGTCAAAACTTACAGTCAACGGAATTGCAGAATGTTTCATAATTACAAAAGGCTCACTTTCGTTTTGTTCATCAAAAATAGGTATTCCTTTTAGCAGAGCTCCACAGACTGCGCCAAGTAAATTATGTCCCGCGCCATCGATTTCGATTCCAGTTGGGGTAAATGAACGAACTATCAGTGCTTTATCTCTTGTAGAATAATAGACAAAAGAGGTTTCGGAATAGCGAAATTCTTTAGAAATATCTTTATAAGTTTCTAATTTTAAATTACCCTCTGTAAAAACTACAGAAAGCGGATTTCCTTTATAGCTTTCGTTTGAAAATACATCTAAAACGTAATATTCTAATGCTTTTCTTCCTTCCATTCCTTTTTCTTTTTTTTTAGACGGAATAAAGTTACTGTTTATACTATACTAAAGCAATAGGCATTACAACATTCGTTTTCCTTCGGCACTAAACTTTATTGCTTTTTCCAATCTCGAAATTCTGGTTTTTTCTTGTTTGGCGCTCATAATCACGTGAATTATTACTTTTCTGTAGGATGGTGCCTGATTGTTGAAATATTCCCAAGCTATTTTATTTGCTTTAAATTGTTTTTCGAGTTCAGGATCTAGAACGTACGCTTCATTTTCATGGGAGTAAATTTTGGATCTTTCGTCAGATTTTAATTCGAAAGCTTTAATTCCGGCTTCTTTCATGAGTCCGGCTTTTGTTAGTTGTTCGACTTTCTTGATGTTGATTGCACTCCAGATACTTGATTTTTTTCTTGGCGTAAAACGGATGGTGTAACTTTCGTCGTCAATAGTTTTTCGAATACCGTCAATCCAGCCAAAACAAAGCGCCTGATCAACAGATTCTGACCAGGTCATACACGGTTTTTTGCTTTTCACTTTATAGAAACCTACTAAAAGTTCAGTTTCTGTTTTATGATGCTTTTCTAACCAAGCTCTGAATTTTTCTTGAGTGGAGAAGAAGGTTGGTGTCATTTTTACGATTTAGTTGAAGTAATTATATAATGTAACGATTATAATGGTTATAAATAGTATTGAAAGAAAATTTGATAGCGCCCTTCTTTTGTTTTTTGTTTCCACATACTGTTTGAATAAGAATGGAATATTATATTTAGTAGAAATAACTTTTAATATTTCATTTGCAAATTCATATGATTTTGTCTGACTGCTCAATTTTGATTCTTTCTCAAACGCACAAAATCTGAAAAATTCTACGGGTTCAGATTCATGCTTTTTTAAATAATAAATTACTGCTTCTTGAATGACAGCACGTGATCTTTCTTCTATTTCAAATTGAAATTCTTTGATTTCTTCTGGAATAAGAATTGTTTCTTTTGAGTTGAATTGATAGATTAAATTTTCTGCTAAAAATACTTCCCACGTTATTTCTTTATATCCAAGGTATAAATAGTTGCATTCAATTTTATCTTCAGTGATTTTAATTTTGCAATTATTGTGAAATAACTCCATTGTTTTTCAGATAGTATTATCTGTAAATGTATTATAAATAACAGAAAAAACGCAATTATTTAAAAACCACCTTTTTGTTTGATTTTGCTATTTTAATGATATGAAATGGCTGTGTAATTACTGAGGTTAGATTGCCTTTGTTTAATTGTTCCACTTTAACTATAATCTGGCTGTTTGATTGTGATATCTTGGTGATGTCGATTGAATAACCGCCACTCTTACGCACTTCATCAAAAACAGCGATGATCTGATATTTGCTAAAATCGATATTTGTTTCCTTAAAATTAGAGACTTCGGCAGGACTTATTTTACTTAGTAAAGAATTCCAAGCCGGAAGATCTTTGATTACTAGATTGGATTTCGGAATTTTTTTGTCACTGCTATAAGACTCTTTGGTGATTTCTGAATATGAGACTTGCGAACTTGTGGCATCTTCACTACTACAACTCGAAGCGATGAATATAATACTTAAAAGGATAATTATCTGTTTCATGGTTTTTGGTTGAATTTAGTTGTTTTTTTATTAAATATCTGTTTGTTAAATAGATGAGTATTTTTTAAAATGGTTGCGTCATGTTTAAATGTTATTCTGAAAAAAGATTTTTTCTTATGAAACCGAGATTGCGTTAGGGATAGAAGTGGAAAGCCCACAGCCTGACGAAGGAAGTGCGAGGACTTGTAACGGATAGCCCGGCCCGCCGCGGCGGGAAACGCCCCAAAAAATATTTTCGAAGCTATTACTATTTATCCGAAATTTGCAAAACAATTCCTGAATAAAAGGATTTCATAACTAAAGAAGAGAAATCATGGCAAAAGGACCTGAAAAAAATATGAAAAATAAGGCTTTGCATACTAAATTGCTGAATAGGAAAAAAGCAAAACTTCGCGAGGAGAAAGAAGCGCAGAAACTTCGGTTGAAGGCGTTAGTTGCAAAAATAAATGAACAGAAGAAAAACGGCGAATCGGAGAGCAAGTAAATTAGATTGCAGATTTTCGATTTTGGTTTAAACGTTACAAAATAATATACAATGGAAGAATTCGGTAGAATAATAGTTTCAGAAACGGCAATGAATAGTGGTAATGCGCAGGATATTATCAATTCAAATATTTCGGTAATCAATTTAATGCGCGAGGAAAAAGTAGATGATGATTTGATTCACGAAGATGCTTTAATGAGTTATTATCTGGATTTTTATGCGCAACAATATGCAGCGGGAAATTTTTCGCAGTTTGTTTATAATTCGGGTTGGAATAAGGAATTGAATGAACTTGTTGAAGAAGGTCTGGCTTTAATTGGTGCCGAAAAGCATTTAGAATTGTTTCAGGCGCAAGCCAAAAGAGTGAAATTATTGAGTACGGTTAAAATCGCTAAATTTTTAAAGGGAAAATTTGAAGGCGTAAATCCGACCAGGGATTTATTGAATAATAATGTTTTTTTTGAATTGGATGAAAATCTAACAGAAATGAATGCGAATTTCCTAAAAAATCATCCCGATTTTGAAGTACTTCCGGTTGATGAAATTTTCTCGGTTTTGGAGGAATTTGTTGGGCATGAGATTAAGAGAGCTTAATGTTTTAAGGGCAAAGGTGCAGAGCTACAAAGGTTCAAAGGTTTTTTTAATCAAAAGTATTTTGTAAATTATTGTATTTCAATTAATTGATTTAATTTTAGTTTGTTCTAAAATCTGGAGAATTTTATGGAAGAACTTACACATATCAAATCGGTTATTGGGATTATTTTGGGTTTGGGTCTAACACATTTAATCAAAGGTTCGGTTATTTTTATTCAGCATCCGGGACGAAAAAAAAAATATTTTGTGCACTCGCTCTGGGTGTTTTATGTTTTTTTGCTTCTTATTCATTTTTGGTGGTGGGAGTTTAATCTCAAATTAATTCACGAATGGTATTTTGCCGATTATTTTTTTATAATCTGCTATATTTTAATCTATTATTTGCTTTGTGCGATTTTATATCCAGATGATTTGGTTGATTATACGGGATATGAAGATTATTTTTATTCGAGAAAAAACTGGTTTTTTGCCATCTTGGCGCTCAGTTTTATTGCTGATATGATTGACACGGCGATTAAAGGAGGTGATTATTTTTTGTATAATCAAACGGAATATTACGTTCGGATTATTGGTCATATTTTGCTTTGTCTGATAGCGATTAAAATTCATAACAAAGTTTTCCATACTGTTTTGGTGGTCCTATTTATCGTTTATGAACTCTCTTATATCTTGCGATTATTCAATATCGAGTAAGTTTTTGAAAGGTTCAATATTGCAAAGAAGAAATGATTTGAAAGTTTTTGTTTTTTAAGACTGAGTCGAGTTGATGTTCGCGTCAACGCTTTTCAATCTGTGTTATAAATTATGAATCAGATGTAAATAAACCGGCTACTTTTTTTTCGCTTCTCCATAACAGTCGAAATAAAAAAGGACAAATGCCCAATTAAGATTTTACCTTAATTGAGCATTGTTAGAATCTGCATATTCAACCTGAATTTCTTTAATTTCTTTATCAAGTTCTAATAATCCACTAAAAGCGCCTTGCATCATAGTAGCTGCTTTGACTTCATTATCTTTAGTTGTTAAAATATCGATGTTGGCTTCAAAACCATCCATTGAGGCTATGCTAATGTCAAACATATCCAGCATCTTTTTTCTAAGACCTCTATCTGAATTTAACGGCATTAAAAGATCAACGGGTTTTTGTGCAGCAACTAATTTGTTTCTTGTTGAAGCAATTAGTTTCAGGAAATCCTTTTTTGATTCTGGTTTACCAATATAGTTTAAACTGCTGTTCAGGAAAGCGTCATTTGCTTCAAAAAGTTTTTTATGAGCATCGACAATTTGATTGTTATAACTCGTAGTAGTCTGTTGATTACAGCTTGTAAAAGTTCCAGAAATGATTAATAAGAGCAATAAAGTAATTTTTTTCATAAGTTTTGACGTTGTAAATTATTGTTAAAACAAATATATCAGAATTATTTTAGTAAGTTATCTTTTAATATAATTTTCACTGAATTGATTTTTAAATATTTACGTTTTTAATCAATTTTATGAATTTACTTACGAATTCCTAATAATTATATAAACGTTTGAGCAAGTTATGTAACAAACCTGCAATGCTTTGAAATTAATTTAGCAGTATTAATTTTTAAAGAAATCAAACATGAAAACTAGACGTATATTATTCGGGTTATTATTATGTATCGGATTATCAGCTGTGTCGTGCAGCAATGACGATAATGAAGGAGAAACATTAATTCCGCTAGAAGGAAAATGGAATCTTAGTAAAACAGGAACCGTAGTAGGAGGTACAGAAACATTAATCGACGCACCGCAAAATCAAAGCGGATGCGACAGAGATTATCTTCAGCTAAAACTGGATAATACAGCAACAATTGGAGATTATGATTCAACTGTGAGCGCTTGTGCGTTAACAACTCAAACAGGAATCTATTCAAGATCACACAATAATTTAACCATTTCTATTACAGGTGGTGCAAGTACAACACAAGATATTGTTAATCTTACGCTTTCAGAGCTTAAGCTTAGAGATGCAAGTGGAAAGATTACGGTGTATACCAGATAATCAATTATAAATATTAAATCTTGAATTATCAGGATTTATAGCAAAACGGGAATAGCTTTTTGAAGTTATTCCCGTTTTTTATTGTCATTAGCATGCAGAGATTCATAAAGAAAAAACACAGAGTCACGTAAAAAACTTTGCAAATCTTTGCGTAATCTTCCCGCATCTTTGTGAAATAACTTTTTCCCGATAAACTTTGTCATAATCTTAGGAAACATTTCCTTAAATTTGCTTCCGTTATAAAATAAAATAGTTACAAAAATTAAGCTATGTTACAAATCGCATTTATTAGAGAAAATCAGGAGAAAGTAATCAAGGCTTTGGCAAAACGAAATATCGATGCTAAAAGTGTTGTTGAAGAGGTGGTGCAATTAGATGAAAACCGTCGTGCTGCGCAAGTAGAATTAGACAATGTTTTATCTGAATCTAATAAATTGTCCAAAGACATTGGCGAATTAATGAAAGCTGGAGAGAAATCAAAAGCAGCAATTTTAAAAGAAAAAACAGTTTCATTAAAAGAAAAAAGCAAAGAACTTGGCGAAAAAGCCGAAGCACTTGCTGTTGAATTGACAAATAAATTGTACACTTTGCCAAATCTTCCGGCAGATATTGTTCCTGAAGGAAAAACGCCAGATGATAACTTGAATGTTTTTCAAGAAGGAGATATTCCGGTTTTACACGAAGGTGCACAACCGCACTGGGAATTGGTAAAAAAATATGATATTATCGATTTTGAATTGGGTGTAAAAATTACCGGCGCAGGTTTTCCTGTTTACAAAGGAAAAGGAGCTCGTTTACAGCGTGCTTTAATCAATTATTTTTTAGATAAAAATACTGCTGCGGGATATAATGAAGTTCAGGTGCCGCATTTGGTAAACGAAGCTTCAGGTTACGGAACAGGGCAATTACCAGATAAAGAGGGACAAATGTACCATGCAACGGTTGATGATTTATATTTGATTCCGACGGCTGAGGTTCCGGTTACGAATTTGTTCCGTGACGTTATTTTAAACGAAAGTGAATTGCCAGTTTTACACACTGCATATACGCCATGTTTCCGTCGTGAAGCAGGTTCTTATGGAGCTCACGTGCGAGGATTAAACCGTTTGCACCAATTTGACAAAGTTGAAATTGTACGTATCGAACATCCTGAAAAATCGTATGAAGCACTTGACGGAATGGTAGAACACGTAAAAAATATTTTGCAGGAATTAAAATTACCATACAGAATTTTACGTCTCTGCGGAGGCGATATGGGATTCACATCTGCTTTGACTTACGATTTTGAAGTGTTTTCTACAGCGCAAGATAGATGGTTAGAAATCAGTTCTGTTTCTAACTTCGAAACGTTTCAGGCAAATCGTTTGAAATTACGTTTCAAAGACAAAGACGGAAAAAACCAATTGGCGCATACTTTGAACGGAAGTTCATTGGCTTTGCCTAGAGTTTTGGCCGGAATTTTAGAAAATTACCAAACGCCGGAAGGAATAGTAATACCAGAAGTTTTACGTCCTTATTGCGGATTTGATATTATAAACTAAATTTTTTGTAATTTAGAGGTAAACCTGACGGGACCGTCAGGTTTATCAATTGTTTGAAATGCCACATTAAAAAACTGAAATATGAAAAACATCTTTATCTATATCGTTTTGCTGTGGTCAAGTTTTACATTTTCTCAAAATGAGCAGTTGGCTCAATATTACTTCGATAAAGGCGATTTCGAAAAAGCAAAAGTCAGTTATGAAGAGCTTTTAGCAAGTGTGCCATCAAATACTCAATATTTTTTAAGAGTCGTCGACTGCTATCAGCAATTACAGCAATATACTGTGGCTGAAAAGGCAATTCAGGATCGTTATAACAAATATAAACAAGGAATTTTTTTAGTTGAAATGGGCTATAATTTCCAATTGCAAAAAAACGAATCCAAAGCAAGAAGCTATTACGATCAGGCAATTGAAAAAATAAAAGCCAATCCGAATGATGTTTATGGAATTGGAAATTCGTTTGAGAAAAAAGTATTGATTGAATATGCTTTAAAAGCCTATCAGACTGCAATGCAAATTCAGCCAAACTACAATTTTAATTTCCAAATCGGAATGTTGTATGGTCAATTAGGAAAAACCGACGAAATGATTGATCTTCTGTTGACTGAATCGTATAAGAATCCGCAGAATGCTAATTTGATTCAGACTCAATTATCACGTTTCATGAATGGAGAAACGGATAATACGGCTTTTAAAGATGCCATGCGAAAAGCGTTGATTTTAAAAACACAGAAAGATCAGGATGTGTTTTGGAATCACTACTTAAGTTGGTTTTATGTTCAGCAGAAAGAATTTGGAAAAGCTTTTATTCAGGAAAAAGCGATTTACAAACGCGAACCTGAATCACTTTCGAGCATCGTTAATTTGAGTCAGTTTGCACTGAACGAAGATGATACTGAAACTGCAGCTGAAATCCTGAATTTTATTCTTTTAAATACCAAAGATTTAGATTTGCTGGTGCAATCCAATTACTATTTGATGGAAATCAAGATAGATAAAGCACAGGAAAAAGATTATCCGGCAATTGATGCCGAATTGCAGCAATTGCTCACAACTTATGAAATAACTCCTTTTACTTTATCTTTGCAATTGATTAAAGCACATTTTACTGCTTTTAATCTGAAAAAACCAGAAGAAGGCATTGCAATCGTAAAACGAGCTTTAGAGCTTAATTTGAATGATTATCAGGAAGCGGATGCCAAAATGGAATTGGGAGATATTTTGCTTTTGCAGGAGAAATTCAATCAGGCGCTTATTTATTATTCGCAGATCCAATTGGATTTGAAGAATGATGTTATGGCGCATGAAGCGAGTTTGAAAGCGGCGAAAACAAGTTATTATAAAACTGACTTTGAATGGGCTTTGAAACAGTTTAAAGAATTAAAATCGGCAAATACACAATTGATCGCCAATGATGCTCTTGAATATTTCTTATTGATAAATGATAACACCGCTGCCGATTCGACACAAACCGCATTAAAACAGTTTGCAAAAGGGGATTTTTTAATTTATCAAAATAAAAAGCAGGAAGCAATTACACAGTTTCAGAACATTCTGAAAACCTATAAAGGTCAGGAAATTGAAGCTGTAACAATGTTGCGTTTAGGCAAAATTTATGAAAGTCTAAAAGATTATAATTCGGCTTTAAGCCAATACCAGCAAATAATTGATCATCATGGAGATGGTATTTATGTTGATGAAGCATTGTTTTTTTCAGCAGAAATTTACAATGATGAACTAAAAGATACAGAAAAAGCAAAGCCTTTGTATGAAAAGGTAATTTTCAATCATCAGGACAGTATTTACTTTGTTGATGCAAGAAAAAAATACCGAGAATTGAGAGGAGATAAGAATTTGTAGTTTGGTTTAATCGATTTTATAAGTAAACAAAAAGAATTAATAATATAATGATTTGCATAAGATTTTAAGAATCAAAAGTAAAAGACTTAGTCCCTTAGAACCTTAGCATCTCAGAACCTTTAGAAAGAAATGATTATTTACAACATCACCACAAATATACACGAAAGCGTTCACGACCAATGGTTGAAATGGATGCAGGAAAAACATATTCCGGAAATTCTGGCTACTGAAAAATTTTCATCGGCAAGAATTGTAAAAGTTTTAGTTGAAGAAGAAATGGGCGGAATAACATATTCGGTTCAATATACAACAGACAGTAAAGATACTCTTGAAAAATATTATTTGGAAGATCAACCAAAATTTGACAGAGAAGCTTTAGAGTTATTTGCTGATAAAATGCTTTCTTTCAGAACAGAATTAGAAGTTATTTCAGAACATTAATTTAGTTTTCATTCTCTCCTGATAGCTATCGGGACCAGTTTTTGGTTTTATTTAAAAAGTCTATTATGGAAATTCGATTTCAAACAAAAGAAGAAAGTAATAAGCAGCAACAACAAGATTTTTTGAAATTATCTAAAACGGAAAGGTTTTATAGTTTTTTACGTTTAAGTGAGCGTATAAGCAGGTTTCCAGTGAAAAATAAAATCGATAAAAATAAAGATAATTTTGTAATTCTTATAAAATCAGAATAAATGTCAAAGTTATGGGAGCAAAATATTGATGAGTTTATAGCATTGGCAGCAAAACATAATGTAAGAATGCTTATGGTTGGTGGAGGAGCTGTGAATTTTCATGGATATCAGAGACATTCTGCTGATGTTGATTTTTGGATAGAAACTACCGAGGAAAACTTTAAAAAGTTAGTGTTGGTTTTTAATGAAATGGGGTATGAGATTGATGATTTTCCGGAAAATGTAAAGCAACAACAACAAAACATATCAATTAAATTTTCTCCGGTTGATCTTGATTTAGAATTGATAACTAAATTTTCTGTGAATAAAACTTTTGAAGAGGCATACAATGATAGTGAAGAAGTAACGGTGAATGATAAAACTTTTTTAAAGTGGAATGTTTTGTCTTTAGAAGATTTGATTACTAGTAAAATTAAAGCTAATAGAGCAAAAGATTTATTCGATGTTCAGCAGCTTCGAGAAATTAATAAAAAATAAAGCTTTGTGTCTTCGTAACAAAAAAACATGAAATAAGCTTTAGCCTTCGAAGCAAAAAGAATACTTTTGCGCCCTCGCGGCAAAACAAGAAAAGAAAATGGAAAAAGTAAAAGCCAAAAAACATTTAGGACAGCACTTCCTTAAAGACGAAAGCATCGCGAAAGCAATTGCCGATACTTTGAGTTTAAAGGGATACGATGAGGTTTTAGAAATAGGACCAGGGATGGGTGTGCTCACTAAATATTTACTTGACAAGCCAATCCATACGCGAGTAATCGAAATTGATACGGAATCTGTTGCGTATCTAGATGCGAATTATCCAAAATTAAAAGACAATATCATTTCAGAAGACTTTCTGAAATATAATATAAACCAGGTTTACGAGAACAAACAATTCGCCATTATTGGTAATTTCCCTTATAACATCTCTTCTCAGATTGTTTTTAGAACATTAGAATTCAGAGATCAGATTCCGGAGTTTTCCGGAATGTTTCAAAAGGAAGTTGCAGAGCGAATTTGTGAAAAAAAAGGATCAAAAACCTACGGAATCCTGTCGGTACTGGCACAGGCTTTCTATGATACTGAGTATTTGTTTACTGTAGACGAAAATGTTTTTATTCCTCCGCCCAAGGTCAAGTCGGGTGTGATGAAAATGACCCGAAAGGAAGATTATAGTCTTCCTTGTGGTGAAAAGTTATTTTTTACGGTTGTAAAAACGGCTTTTCAGCAAAGACGAAAAACATTACGTAACAGTTTGAAAACATTAAATTTATCAGATAATTTGCGAGAAGACACTATCTTTGATAAACGTCCCGAGCAGCTTAGCGTTGAAGAATTTATTGTTTTGACTCAAAAAATAGAAGCCGATGGAGTTCAAAGTTAGTAAAGAATTAATTCACCAACTAGAAGAGCATATTGTTAACAAAAACGACAAAGAACTTGAAGTTTTACTTAATGATCTGCACCACGCTGATATTGCCGAAATCCTTGAAGAACTGGATTTCGACGAAGCAACTTACATTTTTAAGGTTTTAGATAGTGACAAAACAGCCGAAATCCTTCTTGAATTAGAAGATGATTTACGTGAAAACATCTTAAGCCGATTATCACCAAAAGAAATTGCCGAAGAGCTTGATGAGCTTGAAACAAATGACGCTGCCGATATTATTGCGGAACTTTCGCATGAAATTAAAGCAGAAGTTATCTCGGAATTGGTCGATGTTGAACACGCAAAAGACATTGTTGAATTATTGCGTTACGACGAAAATACGGCCGGTGGTTTGATGGGAAAAGAACTTGTAAAAGTGAATGAAAACTGGAACGTTCTTACCTGCGTAAAAGAAATGCGTATTCAAGCTGAGAATGTTTCAAGAGTACATTCAATCTATGTTGTTGACGACGAAAACCGATTAAAAGGAAGATTGTCTTTAAAAGATTTATTGACTTCATCAACAAAAACTCAAATTGGAGACGTTTATATCCGAAAATTAAATTTTGTAAATGTTGATACTGAAGATGTTGAGGTAGCTCGTATCATGCAAAAATATGATTTGGAAGCAATTCCGGTGGTTGATGAGCTTGGCCGATTAGTAGGCCGAATTACAATTGATGATATCGTCGACGTAATCAAGGAAGAAGCTGATAAAGATTACCAGTTAGCCGCGGGTATTACCCAGGACATTGAAACAAATGATAGTGTTCTGGAGTTAACAAAAGCGCGTTTGCCTTGGCTTTTAATTGGAATGGTGATCGAAATTGTAGCATCTTTTGTTTTAAAAGATAACGAAACTGCTTTTCAAAAATATTCAACGTTAATTATTTTCGTGCCTTTGCTTTCGGCAACAGCCGGAAATATTGGTGTTCAGGCATCGGCAATCGTAGTTCAGGGTTTGGCAAACGGAACTTTAAAAGAGTTTAGCCGAAGCTACTTTAGCAAAGAAATTACCGTTTCGATGATTTCAGGAAGTATTATCTCATTGCTTTTACTGGGTTATCATTCGCTTATGTATGGGCAATATTTAGTGGGAATGGCAATTTCAATTTCGATGATTGTAGTTATTATGTTTGCTGCAACACTCGGAACATTAGTGCCTCTTTTTCTTCATAAAAATAAAATCGATCCTGCAATTGCTACAGGACCGTTTATCACTACAACAAATGACGTTTTTGGAATTATGCTTTATTTCGGAGTAGCCAAAATGATTCTTGGGTTTTAGATTTTTGGCACAAATTAATAGTATACAGTGATTTAAGATCTTTAAATTCTGTGTAATTTGCAAACGGAATTAAAGGCCTTCATATGCCTGAAATAAATTAAAATCCAGCAACATGAAAGTACACATTATTGGAGGAGGAAACCTAGGGGTTTCTATTGCCTTGGGAATTGCTAAATTTTCGAAAAACAACCAAGTTACCGTTACAAGAAGAAACATCGCTAGTATTCAATATTTGTCTGAATATGGAGTTACAGTATCTAATGATAATAAACACAATATCCAGGAGGCTGATGTAGTGATTTTAACCATAAAACCTTATCAGGTCGATACGGTTTTGGCTGAAATTTTACCTGTAATTCAAAATAAAACAATTGCTTCGGCAGTTAGCGGATTATCCTTGGATATGCTTCAGGAAAAAACAAAAAATGAATATCCGGTTGTACGTATTATGCCCAATATTGCGGCACAGTTTGGAGAATCGGCAACTTGTATTTCTTTCCCTGAAACAGATCGCGAAGAAGCCATGCCAATTGTAGATTTATTTCAGGATTTAGGAACGGCTCCGATAATTGATGAAAAATTAATGGATGCAGCAACTGTTTTAGGCGCTTGCGGAACAGCATATGCATTGCGATATATTCGTGCTTCAATGCAAGCTGGAATCGAAATTGGATTTGATTCTAGTACAGCTTTGGCAATCGCCGCACAAACAGCGAAAGGAGCAGCAAAAATGTTATTGGAAGAGAAAGTACACCCGGAACAATTAATCGACCGCGTAACAACGCCACAAGGTTGTACAATTGTCGGTTTGAATGAAATGGAACACAATGGTTTCAGTTCATCATTAATTAAAGGAATTAAAACTTCTTTGAAGCAAATCAAAGGATTATTAAAATAAGATTTCAATTTTTAAAATATCAAATTCCAAATTCCAAATTTAAAACTGGAGTTTGGATTTTTTTTTGGAAATTAATAATCGCGTTTTGTGGAGCAATAGTCTACTATTGATTCTAAATCTTTTTCTTTCACGTATTCTGTAAACATCGTTCGATGATAATCTATTCCTAATTCTTCAATTTTAATGTTGTTGATTTTGTGATTTTTGCCAATAAGCCATTTTGCAAAAATCAATGAATCTACACCGCGAAGTGATGGTCCAGTGCTGTTTGCATCTAACTTGTGGCATGGTGAACAATTGGCATTGAAAATTTCTTTTCCTTTATGTTGATTTTCGCTTAATTCAGGAGATTTTGTTCCGCAAATAGGAACTGGAATTCGGCATACAAATTCAGGATTTGAGTTATTGTATTGCATTTGATAAAATAATATACCTATTAGCAATATTATAAGTAATATCGGCAAAGAGATTATCAGTCTTAATTTTTTCATGATTTAAGCAAATACCTCAAAATGTTCGACATTTTCTTCAAATTCCAATAGAAAATCATCATCTTCAGGATAATATTTGGCCTTTTCAAAATCTTCACCGGCAAAATTTTTAATTACCTTTAAGTTTTCCCAATAGGTAATCAGCGTAAAATGGCCTTCGTTGTTTTTAATATTTCTTAAAAAGGAAAGCTTTACAAATCCAGCTGTTTTCTCATAATCTGGAATAGCCGTTTTGATTATAAATTCGGTGTAAGCCTCATAATCTTTAATTTTTGTTTTTCCGTGCCAGATTCTTGCAATCATAATTTCAGGCTTTTGGTTTGCTCAAAGTGTATTTTAAATATATAAATCCAAAGAATCCTGATAACATAGAAGCAATAAGAATTGCAATCTTCGAAAAAACAATCGTTTCAGGATCTTTAAAAGCCAAAATGGTTATAAAGATTGACATTGTAAAACCAATTCCGCCCAGCATTCCGGCGCCTAAAATATGCGCCCATTTTAAGTTTTTAGGAAGAACACACAAACCTGCCGTTACTCCAATGGAAGAAAACAATACAATTCCTAAAGGTTTTCCTACTACTAAACCAAGAATGATTCCGTAAGTATTTGTGTGATTTAAACCTTCATGCCAATCCTGAGTTATTGCAATACAGGTATTTGCAATCGCAAACAAAGGCAAAATTAGGAAAGCGACAGGTTTATGTAAAAAATGCTGCAATTTATAAGAAGAGGAATTTTCGCCACCGTCTCCAAATGGAATTACAAATGCTAATATCACACCAGTAATAGTTGCATGTACACCAGAATTCAGCATAAAATACCACATCACAATTCCTCCCACTAGATAAGGAATTATGTTATTGATTTTCAATCGGTTTAAAATAAAGAGAAAACCCCAGATTCCTAAGGCAATTGCAAGATTTACAAAAGCAATTGATGTAGTGTAAAAAATAGCGATAACAATTATGGCGCCTAAATCATCAATTACAGCAAGTGCGGTTAGAAATACTTTTAAAGAAGGTGAAACTTTTTTGCCTAAAAGCGATAGAATTCCAATAGCAAAAGCAATGTCGGTTGCCATAGGAATTCCGGCTCCGTTTTGCGTCGCTGTTCCAAAATTCAAAGCCAGAAAAATTGCAGATGGAACCAACATTCCGCCAAGCGCCGCCATTATTGGTAAAGATGCGTTTTTTATATTAGATAATTCGCCATGATAAATTTCGCGTTCCAATTCTAAACCAATCAATAAAAAGAAAATTGTCATTAATCCGTCGTTGATCCAATGTGTAATAGAATGCCCGCCTAAATCTTTTTCCCAAAAAGCAATATACTCTGCTGAATAAGATGAATTTGCAAGATATAATGAGGCAATCGTAACAAATAACAAGAGAAGCCCTCCAGATTTTTCGTTGTTAAAAAAAGAATTAAAAGTCTTGGTCAGTTTCATTTTGGTAGATTTTCCAGAGATGTGAAAGAATCGATTTTTTCGATGTCTTAATTTCAAAGTTAAAAAAAATAAAACGAATTATGGTTTTGTGTTTTTTATGGATTGATATTAAAAGCAAATTCTATAGAATTACCGTATTTTTGTTTATAATAAAACATGATAAAAATGAGCATAAAAATTCTTCATATCGACAGCAATAATCCAATTCTTTGGAATCAATTGGAAGAAGCTGGTTTCGAAAATCACGCCGATTTTAAATCTTCTAAAGAAGAAATCGAAGCTAAAATTCAGGACTATAACGGAGTTATAATTCGCAGCCGTTTCAAGATTGACAAGACTTTTCTAGATAATGCAACTAACTTGCAATTTATCGCCAGAGTGGGTGCAGGCCTCGAAAGTATTGATTGTGATTATGCTTCAGCAAAAGGAATTCATTTAATTGCAGCTCCAGAAGGAAATCGAAATGCAGTTGCCGAACATGCGCTTGGTGTCATATTATCGCTTTTCAATAATTTAAATCAGGCCGACGCTGAAATACGTGCAGGACATTGGAACCGAGAAAGCAATCGCGGTCATGAACTTGATGGAAAAACAGTTGGAATTATTGGTTATGGAAACATGGGGAAAGCTTTTGCTAAAAAACTCCGTGGTTTTGATGTTGAGGTTTTGTTTTATGATATTTTAGAAAATATAGGCGACGAAAATGCAAAACAAGTTTCTTTGGAGGAATTACAAAATAGAGCTGATGTTTTAAGTCTTCATTTACCCTGGACACCGGAAACAGACAAAATGGTTAACGCTGATTTTATCAACGCATTTTCGAAGCCATTTTGGATTATAAATACTTCTCGTGGTAAAAATATCCTCACGGCAGATTTGGTTGAAGCTATGAAGTCGAAAAAGGTGTTAGGAGCAGGTTTGGATGTTTTGGAATATGAAAAATTATCTTTTGAAACGCTTTTTCAAGATAAAAATACGCCTGAGGCCTTTCAATATTTATTAGATGCCAAAAATGTTTTACTTACACCACACATTGCGGGCTGGACATTTGAAAGTCACGAACGTTTAGCTCAGGTAATTGTAGATAAAATCAAAGCAGTTTACGCCGGTAAGTGAAGTATTCTTGATTATTAGTTGATTGTAATTTTCGTTTGAATTATTTTAACCTTTATAACAAGCTTTTTCTGTAAAAGTAACCGAGAGAATTAGTTTTTAAAATTATTTTTGTTTAATATTGTTCTTCATTTTTTTAACAAAATTTTAATAAGGAGCAACCGAAAATCCTATAAAGAGTAGGCATTAATTAACTAATTTTATTAAATATGATTGAATGGTACAAAAAGGTGGTTTTTCAAAACTATGCGAATTTTACTGGACGCGCAAGAAGAAGCGAATATTGGTTATTCACACTAATGCAGTGTGTGATTTTTATAGCTTTTATTATTGTTGGTGCAATTGTAGGTTCATTTCTTTCTGATGCTACAGGAGGTTTACTTATAGGTTATTTTGCATTTGTTGCGTATTCATTGGCTACTGTTTTGCCAACTTTGGCTGTTGTTGTAAGAAGACTGCATGATGTTGGAAAAAGTGGATGGTTTTATTTTATTGCTTTAATTCCGCTTGTTGGAAGTATTTGGTTGTTAGTTTTACTGGTTACAGAAGGCGATCGAGGTGAGAATTATTACGGAGCTGATCCAAAAAATGAAAATGACGAGATTAGCGAAATTGGAAATGTTGAATTGCAATAATTAATAAAAAATGGAAACAAGCAAACAAGAGGCGTGGAATACCCCATCACAGCCAAGACAAGAGAATAAAAAAGTTCTAGCCGGAATTATGGGAATAATCTTTGGTTACTTAGGAATTCATAAATTTATATTAGGATACACTCAAGAAGGAATCATCCAAGTGGTAATTAGTATTGTTACCTGCGGACTTGGAGGGATAATTGGATTTATTGAAGGAATCATTTACTTGACAAAATCAGATGAAGAGTTTTATCAAACTTACCAGGTAGGTAAAAAAGGCTGGTTCTAAAACATATAAATCCCGTTCAAATAATGAACGGGATTTTTTTTTTGCTATTGTCTTACTTTACATTTATAAATTTAATTTAAAATAAGAATATGGAAAATACACAATCAGAGTTTGGAAATACTAAACAAGAAAATAAAAAAGTGGTTAGTGGAATCTTTGCAATTTTATTAGGCGTATTTGGAATTCATAAATTTTATTTAGGATATACTAAAGAAGGTATTATTCACCTTCTTCTTGGTCTTTTGTGCGGAATTGGCGGCCTTATTGGTCTTATAGAAGGAATTATTTACCTGACCAAATCAGACGAAGAGTTTTACCAGACGTACCAAGTTGGCAGGAAGCCTTGGTTTTAAAGATATAGAAATCCCACTTGAAAGAGTGGGATTTTTTATGTATTAAAATGTCTTTTTGTAATACTTTAAAAACTTTTACTTCCTGTCGAGCTTTGGCAAAGTCAGTAATCTTGCACTCTGTTAAAAAGAAGAAATGGAGTAACTGAAAAGCCTTAAGAGTAGGGAATTAAAAAGATTTTATTATGTTAGAAATGTACAAAAAAGTAGTTTTTAGTAACTATGTAAATTTTAAAGGTAGAGCTAGAAGAAAAGAGTATTGGATGTTTATTCTGGCAAGTGTTATCATCAATTTTATTTTGGGTGTTTTAGAATCATTTGTGCCAGCTCTAAAGATTGTTGCAACTATTTATGGCTTAGCAGTTACTTTACCTGCAATTGCAGTAGCTATTAGAAGAATGCATGATATTAATAAAAGTGGCTGGTTTATACTTATTCCAATTTACAATATTATATTATTGGCAACTGAAGGAGAAAAAGGTTCTAACCAATACGGACCAGATCCAAAAAATCAATTAGAAGATATCAGTGAGATTGGAAAAGAATAATTTTGCAACCTAGTTTTTAAAATAAAAAAGGTAATTAAAAAGTCCCATCTGCTTTGGCGGATGGGACTTTTTTATTTTTAGAGATTCTGATTAATCTTCTTTTTCAGAAAGTTTTCTTTCTAGCTCAAGTTGAAATTCTTCAATAACAGGTTTCATAGTGCTTTCTGGAATATCAGCAATTCTGATATACATTAAGCCGTCAATAGCGTTGTTGAATAAAGGATCAACATTAAATGCTACAACTCGTGCATTTTGCTTGATATATTTCTTAATTAAAACTGGCAGACGTAAGTTACCTGGTTCTAATTCGTCAATGATTTTGTCAAATTTGTTCAAATCAGATTCGGCTTCGTCGAAGATAAAGTCCTTGTCTGCGTCTTTCAATTTAACTTTATATGCTTTTTTCGGATGAATATATTGTGCAATATACGGATCATAATAGTTTGATTTCATGAACTCAATCATTAATGATTTAGAGAAATCTGAAAACTGGTTACTAATACTTACGCCACCAACTAAATATTTGTGTTCTGGATGACGAAGAGTTGTATGGATAATCCCTTTCCATAATAAAAACAAAGGCATTGGTTTTTGCTGATATTCACGAGTGATAAAGGCACGACCCATCTCGATAGATTTGCTCATCATATCATGAAGTTCAGGTTCAAATCTGAAAAGATCAGTAAGATAGAAGCCTTCAATGCCGTATTTGCGATAAATTTCAGAACCTAATCCCATTCGATACGCTCCGGCAATTTTTTTGGTTTCGTCGTCCCACAAAAACATATGGTGGTAATACTGGTCGTACTCGTCAAGATCGATAGATTCGTTTGTTCCTTCGCCAACTTCACGGAAAGTTATTTCGCGAAGACGCCCAATTTCATGCAAGATATTCGGAATTGATTTTGCTTTTGCAAAAAACACTTCATAATTTTTGCTTTGTAAAAATCGGGAATCGTTGTCTCTTAAAGCTTGAACTTCGGCAATCAATTTTGCTTCGTTTACTGGAGTAACGATTTTTTTTGGTGCTTTCGAAATTTTTAGACTTGCTGTATCGATAAGTTTGGTGTCCTTTTCAAAAGGATTCGCCAGCATGTAGGTTTTCTTTCTTAAAAATTCTGAGTATTCTTCAAACGATTCAATTTCGTTTTGTTCGCTTACAGAAATCGGTTTTCCAATACGAACTTTAATAACACGGTCTTTCTGCGTAAGCAATTCAGACGGAAGTTTTGCAGTACGCAAAGTGTCGTCTATTTTTGAAAGCCAATAGAATAATTTACTGTTTTTAGCATGAAAATAAATGGGTACAACCGGAACTTTAGCTTTTCTGATTAATTTCAGAGCGCCTTCTTCCCAAGGTTTGTCAACCATTAATTTTCCATCTTTGTAAGTTGAAACTTCTCCGGCAGGGAATATTCCCAATGGTTTTCCATCACTTAAATGACGTAAAGTTTCTTTGATTCCAACCACGCTTGATTTTGCATCCTTATGATTTTCAAAAGGATTAACCGGCATGATGTATTTTTTAAGCGGAACAATTCGGTGTAATAAGAAATTTGCAATAATTTTGAAATTAGGCTCTCTTTCAAGCATTAATTTCAAAAGCAAAATACCGTCAATTCCTCCAAGCGGATGATTAGAAATCGTGATATAAGCGCCATCTTTTGGCAAACGTTTTAAATCTTCTTCCGGGATTTCAAATTTGATTTCCATCTCATCCAAAATTCCGTTTAGAAACGCAACATCCTCTAAATGTTTATTATGATCATAAATTTTATTAAGGGTAGAGATCTTAAGAACCTTCATAAGAATCCAGCCTGAAAAAGTACCGAATACTCCGTACTTATCAACATTTATTGCCTTTGCAACTTCTTTCGCGGTAACTAAACCCATGTACTATTTTTAAATTATTAGAGTAGCGAACAAAGATAACAAAAAACTCTACTTTTCCTTTATTCAATTATAAACTTTCCACTTTTTTATTACATTTGAAATCCTAAAAAAAAATACCTAGATGAAAATTATTTCTTATAATGTAAACGGGATTCGTGCTGCAATTACTAAAGGATTTATTGAATGGCTGAAGCAGGCAAACCCTGATGTTATCTGTCTTCAGGAAATTAAGGCAACGCAGGATCAAATTCCGGTCGAAGCTATAACGGCCGCCGGCTATCCGTATCAATATTATTATCCGGCAACAAAAAAAGGGTACAGCGGTGTTGCAATCTTATCTAAAATAGAGCCGAAAGCGGTTGTTTATGGAACAGGAATTCATCACATGGATTTTGAAGGACGTAATCTTCGCGCTGATTTTGAAGATGTTTCGGTAATGAGCTTGTATCTTCCTTCAGGAACTAATATTGAAAGATTGGATCATAAATTTATGTTTATGGACGATTTTCAGACGTATATCAACGAACTGAAAGTAACAATTCCGAATCTAATTATCTGCGGCGATTACAATATTTGCCACGAAGCAATTGATATTCATGACCCTGTACGTAACAAAACAGTTTCTGGGTTCTTGCCGGCAGAGCGTGCATGGCTTGATGCTTTTATGAAATCGGGTTTTATCGACAGTTTCCGTCATTTCAATAAAGATCCGCATCATTATTCGTGGTGGAGTTATCGTGCCGGAGCGAGAGGCAATAATAAAGGCTGGCGTATTGATTACAATTTAGTGAGCGATTCGATGGGACACCGTTTAAAAAGAGCCGTTATTCTTCCGGATGCAGTGCATTCTGATCATTGCCCTGTTTTAGTTGAAATCGACTAAAGTTTGGTATTGTTCTTGTTGAGAATGTATCGGTTTAAAGAAAACAAGTTTGAAAATGTGTTCTTTGAACAAGATTTTTTTGAATTATAAATAAAGCCCCAAATAAAAACCAAAAGTAAAATGATTAAAAAAGCCTCCATTGGATTAGTAGTTTTAGCTTTGTCTGCAACTTCTTGTGTATCCAAAAAGATTTACAACGATCTTGAAACAAAATATTCAGATTTAAAAAAAGAAAGCCGATCTATTGCGGATGAAAATGCGAATTTAAAAACTGCAAAAAATCAGTTAGAATTAGACAAAGACAAACTGACTAAAGATTTGGCCACTACAAAAGATGATCTGGCAAAACAAAAAGCTGATCTTGCGGCGGAGCAAAAAAAATACAAAGTTTTACAAGATTCTTATAATGCATTAGAGAAAAACAGCAACGATGCATTAGAAAGCAATATGGCTAAAAATCGTGATCTGTTAGCGCAGTTGGAAGCGAAATCTAAAAAATTGGCAGATGAACAAGCGCGTTTAGATAAAACAGCAAACCGATTGAAAGAGCTTGAAGATATGATTGCGGCTAAAGAAGAATCAATGCGTAAACTAAAAGAAACTTTATCTAAGGCCTTAAACGGTTTTGAAGGAAAAGGTTTGACAGTTGAACAGAAAAACGGAAAAGTTTACGTTTCTATGGAAAATAAATTACTTTTCAATTCAGGAAGCTGGGCTGTTGGAACTGAAGGAAGAAAAGCGGTTGTAGAACTTGGAAAAGTTTTAGGAGACAATCCTGATCTTTCTGTTCTTATCGAAGGACATACAGATGATGATCCGTATGCTGGTTCTGGACCAATTGCAAACAATTGGGATTTATCTACTAAAAGAGCTACAGCAATTGTGGCTATTTTGAGTGAAAACACTAAAATCAACAAACAAAAATTAACAGCAGCGGGACGAAGCGAATTCTCTCCTTTGGCAAGCAACGCCACTCCGGAAGGAAAAGCTAAAAACCGCAGAATCGAAATCATCTTAACACCAAGATTAGATGAGATTGCGGAGATGCTTAATAGTATTAATTAAGGCGCTAAGGTTCTGAGGGACTAAGATGCTAAGGTTTATAAAAGGGTTCAAAGTTTTACTTTGAACCCTTTTTGTTTAAAAAGAAAACCTTAGCACCTCGAAAAAAAATCTTGTAGATTTTTTAACTTTTGTCGCATTTTTATTTGAAAAAATCCCGTTGTATCTTTGAAGTTAACAATTCGAAGGAAAAAACCTTAGAATCTTAGCATCTCAGTACCTTAGAACCTAAAAAAAAATGAAATACACTACATTACCAAACACCGATATAAAAGTTAGTAAAATTAATCTCGGAACAATGACTTTTGGCCAGCAGAATACAGAAGCTGAGGGACATGCTCAAATGGATTATGCTTTAGAGCGCGGAGTCAATTTTTTTGATACAGCCGAAATGTATTCGGTTCCGGCAAGTGAAGCTACTTATGGAAGTACAGAAAAAATAATTGGAACCTGGTTTAAAAAATCGGGAAATCGTGATAAAATTGTTTTAGCCTCTAAAATTGCAGGACCAAATCCGAGTTTTGGGTATATGCGTGAGAAGCTAGATTTTTCGCCGGCAAGTATTAAATATGCAGTTGAGAACAGTTTAAAAAGACTTCAGACAGATTATATCGATTTGTACCAAATGCACTGGCCGGAAAGAAAAACCAATAATTTTGGACAACGTGCCTTTCATGGGCATAATGATGTTTGGGAAGACAATTTTAGAGAAATCCTTGAAACTTTCGACGGATTAATCAAAGAAGGTAAAATCAAACATATTGGAGTTTCAAACGAAAATTCATGGGGAATGATGCGTCTTTTGGAAGAAAGCAAATACAATAATTTGCCGAGAATCAAAACCGTTCAAAATCCGTATTCTTTATTGAATCGTTTGTTTGAAGTGAATTCTGCCGAAGTTTCAAAATATGAAAATGTTGGTTTGCTGGCTTATTCGCCTTTGGCTTTTGGAGTTTTGACAGGGAAATTTTTAACTGGTGAAAGTCATCCGAAAGCGAGAATTAATCTTTTTCCGCAATACAAACGTTACAATAGTGACCAATGTACTCAAGCGACTAAATTGTATCAGGAAATCGCTAAAAAACATGGTTTAACATTAACGCAGTTAGCGATGGGATTTGTATTGCAACAGCCTTTTTTGACAAGTGCAATTATTGGCGCTACAACATTGGAACAATTAAAAGAAAATATTGATACAATTGATGTAGTCCTTTCGAAAGAAATCCTGACTGAAATTGATGCAGTTCAGGCAGTTATTCCTGATCCGGCGCCTTAAATTTATTTGCCACGAAAGGACAAAGTTTTTTTGTTTTAATCTCGCAAAGGTGCAGAGTCGCAAAGTTTTTTCTATAGCCCCTAGCTTTAGTTAGGGGAATAAGATTGAGGTAGAAAAGGGCTTTAGCCAAACTTATACTAGTTTGGCTAAAGCTGGACGCTACTAATTTAAAAAGTTAAACTTGGCGACTCTGCGCCTTTGCGAGATTAAAATCTTAACGACTTAGCGTATTGGTGACAAATCTACAAATCAAACTCATCATCAACAGCCAAAGAATCATTTTTGACCGCAGTTGAATCCGGCGCTTTAATTTTTATCAACGAACGCGCACTTCCTGAAATATAAACCGGCAATTGACCTAACGTATCTTCAGGGACTAACAAACCTCGTCGGAACATTAAATTCTTCAAGAACTTCTGATTTCTAATTGCATAATCTTTCAAATTACCTTGATCATTAAACTGATACATGAATTTTCTCGGTTTCGGAATAATGGTCGCCAAATACAAACATTCATCGACATTCAGGTCAGAAGGGCTTTTTTGGAAATAAAAATGACTCGCTTCGCCAATTCCGTAAACATTTGGTCCCCATTCGATAATGTTGAAATATACTTCCAGCATTCTTTCTTTGCTTACAATTCGGTTGTTTTCTAAAATGTAAACTAACAAGATTTCTTCGAGCTTTCGCGAAAGCGTTTTTTCACGTGTCAGGAAAACATTTTTGATCAACTGCATGCTAATCGTGCTGGCGCCTCGAGAGAATTTTTTGGTTCTGATGTTTTTAAGAATCGATTGCTTGAAAGCTTCATTGATGAAACCGCGATGTGAGAAGAACGACGGATCTTCGGTCGTCAAAACACATTTTCTTAAATAAGGCGAAATTTGGTCTAAAGGCGTATAATTCGGATTTGCATTTCCAACCAAAATTGGGCGTTGTAATACATTTTGAATTATGGCGCGATAAACAAATTCACCATTTAGTTTATTTAAATCGGCTTCGCCGTATTTTGTAATTCGTAAATCTTCTTTGTTGAGTTTACTGTCAAAAACAAGTGTGTTTGGCTTGTTTTGGTTGAATTTGAAATCGAGTTTATAATCAAAATTTCCGGTTGCCTGCATTCCTTGAAAGTGAGTAAATAAACCATCAGGAAGAGAAACGATAAAATCCTGTGCTTTCATTTTCGGAATGTTTACTTTCAAAGTATAAACCGTATCTTCTTCCGTATCATATGAAATATAGGGTTTTACTTTGATTTTGTTCAACTGCATTGTTGAGCTGCTGTCTATCGAAATGAAATTATCTCCTAATAAAAATCGGTAATCAAAACGGGCATTTTTGATTACAACATCTTTGCTGGCAATTTTTGGATGATTGATTTTTAAATTGGTGATGGAAGTAAAGCCGTCAATGTGAAGTTCACTGCCGCTTTTATCAATTTTTTCGACGTTTAGTCTAATGGAATCAAAACTGGCTTTTAAGTTATAACGTTCGTCTAAATATGGAACGCGAATAGCGCCTGTATCTAAATTGAAGAATCGAATATCAGCTTTTTCATTTCTAGGATCGGCAAAACCTTTTATGTTCCAGCGTTGATCGAAATTTTTGCTTTGAACATGAAGATTAGTTTCGAGTTGTTTGTTGCTTAGAACTAATTTATCGACAGCGATAGAAGCTTTTTTGCCATTGTCATCAATTTTGAATTTGAAGTTTTCCAAATTCATATCGGTCGGAACCAAATTCAGCAGCTTTGAAATAATTCGGTAAGCAAAAGCGCCGTATTTGCGTTTTTCACTTTTTTCAGAATCGTCGCTATTTCTTTTTAAGAAAGCATCAAAATTTCTGATTTTTCCTTTTTTTACCAATTGAATATAACCGTTATTGATTTTTAGAGTTCCAACCTGAACATCACCAATCAATAAGTTGCTTAAACTGACACTGGTTTCAATTTTTTCAATTTTAAGAAGTGTGTCGGCACCTTTTGGAACTAAAATAACGTCGGTTAATTTAATGCTTGATAAGCCGTCGAAAGAAGCTTCTTTTACAGAAAAATCACTGTTGTAACTCACTGCCATTTTGTGCTTTACTTTTGCAATGGCTTGTTTTAAAAGCGAATCACGAAAAAAATACAGTCCGATACAAAGTAAAACAAGCAGTACGGCAAGTATTTTTAGGAGTTTGTATATTTTTTGTTTTGGAAAATTCATAGTGGTATTTTTATCAGAAATCAACCAAAAAGAATACTCGCAACATCTTCAATTTTTGCTACAAGTTCGATTTTGATTCCGGTATTTTTTAAAGCTATTTTATTGTATTTGGAAACAAAAATAGTGTCAAAGCCTAGTTTCTCAGCTTCTTGAATACGTTGGTCAACACGATTTACGGGACGAATTTCGCCCGAAAGTCCAACCTCGCCCGCAAAACAAAAACCTTTCCCAACGGGAATATCTTCGTTTGAAGATAATATGGCGGCAACAACAGCAAGATCGATTGCAGGGTCATCAACAGAAATTCCGCCTGTTACGTTCAGGAAAACGTCTTTAGCTCCAAGTCGGAAGCCGGCTCTTTTTTCGAGAACGGCTAAAATCATATTTAATCTTTTGGCGTTATAACCCGTTGTGCTTCTTTGCGGAGTTCCGTAAACTGCTGTACTTACTAATGATTGAATTTCGATCATCAGCGGGCGCATGCCTTCAAGGGTTGTTGCAATGGCAGTTCCTGATAATTCTTCGTCTTTATGAGAAATCAATATTTCAGACGGATTGCTTACTTCGCGCAAACCGCTTCCGAGCATTTCATAAATTCCAAGTTCTGATGTTGAACCAAAACGGTTTTTCAAGGAACGAAGAATTCGGTAAATATGATTTCTGTCGCCTTCAAACTGAAGAACGGTATCTACCATATGTTCCAAAATTTTTGGTCCGGCAATGTTTCCGTCTTTTGTAATATGGCCAATTAAAATAACCGGTATGTTGGTTTCTTTAGCAAATTTGATTAATTCCGCTGTAGTTTCTCTAATTTGAGAAATACTACCGGCAGTTGATTCAATATAATCAGTGTGTAAAGTCTGAATGGAATCGATAATTACAATTTCCGGCTGAATCGCTTCGATCTGTTTGAAGATGTTTTGCGTTTTGGTTTCCGTCAGAATATAGCAATTATCGCTATTTGGCGTGATTCTTTCAGCACGCATTTTTATTTGCTTCTGACTTTCCTCGCCAGAAACATAAAGTGTTTTATAGGGCAGTTTTAATGAGATTTGAAGTAAAAGTGTGCTTTTTCCGATTCCTGGTTCTCCGCCTAAAAGCGTTAATGATCCCGGAACAATTCCGCCTCCTAAAACACGATTCAATTCGCCGTCAGTTGTGTCCATACGGATTTCCTGCGCCGAATCAATTTCGTTAATTTTTAAAGGTCTTGGTGCTTTGTTTGTTGAAGTTGGTTCGCTTTTCCAAGCCACTTTTTCTTGTTTCTGAATAATTTCTTCGGCAATTGTATTCCATTCTTTGCACGCGTTGCATTGACCCTGCCATTTAGAATATTGGGTGCCGCAATTTTGGCAAAAAAAGGAAGTTTTAACTTTTGACATTATTTAGTTTTTTTAGCAAGCGTATTCATTTCGTCAATTTTCTCATACATCAAATCCTTGTTCAAATCTCCAATTGGTTCCATTTGAGAAGCATTTTGGTATTTTTTTGAAGCATGTTTTGGGTCGCCCATTTTTTCATACATCAAGCCCAATTCATATTCTCCTAACATGGCTTTTGGGTAATTTACATTTCCAATCTCGGCCATTTTTCCTAATTCATCATAAGCGTTTTTTTTCAAAATGATATTTTCGATTACTTTGAAATCACTCATTCTTACTGGAACCTGAAATCCTAAAATTTCAGACATTGTAGCGTATTTTTTTTCTAAATAATCTGAATAGCCAGATTCTAGAACTGCAATTTTTTCATTGTATTCAGCAGAATTAATTGGTCTGTACGATTCAAAAATTTGGTACAAAGCACTCGGAATTGAATGTAAAACCTCAGTATAATGCGTTGCGCCTTTAAATACGTCATATTTAAAATTCACTAACGGATTATTGGCAACCTTAATATTGCTGTTCAATTTTTCAATAGGTTCTTTAATTCTTTTATTGTCTCCTTCTCCTGCAGAAAGATAATAGAATATTGGTTTCTGTATTTTTGCAAATTTCTCCGCTATTCTAACTTCCATTTTTGGGGCAAGTTCTGGGCTTAGACAGATATACGCATTAAAGATAGGTTCTTCTTTGTATAAATAAAAATTAGCAAAACTCGCTGTTATATCATGACCTGCAATAATTCTGAAAGGCGCAGTATGATATTTTTTTTCGATGTAAGGAATTAACTCAGCACCTACAAATTCAAAGAATTTCGCTCCTTTTTCAAAAGGTAAGCCTTCATTTTGATCGATTGTTGAATCGTCTTCACGTTCTCCATCTTTATTTTGATGTATTCCAATGATGATCATTTCTGGAATATCATCCCAATATGCGCCATAACTTACTGCTCCGGAAAACGGGTCAAATAAATAATCTCCGTCAAAAAGATATAAAACAGGATATTTTCTATCCGATTTCTCATCATAAGATGGCGGAAGACCAATTGTTATTCGTCGTTCTTCTCCTAGTTTTTCAGACTTAATATTGTCGAATTTTTTTTGAGAAAAAACAGAAACGGAAATGAATGCAAGTAGCAGGTAAACTTTTTTCATGATTTGTGGCATTTCAGTGAATTAAAAAGTATTGAAAATTGTATGGCAATATAATACTTTATTTGCTTTTAGATATTTTGGGACGGAAAAAAAAGCAATGAATTCCTACGCTTATTTTTTTGGTTTAAGGCAATAGAAAATGTGTTTGTGCAAGATATTTTGAACAAACTGTGAATAAAAATGAGGGTGAATTTATGTTTTATGTTAACGAATTATCGTTTTCATTTGGAAAAATAATCCACGGTTTGAAGGTTTTGGCTTCTTCAAATTCCAAGGTCGCATATGAAATGATGATAATAATGTCGTCTTTTTGAACCTTTCTTGCGGCAGGACCATTAAGTGTAATTTCGCCCGAATTTTTTATGCCTTTTATAGCGTAAGTTTCAAAACGCTCACCATTATTAATGTTAACAATAGATACTTTTTCGCCTTCAATAATATTTGAAGCTTCTAGTAGAGTTTCATCAATAGTAATACTGCCAATATAATTTAAATCAGCTCCTGTAACTTTTACTCGATGAATTTTTGATTTTATAACTTGAATTTGCATGCTGCAAAGGTAATTTAATTTAATGAAATGGTGTCAATTAACCTTATAGAATTAACAAATACCGCTATAAACGCACGGTATTTTTTGTCATTAATTTTATGATCAATAGATAATAATGTTGATTCGTCAGCAATGACAAAATATTCCAGCTCAAATCTTTCATTGTTTTTGAATGCGTCCTCAACAAATTGAATGGTTTCCTGAGGTGATTTAGTTTGAAATATTTCTTTTGCTTCTGTTAAGGTTTTATAAATTATGGCAGCTTCCTTTCTTTCTTCGGCTGTTAAACGCTCATTTCGAGAGCTCATCGCCAAAAGATTGTCTTCTCTGAAAATTGGACAGCCTACAATATTTACAGGTAAATTGTTTTTTTCAACTAATTTTTTAACAATTTGTAGTTGCTGGAAATCCTTTTCTCCAAAATAAGCATTTGTAGGTGTTACGATTTCAAAAAGGCGTTTTACAATTGTTCCGACCCCGTTAAAATGACCAGGTCTGAATTTTCCTTCCATCTGATTTTCTAAACCGTCAAAATCAAATGTTTGCGAAATAGTGTTTCCTTCATAAATATCTTCGACAGAAGGAGCATATAAAATTATTTTGTCACTTAATCCTCTCATTTTTTTCACATCTTCTTCAAGAGTTCGAGGATATTTTTCTAAATCTTCAGGGTTATTGAACTGAGTAGGATTTACGAAAATACTTACAACGGTATCGTCGTTTTCTTTAAGTGATCGTTGCATTAAAGCCAGATGCCCTTGGTGTAAAGCTCCCATGGTTGGTACAAATCCTATAGTTGAATTTGCGGTTTTGATAGTTTTTAAATAAGCTATCAAAGCTACTTTACCGTAAAAAATATGCATGGCAGTATTATTAAAATTTAGTGCAAACATAATATATTAGTTATAAACTGCATAAAATTTTGTAATTTTGCGACGTTTTTATTACCAAAAATTAAGTAAAATACTATTATGAAAGATAAGAGGATATTATATGTATCATCTGAAGTCGTGCCTTATTTGGCTGAAAATGAGGTTTCTTTAATGTCTTATGACGTTCCTAAAATGATTAACGATCAAGGAGGTCAAATAAGAATTTTCATGCCCAGATATGGAAATATCAACGAGAGAAGACATCAATTACACGAAGTGATCAGGCTTTCTGGAATGAATTTGGTAGTGAATGACTTAGATATGCCATTGATTATTAAAGTTGCTTCAATTCCAAAAGAAAGAATTCAGGTTTATTTTATTGATAATGATGAGTATTTTAAGCGTAAGGCAACTTTTGCCGACGAAGAAGGTGTGTTGTATCCTGACAATGATGAACGGGCAATCTTTTTTGCTAAAGGAGTTGTTGAAACCGTTAAAAAATTGAACTGGGTTCCAGATATTATTCATGTTCATGGCTGGTTGGCAGCAATGCTTCCTGTTTATATGAAGCATTATTATAAAAATGAAGCTTTGTTTTCTGAAACTAAAATTGTTACATCAGTGTACGGACAATCTTTTGATGAAAACTTAGATATGGAGATGATCAACAAAGTTAAATTTGATGGTGTTCCACATGAATCTGTTTCTGACTTGGAAGTTCCAAATTATGAGAATGTTTTAAAAGCAAGTATATTACACTCAGATGCAGTAATCATTGCCTCTGAAAATGTTTCCCCAAGTTTAACAAAATTTATAGAATCTTCAGGAAAACCTTTTTTACCTTTCACCCCGAAAGATGCATTCGCTGAAGCGTATACAAATTTCTATAGAAAAATGGGTCTTTAATTAACTTTAATTTTAAAAATGTATAATACTTCTTTTATTAAGAAAATTCTAGTAGCTGCAACGGTAGTTTTTTTATATTCCTGCGATAGAGATTTTAATGCGATTGGTGATGATTTAATTGGAGATAATCATTTTGATTTGACACCTGAAAAATATGATGTTTTGGCTTATAACCAAGAGATAACTCCTATTCAGTCAAATGGATTGGCGACAAATGCTTTGGGTATTTATGATAATCCTGTTTTAGGTACAACAACTGGAAACTATGTTACTCAGGTTTCATTGTCAGAATATGCGCCAACAATTGGTGAAGCTCCTGTTATTGAGAGTGTGACTTTGAGTGTTCCTTATTTTAGTCATGTTACGTCTACTGATGCTACTACTGGTGCACGTACTTTTGAATTGGATTCAATTTTTGGACCTGCAAATGGAAAGCTTGATTTGAGTGTCTATGAATCTGGAGTTCAAATGCGAAGCAGTTTTTTTGACAATGGGACTCAATTGCCTCAGCTTTATTATACAGATGAAAACACAACTTTTGATACATACAAAATTGGAGAAAAGTTAAATAATTCAAGTAATAAAAGTCAAAATACAGAGTTCTTTTTTAATAATGCTGAAATAACAGATGTAACTGTTGATGCAAGTGGAAAAGAAACATCGACAAAAGTGGCACCAGAAATGCGATTGATGTTGGATACTGAATTTTTTAAGAAAAAAATTCTTGAAGCTCCTGCTGAAAAATTATCGTCAGCAACAGTGTTTCAGGATTATTTTAGAGGATTGTATTTCAAAGTCGCAAGATCAGGTACAAATCCAGTAAATTTAGCTTTGATTGATTTTGCAAAAGCAGGTAAAATCACCATTAAATATAAAGCAAAAACAGCAATTACTACTGATGCTCCCGAAACAACAGAAGATAAGAGCATTGTAATAAATCTGACTGGTGCAACCGCAAGTCTTCAGCAAGATGCAAAGAGTGCTGAATATGCAAATGCAATATCGGAATCAAGTATTAATAGAACATTAGGTGATGACCGTCTCTATCTTAAAGGGGGACAAGGTTCACTTGCGGTAATTGAGCTAAATGGTTTCGCATCACAGTTAGCTGAAATCAGAACTAAAGGTTGGCTTGTAAATGAAGCGAATCTGGTTTTTTATATTGATACAGATAAAATGTCGTCTAAAGGTTCTGGTTCTTTTCAGGCTGATGAACCTAAAAGGGTTTATTTGTATGATTTGACAAACAACATACCTTTAATTGATTATTCTGATGGAACTTCTAGTGCGCTTACAAATGATCCTAAAGCTACAAAATATATTTTTGGGGGAATCATTAATATTGACGGAACTTCTAAACGTGGTACATATTATAAAGTTAGAATTACAAATCATATCCGAAATCTTATAAAAGATGCAACGGCTGTCAATGTAAAATTAGGTTTAGTTGTTACAGAAGATATTGGTGTAATTACTTCAAATAAATTAAAATTAAAAAACAGCGTTATTTCAGAAGCGCCAAGAGGATCGGTGATGGGACCGTTAGGAACTGTTCTGTATGGAGGAAAATCTTCTATTGCAGATGATAAAAGACTGAAACTTGAAATTTACTACACGAAACCAAATTAATAAATATATATGTGTGGAATTGTTGGATATATTGGCCATAGAGAGGCGTATCCTATTGTTATCAAGGGATTAAAACGACTCGAATACAGAGGTTACGATAGTGCCGGTGTAATGTTGTTTGACAACGAAACCGGAGTGAAGCTTTGTAAAACAAAAGGTAAGGTTTCGGATCTTGAAGCTAAAGCGCAAGATAACTTAACGACAAACGGAACGATTGGTATAGGGCATACGCGCTGGGCAACACACGGAGTGCCAAATGATGTGAATTCGCATCCGCATCTTTCTAATTCTGGTGAATTGGTAATTATTCACAACGGAATTATTGAGAACTATGCACCACTTAAAGAGGAATTAATCAAGAGAGGTTATACTTTTAAATCGGATACAGATACAGAAGTTTTAGTAAACTTAATTGAAGAAGTTCAGAAAAACGAAAATATTAAGTTAGGAAAAGCAGTTCAGATTGCTTTAAATCAAGTTGTAGGAGCTTATGCAATTGCAGTTTTTGATAAAAAAAATCCTGATGAAATTGTTGCTGCAAGACTAGGTAGCCCTTTGGCAATTGGTGTGGGTGACGGTGAATATTTTGTTGCTTCAGATGCTTCTCCTTTTATTGAGTATACTTCTAATGCAATTTATTTGGAAGATGGCGAAATGGCTAATATTAGATTGCACAAGCCTCTTAAAGTTAGAAAAATTAAAGATGACTCGTTGGTAGATCCTTATATTCAGGAACTTCAAATGAACTTGGAGCAAATTGAAAAAGGGGGTTATGATCATTTCATGCTAAAAGAAATCTATGAACAGCCAAGTGTAATTAAAGATACGTATAGAGGAAGACTTCATGCAAATGAAGGAATTGTTCAAATGGCGGGTGTTGAAGATAATCTTGAAAAGTTCTTAAATGCAAAACGTATTCTTATTGTAGCTTGCGGTACTTCTTGGCACGCAGGTTTAGTAGCAGAATATATTTTTGAGGAATTTACGCGTATTCCAGTTGAAGTAGAATATGCTTCTGAATTTAGATACCGTAATCCAATTATAAACAAAGATGATGTTGTAATCGCAATTTCTCAATCGGGAGAAACGGCTGATACAATGGCGGCTATCAAATTGGCAAAAGAGAATGGTGCTTTTGTTTTTGGAGTTTGTAATGTTGTAGGTTCGTCTATTTCAAGAGAAAGTCATGCAGGTGCTTATACACACGCAGGGCCAGAAATTGGAGTAGCTTCTACTAAAGCATTTACTACGCAGATCACGGTTTTAACGATGATTGCTTTGCGATTAGGAAAAGCGAAAGGAACTTTATCAAATACTGATTTCCATACTTATTTGCAAGAATTAGAAATAATTCCTGAAAAAGTTGCTGAAGCATTAGAAACAAATGATAGAGCAAAAGAAATTGCTGCAGCTTTTAAAGATGCACCAAACTGTCTTTATTTAGGTCGTGGATACAATTTCCCGGTTGCTCTTGAAGGTGCTTTAAAACTTAAAGAGATTTCATATATTCATGCTGAAGGATATCCTGCTGCTGAAATGAAACACGGTCCTATTGCTTTAATTGATGAGCATATGCCGGTTATTGTAATTGCACCTAAACAAGGTCATTATGATAAAATTGTAAGTAACATCCAGGAAATTAAATCTAGAAGCGGTAAAATTATTGCTGTTGTTACTAAAGGTGATACTCAGGTTCGTGAATTGGCAGATTATGTAATCGAAATTCCTGAAACTTCAGATGCATTATCTCCGTTAATTACAACTATTCCATTACAGTTACTTTCTTACTATATTGCAGTTATGAGAGGTTGTAATGTCGATCAGCCGCGTAATTTGGCAAAATCGGTTACTGTAGAATAATATCTTAAAAACATATAAATGTTAAAAAAGCGAGATTTTGGTCTCGCTTTTTTTTATTGTCGAATTTTTTTTCTGACCCCGCTATTTTTATTAAATCCTCAATTTTTTAATCAAATTTTATATGTATGCATACTATTTTAGATTTGAAAAGCCGTGTTCTTGCTGTTAATTGAATAAAACACAATGTGAAAAAGTTAAAATACTAACAATATTAATGCGTAATATTAATTTTTTTTAACGTTTTTTTATTAATATCAAAAATATTTGTAATTTGGCTAGATAAACTAACCAAAAACTAACCCAAATGAGAGTGTATTTGCTGATTATGTTGTTTTTCTGCGGAGTTTCTTTTGCGCAGAATTCAATTACTGGTTCTGTTACCGATAGTAACAAACAATCTATTCCTGGTGCCAATGTTAATATTGTAGGAAGTTCTGTTGGAACTTCGACTGATTTCGACGGTACATTTAAGTTGAATACTACTTCTAAACCGCCTTTTACTCTTAAGGTGTCAGCAGTAGGTTTTGAAACGAAAACTATTAGTGTTACATCTTTAAGTCAAAAAATTGATGTAGTGCTGAAAGATGAAGAAACTAAATTGGACGAAATCGTCGTTTCTGCTTCCAGAACTCCTGAAAGAGTAATTGAATCTCCTGTAACTATTGAAAGAATGGGAATTCAGGAAATTAAAAATACTACAGCGCCAACATTTTATGATGGTTTGGAGAATTTAAAAGAGGTGCATTTTAATACCAGTAGTATTTCATTTAAATCAATTAATACTCGTGGTTTCGCAACTGTTGCAAACACTCGTTTTATGCAATTGGTTGACGGAATGGATAACTCATCACCTGCATTAAATTTTGTTTTGGGTAATTTAATTGGTGTTTCAGATATCGATGTGGCAAATGTTGAGCTTTTACCTGGAGCTTCTTCAGCTCTTTATGGAGCAAATGCTTTTAACGGTATTATGTTTATGAATAGTAAAAGCCCTTTTACTAACGAAGGAATTAGTGTTTACTATAAATATGGTCAAACATCTCAGGATGCTGCCGGAACTAATGATTATAATGATTTTGGAATTAGAGCTGCAAAAGCTTTCACGGAGACTTTTGCTTTAAAAGCTAATTTCACTTATATGGAAGCTACCGAATGGATTGCTGCTGATAAAAGAAGTATGACAAGCGGAGGTGATAGTCATGCTGTGAATCAGAATTATGATGGATTGAATATCTATGGTGACGAGGTTACTACTTTCATTCCAAATGTTGGACAAGTAAGTAGAACTGGATATCGTGAACAAGATTTAACTGATAATAAAGTTAAAAGTATGAAAGCCGATTTCAGTGCACATTTCAAGCCTTGGAAAGATGATACTGAATTTATTCTGCAATATAAAATTGGTACAGGAAGTACAATTTACCAAGGGGCAAACAGATATGCCTTGAAAGATTTCTTAATGCAGCAAGGTAAATTTGAGGTAAAAGGGAAAAACTTCTTCGGTAGAGTTTATTTTACTAGTGAAGATGCTGGAGATTCTTATGATATGAGATTTGCGGCATGGAACGTAAACAGAACTGCAAAATCGGATACAGAATGGTTTACTAATTATGCAACTGCATATCAGTATTCTGGTGCTGTAATGGGAACTAATGCTAATGAATCTGCTGCAATTGCAAGAAACTTTGCTGATTACAATATTCTTCCTCCTGCACTTTCTTTTCTTCCAAAGCCAACGGGTTCTGCTAGATTTGAGCCAGGTTCAGCACAATTTAACAGTGCACTTGCAAAAGTTACTGCCAATCCTGATTTGACTCAGGGAGCAAAATTTATTGATCACTCAAAATTATATCATTCAGATGTAAATTATAATTTTAGAGATATGGTTAAATGGGCAGAAATTCAAGTAGGAGGTTCTTGGAGAAAATATATTATGGACTCAGAAGGAACGATCTTTACAGATTATGATGGTCCAATTGAATATAAAGAATATGGAGCATATGCGCAATTGCAGAAAAAATGGTTAGAAGACAGATTGAAATTTACAGGATCTTTGCGTTATGACAAAAGCCAGAATTTTGATGGAAAGATTTCTCCAAGAGTTTCATTTACATATGCAGCTGGTGAATCAAAAAGACATAACTTCAGAGTGTCTTACCAAACAGGTTTCCGTAACCCAACAACACAAGATCAATATATTGGTTTAGATTTAGGGCCATTTGCTTTAATTGGTTCGGCACCTGATAACTTAGATCGTTTTCAGGAAACTGTAAATGTAAGTGTTGCAGGTCAGACTATTGGCGGACAACCAGCAACACTTCCAATGTCTGGACGTAAAGCATACGAGAACGCATATACATTAGCTTCAGTTCAGGCTTTTGGAGCATCTGGAAGTGTAGCGGATCTTAAAGTGGCAAATGTACAATTAGTGAAACCAGAACAAGTACAGGCATTTGAAGCGGGTTATCGTTCTGTTGTTCAAAATGATTTGTCAATTGACATCAACGGTTATTATAATATTTATAATGATTTCATGAATACTTCGAGAGTAATTTCTCCTTATTATGGAACAGTAGGGACAGGTACTACAGATCCTGAAGTATTGAAAAGTTATCAAGCATTAGCTTTTGGTGACAGAAGAGTTTATCAGGTTTACACAAATACAACTGCACAGATTACATCATTTGGTTTTGGAGTTGGTTTGTCTAAAAAAGTATATAAAGATTTTGAAATTGGTGCAAATTATAACTATGCACAATTTAACTTTGATCAATCTGAGGATCCTAGTTTTGTGGCTGGGTTTAATACTCCAAAACACAGAATTAAAGCTTCTCTAGGAAATGCAAAAGTGGCTAAAAATTTAGGATTTAATATAAATGTGAGGTGGAATACAGAGTATTTATGGCAATCTTCTTTCGGAGATGGAATGATTCCGGAAAATACAGTTCTTGATGCACAAGTTAATTATGGTCTTCCAAAACTAAAATCAGTTATTAAAGTGGGAGCAACTAACCTTTTCGGAAAAGATTATCTTCAGGTAATTGGTGCCGGAGCAATTGGTCAGATGTGGTTTGCTTCTTGGACAATTAACCCATAATTAAAAGAAGTTAATTTGATGAAGTAGGTTTTCTTTCTGTTATTTCGATGGAAAATGAAGGAAAGAGGTATTAATTTTTTAAATTTTAAATGACATGAAAAAAAATATAAAAATGCTTTTATTGGTTTCTTTAACCTTTATGGCAGCATGTAATAATGACGAAAGTGATGCGCCAGCAGAAGTGCCGGTTGTTCCAGGGTCGGCAGTTTTAACTAAATATGTAGCGCTTGGTGATTCTTTTGCCGCAGGATATAGTGATAATGCTTTGTTTATAAAAGGACAGAGTAATGCATATCCTAATATTTTAGCGCAGCAATTTGTTGCTGCAGGAGGAGGAGAATTTAAAAGCCCTTTAGCAAATGATAATATAGGAGGATTGTTGTTAGGTGGGAATGTAATTGCTGGAACACGTTTGTATTTTGTTGGGCAAACTCAAACTCCGACAAACGTACCTGGAAAACCAACAACAGAAGTTACTACGCATCTTACAGGTACATTTGGTAACTTAGGTGTTCCGGGGGCAAAAAGTTTTCACTTATTAGCTGCTGGTTATGGAAATGTTGCTGGAGTTGCTACTGGTGCTGCAAATCCTTATTTTGCAAGATTTGCGAGTTCATCTACAACATCGGTTTTAGCTGATGCGGTTGCTCAAAATCCAACTTTTTTCTCTTTGTTTATTGGTGGAAATGATGTTCTAGCCTATGCAACTTCGGGGGGAGTAGGAAAAGATCAAACAGGAAATACAAATCCAGCAACATATGGAGGAAATGATATTACAGATCCAACTGTGTTTGCAAATGCATATAATGCTTTGGCTACAAGTTTAACTGCTAAAGGTGCAAAAGGAGTAGTGGCAAATTTACCATACATTACGGCTCTGCCTTACTTTACAACAGTTCCTTACAATCCGCTTACGGCGAAAATTCTTGGAAACGGTAACGAGACAGTAGGTAAAGCAACAATACAAGCATTGAATGCTCAATTATATGGTCCGTTAAAACAAGCATTGACTGCTTTTGGTGCAGGAGACAGAATTAATTTGTTGTCTGAAACAGCAGCAAATCTTCCGCTTTTAATAAAAGATGAAAGTTTGACTAACTTATCAGCACAGCTAACTGCAGCATTTACTCCAACTTTAGGAGCGCAAACAGCTGCTTTTTATGGTACTGTATTTGGGCAAGCAAGACAAGCTAAAGCTACTGATTTGGTAGTTTTAACAACAAGAGCTGATATCGGTACTGCTCCAACTGCTGCGAATTCTGGCTTAGGAATTGCACCGCCGGCACCTTTGGACAAATTTGGAATAACATATCCATTGCAAGATAAACATGTGTTGGTGCCAACAGAAATAGCGGAGGTTAAAAAAGCTACTGATGCTTATAATGTAACTATTGAGGCAGTTGCTAAGGCAAAAGATCTTGCTTTTGTTGATACAAAAGCAACGTTGACACAATTGTCAAGCGGAGGTATTCGATTTGGAAATTTTGTTATGTCTTCTTCTTTTGCTACAGGTGGCGCTTTCTCTTTAGATGGAGTTCATCCTAGTGCAAGAGGTTATGCTTTGATTGCTAATATTTTCGTTGATGCAATCAATGCAAAATATGGTTCAACATTGCGTCATGTTGATTTGGCTACATATCCAATTCAATATCCGCAAGTAATACAATAATGCCAATTTTTTTTAGTAAAAAGCCACTCATTTTTAAAATGCAGTGGCTTTTTTTATTTCGCTAAAAAATACAATTTTAGTTATTTGAGGCCTTAGTTTTAGGAATCAAACAAAATCATGGTATTTTTTATGAAAAAAAAATTGATTTTATATTTTAAAAAATTATCTTTGCGCTCTGAAAAAAGAGGTATTTTCGATAAACCTAAATAGCTATTTAATAAATACATAAGTAATGTCAAAAGTAATAGGAAAAGTTGCTCAAATCATTGGACCAGTAGTTGACGTAGTTTTCAACGGTAAAGATGTTGAACTTCCAAAAATTTATGATTCATTAGAAATCACAAAAAAAGATGGAACATTATTAGTTCTTGAAGTACAATCTCACATTGGAGAAAACACTGTTCGTACAATCTCTATGGACTCTACAGACGGTTTGTCAAGAGGATATGAAGTAGTTGGAACTGGTAATCCAATCCAAATGCCAATCGGTCCAGATGTATATGGACGTTTATTTAATGTTGTTGGAGATGCAATTGATGGTTTAGGCGAATTGCCAAAAACTGGAGAAAATGGTTTGCCAATTCACAGACAAGCTCCAAAATTCGAAGATTTATCAACTTCATCTGAAGTTTTATTCACAGGTATTAAAGTAATCGATTTGATCGAGCCTTATGCAAAAGGAGGTAAAATTGGATTGTTTGGTGGTGCTGGTGTTGGTAAAACAGTATTGATTCAGGAGTTGATCAACAATATCGCAAAAGGTCACGGTGGACTTTCGGTATTCGCAGGAGTAGGTGAAAGAACACGTGAAGGAAATGACTTGCTTCGTGAGATGTTAGAGTCAGGAATTATTAAATATGGTGATGACTTCATGCACTCTATGGAAAATGGAGGATGGGATTTGTCTAAAGTAGATATGCCAGGAATGAGAGAGTCTAAAGCTACTTTCGTTTTCGGACAAATGAATGAGCCACCTGGAGCTCGTGCACGTGTGGCACTTTCAGGATTATCTATCGCTGAGTATTTCCGTGATGGAGCTGGATCTGACCAAGGTAAAGATGTATTATTCTTCGTTGACAATATCTTCCGTTTTACTCAAGCAGGTTCTGAGGTATCGGCACTTTTAGGTCGTATGCCTTCTGCAGTAGGTTACCAACCAACTTTAGCGACAGAGATGGGTGCTATGCAAGAGCGTATTACATCTACAAACAAAGGATCTATTACATCTGTACAAGCGGTTTACGTTCCTGCGGATGACTTAACTGACCCGGCGCCGGCTACAACTTTCGCCCACTTAGATGCAACAACAGTATTGTCTCGTAAAATTGCTGAGCTAGGTATCTATCCAGCGGTTGACCCGTTAGATTCTACTTCAAGAATTTTGACTCCACATATTTTAGGAGATGAGCACTACAACTGTGCACAAAGAGTAAAAGAGATTCTTCAAAAATACAAACAATTACAAGATATCATCGCGATCTTAGGTATGGAAGAGTTATCTGAAGAAGATAAACTTTCTGTATCAAGAGCTCGTCGTGTACAACGTTTCTTGTCTCAGCCATTCCACGTAGCAGAGCAATTTACAGGTATTCCAGGTGTATTAGTTGATATTAAAGATACTATCAAAGGTTTTAACATGATTATTGATGGTGAGTTAGATCACCTTCCAGAAGCTGCTTTCAACTTGAAAGGTTCTATTCAAGATGCAATCGAAGCTGGAGAAAAAATGTTAGCTGAAGCTTAATATTAATTATGAATTATGAGTTATAAATTATGAGTATTATCTCACTCCTTATAACTCATAACTTATATCTCAACTAAAAAAAGATGATTTTAGATATAGTATCACCAGAGGCAAAATTATTTTCGGGAGAAGTAACTTCAGTTACGGTTCCTGGAGTTGATGGAAGCTTTCAGATTTTAAATAATCACGCTCCTATTGTTTCTATTCTTGAGAAAGGAACTATAAAAATTGCAGCATCAAGCTTTAATTTTTCTAAAGAGGTAGCAAGTAAATTTGTGAGAGTTAATGACCAAACCTATACATTAGAGATTACGTCAGGTACAATCGAAATGAAAGATAATAAAGTAATTGTTTTAGTTGACTAATAACAATTTCAAGATAAGTTTAAAAGCCAAACAGTTTTGTTTGGCTTTTTTATTTTAAAGCTTTTTGAAAAATATTTTTTACTTTTGAAGTATTAAAATCTCTTTATAAAATATTGATTAGGATGTAAAAGCGCAGTAAGCTTTTGCAGTTTCGTTTTATCAGCTAGATAAGACACAAATCTTTATGTCAAATTTTATAAATAGCAGAGATGAAAAATATATCAAAAGTTGCCGTTCTTGGCGGTGGCGGTAGAACTGGAAAATTTCTTGTAGACCAGTTATTAAATGAAGGATTTAGTTTAAAACTTTTACTAAGAAATCCTCAGAATTTCGAAATTCAAAATTCTAAAATTGAAGTCATTCAAGGAGATGCGCTCGATTTTGAAACCATAAAATTATTGCTAAAAGACTGTCAGGTTGTTGTAAGTACAATTGGTCAAAGAAAAGACGAGCCTCTTGTTGCAAGCGCAGTAACAAAAAATGTTTTGAAAGCCATGAAAGAACATGGAATCGATCGTTATGTTCTTCTTGCGGGTCTTAACATCGATACTCCATTCGACAAAAAAAGCCCAAAAACGATCATGGCTACTGACTGGATGAAAACTAATTTTCCAATAATTCAGGAAGATCGTCAAAAGGCTTATGAACTTTTAGTTCAAAGTGATGTTAATTGGACGCAAGTTCGGGTTCCGTTTATTGAATTTAATGATAATAGTTCTGAGATTGCAGTAAATCTTGAAGATTGTCTGGGTGATAAAATCAGCGCATTTGATATTGCTCGATTTATGGTTAAAGAAATGACCGAATCAAATTATAGCTGCAAGTCGCCTTTTATAAGCGTAATTTAGAGTAAAGTAGAAAACAGCGGGAACATCAAATCCCGCTGTTTGTTTATATCAAATTTCAATTTCATAACTTTGCTTTCATGAAATTACCTGAAAATCTTATTCAAAAGCTTGAAAATAGGAAGCAAAATAATTCGTTAAGAAAATTGCCAAGTTTTAATAATCTTGTCGATTTTTCTTCGAACGACTATATTGGATTTTCAAAATCAGAATCTATTTTTAAGCAGTCGCATCATTATTTAATTGAAAATGAAATTTTTCAGAATGGAGCAACTGGTTCCCGCTTACTTTCAGGCAATCATTCTTTATATCAAATTGCAGAATCTTTTGTAACGGAATTTCATGAGGCTGAGTCCGCTTTAATTTTTAATTCGGGCTATGATGCCAATGCGGGCTTTTTTAGCGCTCTACCGCAACGAAATGATGTTATTTTGTATGATGAATTAAGTCATGCTTCTATTCGCGATGGA
Source organism: Flavobacterium xizangense (assembly GCF_054075145.1). Lineage (NCBI taxonomy): Bacteria > Pseudomonadati > Bacteroidota > Flavobacteriia > Flavobacteriales > Flavobacteriaceae > Flavobacterium > Flavobacterium xizangense. Next base: position 386,087 of record NZ_JBSIPG010000001.1, on the reverse strand, counting down.
ATTGTAATGTCAAATGCAAAATCTTATAAATTCAATCATAATGATTTTGAGGATTTAGAGCGCTTAATTTTAAAGTTTCCTGATACCAATATTTACATAGTAACTGAAACTGTTTTTTCAATGGATGGCGATAGCCCCAATTTGGAAGAGTTAGTACAGTTGTCGGAAAAATACAATTGTTATTTAGTTGTTGATGAAGCGCATACTTTGGGTGTTTTTGGAGATAAAGGTGAAGGACTCACGCAGCATCTTCAATTGCATAATAGAATTTTTGCCCGGATTATGACTTTCGGAAAAGGTCTTGGCTGTCACGGAGCAGTCGTTTTAGGAAGTCCTGAATTGACCGAATATTTAGTAAACTTTGCCCGAAGTTTTATTTACACGACGGGATTGTCTCCACATTCCGTGGCTACAATTTTGGTTGCTTATCAACATTTGGAAATTGAAAAAGAAACAATTAATGAACTTCGCCAAAATATAGTTTTCTTTAATCAACAGAAAAATTTATTGGGTTTAAAACCAATGTTTGTCAGAAGCAAATCGGCAATTCAATCGGCAATTGTTCCGGGCAATGAAAACGTTAAACGAATTGCTCAGCAATTACAGGATAAAGGTTTTGATGTAAAACCAATTTTGTCTCCAACTGTTCCTGAAGGTCAGGAACGTCTCCGTTTTTGTATTCACAGTTATAATTCCCAAGAAGAAATCAGTCAGATTTTAGAGTTGTTAAGAGATTTTATTTTTTAAGTTGTTTCACAGAGACATACAAAATTGCTCAGAGCTACACAAAGAAACTTTTGCGAATCTTTGTGAGTTTTTCTTTGTGAATCTTTGCGAAATAAAAAAATAGTCTTTGTGAACTCTTGTATTTCCTCACTTTTTGAAAAAAGTTTGAATTTTTTTTGTAACGTTTTGATTATTCGATTACTTACGAGCCGTAATCAAATAAACCAAAATAATTATGAAAACAAGTACAGTTTTATTAAAAGAAAATATCGTCAATTATATTTTCATCTTTTTTACTTCAGGAGCATTTGGGTATGCTTTAACAAATCAATTTTTATTACATCACCTGAATTATAAATTATTGCTTATTACGGGATTATTGTTTCTGGCTTCAGTAGCTTCTTGGCAACGAAAAAAATACATCAAGTAATAGTTGGGTTTCAATCATCAATCAATAAAATTATCATCAATCAATTATCAACTTAAATCAATCAAAATCATGAAAAATTTAATCAAATCTGTAGTAATAGTAATCGTTCTTGTTTTTAGTTCATTTGCGCAAGCACAAACAAAATCACCAAAACTAGAGAATTCTCTTTTGTGGGAAGTTTCAGGGAATGGATTAGAAAAACCTTCTTATTTATACGGAACGGTTCATATGATTTGTACGCCAGACTATTTTCTTTCTGAAAAAACAAAAAAAGCATTCAGCACAGCAAATAAATTAGTTTTAGAAATCAATTTTGCAGATTCGGCTGAAATGACAGCGATGCAAAAAATGGCAATGGGAAAAGAACCTTTGAGTAAACTTTTAAGTCCGGAGCAATTAGCAAAATTAGATGAAATCTTAAAAAAGACAGCCGGATTAACAACCTTACAAGTAGATAATTTTAGTTTGATGACAGTAATGAGTTTAATTTCGATGAAAAGTTTCGGCTGTACCGATATGAAGCTTTATGAAATGGAATTTATAGAGATGGCTAAAAAAAGAAATATTCAGGTTGGCGGTTTGGAAACGGTAAAATCTCAATTTGAAATGTTTGAAAACGCATACTCAAATGATGAAATGATTGATATGTTAGGAGAGACCAATCAGGAAGAAACTGCTAAATTAGTAGCTGCATATAAAAGTGAAAATGTTGAAAATTTGTTTGATATCGTAACAGACAAGAAAATTACAAGCGAGAAAACAAGAGGAATAATTCTGGATCAGAGAAATTTGAACTGGGTAAAAGAAATGCCACAATTGATGAAAAAGGAAAGTGTATTCTTTGCAGTTGGTTCGGCACATTTGGGAGGTGAATTTGGAGTGATTAATTTATTAAGAAAAGCAGGATATAGTGTAAAACCAGTAATGAATTAAAACTATTTTGAAAGAGAAAGAACAAGAGTTTTTAAATCGGATAGAAAGTCACAAAGGGATTCTGTACAAAGTTTCAAAAATGTACATGGACAATTACGACGATCAGCAGGATTTATTTCAGGAAATTGTCTGCCAGCTTTGGAAATCGTATGATACGTTCCGAAATGAAAGCCAATTTTCGACCTGGATGTATCGGGTGGCGGTAAATACGGCAATTGTTTTCCTTAGAAAAGAAAAACGAAAGGTTGATAAATATGAAATTGCTTCAGAAAACATAAAAGATGATGAAGGTGATTCGCATATAAAAGAAAGCCAGCTGGATCATTTTTATAAAGCGGTTCAAAAACTCGAAAAAATTGACAAAGCCATTATTTTCTACCAACTTGAGGGTTTTTCTCACAAGGAAATTGGTGAAAATCTCGGGATTTCTGAAGGAAATGCTAGAGTAAAATTAAACAGAGCAAAAGAAAAACTAAAAGAAATAATTAAAAATCAAGGATATGGATTTTAACGATATACAAAACGCATGGAACAGCGAAAAGACAGAAAATGTTGTTGTTCCAGATAATTTAGAAAAGATAAACTCGGCCAATACGCCTTTGGATATCATCAGAAAAAATCTGAAAAATGAACTTATTATGCAGTCGGTGAGTGTAGTGTTAATTGGTCTAACGCCTTACTTATTTGCTTTTCCAGCAAAGTGGATAGTACCATTTTTCTTATTGTTCAGCATATTCCTTGCGGTGTGTGTGTATTACTTGGTTAAGCTTTACATTTTTTATAAAAGATTAAATAAGATAACTTTAAAAACAAAAGACAGCCTTTATGAAACTTATTTTGACGTAAGGCTTAATATGGAATTATATAAAACCTTTGGATTTGCTTTAACGCCATTTATGGTATTGTTTTTAATTGGGTTTTTGTATAATGAATTTTCAAAAAAACCAGGTTTCGAGCTGACTAATTTTACTAACACACAATTGATAAGTGTTTTTGCTGTTGTTGTATTCTGTATTTTATTTATGGGGATTTCGCTCGAATGGTGGGTTCATAAATTTTACGGAAAACATGCCAAAGAAATTAAAAATGTAATTGATCAATTAAAAGAAGAATAAAACAGAACCCATCGTAATTGATGGGTTTGTTGTTTTTATTGGTATTTTTGCATAGAAATATTACACAGAGATTCACAGAGAAAATAAAGAGATTCACAAAATTATTTATTCTTTATGTCGCTTTGTGGTTTCTTGGCGAATCTCTGCGAAACAACAATTTATGAAAATATTTATTACAGGAATTTCTACTGATGTTGGTAAAACAGTGGCTTCGACAATTGTAGTGGAAGCTTTAGAAGCTGATTATTGGAAACCAATACAAGCCGGAGATTTAGATTTAAGTGACACACACAAAGTAAAATCTAAAATTTCCAATTCAAAATCTCAATTTTTTCCGAATGCTTACGAATTAAATACACCAGCAAGTCCTCATTTAGCAGCTGAAATTGACGGAATTGAAATTGACCTGAAGAATATTCAGGAGCCAAAAACTGAAAATCATTTGGTGATTGAAGGAGCGGGAGGGATTTTTGTTCCGTTAAACGAAAAAGATACCATTGCCGATTTGATTCAGGAAGATTATAAGATAATTGTAGTTTCAAGACATTATCTTGGAAGCATCAATCATACACTTTTAACTATTGAAGCAATTCAGAATCGAGGTTTTAAAGTTGACGGAATTATATTCAGCGGAAGCGAAAACAAATCGACTGAAAGTCTGATTCTGAATAAAACCGGAATTGACTGCATTGGAAGAATTGATGAAGAACCGTATTTCGATCAAAATGTAATTAAAGAGTACGCCGATTTATTTCGAGATAATTTGTTGGGTTTAGAGAAATCTAAAATCTAAAATCAGAAATCTACAATATTATATCACATGACTTTAACAGAAAAAGACAGTCAATATCTTTGGCATCCATATACACAGCACAAAACTTCACAAACGCCAATTGCAATTTCAAGAGGAGAAGGCACGTTGCTTTGGGACGAAAATAATAAAGAATATATAGACGCGATTGCATCTTGGTGGGTAAATCCATTTGGGCATAGTAATAAATTTATTGCCGACGCCATTTACAAACAGCTAACCACTTTGGAACATGTTTTATTTGGAGGTTTTACTCATGAACCTGCGATAAAAGTAGCGGAGAAATTGATGGAAATTTTGCCTAAAAATCAGCAGAAAATCTTTTTTTCAGATAACGGTTCAACCGCAGTTGAAGTGGCGATTAAAGTTGCGTTGCAGTATTTTTTCAATAAAAATGAAAAACGCACTACAATAATTGCTTTTGAAAATGCTTTTCACGGAGATACTTTTGCGGCAATGGCGGCAAGCGGAATTTCATTTTATACACAAGCTTTTCAGGGAATGTTTATTGATGTTGTCCGAATTCCGGTTCCGTTAAAAGGACAGGAGGAAGTAAGTTTTAGTGCTTTAAAAAATGTAATCGAAAAGCATAATTGCGCCGGATTTATTTTTGAGCCTTTGGTACAAGGTGCGGCCGGAATGGTTATGTACGAGCCAGAAGCATTGGAAAAGCTGATTAAAATTTGTAAAGAGAATAATGTTCTAACAATTGCAGATGAAGTAATGACAGGATTTGGTAAAACAGGAAAGACCTTTGCAATGGATTATGTAAATGCTGATCCCGATATGATTTGTTTGTCGAAAGCTTTGACGGGAGGGACAATCCCGATGGCAATTACCACTTTTACTCAGGAAGTTTTTGACGCTTTTTATGATGACGATATTAATAAGGCTTTGTTTCACGGACATACTTTTACTGCAAATCCAACGGGTTGTGCGGCGGCTTTAGCAAGTATTGATTTATTGCAGACAGAAGAAATGCAGGATAATATCATTCGAATAAATAAAAGCCATTTAGCGTTTCAGAAGAAAATTGAAAATCATCCAAAAGTAATTACCGCGAGAACACTCGGAGTTATTTTTGCGGTCGAGATAAAATCAGATTCTGAAGAAAGTTATTATGGTTCAATGCGCACCAAATTGTATAATTTCTTTATTGAAAATGGTGTTGTTTTAAGGCCGGTTGGAAATATTGTTTACATATTACCGCCATACATAATGACAGCCGAACAGCTTCAGAAAGTTTATACAACAATCGAAGAAGCAATTGAAATGGTTTAACTTTTAACATATAAGTGATATAAGTTCATTTAACAAAACCTGCTTAAAAATACTTATATCACTTATATGGTTGAATTTTGCATTTAAATATGGCGAACTTTGCGTAAACTTTTGCGAACTTTGCGGTTAAATAATTTACATTGAATAAAAAAATCTCCATAACCGCTTTTTCATCAATTTCGCCATTAGGAAATAATGCTGAAGAAGTTTGGTCAAATTATCTAAATAACCAACATTGCTTTTCAAAACAGTTTTTGGATCAGCAAGAAACTTCAACGGCAACACTTGGTGAAGAATCAAAACAAATTATTGCAGAAATCAGAGAATCTGATCCTAAATATAAGTTTTTGGATGACTCTGTTTTATTCGCTTTAGTGGCTTCTCGACAAGCTGTGAAACAAGCAAATTGGAGTTCAGAAGATATTTTCGGAATTAATATTGGTTCTTCAAGAGGAGCAACAGATTTATTCGAAAAGCATTACAAAGAATATATCGACACTGGAAAAGCACAGACTTTAGCATCTCCAACTACAACTTTAGGGAATATTTCTTCTTGGATTGCTCATGATCTGCAAAGCTCTGGTCCCGAGATTTCACATTCTATAACTTGTTCGACGGCACTTCATGCTTTATTAAATGGAGTTGCCTGGCTAAAATCAGGAATGTCAGATAAGTTTTTAGTGGGCGGAAGTGAAGCGCCTTTAACGGACTTTACCATTGCTCAAATGAGAGCTTTGAAAATTTATTCGCGTATTGATCAGGATCTTGAAGCCTGGCCAAATCTGGCTTTTGATTTAAAAAAAACACAAAACACAATGATTTTGGGCGAAGGCGCGGCAGTTTGTTGTTTAGAGGCCGGAGAAAAAGATAATGCAATTGCGTTTGTAACAGGTGTTGGTTATGCAACTGAAGTTTTGGAACATAACATTTCAATTTCTGCGGAAGCAACCTGTTTTCAGAAATCCATGAAAATGGCTTTACAAAATGAAGATTTAGAAAGTGTTGACGCAATCGTAATGCATGCGCCGGGAACGATAAAAGGAGATTTGACAGAGTTGCGTGCAATCGAAAAAGTTTTTGGAAACAATTTACCGTTACTAACAACGAATAAATGGAAAATAGGACATACGTTTGGAGCTTCAGGGATTTTGAGCTTAGAATTGGCGCTGTTGATGATGCAACGTGATACTTTTATTGGAGTTCCATTTGGAGAAAAACAAAAACAAAATAAACCAATTAAAAAGGTTTTAATCAACGCTGTAGGGTTTGGCGGAAATGCTGTCAGTGTTTTGATTGAAAAACGATAATTAAAATATACTTCAAAAAAAAAATCCAGTCTTTTTTAGATTGGATTTTTTTTGAAACTTATTATTTAGCTATTGAAAAATAACCTTTTTAGAAATAGTAAAATCATTATCTAAAGTTACTTTTACAATTAAAACCTGATTACCTGACTGTAGGTTTGGAATCTGTAAATCGGTAGAATTTACTTTTGTTTTGTTATAAAGTATTCTGCCAGAAATGTCATAAACAGAAATTTCTTTTAGGTTTTCTTTAGATGATAGCACTTTTATAGTTTTATCTTTAATCGAAACTAAAACGCCGTTTTCAATATTTTCGAAGTCTCCAGTTCCTAAAGATTTATTCGTGTAGCGCAGCACAAAACGATCTGCAAAAGTTCCTACAGCTGTCTTAAATGTATAGTTACTCTGCGTTAAATCATGAATTGTATTTGTTGTTTTGTCTTCTAAATAGATTTTCTGAGTCGCTAATGCTCCATCGGCTTCATCAATAGCAATTGTGAAATCTCCTGCAATTGTTGTTCTGTAACCTAGAGGGACTGTATCTGTTTCTGAAAAAGGTAAAGCTCTTCCCTGAATTACCAGTTTACTATTTTGAGTAATACTGTAAAAGTCAAGATATTTATTTCCATCAAAAGTTGCACCATCATAACCAAAATCAACATCGTTGGTCGCGCCTTCGATATATCCTACAAGTAATTGCTTAAAAGCACCTCCCGCATTTGTCATATTTAACCATAAACGATGTCTGTCTATTACAGCCGATTTAGAAGTTCTCGGTTTGAAGAATTGACTATTGTTGCTTCCTCCTGATCGCATTGTATTGTTAAATGTAATTGTTCCCGCAGCTTTTGTTTCAACAAAAAAGGATTGACCTGCTGCAATTTGACCGCTAGGTTTTTCATTATTATTTGAAGCATTTCCGCTTAACGCAGCTGTTCTCACACCTCCACTAACATTGTAGCTGGCATAATCATCCGTGTTATATTGGTATGCACCGCCTAAAACTACTGGAGTATTATGCGTCCAAAAATATAAGGTTCCTTTTAATATATCTCTATTATTCACATCGAGGATAAATTTATTACCATCTAAAGCTGATGGATATGGATTTCCAACTAAATAATATTTACTAGCCGCTACTGTTTCGCCAGATAGTGTTCCGTTATTTGGTGTTCCGGTAAATGTTGCGGAAAAAGCTTGTCTAGTTGTATTAGAGAAGTTTTCAGGACCGCGAATAATATAACCTTTACCAACAGTCATTACCGTTGTTTTTGGTACTGCTACCCATTGTGAGCCATTGTAGCTTAAATATTTATCACTAGCAGTTGCAGATGAAACAGCAGCAAGAGTTTGTCCTTTTACTGGTGTTGACCAATATACATAATCGGCTTGACGTATAGGAAGACTATTTCGGATATAAGAAATAGAACCGTTGTTTATATTGGTGTCTGTATTTGTTTGCAATAAACTCGCACTATTTTCAAATTTTAAAGACGCACCTGTTGCTACTGTAAGTGCATTGGCAAGAGTTAAAGTCTTTCCTGATGGAACCGTTAGATTAACTCCTGAATTGATGGTGCAAGAACAGGCCTCTAAATCGGTTGTGATGTTGTAAGCTCCTGAAAAAACGACATTCTTTGTTATATCCGGATTTCCGTTTGACCAGGTTGAGCCATTCCAAGTCGTTGAAGACTGATTTGTAATTTTAACTTCTGCACTTGCTGGTGATTTGCATCCAGTGCTGTTTGTGACTTTGAAAGTATAGGTTCCAGCAGATAAATTCGAAATTGTTGTTGTAGAACCAGTACCGTATATTGGAGAGCCAGATGGACTTCTTTCCAATGTCCACGTTCCTGTATTAGGTAAATCATTTAAAACTACTGTACCTGAAGCGGTACAGGTGATATTGGTGATTGTTCCAACGGTTGGTGGTGTCAATAAAATAGTTGTCAGAGGTATGGATAAATCTTCAACTGTATTCAAGGAAGGATCGGTTCCTGTAACTTTCACATTGTTAATGACCTTTCCAAGATTTACATCCGTAGCAGTAATTGTATGTACTCCGGTTAAAGTTACTTTTGCTCCAGGTGCTATTGAAGCAATTGGGTTTCCTGTAATCACTGTTCCTGAGTCCGGATCTGTAACATGTATATCTGTGATTGTCACCTCTCCAGTATTGGTGACTTCAAATTCGTAGTTTATTTTATCTCCGAGTTTGCCACAGTTAGAAAGTGTAGCTTTTTTTGTTAGGGTTAATTCCGCTATTTTTAATGAATTTCTGTTGAAAGCAATAAATGCACAATCAGAACTGCCAGAGAAAGTAACAACAAATCGATCTACCTGAGCGGCATTGGCTGCGGTTATTCCAAATGAACTTGTTTCTATTCCTAAAATTCTGATATCTCGCGTTGAAGCGGGAGCAAAATTGCTAACAGTCCCGTCAACTTTAAAAAGGTCAAGGCTATAGGTGCCGACAACCTGAACTGGTCCAAACAGAAATGATATTTCTGTTCCAACTGTGTTTCCTGCGGCATCTACAAATTTAAAGATATCGGCAGTTCCTCCAGTATCTGCGACTTGAGTCACAATTAAGTCAGGAGTACCATCGTCAAGTCCAGTTAGATTTAAATTGTTTGTTCCAATTTTAAATTCGGCTTTACCAACTGGAATATTTGCAATACCAGTTCCAAGTGATAATCCGAAACTTCCATCGGTAAGTCGTGAGGCAAGTTCAGCGCCTGTTGCAGTTGATCCTGCTATTGGAGGGTCAAGTTTTGTAGTTGTTAATGATCCATCTATCATAGACCCCTGCAAAAAGTAGGTCTGAGTACTTGATCCTAAACTTTGAATTTTTAAAGCCCTAAATTTTTGAGGAATATAAGATACACCTTTAGTATCAAGTATTGTATTGTTGACACCAGTAGAGTAGGTTTTATTTTTCCAAGTAAAAGCTAATAAGTTGTTAGCATCATCTGGGCGATTTCCTTCAAGAGTTGCTTTGTTGGAGGTCCAGTAACCTTTCCAATCGGTGTAGATTCTGGTGATGTCGCTTTGGGCATTCATTTGAAATGTAGCGAAAAGAAAAAAGAATACTATCTTTTTTGAAAATAGAAAACGAGAGGGTAAAAGCATTTTTTGGCGCATAGGATTTGGGGGAGGTTTTGATTTGGGAATTAAAATAAAACTGAAGATTTAGTAGGTTTTAATCTTCCGAATATTTGTGTGTTTTGTTGTTATATAGAAAAATCCGGCAGCTTTTGCTGTCGGATTTTTACTTAGGCTTTTTTGGAAATTAATTGAAAATAACCTTTTTAGAAATAGTAAAATTATTATCTAAAGTTACTTTTACAATTAAAAGCTGATTACTTGATTGTAGGTTTGGAATCTGTAATTCAGTATCGTTTACTTTTGTTTTATTGTAAAGTATTCTGCCAGAAATGTCATAAACAGAAATTTCTTTTAGGTTTTCTTTAGAGGATAACACTTTTATAGTTTTATCTTTAATCGAAACTAAAACGCCGTTTTCAATATTTTCGAAGTCTCCAGTTCCTAAAGATTTATTCGTGTAGCGCAGCACAAAACGATCTGCAAAAGTTCCTACAGCTGTCTTAAATGTATAGTTACTTTGCGTTAAATCATGAATTGTATTTGTTGTTTTGTCTTCTAAATAGATTTTTTGAGTCGCTAATGCTCCATCGGCTTCATCAATAGCAATTGTGAAATCTCCTGCAATTGTCGTTCTGTAACCTAGAGGAACTGTATCTGTGTCTGAAAAAGGTAAAGCTCTTCCCTGAATTACCAGTTTACTATTTTGACTAATACTGTAAAAGTCAAGATATTTATTTCCATCAAAAGTCGCACCATCAAAAGCAGATTCTACATCGTTAGTTGCACCGTCGATATATCCTACTAATAATTGTTTGAAAGCTCCACCGTCATTGGTCATATTCAGCCATACTCTATGTCTTTCAAAATTATCTGATTTAGCAGTTTTAAAAAATTGACCATTATTGTCTGCTCCTGATCGCATCGTATTATTGAAAGTAATGGTGCCTGCAGCTTTTGTACTAACAAAAAATGATTGTCCCGCTGCAATTTGCCCCTTAGGTGCATCGTTATTATTCCCTGAAACGGTTCCGCTTTTTGCGGCTGTTCTCACACCTCCACTAACATTATAGCTGGCATAGTCATCTGCATTATATTGGTATGCACCACCCAAAACTACTGGAGTATTATGCGTCCAAAAATATAAGGTTCCTTCTAAAATGTTTTTATTATTGGCATCAAGTATGAACTTATTAGCATCCAAAGCTGATGGATATGGATTTCCAACTAAATAAAATTTCCCAGTCGCTACTGTTTCGCCCGATAATGTTCCGTTATTTGGTGTTCCGGTAAATGTTGCAGAAAACGGCTGTCGTGTCGTATTTGAGTAATTTTCTGGTCCACGAATAATATAACCTTTACCAACAGTCATTACAGTTGTTTTTGGTACTGCTACCCATTGTGAACCATTGTAGGCTAAATATTTGTCACTTGCAGTCGCTGATGAAACCTTAGCAAGAGTTTGGCCTTTTACTGGTGTTGACCAATATACATAATCAGCTTGACGAATAGGAAGACTTGTTCTTTCATAAGTAATATTACCACTATTAATAGTAGGATCAGTATCGGTTTGAATTAAACTTGAACTGTTTTTAAATAATAGTGACCCAGATGTTGTAGCAGATGAAAGAACTTTTACAGCGCCATATACCCTTAAAGTAGTTGCAGATTCAACAGTTAAAGAAGCTTTGTCGTCTACGGTTAGAGTGTAAGCGTTCGAATCTATACTAGTATCAGATATAACGGGGCTTTTTGTTACTCCAGCAGGTATAATTACACAGTCAGATGAAGTTGGAACTCCAGAAGGACTCCAGTTGGTGGCTATGTTCCAATCTGTGCTAGTTGCTCCAGTCCATGTTTTCGACGCAGGAGTATTTACTTGTAGAAGTGTTCCATTTGAGATGCATCCAGAAGCGTTTTTTGCCGTTACCGTATAGGATGCCGGGTCAAGAGAACTGAAAACAGATTGATTGTAATAATCAGTTCCGTTGATGCTATAAGTATATCCAGCGGTTGCTGTAATTGTTATAGTTCCTTTTGTTCCTGAACAAGTAGGTTGAATAGTTACACTTGCTGATGGAGCTGCAGGAAGTCCATTTACAGTAATTGTTCCTTTTGCTTCACCAGAGATAGTGCATCCACTAGCAGTTAAAGGAATTGTATAATTGAAAGTTCCTTGGCTAGTAGGTGTTCCACTTATAGTTAATAATTTAGAAGTACTGTCATAACTTACCGTCAAACCTGAAGGAAGATTATAAGAACCCGTGCCTATGCCATTAAACCCTTTTATAGTATGTGTAATCGAATTCATTTGGTTGTTAATGCAAACCGACGAACTTTGAGGGCCAGAAACACTAAATTCGTTTATTGTAGTGGTAGAACTAGCTGCTGGATTATTAGAACAAGCATTCGAATAAGTTACAGTTACCGTTTTTGAACCAGCTGTTAGCCATTTTAAAGTAACAGTACTATTAGACGTTCCAATTCCTCCTGAAGTTATGCTATAGTCAGTTCCTAAAGTACCAGGAACAGCCCATATATAATTACCTTGGCCAGATTGTGTAGTATAGGTTACATCCGTATTTGGACAACTTGTTGCTGAAGGTGATACTGTAAATGTTGGTCTTGTGTCGACATCAATTCTTGTTTGAATTGCTGTTTCTGCAGGACATGCTCCGTTTTGTACAACCGTTCTGAAGGTTCTTAGCGCTGTTAATTTTGCAGGTTGATAGGTAGTTAAATTTGCTGTATTTGGGATGTCAATCCAGCTTCCACTAGATTCCGCCGGATCATCACTATATTGCCATTTAACAATAGTACCGCTAAAAGTGCTCATGTATAATTGTGGACTGTCATCTCCAAGGCAAATGTGTTTTCCACCATGTACTTGTCCTCTGTTAGGAACTGCTACAGTAATTGTTCCTGTTGCTGTTACGTTTCCACATCCGTTTAATAATGTTACGGTATAATTAAATATACCTCCCGTAGTAGTTGTTGGAGTTCCTGTTATATTTAAAACATTAGAAGCCCAAGTTCCTGTAACTCCTGCTGGTAATCCTGTAACGTTTGCTCCAGTTGCTCCTGTGGTAGCATATCTTATGGTTGTTATAGCGCTACCTTTACAAATGTTCTGAGCGTCAGTTCCTGTGGCAGAAGTTAGAGTTATAGTATTGGTTGGGTTTACTGTGATTGTTCCTGTTGCATTTACTGCATTTGAACAACCAGTTAATGGAATGCTATATGAGAAAGTTCCAGTTGCAGTAGGTGTTCCACTAATTGTTATCGTATTATTATTCCAACTTGCAGTAACTCCGGCAGGTAAGCCAGTAATACCGCTGTTGTTTATTCCGCTCGCATTTATTGTTGTGTGAGTAATAGATGTCATATTAACTCCAATACATGTTGTTGGGGTTGAAGAAGCTGCACTAACTATGTTGCCAGCATTGACTATTACTTCGTTAGAAGTTACAGTACAGCCACCATTTGTTGATGTGCAGATTACATACCAAGTTCCGGCTCCTAGTGAAGCGGTTGTTGGTGTGTATGTTGTAGAATTTGCTCCCGAAATCGTAGTTATAGTTCCTCCTGAAACCGATCTTTTTCCCCATTGTCTTGAGGTTATAGTGCCTCCTGATTCAGTAACAGTTAAAAGGTTACCTGTTGTACAAAAATTTTGAGTTGTTGTTGGGGCTATTGATACAGATGATATTTGAGCAGATACAGTGACAGTTACAGGATAGGTTACGCTCGTACAAGATGTAGAATAAATAAATACTCTAACAGTTGCATTATAGGTACCGACAGCTACGCCATAAGGTACATTTATGGCAATTGTGCCTGCACCAGCGGTAAAGGAACCTCCCTGATCTCCAAAGCCAGCCGACTTAGCTGCACTGTCAAAAACTAATGCATATCCATTTGGAGAGCCGGTTGTGGCGCTATAAGTTAAAGTACTACTTACGCCATTTTTACAAACTGGAGAGTTGGTCGAATTAAGTGTTACAGTTAATTCTGGTCGTATTTCGACTTGTAGAACGCCTGTATAAACTGTCCCGCAGTTTACATCTCCAACCATTACTCTATATTCCCAAGTTCCTGCAGTTGCAGGGGTTTCTGTGTATGAATTGGTTGTGTTAGCAATAGTTGTCCATGTAGTGGATGGATTTAATCTTTTTTCCCACCTAACAACTGCTCCCACAATAGTTCCTGTTAAGTTGATTGTAATTGGAGAATTAAAGCAAGCTGGAGCAACATAAGCTAAATATCCAGATTGTGGTGAAGGAGGTGTTTGTAACGTGGCTGTATTACCACTTGAAATTGTATTACTACATGAGTTACCACTTGAGCCACTTGCCAAATTTGTGATTGTTATAGTGCTAGAGCCAGCTGTGGTTAAATCTGTAGTTGTAAAAGTTCCACCTCCAGCTGTACTAACAGTCATTGTTGCTGTTTTAGCTGTTGTAGGCGGATTAGTTGTGTTATAGGTTACAGTGTAAGTTCCAATCGGTAAACCAGATGCGGTTGAATTTAAGGTAACAACGGGAGTCGTTGAAGAAGTACATTTTACAGCGGTTATTGAAGTAAGGCTAAAAGCTTGACTTACTGCTACAGTAATTGTACTTGTACTCGTATATAAATCGCCTCCATAGTATGTTGTGCAAGTTAAGATGGCCGTATAGTTACCTGTCTGACTTGCGGTCAAATTATAATTTTGTGTATTACTTGTAGTTGTAGTTCCATTGGGCGCTTTCATGCTCCAAGAGTAATTTACGCCTGTTGTTGAACCTCCTGAAGTTGTCGTTCCTGCAGAGCCTGAGTAAGAACCGACTAGATTAATCGTACCATTTTGACAAACTGGAGAATTTGAATTTGCAATTGCATTAATTGTTCCACCACCACTATTAAAAGCATCAAAATCATATACTGCACCGCCACCATTTCCTGCACAAGCAGCAATTTTGGTACTTCCGATATAAATAGCGACTTGGTTTGAACATTTACTTTTATCAACTTTTCCTGGAGAATTAATTTTTACGGCCGTGCCAGATGGCAAGTGTATGTTACTGTTGTTGTCTGCAAAACTAAGTAAACCGTTAATTGTTACTTGAGTTACTGAGTTAAGTGTCACAGTATTAGATACTATAAGATTTCCGTTGATTGTCAGTGTCTTAGCGTTAATGGTTCCGGCACCGGTTATTGTTGCGCCAGTAGCTATTACAACATCATCAGTTGCAGAGGGAACTACACCACCAACCCATGAACTAGTATCGCTCCAATTTCCTCCTGTACTTGTAGAAGTTATTGTGCCTGCGACAATGGAAATTTTGTTGGAAAAGTAATTGGCTCTAAGAGAGGTGATGTTGAGTGTTGATGTATTTTTTCCAAAAGTAAAAAGTGACAACAGGAAAAATAAAAAACTTAAAAGTAATTTTCTAATCATAATTAAATCGTGGCATTTAATTTTTAAAAACTGTTTTTTTATTTTGTTTTGTTTAACGTTCGAATGCCATCAATAACTTAAAAAAGCAACATCAAAAAGAAGCCAAGTAGTCATGTTAAGTGGTTTCAATCAGGATGTTATGCTGGCATAGGATTTAACCCAACAAAGATATAGACATATACGAGTTAGGAAAAAGGATGGTTTTAGAATGGCCGAATAATCGATGAAGTGTGAAAATTACTCGTTGAAATGCATGAAGAAAATTGTGTTTTTATGGAAATTCTTATAAATACGGATTTTTAAATATAAGAAAAATCGCAAAATAGAATATCTATTTTACAATTATTTAAATTTTTTGATATAAAAACGCGAGTTGTGCCTATATATTCGCAAGAAAACGACATTTGTATAGGAAAGTATTTTCTGATGTTTTAGAGGTGTTTTGAGAATGATTTAGGTCTATAGTTCTCAAAAAAACGGAGCTTATTCTAGCTCCATCAATTTTACTTTTTCATAAACAAAATTGCTTTCATATCCACGACGAAGAAGATAGTCGCAGAACTTTTTTCTTTTCTTTAAAATATTATTTTCATGAATACCATTCCAACATCTTTCAGCAAGATCGTTAAAAGTGTTTTCGTATTCCTCGGCAGAAATTTCCTTAAGTGCTAAAGTGATATTTGTCGAAGAAATATGCCTTGCTTTGAGTTCGTTTGTAATTCTGATTTTTCCCCAATATTTAATTCTGTGTTTTCCTCGGGCAAAACTACAGGCAAAACGTGTTTCATTGAGAAAGTTATCTTCGATTAATTTTACTACTATAAAATCAATTTCATCAGAAGTCATTTTTAAACTTTGCAATTTCGCAATTACCTCATCATGGCAACGCTCCTGATAGGCGCAAAAGTGTTCTAATTTCTGTAAAGCTTCTTTTGGAGTGCAACTTGGATTCATGAGTTTTTTCTTGCTTTTTAACTATAATTGCTAAAAATAGTTATTTTGATGTTAAATTTTAACCGATTTTTACATTATTTCTAAAAAAGAAATTATCTAAAATGTTGTGTGTGTGCGGAATTATAATATTTTTGTACGATAATTTTACAGGTTGTATACTCCTTGAGAAAC
This sequence comes from Flavobacterium xizangense, assembly GCF_054075145.1. Taxonomy (NCBI): domain Bacteria; kingdom Pseudomonadati; phylum Bacteroidota; class Flavobacteriia; order Flavobacteriales; family Flavobacteriaceae; genus Flavobacterium; species Flavobacterium xizangense. The sequence continues at coordinate 369,817 of NZ_JBSIPG010000001.1, read as the reverse complement.
AGGATTTTAACATTTAACATTAAAGTTTTAAAAGCCAAAATTAAAGTATTGCCCCAAAAAATGCTATACCATTTAGTTTTCTTTTAACGCCAAAAACAAATATAATACCACGCCTATGCTTCGAAAACTACTTTTGTTTGTTCGTTCTTTATTTTTTATTTTTTCTAATTCTTCTAAAGAAAGATCTTTTAAACCGAGTTTAAGGATGCTTTGTTTGGGGACTCTTCTTGTTTTTGCGAATTCTGTTTCTGGGCAAACTTGTACTAATTTAATCACTAATGGTGATTTTAGTAGTACACCAGGAAATGCAGGCTGGATAGCAGCTACTGCTCAAGGTATTTATGCCGAAAGTAATCCGGAAAACACCTATTTTTCTAGTAATAACAGTGATGCAACAGCAGAATTAGACAAAGATGCATCTCTTAGACAAACGGTATCGGTTGTTTCGGGAAATTCTTATACGGTAAGTTTCATTTATGCGAGACGACCAGATACCTCAGTTCCTGCAACAGTTGCTGTTGATTTTAGAGTGATAAGTGGAGCAACAATACTGACATTTCCAAGATTGACTACTACAACTTCAACTCCGCAAGTAGGAACTTTTACTTTTATAGCACCAAGTAATTCAATAGCACTTGAATTTTATAACAGTTTACATGCAAATCTAACCTTGGGTACTATTATAGATAATATAGTTTTAATACCAACTTCTCAAGTGGCTCCAGTCGCAACAACAGTTCCTAAGGGGAATTTTAAAACTTTAACTGTTTGCGCAAATACAGATGTTAATTTGGATGTTGAAAATGTCCCCGCTTCAGGTATAACCTATTCTTGGACTGGATCAGCAGGAGCAGTTTTTTCATCTACTACTGCTAAAAGTCCTTCAGTAAAATTTACAAGTAGCACACCTTCTATTCAACAGGTTACAGTTACTGCAACTGGAGGAGGCTGTTCGGCGAGTTCGACAACATTTGTTTATGTGAATCCTAATCCAAGTTATAACGTGACAGGAAGTGGATCCTACTGTTCTGGAGGTATTGCTGTTGGTTTAGATGGTTCTACCACAGGATTTAGTTATCAATTGAAATTAGGTGGAGTTAATTCAGGAACAGCTGTTGCTGGAAACGGCTCAGCAATTACTTTTGGCACAAAAACAGCAGGGACTTACACAGTTGTGGCTACAAATTCTACGACTGGCTGTACATTAACTATGAATGGTTCTGCAATAATTACAGCAGCTACAGCCCCAGCCGTAAGTATTACAGGTAGTAATAATATTTGTGTAGGTTCTACAACGAATTTATCTCCTACTTCTGGAGGTACATGGACTAGTAGTAATAGCCTGATTGCGAGTGTAACGAATGCTGGAGTTGTAACAGGTGTAGCAACAGGAAGTGCAACTTTTACATTCACAAGTAGTACTTCAACCAATTGTTCATCAACTACAGCGGCGATAGCAGTTTCATCTGGTGCTACAACTTTTGATACATCAAGCACGTTTACTGTTCCAAGTGGAGTTACCATTTTACAAGTTGAATGTTGGGGAGCCGGAGGTGGTGGAGCTAGTGGAGGAAATGCTTCTGGCGGCGGTGGCGGTGGTGCTTATACAAAAGGAACACTAACATCGCTTACAGCTGGTCAAAACTTAACCATTACAGTTGGTATTGGTGGTGCAATTGGAACAAATGGCGGTAGTTCTAGCGTAAACACAATTGTTGCAAATGGCGGATCTTCGGGAAGTAATAGAACTGGTGGAGCAGGTGGTGTGGTATCTGCTATTACAGGAAGTGTAACTGTTTCTTATTCAGGTTATAAAGGAGGAGATGCAAGAGCTAATAATGGAGGCGGAAATAACGAAGCAGGAGGAGGCGGAGGTGGATCTGCTATGATTAATGGAACAGGAGGAACAGATGGTGCAAATGGAGGAAGTTCTACAACTGCTATAACAGCTGGAGGTGCTGGTACTGGTAATGGAGGAGGCGGAGCTGCTGCTGATGGTAATCCAGATGCAGTTGCTGGGGCTTTACCTGGTGGTGGTGGTGGTGGAAGAGGCGAAGGAAGTAGTTCTTCAAAATCGGGAGCAAATGGAAGAGTAATTATTACAGTGCCCTCTCCAACAGCCACAGCGGGAAGTAGCCAGACTATCTGTCAAAACGGTACTGCCACAGTAAGCGGTGCCAGCTTTACAAATGGGACAATCTTATGGACACATAATGGCTCTGGTTCATTAACCAACGCAACGACATTGACTCCGATTTATACAGCTGCTGCTGGAGATGCTGGCAATACGGTGATCTTAACGATGACTGTTTCAAATGGTCCTTGTGTTACACCAGCTACTGCGACTTATTCTGTAGTTGTGAAAGCAACTCCTACAGCAAGTGCAGGAGGCTCTCAGAGTATCTGCCAAAATGGTACAGCTACAGTAAGCGGAGCGAGTTCTTCAAATGGAACAATCTTATGGAGCCATAACGGATTAGGTTCATTAACGAATGCAACAACCCTGACTCCAACATATACACCTGCATCGGGTGATGCGGGCAATACGGTTACTTTAACAATGACTGTTTCCAACAGTCCGTGTACAAATGCTACTGCGACTTATTCTGTAGTTGTGAAAGCAACTCCTACAGCAAATGCAGGAGGCTCTCAGAGTATCTGCCAAAATGGTACAGCTACAGTAAGCGGAGCGAGTTCTTCAAATGGAACAATTTTATGGAGCCATAACGGATTAGGTTCATTAACGAATGCAGCAACCCTGACTCCAACATATACACCTGCATCGGGTGATGCGGGCAATACGGTTACTTTAACAATGACTGTCTCCAACAGTCCGTGTACAAATGCTACTGCAACTTATTCTGTAGTTGTGAAGGCAACTCCTACAGCAAGTGCAGGAGGCTCTCAGAGTATCTGCCAAAATGGTACAGCTACCGTAAGCGGAGCGAGTTCTTCAAATGGAACAATCTTATGGAGCCATAACGGATTAGGTTCATTAACGAATGCAACAACCCTGACTCCAACATATACACCTGCATCGGGTGATGCGGGCAATACGGTTACTTTAACTATGACTGTCTCCAACAGTCCTTGTACAAATGCTACTGCAACTTATTCTGTAGTTGTGAAAGCAACTCCTACAGCAAGTGCGGGAGGCTCTCAGAGTATCTGCCAAAATGGTACAGCTACAGTAAGCGGAGCGAGTTCTTCAAATGGAACAATTTTATGGAGCCATAATGGATTAGGTTCATTAACGAATGCAGCAACCCTGACTCCAACATATACACCTGCATCGGGTGATGCGGGCAATACGGTTACTTTAACAATGACTGTCTCCAACAGTCCTTGTACAAATGCTACTGCAACTTATTCTGTAGTTGTGAAGGCAACTCCTACAGCAAGTGCGGGAGGCTCTCAGAGTATCTGCCAAAATGGTACAGCTACCGTAAGCGGAGCGAGTTCTTCAAATGGAACAATCTTATGGAGCCATAACGGATTAGGTTCATTAACGAATGCAACAACCCTGACTCCAACATATACACCTGCATTGGGTGATGCGGGCAATACGGTTACTTTAACTATGACTGTCTCCAACAGTCCGTGTACAAATGCTATAGCAATTTACACTGTAGTTGTTAACCCACTTCCAACAGCTAACACTGGTACACCATTATCGTCTATCTGTCAAGGTGCTACATCAGTAGCAATGGGCGGATCAGTAGGCGGAGGAGCAACTGGCGGAACATGGTCAGGTGGAACTGGATCATGGACAAATCCAAATGATGTTGCAAATGCAACATATACAGCTGGATTAACAGAATCTGGTAGTATTACATTAACATTGACAACAACAGGTGGTTCATGTGGGATATTATCAGTTACTAAAACAGTTACAGTAAACCCAATCCCAACAGTAAACGCAATAACAGGTGGGGCAACATCAACTTGTGTGGGCTCATCAACTCCAGCTTTTGCTAATACAACACCATCAGGTGTTTGGTCTATTATTAATGGTACTGGTTCAGCAACTGTAAACTCATCAGGAGTTGTTACAGGAGTTACGGCAGGAAATGTAACCGTTGTATATACAGTTACTAATGGCAATAGCTGTTCAAACACTGCAACAATTGGTTTGATTATTGATCCAAATCATCCTGCACCAACTGCAGGAACACCAACACGACCAACTTGTTCAGCAGGAGCAAGCGTAACATTAAGCGGTTTGCCAGCTTCGGGGAATTTGTTGCAAAATGACGGAACATCAATAATTACAATTCCTTTTTTATCAAATACACATACTATTACAGGATTAGTTCCCGGGACTTATAGATTTGCGGTTGATAATGGATGTGCTGTAACATACTCAGCACCAGTTGTAGTAATGGCTAATACTTTTACAGGTGGTAGTTCATGGACTTATGGCGCTCCTAATTCAGATGATTATATTAATTTCGCTAGTGGTTATACCATCAGCGCAGATGTAACTTATTGTTCTGTTACTGTAAGTAATGGTGCAGCAGTGACAGTCGCACCAGGCAAAACATTAACCGTTACTAATGGAGTACATGTTGTTTCAGGAAGTACTTTAACTTTTGAGAATAGTTCAAACTTAATACAAACAAGCACAAGTAATACTTTAAATACGGGTAATATTTTTTATAATCGTATAGCACCAAAAATTCGTCAGGCTGATTATGTTTATTGGTCAACGCCGGTTAAAAACCAGACTTTGGCAGCGCTTTCATCATTAACTGCTAGTTCTAAACTTTACGCATATGATGGTAACCAATGGGTATTTACACCAAGAACTACTATAATGGCTGCAGGTAAAGGATATATCGTTCGCGGACCAGAAAACTATTCAAATACCGTTAAACAAGATTTTCCAGCAAGTTTTTTCGGAACACCTCAAAATGGGACTTTTACAGGCGAAGCAATGGTTGGAGGAAAATATTACTTACTTGGAAACCCATATCCTTCGGCATTAGATGCTACTGCATTTATTACTGATGTTGATAATAGAGATTTATTAAGTGGAACACTTTATTTCTGGACACACAATACTCCAGTGGTTTTAGGTGGAGCATATCAATATGCGACAGATGATTATGCAACATGGAATTTGAGTGGAGGTACAGGAACACGTCCAGCCATTTCTGCATCTGATCCAGATCTTAGTGGTGATAATCCTAATGGAGATACACCAAGCGGTCAAATTGGTGCAGGACAAGCTTTCTTTACAGGTACTGTGATGTCAGGTAATGTGACTTATAAAAATTCAATGAGAGTTGGTGGAAATTCAAACGGTCAATTCTTTAAGCCTGGTAAAACGGCAAAAACTGCTGAAGTTGAAAAACACCGTGTTTGGTTAAATATGACAAATGAAGGAGGTGCTTTTAAACAATTATTAGTTGCCTATATTGAAGGAGCTACTAATGATTATGAAAGACTTTATGATGGGAAAACGTTTGATGGAAATAAATATCTTGATTTCTATAGTATCAACGAAGGCAACAAATTAGTTATTCAAGGCCGTGGTTTACCATTTACAGATGTTGATCAAGTGCCATTAGGTTATCGTACCACAGTAGCCGGCGATTTTACAATCGCTATAAATAGGGTGGACGGAAATATGAAAACTCAGGCAATTTATATTGAAGATAAAAAGATAGGCACAATTCATGATTTGAGAGCCAGCAATTATACGTTTACTACTGAAATTGGAACTTTTGCTGATCGTTTAGTACTTCGTTACACTAACAAATCTTTAGGAACTGGTGATTTCGAAAATATTGAAAAAGGTATTACGGTTTCTGGAAAAGATAAAGTAATTAAACTATTGTCTTCAAATGAAACAATTCAAAATGTTGCTATTTATGATGTAGCTGGTAAGTTACTTTATGATAAAAAGAAAGTTGGTTCGAATGAATTACTTATCTCAAATTTACAATCTAGTAATCAGCTTTTACTAATTGATATAACATTAGAAAACGGATATAAAACAACTAGAAAATTAATTTTTCAGTAAATAGATTAAATATTTCTCAACTAAAAAGAAGGTCATTTCTCATTGCGGGAAATGACCTTTTTTAATTTGAAATATCACCAAAAGTGGGTATTGCACATTCATAAAGCTATTTATAATTTAGGAAAATTTGTATAATTATTTATTAGCTTTATTTTGATTAGAAAATTACTTTATGCAGTCACTCTGACTGTATTTTTTGGAAATTTTGAGTTTTATGGTCAGCAAGGAAAAGTTGATGTTAATTTTAATACTCTTGATGACGGTTCAATTGGAGATGGATTTGACGGTGCAGTACAAACCTTATCTTTGCAATCCGACCAAAATCTTATAGTTGGTGGTGAATATCTAAATCTTAATGGAATAGCTGCTCCTTATTTCACTCGCTTAAAACCAGACGGTACAATCGACGAAAGTTTTCATACAGGAAGTGGTTTCAATGGAAAAGTATATACAACATATATTCAGCCAGATGGAAAAATAATTGTTGGAGGAAGCTTTACTTCTTACAATGGCATCAATGCAGGAAGACTTATTCGCTTAAATACAGACGGAAGTTATGATCCATCATTCAATACTTCAATTGGTGCGACAACAGGTATTATATATGATATTGCGCTTCAATCTGATGGTAAAATAATTATTTGTGGAAGCTTCACAAAGTATAATAATATAACCACAAATCGTATTGCAAGAATTTTATCCACAGGGGCTCTAGATACTTCTTTTTTAATAGGTTCCGGTACTGCTTCTAATATTAATAATGCAAAAGTATTAGCTGATGGAAAAATCTTGCTTTCAGGTAATTTTACTTCTTTCAATAGTATTCCGTGCAATAGAATTGTGCGTTTAAACACTAATGGAAGTGTTGATTCAAGTTTTAATATTGGGACAGGTTTTGATGATGATGTAAATGCAATGGAAGTTCAGTCCGATGGTAAAATTATTCTAGGAGGAAAGTTTATCAATTTTAACGGAAATAGCGCAAACAGAATTATCAGAATAATGCCTGATGGCAGTATCGATATATCTTTTGCAACAGGATCTGGATTTAATTCGGGTGCAGTTTTAGCCTGTAAAATAGATTCTTTTGGAAATATTATGCTCGGAGGATCATTCACAGGAAACTATAACGGAATTAGTGTTAACAGAGTTTGTTTTTTAGATAGTTCTGGTTTATTAAAAGATGAAATTGATTTTGGATCAGGTCCGGCGACGGCATCAGTTTTTGCTTTAGATAATGATGCAGAAGGCGCGTGGTATATTGGAGGCTCATTTTCAGTTTTTGATGGTTTAAATCAAGGAAGATTAGCGAAAATTGATTCCGAAGGCGAATATGATACGAGTTATTTAGCATCCGGAATTGGGTTTGACAATTCAGTCTATAGTATACTGTCTTTAGAGAATGCGAAAACAATGGTATTTGGCAATTTTAAAAAGTTTAATGGAACAAACGCTTGCCGAATAGCTAAGCTTTTAGAAGACGGCTCGTCTGATCCGGAATTTAATTTGGGACAGATCGGAGCAAATAATTTAATAAAAACCGCAGTTCTACAGCCAGATGGCAAAATTATTCTGGGAGGAAATTTTACAAAGTATAATGAAACGTTGATTAATCGTATTGTAAGGATTTTGCCAGATGGAACTGCAGATGCTTCTTTTAATATAACCTCCGGATGCAACAGTCAGGTTTATGCGCTGGCGATACAGCCAGATGGGAAAATAATTGTGGCGGGAGGTTTTACGAAGTATAATGATGTAAATGCTGGCCGAATTGTAAGACTTACATCTGATGGCTCAAGAGACAGCAGTTTTAATCCAGGATTAGGTGCTGATGCCATTATTGAATCGGTTTTGATTCAACCCGACGGAAAGATTTTGTTAGGTGGACGATTTACAACTTTTGACGGCATTCCGTTTTCGCATCTAGTGCGTTTAAATAATAATGGAAGTATTGATCCAACGTTTTCGATTGGCGACGGATTTGATAAAAATGTCTATGCTATAGCATTGCAGTCTGATCAGAAAATAGTTTTAGGCGGTAATTTTTTGAGTTTTAATAAAGTGGCACAAAAAAGAATTGTAAGGCTCAATCCAAATGGAAGTTTAGATAGTACATTCGATTCAGGTTCGGGTTTTAGTAAGGGAGATGTGAGAAGTATTTTAGTACAGCCTGATGATCGTATTTTGGTGGCTGGAACTTTTTCCGGAACATATAAAAATATCTCCGCTTTAAGATTGCTAAGATTATTAAAGTCGGGTAGTTTAGATGCTTCTTTTAATACTACGTTAAATAATAAAGTATTCTCAATTAGTTTTTCCTCAGACCATAAACTTTTAATTGGTGGAGATTTTAATTCCGTTTCCGGAATTTCCAAACATAGAATTGCGCGCTTGAAGCTTTGCTTAGAATCAACAATCTGGAATGGAAATTCGTGGTCAAATGGTTTTCCGTCAGGCGGAAAAGAACTGTTTTTTAAAGAGGATTACGCTACTTTGACAACAGCAAATGTATGTAGTTGCAATATTGATGAAGGCAAAAAAGTTACTTTGCAGAGTGGAAATACTTTAAGTATCGAATTTTCGTATTCAGGTTTAGGAACTTTAGTTTTAGAAGATTCGGCAAATTTATATCAGTCAGATGATGATATTGTGAATACAGGAGTTATCCATTTGAAACGAAATTCATCGCCTATTTTAAAATCAGATTATGTGTATTGGTCATCCCCAGTTGATAATCAAAAATTATTTGATCTTTCACCAAATACAATATCTGATCGTTTTTTAACTTATAATCCCACAACAAAAAACTGGAAAGTTGAAAATGTAGCTAATACTATGCAGCCTGCAATTGGTTATATTATTCAAGGTCCAAGAGATTTCTCCTCGGTAACCCGCGTATCTTACCCTGCAACTTTTAAAGGACTACCGCATAATGGAAAAATAGAAGTGAATTTAGGACCAGCCAATAGCTTTAATTTAATTGGAAATCCTTATCCTTCGACATTGAATGCTGATATTTTTTTAAAAGAAAATTCGTCAAAAATTAAAGGGACAATATACTTTTGGACTCACAATACTCCGATTACAAATAATAAATATGAATCTGATGATTATGCTGTTTATAATTTGCTTGGAGGAGTAGGAACTCGTGGCGCTTTGTCAAGCGGTATCAATGAAATTATACCCGATAAAACAATTGGCGCAGGACAAGCCTTTTTTGTGGCCAGCCAAAATTCGGGCGTGATTGAATTTAATGATAAGATGCGAATGAAGGAACGTAATACCTCCTTTTTTAAACCATCAAAAAGTAAAAATTTTCAAGAAAACGACGTAAAAAAACAAAGAATTTGGCTGAATCTTAAAAATGAAGAAGGTCTCTTCAAACAAATCTTAATTGGATATATAGAAGGCGCAACCAACGAATATGATGTAAGTTATGATGCTGAATCTTTTAGTGGAAATAAATATGCAAATTTTTATAGTATATCAGAAAATATAAACCTGACTATTCAAGGCAGGGCTTTCCCTTTTGAAAAAACAGATTCAGTCGTAATTGGATATATGTCAAAAATTGAAGGTAATTTTAGCTTAAGTATTGATCATTTTGATGATGAATTTTCGGAAACGAACATTTATCTTGAAGACAAAGAATTAAAGGTGGTGCATAATTTAAAAGATTCACCCTACAGTTTCAAAACGCAGAAAGGGACTTTTGATAATAGATTTGAATTAAAGTATGTTGACAATGAGTTAAAAGTTGATGATTTTAAAAATGATTCGAATGTCATTTTAGTGGCAGTAAAAGACAAACAAATTAATATTAACGCTTCACAGGAATCAATTAAAGAAATTGAAGTCTTTGATTTGACAGGAAAAGTTCTTTACAAAAAAACTAAAATTAATACACCTCATTTTTCTATTCAAAATCTGAATTATGCAAATCAAATTTTATTGATAAAAGTTATTTTAGAAAATGGTTCTGAATCGATAAGAAAAGTAATTTTTTAAAAGCGTTTTTTCAACTTTAAAAAATCCGTTTTAACTCTTTTAAACGGATTTTTTTTAGCATTTTTTTTAGTGGAATTATCGTTTACCTGACGTTTTTTTCTCTCAATTTTTCTTAACGGACTAAAATTTTTTTAAAGTTGGTGAAAAACTTAAAAAACTCAAATTTACTTCTTCAGACGATTTGCAAAATTTAAAAGACCAATTACATCAAAAAACATAATTCATGAGAATTTACTTAAATATTTGTGTTTTAGAAATAAAATCAAATTATAATGGTCTGTTTTTTAGATATTTATTAAAAATTTGTAAATTGTTTAAGGATGTTTTTCAATAATTTGCGCCACTATTTTTTACTTCATTTTATGCCTTTTCAATTGAAAACATAAAAAAAATAATTTGTTTTCTAACGCCCCTCTGCCAGATTTAAATACTGAGTGTTAAAACTTTAAAATACCAGATTTAAGGAACAGAATTACTTTTATACGACTTCTTTTTTCTCACTACTCAGGCCTGTCAATCATGTTCCTGCAAATGTGGTATTTATTAATTGCAGAATAATTTTTCAGTTGAATCTGAATTTAATTTTTGTCATTTAAAATGCTACAGTATGAAAAGAACATTACTTATTTCGTTATTAGTTTGCCTTCCTGTTTTTCTTTTGGCACAAACTACAGCAACATTTACTCTTGGAGGGACACAAACATTTGTAAGCCCAGCCGGTATTACTAGTATTACTGTTCAGGCATGGGGTGCCGGTGGAGCTGGAGGAAGCTCAACAAACCCGGGTTTCAATGGTGCATATGGTGGTTCAGGTGGTGGCGGTGGTGCTTTTGCAAGTACTGGTACTTTTCCTCTTACAATCACTTCAGGAGAAACTTTGAGCGTTAATGTGGGTATTGGCGGAAAAGGTGTTACCGGCGCTAATGGTGGTGCAGGTGGATCATCTGGAATAACAGGATACTCTATTTTAGCAGAAGGTGGAAAAGGAGGTTTGGTAAATAACGGCAGTTTAGTTCTGGGCGGAGCTGCAGGACTTGCTGCAAATTCTACAGGAGCAACAAGAATTTCTGGTACTGCCGGAGGAAATGGAGAGTTTGGATTTACTGATGATACAGGTTCAATTATTAGCTCTGGTGCTGGAGGAAATGGAGCCAACGGAGGAGGAACTGGTGGAGCAGGTATTGCAACGGCTTTTACTTCGAGTGTTGGAAATGCAGGGAACGCTCCGGGAGGAGGAGGAAGCGGCGGAAGATCTTCTTTTTTAGCTACGCCCAGACGTGGTGGTGATGGTGGTGATGGGAAAGTTACTATAACTTATAACTGCCCGACTTATAGTTTGACCAGTACAACTGCAACTGCTGTAAATGTTTGTTCTGGAGATGCTTCCGAAGTAACATTGACAGGAAATTTGCCTATTGGACTTTACTCTGTTTCATATAATATTCAGGGCGCCGCTCAAACTCCGGTTTCTATGAAAGTGACAACAGCAGGAACAGGAAGTTTTATTGCTTCAGGTTTTACTACCGTAGGAACAAGAACGATTGTAATAACTGCTTTATCATCAGGATCAAGTTCTGTAGCTTCTGAAAATTGTACTTCACCTATTAATGCTAATAATTTAGCAACAATCACAGTAAATTCATCAGGAACTGCTCCAGTAGCTACTGCAGGAACAAATGCTACTTGTAATCAAATTACAGCAAATTGGCAAGCCGTTGCAGGAGCAGTTTATTACGAACTTGATGTTTCTACAGCAAGCAATTTTTCTAGTTTTGTAACAGGTTATAATGCACTGAATATAGCGAATGTATTAACTTATAATATTACAGGTTTAACAAATAATACTTATTATTATAGAGTTAGAGCCTATAACGGAAATTGTATTAGTGCAAATTCAAATACTATAGCGTATGCAACTGCAGTAATTCCAGGTACAGTAACTTCTTCCGCCGGAACAGGTGCAATTTGTACTGAGTTTATTGCAAATTGGAATACATTGACAGGTGCAACGAGTTATTTGTTAGATGTCTCCACATCTTCTACTTTTAATACTTTTGTTGGGAGTTATAATTCTTTGGATGTTGGTAATGTAACAACTTATGATGTTGTAGGTTTAAATCCAAATACTACATATTATTACAGATTAAAAGGAAAAAATGGCTGTGGTATAAGCACTAATTATTCAACAGTTCGCAATGTTACCACAACGAATAATGTACCAGGAAATGTAACATCTAATAGTGCTAATAATATATTCTGTAATTCTTTTAACGCTAGATGGAACTCTGCATCAGGAGCATCAAGTTATTTGTTGGATGTTTCAACGTCATCGACTTTTGCAAGTTTTTTGCCTGGATTCCAATCTTTAGATGTAGATAATGTTAATGGATATGTTGTTACCGGATTGAATGGAGGTACACAATATTATTATAGAGTAAAAGGAAAAAATGGCTGTGGCGTCAGCAATAATTATTCAGCAACTCAATCACCAACGACTTCAAACACAGCGCCTGCAGCTCCTGTAATAAGTACTCCTGTTGCGCTATGTAATCAAATTAGTATAACATGGACAGCTCCTAACGGAACGTTAAGTTATACTGTTCAAATGTCGACATCCAATACTTTTCCAGCAACTACAGCAACTCAGACAGTAACCGGGCTAACAACTACTAATTATACTTTTATAGGCTTAACTTCTGGCCAAACTTATTATTTTAGGGTTTATGCAAAAAATGGATGTGTAGCAGGTAATGGAACTGTTTCTGCTACAGTTACAGGAGTTACGACAACTCCGACGGCAGCTCCAACAATAACTCAAGACGGAGCATTAACATTTTGTCAGATAGATGGAGTAAACCTTACTTCTAGCGCCGCACCAAGTGGTTATACCTATCTTTGGTCGACAGGTGCAACTACTCAAACAATTTTTGTTACTGCTGCGGGAAGTTATACTGTTCAGTTTGCAAAAGCTGGCGGTTGTAATAGTCCTTCATCAGCAGCTAAAGTAGTTGTAGTTGAAGATCTGCCAACAGCAACAACACCAAGTGGTTCTGTAACAATTTGTTCAAATGGATCCGCAACAGTAAGTGGAGCATCAGCTTCAAATGGAACTATAAAATGGACTTTTAGTGGAGGCTCAGGAACCTTAACAGGCGATACGACTCTTACTCCAACTTATACCCCTACATTAGGAGGTGCGGCGAGAACTATCATTTTAACAATGACAGTAACTAGTAATAATACTTGTGCTCCACAAATTGCAACTGCTACCTATACAATAAATGTCCAAGGAGCACCAACAGCGTCAATTACTGGTTCTAAAATTATTTGTTCTAATGGGTCAGCTACAGTTGGAGCGGGAGAAGCGAATGCAGCAAATGGGACAGTTTTCTGGACACACGACGGACTTGGAACACTTTCTAATAGTACAACTCTGACACCAACTTATACAGCAGTGGCCGGTGATGCAGGTAAACAAGTTACTTTAACATTAAATGTAACAGCTTCACCAGCTTGCGCAACAGCTTACACTGTATCTGATATTTATACTATTGCTGTTCGTCCGGAAAATACGGTAACTGCAGCTTCATCATCGCCTATTTTGTGTGTGAATACTTTGATGACAAATATTACTCATACAACAACAGGTGCAACAGGAATCGGAACTCCATCAGGTTTGCCGACAGGCGTTTCGGCTTCATGGGCTTCAAATACAATTACAATCAGTGGTACTCCAAGTGATTCGGGAACATTCAGTTATAGTATCCCCTTAACGGGTGGTTGCGGAACATACAATGCAACTGGAACTATAATTGTAAATTTAAATAGTGTTGGACCTGCATCTTCTTCACCAACAGTTTGCAATCATACGGTAATGCCAGACATTACGCATACAACAACAGGCGCAACAAGTATAGGTTCACCTTTGGGTTTGCCACCTGGAATAACAGCAAACTGGGCTTCAAATACCATTACCATTAGTGGAACGCCAACAAATATTGGCACTTATAATTATACTATTCCGTTAACTGGTGGTTGCGGAACATTGAATGCTACAGGAACAATAATAGTCAATCCTTTGCCTGTAGCCCCTGGCATTGGTACTATTGTTCAGCCGACCTGTGCTAATCAAAAAGGAAGTATAAAATTAGACGGTTTGCTTTCGGGAGTAAATTGGACTATTACTCAAACAGGAACCGTTTCGCAGACTTATAATACGTCTGATACAGATTTTATAATTTCAGATTTAATTCCGGGAACGTATAGTTTTACGATTCATGAGGGAGCTAATTGTCCATCAATGGCAACTGTAAATGTTGATATTATAGCGCCAGTAACAAATATTTGGAACGGTAGTAGTTGGTCAAATGGTAATCCAGTTAGTACCGATATAATTGAATTTGCAGCGGATTATCAGTCAGCAGGTGATTTAAGCGCATGTTCTTGTAAAGTAGATGCCGGAAAAAAAGTTACCATTAATTCAGGTCATACTTTAACAATCGAAAATGAGGTAGTTGTTGAATCCGCCAGTGGAGCATTATTGACATTTGAAGATAGCGCAAGCCTGATTCAGATGAATAATGTCGTCAATACAGGAAGTATAATTTACAAACGTAATAGTATTCCAATTCGTCAGGCTGATTATGTGTATTGGTCTACACCTGTACAAGGTCAAACTCTGGCTGGCGTTTCATCTGCAACCGCTAGTGATAAATATTTAACATACAACGGTAATGGCTCACAATGGGTAGCGGTGCCAAGATCAACTGTAATGACTATTGGTAAAGGTTATATTATTCGGGGTCCTGAAAATTATTCAAACACTGTTCGAACTCCTTTTACCGCTACATTTAAAGGGGTGCCTAACAATGGTGATATAAATGGTGAAGTTGTGAATGCAGGCAAATATTATTTAATTGGAAATCCATACCCTTCAGCGCTGGATGCTGATGATTTTATTAATGCCAATAGTGTGCTAGAAGGTACACTGTATTTTTGGACCCATAATACTCCTGTCGTTTTAGGCGGCGCATACCAATATGCTACAGACGATTATGCTAGTTATAATTTGAGTGGAGGTGTTGGAACCGCGGCTGCCCCATCAGGTACCCAAGCTTCAGGTAATAATGCAAATGTTCCCAGTGGTCAAATTGCAGCAGGACAATCTTTCTTTGCAGAAATGTCAGGTTCCGGAACAATTAAATTTAATAATTTAATGCGAAATGGAGGCAATAATAATGGCCAGTTTTTTAAGCCTAAAGGAAACTCAAAAGCAAACGGTTCTGAAAAACACCGTATCTGGTTAAATATGACTAATAATGGAGGCGCTTTCAAGCAATTATTGGTTGGATACATTCAGGGAGCTAGTAATGATTTCGAAAAAAAATACGATGGTGAAACTTTTGATGGAAATAAATATCTTGATTTTTATAGTGTAAACAACCAGAAACATCTTGCAATTCAGGGACGGGCGCTCCCATTTTCAGATATCGATTTGGTTTCTTTAGGATATCGAAGCACAATTGCTGGAGAATTTACAATTTCAATAAGTCAGGTAGATGGTAATATGAAAAACCAGGCAATATATTTAGAAGATAAAGTGACCGGAAAAATTCATGATTTGCGCGAGAGTAATTATACATTTAAAACAGAAGCGGGAACTTTCACAGACCGTCTCGTATTACGTTATACTAATAAATCTTTAGGTACGCCTGATATTGAAAATTCTGAAAGTAAAGTTTTAATTGCAATAAAAGATAAAGTAATTAAAATCACTTCAACAATTGAAATGCTTGGAAAAGTGTATGTTTTTGATGTTTCAGGAAAACTTCTTTATGAGAAATTAAATATGGATGAGAAGGAATTACAAATTGATAACCTTCAGGCATCTAATCAGGTCTTATTGATAAAAGTTGCTTTACAAAACGGAAGCATAACAAATTCAAAAGTTATTTTCTAAAAACATAAAAATTGCTTTTGGTTAAAAATCCATCTGCCACGGCGGATGGATTTTTTGTGTTTAGAAATCACTACCATGTTAAAAAATCGTTTTAACATCTTACAGTGATTTTTTAGGATTTTAATAATTTGTGAGAATGGAATGTTAAAGTGTTGATTTCTAAGTTAAAATTTTTATTTAATGTAAATAAAATCGTACCTTGTTGTTGTTTTAATTCGATAAAACAACATAAAAGCCCGTTGTACTGCATTTTCTAATGAGTGCTTAAAGATACTTTTGAGTCCTTTTTATTTGCCAAAATCTTATCATTAACGAAAATACCTTATTATCTGAGCAGAATCTTTTGCCTTCCTTCGTCAAATAGGTATGGGGTACAGATTATCGACTGGTATTCTGTTTTATTCTTGAGGTATTTAAAATTGAAGATGATTCTTTTATACGCTTGATTTTTTTTTAATTAAAAATGCTGATGTATGAAAAAAAAATTACTTAGATCCTTGCTTACTTTTCAATTTTCGATTCATTTAAAACACCAAAAACTACATGTTTGGATAAAAAAACTGAAGTTTTTTTGGTTGCTGTTCTTCTTTTGTAACTCATTATGGGCACAGACCCAGCATACCTATTCATCAGATGCAACACTGGTCGTCCCCGCTGGTGTTATCACAATGGATGTTGAGGCGTGGGGTGCAGGTGGCTCTGGTGGAGGTGCTAGCGGAGCGGTTTTAGATGGACGTAGCGCAGGAGGCGGAGGCGGTGGTGCTTATGTAAAAGGCAAAATTACCACGATACCAAGTGCTAGCTTAAGTATTAAAGTAACTGGTGCTACTGCTAATGGAGCTTCAGGTGGAAATTCTACTATTTTGGGATATGAAGGTATTCTTTTAGCAGCAGGAGGAAAAGGTGGTACACCAAACAATTCGGGAGGAACTCCAGCCGGTGGAAAGGGAGGATTAGATACAGATTCATTTGGTTCTATAAAAAAAACCTCTGGTGTCGATGGTGGCGCAGGAAACACAGGTGTTATAGGATTGTTACAAGGTTCTGGTGCCGGTGGAAAAGGTGGAGATACCGGAGGTGGTGCTGGAGGCTTAGGGATAACAAGTTTGGTTTTAGGAAATGCTCCAGGAAATGCAGGGTCTTCTCCGGGAGGCGGAGGCGGAGGTGCAATGAATTCACTTTTAGGAAGCCCGCAAGTAGGTGGAGCTGGTGCAGCCGGTCAAATGATTATAAGTTATACATGCCCAACTTATAATATTACATCAGTGTCAGCATCTCCCGTATGTACTTCATTAGGAAATACAACTATACTATTAACTTCTACATCTACTTTATTGCCTGTTGGGACTTATACGGTAACTTATAATCTTAGCAATCCAACAAGCAATGGGTTGAGTGCTTCGATGACTGTAACAGCTGCTGGCTCAGGAAGTTTTATGTTATCAGGATTTAATACTGCTAGTACCAGAGATATTACAATTACTAAATTGACATCTGGTGATTGTTTTTCAAATATAACAGTAGGCAACACAGCTTCAATAGTAATTTCTTCACCGTCTATTGGGGGAACTGTTGGAGGAGGATCAACAATCTGTAGCGGTTCACCAAGTGGTGTCTTAACTTTGACTGGAAATACAGGCGCTGTTTTAAATTGGGAATCTTCCGTTAGTCCATTTTCTGTTTGGACTCCAATTTCAAATACTTCGACAACTTATACTTCGGGAACTTTGACACAAACAACACAATTCAGAGCTGTTGTACAAAACGGAGCATGTTCTTCAACAAGTTCTATTGCGGCTACAGTTACGGTTAATCCAACTCCAATACCAACTTTTTCTGTTCAGCCAGCTTCTTCAGTTTGTGTTAATACAGATGTTACTTACACCACTCAATCCGGGCAAACAAATTATATATGGAATGTTTCAGGAACTGCCGGAATCGATTATAACATTATTACAGGTGGAATTGCAACAACGGACAATACTGTCACATTGCAATGGTTGACTAGCGGAAATAAAACGGTTACAGCCAAATATTCTTCAAATGGCTGTCCTGCAGTCATAAATGCCAGTAATACAACAACAGTAACAAAAACGGATCGTGGCACAGTAAATGGAGGAACACATATTTGCCAAGGAAGTCCAAGTCCTTTATTAACATTCAATAATTATGTAGGTACAATTGTAAGATGGGAATATGCTGAAGCAATACCTTATGTGTGGCAGCCAATTAATCATACAGGAGTTACATATCAACCTGGAATATTAACTACAAGTACTAGTTATAGAGCAGTTGTTAAAAACGAAACCTGTCCTGAAGAATTTGCAATAGAAACACGAATTGATGTAGATCCTGTTCCGCAGGCACCCACTATTTTAAGTTTTACACAGCCTAATTGTACTGTGCCTACCGGAAGTATTGTGTTATCAGGATTATCAGGTTCAGGGGATATTTTACAATCAGACGGGGCGGTTATTTTAAATCGTCCTTACTCTGGAAATTCAATAACCATTTCAGGATTAATTCCAGGTAAATACAAATTCGCAATCAATAATAACTGTTTGATAACGTATTCATCTGAAATTACAATACAAGCAAATACATGGAATGGAACAAATTGGTCATACGGAACTGCACCAACAATAGACAACCTTGTCGATTTTCAGGAAGATTACAATGTAAGTGCTGATGTAAATGCTTGTTCTTGTACAATTAGTAACGATGCCGCAGTTACTATTCAAAATGGAAAAACCTTAAATGTCGTTAATGGAGTTCATGTCGATTATGGAACTTTGACTTTTGCCGATGGAGCAAGTTTATTGCAGACAAGTGCTGATAATAACTTGAATACCGGTGTTATTAAATACAAAAGAAACAGTCAGCCTATTCGCCAAGCCGATTTTGTTTATTGGTCGTCACCAGTTAAAAATCAACGTTTAGTTGATGTTTCTTCGCAAACTGCAGATGACAAATATTTTAGCTTTGATGGAACAAAATGGGTAGGAGTTCCTAAAACAAGCGTAATGATAACTGGAAAAGGATATATTATACGCGGACCAGAAAATTTTTCTAATACAGTTAGATATCCTTTTGCAACAACTTTTATAGGAGTACCAAATAACGGAGATATTACAGGCGAAACGGTAAATGCAGAGAAATATTATTTGATAGGAAATCCATATCCATCGGCGTTGCATGCTGATGATTTCATAAACGGGAATTCACTTCTTGAAGGAACACTTTATTTCTGGACACATAACACCCCAGTGGTTTTGAGTGGAGCCTATCAATATGCGACAGATGATTATGCAACTTATAATTTATCTGGAGGAGTTGGTACGAGTTCATCAGCTCCTTCGGGGAATAATTCTGGCAATAATAACACCCCGCCTTCTGGTGATATCGCTGCTGGGCAATCATTTTTTGCTGGGACAGTTGCGTCTGGTACGATTGTTTTTAATAATTCTATGCGAAGAGGAGGAAATACCAATTCTCAATTTTATAAATCCGATAAAAAGTCTAAAGAATCAGCACTTGAAAAAAATAGAATTTGGTTAAATATGACCAATACCGAAGGAGCTTATAAACAATTGATGGTTGGATATATTCAGGGAGCCACAGATGAATACGACAGAAAGTATGACGGAAACAGTTTTGATGGAAATAAATTTATAGATTTTTATAGTATAAATAAAGAACATAAACTTGCCATTCAAGCACGTGGACTGCCTTTTAAAAAGACTGATGTTGTTCCGTTAGGATATCGTACGACAATTGCTGGTGATTTTACGATTTCGATATATCATGTAGATGGTTCGCTCACATTGCAATCCGTTTATTTAGAAGATAAGAAGCTGAATAAAATTCACGATCTGCGTGCAAGCAATTATACATTTAAAACTGAAATCGGAACTTTTTCAGACCGATTTGTACTGCGATACACCGATAAATCTTTAGGTATTGACGAGGTAGCGAATGATGAAAATACGATATCGGTTTTAATAAAATCAAACGAAATGAAAGTAATATCAACTAAAGAAGCAATAAGTCAAGTCGCAGTGTTTGATCTTTCCGGAAGACTTCTTTTTGAGAAAAAAGGCATTAATGCAACAGAATTGCAAATATTGAATTTCCGCTCTGCCAACCAGGTTTTACTGGTAAAAGTGACTTTAGAAAACGGAAATATAACAACTAAGAAAGTTGCATTCTAAAAAACTATGGAGAATAAAAAAGCAGTTAAAGGATTAAACTCGCACTGCTTTTTTATTTCTAAATCATTTTTAAGCAGTCTTTCGGAGATGCTCATGCGTATTTGTAATTGCTTTTTCATTCTTATAATCAATCCATTTCTGTCCTTTGAATTTTCGCATTATAATATCAAAATAACGCATAATGAAAACATTATAAACTGCTTTGGATAGGTTGCCAATGTTTTTCGGAAAAGAACGCAAACTCATAGAAAATCCTGGAGTCAGATATTTCATGTAATGCCAATATCCTTCAGGCATATAAAGCATTTCACCATGTTTTAAATTGGTGATGTAACCTTCGGCATTTTTTAGTGCTGGGAATTTTTCATAATCAGGATTGTCAAAATCAATATCTTCTCTCGAAATTAAGGCATGAGGAACCTTGTACATATATTTGGATTGATCTGGAGGAAAGAGCATGCACTGCTTTTCTCCATGAAAATGAAAATGCAAAATATTCGAATAATCAATATCAAAATGCATAAATACTTTCGAATTTTCTCCACCAAAGAATAACATTGGCATTTGCTTGACTAATCTTAAGCCAATTTCAGGCCATTTAAAGTCATTATTTAACGCAGGAACTTCTTTCATGAAATTATAAAGGAAGATTCGGTAATTGGTCGGTTTTGATTCTAATAGAGCGATATAATCACTCATTTTCATTTTGGTGTGTGCTTCATTAAAACCATCTTCATGATTGACTGGTCTATTATCATACAATGGTACTGTAATGTCTCCTGCAATTTCATTAATATAGGATAATTTCCATTTTTCATAAGCAGGCCAATCTTCGGTGAGTTGCTCAACAACAACAGGGATTTGTTTTTTTACATAATGGGAAACAAAATCAGTTTTGGAGATTTTTTTAACCCTTTCAATTTGTTTTAACTTCATCTTTCTAAATAAAAAAATTGCTTATAACTCAGAGTCATAAGCAATTTAAAAATATTTATTCAGATAATTGAACTCTAAAAATTAAATTTTTGATTTAATCGAATGTTCAACGTTTCTTTCAATTGTGTGTCCTGGTCTAGACCATTTTGGTTTTTCGCCAAGAGGAGCAAATTGAGAATCTTCTGCTTCAACTGTTTTTGGTTGAGAAACTTTTGTAAATGGTTTTTGAGGATTCAAACCTAAAAGTTCAAACATTTTCATGTCTTCGTGTACATCAGGGTTTGGAGTTGTAAGCAGTTTGTCTCCTGCAAAAATTGAATTTGCCCCAGCAAAAAAGCACATTGCTTGTCCTTCGCGACTCATATTTGTTCTTCCTGCAGATAAACGAACCTGAGTTTCAGGCATTACGATTCTGGTTGTAGCAACCATACGAATCATTTCCCAGATTTCAACTGGTTTTTCATCTTCCATTGGAGTTCCTTCAACAGCTACTAAAGCATTAATAGGCACTGATTCTGGCTGAGGATTTAAAGTTGAAAGCGCAACCAGCATTCCTGCTCGGTCCTCAATACTTTCTCCCATTCCGATAATTCCTCCGCTACAAACGGTAACATTAGTTTTACGAACATTTTCGATGGTTTCTAAACGATCTTCAAATGCACGTGTCGAAATTACATCTTTATAATAATCTTCAGAAGTATCTAAATTATGATTATAAGCATATAAACCAGCTTCTGCTAAACGTTGTGCTTGGTTTTCAGTAATCATTCCAAGTGTACAGCAAACTTCCATATCAAGTTTGTTAATAGTACGCACCATTTCTAAAACCTGATCAAATTCTTCGCCGTCTTTTACGTTTCTCCAGGCAGCTCCCATACAAACACGAGAAGATCCATTTGATTTTGCACGCAAAGCCTGAGCTTTAACCTGACTAACACTCATTAAATCGTTTCCTTCAACTCCTGTGTTGTAACGTGCTGCTTGCGGGCAGTAACCACAGTCTTCAGGACAACCTCCGGTTTTGATTGATAATAAAGTTGATACCTGAACAACGTTCGGATCGTGTTTTTGCCTGTGGATACTTGCAGCTTCATAAAGAAGGTCCATCATAGGCTTGTTATATATGGCGATTATCTCGTCTTTGGTCCAATTGTGTTTTGTAATGCTCATTGATACATTGTTTTTGAAGCTTCAAAAGTAGTTAAATTGTTCTAATCAACCAATGATGTATTCTGCAAATGAATATATGGCAACTATTTTCAAAAAAGAAACACCCTAAAATCATTAAAATATCTAATTCTATGATTTTAGGGTGCTAAAATGTTTGATTTATTTTGAAATATTAATCGGCAGCATATTTATTGTTCCAGTAGAGCATCATCATTAAAGTAACAATGACCGAAGAAGCTACGCCTTCAAAAAGCAGGCAAATGCAATATGTTGGAACTGAAGGATTTCCTCCAAACATAAAAGTCTCAGATAAGGTTTTTACATAGGCATCTCCGCCTCGTGCATAACTATAAACTAATAATCCGAAAACGCTCATTGACACGCCAACTACTGAAGTTGCCATGGCAGAAACGGCATTCGACACAAAATTGGTTTCTCCTTCACGCAAGTTCATTTGCATGGTTCTGTTCACGCCATAAAAGATAAAAAATACATTTAGGGTACGTAAATAAAACAAATTTGCTAGTCCTAATACATTCATCAATAAAAAATAAATGCCTATTCCAAGAAATATCAGAAACCCGTTGGTAATTTCTTTAGGTAATTTCATAGTGGTTATTTTTAAAGAAGTTAATAGTAAATATTTGAAAAACAATGTTCTATATCAAATTTACTAAAAAAATAACTACGATGATTTAAAATGGCCGAAAAGTATTTTATCGGACGTTTTCTAACGTTGATTTACAAATGCCAAAGCATTCAATTTGTCCTGATTTAATTGCTCTTTCAACAAATCGACTGAACCAAATTTTTGTTCTTCACGCAAATATTTTAATAAAGAAACTTCAATCTGTTTTCCGTAAATGTCTTCATCAAAATCAAAAAGATTGACTTCAATAGTTTGTTTTTGCCCATTTACAGTTGGATTGAATCCAATATTCATCATTCCGAAAACTTCTTTTTGATCTACGATTGCTTTTACGGCATAAACTCCCGTTTTCGGAATTAATTTGTAATCTTCTTCAATTTGAATATTTGCTGTCGGATAGCCAATCGTTCTTCCTAATTGCTTTCCTTTTACTACTTCTCCAGATAAAAAATAGTCATATCCTAGATAATCATTGGCTAAAGCCATATTTCCTTCGTCTAAAGCTTTTCTAATTTTGGTTGAACTAACCGAAACATCCTGAATTTCCTGAGCTGAAATTTGCTCAACCTCAAAACCATATTCGGCACCAAAAGCGATTAAATCATCAATATTGGCAGTTCTGTTTCTTCCAAAGCGGTGATCATGTCCAATTATTATTTTCTGAATCTGAAATTGATCAACTAAAATGGAATGCACAAACTCTTCGGCTGTAAGTCGTGAAAAACTTTCATTAAACGGATGAATGATAAGATTTTCAATTCCTGTTGCTTCTAGAAGTTTTGTTTTTTCAGCAATTGTATTTAAAAGTTTTATTTCTGATTTTTCTTGCAAAACCATTCTTGGATGCGGAAAAAAAGTAAGCACTAAACTTTCATATTTGCCATTTTCAGTATTCTGCGTAATTCGTTCGAGAATTTTTTTATGACCAATATGAACGCCATCAAAGGTACCAAGCGTTAAAATAGTTTTCTTGGTTGAATGGAAATCGTTTATAGAATGAAAGAGCTTCAAAACAAATAATTTAAGATGCTGCAAATTTATACTATCTATTTTGAATTTGACACCAAGCAGAATTGATTTTTTTGACCTAACATTATTTCTTTTTGTGAAAATCAGCCAGCTCGTCGACTAAAAAACGTTAAATGTCGTTTATATGTAAGAATTTCATTTAATTGACTTAATTTTGATTTATCAACGCCAACAAATATGAAAAAACAATTACTCTTTTTATTTTTTACTTTTTACTGTGCTATTTTAAATGCCCAAAACAATGATTTGTGGCAAAAAGTAAGCGTTAATTCTGTATTGAGTAAAAGAATAAATACTTCCGACGCTGATAAATTATACTATAAATTAAATTCAGAACGTCTTCAAATTCAATTGACTTCAGCCACGGGCAAAGGCTCAAAAAGCAACACTGCAGAAATCACGATTCCAAATGCTTCCGGAATTTTAGAGCGTTTCATCGTTTGGGAATCTTCGAATTTTGAACCGGAACTTCAGGCTAAATACCCAGAAATCAGAGCGTACGAAGGAAGTGGTTTAGATGATAAAACTGCAAAAGTGTATTTTAGTGTTTCACCACTTGGATTTCAGACGATGGTATTTCGTGCCAATAAATCAACTGAATTTATCGAAGAAAATCCAGATGATAAAACCGAATATGTTTTGTTTGCAAAAAACACTTCGACTTCAAAAAAATTGGTTTGTAAGACTGATGAGGTAGTTTCAAATCAAAATATGAGCGGGAAAACAGCAAAAGAGGCATCAAGTGCAAAAATTTTCAAAACAATGCGTCTCGCTTTGTCATGTACAGCAGAATATACAGCTTATTTTGGCGGCACAAAAGCTGGTGCACTTGCAGGAATGAATGCAACCATGACTCGTGTGAACGGTGTTTTCAATAAAGATTTGGCTGTAAAATTAATTTTGATTGATAATAATGATGCTGTAATTTATACAGATGCTACAACAGATCCTTATTCTGCAGCTAAAGAAGGAGCTGATGGAGCATGGAATCAAGAAGTTCAGACGACTTTGACAAATGTTATAGGAAATGCAAATTATGATATCGGACATTTATTTGGCGCTTCTGGCGGTGGTGGTAATGCCGGTTGCATTGGGTGCGTTTGTACAAATCCAACAACAGGAGTTCCTTTAGGAAAAGGAAGCGCATATACTTCACCATCGGATGGTAAACCAGAAGGCGATACTTTCGATATTGACTTTGTTGCGCATGAATTTGGGCATCAACTAGGAGCGAATCACACTTTTTCTTATGATTCTGAAGAAAGAACCAATGTAAATGTCGAACCTGGAAGCGGCTCAACTATTATGGCTTATGCAGGAGTAACGGGTGATTATGATATTCAAGATACGTCTGATGATTATTTTGCTTATTCAAGCATCAGGCAGATTCAAAACACATTGGCCAATAAAAGTTGTCCGGTAAATACTGCGATTTCAAATAATCCGCCCGTAGTCGATGCTGGTAATGATTTCACAATTCCTATAAGTACCGCTTTTGTCTTAACTGGAATAGGTTCTGATCCCGAAGGTGATTCAGTTACTTATAATTGGGAAGAAAATGATAATGCAACAACAACTTCGGGAAGCACTAGTATAGCGTATTCAACAAAGCCTGATGGACCATTGTTTCGTTCTGTAATTCCAACAACCAGCAAAATTCGTTACATGCCAAGTTATAATTATGTTCTTCAAAACAGGCTTTCCACAACTTGGGAATCTGTATCGTCTATTGCAAGAACATTGCATTTTACTTTTACAGGACGTGATAATGCAGCGCAAGGAACAGCGCAGACAAATACAGATGAAATGGTTGTAAATGTTGTAGCAACTGCGGGACCTTTTGCAGTAACTTCTCATACAAATGACAATGTGAGCTGGTGGCAGGGATTATCTGAAAATGTAACCTGGAGCGTAAACAATACAAATACACTTGCAGGTTCATTAACAGTTAATATTAAATTATCTACAGATGGAGGTTTAACATTCCCTATAACTTTGGCTTCAAATACACCAAATGACGGTTCTGAAACAATTGTGCTTCCTACAAGTGTTCCCTCGTCTAAAAATTGCCGAATTTTGATTGAACCAACAGGAAACATTTTTTATGCCATAAACAGTAAAGCATTTGCAGTTGGTTTTACATCAACGACAACTTGTGATACGTATAGTTTTGGAAGTTCATTTTCGATTCCAAATACAACAACTTTTGTTACAAGAACGGTGACTGTTCCGGCAACGGAAGCAACTGTTACAGATGTAAATGTTTCTGTAAATATTACACACGATAAATTTTCTGATATTGAGCTTCAAATCGTAAGTCCGGCGGGAACTGTTGTTCGATTGTTTAATAGAAGCTGCGGATCAACAAAATCCACATTAGCCATGCAGTTTGATGATTCCGGCGCTGCTCTGGATTGTGCCAGAACGACTGAACAAATTGTTTTGCCAGTTGATGTATTAAGTGCTTTCAATGGTGAAAATGTACAAGGGAACTGGGTTTTTAGAGTTAGAGATGCTGTTGTTGGAAATTTTGGAACATTAAATTCGGCGTCAATAAATATTTGTGGGCAAACCTACACTTTAGCAACGCCAGATTTTGAAAATATCGATTTTAGTCTTTATCCAAACCCGAACAAAGGAAATTTCACAATTCAGTTCGAAAGCCAGTCTGAAACAGGAGTTAAAGTTTTTGTACATGATATTTTAGGAAAAACAGTTTATTCAAAAACTTTTGAAGCTTCTTCAAGTTTTAATCAAAACATTCAGTTGCCTAATAGCGCTGCAGGAGTTTATCTGGTAACCGTTATTGACGGAAACAGAAGGACAGTGAAAAAAATAATTGTGAATTAAAAATTTAAAAACCTTAAATAAAAAATCCAAATTCCAAAAGCTAATCAATTGGAATTTGGATTTCTTCTTTTATGAGTTCGCCATAGCCATACAAACAATACTAATTTTGGCACCCGGAATTTTCAAAAGCGCTTTTGAGCAAGCTTCTAAAGTTGAGCCTGTTGTCAAGACATCATCAACAATTAAAAAATGTTTATTGTGATTTTCTTCAGAGAATTTCACATCAAAAATGTTTTCAATGTTTTCAGTTCTTCCTAAAAGATTCTTTTTGGATTGTGTTTTAGAATATTTCTTTCGGAATAAAATGCGATCATCAAAAGTGAGATTCAATCCTTCCGAAAGTGCTTTTGCAAAAGTCGTGACTTGATTATAACCTCGTTCTTTAAATTTTTTTGGATGAAGCGGTACTGGAATAACAACTTCAAAAGGAATATCCAGTTTTAATTCTTTTAAATCTTCGGCATACCAACTGCCTAAAACAGTGCCAATTTCTTCATGCCCTTTGTATTTCAAATTGTGAATCAATTCCTGAACAATTCCCTTTTTGATGAAATACAATAAAGCTGATGCATGCTGAATTTCAACTTTCCCATAAAATTTTTTAACAGCTTCGTTTTCTGAATCCAGATGATATTGCGTCAGAGGCATTTCATGACGGCATTTTGAACAAAAAACAACTTCATTGGTCTGTAAAATTTGGCGGCATCCGGTGCAAACTTTTGGGAAAAACAGATTTATTATAGATTTAAACACAAATAGAAAGAATTTAGTTACAAAACTAACGAAATTCAAACTCCAATCTTTATTATTTTTCTTTTTTTTAAAAGTACTTTTTATATTTTTGCATCACTATGGCAAAACAAGACGATTTATTTAAGAATGTGGTTTCGCACGCAAAAGAGTACGGATTTATTTTTCCGTCGAGCGAAGTATACGATGGATTGAGTGCAGTGTATGATTACGCACAAAATGGTGTCGAATTAAAAAAGAATATTAGAGAATATTGGTGGAAATCAATGGTTCAGATGAATGAAAATATTGTCGGTTTAGACGCGGCGATATTGATGCATCCAACAACTTGGAAAGCTTCAGGCCACGTTGATGCCTTCAACGACCCTTTGATTGACAATAAAGATTCTAAAAAAAGATATAGAGCTGACGTTTTAGTTGAAGATCATGCTGAAAAAATTAATCTGAAAGCTAAAAAAGAAATCGAAAAAGCAAAAGCACGTTTTGGAGAGGCATTCAATGAAGAAGAATTTGTAACTACAAATGCTCGCGTTATTGAATATTTTGCTAAAGAAAGAGAAATCAGAGAGCGTTTAGGACGTTCTTTAGGTGCTGGAGATTTAGCCGATGTTAAAGCATTAATTGAGGAACTTGAAATTGCTGATCCTGAAACAGGTTCTAAAAACTGGACAGAGGTTAAGCAATTTAACTTGATGTTTGGAACAAAACTTGGTGCTTCTGCAGAAAATGCAATGGATTTATACTTGCGTCCAGAAACGGCACAAGGTATTTTCGTAAACTTTCTAAATGTTCAAAAATCTGGTCGTATGAAAGTTCCTTTTGGAATTGCTCAAACTGGAAAAGCGTTCAGAAATGAAATTGTTGCAAGACAATTCATTTTCCGTATGCGTGAATTTGAACAAATGGAAATGCAGTTTTTTGTTCGTCCAGGAGAAGAAATGAAATGGTATGAGCACTGGAAAACGACACGTTTAAACTGGCATTTATCTTTAGGCTTAGGAAAAGAAAACTATCGTTTTCATGATCACGAAAAGTTAGCGCATTACGCAAATGCAGCTGCAGATATTGAATTCAACTTCCCATTTGGTTTTAAAGAATTAGAAGGAATTCACTCTCGTACTGATTTTGACTTAAAAGCACACGAAGAATATTCAGGAAGAAAATTGCAATACTTTGATCCTGAATTGAATGAAAACTATGTGCCATACGTAGTAGAAACTTCAGTGGGTTTAGATCGTATGTTTTTAGCTGTTTTTGCAACATCGTTGCAAGAAGAGGTTTTAGAGGATGGTTCGTCAAGAACAGTGCTGAAATTGCCTGCAGTTTTAGCGCCAACTAAAGCAGCGGTTCTTCCATTGGTTAAAAAAGATGGATTACCAGAAATTTCAAGAAAAATCATTGAAGATTTGAAATGGGATTTCAACGTTGCTTATGATGAAAAAGATGCGGTGGGTCGTCGTTACAGAAGACAAGATGCTCTTGGAACTCCTTTCTGTATCACAGTAGATCACCAAACTCTTGAAGACGAAACAGTAACAATTCGTCATAGAGATACAATGAAACAAGATCGTGTTAAGATTTCTGAATTAAAAGGAATTATCGAAAACGAAGTTTCAATGAAAAACTGGTTGATGAAAATGTAATTTTTTTAATTAACACTATATAAATCCCAAATTCCATCCCGAAGTCTCGGGAGAGTTTGGGATTTTTTTACTTTTGAAAATGCATTTCATCGAACTTTTATGCATTTCAGCTTTTTGTATTAACATTTTAGTGTAATGTGTTAACAATGAAATGTTTGCACAAATGAAATGCGTAAATTTAATTGCGCATCATACATTAAAATTAGAAAATGAATTTGAAGACCAAAAGTCTTGGTTCATTTTAAAAACTGCTTAAAACCAAATTGAAAAAATATTCCTA
Organism: Flavobacterium xizangense; assembly: GCF_054075145.1. Taxonomy (NCBI): domain Bacteria; kingdom Pseudomonadati; phylum Bacteroidota; class Flavobacteriia; order Flavobacteriales; family Flavobacteriaceae; genus Flavobacterium; species Flavobacterium xizangense. The sequence continues at coordinate 340,304 of NZ_JBSIPG010000001.1, read as the reverse complement.
CATTATAATTGACAATGACGCTGAGAGTGTTTTGAAAACCAGAATTGTTGCAGAAGGTTTTTCAGAATTGACTTTTATAGGATCGGCTACGAATTATCAGCAGGGATTAAATCTGGTTTTAGAGTATAAACCTTCGTTTGTTTTTTTAGAAATTGATTCTGAAAATTCTTCAGGTAATTTATCACTTGCTTTTGTGGGCGAACTGTATCGTTATTTGTCAGTTGTTCCAAAAATAATTGTTACAACCTTAAAAAAGGATTTGGCTTTTGACGCAATTCAGTATGGCGTTTTTGATTATATTTTGAAACCTCTTACACATGTTGATCTTGTAAAAACACTTTTAAAACTAGAAAAGCTTGCAATAGAGTCAAAAACGCAAAAAAATGCTGAAGTCGAACCTTCGGCCGATATTGTTACAGAAAATCCTTTAGAGACTCCAATAATGCCTTTAAAAGAAGAAATGAATACAATTAGCGTTGAGCAGGAAACTCCAATTGTTGTTAAAGAAGTTCAAGTGCCTCAAATAATTGAACAACCACTTATACTTTGCATAAAATCATACGGTGATTATCGCTATATGAATGCAGCCGATATTTGCTATTTTCAGGCAGATAATAATTCTACAGATATTTATTTAAGTTCTGGCGAAATGGTGACGGCCTTTAAAACCTTAAAGCATTTTGAAAGTATTTTAGTACATCCGTTTGTACGAATTCATAACAGTTATATTATCAATCAAAATTACATTTCCCGAATTCATAACGGAAACTCAGTTTGTTACATAAAAAACTCGCCTAAAAAGATCCCTTTTTCCAAAACTTATAAAGCAAATGTAGATTTAATCATTGCAAATTTCTCCGCTGGAAATTACATAGAGGTCTAAATATTAAGTATTTACATGGATTTGACGCCCAGTGACTATCATTTGGGCATGATCTACCATAAACTCCATTTGTCATGTAAATTTTTTTTGTTTACGGGTATAATTTTACACCAACGATTCGCAGAGAGCGGTCAGCCCCAAAAACAAAAAAATCAAATAAAACTTAATACCTCAGATCATGAAAAAAACAGCTTTAACATTCGGATTATTTTCTTTAGTAATGGTTGCAACTTCTTTTGCAGCTCCAGAAAATCCAACTTATTTAGCAGATTCTGATACGATAATTGACGGCGGTGCGACAGGAAGAACAAAAAAACTTGATTTTCACGGAACAAACGATCAAACATTAAATAATAGCCAATCAAACTTTTCTAGTGTGAATCAAGCTTTTGGATCAGATAAAAAAATAGACTAAACGTAAGTTTAGATGTGCAGAAAGGCTGTCAATTTATTGACGGCCTTTTTTTGTGTCTATAGTTTTATTATTTTTGGTAAAACTCAAAAGAAACAATTGAAAAAAAAATGTAAAATACTATTACTTTTATTTTTTGTTTTGTTTGCATGCAATAAAAATGCAAAATCAGATCAAGATTTAACTTCTCCCAAGGATAGTCTTCCTGTTTACCTTTCGTTGGCAAACGAAAATAATCTTCCTTTAAGTGTGAAGCAAAATTATAATCAAAAAGCGCTCCGTGTCGTTTTAGATATGGAAGACGACTCCCTCAATAAAGTGAATCTTTTTAAGATTGCCAATCGTTATTATAATATGAGCGATTGGAAAGGTTATCTGAAAACGACGAATTTAGTTTTAGAAAGAGCACAAAAGTCTAAAGATTCTGTCCATATGGCAAAAGCCTATACGTATCTGGGGGATTATTATGATTCTCAGTCTGTTTCTGACAGTGCCTTTTTGTATTATTTTAAAGCGGAAAAGTTTTATCTGAAAATGAATGATCAGTATAATTTGGCAAAAACATTTTTAAATAAAGCGAGTCTGCAATACAATGAAGGTGATTTCTTTGAGAGTGAAATAGCTGTTTTTAAAGCTTTAAGCAGTTTAAAGAAACAAAAAAAAGTAAACGACCTTTATTACGAAAGCTATAATCTTTTGGGAATTCTTTACAATGAAAGAGAAGAATTTGAAAAGGCTTTGGAATTTCAAAATAAAGCTTTGCAGATTTTAGACGATAAATCAATACCATTAGAATTGCAATACAGGGCAGCTTCATTGAATAATATTGGTTTTATCTATATGAATATGAAGAATTACAGTCAGGCCAAAGTTTTTTTTGAACGTGGTTTAAAGGAAAAAAACCTTTTTGAAGACAGGGCTGGTTTGTATGCTATTTTGCTGGACAATTTAGGTTATTCTAAATTTAAACTAAGGGAATCGACCCAACTACCGGATTTATTTTATAAATCGTTAAGAATTAGAGATAGCCTTGGTCTTTCTTCTGGAGTTGTATCTTGTAAAATACATTTATCTGAATATTTCGCTTTTAAAAAAGATACTTTTAAGGCGCTTCAGTTTTCAAAACAAGCTTTGGCGTTGTCGCGAACATCAAGTAAATTGGTCAATACATTAGAGGCGCTTAAACAGACAGCTACTATTGACCCAAAAAATGCCTCCATTTATTCTGTTGAATATATTCAGTTGAATGATAAAATGTTGAAAGCAGAACGAAAAATGGGTGAGAAATTCTCCAGAATTGAATATGAAACCAATGAAATAAAGGATCAGAATTCAAATCTACAGGAAAAAAACAGGACTTTAGTTTATGTATTCAGTATTTGTACTTTAGTGGGCTTGTTTTTTTACGTTTATAAAACACAACAGGCAAAAAACAGAGAATTACTTTTTAAGCAGCAGCATCAAATTGCAAATGAAGATATTTACAATCTGATGATTTCGCAGCAAAATGAAATCGAGCTAACCCGAATTAAAGAAAAGAAAAAAGTAGCACAGGAATTGCATGATGGTGTTTTAGGCAGAATGTTTGGGGTTAGAATCAGTCTAGACAGCCTCGACAAGTTTGATGAAGCTCAGGCTAGCGCGAAAAGGAAAAAGTATTTAACTGAGCTTAAGCATATTGAAGAGGATATTCGTGAAATTTCACATGATTTAAATAGAGAAAAATCAGAATTAATTAATAATTTTGTTGCGATTTTGATGAAACTGTTTGAAGATCAGAGAAATACTTATGATTCAAAATTAATTACGACATTTGATTCTAATATAAAATGGGATCTGGTAAGCAATATCGTCAAAATTAATTTGTATAGAATTATACAAGAGGCACTACAAAACTGTAATAAATATGCAGATGCTGATACCATTACAGTTGAGTTTAAAAGTGAAATAAATTATTTAGTTTTGTCAATCGCAGATGACGGAATTGGATTTAATGCAAAACGAACTAAAAATGGTATTGGATTGCAAAATATTCAATATCGGGCGACGGAATGTAAGGGTACAGTTACGATAAAATCTGCCAAAGGAGAAGGTACACTTCTAGTTGTTAAAGTCCCAATCGATCAAAAAATTAACCTGCATAATAATGACATTTGATTTATCTGCTCCCATTTCGCACTTAATCACGCGAAACATTCTAATTGTCGACGATCACCCTTTTATTATTGAGGGATATAAAAATGCGATAACGCGTTATAATCCCAAAGAATATGAGTTTCATATAGCTCAGGCTTATGATTGTAGATCTGCTTATGATTTGTTGGAAAATGAATCGACACCAAAATTTGATGTTGCATTTTTGGACATCAGTATGCCTGCTTATGAAGAAAAAGAAATTTTTTCAGGCGAAGATCTGGCTAAATTGATTTTGAAAAAAATGCCAGATTGCAAAGTGATTCTGCTTACGATGTATACAGAGCTGCTCAAAATAAAAACGATTATCAGGACAATTAACCCAAATGGCTTGATTATTAAAAATGATCTGACTTTTGATGAACTTCTTTTTGCGTTTGATAAAGTAATGAAAAATGAAAAATATTACAGTCAGTCTGTAGTGAAAATGGTGAATCAATCTCCGCATAATTCTATTGAAATCGATGAGTTTGATAAACAGATTTTGTTTCATTTATCAAAAGGTACACAAACGGAGGATATGTCGCAATATATTCCGATTTCTTTAGCAGCGATTGAAAAACGAAAAACTAATCTGAAAGAATTGCTGAAAATAAGAACAGGATCTGATGAAGAACTTTTGAAAGAAGCAAAAAGCAAGGGCCTTTTTTAGATATAAAACTCAAAAAATAAAATTCCAAATTCTAAATGCTAATTAAGCCATTTTGAATTTGGAATTTTTTTTATTTGAGTCTTTTCAAAATTATTCGCTCAAAGCATCCCATCCTCTGGCTTTTAAAGCAATTTTTGTATTTGCACGAGTAACAAGATGAATTCCTTCATTTTCTTCTGTCATATGGCCAATAATTGAAAAATTTGGATTCCCTTTTATTTTATCGAAATCATTGATGTCGATTGTAAACAAAAGTTCATAATCTTCACCACCGTTAATCGCAACGGTTGTACTGTCAATATTGAATTCTTCACAAGTCGAAATAAATTGTGGATCCAATGGCAATTTATCTTCATATAAATTACAACCCACTTTTGATTGTTTGCAGATATGAATAATCTCTGATGATAATCCGTCAGAAATATCAATCATCGAAGTTGGTTTTATTTCAAGAGCATGTAAAAGTGTGCGAACATCTGTACGTGCTTCTGGTTTTAATTGTCTTTCTACCAAATAAGTATAAGGATCTAAATCCGGCTGACTGTTTGGATTTACCTGAAAAACCTGCTTTTCACGTTCTAAAACCTGCAATCCCATGTAAGCCGCACCGATATCTCCAGTAACAACAAGCAAATCAGTTTGTTTAGCTCCATTTCGGTATGCAATTTCATTTTCATCTGCTTCACCAATTGCTGTGATGCTAATAATTAATCCTTTTTGAGATGAGGTTGTGTCGCCGCCAATAACATCAATTTTATATTCTTTTGCAGCATGCGTAATTCCTTCAAATAATTCTTCTAAAGCTTCCAGCGGAAAACGATTAGAAACAGCAACAGAAACTGTAATTTGAGTTGGTTTCGCATTCATGGCACAAATGTCAGAAACATTTACTACAACTGCTTTGTAACCTAAATGTTTTAAAGGCATATAAGCCAGGTCGAAATGTACGCCTTCAATCAATAAATCGGTAGAAACAACAACTTTTTTATCCTTAAAATCTAACACTGCGGCATCATCGCCAATACTTTTTAAAGTAGATTCTTGTGTAACATCAAAGTTTCGGGTTAAATGGTCAATAAGACCAAATTCGCCTAATTGTGCTAAACTGGTACGTTGCGGATTTTTATCTTCTATCATTTCTTCTGAGTTCCAAAGTTATTAAGGCGCAAAGGTACAAAGGTTTTTTTTAAGATGCTATCCCGATGATTATCGGGACTGAGATGCTATCTTGATAACTATCGTGACCAAGTTTTTTTCCAGCTAATAAAAAAATAAAATTATTTTTTCCTGCTGACAAACTGTTGTCACCAGCCCATTTTACTTTTGAAGTATCAAAACTTTAAAACCTTAAAATCATGAAAACATTAGAAGCACAAGTAATTACTTCAGAAGATTTATTGAAACACTGGCAAGGTCACCGCGCTCTTACACGTCGTTTAATTGAGATTTTTCCAGAGAAAGATTTCTTCGAATTTTCAATCGGTGGAATGCGTCCTTTCGCAAAATTAGTTGACGAACTTTTAGCAATCGCAGCTCCGGCATTAAAAGGAATTGTAAACCGTAAAAGCGAGCCTTATAATGAAGCAGAAGAAAAACTGATTTTTAAAGCGCAATATCTTGAAAAATGGGATGAAGCGACAGCAGAAATCAACAAATATTGGGAACAATTATCTGTAGAAGATTTTAGCGAAACCTTTAATCTTTTCGGACAATATGAATTCCCGATTATTCAAAATATTTTGTATTTTATTGATAATGAAGTGCATCACCGTGGACAGGCTTATGTTTATTTAAGAGCCTTAAATATCGAACCTCCATTTTTTTGGGAAAGATAATTAGACAAAATTGTAACTTTATTGAATAAATCTAAAATTAATGGCTATGAGCTTAAAAAAGATAATGACCAATTATGCAGATTATAATTTATGGGTAAACCAGCAATTCGTGAATTGGCTTTCGCCGAAATCTGATGAATTGTTGTATGCAGAAGTTCCTTCGAGTTTTTCGACTATTGTAAAAACATTAGATCATATTTGGTCTACCGAAGAATATTGGTTTTCTGTTATTTCTGAAAATGATATGTTACAAAAGAAACCAGAAAATGAATTATCGAAAGAAGAAATCTTCGCAGGCTTATTAAATTCATCTACAAAATTGAAACATCTGATCAATTCATTGTCTGAAGAAGATTTAGCGAGAGAAGTTAAAATCATTAATCCGTGGTTTGAATGCGAACTACCAATTGCTGATTATTTGCTTCAGGTTATCAATCACGGAACTTACCATAGAGGCCAGATTGTAACAATGGGTCGAAATATCGGAATTACAGACGCCTCAAATACAGATTATAATTTTTATAATGTTGTAAAACAGAAATAGAAATCAAAAAATACTCCTAATGCAACTTAGTTTCTTTAGGAGTTTTTTTTCTATAAAAGCCTTTGTTTATTGATTTCCAGCAATTCTAAAGTTCTAATTTTTAGACTTTCTGGTTCGAGGATTGTGGCATAATCACCAAACATCAAAAACCAGCGTGGAAAACCTTCTTCCACACTTCGGGACATAAAAGTCATTTCAATTTGATCGCCTATTTCCTTTTCGGAAACGAAACCATGATATTTGCGTTCTGTTGTCAAATATCTTGCAATTTTCTTCTCTACTAAAATCCTCACTTTTGTTGTTGGACAGTTTTCTGTTTTGGTTAAATACGTTTCCAAAGCATCATGTTCAATCGTAAAGTCAAATTCTGTTTTCTTAATTTCCTGAATTCGGTCGGTTCTAAATTGACGGTAATCTTGTCGCAAATGGCAATATCCTAGAAAATACCAGTTATTATTGTCGTGAAAAACGCCCACAGGTTCTATGTTTCTTTGTGTAGTTTCGTCGGCATCAAACGTTTTGTATGAAAGCAAAATTTGCTTTTTTTCTGCAATACCTTCAAAAAGAAGAGATAAGGTATTTGGTGAATTTTCATTAAACATGGGTTCAGCCGTGCTCATTACAACTCGTGATTCAATATTCGAAAGATAATCTTTGTCTGTACTTCTCAAAACCGATTTCAGTTTATACATCGCCGAAGCATAATGACTTCCCAAAGAAGGGTCAGTAAATTTTTGCATTAATTTCTCGGCAGCAATAAAACTGCTCACTTCTTCGCGTGTGAACATTACTGGTGGTAATCTGTAACCGTCCATTAAGGCGTAACCAACTCCAGCTTCACTGTAAATAGGAACTCCAGATGCTTCAAGTGTTCGAATGTCTCTGTAAATCGTTCTCAGACTACATTCAAAACGATCAGCCAATTCCTGTGCTTTTACAATTTTTTTAGATTGTAATTGGATAAGAATGGCAACAATTCTATCAAATCGTTTTGGAGTTTCGTCGAGCATTTTTTTTAAAGGTTCTAAGGTTTAGAGGTTCAAAGATACAAAGGTTCAAAATTTTAGTAAATAAAAAAGCTGTCCCAAATTGAGACAGTTTTGAAATATCAGGAACTATCTTGTTAATTATTTTTATTCCCTTTAGTAGCTGATTTAAAAAAAGATGTATTTTTAACGCAACTAAAAACAAACCAAATGCAGACTGATTTTTCGTATTCGAAGCAAGAAGAAATTAAAAAAAAACTTCGTGCTGGAACTTTTGATGCGAATCAGGAACTGATTGATTTAATTCGGTTAGGCTATGATCCTGTTACAGCGAAAGAACTTTTAACAAAAGTAATCAAAAGTCATAAAGATGATCTTTATGAAGAAACTAAAGAAGCCAAAGCAAGTGAAGAAAGAAGCAATGTTGCTTTTGGTGCTGTGATTATGATTACAACTTTCTTGGGTATGTTTGGTGGAAATGATGGTTTGATAATTCTGATATCTATTGTAGTTGCTTGTTTTTGTGGGTATTATGGAAATCAGGATCATCCAATTCCTGGAATGGTTGGTTATGCTATAGCCGCTGTGATTATGCCTTTTGCCTGCGGTTTCTATTTTAAAGGAAGAAGTACTATTTTGAATTTAGAAATTCTTATTCCATTATTGTTTTCTTTCGGCCCGGGCTTATTGTTTAAATATATTTTATCCCAAATTTTACCTTCAGACTAATTTAAAAACTAAATTTATGATTGAAAATTACTCTTTTAATGAACATTATAAAAGATTCGAACCGCACGAAACCAAATGTACCTACTGTGAACGAGATCATATGAAAAGCATGAACGAGTGCTATTTTGTACCGCTTTTTGTAGAAGCAGACAGAACTAATATTATCGTATACCGATCGGTTAAATATTCTAAAATTTTAATCGGAATTCCAAGATGTTCTTCTTGTAAAACAATTCATGAAAAATCAACTTCTAAGTCACAGTTAATAACAGGAATTGCTATTGTGGCGGCAATTTCTCTTTTGGTTTATAACTTCATGTTGCTTAATCCGTTTGTTGTAGTGGGAGGAATTTTTGCAATGATTTTTGGCGGAATTTATGGATCAAAGAAAATGACAGAGTCTTTTGTTGTCGGACATGATATTTATACGCTGGAAGATGGAGCGGAAAGAAACGAAGTCGTTCGGGACTTAATTATAGCGGGTTGGTCTTTTACGCAGCCTTCAGCATAAAAACAAAAAACCCGATAACGAAAGTTATCGGGTTTAATATATAATCTTGTTTCTGGATTCTTTCTTATAAAGCTTAGTCGTTAAGTTTCAAAACAGCCATAAACGCCTCTTGCGGAATCTCAACGTTTCCTACCTGACGCATACGTTTTTTACCTTTTTTCTGTTTTTCAAGAAGTTTACGCTTACGCGAAATATCTCCACCATAACATTTTGCGGTAACGTCTTTACGAAGTGCTTTAATCGTTTCACGAGCAATAATTTTTGCTCCAATTGCAGCCTGAATCGGAATGTCGAATTGCTGTCTTGGGATTAACTCGCGTAATTTCTCGGTCATTTTTTTACCGATGTTGTATGCGTTATCTTCGTGAATCAATGCAGAAAGTGCATCAACAGTTTGTGCATTCAAAAGAACGTCCAATTTAACTAATTTCGAAGTTCTCATTCCGATTGGAGAGTAATCGAAAGAGGCATAACCTTTAGAAACGGTTTTCAAACGGTCATAAAAATCGAATACGATTTCCGCTAATGGCATGTCAAAATTTAATTCAACACGTTCTGTTGTTAAGTAGGTTTGGTTGGTAATTAAACCACGTTTTTCGATACATAAACTCATTACGTTTCCAACAAAGTCAGATTTAGTAATGATAGTTGCTTTGATAAACGGCTCTTCAACTCTGTCTAGCTTTGAAGGTTCCGGCAAATCAGAAGGGTTGTTTACAACTAATGGCGTTTCTGGGTGTTTTTTGGTGTAAGCCAAATAAGAAACGTTAGGAACTGTAGTAATTACAGTCATGTCGAACTCACGCTCTAAACGTTCCTGAATAATTTCCATGTGAAGCATTCCCAAGAATCCGCAACGGAAACCAAATCCTAATGCCGCAGAACTTTCAGGAGCAAAAACCAACGAAGCATCATTCAATTGCAGTTTTTCCATAGAAGAACGCAAATCTTCGTAATCTTCAGTATCAACTGGATAAATTCCAGCAAATACCATTGGTTTTACATCCTCAAAACCAGTAATCATATTCGTAGTCGGCACTTTTGCATCAGTAATCGTATCACCAACTTTTACTTCGCGTGCTTCTTTAATTCCTGAAATTAAATATCCAACATCTCCCGCAGAAACCACATTTTTAGGAACCTGATTTAATTTTAAAGTCCCAATTTCGTCAGCAAAATATTCATTGTCCGTAGCCATGAATTTAATTTTTTGCCCTTTTTTGATTTCACCGTTTACAACTCTAAAGATTACTTCGATTCCACGAAACGGATTGTAAACCGAGTCAAAAATCAAAGCCTGTAATGGTTCTTCCGGGTTTCCTTTTGGAGCTGGAATTTTTTCGATAATGGCAGCCAAAATATTTTCAACACCAAAACCTGTTTTTCCAGAAGCGTGAATAATATCTTCTAATTTACATCCAAGCAAATCAATAATATCATCACTAACTTCTTCTGGGTTAGCACTTGGTAAATCGACTTTATTCAAAACCGGAATAATTTCCAAGTCATTTTCTAAAGCCAAATATAAGTTCGAAATAGTTTGTGCCTGAATACTTTGCGCAGCATCAACAATCAAAAGCGCACCTTCGCAGGCAGCAATCGATCTTGAAACTTCGTATGAAAAGTCAACGTGACCAGGAGTATCAATTAGATTTAAAATATATTCTTCCCCTTTGTAGGTATATTCCATTTGTATGGCGTGACTTTTTATGGTAATTCCACGCTCGCGCTCCAAATCCATGTTGTCAAGCAATTGTGCTTTTTCTTCACGAGCTGTAACGGTTTGTGTAGCGCCCAATAATCGGTCTGCTAATGTACTTTTACCGTGGTCAATGTGTGCAATAATGCAAAAGTTACGTATCTTCTTCATTTTAATATATCAGTTCTCTAATCGAGTTTAAGTCTTTTTTGAGTATAAATTGCACTGCAGCAATTGCTTTAGCGCATGTTATTAAGGCGCAAAGATAGCGCAAAGTTTTGGATTCTGAAATGTAGTTGCCCGATAGTTGGCAACTGAGATTCAAAAGAAACGCTAAAATTCAAAATTAAAACCTTTTTCAGTCAGTTTTTTATAAATATCAGGATCAAATTTATAGAGTTTTGCGGCCCGATGTGAAACATCTTGTTGTTTTTCGTCGAGTGCAACAAGGAGTTTCATATGAAGAATTTTTCGTCTGAAATTCGATTTGTCCAATTCAATTCCGAGAATTTCTTCATAAAGATGCATCAATTGTAATAAAGTGAATTTTTCAGGCAATAGGTTAAAACCAATTGGTGCCTGTCGCACGCGGTTTCGAAGTTGCATTAAACTAAAATCCAGAATTTCATTGTGGTCAAAAATCAAATCTGGAATCTCATTGATTTTGTACCATTTTGCTTCAATTACTGTTTGACTTGCTTTGATGTTATAGTCTTCACGGTTTACCAAAGTATAGTAGCCAATAGTTACTACACGTCTTTCGCTGACACGATTTGGATTTGTAAAAGCTTTCAGCTGCTCTAAGTAGATGTTTTCAAGAGTAGTGAGTTCATAAACAATTCGCTGTGCTGCCTCATCTGCACTTTCCTCTTTTTTTAGATAACCTCCAAGCAAACCCCATTTCCCAATACTTTCCCCTTCGGCATGCTGCACTAAAAGTATTTCCAAATTAGCTTTATTGAATCCAAAAATAACGCAGTCAATTGTAATGCCATCAATGGCTGTACTGCTGTCTGGTTTTTCGAGTTTTCTAGGAGAAGGAAATGTCATTACAGCTTTATAATCAGTGTTTAAAATTCGAAATTAAATCCTTTTTGCGTGAGTTTATAATAAATCTCAGCGTCAAATTTATACAATTTTGCTGCTTAGTGCGAAATATCTTGTTGTTTTTCATCTACAGCGACTAATAATTTCATGTGCAGCATTTTTCTTCTGAAATTAGATTTATCCATTTCGATGCTGGAAAAAATTAAGACGAGTTTAAAAAATGCCCTTGTGATTTAATCCTTGATTGACAAAATGTTTTTCGTTGTTATTTATATCTAATTTTAAGAAAATGAATTATGAATTAGCAATAATAAGTGCTTATAAATTTGAATTTATAAAAAAAACGACTTGATATTTTGTCAAAATAGAAAATTAGTTTTATACTTGTGGTCTAATTAACCATAAGAAAATATTGTTTAATTATAAGTTTTAAATAGTAAACTTAGATTAGTTATCCAGAGCATCAATGTGTTTATAACGAAGAAAGTTCAACTGGGAAAGTGTTTGTTCGATTGTTTTTTAATATAAATCAAAGCCTAAATCACTTAGATATATAAACTAACCGGTAGGTGATTGATACAGTCACTTGTCGCTATGTTTATATTTGTTTTTCAAAAACTATAAAATTATATCAAAATGAAGAATGAAAGAAAATATCTAAGCGGTAGCCTGACATTAGTAATGCTGGCAGTAATTACATTATTCAGTTCATGCAAGAAAAACAAAGAGGCCTTCAGCAGCCGAAAAGTTTCTTTTAATTCTGATTGGAGTTTTCATCTCAATGATAGCATCGTTGATAAAGATACCATTGGCGCTTCAACAAAATGGAGAACGTTAAATGTTCCGCACGATTGGAGCATCGAAGGAAAATTTGATGAAAAAAGCCCAGCCGGATATGGCGGAGGTTCTTTAAGCGGCGGTTTAGGCTGGTACAAAAAAACATTTAAAGTTGCGGCAGAAGACAGTACAAAAATAACTTCAATCACTTTTGACGGCGTTTACAAAAACAGTGAAATCTGGATAAACGGTCATTATTTAGGAAAACGTCCAAATGGCTATATTGGTTTTCAATATCAAATTTCACCTTATTTGAATTATGGCGAAAAAGAAAACGAAATTATTGTAAAGGTTGACAATTCAAAGCAACCTAATTCACGCTGGTATTCGGGTTCCGGAATTTTTAGAAATGTCTGGATCGAAACCACAGATAAATTACACGTTGCACAATGGGGAACTTATGTAACAACGCCAAAAGTTACTGCTGAAAAAGCGTCAGTTAATATTGAAACTACGATTCAGAATCAAAACAAAGCTTCAAAAAAAGCAACTGTAACAACCACTATTTTTTATGGTACGGGAAATGATCTTAGAAGAGTAGAATCGGCTAGCCAAGAAATAGCCATTGATGCGAATGCCAATCATACTATCAAACAAAATATTGAAGTTGGAAATCCTGTTTTATGGTCAGTTGATAAACCGGAATTATACACAGCAATTACCGAAATTCTAGTTGACGATAAAGTTGTAGATCAATACAAAACTAATTTTGGAATCAGAGATTTTAAATTTGATCTTGAAAAAGGTTTCCTTTTAAACGGAAAACAAGTTAAGATTAAAGGAGTTTGCATGCATCATGATTTGGGTCCGTTAGGTGCTGCAATCAACACTCGCGCAATCGCACGCCAATTAGCAATTCTGAAAGAAATGGGTGTAAACGGAATTAGAACTTCTCATAACCCACCGGCTCCAGAACTCTTAGATCTTTGCGATAAAATGGGTTTCATTGTTATGGATGAAGCCTTTGACATGTGGAAAACAAATAAAACGAAATACGACTACGCAAATGATTGGGAGAAATGGCATAAAAAAGACTTGATCGACCAATTGCTTCGCGATCGCAATCATGCGAGTGTTTTTATTTGGAGTATTGGAAATGAAATTCCGGATCAATGGAGCGAAACCGGAGTCCAGATTGCAAAAGAATTGGCTGGAATTGTTCGCAATTATGATAAAACACGACCACTTACTGCAGCGATGAATCCGCCGGTTAATATGAATATCGATGAAGTTACTTTGCAATTCGAGAAAAAGAATGTTCAAATTAACCCAATTGCTGCATCTGGAGTTTTGGATTTGATTGGATACAATTATGCGCATCAAACCTATGAACATCACAAAGAAAATTTCCCAAAAACACCTTTTATAGCAACTGAAACAACTTCTGGATTAGAAACACGAGGTTATTATGACAATGCTTCTGATGTTGTAAAAAAATGGCCACTTCGTTGGGATCTTAAATTTACAGATGGAAATCCAGGAAACACCGTTTCGGCTTATGATCAAGTTCAGGCGCCTTGGGGTTCTACGCACGAAGCAACTTGGAAAGTCATTAAAAAACACGATTACCTTTCTGGAATGTACATTTGGACAGGTTTTGATTATATCGGAGAACCAACTCCATACGAATGGCCATCGGTAAGTTCATATTTCGGAATTGTAGATTTGGCCGGTTTCCCGAAAGACGTTTATTATATGTACCAAAGTGAATGGACAGACAAAACCGTACTTCACATTTTTCCACATTGGAATTGGAAAGCAGGGCAAACCGTTGATGTTTGGGCTTATTATAATAAAGCGGACGAGGTTGAACTTTTCTTAAACGGAAAATCTGTCGGAATCAGAAGTAAAAAAGGAGACGACTTGCACGTAATGTGGAGAATTCCTTATCAGGCCGGAATATTAAAAGCAGTTTCTCGTAAAAACGGAAAAATAGTTTTAGAAACCGAAATAAAAACGGCCGCAAATCCTGATAATTTAAAATTGACTGCAGACAGAAGCACGATTAAGGCAGATGGAAATGATTTGTCATTTGTAACAGTAGATATTTTAGATGCAAATGGAACTTTGGCGCCAAATGCAAATAATGAAATCAATTTCTCTTTAAAAGGAAACGGAAAAATAGTAGGCGTTTGCAGCGGTGATCCGGTAAGTCACGAGTCTTACAAAGGTTCAAAACATACTGCTTTGAACGGAAAATGCTTAGTGATCGTTCAATCGGATACTAAATCGGGAAGATTGGAACTAACCGCTAAAGCAAACGGATTAAAATCGGCAACAATTGTAATTACAGCAGAATAATAAGTTTATAGGCTTTAAATATTTAGAAGAAGTAAAAGAAGAATATATAGTCTTGAAATGATAGTTCAATTATTTTAAATATATAGTTGTCTGTTTTAGAGAATAGCCAACAAAAAATAGTTTTTATTGAGTTTCTAAATCGGGCGAAAGCCTAATTTTCGTCCGATTTATTAAAAATGAATTAAAAAAAATATCATGAAAAAATATCTCATTCTTCCTGCTTTTGTACTTTCAGTTTCAATTGGCTTTGGTCAGAAAAACAAAAATGTTTATGAATTAGCATCGCCAAACGGACAAAATAAAATCAAATTCGAACTGGTAAAAAACGCGCCAAAATATGCTGTTTCACACGGAAAAATCGAAGTGATTTCTCCATCGGATATGGGATTTGTATTGAAAGGAAATGAAGATTTAAGTTCAAATCTTGAAATTAAAGGAGTTAAAACTTCAACATTTGATGAAACTTGGGAACAAGTTTGGGGAGAAAAGAAAAATATTCGGAATCATTATAATCAACTTTCAGTTCAATTACAGCAAAAAAGTGGCAACAAACGCAATTTGGAAATTCAGTTTAGAGCTTTCGATGACGGAATCGCTTTTAGATATGTTTATCCAAAACAAAATGTAAAAGACAGTATTTTCATTATGGATGAAAAAACGACTTTTAACTTAAAAGAAGATGGAAAAGCGTGGTGGATTCCGGCAAACAGGGAAAACCGCGACGAATATCTTTTTAAAGATGCTCCGGTAAGTACGCTTGATACCGTTTTAACTCCATTAACAATTGAAAGTAAAAGTGGTTTAGCCTTAAGTTTTCACGAAGCAAATTTGGTAGATTTTGCCAGTATGACTTTGGTAAATAATAAAGGAACAGAATTAAAATCAGATTTAGTGCCGTGGGCCGATGGTGTAAAAGTTCGTGTAAAAGATTCGTTTACTTCTTCCTGGAGAACCATTCAAATTGGCGAAAATCCGGGAGAATTGATTACTTCATATTTGGTTTTGAACCTAAATGAGCCAAATAAATTAAAAAACACAAACAGCTATTTTAAACCTTATAAATATTTAGGAATTTGGTGGGGAATGCATATTGGGAAATACACTTTTTGGGAAAGTGAAAAACAAGGCGCAACAACCAAACATGCCGAAGAATATATCGATTTTACTGCCAAAGAAGGTTTCCATCATTTATTGATCGAAGGCTGGAACAAAGGCTGGACGCCGGGTTGGTATGAAAACCGAATGCATATGTTCAGTTTCACCAAAACCGCAGATAATTTCGATTTAGAAAAAGTCGTGGAATACGGAAAGAAAAACAATATTGAATTGATCGGATACCACGAAACAGGGTCCAACTTAATCAACTATTTAAAACAAGTTGACGATGGTTTTGAATTATACAAAAAACTCGGAATTCATACCGTAAAAATTGGTCACGTAGGTTCTAAATTAAATATGAAACAAATGCACTTTGGGCAATTTGGAGTAAATTATTTCAGATATATTTTAGAAAAAGCAGCACAATATAATTTAGCCGTTTTATTTCACGAATCAATAAAAGATACCGGAGAACGTAGAACTTATCCAAACATGGTTTCAAGAGAAGCAGCGCGTGGACAAGAATACAACGCCTGGAGCGAAGGAAATCCGCCAAACCATTTAACTATTATTCCGTTTACAAGATTGCTTTCCGGACCAATGGATTTTACGCCTGGAATTTTTGATGTTGAGGTAAAACAAGGTTATCCGGGAAAAAGAATTCAGGGAACAGTTGGACAGCAATTGGCATTGTATGTAACAATTTATTCGCCAATTCAAATGTTGGCCGATCTTCCAGAAAATTACGAAGGAAAACCAGCTTTACAATTCTTAAAAGATGTTCCAACAGATTGGGAAGACACTAAAATCTTAGAAGGAAAAATTGGTGAATATATCACAACGGCAAGAAAAGATAGAAACAGCGCCGATTGGTACTTAGGAGCTTTGACAAATGAAAAACCAAGAGCGCTTGAAATTTCACTTTCTTTCTTAGATTCTAATGCAAATTACGAGGCACAGATTTATGTTGATGCCGAAAAAACTGATCAAAAACACAACCCGGAAGCCGTTGCAATTTCAAAGAAGACAGTAAAAGCTTCAGATGTTCTGAAATTGCATTTAGGAGGAGCTGGTGGCGCGGCAATAAGATTCAAGAAATTATAATTATTTTAGATTTAAAAAAAACATAACTATCAAAAACTAAAAACCACAATCAATGAAAAACAAAATGATATACCTGTCTGCAGCTCTGGTTTTTGTATTATTTACTTCTTGTAAAAATGATGCAAAAACAGCTACTTCAGAAAATGCACAGATAGAGGAATATAAAGGAAAAGAAATCGGTTCAGAACACGATGCCGAAATAGATAAATTAGTTTCTCAAATGACACTTGAGGAAAAAATCGGGATGCTACATGGAAATAGCATGTTCAGTACCGGAGCTGTTGAACGCTTAGGTATTCCGGAATTAAAAATGGCCGATGGTCCACTTGGAGTTCGTGAGGAAATCTCCAGAGACAGCTGGGCACCAGCCGGATTAACAAATGATTTTGCAACTTATTACCCAGCTGGAGGCGGTTTGGCTGCGACTTGGAATGCTGAAATGGCGCATACTTTCGGAAATAGTTTGGGAGAAGAACTTCGAGCAAGAGATAAAGACATGTTGCTTTCGCCAGCCATCAATATGGTTAGAACGCCACTTGGAGGAAGAACATATGAATATATGTCCGAAGATCCGTTTTTGAATAAGAAAATTGCTGTGCCTTTGATTGTTGGACTTCAGGAAAAAGATGTAATGGCCTGTGTGAAACATTATGCAGCAAACAATCAGGAAACAAATCGTGATTTTGTAGATGTTCAAATTGATGAAAGAACGCTTCGTGAAATTTATCTTCCAGCGTTTGAAGCTTCAGTAAAAGAAGCAAAATCGTATGCAATAATGGGCGCTTACAATAAATTGAGAGGTGAATATTTATGTGAAAACGATTATATGCTAAATAAAATCCTTCGTGATGAATGGGGATTTAAAGGCGTTGTCGTTTCTGATTGGGCTGCGGTACATTCAACAGTAAAATCTCTAAAAAGTGGATTGGATATTGAAATGGGAACACCAAAACCATTCAACGAATTTTTCCTGGCAGATAAATTAATTGCGGCAGTAAAAGCCGGAGAAATTTCAGAATCTGAAATTGATCTGCATGTAAAACGCATTTTAAGAGTTTTGTTCCAAGTAAAAGCAATGGGCGGAGGCGAACGAGCAAAAGGAAGTATTGCAACAGAAGCGCATTACCAAGATGCTTACAAAATTGCAGCAGAAGATATTGTATTATTGAAAAACAATAATAATGCTTTACCATTAAAACTGGACGGCGTTAAATCTATTGCTGTAATTGGAAACAATGCAGTGAAGAAAAATTCTTTAGGTGGATTTGGAGCGGGAGTAAAAACAAAAAGAGAAGTTACGCCACTTGAAGGTTTGAAAAACAGATTGCCTTCTTCAATAAAAATCAATTATGCTGAAGGTTATTTAGAACGTTATGACGAAAAAAATAAAGGAAAATTAGGCGATATTACATTAAACGGTCCGGTAACTATTGACGAATTAGATCCGGCAAAAGTGCAAGAAGCTGTTGAAGCGGCTAAAAAATCGGATGTTGCGGTGATTTTTGCAGGTTCAAATCGTGATTATGAAACTGAAGCTTCTGACAGAAGAACTTTGAAATTGCCTTTTGGACAGGAAGAATTAATCAAAAAAGTATTGGCAGTAAATCCAAGAACTATTGTAGTTATGATTGCCGGCGCGCCATTTGATATTGATGAAGTAACTAAAAAATCGCCTGCTGTGGTTTGGAGCTGGTTTAATGGTTCTGAAGGAGGAAATGCTTTAGCCGATGTTATTTTAGGAAAAGTAAATCCGTCAGGAAAACTGCCTTGGACAATGCCTAAAAATATTATGGATTCACCAGCGCATGCTACAAACAGTTTCCCAGGAGGAAGATCGGTTAATTATGCCGAAGGACTTTTGATTGGATACCGTTGGTTTGATACTAAAAATATTGCGCCATTATTTCCTTTTGGTTACGGATTGTCATACACCACTTTTGCTTTAGAAAATGGTAAAACAGACAAAACTTCATATGCTTCAAATGAAATTATCTCTCTTTCTGCTGATGTAAAAAATACCGGAAAAGTTGACGGAAAAGAAGTTGTTCAGGTATATTCTTCAAAAGCAGATTCTAAAGTAACCCGCGCTTCAAAAGAGTTAAAAGGTTTCAAAAAAGTATTAGTAAAATCGGGCAGTTCAGAAACGGTTACGATCCAAATTCCGGTAAAAGAATTAGCGTATTATGATGTTTCAGCAAAAAAATGGACAGTCGAATCAGGAAAATATACTTTAAAAATCGGAAATTCATCAAGAGATATCAAAACTGAGATTGCTATAACAATTCAGTAAAAAGAAAACAGTAAATTTACCATATAAGGAATATAAGAGATTTAAGCTAACCGTGAGGCTGAACTTAAATCTCTTATATTCCTTATATGGTTTAATTTTATATTAGAAAAAATGAAAAAAATCACACTCTTTCTTTTACTTCTATGTGGCATAATGGCAAACGCCAATGTAAAAATGCCGCTACTATTTTCAGACGGAATGGTGTTGCAACGCAATAAAGCAATTCCGGTTTGGGGTTTTGCTGATGCCAATGAAAAAGTAGAAATTCATTTCAATAAACAAATCAAAAAAACGCAGGCCGATAAAAACGGAAAATGGACTGTCAATTTAGATGCTGAAAAAGCCGGCGGACCTCTTGAACTTGTTATTATCGGGAAAAATAAAATCACGATTAAAAATGTTTTAGTTGGTGAAGTCTGGATTTGCAGCGGACAATCGAACATGGAATTTCAGGTTTCTAAAACTGTGAATGCAGAAAAAGAAATAAACAATGCTGAATATCCTATGATTCGTCATTTTGGTGTTGAGCGAGATTTTAGTGGAATACCAAAAGATAATTTAAAAGCCGGAAAATGGGAAGCTTCAAGCAAAGAAACAGTTGGTAATTTCACTGCAGTCGGATTTTATTTTGCACGAAAATTATATTCGGAATTAAAAATCCCAATCGGAATTATCAATACATCTTGGGGTGGAACCAATGTTGAAACCTGGACGAGCCGTGAAGCATTTGAAAAAAGCGATGAATTCAAAAACATGATTGCCGATGTTCCGGTTATGAATGTCGATTCTATTTCAAAATTGTACGCAAAACGTATGAGCGAGAGAATTGAGAAAATTCAAGGAACTCCAGTAAGCACAGCAAATGAAAATACGTTCAAAGAACTTTCTTTTGACGATAATTCCTGGGGCGAATTAAATACGCCAAGCATATGGGAAAGTCAACATCTTGGCGATTTAGACGGCGTAGTTTGGATGCGAAAAACTATTACACTTTCTGCAGAAGATATTAAAAATAAAGCAACGTTGAGTTTAGCAAAAATCGACGACGAAGATATTACATACGTAAACGGAATTGAAGTTGGAAAAAATTTTCAATATGATGTCAAACGTATTTATCAAATACCAGAAAATGTTTTAAAAGAAGGAAAAAATGTAATTGCCGTGAGAATTGTCGATAACGGCGGAGGCGGAGGTATTTATGGAGAATCGGAAAATCTAAAGTTAACTTTAGGAAGCAAAGTTATTCCGCTTGACGGAAAATGGAAATTCAGAGTAGTTGTTGTAAAAACAGCTTTATCGCCAAATAGTTATCCGTCATTATTGTACAATGCAATGGTAAATCCGTTAATTCCTTATGCAATAAAAGGTGTTTTATGGTATCAGGGCGAAACTAATGTTTGGCGAGCAAATCAATACAAAAAAGCATTTCCGTTAATGATTACAGACTGGAGAACAAAGTTCAAACAAGGCGATTTTCCTTTCTACTTCGTGCAATTATCTACTTTTGATGAATTTGGAGGAAACAGCAAAAAAGGAAGCCGTTGGGCAGAACTTCGCGAAGCACAATCTGAAACTTTAAAATTGAAGAATACCGGAATGGCCGTTACCACAGATATTGGAAACGCAAAAGATATTCACCCAACTAACAAACAAGATGTTGGACTTCGTTTGGCAGCAATTGCATTGAATAATATTTACGACAAAAAACAAGTTTTCAGCGGTCCAACTTATAAATCTCAGGAAATAAATGGAAATCAAATTATATTGACTTTCGATCACATCGGCAGCGGATTATCAACGCCAAATAACGATGAATTAAAAGGTTTCGAAATCGCTGGCGCAGATAAAGTTTTTCATTCCGCGAAAGCGATAATAAAAGACAACAAAATTATCGTTTCCAGCGATCAGGTTCAAAATCCTGTTGCGGTCCATTACGGCTGGGCAGACGACGACACACAAATTAATCTTTTCAATAAAGAAAAATTCCCGGCATCGCCTTTCAGAACTGATAATTGGGAAATGATTTCGGCAAATGAAATATATAGAGTTAGTAAATAGTCCTTAGTGATTAGTAAAAAATTTCTGGGCGTGATCCCGTTATCTAAACTGGACCGGGCTATACGCACTACTTCGGTAGTTTGCTTCTATCCCTCACGCGAACAAAGGTGATAAGAAATTTTCCGTTAGGAATAATTATTTGTTATTGCAAGATTAACGCGATAGTTTTGTCATTCCGAGGAAACGAGGAAACTCCACAAAGTAAATCTTCAATCTTTGTCGAGCTACTAACGAAGATTCCTCGTTCCTCGGAATGACAAGATTGCAGAAATACCAGATGTAAAAAACATGACCAAAAACAACAATCCTATGAATCCCAAAATCATAAAAAAAACATTTCTCTTTCTACTTCTCACATTTTACCACATTAACATCTCGGCGCAAACCAAAAATATTTTATGGTACAAACAACCCGCAGAATTCTTTGAAGAAAGTCTTGTTTTAGGAAACGGAAAAATGGGAGCAACTGTTTTTGGTGGTGCGAATTCAGATAAAATTTATCTGAATGACATCACGCTTTGGTCGGGTGAACCTGTTAATGCTAATATGAATCCGGAAGCTTACAAAAACATTCCGGCAATTCGCGAAGCTTTAAAAAATGAAAACTATAAACTTGCTGAAGAATTAAACAAAAAAGTTCAAGGCAAAAACTCGGAATCGTATGCGCCTTTAGGAACATTAGAAATCAATAATTCCGAAAAAGGAAGCGCTGTAAATTATCATCGCGAACTGGATCTTTCAAATGCAATTTCAAAAGTAAGTTACGAAATGGCAGGTATAAAATATACACGTGAATATTTTGTGTCAGCGCCTGATCAAATTATGATAATCAAATTAACAGCCGATCAAAAAGGCGCTTTGAATTTTGACATTAATTTAAAAAGCCTTTTACAGTCAAATGTCGAAGTGAAAGGTAATATTTTGGTAATGAAAGGCTCTGCGCCAATTCACGAAAATGCAGGATATACCGTTTTGCCAAAATACCTAAGCATAAAAGAAAGAGGAACAAAATTTACGACTTTGGTCCAAATCAAAAAAACCGACGGAAAAATTACAAGCTCAAGGGAATCTTTAACTTTAAAAGATGCAACCGAAGCCATTATTTATGTTTCAGTTGCAACCAGTTTTAATGGTTTTGATAAAAATCCGGCAACTGAAGGTTTAGATGATATTACAATGGCATTGCAAAATTTGAATAAAGCGTACGCAAAACCATTTGATAAAATAAAAGAATCTCATATCGCCGATTATCAAAAATTCTTTAATCGCGTCAATTTAGATTTAGGAAAAACTACAGCGCCAGATTTACCAACAGATGAACGTTTATTACGTTACGCCGACGGGAAAGAAGATAAAAATCTGGAAATTCTGTATTTTAATTTCGGACGTTATTTGTTGATCAGTTCATCCAGAACAATTGGCGTTCCAGCAAATTTGCAGGGACTTTGGAATCCGTATATGAATCCGCCTTGGAGCAGTAACTATACAATGAATATTAATTTGGAAGAAAACTATTGGCTGGCAGAAAATACCAATCTTTCAGAAATGCATTTGCCACTTTTGAGTTTTATAAAAAATCTTTCTGTAACAGGAAAAGTTACGGCAAAGACTTTTTATGGAATAAATGAAGGCTGGGCAGCCGCTCACAATTCGGATATTTGGGCAATGACCAATCCGGTTGGACAATTTGGAAAAGAAGAACCTATGTGGGCATGTTGGCCAATAGCCGGCGCATGGCTGAGTACGCATATTTGGGAACATTATATATTTACAAAAGATGTAGCTTATCTTAAAAAAGAAGGTTATCCGTTAATGAAAGGTGCAGCCGAATTTTGCTTAAACTGGCTTGTGACGGATAAAAATGGAAATTTAATAACATCGCCATCTACTTCGCCAGAAAATCAATATAAGTTAGCAGATGGTTTTGTCGGAGCTACTTTATATGGAGGCACTGCAGATTTGGCAATGATTCGCGAATGTTTTGACAAAACCATAAAAGCTTCAAAAGTGCTGAATGCAGATGCTGCTTTTAGGGAAAAATTAGAAAAAGCGCTTGAGAAATTTCATCCGTATCGAATTGGTAAAAAAGGAAATTTGCAAGAATGGTATTTTGACTGGGATGACAACGAGCCAAAACACCGTCATCAATCGCATTTATTCGGACTTTTTCCAGGAAATCATATTACGCCATTAAAAACGCCAGATTTGGCTGAGGCTTCGAGAAAAACGCTCGAAATAAAAGGCGACGAAACAACAGGTTGGTCAAAAGGTTGGAGAATTAATCTTTGGGCACGACTTTGGGACGGAAATCGCGCTTATAAAATGTATCGTGAATTGCTACGTTACGTAGATCCAGATAAAAAGAAAACCGAAAGACCAAGACGAGGAGGGGGAACGTATCCGAATTTGTTCGATGCGCATCCGCCATTTCAAATTGACGGAAATTTTGGTGGTGCAGCAGCCGTTGCCGAAATGTTGGTTCAGTCAGATGAAAATGAAATTCGTTTACTTCCTGCTTTGCCAGACGCTTGGGAAGAAGGTTCTGTAAAAGGAATTTGTGCAAGAGGCGGATTTGAAATTGAAATGAACTGGAGCAATAAAACGATTCAAAAATTGATCGTTTCTTCTAAAATCGGCGGAAAAACAACTTTGATTTTCGGGGATAAAAAGCAGGAAGTTGTTTTGAAAAAAGGAGAGAAGAAAGACATTAGTTGGTAAGGGTTTCGACTTCGCTCAGCATGACAACTCAATAGTAAACCCGACAGGTTTTTAAAGCCTGTCGGGTTTCGTTTTTTAAAGCTTTGGAGAAGCGAAATGTTTATAGAAAAGATGAACATCTACGATTGAAGCTCCATTGGAGCGACATGTGTTATGACAATATAAATTATGCTGCTCCCCTTGGACTCTTTTTCTTTGTGTAAATTTTATTTCTATAAATATTTTGCTCCGCTGGGGCTTTATCGAATGCGGTTATAATTTTTTTATTCTTTTTCTTCTGGTTTCTCAGAATGATGTTTTTTAAAACTTTCGTACCATTTTTCGATGGAAGGATACACAAAAGCGGCTACTTTTTTCACCGGATTGTAAAAAATAGATTTATCTAAAGTTTCTTGTTTGGCAAAAGTATTGTTGAAGTTTATTTTTTCGAACAAAGCAATAAAAATACTCAGAATTAAGATGCTTTTTAAAATTCTAAAAAACCCGCCACCCAGTTTGTTCATCCAGCCCAACATGGCAAAATCAGCAATTCCGGTTAATATTTTGGCTAAAAAGTAAACACCAATTACAACCAGAATAAAAGTGAGGATAAAAGCCGTAATTTGAATGTTTGTGGGATTCCAGGAAACATGTTTTGAAATCACTCCGGTCATTAATGACGAAAATTTAATGGCAAGATAAATTCCTAACAGCAAAGAAATAAAAGAAGCAACTTCTACAAAAAGACCATTTTTTATGCCTTTGTATAGACTGTAACATAAAAGTGCGCCTACAATAATATCAAAAAAACTCATGCTTTGGTTTGGTGTTTAATGAGGCGTAAAGATATGCTTTTTTTGAGGTTCAGAGGTTCAATGAGACAAACGTTCAGAGGCTTTTTGTAGTGCTTTTTTGGTATGTGTTTATTTTTTTAGGTGCAATGTAGTGAACTATGTATCTTTGCAATTCAAATTTAGAGTTCAGATTGCGATTCTGCCCCCTCAGAATAGATTTTTAATCAGCAATCTAAAATCTACAATCTAAAATCATAATCAAAATGTCTAGAGATACACAACTAAAAGAGCGATGGGAAAAGCTCGTTGATATACTTTCAAATCAATTTTCGCAAGGCGAAGATCTGGATTTGGATGCCATAATTTACCTTATTGGAGTTCAGGAATTCGGGAAAATACACCGTGAATTCAAAAAAGATGAAAAACTGAACTTAATGCACATCGCAATATGTCGATTATTAGAACCTTACGGATTTTATGAATTCGAATATTTTGATGAAGATGGATGGCCACATTACAAAATAAAAGAGCAATTGCCACCATTGAAAGCCGGAGAACAATCGGTTTTGATGAAAGAAGCCATTGTAAGTTATTTTTTAGAAAGAAACCTTATCGAGTAGTTTTTAGCTACAGTGATAGTCGTAGTTTACAGAATTATTGGTTTCAAAACTGAAAACTGTGACTGTGACTGCACACTTTAAACTAAAAACACTAAATTTGTATTCTCAAGAACCGAAGGAAAATGATAGATAAGATAAAAGTACATATAGAGGAAGCAAAGGCCTTTAATGAGAAAAATAAAGAATCTTTAGAGCAATTCCGAATTAAATATTTAGGAAGTAAGGGGTTATTAAAAGAACTTTTTACTGAGTTTAAAAATATTCCAAATGATCAGAAAAAAGATTTTGGACAAGTAATCAATACCTTAAAAGCTGTTGCTGAAGAAAAAGTTAGAGTTATTCAGGAAGAGCTTGAAAGCAAAGAAGAAGTTAAAGGTGCCTTTGGTGATTTGACTCGTGCTGCTGAGCCAGTAATTGTAGGATCTCGTCACCCGATTTCGATTGTAAAAAATCAGATTATAGATATTTTTGCCAATATTGGATTCAATGTTTCTGAAGGTCCGGAAATTGAAGACGACTGGCATAATTTTACTGCATTGAACTTGCCAGAATATCATCCGGCGCGTGATATGCAGGACACATTTTTCATTCAGACAAATCCTGATGTGCTGTTGCGTACGCATACATCATCTGTTCAGGTGCGTTATATGGAAAATCACAAACCGCCAATTCGTACTATTTCTCCGGGACGTGTTTTCCGTAACGAGGCGATTTCATCTCGTTCGCACTGTATTTTCCATCAAGTGGAAGGACTATACATTGACAAAGATGTGTCTTTCGCTGATTTGAAACAAACATTGCTTTATTTCACTAAAGAAATGTTCGGAAAATCTAAAATTCGTCTTCGTCCGTCTTATTTCCCATTTACAGAACCAAGTGCTGAAATTGATATTTATTGGGGATTAAAAACCGAAACTGATTACAGAATTACAAAAGGAACTGGCTGGTTGGAAATTGGAGGTTGCGGAATGGTAGATCCAAACGTTCTTAAAAACTGCGATATCAATCCAGATGAATACAACGGATTCGCTTTCGGAATGGGAGTAGAGCGTATCGCAATGCTTTTATACCAAATTGGCGATATCAGAATGTTTTATGAAAACGATGTTCGTTTCTTAGAGCAGTTCAAATCAAATATATAATTTAAGTCGAAAGTCTAAGGTCGAAAGTCATAAAGTCTTTACTTTGTGGCTTTCGACTTTTCGACTTTTAAACTTTTGACTAACATGAAAAAAGATATAATAATTCCAGAAGTTGAAAACGTGTTTCTTGCAGCGGTGCAGGAGTGGAGCGACGATTTTATGGAAAAAGTGTGGTACGCATATCTGGTAAACGATAGCGACTTTAATTTAGACAGCGTGATGGTTGTTTCAAAAGCATTTGGAACGATTGATGGTGAAATGAAAAAAACTTCGATTCTGCGTCATGCATTTGTTGAAGTTCCTTCGGTTTCTGTTGTTAAAATCGAAATGATTGAGAAAAGTCTTTTGGTTTTGAATAATGAATTCATGGTGACTTTCTTCATCGGGAATACTTTATACGACAAGAAATTCATCTTTAAATCGAACCTAATCAACGAAAATAATACGGAAGAAGTGCCGATTTTGTTTGTTGAGGGCGTGATGGTTAAGTAGAGAAAAAAGAAGTAAGAAACAAGAAGGAAAACTTCATAGAAATAGAATAAAGAGAAAGAGCCAAGACTAAAATTCAGTTTGGCTCTTTTTTATTTGTAAGAGAACAAGTCTTTTCTCTTGTTTCTTGCTTCTTTTTTTCTAAAAACTTAATCCAAAGATTCAGTCAATTTCCTAAATACAGATTTCGCGTCTTTTCCTTCGTATAAAACAGCATAAACGGCATCTATAATTGGTGTTTTTGCACCATAACCTTGATTTAGTTTATAAGCACTTTTTGTTGCATAATAACCTTCGGCAACCATGCTCATTTCCATCATTGCGCTTTTTACGGTATAGCCTTTTCCAATCATATTTCCGAACATTCGGTTTCTTGAGAAAACGGAATATCCAGTAACCAATAAATCGCCCAAATAAGCCGAATCATTGATGTTACGTTTCATTTTATGCACTTTTCTGATGAATTTCTTCATTTCACGAATCGCATTACTCATTAAAACCGATTGAAAGTTATCGCCATAACCTAAACCATGAGCTATTCCGGCAGCAATAGAGTAAATGTTTTTCAACATCGCCGCATATTCAGTTCCGATAATATCGTCTGAAATTTTAGCTTTAATGTAATTTCCTGAAAGTGATTTGGCAACGTTGCAGGCTTTTTCAGGATCGCCACAAGCAATTGTCAAATAAGAAAGTCTTTCTAGCGCCACTTCCTCTGCGTGGCAAGGACCTGTAA
Source organism: Flavobacterium xizangense (assembly GCF_054075145.1). NCBI lineage: Bacteria > Pseudomonadati > Bacteroidota > Flavobacteriia > Flavobacteriales > Flavobacteriaceae > Flavobacterium > Flavobacterium xizangense. Next base: position 312,647 of record NZ_JBSIPG010000001.1, on the reverse strand, counting down.
TAACACCAATATTGTAATATGGAATATCATATTGAATATGGAAATGTTCTCCAACAATTAAGCTTGTTTCAGGAACGATTCCTTTAATTGCCGAGAAAATAATTTTGTCTGATAAAGAAACCGTCATGTTTTTCATTTCGGCATCTAAGAAGGCAGATGGGATAGCGAATATTAAATAATCGGCATATTCAATTGCTTCGTTGATATTGTTGGTTAATTTAAGTTTTTTAGTGTCAAACTCTACTGAACTTAAATAGTTTGGGTTGTGTTTGTATTTTTGAATGTGCTCGATCGCAGCATCGTTGCGCATGTACCATGCAATCTCAGATTGATTTACGCATAACATTTTTGCAATTGCAGTTGCCCAGCTTCCTCCACCAATTACTGCAAATTTTAAATTTTCGCTCATTATTTTAATAATTTAAAACAAAAGTACTTAATAATGTAGTAATAATACAAAATCTGATTTAAGAAATTTGAAAAACGCCTTTAAATACCGCGGTTTTTCAAGTGGTTAGAAAAAAAACAAAAAAATATTTTACGTTGTACACAATAAAACAACTAACCTTACGTTGTAACTGTTTATAAATTAAAATTTTAATGAGTTTAATAAAAATTGAGTTAGTTAGTTTTGTTTTAGTATTGTGAAAAGGCGTTCCTAAAGTTACTTTAAGAACGCCTTTTCTGATTTAGTTAATTTTTAAAGTTTAATAACTCAATTCTACGATTGATTTTACTTTTTCTAACGTAACCAATTGATTTTCGCCTAAACCTTTCCAGCCTCTTTCGTCAAAACGATTTACAATAAAATCTGCTGTATTTGAGTATTCTCTTGTGTATTGCGAAAGTTTGGTGTCCATTCCCATTGTGTGGAAAAACTCAACGGTTTTGTTGATTGCTTCTTTTGCCACTTCGTCATCTGAACCTGTTAGATTGAAAATGCGTCTTCCGTATTGAGCCAGTTTTCCTTTTTTAGTTTCAAACATTACGGTATACAAACTTGGGCCAATAATTGCCAAAGTTCTTGCATGGTCAATTTCGTATAAAGCTGTCAATTCGTGACCAATCATATGTGTTGCCCAATCGCTTGGAACACCTTTTTGAATTAATCCGTTTAAAGCCATTGTACAGCTCCACATAAAGTTAGAAGCCAAAGTATAATCTGTTGGATTTTTGACTACACCAGGACCAACCTGAATTAAAGTCTGTAAAATTCCTTCTGCAATTCTGTCTTGAAGAAAAGCATCATGCGGATACGTCAAGTATTGCTCCATAACATGGGTATAAGCATCTACAACACCGTTTTCGATTTGTCTTTTTGGTAAAGAAGCTATTACAGTTGGGTCGCAAATGGAGAATTGAGGAAATAAAGCGCTTCCGCCAGAAGCTAATTTTTCCTGAGTTGCTTCAATAGTTATCACGTAGCCAGAATTCATTTCACTTCCTGTTGCCGGAAGTGTCAAAACGGTTCCAAAAGGTATTGCGTTTTCTTTAATCAAAATTCTTTTTTGAAGAATATCAAGCGGATTTCCTTCGAAATTAACAGCGCCAGAAATAAATTTCACTCCATCAATTACAGATCCACCACCAACAGCAAGAATAAAATCGATTTTTTCTCTTTTTATTATATCGACAGCTTTCATTAAAGTTTCAAATCGTGGATTTGGTTCGATTCCGCCAAATTCCACAATTTCAAATCCTTTTAGATTTTGGATTACCTGATCGTAAATTCCGTTTTTAAAAATACTTCCGCCGCCATAAGCCAATAATATTTTAGCATTTTTTGGAACTAAAGTCGAAAGCTTTTCTATTTGCCCTTTTCCGAAAATTAAATTCGTCGGATTATACAATTCAAAGTTTAGCATTTTTTTTAAGGTTCTAAGATGCTAAGGTTCTGGAGATTCTAAGTTTTTACTTAGCGTCTGAATCTTAGTATCGGGTTATTATTCTTTGTAATTATTATTAAATACCGAATTCTTAAGTAGCTATGATTAAAAGAACTTAGAATCTTAGCCACTCAGAACCTTAGTACCTTTTATTTTAATTTTTTTAGCAATTTTCCAGCGACCAATTTAGATGAAGCTGGATTTTGTCCTGTGATTAAAAGTCCGTCTTCAACTGCGTATGGCTGCCAGTTTGGTCCTTTTGAAAAAATTCCGCCGTTTGATGCTAAAACGTCTTCTAATAAAAACGGAACTACTTTTGTCAATCCTACTGCTTCTTCCTCTTCATTAGTAAAACCGGTTATTTTTTTCCCTTTTACCAGATATTGCCCATCAACTTTTACGTTTTTCAAAACGGCAGGCGCATGACAAACAAAAGCAACTGGTTTTTTATGATTGTAAAAAGATTCGATTAAAGTGATCGAATTTCTGTCTTCTACTAAATCCCAAAGCGGACCGTGACCTCCTGGGTAAAAAACCGCATCGTAATCTTTTTGATTTACTGTTGAAAGTTTTAACGTATGTTTTAGTTTTTCTTGTAAAACTTTATCTGCATCAAAACGTTTTGTGTCTTCAGTTGCTGAAGCTGGATCAGAGCTTTTTGGATCAATTGGTGGTTGGCCTCCAAGCGGAGATGCAATTGTTATTTCAACTCCCTGATCTAATAATTCGTAATAAGGCGCAGCTAGTTCTTCTGACCAAAATCCGGTTTTTTCTCCTGTGTTGCCCAGTTTATCATTGCTGGTCACAACAAATAATACTTTTTTCATACCTTTTTTATTTGATTTTTGTGCCAATGCAGAAATGCTTGTGGCTGTAATTGCAATTATTGCGAGTAGTGCTATTTTTTTCATAAGATTAAATTTTTTGACAAATTTACGTCTTAAGTGATATCAGTAAAAATAAAATAAACTATGTTTGTCATAAATAAATTTATGTCATGGTCAATTTAGAATGGTACAGAACTTTTAAGGCAGTCTATAAAAATGGAAATTTTTCTGTCGCTGCAAAAGAGTTATTTATGAGCCAGCCAGCCGTAAGTCAGCAGATTTCTATGCTTGAAGCTCATGTTGGGAATAAATTATTTAATCGAAAGTCAAAGGGCGTAGAACCAACTGAATACGCTAAGTTACTGAATAATTTAATAATAGACGCGCTTGACAGACTCGAAAGTGTTGAAACTGGTTTCAGGGCAAAGGCAGAAGATGCAAACCGATTAATTTCGGTTGGAATTTCAAGACATTTATTTGACTGCGTTGGAGCTCTTTTAATTGCAAAATTTGATTTAATAGATTTTACTTTTGCAGAAAATGATGAACTTTTTGCCTTAGTGGATGCTAAAAAATTAGATTTTGCCATTACCACAAAAAGATTTGACACTTTTGATACTACTTATGAAATTGTCGGCAAAATTAAATTGATTCTTGTTGCTCCAACGAGTTTGGATATAACGGAATTCCGCCAAAAATTAAAAGCAGATGATTTCAATGAAATAGAGCAATGGCTTAATGCACAAAAGTGGTATAGTCACGACGCTCGTATTCCGCATATAAAACTGTTCTGGTTGCATGCTTTCAATAAAAAAAGACCATCGATGGTTCCGAATTACATTATTCCTTCAGAATCTGAAATGCTTAGACTTTTAGCTAAAAATGAGGGAATAGCTGCCACATGGAATTGTAATGCCAGAAATTTTATTAAAGAAAATAAGCTCCAGTTAGTTTGGAACAGTTTTCATGTTCCTGAAGAATTTGTGTATTTATTGACTCCAAAAAACAATAATTTGAAATCTTTTTTTGATATTATTGAGAAAGAATTAAAACTGTTCTTTGGAAATAGATTATAGTTTGAAAATGAATTATTCCGCTATTTATAACGGAACTGAAACTCTGACTTTTGTTAAATAGGATTTTGGAGACGGAACCACAGGAATTGGAACTGAAGTTACTCATACATACACTGCTGAGGGAACATACTAAGTAAAAGCTGAGGTAACGATAAGTAAAGATGCTGCGACATGTACTTCGGTTCCTAAGCGAAGTGTTACTATAAATTAGATAAAAAAGTTATTTAATGAGAGTCAATTTTGTAATTTATGTTTCAGCATTAAATTATAAAATTGACTCTCATTCGTTATATTTGTTCGAATATGATTTTTAAGTATGGAAAAATTGCAAAATATTAGAATTGCTGTTGATGCTATTGTCTTTGGTTATAAAAGCAGTGGTTTATATGTATTGTTAATCGAACAGCAATTTGGTTCTTCAGAGAAATATTGGGCTTTGCCGGGAGGTTTAGTTCAGGACAATGAATCTTTGAAAGATGCAGTTATTCGAGAATTGCATGAAGAAACCAATGTGCAATTGACTTTTATGGAACAATTGTACACATTTGGAGATGATATTAATCGCGATTCCAGAAATCGCGTTATTTCGGTGGCATACTATGCTTTAATTGATGCCTCAAATTTGGAAATTAAAGCCGATACTGATGCCGAAAGAGTACAATGGTTTAAAATTGATGAAATTCCGTCTCTGGCATTTGATCATAATTTAATTTTAAAAAAAGGTATCGAAAGGCTAAAAGCAAAACTGACTTATGAACCCATTGGATTCGATTTGCTGCCGGAAGAATTCTTGTTTTCGGATCTTGAAAACCTATATTGTACCATTTTAGAAAAAGAAATTGACCGACGAAACTTCAGAAAAAAAATTCTCAGCTACGGAATTTTAGAGCAAACGGATAATTTTTCTCCTATAAAAAACGGAAGACCAGCAAAACTTTTTAGATTCAATAAGTTGAAATATAACGAGTTAATTGATAATGGCTTTCACTTCGAAATAAAGTTTGCGTAATTTTTACACAAAATAAATTGTTTATTTAAAATTTAATTCTACATTTGCGTATAATTAACGCAAACTAAAAAACCATGATACTAAATCTCGACCCAAAATTCGCTCCTTTCCAAAATCAGAAAGAAATCAAATTTCAAAGTTTTACATTTTCTGGAGGAGAACCACACATAAAAATTAATCCCAATTTTGATAGCAATCAAAAAATAACAATTACACACAGATTAAATTCTTTCAACAATTTAGGTTTGTTGTGTATTACAGTTGATGCTTTACGCAGAATGGACGTTAAAATCATCGATTTGTTTATTCCGTATTTCCCTGCTGCAAGACAAGATCGTGTTATGATTCCCGGCGAACCTTTATCTGTAAAAGTGTATGCTGATATTATAAACGGACTTCAGTTGAACAAAGTTTTTGTTTTTGATGCACATTCTGAAGTTACTCCGGCTTTGGTAAACAATTGTACTGTAATTCCGAACCATACCTTTATTCAGCAGATTTTAAAAATCATTGGTGAAAACGTAAAATTAATTTCTCCAGATGGAGGAGCTTTAAAGAAAATCTACAAAGTTTCTGAATTTTTAGGCGGAATTGATGTGGTAGAATGCAGTAAAAGCCGAGACGTAAAAACAGGTAAATTATCTGGTTTTAAAGTTTATGAAGACGATTTAAACGGAATTGACTGCTTAATTGTAGATGACATTTGCGACGGCGGCGGAACTTTTGTTGGACTTGCCGAAGAATTAAAAAAGAAAAATGTCGGAAAATTATACTTAGCGGTAAGCCACGGAATTTTCAATAAAGGTTTTGAAGTTCTGGATTGCTTTGACAAAATCTTTACCACAAATTCTTTCAAAGATTTTGATGATGAAAGAGTTTTCCAAATCAAATTAGATCAATTAATATGAAATACAATATTCAAGATATAGCTCCAGAAAGTAAGTTTTTATTTTTCTGGGGACATCAGGCTAATAAAGACGGAAAAATTACCAAAACCTGTTTCAGTCAATGGTGGTTAAGTTCTTTTAAAGTTGAAAAAGTAACCTATAAAACGGCTGAACACTGGATGATGGCAAAAAAAGCAGAATTGTTTCAGGATGAAGAAATCTTAGAAAAAATTCTAGAAGCAGATTCTCCGGCCGAAGCCAAAAAGTTAGGAAGAGAAGTTAGAAATTATGACGAAAAACTTTGGTTAGAAAACCGATACGAGATTGTAAAACAAGGGAATTATCATAAGTTCAGTCAGAATCGGGATTTAAAAACATTTTTACTAAATACAAAAGATCGGGTTTTAGTTGAAGCAAGTCCGGTTGATCCAATTTGGGGAATTGGAATGGCGAGCGATCATACAGATGCTTCAAATCCTGAAAAATGGAAGGGGTTGAATCTTTTAGGTTTTGCTTTGATGGAAGTTAGGAATGAATTGAAATAAATTATGGAAACAACAAGATTATATCGTCCGGTTGGATTGAAAGAAATGGAGCTTATTGCAGATTTGGATTACAAAGCCTTTCCACCAAGATTAGATTGGCAGCCCATTTTTTATCCTGTAATGAATCAACAATATGCAGAACAAATTGCTTTAGAATGGAATACCGTTGATGAATTTTCAGGTTTTATTGCAATAGTCACCGCTTTTGAAGTCAAAACCTCTTTTTTGGAGAAATATGAAGTTCAAAATGTAGGCGATAAAAATCATAACGAACTTTGGATTCCGTCAGAAGATTTAAACGATTTCAATTCTAATATTATTGGAGAAATTGAAATAGTAAAAGTGGATTTCACAGATCGTTCAGTAATAAGTTCAAATGTCGGACTAAGGAACAAATTAAATGAATTTAAAAAATGATTTTAGAACTTCTAAAAGCAGATATAACAGAGATTCAGGTTGATGCGATTGTAAATGCTGCAAATACTTCTTTGTTGGGTGGAGGCGGAGTTGACGGCGCGATTCACAGAAAAGGAGGAAAAGCAATTTTAGATGAATGTATTCAGATTCGAAATAAACAAGGCGGCTGTAAAACGGGTGAAGCGGTTATAACAACCGCAGGAAACCTACCTTCTAAATATGTTATTCATACTGTTGGCCCGGTTTGGAATGGCGATAAAGAAGAGAAATCAAAATTGTTAGCTGATTGTTATAAAAATAGTTTAAACCTTGCTATTCAAAACGGAATAAAAACTATTGCTTTCCCGAATATTAGTACTGGTATTTATCATTTTCCGAAAGATAAAGCAGCAGAAATAGCAGTAAGAACGGTAAAAGATTTTGAAAGAATTTCAGAAATAGAAAAGGTAATTTTTGTCTGCTTCGATGATGAAAATTATCAGATTTACAAAAACATTTTATAGATGTTCCATAGGAACATTTCATCGGTAGAATAAAATGTTATCAGGTTGTATTTACGTTCCATAGGAACGTTTGATCAACAAAATAATGATTAAAAAATAAACACAATCACGTTATTGTGTATTTACAAAATGAAAATAGAATTAAAAAAATATAACGAGCAAATAGAAGAATGGCCAAAATCAGGTTATCATATAATGGCTCAATACGATGATAAAGAAATAATTGTTTATCAGTCGTACAGAAAAGAAATAGGCGAATTTGCCGCAAAGAATCAGTTTTTTGGAGGAGCATTCAGTTTGGAAAGAATGACATGGATTAAACCAAATTTCCTTTGGATGATGTATCGAAACGGCTGGGGAACTAAAGAAAGACAAGAAGTAGTTTTAGCAATTCATCTTAAAATAGATGCATTTCAAAAGTACTTGCAAAATGCAGTTTATTCTACTCACGATTCATCACTTGGGAAAAGTTATGAAGAATGGCAGACAGAAGTAAAAACATCTTCGGTAAGATTGCAGTGGGATCCAGATCATGATCCTTACGGAGGAAAATTAGAAAGAAGAGCAATACAAATTGGTTTAAGAGATGATTTTATTAAATCTTTTGCCAAAGAAGATATTCTGCTAATTGAAGATATTTCAGGTTTTGTACAAGAACAATATGAGTTTGTTCAGAAAAAACAATTGGAAAATCTGTTGATTCCTGCCGAGAAGCCTTTGGTCTTTCAAGATGAAGAATTGAATAAAAAACTAAAAATTTCTGGAAATCATGAATGAAAATACAGCAAAAACAGTAAGTAAATTTCTAAGTTTAGTACTTAGACATTCACCAGAAAAAATCGGATTAAAACTAGACGAAAACGGCTGGGCAGATGTTGAAGAATTAATTATAAAATGTAATAAAAAAGGAAGTCAAAATCAGATGACTGCCGAACTTTTAGATTACGTTGTAGAAAACAATGATAAAAAACGTTTCGCTTATAACGAAGATAAAACCAAAATCCGTGCAAGTCAGGGACATTCTATTTCGGTTGAACTGAATTTATCGGAAACAGAACCTTCAGAATATTTATACCATGGAACCGTTGGAAAGTTTATGGAAAACATCCAGAAAGAAGGTTTGAAAAAAATGAGCCGTCAGCACGTACATCTTTCCAAAGACAAAGAAACGGCAATAAAAGTAGGAAGCAGACGTGGAGTTCCTCAAATTTTAACCGTTAGAAGCGGAGCAATGCACAGAGACGGATTCAAATTTTATTTGTCTGAAAATAACGTTTGGCTTACGGATGAAGTTCCGGCAAAGTATATCGAATTTAAATCATGAAAAGAACTTTAGTTTTTGGAGATATTCACGGCGGATTAAAAGCATTAATTCAGTTATTAGAAAGTATTGATTATTCTCAAAATGACAGATTTATTTTTCTGGGAGATTATGTCGATGGTTGGAGCGAATCAAAACAATTAATTGATTTTCTTATTGATTTATCCCAAAAACAAGAATGCATTTTTATAAAAGGGAATCATGATGCCTGGTGTCAGGAATGGTTAGAAAAAGATATCGTAAATGATATTTGGTTTTTAGATGGAGGAAAATCGACTATAGAAAGTTATACCGATATTGAGTCTTCGGAAAAAGAAAAACATCTTCATTTTTTCAACGCTATGAAAGATTACTTTGTAGATGAAAATAATAATTTGTTTATTCACGCAGGTTTTTCATCCATGCATGGACCAGAAAAAGAACATTACAAAACAAACTATTCTTGGGACAGAACACTTTGGGAAATGGCTTTGACAATGGATAAGAGAATCAAAAAAGATTCACTTTCGTACCCAAAAAGATTATTACTTTATAATGAAATTTATATTGGGCATACACCAACACTTCATTATAATGTTGAAGTGCCAATGCAAGGTTGTAATGTGTGGAATATTGATACTGGAGCTGGTTTTTATGGAAAATTAACTTGTATTGATGTAGAAAAAAAGAAATTTTGGCAGAGTGATGTTGTGCAGACATTTTATCCAAATGAAAAAGGAAGAAATAAATAGAGTAATGAAAAGAATTTACAAAGCACCGGAAGACATTCCTTTACACATCGATGCAAAAACCATTTTTCTGGCTGGTTCAATAGAAATGGATAAAGCAATAAACTGGCAAAAACACTGCGAAGAATTGTTGCAAGATCAATTTGTAATTTTTAATCCAAGAAGAAGCGAGTGGGACAGCAGCTGGTCGCAAACCATAGAAAATCCTAATTTTAAAGAGCAAGTCAATTGGGAACTTAATGCATTAGAAAGAGCAGATATAATTATTATGTTTTTTGCAGAAAATACTATGTCACCCATATCGTTACTTGAATTTGGACTTTATGCTCAAACCAATAAAATGAAAGTTGTGGTAGAGGAAAATTTTTGGAGAAAAGGAAACATTGATATTGTATGTAATAGATATTCAGTAGAACAGTTTAAAACATTGGACGAGTTAATACAAAATTTACTTGACTGAAAGAAAGCGAAGGAATGATCAAAAATAAAATAGAATCAGGTTTATTTGGGTTAGCTATCGGTGACGCTTTGGGAGTTCCTGTTGAATTTAAATCAAGAACTTATTTAAAAGGAAATCCTGTTGCTGATATGTTTGGTTTTGGTACACACCGTCAACCAGAAGGGACATGGAGTGACGATAGTTCTCTTGCTTTTTGTTTGGCCGAAAGCTTATGCAAAGGTTTTGACTTAAATGATATAGCCAAAAATTTTGTCAGATGGTATAGCGAAGAATTATGGACTCCGCATGGGAAAGTTTTTGATATTGGAATAGCTACTAGACATGCAATTCTTAATATAGCAAAAGGACATGAGCCTGATTTATGTGGCGGTTTTTCTGAAGGAGACAATGGGAATGGTTCATTAATGCGTATTTTGGCTTTGACCTTTTATCTTCAAAAAGAAAAAGATATCGAAGTAATTTATAAAACGGTTAAGCAAGTTTCGTCTATAACCCATGCTCATTTTCGTTCTGTATTTTCATGTTTCATATATGTAGTGTATTGCTTAGAAATTTTAAAAGGGAATGATAAAATAGAAGCTTACACGAGGATGCAAGATATTATATCTGAATTTTTAAAGGATAAGAAATTTAATCCTTTGGAAATTCAGTTATTCGATAGAATTTTAAAGAATGATATTTCACAATATCTTGAAGAACATATTTATTCATCAGGATATGTGCTTCATAGTTTAGAAGCCAGTTTATGGTGTTTTTTAAATTTGAACACCTACGAAGGTACTGTTTTAAAAGCCGTTAATTTAGGAGAAGATACCGATACTACAGGTGCAATTGCAGGAGGTTTGGCCGGTATTTATTATGGAATTGAAAATATTCCAAATAAATGGATTGAAAAATTAGTAAGATCTAATGATATAAAAGATTTAGCAGAACGATTAACAGAAAAATTAAAATAAAAATATATGAACCCATTATTACTAACTGACGGTTACAAAGTTGACCACAGAAGACAATATCCAGACGGAACAACAATTGTATACTCTAACTGGACACCTAGAAAATCTAGAATTGAAGGACTTGACGAGGTTGTGTTTTTCGGACTTCAGTATTTCATCAAAAAATATATTATTCACGATTTTGAAGAATATTTTTTTAAAAAACCAAAAGAGGAAGTCGTTAAAAAATATGCGAAAAGAATCAATAACTATTTGGGAGAAAACCAAGTTGGTACAAAACATATCGAGGATTTACACGATTTAGGATATATTCCAATGGTCTTTAAAGCTTTGCCAGAAGGGGCAAGCGTTCCGTTGAGAGTACCAATGTTTACGATGTATAATACAATTCCGGAATTTTTTTGGTTGACCAATTATTTTGAAACATTACTTTCTGCGGTGGTTTGGTTGCCTTGTAATTCAGCAACATTAGCAAAAGAATACAGAAAAGTTTTGGATAGATACGCAGCAGAAACTTCATCTGCACCAGAATTTGTAGATTGGCAGGCACACGATTTCTCAATGCGAGGAATGGGTGGAATTGAAGCTTCAGTAACTTCAGCTGCGGGACATTTATTAAGCTTTACAGGATCTGATACAATTCCGGCAATTGATTTCTTAGAAGAATATTACAATGCCAATTCAGATTTAGAGCTTGTCGCAGGTTCAGTAGCGGCAACAGAACATTCTGTAATGTGTATGGGAACAACTGAAGGAGAATATGAAACTTTCAAAAGGTTAATTACAGAAGTATATCCAAAAGGAATTGTTTCTATCGTTTCTGATACTTGGGATTTATGGAAAGTTTTGACGGATTATCTTCCGAGATTAAAAGAGGAAATCGTCTCAAGAGAAGGTAAAGTTGTGATTCGTCCTGATAGCGGCGATCCAGTAGATATTATCTGCGGAAATCCAAATGGAAAAACAGAACAAGAGAAAAAAGGAGTTATTGAATTACTTTGGGATGTTTTTGGAGGTACAACAAATGCTAAAGGTTTTAAAGAATTGGTTCCACAAATCGGAGCTATTTATGGAGATAGTATTACACTAGCTAGAGCAACACAAATCTGCGAAAGATTAAAAGCCAAAGGATTTGCTTCTACAAATGTTGTTTTAGGAATTGGATCTTTCACCTATCAATATAACACGAGAGATACTTTTGGTTTTGCAATGAAAGCAACTTATGGAGAAGTAAACGGTGAGGGAAGAGCCATTTTCAAAGATCCAATTACAGATGACGGAACGAAAAAATCGGCTAAAGGATTAATGAAAATTGATTTAATTGACGGGAAATATTATCTAACTGATAATGTTTCCTGGGAAGAAGAAAAACAAGGCGATTTGAAAGAGGTTTTCAGAGATGGGAAACTTTTGATTGATCAATCACTGAGTGAGATTAGAACGAGAGTGAAAAACGAAGTAAGTATCGAAGCTTAATTATAGCAACAAGCCTGAATTTTAAATTCAGGCTTTTTTTTTGTAATACGTTTTACGTTTTATTTGTCATTTCGACGAAGGAGAAATCTTCGCAAATAACTCCAACCTGTAAATCGCCAATCTTTGTAGAGTTTCTAACGAAGATTTCTCCTTCGTCGAAATGACAATATTGGGTATAATCTATTCGTCTACTTCTTATAAAAATTATTATGGTCAATATACTCCCAAACCTTCGGAGGAAGTAGAGGCTGAATATTTTTCCCTTCTTTAATATTATTTCTAATAAAAGTCGAAGAAATTTCTACGATAGGTGCGTCAATTACATGAATTTTGGGATGTGATTTTAATTCCGTATTTTCAGGTTCATCTGAAATTCTTGGATACACATAAATATCATGATTTTCAAGAATCACTTCATAATTTCTCCATTTATGAAACGTTTTCAGATTGTCTTCACCCATAATTAATGAAAACTCATGATTTGGATATTTTTCCTGTAAATGAGCGAGCGTGATTACGGTATAACTCGGCTGAGGTAATTTAAACTCAATATCCGATGGTTTTATCTTCGGGTAATCTTCCGTTGCCAGAAAAACCATTTGCAAGCGTTGTTGGTCGTCTAATAAAGTTGCTTTCTTCTTTAGTGGATTATGCGGTGTAACGACCATCCAAATTTGATCTAAATCTGCATATTCTGCCATATGATTGGCAATAATCAAATGACCAACGTGTATAGGATTATAAGTTCCGAAATATAGACCTATTTTCATTTTTTATAGTTTCACAGAGATTCGCTAAGATAGCACAAAGATTCGCAAAGTTTAAAATAATACTTTTGCGAATCTCTGTGTTTTTTCTTTGTGTATTTCTGCGGAATAAAATTATTTATTTACGAAAGCCTTCACTAATTGATAAGCTTCTTCTTTTGCAGTATCTAAATCGTAGTTTTTGATGATAGTATCAAATTGAGGCGCTGTTGCTAATTCAACAGAAGCTTTAGCAATTCGCATATTGATTTTGTCATCACTTTCTGTTGATCTTTGTTTTAAGCGGCGTTTAAGTTCGTCTACACTTGGAGGTTTTACAAAAACAGCTAAAGTTTGTTCCGGAAATTTATGTTTGATTCGAAGACCGCCGGCAACATCAATATCAAAAATTACATTTTTTCCTAAAGCCCAGATTCTTTCAATTTCGGCTTTCAAAGTCCCGTAAAAATTATCTCGGTAAACTTCTTCCCATTCTAGGAATTCTTCCGCTTTAATGTGTTTTTTGAATTGTTCCAGCGAAATAAAATAATAATCTTTTCCGTGTTCTTCTTCTCCGCGTGGGTCGCGTGAAGCCGCTGAGATTGAAAATTCTAAGTTTAAATCTTCTTTCCCTAGTAAATGTTTTACTATAGTTGTTTTTCCTGATCCTGATGGCGCTGAAAAAACAATTAATTTTCCTTTGTTCATTGTGTATGCTTTAGGCTTTAAGCATATGCTTTAAGCTTTAATATTCTGTAGTATTTACAAGACGTTCAATACCTGCTCCTTAATCTTCTCCAGTTCATCTTTCATCATTACAACCAATTTTTGCATTTGTGCATGATTTGATTTTGAACCCATCGTATTGATTTCACGTCCCATTTCCTGAGTAATGAAACCAAGTTTACGGCCGTTTGCTTCAGTTCCGTTTAAAGTTTCCAGGAAATAGTCCAAATGATTCGTTAAACGCACTTTTTCTTCAGTAATATCTAGTTTCTCTAGATAATAGATTAATTCCTGCTCAAAACGATTTTCATCGACATTTACTTGTAATTCTGAAATCGCAGTTTGTAGACGGTCTTTGATAGCTTGTACACGTTCCGGATCAAGTGCTAAAGCGTCATCCATATATTGACGAATATTTCCAATTCGTAAGTTAAATTCTTTTTCAAGAGATGCTCCTTCGTCTTTTCTAAAACTTAAAATGTTCTGGATTGCTTCGTCAATTGTAACCTGAATTTGATCCCAGTCATTTTCATCAATTTCTTCACGTTCTGTTTTTAATGTATCCGGCATACGAACAGCCATTTTCATTAATTCAGTAACGTCGGCATCAGGATAAACTTCTTGCAATTGCGCAATATAATTTTTTACAACAGGAACATTTACTTTAGTTGAAGTCTGTTCAGCTGTGCTTTCAATATAAATACCGAAATCTATTTTACCTCTTTCAAGTTTCGTCGAAATCAAAGTTCTTAAACCTAATTCCATTTCGCGGTAAACCGATGGCATTCGCACATTTAAATCTAAACCTTTGCTGTTTAGAGATTTTACTTCAACCGTAATTTTTTTTGTAGGCAATTGCAAAGAAGCTTTGCCAAACCCTGTCATAGAATGTATCATATAATTGAGTATAAAGGCGCAAAGATAAATAAAAGTTTGCTGCTTTGTGTTCTAAATTGTTAATCAGTTTCGTACAGGAAGGTTTTTATTTTTCTTACGATAATGCTTTGATAACTTCAGCAACATTTTTTTGGCTGTTGCCAATGTAAATTTTGCCATCAATTATAAAAACCGGACGACTTAAAAAAGTGTAATGTTCTAGAATGTATTTTTTAAAATCAGCTTCTGTCAGATTTTTGTTTTTTAAATCCATTGATTTATATAATTGTGCTTTCTTGCTAAATAAAGCTTCATAGCTTCCCGAAAGTTTGTACATTTCTTCAAGTTCCGTTTCCGTAATCGGATTTTGTCTGATGTCTTGAAAAACCAGATTATTTTCAGGCAAACTTTTGATGATTTTGCGGCAAGTATCGCAAGAGGCGAGGTAATATATTTTGTTCATTTTTTGTGAATTTTGTTAGAATGCAAAGAAAATCCATTTGAAACTTAAAATTGATTATTTTTAGAAAAAAATATAATTATGGACTCAGTTTTTGAAGTACACAAAACCATTAGAGAAAATCTTTTGAAGGTTTTAGACAATCATTCATTAGAGCAATTGAATAAAATTCCGGAAGGATTTAGTAACAATTTGATTTGGAACATTGCACATTGTGTGTCATCACAGCAAGTTTTGGTTTATAAATTATCCGGTTTGCCAACATTGGTTTCGGAAGAATTTATTGCTAAATATAAAAAAGGCACAAAACCTGAAGGTGATGTTTCGCAAGCCGAAGTTGATGAAATCAGGAATTTGCTTTCAGCTACTTTAACACAAACGGAAAAAGATTTTGAAGAAAATGTTTTTGTTAGTTACAATGAATATTTAACAAGCATGGGATTTACATTACGCAATGTTGAAGATGCTTTGAATTTTAATAATTATCACGAAGGCATTCACACCGGAATTGTGTGGAGTATTAGAAAATTTGTTTAAACGAAAAAATCCTGCATTAAGCAGGATTTTTTATTTATTCTATAATAGTTTCAATTGTTACTTTCATAGCGCCGGCACCTTTACTTTTTGTAATCTCCATAAATGCTCTTTTTGAAAGATCTATTTCACGGGTTTTTACAAAAGGACCACGATCGGTTATTTTTACAATTACAAACTTTCCATTTGCTTCATTGGTCACTTTAACGCGGGTTCCAAAAGGAAGTTTTTTGTGTGCAGCGGTGTATTTACTATTGCTGAAGCGACTTCCATCAGCAGTTTTTTTGCCATTAAAACGATCTGCATAGTAGGAGGCATGAGCGTTTTTTTTGTAGGTTTTCAATTTTAATCCTTTGTCCGTAAAAACGGAATCTGTTGGCAGTGGAATTAAATTTGGTTTTGTCAGGGTGTCTTGAGCCTTTGGCTCAATTACTGGCTTGGTTTGGCTTATAACGTAGGTAAAACAACTTATAAAAGCTGCCGTAAGCATTGTGAGTATATACTTTTTCTTATTTCTCATGGGTTATTTTTTTCAGACTTGGGGAGTTTGTACAAATAATATGCCATTATAAAAAAAGTCCTACAAATTTAGGACTTTTTTATTAGAACCAAAGGTTCCATGGAATTCTGCTTAAAATAAGCAATAAACCTAAACCATAAAAAATAGCAAACGTCTTAAACTTTGCTTCGCTATTGATAAGTTTTTTATGTTTAGACCATCCGATAGTAATCAGGATGATCGCTATAATATTGATAAGAGGATGTTCAAGTGATGTAAGTCTAAGTTCAGCATTCGACATTTGCCCGAAAGCTGCTTTCCCTAAAGGAGATACAAAGTAAAGAATAAGACCAATCAATAATTGTGTGTGAGTTCCAATTAAGGCAAATAACGAAATTTTGCGGTCTTTGGCAGTAAATTCTTTTTTAGAATTGAGGCCAATTAGCGCATTCACGACAGCAACTAAAAGAAGCAATAATGCTAAGTAAGCCCAGCCCGAGTGAAGTTCTTTTAAAAAATGATCCATAAATTATATTTTTTGTTTTAAACAAATATAGAAAAAAAGGCCATAAAAAAAACGGCATTAAACTAAAAGTCAATGCCGTTTTATTATTTATTAAGATTCTAAATTTTAGAAATCGTAACGTAGTGAGAAGTTCCAAGTTCTTCCGAATCCGAAGAATACTTGGTTAGCATCAGCTACTCCTTTGTACAATCTGTTGTTTGAAGCGTAAGTTCCTAAAGCTGGATTTGTTGAGCTTACATTGTCATCAGCGAAAATGTTTGTTCTTGACTCAGCAATATACGTTCTGTCAAATACGTTGTTGATGTTTAATCTGAAGTTTACAGATTTATCTTTGTTTTGACCAACTAACATTTTGTATGACCAACCAGCATCAACTAAACCGTAAGCAGGTAATTGTAAAGAGCCTTTGTTTGTTGGAGAAGTAAAGTTAATTGGGTTGATTCCAGCATATAAATTGTCATTGTAGTTGAAGTTAGCATCTAAAAAGAATCTTGTTAAAACTTCGTATGAAGCTCCTAAAGATGCTGTCATTTGAGCTGCATCACCAACTTTTACTCCATCCATGTAGATTTGAGTTGCAGTATATCCAGCAACTGGAGTGTTGTCAGCTGTATAGTAAGCGTTTACAGTAGCATTTCCTTTGTACTCCCAGATTCCGTAAGAGAACATACCTGTAATTCTTAATTTATCAGTAATGTTTGAACTACCTTCGAATTCAACTCCTGAGTGAACCTCGTTAAGACCTACATACTCAGTATAAGTTGTGTTTGCAGGAAGACCAGGAACAGCATTAGCTGGAAGAGCGTTACCTCTTAAGTATCTGTCATCCCAGTTTGTGTTGTAAAGGTTAACGTTTGCAGTAAAATATTTAGAACGGAATCCGTAACCTGCCTCAAATCCTAAGATTTTCTCGTTAGTTAAGTTAGGGTTAACTGTAGATCTGTTGTTAGGGTAAACTGAGTTAAAGAAAGGTTGCTTTGAGTAATAACCTGCATTAGCGAATACATTATGTTTTTCGTTAATGTTGTAGTTAGCTCCTCCTTTTACGTTTCCACCTAATACATTTTCGTATGGAGTAGATCTTAATGGATCTCCAGATTTATATACGAAATCATCTTCTCTTTTGTATCCTTGTTGAGAAACAGCTCCTTGAATAAAGGCACTTAAGTTATCTTTAGAGTACTCTAATTGAGTAAACAAACCGTACCATTTTACGTTACCTGTACTATTGAAAGCAATTTTTTCATAGTTTTTGTCTTGGAAAGGATTCCATTGAACACTTGTTGGGTAAGTAGTTGTAAGGTGTCTTCCGTTTGGTTTTAAATCTGCGATAGTGTTATCAAAATATTCTCCACCACCTAATAGATCATTTACAACTGTATAGTGGTATCCTTTATAAGTTCTTCCGTCAAAACCGAAATCTAAAGTTAAAGTATTAGATAGTTTTTTGTTTAAGTTGATTACAGCACCATACCAGTCATGAGAGTTGATAGATGAAGTTTGAGTAATACCTGATGTATTTGTAGATGTAGCTGCGTTGTAATCAGCATTAGATCCACTGAAATAAGCACTATTTTGGTAAACTCCACCAATTTGTGTTCTTGTCTGAGGACCAGTAAGACCTCCAATTGTAACAGTTTTTCCTGAGTTATAAGCGTAAATTTTATCGTAATCGATTAAACCGTCAGGTCTTCTGAAAGCCAATACGTCATTGTATGCTTTTCCTTTGATACCTCCAGTTGCACTAGCTCCAGCACCACGTCCCCAAGAAGCGTACAATACAGTTGAAAGTTTTGTAGTTTCGTTAATGTTGAAATCCCAGTTAAGAGATGCAATTGGCTTGTGGTAGTAATTTTTTCTGATGTTGTATTCTTCACCATTTAAATATCCTGTATCCGCATTGTATCTTGTGTTTGGATCTTCTTTAGTTCCATATTGTTGGTAAGTTGCAATAGTAGATGCAGTAGATCTTTGATTGTGCCATTGTGGAGCACCAGTTACTGTTAACTGAATATCGTGTTTGTCGTTTTTAGTTGTATATCCTAAAGCAACAAAATAGTTTGATCCTTCAAATTGAGTTCCTTGAACATATCCATCTCCCATTGTTTGAGATAACAATACAGAAGCTGAAAGTCCGTTGCTTAATTTTCCTGTACTGTATGAACCCTGAATTTTGAAGTTTCTAGCGTTTCCAAATCCAGAAGAGAAAGATCCACCTTCTTTTCTGTCAGAAGTTCTTGTGATCACGTTGATTGTACCACCTACAGAAGGTGTAGCAAGTTTAGAAGCTCCTAAACCTCTTTGAACTTGGATTACAGATGCAACATCTGATAAACCAGCCCAGTTACTCCAGTAAACAGAACCATTTTCCATGTCGTTAACTGGCATACCGTTGATCATAACCGCAATGTTGTTTTGGTTGAAACCACGAATGTTGATTCTAGAATCTCCAAAACCACCACCTGCTTTAGTAGCATAAACTGAAGGAGTGTTTTTTAAGATTTCAGGAAACTCTTGAGTTCCAAGTTTTTGCTGAATTTCAGCTGCTTTAATTGTAGATACAGCAACCGGAGTTTTTCTGTCTTTAGCAACGTCAATTACTGTACTTTTTACTACAATTTCGCTTAATTCGTTTGAATTAGATGCTAAAACAATCTCGCCTAAGTTTGTAGTTGAGCCATTTGATACTGTAAATTTTACAGTTTTGTTGTCATAACCGATGAAAGAGACAACAATCTCTCCTGAACCCGTTGTTGAAGTAATGGTAAATTTACCATCAAAATCTGTTGAAGTAGCTGTAGATGATCCTTTGATCGCTACGTTTGCTCCTGGTAGTGAACCGCCCGTTGCGTCGGTAATTGTACCAGTAACTTTTCCTTGAGAAAATACGGTTGAAACTATCATAAAAAATAGTCCAGTAAGTAACCAATTTTTCATTTTCTTCATTTGTTATTTAGTTTATTGTTTTTGGCAAAATTATAACATTAAAATCAGATAATGTTATCAAAATGTTAAGAAAAGTTAGTTTTGCGTTTTCTGTTGCGCATTAAAATGATTTTTTCTTTTATCATTAAATTAAATAATGTTTTTGTAAATTTTATCTACCGTATTTTGTTAAAATGATAATAATTTCAACAGCACTGTAGCTGTAAACTTTCAAATAACCCTCTTTTAGAGGTTGTAGCACTGTGTTTTGTATGAAAAAACGCCTTAATTTTAAGTAAATTAAGGCGTTTCAGTTGGTTGTAATTTTTTTGATTTACTTATTCTTCAAAAAGTGATTTAGTAAAAATGTTGTCGAGCTGTCGTGACTCTTAACAGTTTTAGAATTTATTTCATCCAGAATTGAATTTGCCAATTGTTTTCCTAATTCAACTCCCCATTGATCAAAACTGAAAATGTTCCAGATAATTCCCTGAACGAAAATTTTGTGTTCATATAATGCAATTAACGAACCTAAACTTTTTGGTGTTAACTTTTCAATCAAAATTGTGTTCGTTGGTTTGTTTCCCGTAAATACTTTGAAAGGCAATAAGTAAGAAGCTTTTTCTGCAGAAAGTCCTTGTTTGTCAAATTCGGTTTGAACTTGTGCAGGAGTTTTTCCATTCATTAAAGCTTCTGTCTGAGCAAAAAAGTTTGACATTAATTTGTCATGATGGTCTTCATTTCCGTAAAGTGGTTTTACAAATCCAATAAAATCAGTTGGGATTCTCTTTGTTCCTTGGTGAATTAATTGGAAAAATGCATGTTGTGAGTTTGTTCCCGGTTCTCCCCAGATAATGGTTCCAGTTTGATAATTTACAGGTTTTCCATCACGACCAACACTTTTTCCGTTGCTTTCCATTGTTGCTTGTTGTAAATATGGAGCCAATTTTGATAAATATTGTGTGTACGGAATCAAAGCTTCACTTTCGGCGCCATAAAAATTATTGTACCAAATACTTAATAAAGCTAAAATTACTGGAATGTTTTCGTCAAATTCTGCCGATTTGAAATGGTTATCCATATCATGAGCTCCAACTAATAATTGGTTGTAATTATCAAAACCAATTGCCAAAGCAATACTTAAACCAACTGCACTCCAAAGAGAAAATCTTCCTCCAACCCAGTCCCACATTGGGAAAACGTTGTCTGGATTAATTCCGAATTCTGTTACTTTTTGAATATTTGTAGAAACTGCGACGAAATGTTTTGCAATATCTTCTTGTGAAGCCGATTTCAAAAACCATTCTTTAATAGTTTCCGAATTTGAAAGTGTTTCCTGAGTGGTAAAAGTTTTTGAAACAATTAAAAATAATGTAGTTTCCGGATTTAACTTTTTTATTATTTCATTTACGTGGTCACCGTCAACATTAGAAACGAAATGTAAATTCAAATGATTTTTGTAGAATTGTAAAGCTTCAACCGCCATAACTGGTCCAAGATCTGAACCTCCAATTCCGATATTCACGATATCAGTAAAAGCTTTCCCTGTAAAACCTTTTCTTTCTCCCGAAATTACTTCGTTTGTGAAATTTTTGATTTTATTTTTTACTTCATAAACTTCCGGAATTACATTTTCTCCGTCAACATTAATTACTGCCGATTCCGGAGCGCGCAAAGCTGTGTGTAAAACAGCGCGATTTTCAGTTTTGTTGATTAATTCTCCTTCAAAATAATCAGCAATTGCATTTTTTAATCCAATAGAATTTGCCAATTCTAATAAAAGAGTAATAGTTTCCTGACTGATATTGTTTTTAGAATAATCTACTAAAAAGTCATTCCATTGTAAGTTGAATTTTTCAGCACGCGCATTATCCTGCTGAAATAATTCTTGTATCGTAGTTTCGTGAATTGCGTTATAGTGGTTTTGCAGATTTTTCCACGCCTCAGTCCCAGTTGGGTTTGTTGTGTTTAAAGCCATTTGTATTTTATTATGTGGTTTGTTTTTTTAGAAACACAAAAATACTGAAATAACTTTTAAAAGCTTAACGGTTCACGATTATATAACAATTAGTTACGAAAACGTTTTATGAATGCGGTTTGAAAATAATCAGTTTTTAAGATTTAGCTGCCATGATAATTTTGACTAAAAGTGCTAAAGGAAAAATTATCGTTCCAATAATAAAAATAGTTTTTCCGTGCTTTCGATCGTTCTCATTATAAGAATAAATACGTTCGCCGTTCGATAATGTTTTTTTAGAAGTCCAAAGAAGGTATCCAATAATAATTCCAAGGAAACCGCCTAAAACAGAAAATATATAACCAATGATAATCCATGACTTTTGAGGCTCTTCTGGTTTTGCTAAAATTTGTAAACGTTCTTTTTTTAAGGAAGCAAGCACTTCTGAATCGATATTTTTGCCTCGCTCGATTAAGAGTTTTTGAGCCAATTTGTAATCAAAAACATTCCATTCGTCCGATTTTAAAAGAACATCATATAATTCTTCATCTGAAAAACTTAAAAGGTAATGATCTTTGTCAACTTCATTTAGAATGCTTTCAGTGTCTTTTTCCAAAATAGCTTCGGCTTTTGCAAAATCAGCTGGGTCAATTTTTATTTCGTATTGATTTTGTAAAGTACTTCCTGAAAAAGTAATATCAACTGGAGCAATATTATCTGCTAAAACAGATTTAATATTATTTCTGTTTAATAATATTTCAAGTTCTTTGGCTTGGATGCGTGTTGGGAAACTCTTAAAAGCGATAAAATTTTCTGTCATTATTTGGGGAGGGTTTTTAATGTTTTTTATTTTATTCTTAAAAGTTTAATCTGTTACCAAACTTTCCACCAAGGCTTTTTGTTTACTTCGATGGTTTTCTTTTCTATGTCAATTTCAATTCTTTTTGGCGATTCCATTTTAATTTTAGAATCATCAAAAAAGAATTCACCATTATCACTCATTCCAATTGGGGATTTGGTTCTTTCTTTCCAATCTTCTGTTTGTAATTCTGGAATCAATTCGGAATCAATTTTAGAAGTGAATTTTTTTCTCGCTTTTTCTATAATTTCTTCTTCCAGATTTGAAGATGAATTTTTGAAAAGTGTCAAAGAATTGTCGGGAATGTTTAATAAGAAAACTTGAGTTTTATCTCCAATTTTATAAATATCCAAAATTTTAAAATAAGCAATTGTGTCCAAAAGAAAGTGACCAATTTTTGCCGAATCAGGATTAAATTTTGATAAATCTTTCGGATGTGCACTAGCAATCAAATACCTGAAATTTCCAGAAAGACCACCGCCAAGACAAGTCATATCGGTAAATCCTCTTTCCTGAATTATCTGTCCGACTTTATAATTTGAAATTAAGTTTTCAGAGAGATTGGTGTCTCTGTAAAATAATTTTAAACCTGAAAAAGTTTCCTTGTAAATCGCCTTAAGCCGAGCGTTTTTCATGTTTTTCTATTTTAAGAGTCAATTTTGAATTTTATAAATTTCCAATACTATCCAATTCTCTTTTCAAAGGTTCGATTTGTTTTGCAAAACGGGTTTTGTCATTTCCTGTCAGGGATTCTCCGGTTGGTAAATTCAAACGAAGCGCATCAACCTGAACGCCGTTTTTCCAGAAACGATAACAAACGTGTGGTCCTGAGGCTAAACCAGTACTTCCTACTAATCCAATAGTTTGTCCTTGTGTAACGCGCTGTCCGCGGCGAACCAAAATTTTGGACATATGCAAATATTGAGTAGAGTAGGTTCCGTTGTGTTTTACTTTTACAAAGTTCCCGTTTCCTGCGGTATAGCCAGTTGCTTCAACAACTCCAGATGCAGTCGTAGAAATTGGTGTTCCTGTTGGAGCTGCATAGTCTGTTCCTTTGTGCGCTTTCCAGGTATGTTGCACAGGATGAAATCTATTCATTGTAAATCTCGAAGTAATTCGGCTGAACTTGATTGGAGTTTTTAGGAAGAAATTTTTAAGTGTTCTTCCTTGGTCGTCGTAATATTCCACTTTTCCTGAAAGCGTATCTTTTTCAAAAGGAAAAGCATAAACGATTTTTCCTTTATATTCAAAAAATGCTGCTTCAAGTTCTTCAACGCCGTCATAGGTTTTTCCGTTGATAAATCTTTCAGTGAAAATTAATCCGTAACGATCACCTTTTTTAAGTTTGAAGAAGTCAATTGACCATGAAAATACTTTTGTAATTCTGCTTGCAAGTGCTGTTTCGACACTTTCATTTCCTAAAGTTTCTGAAAGAGAACTTTTTAAAACGCCGCCAATAATTTTTCTTTTTAAGGTTACTGGTTTTATTTTTTTATAAGCTTTTGCAATACTGTCTCTTACATCAATAACATAATACGTTAGTGCATCTGGCTGATAAATAAAAACCTGAAGATTGTTGGTTTTGTTTTTTGAACGAAGCAATGTAAAGGGTTTGCCGTAACGAATGCTTCTTACGTTGAAAGAATCTTTAACCTGCTCGACAATATCATGAACTTTGATATCGCCAATATTTTGACTCTGAAGTATTGATCCAAAAGAATCTCCTTTTGAAATGGTATCATTAACAACATTATAGTCTGCGTAATTAAACCCGAATTCTATTTTCTTGGTTTTTGGTTTGGTAATTTTGTTTTCAACTATTTCCTCTTTTTTATTACAGGAGAAAACAGAAAACAAGACTATTAAAATTACGACTGCTTTTTTCAAACTTTTTAATTTTTTTTTGGGAAACTAAAGTAGTTTATTCATTTCCCCAATTGGACAATTCTTCTTCGGTCCACAATTTAGGAAAAAAGATGCGTCTTTGGTATTTTGGATGCATATATTTTTGCCAGTCACTCCCCCCGGTCGCTTCTCCGTTGCCTTTTCCGCTTTCTAAAATATATTTTCTGGCAGTATTAAGATGCTGCATTACCCAGGTAATATTTACCGTTTTGTCATAATGGCGCATTGCGGCAATTAGTTCTGTATTTTGTTGATCTTCAATAGGAAGTTGTGTGAATTTTTGCCAAATATTTTTCGTTTTGAACGATGACATTTGCCTTAAAAACTGTTCTTTGTATTTTTTCTCAAACTCGTTAAGCAAGTATGATTTTTCTCCTGTTTGATAATCTTTTCCAGCTGCTTGCCAATACAAGTGTTCGAAACTGGTTTCTAAATCTGTATTTTCATCAAAATTTGCTTTGTATCTTCTGTCTGTTAAATTGATAACATCAGTCGATGCAAATTCGATCATTCTATATTGTGCACTTTGGAAACCACTTGCTGGAGTAAGTGTATTTCTGAATTTCATGTATTGATCGACATCCATCCCGTTTTCCATAATACTGAACGAATTGGTAAGCATGTCAAAATAACGTGTGATTCTTGAAAGTCTTTCGCTGAAAAAATCAACCTGAATATTTTCTGTTTCAGCAATTTGATCAATTTCCCACAAAATCATTTTAAAGATTAATTCGTTGACTTGATGGTACATAATGAAAACCATTTCGTCAGGAAGTGTGGTGCGTTGTATTTGTAAATTTAAAAGGGCGTCTGTTTGAATATAATCCCAATATGTAATAGGTTTGGACCAAAGCAATCCTTCTAACTGAACATCAGTTTTTTGATTTATAGCTTGGAATTTTTGATCAATTTCTTTTAAAATTGATTCTGAATGATCAGTAAGGTTCATTATTTTTTTGCTTTAAATGGATTTTTTAATCCTTTATATTCATCAAGATCTGCTTTGAGTGATCCCACGGCAAGATCCGCTTTAATTCTGATAGGAACTTTATTGTTGTCGTCTGTAATCCAGAGTGTTAAGCTTTCTTCTTCTTTAAAAACTCTTCCTTTCTGTACTGATGGCCTAAAAACCATCGTAGAAACGGTGCCAAATTTAGTTGTAATATCTTGACGGCCTATATATTTTAACTTAAATTTTGTGATTTCATCATCAAAAAACATGTCAATTGTAATGGCTTCTCCTGATTTTAATTTATCAATATTTGGATGATTTCTTAAGTAGTAAAATGAAGAAACAATATCTTGTACATTATCAGTAGTTACAATGGTCTTTTCAGATTTTCGTTTGTAATCTTTAACCAAAACTCTGTTTTCTGCCTGATTAAAAAAGCCTTCCTGATTTTTGGTATAACCGCCTTCATCAATTTTTCTCACATAACGATAGGGACTTCCGGTTTCTCTGTCAAAATAGCTTTCGTATAAATCTTCGACTTTAAAGAAAAATTTAGACATACCAGTTGTGTAACCTTTACCCACCGCATGGAAAACTTTTTTGTTATTTATTGTTGCATCTTTGATTTCGAGTGTAGCATATCCTGCGTTTATAATTCCGTAGTGAATTCTGAATTTAAAAAACTCTCCTGTATCGAAAGCGTCTTCTTTTTGTGAATCAAAACTAAAGGCTGTGAGGATGAATATAGTGAGGATTAATTTTTTCATAGTACTGTTTTACAAATATTTATGAGGATAATTGCAAATTCTATTCCAAATGTACCAAAACAAAAAAACTCAGTCAAGTAATGACTGAGTTTTTATGCTATTAACTAACCAAAAAACTATAAATTATGAAATTTATATCAATCCAAAAGGAAACCACCCCTTTTGTTTTGCGAGTGCAAAGATAGATAGAAAGTTCAAAAAAGAAATAGCAAAAGGCAAGTTTAACATAACATTTGCATAAAAATCAACGTTTTACAGAGAATTTTTCTGCATAATGTAAAAAATCAGCGTTTTTATAATGTTCCTCTCAATTCTTGTTCTCTTTCAATCGACTCAAAAAGGGCTTTAAAGTTACCTGCACCGAACCCTTTTGCTCCCATTCTTTGGATAATTTCAAAGAAAAGCGTCGGACGGTCCTGAACTGGTTTTGTGAATATTTGTAATAAATAGCCATCTTCATCGGCATCGACCATGATTGCTAATTTTTCTATTTCATTAATATCTTCTTTCATCATATCCATATGAACGCCCAATCTTTCAGGAATTGCTTGGTAATATGTATGTGGGGGAGCTGATAAAAATTCAACACCACGCGCTCTCAATTGTGATACAGTTTTAATAATATCATCTGTTGCGATTGCAATGTGCTGAATTCCAGGGCCGCCATAAAAATCTAAATATTCTTCAATCTGCGATTTTTTCTTTCCTTCGGCTGGTTCGTTGATTGGGAATTTTATTCTTCCGTTTCCGTTTGACATTACTTTACTCATCAATGCAGAATATTCTGTAGTAATTTGTTTGTCATCAAAAGAAAGGAAATTTACAAATCCCATTACGTCTTCGTAAAATTTCACCCAAGTATTCATTTCATTCCAACCCACATTTCCAACCATGTGATCAATATATTTTAATCCGGTTGGTTCTGGATTATAGTCTGATTTCCATTCTTTATAACCTGGCAAGAAAACCCCGTTATAGTTTTTTCTTTCTACAAAAATGTGAACAGTTTCTCCGTAAGTGTAAATTCCAGAACGGATAACTTGACCAAACTCATCTTCTTCAACAGTTGGCTCCATAAAAGAACGCGCGCCACGTTTCATTGTTTCTTCGTAAGATTTTGTAGCATCTTCAACCCAAAGTGCCGCAACTTTTACTCCATCGCCATGTTTTTTCAAATGTTCGTTGATTGGAGAATCAGCTGTTAAAGGCGTAGTCAAAACAATTCTGATTTTGTCTTGTTTCAAAACATACGATGCTCTATCTTTTACTCCAGTTTCTAATCCGGCATAAGCTAATGACTGATAACCAAAAGCGGTTTTATAATAATGTGCAGATTGTTTTGCATTTCCAACATAGAATTCTACATAATCTGTTCCCAATAATGGAAGGAAATCTTGTGCTCCTTCAAATATTTTTTCTAATCCGTATTCTACTGATTTTACTTGTTTCATAATTAGATAATTTGATAATGAGAAAATGAGATAATTCTTGAAATGCATTAATTTTCTAATTGACACATTTTCTAATTTTCTAATTCCTCTTAGATGTTGATATTATTTTATTTAAAATTTTTAAAATTTCTGATAATTCATTTAATAAATATTTGCAATGTGGATATTCTTTGTGTGCATCACATAAAAACAACCAATATTCTGATTCGTCTGCTTCTTTAATTGCAATTTTTAATTTATGAATAAAATCGGCTTTACTTTCTGCGTTTTGCGATTCTTTTGAATTTGCTCCAATTGATGTTCCGCTTTTTAATAACTGATTTGCAATTACGAATTTCTTTTGATCTTGAAGTTCGGTTGTATAATCAATTATATTTAGGGCAAAATTGAATGTTTTAATTAAAAGAGCGTTGTCTTTATATTTCTCGTTAAAAGTAATTTTTTAATTAGATAATTAGGAAATTTGATAATGAGATAATTTTTTTGTAGGTTTAAAATTACAAATAAATTATTTAATTTTCTCATTTCTAATTGCCACATTCTCTAATTGACTAATTATCAAATTGGCACATTGACTAATTATTCCGTCCAGGATTTATAGTATTGACCGTCATCCAATCCCATAGCTTCTTCCGTTACCATTAATGGTCTGAAAGTATCAACCATAACGGCTAATTCCTGAGTTTCTTTGTGACCAATACTACGTTCCATTGCGCCTGGCGCCGGACCGTGCGGAATTCCTTTTGGATGTAAAGTGATATGACCTTGCTCAATATTATTACGGCTCATAAAATCACCATCAACATAATATAGAACTTCATCAGAATCTATATTGCTGTGGTTGTAGGGCGCCGGAATGGCTTTTGGATGATAATCGTAAAGTCTTGGGCAGAAGGAACAAACGACAAAAGTTGCCGTTTCAAAAGTTTGATGTACCGGAGGCGGTTGGTGAACACGTCCCGTTATAGGTTCGAAATTGTGAATTGAAAATCCGTATGGGAAATTATATCCGTCCCAACCAACAACGTCAAAAGGATGCGTAGCATAAACCACTTCGTGAAGCATGCCTTCTTTTTTGATTTTAATTAAAAAATCACCTTTTTCGTCATGTGTTTCCAATTCATTTGGCAAAATAAAATCACGCTCGCAAAATGGTGAATGTTCTAAATGCTGACCTGATTGGTTTTTATATCGTTTTGGAGTATAAAATGGAGAATACGATTCTACATAAAATAATCTATTGTCTTCTGTTTCAAAATCAATTTGATAAATAATGCCACGCGGAATGATTAAATAATCACCATATTCAAACGGAATATTTCCCAACATGGTTCTTAATTTTCCTTTTCCTTTGTGGATGAAAAGCATTTCATCGGCATCGGCATTTTTGTAGAAATAATTTCGAAGCGATTTTTTTGGAGCTGCCAAACCAATGATACAGTCTTTGTTGACTAACATGGCTTTTCGGCTGTCCAAAAAGTCGTTTTCTGGTTTTAATTCAAAACCTTTAAAAAGTAATGATTTTATGTTTTTTCCGATTGCAATTTTTGGCTCAACCGAATAAGAATTTAAAATTTCTTTAACCTGCGTTGGTCGGTGTACATGGTAAGACAATGACGAATGTCCATGAAAACCCTCGGTTCCAAACAATTGTTCGTAATAAAAACCTCCGTTTGGTTTTTCGAATTGGGTGTGTCTTTTTTGAGGAAAATCTCCAAGTTTATGATATAATGGCATGGCTTTTCAATTAGATAATTTTTAAATTAATTAGATAATTCGAAAATTTTGAATTGTGTGAACAGACAATCAGCTCAATTTTAGTATTGACTAATTATCTCAATTCGATAACTTCATTCAGGATTTCTCTTGATGAGGAATTGAAGATACTCTAATAAACCTGTCCATTTTGTTTTCATTATAACAAATGTCGTAATTTTTGCTGAGTAAAATTATAAATTATATTATTTATAACACTAATTATTTTGATTTTTTTGGTATAATTTTTTGATAACAAAAAAATACCTCAAATTTATTGAACAATTCCTGATTCAATTCTTAAAATAAGAAGCCGATGCTAAACCATGTATAGCTTTTGGACATTTCTGGCGACCACGATTGTTTGATTTCAATTGGGCCAATAATAGTTTCTAAACCATAACCAAAAGCGTAACCAGAATATTTCGGCATAGAGATCCAGTCAACTGTTGTGAAAATATCGTCACCCAGATTGGCAAAATTGGCAGAAAAGTTGACGTGGTTTTTCTTGAAAAGTTCGTAATCCAGTGTAATATCTGTTTTTATATAGCTGTTACCAGCAATGCTCAGAAAATCATAACCATAGAAATAGTTGAAATTATTGATTTTGCTATAACCATATCCTCCTAAAATATAATCGAAGTAAGGAACACTATCGCTTCCTATATTAAATCCGGCATCGGTACCAATTTTTACAGTTGCTCTTCTAAATAATGTTTTAGCAAATGCAATTTCGGCTTTTGCCATAGAAAATGGTTTAAAAGTATTGGTGTAATCTGAAGAAGCCAAATAAGTTTGTATGTCGCTGGAGAAATATAAACCAGAACGTGGAAAAGTTTTTTTGTCAAAAGAGTCGTATTTTAAGTATCCAAAAACACTCATGTAATTACTTTTGTCAATAATGTTTCCTTCATTTGCCAATGTTGGTGAATTGATTTTTAAATATTTATATTCTAAACCACCGCCCATCAAAAATTTCTGAACAAAAATAGTTTGAAAATAAGCCTGATTGGTGAGATCTAAAAAGTCAACATTAATAAGGTTAACATCTGGATTTGGAGCTTCGAGTCGGCTTATGCTTGTTGTGACATTTCGATTAAATTGATTTAATCTTGAACGAAATCCAAAACTGATATTAAATCCGTTTTCGATATAATAATTAAAATCATATCTGAAATTATCCCCTAAAATAATATCTAAGGAAGTAACGTCATTTTTTAGGAATGTTTTTTTGTGCGTTAGATTTAATAAGATGGCACTTTTGTAAAGCCCATCGTAATGTAAGCCAAGCTTTAGATACGTTTGGGTTGGGTTTTCTTTCAAAACGAGATCCAAATTGTCACCGTTTTTATCTCCCGGTTGTAGGCAATATGAAATTGTGCTAAAGTTTTGAGTGGCGTCCAAATTGTTCATTCCGGTTTTTAAATCATCGTATGTGATGGTGCTTCCGGGTTTGAAACGTAGTTTCCCGTTAATATATTCTTTGGTATAATTATCTAGTTTGTCGACATTAATTTTTTCTATTTCTAAAGTATCACTGCTGACTTTAAGTTTTGGTTTTTTATAAAAAGTTTCTTCCGTTACTAATGTTTTGATTTTTTCGTAAACAGCAAAAGTTGCTTCTTCTCCTTTTCTGATGATTTCTTCGCCACGATCAAATGAAATTACGCCAAAATCACGAATATCCGGTTTTATGTAAATATCGGTTTCTTTTCTTTTGGTTTTCATTTTCTCAATCGACTGCAGATTGGTTATCTGAACTAAAATTCGGGTTGCATTTTTCAGTCCTTTTCTTGTCTGTAAATCATCTTGTACATCAACGCCAATAATGATGTCGGCACCTAGATTACGTACTTCCTGAATCGGATAATTGTTTGCTACACCACCATCGACCAAAAGTTTTCCGTCAATTTCGACCGGTGTAAATAAAGAAGGAAAGGCGGCACTCGCCATCATAGCCTGCACCAGATTACCTTTGTTAAGTAACACTTCTTCACCAGTTTCAATATTTGTTCCAATACACAAAAATGGAGTTGGCAATTTATTGAAATCGCGAACATGGCGTACATTTCTGGTCAAGCTGCTTAATAGATTGTAATTGTACATTCCTTTTGAAAGTGCTTCCGGAATTCCAATTTTGAAATTACTGAAAGGCAAAGTAATGGCATATAATTCGTCATTTTTTTTGCCGTAAAAATTTTTAGAAGAACGTGGAATATAATCGTTGATCAATTCGTCAAAATTCGTTTTCTTGAAAATAGAATCAATTTGTGATGCATTATAACCAGTGGCATAAAGTCCGCCAATTACAGATCCCATGCTGGTTCCTCCAATATAATCTATTTTGATGCCGGCTTCTTCCAAAACCTTTAAAACCCCAATATGTGCAAATCCCTTTGCGCCCCCGCCGCTTAAAACCAAACCAATTTTTGGTCTCTTAACGCTGTCTTGTTTTGTCTCCTGCGAAAATGATTTCTCCGGAAGAATTAAAAATATAAAAAGTACGACTGCAACGTTCCAGATTGAATTGGAAAAAAAAACTTTAGACAGAGTATGTGAAATGAACACTTTTTTTAAGTACATAAAAAGCAGCTAGTTGGTTTTGTAAAAGTCGACAATTTTTTTGGCTTTTGAAACTCCAATTACATCTGAAATTTCTTTTTCGGATGCTAATTTTAATCTTTTAACACTTTTAAAATGCTGAATCAAAGTCAGCATTGTTTTTTCGCCAATTCCAGGAATACTTTCTACCGAAGAATTCAAGGCTGCTTTGCTTCGTTTGTCACGATGAAACGTAATTCCGAATCGATGCGCCTCGTTACGCAATTGTTGAATTACTTTTAGCGTTTCCGACTTTTTGTCCAGATATAAAGGAATCGAATCACCTGGATAAAAAAGTTCTTCAAGACGTTTTGCAATTCCAATAATAGCAATTTTTCCTCGCAAGCCCAGCTCATCAATACTTTTTAACGCGGCCGATAATTGTCCTTTTCCACCATCAATAATAATTAATTGCGGCAAAGGTTCATTTTCTTCCAACAATCTTTTATAACGTCTGCCCACAATTTCAGTCATCGAAGCAAAATCGTCAGGGCCTTCAACCGTTTTCACATTAAAATGACGGTAATCTTTTTTACTTGGTTTTCCATCTTTAAAAACAACGCATGCCGCAACCGGATTTGTTCCCTGAATGTTCGAGTTATCAAAACATTCAATATGACGTGGTTCAACCGGAAGACGCAAATCTTTTTGCATTTGTGCCATAATTCGGTTGGTATGTCGGTCAGGATCTACAATTTGCAATTGTTTTAATTGTTCGATTCGGTAAAATTTGGCATTTCTAATCGACAAATCCAGGATCTGTTTTTTATCACCAAGCTGTGGAACAGTTGTTTTAATATTTTCACCCAAATCAATCTCAAACGGAACAATAATTTCTTTTGATAATAATTGAAAGCGTTCACGAAGTTCGACGATTGCTAATTCTAGTAATTCTTCGTCAGTTTCGTCCAGTTTTTTCTTCATTTCCAAAGTATGCGAACGAATAATAGAACCATGCGAAATCTGCAGAAAGTTTACATAAGCAGCACTTTCGTCTGAAACAATGGAGAAAACGTCAATATTTGTAATCTTCGGATTTATGATCGTAGATTTGGATTGATAGTTTTCCAAAACTTCGATTTTTTCTTTGATTTTTTGTGCTTCTTCAAATTGGAGGTTTTGCGCATAATTGTTCATCAATTTCTTAAAATCCTTTAAACTTTCTTTGAAGTTTCCTTTCAAAATTTCACGAATTGCATCGACTTGTCTTTGGTATTCTTCTAAAGGTTCTAAACCTTCGCACGGACCTTTGCAATTGCCAATATGATATTCCAGACAAACTTTGAATTTTCCGGAATCAATATTGGATTTGCTTAAATCATAATTGCAGGTTCGCAGCGGATATAATTCTTTTATCAATTCCAAAATCGTATGAACTGTCTTGAAATTAGTGTACGGTCCAAAATATTCAGAACCGTCTTTAACCATTCTTCGGGTAGAAAATATTCTCGAAAAAGGTTCTTTTTTAATGCAAATCCAAGGATAACTTTTGTCATCACGAAGTAATACATTATAACGAGGCTGAAGTGTTTTTATTAAATTGTTTTCCAGTAAAAGCGCGTCGGTTTCTGTTGGAACGACAATGTGTTTTATGGTCACAATTTTTTTGACCAAAACATTCGTTTTAGCCGTATCATGAATTTTATTGAAATAGGAGGAAACCCTTTTTTTTAAATTTTTGGCTTTTCCAACATATAATATCTTTCCGTCTTTATCGTAATATTGATATACGCCAGGATTGTCTGGCAAGGTTAGAATTTGAAGATCTAAGGACGGTTTTTGCATTCTTTTTTGTTTCTGAAGAGAGATGACAAGCAGTTTCAAAAATCATTCCGATTTATCAAAAAAAGCTTACTATCGATTTAGTTTCAAATTTACAAAATCAAAAGAATAATTTCTATATTTAGCTTTTATAATTCTACATGAAAAATAGCAAGCCCTTAGTTATCTTCGATGAAGCAATTTTGCCTGGAGAAAGCAGAACGATCAATGTTGAAATTGCAAGATTGCATACTACTACAAAACTTAATATTCCGGTAATTGTTCGCCGTTCAAAAATTGAAGGTCCTGTTGTTTTGTTTTCGGCAGGAATTCATGGCGATGAAATAAACGGCGTTGAGATTGTTCGGCAAATTATTAGCAAAAAAATCAATAAACCTGCTCGCGGAACCATAATTTGTATTCCAATTATCAATATGTATGGTTTTGTAAACAAGTCGCGTGAGTTTCCTGACGGACGAGATTTAAACCGGGTTTTTCCAGGAAGCAAAAAAGGTTCTCTTGCCAGCCGATTTGCATTTCACATCGTTGAAGAAATTTTACCGATTTTGGATTATGCAGTAGATTTTCATGCTGGAGGCGCAAGCCGATTTAATGCTCCACAAATCAGAATTACGGAGAATAATCCCGAATTGAAAGTGTTGGCCGATGTTTTTAATGCGCCATTTACTTTGTACTCTAAAAATATTGGAGGTTCTTTTAGAAATACTTCTGAAAAAGCAAATGTGAAAATGCTTCTTTTTGAAGGTGGAAAATCGTTGGACATCAATAACGATATTGCCAATGAAGGCGTTATGGGAACAAAACGATTGTTGAATTATCTTGGAATGCTTGATCCAAAACAACTTGTCGAAGCGGCTCCGATGCCTTCAATTTATATTAAAAATTCCGTTTGGCTTCGAGCAAAATGTTCTGGTTTGCTCCATGATTTTAATTTAATTGGGAGATTTGTGACAAAAGGAACTATTCTGGCGATTATTACAGATCCTTTTGGGAAATTTGAACAAAAGGTAAAAGCACCTCATGACGGATTTATAATTAATGCCAATCATTCGCCAATTGTTTACGAAGGTGATGCTATTTACCATATTTCTAAAAACCCTGAAAATGCCGACGAATAAAAAAGAACTTCGATTATATTACAAAAATCTGCGCACAGTACTTTCTGAAGAGGAAATCGAAGAAAAAAGTTTGGCTGTTGCTAATAATTTAATTCCGTTGCCGATTTGGGATAAAACCTATTTCCATGTTTTTCTTCCAATTGTTGAACATAAAGAAGTCGATACAGAGTTTGTTTTGCATTTGCTTTCAGGAAAAGATAAAGAAATTGTGATTTCAAAAAGTGATTTTGAAACGCGTACGATGACACATTTTTTATTGACCGATAATACGAAAATTAAAAAAAACGAATACAATATTCCGGAACCGGTAAATGGCCTTCAGGTCCAGAGCTCAAATATTGATGTTGTTTTTGTGCCGCTTTTAGCATTTGATATTCATGGAAACCGAATTGGCTATGGAAAAGGTTTTTATGATAAATTTTTATCAGAATGTCGTCCAGAAACGATAAAAATTGGACTTTCTTTTTTTGAAGCCGTAAATCAGATTGATGATGTCTTTGAATCAGATGTGAAGTTGGATTATTGCGTTACGCCTTTAAAAATCTACACTTTTTAAATTTTGACACTTGAACAGATATAATATTTTTGATACTAAAACTTATTTCGCTATAAAAAAATCTTATATCATATTTGTATTTGCTGAATATTAAAGAATAAAATGAAAAATCCCAAACTCCAGATCAAGAATTGGAATTTGGGATTTTTTTAGTGTATTATTTTTACAAATTTATTTCACTTCTTTAATAGTCGAACCATCAATCCAGCCTTCGGTTCCATCAGTTAATTCGATTTTTTTCCATTGGCCTAAAACTTCGGTTACATAAACTTTTGCACCTTCGTGTAATAGGAAAATTGCTGCGCCACCTTTTTGAGGCTCGCTTCTTACTTCGCTTAATTCAGCAAAAACAATTGCAGGGCGATCATTATCGAAATGATTTTTTTCAGACATTCCGGCCGAAACACTCAATCCTAAAGCAACCAAAAGAGCAAACATTCCAATGAAATAAATTCTTTTTGTAAGCGTCAGTTGTGAAAAGTAATAACCTATAAAACTCAACAAGAAAAGAAATGCGATTCCAACCGAAATTTTTGCCCAGGTATTATAATTGAAAATACCAGTAAAATTCTGTATCAGTTTTGCAAAACCTACTTTCGGAACTTCTTTAATTTCGTCAATTGTTAGTTTTTTGGCAAATTTTAAATTGTTCAGTGTTTCCGGATCATGAGGTTTTAAAACTAAAGCTTTTTCATAATTGTAAATTGCGGGTGCGACTTTGTTAAGCTTATAATAACTGTTAGCTAAATTGAAATACAATTCAGCCGATTCTTGCTTGTTTTCTTTTATAACCCCTTCATAAGCCTGAATAGCTTCCTGATAATTGCCTCTTTGATACATGGCATTTCCTTTTTCAAAGCTTTGAGCAAAGAAAACCTGTGTGATGAATAAAAAGAGATAGACTATATTTTTCATTTTATTTTCTTTAAACTAAACGATCTGTTTTTCTAATTCTGAAATAATCAAAACGGCTTTGTCAAAATCTTGCTGAATCGAAGCGCTAGATGCCGGAGCATATCGTGCAAATTCGCAGTTTTCAGTCAAATTAATAAAACTTTGAACTGATTCTGGGTTTGCATTTCTTGACAACAGCAATTCACGAATATTGTCTTTACTCATCTCTGAAGTTTCAATATGCAGTTTCGCTTTTAGGAAATTATGCATTGCTTTTTCCAGCGCAATATAAAAAGGTTCTTTATTGTTAAGCTGTTTTTTAGCTTCAGACAAATATTTCTTAGCCAGCTTATTGTTCATTTTGATTCGGTTTCCAGTCACATCGCCATCAATTGCTTCTTTTTTCTTTTTGGCAATGATGATAATTGGCAAAATAATGAAAGGTGCAAACAATAAGGCATAATACAAATCAGAACCATAAAAATCATCTTTTTCGACAGAAACTAATGTAGTTCTTGATTTGATATATTTAAACTGATCTGTTTTCGAAATAACATTTTTAGCCGCATTTGCTGTGTTATTTGCTTCAGCCTGCATTGGACCGTCTAAGACATCAATTGCAATTTCCTGCGAAGTGATCGTTTTGTATGAACTTGTACTCAAATCAAAATACGAAAACTGCATTGGTTTAATAATGTATTTTCCTTTGTATTGCGGTACAATAGTATATTTATCTGAAATTCTTCCCGACATACCAGTTAAAGAAGTAGTCACTTTTTCATCATGAACCGGATCGTACATTTCCAGCGCATTTGGAACAACTGGTTTTGGCAAAGTAAACAGTTTCATGTTTCCGCTTCCGGAAGCACTTACAACTAAATCCAAACCTTCGCCGCTTTTTACACTTGTTTTAGATGGTGTAACAATAAAGTTGAATTTTCCAACAGCGCCACTGAAACCTTCTGGTTTTCCAGTTTCAGGAAGCGGTTTAACGTTTATTGTTTTGGCTCCGGCCGAAACTACTTTATTGTCATCGGTAATAATCATTTGACCAAACATATCACGACGATTTGTTGGCAATTGTACACCAATATCCAATGAAAGCGGTTCGATTGTTAATTTGCCTGATTTTTGAGGATACAGGATTGTTTTTTTCAAAATCACAAAATAGCATCTTTGACCCTGAAAACTTCCTTCTTCAATTGATAATTGCTTAATGTCGATGTTCTGATTCCAAAAATCATTGTATTTTGGTTTTGCCAATTCTTTAAAACCAGTAACCCCAATATTATTGAAATACAATTTGTAAACAACCGTGATTGGTTCGTTCAGATACGGATTTGTTTTTGAAATTTCAGCAACCAAATTAAGCGTTTCACTTCCTTGTCCTTGTGGTCTTTCATTTGGATCTCTTTCTTGAGCAACGGCATTTGTAACAACAATTTTTATAGGCGAAGTTTTGTAAATCTGTCCATTAAATTCAATTGCGGCCTGACGAATCGTTACATTTCCTTTTTTCTCTGGTTGTAAAATATAAGAGTAAATTTTTTGAAAAGAACTTCTACCGTTAATCCATGACTGGCTTATTTGTTGACTTGGTCCGGCTACAACTTTAAATCCGTCAAAATTTGGCTGTTCAAAGTTGTCCCCATCAACATTCATGATGAAGTCAATTCGAAGTCTTTCGTTGAGGCCAAGCGTGTTTTTGCTGACTCTGGCTTCAAACTGAACTTGTGCCAAAAGTCCTTGAAAAGTGAATAGAAATAAAATTAAAAATCTTTTCATTAAGTTGTTTAATCGTTTATTTGTTTTAACCGTTTAATCGTTTATATATTGCTTAATCGTTTAACTGTTTATTTGTTTAATCGAATAAACAGTTAAACGATTAAACCCAGAAAGCCTACCAGTCTTTTTCTGTTTTTTTAGGACTTCCTTTTACTTTTTGAGCGTTTACTTTATCCTGAACTTTTTTCTCTTCATTGTTTACCGCATCTAATAAATTTTGAACACGATCTTTTGATATTCCTCCAGGTTGTGGTTTTGGCTGTCCGTTATTGTCAGATTTGTCATCTTTCTTCGGGTCATTTTTGCCATCTTTTTTGTCCTTGTCTTTATCGCCTTTATCGTCTTTTTTATCTTTATCCTTGTCCTTGTTTTTATCTTTGTCCTTGTCTTTGTCTTTATTCTTATCCTTGTCTTTGTCTTTGTCTTTATTCTTGTCTTTATTGTCGTTTTTAGGAGGATTTTCTTTTAACTTTTGTTTCGCCAAGGCATAATTGTAACGCGTTTCATCATCAGTTGGATCATTTCGTAATGCTTGTTTGTATGCTTCAACTGCCTGCGTATAATCTTTCTCTTTCATGAAAACATTTCCTAAATTGTGATAAGCAGTATGTTTTTCAGGTCTTGTTTTAGCATTTTTTATCGCTTTCGCGTAAGCATATTTGGCTTCCGAAATTTGATTTTGCTTATAAATGGTGTTTCCTAAGTTGTACGAAGCAGCTGCTTTTTTTGGAAATTTTGATTGTGAAATTCTGTAATTCGCTTCGGCATCAACAAATTTATTCTGTTTATATTCTTCGTTCCCGTTTGGCAATGTTTTGTCTTTTTCCTGAGCAGAAACTGCTAAGGAAAACGTTAGTAAAATATAAAGAAGTAAATTTTTCATTCTAAATTTTTTATTTTTTTGTTCCGGGAATTTTGCGGAACAATTATTTCTTTTCATTAAATAAATTCAACTCTTTTATCCAGTTTGTTTTTCTTTCCAAAAGGAAAATATCTAAGAATAATAATAGAAAAGCGAAACCAAGAAACCATTGAAACTGCGATTGGAATTCGGCCATTTGCGTTGCTTCAAACTCTGTTTTCTGAATGTTGTTTAAAGCATTTTTTACATAATCCAAAACTTCTTTGGTATTGCCACCGTAAACATAACCGCCTTTTGTTGCTTTTGCAATAGTTTTTAAACCTTCCTGATTTAATTTAGTTATAACAATTTCTCCGTTTTGATCTTTCTGATGATTTCTAACAATGCCATTTTCTTTTAGCGGAATTGTTCCTCCTTTTTCAGTTCCAACTCCAATTGTAATGATTTTCATTCCCAATTTATTGGCTTCTTCCGCAGCTGCAGAAGCGCCTTCGGAATGATCTTCTCCATCAGAGATCAAAATCAGTAATTTGCTTGTTTTGCTTTTTTCATCAAAATAAGTTGATGATAAACGAATTGCTTCATCAAGCGAAGTTCCCTGAGATGAAACCATATCCGGAGTCATACTTTGCAGGAACATTTTAGCAACACTATAATCAGTAGTAATTGGTAAAACAGGAAAAGCACTTCCGGCGTAAGCTACAATTCCAATTCGGTCACTTCCTAATTGATTAATGATTTGCGAAACAATTTGTTTACTTTTTTCAAGACGATTTGGCGCCACATCTTCGGCTAGCATACTTTTAGAAACGTCGACAGCAAAAACAATATCGATTCCTTCGCGTTTAACGGTTTCCATTTTTGTCCCAATTTTTGGATTTACAAGTCCAATAATCAAACAAGCAAGAGCCAAAAGGATAATCGATAATTTTAATACTGGTTTAAAAACAGAACTTTCAGGGCTCAGTTTTTTGACCATTTCTATATCACCAAATTCGCGCTGTTTTTTTCTTTTCCAATATACATTGAAAAGAAAAATACACACCAAAATCGGTAGTAAAAATAAAAGGTATAAATATTTTTTTTCGTCTAATTCCATTTTACATTTTAGATTTCTGAATTTAGATTTTAGATTTTTTTTAATCCAAAATTAAATGAAGCTTCTGTAAACCGTATTTCTTAAACCAACTTCCAGCAGTAATAAAAAGACTGCCAATGAAACAAAAAATCGGTATTTCTCGTCATAATCGTAGAACTTCAATTCCTGTATTTCTGTTGTTTCTAATTTATTGATTGCATTATAAATTTGAGCTAGTCTGTCATTGCTGGTTGCTCTAAAATACGTTCCGTCCGTTTTGCGCGCAATGCTTTTCATTAACTGCTCATCAATTTCTACCTTTTGCATTTTGAACAAGAAACCACCATTTGGTCCATATGCATATGGAGATTCAGCCATTCCATTTGTTCCTAATCCAATTGTGTAAACTTTGATTCCGTATTGTTTTGCAATATCTGCAGCAGTTTCTGGCTCAATAAATCCGGCATTGTTTACACCATCTGTCAATAAAATAATAACGCGGCTTTTTGCTTTACTGTCTTTTAATCGGTTAACTGCTGTTGCCAGTCCCATTCCAATTCCGGTTCCGTCTTGTAATGCTGTATCGTACTTAATGCCTTTTATTGCTTCAAGAATAATCGCTTTATCACTTGTAACTGGAGTTTTAGTATAAGCTTCTGATGCGTATAAAACCAATCCGATTCGGTCATTTGGTCTTTCGCCAACAAAATCTGCAGCTACTCTTTTTAAGGCTTCCATACGGTTTGGCTTCAAATCTTTTGCCAGCATACTTCCAGAAACGTCAATTGCCATTACAATATCAATTCCTTTTGTTGTTTTGGTCTGATTGCTGATGTCAACTGTTCTTGGTCTTGCTAAGGCAATAATTAATGAACATAAAGCAATAATCCTGAAAACATATAAACACGGTTTTAGTTTTGTCAACAGTGATTCGCTGTTTTTAAAACCTACAGTTGAACTCATTTTTAAAGTTGCAGATTGTTGGTTTCGTTTCCAGAAGTACCAAGTAATCACAACCGGAATCAAAAGAAACAGCCAAAAGAATTCTGGATTTAAAAAAGTGATCTTTCCCATTAGTTACTAGCTTTTCTAAGTTCAACAGAATTTAAAATTCGGTCAGTAATCGTATTTCCGTAGCTGTCGCCTTCTTCGTGCGAAATAATAATTTGCTGCAATCCTTGTTCTTGTTTAAACAAAAGAATTTCATAATATACTTTTGTACTGCTTTTGGTAAGAGGATTTATAACTGTCATTGTTCCATATCCTTTTAAACCCTGAACACCTTCGTTTGTTTGGTAATCTTCTTGTTTTACAATTATATTTTGTCCGCCTTGGGATTCAATAACTTTTAATGAACCTTCTAATGTTTTGGCCAAATCGATTTCAGTCGGCGTTTTAAATTTACTTGTTGAAACTGCAATGTAAAAATTGTCCGTCATGCCTCCGTAAACAAAAAGTTGCATTTCCTTAATCAAAGCCATTGCATCTTTCGGAAGAACTTTTAGCGGATCCACTCGTTTTAAAACTTGTGGCGTTTCAAGTAAAACTCCTGGATTTCCGTATTCACTTTTTATCCATTCGCTTTCCAAAAGGCGTTTTGTAGGGTTCATTAAGACGGTATCTTTTACATTAGTGAAACCTTTTACAGCAATTAAAACAGCTGTCGTTACAATCAATAAACCAAAAACAGATGCGACAGCAATCGTAATTCGTTTATTTCTTTGTTTCTTTAATTGAAGTTTAATCTGCTTTTGTCTTTGAGCTTCATTCAATAATTCATCTTCTTCTGATGGAATTTCCGTCGGAATTGCATTATCAAGTGTTAAAATCACTTTTTGGATTTTGTTTCGGTCTTCAGTAATTTCAAAATCCAATGGTTTTGATTTTGCAAACTTTACCAAATCCGCCTGACGTAAAACGCGTTCTAAATTTTCAACGGTTTCAGGTGTTAAAGTCATTTTCTTTTTAGTCGAAGCGGTTCTGATTGCTTGAATTAATTCAGAAGTTGTGCTTTCCATTGCTGGAATGTGAATGGCTTCTTCAATATAATTTCTGGCAATATCAGTAAGTTCGCTATAATATTCTTTGATTTCACCTTTTTGAACAAGTTCTTTTTGTTCCAAATTGTTTAATAAGCTCGTCGCTTTTTCAATTGGTGTTTTATAAACTTCTTCTTCAATTTTCTTTTGCTGACGTTTCTTTACGTACCAATATACAAATGCTCCAATACCAAGAATAATTACTAATGCTAAAACATATTTCCACCAGCTTCCTAAACCTTCGTCAGCAGTGCTGATGTCTTTGATATCGTACATTTTTTGTTGTAAAGTATCGACTTTTACATTGGCAACTTCAACTTTGATAGAGTCAGAGAAAAAAGGCTTTTTGTCGATTAAAATCGTAACACTCGGAATTACATATTTTCCAGAATCAAATTGTGTTAGTCCATATTTTTTGATCAGCTCATAATTGCCGTCTTTCTTTACGGTATCAACTGGGTACGACTGAATAACTTCTAAAGGTCCAAAGGTTTTTTGTTTAGGAAAAACAACTTTCGATTTTGAACTTACAACTGTTTTCAGCGTAAGCTTGAACTCAGTGCCAATTTTGTTTTTTGTGGTATCAATACTAGTTTCGACTTGCTTTTGCTGTGCAAAAACCGCCGATGTAAGTAAAAATAGGAATATGTAAAATTTTAATTTCATTTGATTTTTGATTTCAGATTTTAGTCTAAAACGAAAGCTTAAAAATGGAACATTAATTACACAGATTTAAGCAGATTATATTTTTTATAATTGAAAAACGATATATTTAAAATCTAATATTCTAACCCTCTAATCCCGAAGTTTCGGGATAATTATCTAGACTTGAAATAGCCTAATAATTTAGTTACATAATTTTCATCGACTCTGGTATTTACCACGCCAGCGCCAGATTTGCTGAAAGTTTCCTTGAAATAATTTACTCTT
This sequence comes from Flavobacterium xizangense, assembly GCF_054075145.1. Taxonomy (NCBI): domain Bacteria; kingdom Pseudomonadati; phylum Bacteroidota; class Flavobacteriia; order Flavobacteriales; family Flavobacteriaceae; genus Flavobacterium; species Flavobacterium xizangense. The sequence continues at coordinate 269,973 of NZ_JBSIPG010000001.1, read as the reverse complement.
TCGTGATAATGTTTTTCATAGTTCATTCGAACTGTTTTTGAACCAGTATCAACCAAAATTGTTTTTCCGGTCTCTGCATCCAACATGTTCACCATTCCTAAATTTGGAATTTTTTCCTCACGAATATCATACACACGAACTCCGGTAAGGTCATGTTTTTTTGAAGCAATTTTTAATGTTTGCTCATAGTTTTCAGACATGAAATCTGAAATCATAAAAACAATGGCTTTCTTTTTCTGAGTTCCTGATAAAAATTTTAAAGCTTCAGAAATATCGGTTTTGTGGCTCTTTGGTTCAAATTCGATTAATTCACGAATGATTCTTAAAACGTGCGAACGGCCTTTTTTTGGTGGAATATACAATTCAACATTATCAGAAAATAAAATCAATCCAATTTTATCATTGTTTTGTGTAGCCGAAAAAGCCATCGTTGCCGCAATTTCGGTTACGATGTCTTTTTTAAACTGACTTTTTGAACCAAAACCTTCAGAACCCGAAATGTCAACCATTAAAACCATGGTTAATTCGCGTTCTTCTTCAAATACTTTAACGTGAGCTTCGTTGTAGCGTGCGGTTACGTTCCAATCGATGTTACGAATATCATCTCCGTATTGGTATTGACGCACCTCGCTAAACGTCATTCCTCGTCCTTTAAATGAAGAGTGGTATTCTCCCGAAAAGATATGATTACTCAGTCTTTTGGTCTTGATTTCTATTTTCCGTACTTTTTTTAAAAGCTCTTTTGTATCCATTTCTTTAGTTTTCAGTCGCAGTTTTCAGTCGCAGTTAATTGTAATGTGTTTACTGTGACTGAAAACTGAAAACTATTTTTAAGGTACCTCAATCTCGTTTACGATTTTGTTGATAATGTCTACAGAAGTAATGTTTTCTGCTTCTGCTTCGTAAGTGATTCCAACTCTGTGACGTAAAACATCGTGAACAACGGCACGAACGTCTTCTGGAATTACGTAACCACGTCGTTTGATGAAAGCATAGCATTTAGCAGCATTAGCCAAGTTGATACTTCCACGAGGAGAAGCTCCAAAACTGATAAGTGGTTTTAAATCGGCTAATTTGTATTTTTCTGGGTAACGTGTAGCAAAAATGATATCTAAGATATATTTTTCGATTTTTTCATCCATATAAACTTCACGAACAGCTTCTTGAGCACGTAAAATTTGATCTACAGAAACCACTGGGTTTACTTTTTCGTAAGATCCTTTTAAGTTTTGGCGAATAACAAATCGTTCTTCGTCAATTTTTGGATAATCGATAACCGTTTTTAGCATGAAACGGTCAACCTGAGCTTCAGGAAGCTGGTATGTTCCTTCTTGTTCAACCGGGTTTTGAGTGGCAAGAACTAAAAAAGGACGATCCAATTTGAAAGTGGTGTCACCAATAGTTACTTGTTTTTCCTGCATCGCCTCAAGAAGTGCAGATTGTACTTTTGCAGGAGCACGGTTGATCTCATCGGCAAGTACGAAATTAGCAAAGATTGGTCCTTTTTTTATCGAGAATTCGTTTGCTTTAATATTATAAATCATTGTTCCGATAACATCGGCAGGCAATAAATCGGGTGTAAACTGGATACGGCTGAAAGAACCTTGAACCGCTTGAGAAAGCGTGTTGATTGCTAAAGTCTTGGCCAAACCAGGAACTCCTTCAAGTAAAATATGTCCCTGTCCTAAAAGACCAATTAATAAACGTTCGACCATGTGTTTCTGGCCCACAATAACTTTGTTCATTTCCATTGTAAGAAGGTCTATAAAAGCACTTTCTCTTTCAATTTTTTCATTGATCGCTCTAATGTCTAAAGTCGTTGTATTTTCTTCCATATAAATGTTTTTAAAAGCTTTTTTAAACTCTTGATTTTTACGTCCGGTTTTTGAGAGTGCAAATTGAATATTTTTTGAGAAGTAAGATGTTAAAGAATGGTTAAAACTTCGACCAATCACCTAATTTTAAGGACGAATTGTGAATCTATTTTTATATTTTTAAGAACTTTGATGGATATGTTTTTAAAAAGCATATTTATTACCAAAAATAACGCAATATAACCATGAGCAAAACAACATTATCGCCTATTATTTCGGGCACTATGAATTGGGGAATCTGGGACAAAAACCTTTCGGCTAAAGAAATGGAAAACTTGATACAAATTAGTATCGAAAACAAAATTACCACTTTTGATCACGCTGATATTTATGGCGATTATACCACCGAAGCTGAATTTGGAAAAGCATTTAAAGCAAGTAAAATTTCCCGCGAAAAAGTACAGTTAATTACAAAATGCGGTATTCAGTTGGTCAATGAAAACCGAAATACAAAAATCAAACATTATGACTATTCTAAAGACTATATAATTTGGTCTGTAGAAGAATCACTGAAGAAACTCAAAACAGATTTTATCGATGTTTTTTTATTGCACAGACCAAGTCCGCTAATGCAGGCTGATGAGATTGCTGAAGCAGTCGAAAAATTAAAATCGGAAGGAAAAATTATTGATTTCGGACTTTCGAATTTTACAAGTTCTCAAACCGAATTAATTCGTCAGAAAACAGAAGTAAGTTTTAATCAGGTGCAATTTTCGGCAACACATTTTGAAGCAATGACCGACGGAAGTTTGGATTATATGCAGACACACGGAATACGTCCGCTGTCATGGAATCCGCTTGGAACTGTTTTTAGAGAAGATACCAAAAAAACACGCCGCTTGAAAAAACTGTTTTCAGTGCTTTTGGAAAAATATCATTTAGGCGCAGATACACTTTTGTTGGCCTGGATTTTAAAACATCCGGCAGGAGTTATTCCAATTGCAGGAACTGTTAACGTTGCCAGAATTCAATCTTTGTTAAAAGCGGTTGAATTAGATATGGACAATGAAGACTGGTTTGCAATCTGGACAGAAAGTATGGGCGACGATGTACCTTAATTTTTAGTATTCAGCTTAAAATGCCATTAAAAAAATATTGGCCACAGATTTTACAGATTAAACCGATTTACACAGATATAAAATCATTATAATCTGTAAAATAGGTGGTTAAAAAATAAAAACAAGAATGAAAAAAACAGCCCTAATTACTGGTGCAACAAGCGGAATTGGAAAAGCAACCGCACAAATATTGGCAAAAAACAATTATAAAGTTATCCTTTGTGGAAGACGTAAGGATCGTTTAGAAGAATTGGAAAAAGAACTTTCTGCTTTTACAGAAGTACATTCTTTATCTTTTGATGTTCGGGACAAAGATGCCGTTTTCTCAGAAATTAATTCTTTGCCAGAAGATTTTTCAACAATTGATGTTTTAATCAATAATGCTGGAAATGCACATGGTTTAGATCCGATTCAAAATGGAGATATTGATGATTGGGATGCTATGATTGATATTAATGTAAAAGGACTTTTGTATGTTTCTAAAGCAATTATTCCACAGATGATTGAGAGAAAATCGGGACATATTATCAATATCGGATCAATTGCAGGGAAAGAAGTTTATCCAAATGGAAACGTTTATTGTGCTTCAAAACATGCCGTAGATGCAATCAACAACGGAATGCGAATGGATTTGAATCCTTACGGAATTAGAGTGGGGGCAATTCATCCGGGAATGGTAGAAACTGAATTTAGTGAAGTGCGTTTTAAAGGAGATGCTGACAGAGCTTCAAATGTGTATAAAGGTTTAGATGCATTGCAGGCTGAAGATATTGCAGATATTATTCATTTTGTAGTTTCAAGAAAGTATCATGTTAATATTGCTGATTTGATTGTATTTCCAACGGCACAGGCTTCTGCAACAATTGTCAAGAAAAATATTTAAAATTAGATCGTTAGACTTCTTAGAAATTTAGATTATCTTAGGAATCTGAAAATCATAATCCAAGAAGTCTAAATTTCTAAGAAGTCTCATAATCTACAGTAAATGATTAATAAGCGCCTTTTGATAAAAAATTTACTTGCTCACAATGACGAGAGCAGTTTTTATGACAAAAAAAGGCAGCTGAATTTGCATACGCGAGAAGGAAAAGGAAAGTTCCTGAAGCACATTTGCGCATTGTCAAATTCAAATCCAACAAACAACTCTTATATTGTTGTTGGTGTTGAAGATCAGGATAATGAAATTGTTGGCGACGATTTTTTCGATGACAGCCGAATTCAAAATCTGGTAAATGCTTTTTTGGAAAATCCGCCAAAGATTCAATATGAAAACGTACCATTTCCAAATCTGCCTAAAGACAAAGTAATTGGTTTGGTTACAATTAAGCCGAAAAGTAAAATTTCCTATTTTAAAAAAGGTATTCACACGATTGTTGCAAATAGTGTTTTTGTGAGGCGGGGAAGCAATTCGATTCCTTTAGAAAATCATGAAGAAGTCGAGAAAAACTATCAAAATACCGAAACTGTAATTGGAATCGAAAACAGTTCCCGAAATAGCATACAATATACTCTGGATGGTGTTTTTGATTTTATGAATTTCAGACATAAAGATATGTCGCCGAAATATCATGTTTTCAAAGAGTTATTTGTGATTTGTTGGGCGGGAGTTCCTAAAAAATCCCGAGACAAGACCTTTCTTTCCAGAGTTGATATTGAGTTGATCAATGAACAAATTAAGCTTTTTTATTCGGCTCAGGATGTTGTGACGATTGTTTATAATGACGACAGCTTTACAATTACCGAATATGTTCCCTTGGGATTAAATGACAAAACAAGTTATTATCCGCTCGAAGAGCAAACGATTCATTTTTTTGATAATGGGTATTATAAAATCGATCGAAAAATACTTTTTCAGCCTCCCGAATTCAATCGTAAAATGCTGTATCATATTTACAATTCTAATATGGCGTTGCTTCAAAAATTACAAAAAGGAATCGTTTTGTCTGAACGAGAATTGATTGATCTGGAAAATCTTCCTTCTACTTTTATGATTTGTTATCTGAATGGTTTTGATGAAGCCAAACAAAAACTGATCGATTCAAAATTACTTTTAAAACCTTTTCCACAAGTCTATTTGTCTTTTAAAGAAGCTTTAAGAATTCTTCGTAAAATGAAATATGATGTTCAGTAAAAAAAAAGGCACAAAGGTACAAAGTAACAGAGGTGCAAAGGTTTTCTATAGAGACGCACTGCAGTGCAATAAACTTTTAAATTTGAGTAAAAAAACTTAGAATCTTAGCAACTTAGAACCTTAGAATCTTTTTAATGATATTTCAAATATTGGTTTACTTCATCATACGGAAATAAGATTTCTTTTGGACCATCAGCATAAGAAGCTGCTTCATAAGAGTTGTAGTATAACAGAAGACCTTCCTCAGTATAAAAAATATTTTTTGGCAATTGAAATTTGTCGTTTTCAAACATTAAACCGGTTGCATTGATATTTGCTTTTGTGGGGATTTTATATTTTTCCCGGAATTTTTTCTCGGCAAAAGCCTGAAACGCTTTTTCATTTTTGAATAATTGATCATTAAAAATTGTTTTTCCGGTCTTAGGGTCAAATAATAAGGATTTAAAACCTTGATAGCCATGGGCGCCGCCGGTAAAAGTATAGTGATCAATTTTGATGTTTAAAATTTCTTCAGAATGGAATTCGACATTTCCGATGATTTTTCCTTCCCAACCAAAAGTCTCAGTTGGAAATTTTTTATGCATTTCTTCATAAGATGAAATAAATGATTCTGTGAGAATATTGTAATTGGTTGCTTTTGCAGGATTTTCGTCAAAATAAACAATCTCTTTTACGACTTTGAAAACTTTTTTATTGATACTATCTGCGGTAATTTTTACATTTTTTGCAATTGGAACTTCAATAGTGATTATAGGACAATCGCTTTTGCAGGGAATGGCAGATTTTTTTTCAAACGTTTCATTTTCAAATGAAAGCTCTTTGTTACAACTTGTGAATATCAAAAACAAAAAGACTAAAAAAGTATAATGTTTCATATATGTGGAAGTTATTTGTTAGCAGACATAAAAGGTAACACTTTTTTTGAAATGAATTTTATTTTGGCAATAGTCTGAATGTCAGTGGTTTTATATCGAAAAGTGTTAATTATATACAAAGGTAAGAACTTGTTTCAGGATTAGAATAAATTAAACGGTAAATTTGTACAGCATTTATAGAATTAAAATTTGTAACTATATGAAATTCAATACTAAAGTAATACATGGTGGCCAGCATCATGATCCAAGTACAGGTGCAGTAATGCCTCCGGTATATCAAACTTCAACTTTTATTCAGACAAGCCCAGGAAAACCTTTGGCAGATTATGAATATAGCCGAGCTTCAAATCCAACTCGTACAGCTTTAGAAAACGCTTTGGCAAGTATTGAGAACGGAACTCGCGGACTTGCTTTTTCGTCTGGTTTAGCAGCAACAGACTGTATTTTGAGATCATTTAAAGCTGGTGATGAAATCATTGCAATGGATGATTTATATGGTGGAACATACCGAATGTTTTCTAGAATTTATAAAGATTCTGGAATTAAATTTCACTTTGTTGACATGACCGATTTGGAGAAATTGAAATCGCTGATTAATGAAAATACAAAATTGATTTGGGTTGAAACGCCAACAAATCCATTAATGAAATTGGCTGATATCGAAGAGGTTGCTAAAATTACAAAAACGCATAAAATTTTATTTGCAGTAGATAATACTTTTGCAACACCTTATTTACAAAAACCATTAGATTTAGGAGCTGATATTGTGATGCACTCAGCGACAAAATATTTGGGAGGACATTCTGATGTTATTGCCGGAGCTTTAATTGTAAAAGATGAAGCTTTAGGAGATCAATTGCATTTTCAACAATTTGCAACTGGTGCAACGTTAGGGCCAATGGATAGTTTTTTAGTTTTAAGAGGAATTAAAACACTTTCTTTGAGAGTTCAAAGACATTGTGAAAATGGAGAAAAAGTAGTGGAATTTTTGAGTAATCATCCTAAAATTAAAACGGTTTATTATCCGGGATTAAAAAATCATCCTTTTCACGAAATTGCTAAAAAGCAAATGAAAGCGTTTGGCGGAATGGTTTCGTTTACTTTTGTTTCAGGCAAAAAAGAAGATTCTATTGCGTTTTTAGAGAAACTAAAGGTATTTACTTTAGCAGAATCTTTAGGCGGAGTAGAATCTTTGGCAAATCATCCAGCTTTAATGACGCATGCATCGATTCCTGCAGATAAAAGAGCCGAGGTTGGTATAACTGATGATTTAGTGAGATTAAGCGTTGGTATCGAAGATGCTGAAGATTTAATCGCCGATTTAGAGCAGGCTTTATCTTAAAAAAACAGCAATAAAAAATCCCAAATTCCAATTTTGATTATTTTGGAATTTGGGATTTTTATATTTTGGAATTTAAAATATTTTTAGAATTCTAAGTAGTAGATATAACCAAAGTTAAACCATACTTGCCAGTCGTTTGACTTATTTTCTTTGTAAATGTCTTTATTAGGATTTAGACCATCAACCCAGTCATTGCTGAACATCTTAAAACGAGTTTCAAACATTAAATCGCTCATTGTTGTCAGTTTATAATGAACACCAACTCCTCCGGTTGCCGCTACAACAACTCCTGTTTCTGTAGAAAAACCGTGTGCTCTTCCGTCTGATGGTGTTAAATATTTTCCTATTGTTACATTTGGAAGTGTCAAATCTCCTAGATTAGAACCTACTTTTGCAGAATAATAATCTACCTGGAATCCAAGGCTCAGATACGGACTGAAACTACCAACTGTGTTTTCGAAGTCATGTATTTTGATGAAAGAAAACTCTAACTGAGATCCTATTCCTATTGTAGTTGAACTTGCCTTCATGTTTTTAAGCATATTAACAAATACCGTTTCTGGCTTTTTGTCAACCCATCTTCCAAAATGTTTAAGTTCAGTATGGCTAAACGAAAGTTCAGATCTTACTTTAAAGTGTTCAGTGAAAAAACTTTCATGATTATTGGCAGCTGAAAAGTTGATGAAATGCATAACTCCAATCCCAAATCCGGTGTTCCCGACGTTAGTGTCAAAGTTGTTTCTCTGACCAAAATCAGACTGCAGTGTTACAGGTCCTGCGAATATTCCTATTTCTTGAGCGAGATCAGATTGGGCGTTTACTGCAGTACTGATACCAAGAATGGTAAATAGCGTGATAATTACGGGTTTGAGCATAGTATTTGGGCTTTCAAATCTTGGCAAATATATAAAAAAGGTTGTCGAAACAAAATAAAAATTCCTCTATTAAAAAATTAGTAACAAAACACTTAATTTTCTGACTTTAAACATAATGATTTGATGTAAAATCGGGGGTGAAAAATTGTATTTTAATTTTTGTTTAAAAATTACACAATTCTTCTGCAAAAACGAAAAAAAATAACAATTCATGATTGTTTTGACTTATCTTTGCATGTTGTTACGAAAACGTTTTCTTTAAGACGTTTTTTTATTATAATTGATTTTAAGCTAAAAACTATTATTTGAATAATTTATTTAAAAATGGAACAAAAAATAAATGAATTTATGGCTCTGGTTGAGTCAAAAAATCCAAACGAACCAGAATTTCTTCAGGCTGTCAGAGAATTTGCAGAAACAGTTATTCCGTTTATTGCTGAAAGAAAAAAATATGATGGAAAAAATTTACTTCTTAGAATAGCTGAACCCGAAAGATCTATAATTTTCAGAGTTCCATGGGTAGATGATAAAGGTGAAATTATTGTAAACCGCGGATTTAGAATTCAGATGAATTCTGCAATTGGGCCTTATAAAGGAGGTATTAGATTTCATCACACTGTAAACCTATCAGTTTTAAAATTTCTTGCTTTCGAACAAGTTTTTAAAAATAGTTTGACAACACTTCCAATGGGTGGAGGAAAAGGTGGTTCTGATTTTGATCCAGAAGGAAAATCGGATGGAGAAATTATGCGTTTCTGCCAATCATTTATGACAGAATTGTGTCGTCATATCGGTCCAGACCTTGACGTGCCGGCGGGAGATATTGGTGTTGGCGCAAGAGAAATTGGTTATTTGTTTGGTCAATATAAAAGAATCAGAAATGAATTTACAGGAGTTTTAACTGGAAAAGGTTTGGCTTATGGTGGTTCATTAATACGTCCTGAAGCTACAGGTTATGGAGTTGTATATTTTACAGATCAAATGCTTCGTACTATTGGTCACGATATTAAAGGTAAAAGAGTTGCGATTTCAGGATTTGGAAACGTAGCTTGGGGAGTAGCTTTAAAAATAAATGAACTAGGAGGAAAAGTAGTTACAATTTCTGGACCTGATGGTTATATTTATGATGAAGAAGGAATTTCTGGAGAAAAAATCGACCATATGGTTGAAATGAGAGCTACCGGAGACAACAGAGCAGAAAGATATTTAGAGAAATATCCAAATGCGATTTTCCATAAAGGAAAAAGTCCTTGGGAAGTAAAAGTAGATATCGCAATTCCATGTGCAACTCAAAATGAATTGAATGGAGACGATGCTAAGAAATTGATTGATAATGGCGTTTTATGTGTAACAGAAGCTGCTAATATGCCTTCGACATTAGATGCAATTAAACTTTTCTTAGATAATAAAGTACTTTTTGCTCCAGGAAAAGCAGCTAATGCCGGTGGTGTTGCTGCATCTGGATTAGAAATGACACAAAACTCTATTCGTCTAAACTGGACGAGTGAAGAAGTGGATTTAAGATTAAAAGACATTATGGTTGGAATTCACAACCAATGTAAAAAATATGGTGCTGAAGAAGATGGCTATGTGAACTACGTAAAAGGAGCAAACATCGCAGGATTTGTTAAAGTTGCCGATGCTATGCTCGCTCAAGGTGTAGTGTAATTTTTAGTATAGTTTTTTGAAATGCCTTCATTTGTCTCTGGACATTTGAAGGTTTTTTTTATTTGTAAAAAGAACAAAAAACAAATAATTCCGTTTGTAGTATATTTGTTTATTCGAATACGTAAAATAATGAAAAGAAAGTTTCTGTATATTTTGTTTTTGCTCTTGTTCCAATTTAGTTTTTCACAGAACAAATTGTCATGGCAGGGTTATTTTTCGTTCAACGAAATAAAAGATATTTCAGAATCTCCAACTGCGGTTTTCGCAGCCTCAGAAAATGCATTATTTACAAAAGATGTAGCAACAAATACAACTAAAACCATTACTACTGTTGACGGACTTTCGGGCCAGACTATTTCGGCTATGTATTATAGTGAAATCTTTAAAAAAACAATTGTAGGTTATGAAAATGGTTTGATGACTGTAATTAATGAATCAGACGGAAGCATGCTTAAAATTGTGGATATCATCAATAAACAATTGGCTCCTAATCTAAAAAAAATCAATCATTTTATGGAGCATAATGGTTTGGTTTATGTTTCCTGCGATTTTGGAATTGTACAGTTTAATTTGACAACTCTGAAATTTGGTGATACGTATTTTATAGGAGATAATGGCGCCGAAATCAGTGTTAAGCAAACTACATTTTTTAACGGATTTATTTATGCCGCAACTTCAAATGGAATAAGACGCGCCGATATTGCAAATCCAAATTTAAATGATTTTAAACAATGGTCTGTTGTAAATAGTGGTGATTGGTCAAGTGTTGAGAATGTCGATTCTGAACTGATTGCTATTAATTCTTCTGGGTATATTCATCGATTTAATGCTAATAATTTTATAGGATTTTCGCAACTTCCACAAGCTTCGGTTGATATGCGTGCAAAAAACCATAATTTGTTTATTACCATAAAAAATGCTGTTTATGTTTATAGCAATCAAATGGTACTAATTCGCCAAATCTCTAATGCTCAGGTATTGGATAATACTATAAATTTTACTTGTGCAACTTCAGTAGGGAATGTGATTTTTATTGGAACAAAAGAAAAAGGTTTGTTTTCATCATCACTTTCAAGTACTTCCGCATTTGTAAATAATACTCCCTCAGGGCCAGCCAGAAATAATATTTTTTCAATGGATGTAACGCCAAGTGTTCTTTGGGCCGTTTACGGAGATTATGACACGTTCTATAATCCGTATGATTTAGATAGTTATGGGGTTAGTAAATACAATACTTCTGGATGGCTGAATATTCCTTATTCTAACGTTTACAATGCAAAGTCGATGACAAGAGTTATTGTTAATCCAAAGAATGAAAAACAGGTTTATGCAAGTTCATTTTTTTCAGGTTTATTGCGAATAGAAAATGATGTTCCGAATCTTTTGTATAATGAAAAAAACAGCGGTTTAGAATCGATTACGACCGAAGGTCCAAATTATATTGATGTTCGTGTCAATGCGACAGCTTTCGATAAAACAGGGAATTTGTGGGTTACAAACAGTCGTATAAAAAATGGCTTAAAAGTTTTAAAAACGAATGTTCAATGGGGAAGTTATGCTATGACTTCAATTTTAGACGACGCGCAAGCCAGTAGTTATGCCAGTATTTTAGTGGATAAAAACAGCGTAAAATGGATTGCAACAAATCGAGATGGTGTTGTTGGTTTTAATGAAACGAACAATACTTTCAAAAAAATGACTTTTGGTGCCGATGCCGGAAATCTTCCAGTTGCCGATGTCAGAGCGCTTGCAATTGATACTAAAAATCAGCTTTGGATAGGAACGACAAAAGGATTGCGTGTTTTGTCAAATGTGGGAAGTTTTCAGAATGACAGCCAGCTAAAAGCGAATCCAATAATTATTATGGAAGATAATTTGGCTCAGGAACTTCTTTATGAGCAATTTATAACTGCAATTGCGGTTGATGGTGCAAATAATAAATGGATTGGTACAAGTGATTCTGGAGTTTTTATGGTTTCGCCAAATGGTCAGGAAACCAAATATCATTTTACAATCAGTAATTCGCCTTTGCCAAGCAACACCATCAATGAAATTAAAATAAATAGTACAACGGGCGAAGTTTTTATTGCGACCAATAAAGGTTTGATTTCTTTTGGTGGAATTGCCACTGAAGCCAACGAAGATTTGAGTAATGTTTATGTGTATCCAAATCCAGTTCGGCCAACCTATTCAGGAACCGTAAAAGTTGCAGGATTATTGGATAAAGCAAATATTAAAATCACAGACATCGAAGGAAATTTGGTTTACGAAACAACTTCAGAAGGTGGAACAATTGAATGGGATACAACCGCTTTTGGAAAATACAAAGTTTCTTCAGGTGTTTATATGATTTTTATTTCTGCGCAAGATGGTGTAGAAACAAAAGTCAAAAAAGTAATGATTATTCGTTAGTCTTAAAGTCGAAAGTTTGAAAGTCAAAAGATTGAACTTGAAACTTTAAAAAAAAAACAAAAATTTTGTTAGTCAAAACCAAAGCCATAGTAATCTCATCCTTAAAATTTCAGGAAAAAAGCTTGATCGTAAAATGTTTTACACTTTCAAGCGGACTGAAGTCTTATTTTGTGCGCGATGCTTTTTCGAGCCGAAAAGCAAGTCAAAAGATTGCTTATTTTCAGCCATTTTCAATTTTAGAAATCGAAGCCGTTCATAAAAACAAAGGAACGTTAGAGAATTTCAAAGAGATAAAAAGCGCTGTTCCGTTTCAAAGCATCCATACTGATATTGTAAAAAGTACAATGGTGATGTTTTTGTCTGAAATGCTTCATCATTCTATTCAGGAAGAAGAAAAAAACGAACAGCTTTTCCTTTTTTTAGAAACCGCTCTTACCTGGCTGGATCATCATGAAGAAATTTCCAATTTTCATTTGATTCTACTTTTAGAAATCACAAAATATTTGGGTTTTTATCCTGATGTTTCTGAAATAGATTTGCCTCATTTTGAAATGATTGATGGCGTTTTTACGCATTTTTCTGGTGTGAATACGCTTTCAGAGCACGAAACCAGTTTGCTTAGAAAACTACTCGATTTGAAATTTGATAATGATCAAAAAATCTTTCATGTTTTAGAAAGACAAATTCTGCTAAAAATCTTAATTGATTATTATAGTTTTCATTTGGAAGGATTCAAAAAACCAAAATCTTTAGAGATTTTAAAAGAAGTTTTCTCTTAAATCGACCAAAAGCATATTTTTTGTTGCGGAATCTACCTGAAATTTCCTGAAATCGGTCTTTTTTCTCTTAACTTTTATCTATTTTCCTCAAAATTCCTTACTTTCGCACCTCGTTTAAGAAAAGGATAAAATGAGTACAAAATTTACTGAATACAAAGGACTTGACTTGCCAACGGTAGCGTCTGAAGTTCTTGATTTTTGGAAGAAAGAAAATATATTTGAAAAGAGTGTTACAACTCGCGAAGGTGCTGAGCCTTTCGTATTTTTTGAAGGTCCGCCTTCAGCAAACGGATTACCAGGAATTCACCACGTGATGGCGCGTGCGATTAAAGATATTTTTTGCAGATATAAAACTCAAAAAGGTTTTCAGGTAAAAAGAAAAGCCGGCTGGGATACGCACGGTTTGCCTGTAGAATTGGGTACTGAAAAAGAATTAGGAATTACAAAAGAAGATATTGGCAAAACGATTTCGATCGAAGAATATAACGAAGCGTGTAAAAAAACCGTTATGCGTTATACGGACGTATGGAATGACTTGACCGAAAAAATGGGATATTGGGTTGATATGGAAGATCCATATGTGACTTATAAACCAAAATACATGGAGTCGGTTTGGTGGCTTTTGAAACAAATCTACGATAAAGGTTTGTTATACAAAGGTTACACGATTCAGCCATATTCTCCAAAAGCGGGAACAGGATTATCTTCTCACGAAGTAAATCAGCCTGGAGCTTACAGAGATGTTACAGATACTACGATTGTAGCGCAATTCAAAACTTTGCCGGAAACGCTTCCAAGCTTTTTGCAAGGTTTTGGAGATATTCACATCTTAGCCTGGACGACAACTCCTTGGACATTGCCATCGAATACAGCTCTAACAGTGGGGCCAAAAATCGATTATGTTTTAGTGAAAACTTTCAATCAATATACTTTTGAACCAATCAATGTTGTTTTGGCTAAAAATTTAGTTGGAAAACAATTTGGAAAAGGGTTTTTCTTAAGTGAAGACGACGCTGATTTTGATAACGTTAAAAATGGCGATAAAAAACTTCCATACAAAATCTTAACGGAAGCAAAAGGAGCAGATTTAGTAGAAATTCGTTATGAGCAATTATTGCCTTACGTATTGCCGTATCAAAATGCTGAAAATGCATTTAGAGTAATTGCCGGAGATTTCGTTACAACTGAAGACGGAACAGGAGTTGTGCATACAGCGCCGACTTTTGGTGCAGATGATGCTAAAGTTGCTAAAGAAGCAAAACCGGAAGTGCCACCAATGTTAGTTTTGGATCAAGAAGGAAATGCAGTACCGTTGGTAGATTTGCAAGGAAAATTCACCTCACATGTTGGGGAACTTGCTGGTAAATACGTTAAAAACGAATATTACGATGCAGGACAAGCACCAGAGAAATCTGTAGATGTTGAAATCGCAATTCGTTTAAAAGAAGAAAACAAAGCTTTTAAAGTTGAAAAATACGTGCACAGTTATCCACACAGCTGGAGAACTGACGAGCCGTTATTATATTATCCCCTAGATTCATGGTTCATCAAAGTAACCGATGTAAAAGATAGAATGTTCGACCTGAACGAAACTATCAATTGGAAACCTAAATCTACTGGTGAAGGACGTTTTGGAAACTGGCTTAAAAATGCCAACGACTGGAACTTATCTCGTTCTAGATATTGGGGAATTCCGTTGCCAATTTGGAGAACTGAAGACAAAAAAGAAGAAGTTCTTATTGGTTCTGTTGAAGAATTATACAATGCGATTGAAAAATCTATCGAAGCAGGTTTTCAAAAAGAAAATCCGTTTAAAGGTTTCGAAATCGGAAATATGTCGGAATCAAATTATGATTTAATCGATTTGCACAAAAATGTTGTGGATCAAATTACGTTGGTTTCGGCTTCTGGCCAGCCAATGAAACGCGAAAGCGATTTGATCGACGTTTGGTTTGATTCTGGGGCAATGCCTTATGCACAATGGCATTATCCTTTTGAAAATCAAGATAAAATTGATGCAAACAAAGATTTTCCTGCGAATTTCATTGCAGAAGGAGTAGATCAAACACGTGGATGGTTTTATACATTACACGCAATCGGAACTTTGGTTTTTGATAAAGTAGCGTATAAAAACGTAGTTTCAAACGGTTTGGTTTTAGATAAAAATGGAATTAAAATGTCTAAGAGTAAAGGAAATACGATAGACCCGTTTAAAACCATTGAAGAATACGGTCCTGATGCCACACGTTGGTACATGATTATGAATGCAAATCCGTGGGATAACTTGAAGTTTGACCTTGAAGGAATTGCTGAGGTTCGCCGTAAATTCTTTGGAACTTTATACAACACTTATTCTTTCTTTTCGTTATATGCTAACATCGACGGATTTAAATATGCTGAAGCCGAAATTCCGTTAAACGAAAGGCCAGAAATCGACCAGTGGATTATTTCTGAGTTGAACACTTTAGTGAAATTTGTTGACGAATGTTACGAAGATTATGAGCCAACAAAAGCGACAAGAGCCATTTCTGAATTCGTTCAGGAAAACTTAAGTAACTGGTACGTTCGTTTATGCCGTCGTCGTTTCTGGAAAGGGGAATATGCTAAAGATAAAATTGCAGCTTACCAAACGCTTTATACTTGCTTGTTAACAATCAGCAAATTGAGCGCTCCGGTTGCTCCATTTTTTATGGATAAATTGTATCGCGATTTAACAGCTTCGACGGAAACAGAGGATTTTGCTAGTGTTCACTTGGCTGAATTCCCAAAATTTGTCGAAAACTTTGTTAATAAAACGTTGGAAAGCAAAATGCAGAAGGCGCAGACAATCTCTTCTTTGGTTCTATCACTTAGAAAAAAGGAAATGATCAAAGTACGTCAACCTCTGCAAAAGGTAATGATTCCAGTACTTGACGAGAACCAGCGTGCTGAAATCGAAGCTATTTCTGACCTTGTAAAAGCGGAAGTAAACGTGAAAGAAATCGAACTTTTAGACGATGCTTCAGGTATTTTGGTAAAACAAATTAAGCCTAATTTTAAAGCTCTTGGGCCACGTTTCGGAAAGGATATGGGGTTGATTTCTAAGGAGATACAAGGTTTTTCGGCTGAACAAATTAACGAGTTAGACAAGCAAGGAACGTTGGATATTGTTATTTCTGGAAATAATGTAACTTTATCACTAGAAGACGTCGAAATAACATCTCAGGATATTGAAGGATGGCTGGTTGCAAATTCAAATGGAATTACAGTTGCGCTTGACATTACAATTTCTGAAGAGTTGAAAAATGAAGGTATCGCGAGAGAATTAGTAAACAGAATTCAGAATATCCGTAAAGATTCAGGATTTGAAGTTACTGATAAGATTAAGGTACAGATAAAGAGAGACAGCATTTTAGAAGATGCAGTTTTGGAAAATGAAGACTATATTAAGTCTGAGACACTTACGGATGATTTGGTTTTTGTTGACGTATTAGAAAACGGCACAGAAATTGAGTTTGATGATATTAAAACAATGATATTAATTTCAAAATAAAAGTATAATAACATGATAGATGAAATTACAAGATACTCTGACGCTGATTTGGCGGAGTTCAAAGAAATAATCCAAGCAAAAATTAAAAAAGCACAAGAAGATCTTGATTTGATCAAAAGTGCCTATATGAATGATTTGAATAACGGAACAGACGATACTTCTCCAACTTTCAAAGCTTTTGAAGAAGGAAGTGAAACAATGTCTAAAGAAGCAAACTCTCAATTGGCAATTCGTCAGGAGAAGTTTATCCGCGACTTGAAAAACGCTTTATTCCGTGTTGAAAACAAAACATATGGTATTTGCAAAGTAACAGGTAAATTAATAAGCAAAGAAAGACTTAAAATTGTTCCTCATGCTACAATGAGTATCGAAGCTAAAAACTTGCAGAGATAATAATATTATCATTCTTAAAAAAAGCGCCCCATTTAGGGGCGCTTTTTTCTTTAATACGACTTCCCAAGGTTTAATTTCTGTAAATTATAATGTGAAAAAGCATTTCTGACACATACAAAAAGCGAATCCGTTTGATTTCGATTTATTACGAAACAATTAACGTTACTTAAAAAGTGCTTTTTTGATTTAATTAGTTATTTTTGCGCATCAAAATTTTATAAAATGTCATTACGAAAAGCGTATTTCCTTATATTTTTAGTTTTAATAATAGATCAACTGTCAAAAATTTATGTAAAAACAAACTTTATTCTTGGTGAAGAAATAAAAGTAATGGGAGCTGAGTGGTTCAAAATTCATTTTATTGAAAACGAAGGAATGGCTTGGGGAACTAAAATCCCAGGTGAATACGGAAAATTGATTTTGACTGTTTTTAGAATTTTTGCTGTTTTCGGTATCGGTTGGTGGCTTTCAGATGTGATTAAAAAACGTCACTCTACTTATTTAGTAGTGGCGATTGCATTAATTTTTGCTGGAGCAGCTGGTAATATCATAGACTCTGTTTTTTACGGAGTTATATTTGATGGCAGCGAGCATAACATTGCAACACTTTTTTCTCCTAATCCTTACGGAACTTGGTTTCATGGTTTAGTAGTTGATATGTTTTATTTTCCTATTTGGGAAGGAAATTTACCAACTTGGCTGCCAATTTTTGGAGGAAAACATTTTGCTTTTTTCAATGCGATTTTTAATGTTGCCGATATAGCTATTTCTACGGGAGTTGGAATATTATTGGTTTTCAATAAAAGAGCTTTTCCTAAGCATTAAATTCTGCCAATTTCTCAGATTCTTTAGATTTTTCAATGGATAGTGTTTTATAAATGCTATTTTTACCATACAAAAAATCGAATTATGCAAAGCCCGTCTTTTTCTATTTATGATGCTTCTGCCGGCTCAGGAAAGACTTATACTTTGGTTAAAGAATATCTCAAAATTATTCTTTCTTCGCCAAAGCACGATGCATATCGAAATATACTAGCGATAACTTTTACGAACAAAGCGGTTCACGAAATGAAAAGCCGTATTGTTGGTAGTCTTTCTGAATTTGCTAAAGATGAACCTTCTGAAAAAGCAACTGCATTAATGGAAGATTTGGCTCGGGAAACTGGGCTTTCAGTTATTAAAATCAAAATTAAATCGCAAAGTATTATTAAGCACTTAATTCATAATTATGCGGCTTTTGATATTTCGACAATTGATAAATTCACCCACAAAGTAATTCGGGCTTTTGCGCACGATCTAAATCTTCCAATGACTTTTGAAGTCACTTTGGATACTGAAAATTTATTGATTGAAGCGGTTGATGCGATAATTGCACAAGCGGGTCAGGATGAAACTTTGACCAATTTGTTGATTGATTTTACGATGGAGAAAACCGATGATGATAAAAGTTGGGATGTTTCTCGCGAAATTTTAGAAACCGGAAGATTGGTGCTCAATGAAAACAATCGGAATGAAATTTTGCATTTTCATGACAAATCAATTGAAGAGTTTATCGAGATTAAAAAGAAAATGCTTGCGCTTTGCAAAGATTTGGAATCTGAAAACGAAGGTTGGGCAATTGATGCTCTTTCGTTAATTGATGAAAACGGAATCGATTTGAAATCATTTTCACGCGGTACGTTTCCAAATCATTTAGAAAGTATTCGTGATGGAAAATTCAATCCAAGAAATAAAACTTTTCATGAGTTTGATGATATTGCAATTAATAAAACGGCTAAAGACCGGGCTTTGATTGAAAATATCATTCCAGATTTGCTTCAGATTTTGAGTAAGATTTACAAGAATTTCGAAAAAAGAGATTTTTATAAAGCTTTCCTGAAAAATATAACGCCACTTTCTCTCTTGAATACAGTAAGTAATGAATTGGCAAAAATCCAATCAGAACAAAATATTCTTTCTATTTCAGAATTTAATGCCATTATTCATCGAGAAATTCAGAATCAGCCCGCGCCTTTTATATATGAGCGTTTGGGAGAAAAGTATCGTCATTTTTTTATAGATGAATTTCAGGATACTTCTGAAATGCAGTGGCAAAATTTGATTCCGCTGATTGATAATTCACTTTCAGGTCAGGATGAGTTAGGTAATAAAGGAACGCTAATGATTGTTGGTGATCCAAAACAATCGATTTATCGCTGGCGCGGAGGAAAAGCGGAGCAGTTTATTGAGCTTAGCAAAGATGTAAATCCCTTTAATAATCCAGATAAGGAGATAAAGCATTTAAATACTAATTATAGGAGTTATAGTGAGGTTATTGATTTTAATAATGCTTTTTTTAAATTAATTTCTTCTGAATTTTCAAACGAAGATTATAAGGATTTATACGAAAATCATAGTTTTCAGAATTCAAATGCGAAAAAAGGAGGATATGTGAACATTTCATTTCTCCCAATTATTGAAAAAACTGATGCTGCAGAGGAAGACGAAGTTGTTGAAAAATCAGATTTGTATGTTTTAGCAACTTTAAATACAATTCTAAAAGTTGTTAAGCAGGGTTTTCAGTACAGAGACATCGTAATTTTGACTCGAAAAAGAGGTCAGGGAATTGCAATTGCAAATTATTTAACGGAACAAAATATCCCGCTTTTGTCTTCAGAAACTTTAATGATTCAGAATGCTACTGAAGTTCGTTTGATAATTCATCTTCTGAAATATTTGAATAATAGTGCTGATTTAGAATCCAAAGCTAATTTTCTTCATTTTTTAGCCTCTAATATAAATCATGAAATGCCAATCCATGATTTTATTGAAAAAGGAATGTCAAATAGAGTAGAAGCCGATTTTGAAAAATGGCTTCTGACTTTTGATGTTTCATTGAATTTTGAAGATGTTCGAAAAAAATCATTGTACGAAGCTGTCGAAATTATCATTTCTAAATTTATTCCTTCAGAAGGGAATGCTTATGTGCAGTTTTTCCTTGATATTGTTTTAGAAAGAGATATGAGGAGTCAGGCTGGTATAGCCGACTTTTTAAGTTACTGGGATAAAAACGCTGAAAAATTCAGTATTCCGTCTCCGGAAGGAAATAATGCTGTTCGGATTATGACAATTCATAAATCGAAAGGTTTGGAATTTCCCGTTGTCATTATGCCGTTTGCTGAAGAAGATTATAATCGAAAGCCAAAAGATAAATTATGGCTCGATGCTGAAAATGAAGATTTAGGTGTTCCTAAGGCTTTGATTGATAATAGCATTGCGGTAGAAGGTTTTGGCGAAAGCGCTTCGGCGGTTTTTAATGTGAAAAAGCAGGAAGAATTATTGGATAATATAAATGTTTTGTATGTTGCTTTAACACGTGCTGAAGAACAATTATATGTTATCTCACAATCTTTGAATGAAAGAAAAGATGGAGAATTTCCGAGCAATATGGCATCTTTTTTTATTAAATTTTTGATTAATCAAGGAGTTTATGATTCGGAAAAATTAGAATATGAATTTGGGAATCCTGTAAAATTATCCTCCTCGGTTGAATTCACTGATTCAATAAAAGAGATTCCGGTTGTCAAAGAAGTTTTGAATCCTAAAAATATAAAAATTGCGCAACGAGAAGCTTTAATGTGGGGAACACATCAACAGGAAGCAATAGCTTACGGGAATGTTATTCATGAAATTCTGGCTTTTGTAAAAGATAAATCAGATATTGATTTGGCGGTTGCAAAAGCAATTGAAGGTGGCTTAATAAAGGTTGATCAGGTAGAGCAAGTTTTGAAAACGCTTCATGATATTGTGAGTCATCCTGAAATTAGTGTATGCTTCGAAGGGAAAAATAAGATTTTAAATGAGCAAAATATCATCCAAAAAGAAGGGAAAATTTTAAAACCGGACAGAGTTGTGCTTACAGAAGATAAAAATGCTTATTTGTTGGATTATAAAACAGGGGCAATAAATTCTAAATACAAACAGCAAATTCAGGAATACCAGGATGCTATTGAGGATTTGGGATATAAAGTGTTAAAAAAAGCATTGGTGTATATAGGAACCGAAATCGATGTAGTAAATTTGTGAAAAAATTAATCAGATGTTAAAGATAAACAAGCTTATTTTAGGTTTAAGTTGTTAATTTTTAACGTTTTAAATATAAGGAAATGTACGGTAAAATTAAAGAACATCTGCAAAATGAATTGCAGGCCATTGAAGAAAACGGAATTTTTAAAAAGGAACGTATTATTACTTCGGCTCAAGGTGCTGAAATTACAATTTCTACAGGAGAAACTGTATTGAATTTTTGTGCAAACAATTATTTGGGACTTTCTTCTCATCCAGAAGTAGTGCAGGCCGCAAAAGATGCAATGGATACGCATGGATTTGGAATGTCATCTGTTCGTTTTATTTGCGGAACGCAGGATATTCATAAAACATTAGAAAAAAAGATTGCAGATTTTTATGGTACAGAAGATACCATATTATATGCTGCAGCTTTTGATGCAAACGGTGGTGTTTTTGAACCTTTATTAGGAGAAAACGATGCTATTATTTCTGATAGCCTAAATCATGCTTCAATCATAGATGGAGTTCGCTTGTGTAAAGCGGCTCGTTATCGTTATGAAAATAGCAACATGGAAGATCTTGAGCAACAATTGATAAAAGCAACAGAAGCAGGAACTCGTTTTAAATTAATTGTTACAGATGGTGTTTTTTCTATGGACGGTTTAGTTGCACCTCTTGATAAAATTTGTGACTTAGCAGATAAATACGATGCAATGGTAATGGTTGATGAGTGTCATGCGGCAGGATTTATCGGTCCAACCGGAAAAGGAACTCTTGAAGCAAAAGGAGTTATGGGACGTGTTGATATTATAACTGGTACTTTAGGCAAGGCTTTAGGAGGCGCGATGGGAGGTTATACAACAGCGAAAAAAGAAATTATCGAGATATTACGCCAGCGTTCTCGTCCTTATTTGTTTTCAAATTCTTTGGCGCCCGCTATTGTTGGTGCTTCTATTAAGGTTTTTGAATTATTAGAAAAAGATACTTCATTGAGAGATAAATTAGAATGGAATACGAATTATTTCAAAGAAGGCATGAAAAAAGCCGGTTTCGATATCATTGATGGAGATTCAGCAATTGTGCCAGTTATGTTATATGATGCAAAATTGTCGCAAATTATGGCAAATGAATTATTAAAAGAAGGAATTTATGTAATCGGATTCTTTTTTCCAGTAGTTCCAAAAGACAAAGCAAGGATACGCGTTCAACTTTCAGCTGCGCATACTAAAGAGCACTTGGACAAGGCAATAGAAGCTTTTACATTAACAGGTAAAATGTTAAAAGTTATATAATTACCATATTCTGTAAATTTTTGTAGGTTTTTTTTAACATTTCATTTTGTATTTAAAAAATTTGGTGTTACTTTTGCTTGTAATTAACTAAATTGTAATTAAAAAAATTAAGTATGAAACATCTTAACAAACTTTTAGTTGCTGTGATGATGGTGATGGGTTTAAGTTCTCACGCACAAGACAGTAACAATCCATGGGCGATCTCATTTGGGGTTAATGCAGTGGATACCAGAACAAGTTCTGGAGCAGGACATGGTTGGTTCGATCAACATTTTTCTCAGCCATTCGCTGTTAAAGACAACTGGAATATTCTTCCTTCTTTATCTTACATTGGTGTGTCTAGATATGTAGGTAGTGGTTTCTCTGTTGGTTTACAAGGTTCTGTAAACAAAATTGATAAATTCGTTATTTTCGATCCAACTGCTCCAGGGCATGATGGAAGAGGAAATGTAGTGGTTAATCCTGGAGATTTAATGTACTACGGAATTGATGCTACTATCAAATATAGCTTCCAAGAATTAATCAAATCTAAAGTGATTGATCCTTCGTTATCTGTTGGTGGTGGTTATACTTTCTTTGGAGATAGCAGCTATGGAACTGTTAACCCAGGTGCTGGTTTAACTTTCTGGTTTACTGATGCTATTGGTCTTGAATTAGCTACAAGATACAAATGGGCTGTTAGTGGAGATAGAGTTGATGCTTCTGGAACTCCAGATGCTGTTTCTCACTTCCAACACACAGCTGGTCTTATCTTCAAATTCGGAGGTAAAGATACAGACGGAGACGGAATCTATGATAAAGATGACGCTTGTCCAGATGTTGCTGGTTTAAAACAATTCAACGGATGTCCTGATACTGACGGAGACGGAATCGTTGACGCTTCTGACGCTTGTCCAGATGTATTTGGTTTAGCTGCATTAAACGGATGTCCTGATACAGACGGAGACGGAATTGCTGATAAAGATGATGCTTGTCCAGATGTTGCTGGTTTAGCTGCTTTAAAAGGTTGTCCTGATACTGACGGTGACGGAATCGCTGATAAAGATGATAAATGTCCTACAGTTGCTGGTCCAAAAGAAAATGGTGGTTGTCCTTTCTTAGACGCTGATAAAGATGGTGTTGCTGATAAAGATGACGATTGTCCTACAGTATACGGTCCTGCTAGTAACAGAGGTTGTCCAGAAGTAACTTCTGAGGCTTTAGAAGATCTTAAAGTTCAAGCAAGAGCAGTTTACTTCAACTCAGGTAAAGCTACTTTCAAAACAGGAGATAAAGAAACTCCAGCTAGATTAGATGCAATTAAAGAAATCCTTAAAAACTATCCAAACGCGAAATTCTCTATTGAAGGACACACAGATAGTACAGGTTCTGCTAAAATCAACCAAAAACTTTCTGAAGACAGAGCTAAAGCTGTTATGGATGCTTTAATCGAAAGAGGTGTTAATCCAGAAAACTTAGAGTCTAAAGGATTTGGATCTTCTCAACCAGTTGCAAGTAACAAAACTGCTGCAGGTAAAGCACAAAACAGAAGAACTGAAATTAGACATATTGGTTCTAAATACCAAGGTAAACTATAATTTACTTTGTAAATAATACTGAAAAGCCATTCTTAATTGAATGGCTTTTTTTATTTTTATAACATGATAAATACTTCTTTTCTTGAAAAAATTGCAGCTGTAGTTATTCAGAATTATGAAACAAAGCTTGCTGAAACAACTATTATTCTGCCTAATAAAAGAGCGAAGGTTTTTTTAATCGAAGCTTTAAAAAAAGAAACCCACAAAACTATTCTTTCGCCGGATATTATTAGTATAGAGGATTTTGTTCAGGATGTGGCTTCAATTCGTTCAATAGATTCGATTGAGCTTTTGTTTGCATTTTATGAAGTGTATTTATCTGTTACAGAAAAACAGCATCAACAATCATTTGAATTATTTGCTAATTGGGCAAAAACACTTTTACAGGATTTTAATGAAATTGATCGATATCTTCTAGATCCAAATCATGTACTTTCTTATTTGAAAGATATAGAGGATATAAAAAAGTGGGGAGTCGAAGTAGAAAACAAAACTAAGCTTTTAGAGAATTATATTGATTTTTGGAAGCTTCTTCCTTTGTATTATGACGCATTATATAATCATCTGTTAAACAAAGCAATTGGTTATCAAGGATTGATTTATCGAGAAGCTGTCAATAATCTTAATCATTTTTCGAATACGGTCTCAAACCGTTCTTTTATTTTTGCAGGCTTTAATGCGTTAAATGCTGCTGAAGAGAAAATAGTACAACATTTACTGGCTCTAGATCAGGCAAAAATATACTGGGATACAGATCAGACTTTTTTGAATGATCCTTATCACGACGCAGGACTTTTTGTGAGACGTTTTAAAGAAAGCTGGAAGTATTATAAATCACATCCTTTTGAATGGATTGTAGATGATTTTTCACAATCCAAAAATATTCAAGTAATTGGTTCGCCAAAAACTATTGGCCAGGCAAAAATTACAGGAAGTATAATTGAAAACTTAATTGCTGAAAATCCTGCTGGATCTTTAGATAGAGTTGCTGTGGTTTTAGGTGAGGAAAGCTTGCTGATTCCGGTTTTGTATTCGTTGCCTGCTTCAGTTGGCGCTTTGAATATCACTATGGGATATTCTGGTAAAAACAATCCGTCACAAATTTTAATTGCTAAATTGTTTAAAATGCATACGAACGCACTTTCCCGAAAGGGAGACAGTTACGTGTTTTATTACAAAGATGTTTTAGATGTTTTAACGCATCCGCTTGTGGCTCCTTATGCAAATGCAAATCATTTGGTTAAGATTATTAAAGAGAACAATTACACCTTTATTTCTCATAATAGAATAGTTGAGTTGTATAGTAATTCATGTAATCTGTTCGATTTATTATTTAAAAAATGGGAAAACGGTTCGTTATCTGTACTTGAAAATATTTCGGCACTTTTGCTTTTGATCAAAACAAATTTTGATAAAGATAATGAAGAGGAGAAGATTGCAAAATCTTTTGTTTATGCTGTTTTTAAAGTCATAAATAAACTTATAAATTATTACACTAGTCATAATCATATTGATAACATTGACACGCTTCACGCCATTTATAAACAAATTATTGATGTTGCTGAAGTTTCATTTGAAGGTGAACCTTTACGTGGACTTCAAATAATGGGTGTTCTTGAGAGTCGTGTTCTTGATTTTGATACAGTTATTATAACGTCAATGAATGAAGGAAAATTTCCGGCTGGAAAATCTCAAAATTCCTTTATTCCTTATGATGTAAAACGAGAGTTGGGCTTGCCTACTTTTAAAGAAAAAGATGCAATTTATACCTATCATTTTTATCATTTACTTCAGCGTGCCAAAAATATCTATCTTATTTACAATACTGAAAATGATGGATTAGACGCGGGTGAAAGAAGTCGTTTTATCACACAGTTAGAGGTAGAAAAACAGCCTAAACATAACTTGACTTTTGATATTTATAATCCGGTTTTACCTGCAACGGCGTATCAGCCCATGGTAATCCCAAAATCGGAGGCTGTTATGGACCGTTTGAAAGAGATTGCTTTAGCAGGATTTTCTCCTTCGGCACTGACAAGTTATATTCGAAACCCGATTGATTTTTATTTCCAAAAAATACTTCGAATACGTGAAGTGGAAGAAGTAGAAGAAAATATCGCATTGAATACACTTGGAACTATAATACATGAAACTTTAAAAGCCCTTTATGAACCTTTTATTGGTCGATTTATTTCTGAAGAAGATATTGCGAAATGTTTTAAACTTCTTGATGAAGAGGTTTTAAAACAATTTAAAGTAGTTTATAAAGAAGGTGAAATTAAAAAAGGCCGAAACCTTTTGGCTTTCGAAGTTGCAAAACGAAATGTTTTTAATTTTCTTAAAGTGGAATTAGAAGCAGTTCGAAATGGAGACGAAATTAAAATTATTGCTCTAGAACAAACATATCAACGCGAACTCAAACATCCAAGTTTGCCATTTCCGGTTGTTATAAAAGGAAATGTTGACCGGATTGAACAACGAAATGGAAAAATAAGAATTATCGATTATAAGACTGGAAAAGTCGAAAAAGCGAATGTCGTATTGAAAACATGGAATGGATTGACCAATGAGCTTAAAAACGACAAAATCATTCAGGTTTTGGCTTATGCATTCATGTTTGAAAAGGAAGCTGGAAATATGCCTATTGAGGTTGGAATTATTTCTTTTAAAAATCTAAAATCGGGATTTTTGCCTTTTACATTCAAAGAAGAAAAAGATTTGGATACAACAGTGTCTGAGCAAACTCTGGATTTGTACTTGAAAGAAATAGTTTTGCTTTTGAATGAAATTTTTGACACTACAATTCCTTTTGAAGAAAAAATAAATTAATTGATTAGAAAGCTTCTAAATATATTCGAATTTTTTAAAACCACATTAACAGTTAATTTAATGGTTTGTGCAATTGCTGTTTTTTTCGGTGGTTTTGATTATTTCTTTATATGGTTTTTAAGTTTTGGTTTTTTGGCAAGCATTGGCTTCATGGAATTTTATCGCAAAAGGGATTATTTGTTTTATTTTAATAATGGCGTTTCAAAAATGCAACTGTTGTTATTTAGTTATCTAATGACTTTTTGCACCGCAATTTTATTTGGTTTAATTGTCTTTTTAAAAAATAAATTAGTTTGAGAAAACATACTTTGGAAATTAGCGGGATTCAGAAAAAAATTGGCGAGAAAACGATACTTTCTGATGTTTATTTGAAATGTGAAACTTCAGAAATTATTGGATTGCTCGGGCGAAACGGTTCTGGAAAATCTACTTTGTTGAAAATTGTAGCCGGTTTAGAATCAGTTCCGGATCGTTGTATTCGAATCGATTCGGTTTCTTTGAATATTAAAAATGTACTGATGAATAATGTCAGTTATCTAGATCAGGATCAGTTTATTCCGAATCATCTTTCTGTTCAAAAAGTAATTGCACTTTCAATTGATAAAGAAAACAGAATTAATTTTTGTGAAGATGAGTTTATCAAAAAGCTTCTAAACAAAAAAATAAGGCATTTGTCAACGGGTGAATTACGCTATCTGGAAATAAAAATTGTGCTTTCCAATACGTCCTTGTTTGCATTGCTAGACGAACCCTATAATGGACTTTCTCCACTGATGATTGAAACGATTAACGAAATGATGAAAGGCAGCTTAAACAAAAAAGGGATTATTGTTACGGACCACAACTATCAGAATGTAGTAAAAATCGCAAATAGGCTGGTTTTGATAAAAGACGGAAAGACTCATTCGATAAAGGAAAAAATCGAACTTGTCGAAAAAGGTTATCTCACAAACATGGATTTTTAATGGGTATAGTAACTGAATGTTTTTTTAAAGAAGCCTTTCTTTTCGAGCGCTAGCGTATTTTTGCTGTTTATTTTTCTGTTTTCAAAACAAAATTTTCTAAACTTCATCATTTTGACATTTAGATTAAATCGTATTTATTAAACAGTGCAATTATTTATTCATCTTTATAAAAATACTTCCTAGGATAAGCTGTACTGACATATACGGCTATTAAAAATGAATTTTATGGAACAAAATGTTATTATTTTCAATAAATCTTTTTTTTCTGTTGTTTTTTTTTACGCATTTTCTTTAAAAAAAAGCCAATAATTATGCTATAAATAAAAGTGATTCAAATGATTGCGCAGAGTTTTTTTTTAACAAGTGTTTATCGTACAATTATGTTAATTAAAATATCTTTGAAGCATCTTAAAGGAAAATCGATTTAGGGAAGATAAGAGCAGAATTTATAATGCGCCTGAGAATGTGAATAATGGGATCTTCAACAAAGAATAATTAAAAGTAAATCTTGGATTAACGTGAGTGACTTTGTAGAAATTTAAGAAAGACATAGTTGCCAAATTATAATTTTTTGCCCCCACAAAAGGAAGAAAAGGCTGTTTTCGATGTTTATTCGAAACGGCCTTTTCTGATTTTAATTTGTTTTATTTTTTTAACTGAAAAAATCGGTTAAAACTGTTTTTAGTGCTTCTTTGTTTTCAATATGGCTCATGTGACCGTCTTCAAATGAAACTAATTCTGCAGTTGTATCTTCGATTTGCGCTAAACTATCTTCGTAATTTAGAACTGGGTCTTTTTTGCCCAAAATCAATAAAACCGGAAAACGGCTTTCGTGTAAAAGCCATTCTCTGTCTTTTCTGATTTTCATTCCTTCGAGTGACGCTACAATTCCCTGTAAAGGTGTTTTTAAAGCCTCTTCCTTTACTTTTTCAATTTCATTTGCCAGACGAATTCTGTTGTTTTCGCTAAATAAATTTGCAATCGCTAAACTCACAAAACCCACATAATTTTGTTTAACAGCTTTTATGGCGCGCGTTCTGTTTAGCTTTTTTTCGGCGCTGTCTTCTTTTGAAGTGGAATTCAGTAAAATTAATTTTTTGATTCTATCTGGAAATAATTCGGCGAAAGCCAAACCAACATATCCACCCATTGAATGCCCGAGAATTGTTGCTTTTTCGATATTTAAATGTTTCAAAACTTCGTTTACAGCATTGGCATTTTCCTCCATTTCATGAACATATCCCAAACAATCAGATTCCCCATGACCTAGTAAATCGATGGTAATAACACGATTTTTTTCTGAGAAAAGTTCAACATACTCTTTCCACATTTTTTTATTTTCTAAAAAGCCGTGTAACATAACAATTGCATTTCCTTTTCCTGAATCTGTAAAAGATATTTTGGTGTTTTTATATAGAATGTTTTTCAAAATGATAGTTTAAAATGTAAAACGCAAAGGTAATAATTGAAGAATCATATAGGAAATATAAGTTTATTGGAGTCAAAAAATATAAGTAATTGAGTTCAAAAAAAATGGCCTTCATTTCTGAAAGCCGTTAATTATACATTTATAAAAATTAAAAACGATTGTCTCCATCTAAAAGATTTCCTAATCCGCCTAAGAGGCTTCCTTCATCGCGACTGTTTCCTCCGGATCGTGGTGCCGATGCAATAATACGGTCAGCCAATCTAGAGAAAGGTAAAGATTGTATATAAACCGTTCCGGGACCGCGAAGAGTAGCATAAAACAAACCTTCGCCGCCAAAAATAGAATTTTTGATGCCACCAATAAATTCAATATCATAATCGACATCTTTGGTAAAACCTATAATACAACCCGTATCTACTTTTAGTACTTCTCCAGAGGCTAGTTCTTTTTTAGCCATTGTTCCGCCAGAATGTACAAATGCCATTCCGTCTCCTTCTATCTTTTGCATGATGAATCCTTCACCACCGAAAAGGCCTCGGCCCAATTTTTGAGAAAATTCGATTCCTACTGAAACGCCTTTTGCGGCACATAAGAACGAACTTTTTTGACAAATAAATTTGCCTTGAAATTGGGTTAAGTCAATTGGAAGAATTTTTCCTGGATAAGGGGACGCAAAGGAAACTTTGCTTTTGGTGTTGCCTTGGTTTAAAAATGCTGTCATGAATAGGCTTTCACCCGTAAGAACTCTTTTTCCGGCATTTAACAGTTTACCAAATAGTCCCGAACCAGCTTGTTGGTTTGATCCGTCGCCAAAAATGGTTTCCATCTGAATGTTGTTTTCCATCATCATAAAACTACCTGCTTCTGCGATTACTATTTCTTGTGGATCCAGTTCTATTTCGACATATTGCATTTCTTCTCCAAAAATTTGATAATCTATTTCGTGTGCTTGCATGATTTCTGAATTTTTTGTTTTTCAAATTAGACTAATAATGCTGTAGAATGTTACAGTTTTTGATGTACTTCGGCTGTTTTTAAGAACATTAAGTGATTTTGTTATTTTAAATTAGTCTTAATTACGTGTTTAATTACTTTAAATTCTATATTTTTGCACCGTTATTATATTTTATCAGAATGGCATTAGTTAGTGATTTGACCACCAAAGTATTATTTGAAACCGAAAAAGGATACAGTTATCAATGTGATTTGACCAATAGTATAATTATCAATTTTGTTGATACAGTGTCGAGTTATAAAATTCATGATTTTTTGATTTTTCAAAGAAAGGTTAATAGCGTTGACATTTTGAATATGCTTTATGACTTGTCAGATCAGTCAGATGCACAGTTAATTGAAACTACTAAAAGAAATTTTTCCCGAAATCTTACAATCTGCGAAATAGTGCAATTGAGAGATTTATTAAACGGAACTAAATTCACCCTTACTTTACACTCTTTGCTTTGCAATACTGTCAACGTAGAGCTTATTTAGATTCTTACTTAGATTAAATCCAAATTTTCAAGCACTTAGAGTTGCCGTCTTTAATTTTTGTAATTTTACACGTATAAAAATTAAAGGTTATGAAAGATTTACTAAGAACAAGTACTTCATTAGTTGAAGGAATCGAAAATATATTGAACTTACAGGCAAAAATAGAAAGCGACGCTTCTAACAAATATTTAGCTATGGCTGCATGGTTGGATAGAAACGGTTATGCCAATACAGCATCTTACTTCTACAAGCAAGCCGAAGAAGAAAGAGAACATTTCCTAAAAGTTTTCAAATATATTACAGATATGGGAGGGATTGCAATTACGCCATCTGTTCCAGAAGTGCAGCAAGAATTTGCTTCTTTTAGAGAAGTATTTGAAATTGCTTTGCAAAACGAAATTGCAGTTACTCAGGCAATCAATAAAGTAATCGCAAAATGTAGAGCTGAGAATGATTATGCTACAGAAGATTTTATGATGTGGTATGTGGCTGAGCAAAGAGAAGAAGAGAAAAACGCAAGAAGAGCTTTAGAGCTTTTTGAACTAATTAACGGAAACGAAGCTGACGGCAAATTTCAATTGGATTTACAGATTTCGAAAATCGGATAATAAACGATTATAAAATTTAAAAGAGCTGTCTTAAATGGACAGCTCTTTTTATTTGTAAGCTTCAGAGAAGCGAAATATTTATAGCAAAGGATAAATGTTTAGATCATAAGCTCCATGGGAGCGACATGTTTTTCAATAGCCGCTATATATTTCGCTCCTATGGAGCTTTTCTTGTTTACGGAATTAAATTTCTATAAATATTATGCCCCGCTGAGGCATAATAAAGTGAGGTATAAAAGCCAAAGAGGCTGTCCAATATTTTTCGGACAGCCTCTTTTTTTTATTTATGAATTCATCAACGTTTCGATTTCTTCAACTTCAACTGGAATATTTCTCATTAAGTTAAAAGGTTCGCCTTTTTCCTGAACGACAACATTGTCTTCCAAACGAATTCCGAATTTTTCTGCTGGAATATAAATTCCCGGCTCAACTGTAAAAACCATATTTGGTTTCATTGGCTCGTGCAACAGTCCGTAATCGTGCGTGTCCAATCCCATGTGGTGAGAAGTTCCGTGCATGAAGTATTTTTTATACGCTGGCCATTCTGGATTTTCGTTCTGAACATCAGCTTTGTCTAATAAACCTAAACCTAATAATTCAGAAGTCATGATTTTACCCACTTCAAAATGATATTGTTTCCAAAGTGTTCCTGGCGTAAGCATTTTTGTAGCTTCGTTTTTAACTCTTAAAACAGCATTATAAACCGCTTTTTGACGCTCAGAAAAACGTCCAGAAACTGGAATTGTTCTCGTCATATCGCTTGAATAATTTGCATATTCAGCAGCAACGTCCAACAAAATCAAATCTCCGTCTTTACATTGCTGATTGTTTTCGATATAATGTAAAACATTCGCATTGTTTCCAGAAGCAATAATTGGCGTGTAAGCAAAACCTTTAGAACGGTTACGGATGAATTCATGAGCCAGTTCCGCTTCGATTTCATATTCGGTAACATTTGGTTTTACGAATCCTAATAATCTACGGAAACCTTTTTCTGTAATATCACAAGCGTGCTGAATCAAATCGATTTCTTCGCTTTCTTTTACAGAACGAAGTCTTTGTAAAATCGGATTACTTTTTGCCACGTTGTGTGCTGGATAACGTTCTTTCCACCATTTTACAAAACGAGCCTCACGAGTTTCTGTTTCTACAGTCGCACGATAATGTTCGTTAGTATTGATGTACATTGTATCAGCATACGTCATCATTTCGTTCAAAACTTTATGAAAATCTTGCAACCAATAAACCGTTCTAATTCCCGAAACCTGAAAAGCACGTTCTTTAGTCAGTTTTTCACCTTCCCAAACTGCAATATGGTCATTGGTTTCTCTTAAAAAAAGAATTTCTCTTTGGTTTTCATAAGGCGCATCCGGAAACAAAAGCAAAACACTTTCTTCCTGATCTACACCGCTCAGATAAAAAATGTCTCTGTGTTGTGCAAACGGCAAAGTACTGTCGGCACTAATTGGGTAAATGTCATTTGAGTTGAATACTGCAACCGAATTAGGTTTCATTTCAGCCATGAACTTTCTGCGGTTTTTTACAAAAAGAGCGCTGTTTATTTGATGATATTTCATAATAACTTAGTTTTTGAACTTCGAATTTCAAAATTACGTTTTTTCAGTAAACAGCACGAAATTGATTTCTTAAAGTTTTATTATTTGTTTTGGTTCTAATTTTTTTCTCGTTTGCTTAACCGCGAATTATAGAGAAGAAGTCATTTGTAATTGAATATTTCAAATAAATTGTAAGATTTTAATTATATGGGCTAAATTTACATTTTTATAATATTAAAAATTTATAATACAAATGAGCAAGGGAGATTTTAAATTAATTACAATAGCTGAAATCAAAATCAAATATCCTTTCTTAATTGACAATGAAAGTTTTGATTTATTTGGGGATTGGGAAGATGAAGATCATTTTCTTACATCTGAAGGAGATGTATCACTTGAGGGAAATTTTTATTTAGACCTTTATGAAGAAAAAGATAAAAAATGGCTTGCCAAATTGCTAAATCTTCCAGTTAAAAAAATTGATGAAATAAGAATTGACGGGATTTTTATAAATGGAAATTTTTCTGTCGGAGGTTCAATTATCAATGCTGAGGGTGATTATGGACCGTATACTTTTATTAACGGAAATGTAAAATGCCAAAGTTTATTACTAGGTGGCGCCAATGTAGAAGTTAAAGGTAATATTCAAGCAAAAGAAGTTGTGATGACATATTACAATCATGGTAATTTTAATTGTATTGGTTTGATAGATTCTCCTGTTTTTATTGTTACTGATCACAATACAACATTTACAGAAAGAAAAAATGACTTGTTTTATTATAATGACAGAGATGAAATTGATCCGAAAAACGAATGCGAATATGATGATGAAACGGGCGACGAAATTATCTCAAACGAACTCAGGAAATTATTAGATAATCTATTAATTGAAACATTTGAAGAATTAGAACGAGATTTAGCAAGAGGCGAATTGGTTTTAAAACAAAATAATCCGCCCGCTAAAACTTATAAATATTGGCGTGAGCGTGTTTTGGCAAATTATAGGGATCTTAAACTGGTTCCGAAGCAGTTTAAAACCGAAGAACTTTGCAATCTGGCATTAAATATCACTTTTTATGCTTTGTCTTTTATTGATCAGGATTTCATAACTTCTGAACTTTGTGAAAAATTAGTCAATAAAGATGGTTTTGCGATTCAGGTAATTCCTGATGAATTTATCACTAAAGAACTTTCTTTTAAAGCCGCAGAAAACGGCACAATGCTGAGATTAATTCCAGAGGAATATTATTCTGAAGAACTAATTCTGTTAGTTTTTAAAAACGGAAGATATGAGCCAGATATCAACGATGTTCCTTCTCAATTTATAACAGAAAATCTTCTTGTAGAATATGTGAAAATTGGAAAAGGATTGTGGCTGGATAAAGCCTGTAAAGCAACTGGAATTGATAAACTACAGGTTTTAAAACAAGTGATCGATTCTGGAATAGAATATTTAGATAATATTTTTGGAAATCATTTCAGTAAAGAAACCGTTGATTATGCTTTTTCTGTTTATAAAAATCAAGAGGATTGGAATAAATATTTTCAAAAATATAAACAGAAATTTGAACGACTTGGGTTGAATGAATATTTGTAATGAAGAATGGACGAAAGTGTAAAAATATTAAGAAGTAAAATCTCAATTCCTTTAGCCAAAGCAATTCAGCTTCTTAAAAAGAACAATAATGATGTTGTGCTCTCCGAACAAGATTTTCATAATGAAAACATTAGAGAGATTTGTGAGAAAACTGAATGTAAAGAAGAAATTGCAAAAAAGGAATATCAAATTTGTAATCGGGATGTGACAAAAGCAATTGAAAGAATTAATCAAAAGCTAATTGTTATAGCCACAGGAAATAATCCCGTTTCAAAAATCGGTTTTATTTTATGGCCAGAAAATTTGAAGGGAGAATTTTATAAGACAGAAAAAAGAAATGATGTTTTTATTTCGACAGAAGATTTTAATATTGTTTTAAAAGATTTTGAATCTGTTTTTCCTATGCTCGACGCTTCTAATAATGTTGAACAGGAAACATTTGATGTTACAGGTCATAATTTTTTTGATAATAAGGCCTGCAAGCTAATTTTAGAAAAAATAAATGGAATTGAAAGTGATAATGAAAATGTAAAAACCTTTTTACAAGAAGTGGAAAGCTGGTTAAAAGATAAATTATCTTATGCTGATTATATTGTGGTTTATGGAAATTTATAACTAAGAGATGTTGAAGATTCAAATCAGAAAAGTAGAAAAAAAGGATCTAGACTTCGTCTACAAATCAATCTGCGAACTCGAAAACGAAATTTTAGATTTTGAAGTTTTCGAAACAATCTTTAATGAAAACATTTCAAACCCCAAAAATCTTTATCTAACTGCCGAAAACGAAATTGAAGAATTAGGCTTTATTAGTTTTCATACACAAAATCTTCTCCATCATTGCGGATTGGTTGGTGAAATTCAGGAATTTTTTATTCATCAAAAATATCGTGGTCACGGCGTTGGACGGTTATTGATGAATGAAATTTTCAATTTTGCAGATGAGAATAATTTAAAAAGCATCGAGGTGACGACAAATAAAAAACGAATAGAGAATGTCGCGATTTATGAGAATCTTGGTTTTACTTTGAGTCATAATAAGTTTACGATTTATAAATAAATGAAACAGCTAAATATTTCCATAAAACATAATCTTGTAATCAGTTTACTGATTGCTTTATGGCTTTTCATTTTTGCTTTCATAATAAAGCCGTTTGACGACGGAACAGTAAATTTCAGAGCTTGGTTTTTTATTAGTTTTGGATTTAGTATAATGGCGTTTTTATGTTATGGTCTTTTAGCTGTTGTTCAGAATAGCTTTTATGAAAGAATTGGAAAATGGAATATCGGTTTAGAAATAACAGCCATTTTTCTGTTTCATGTACTGTATTTAATTGGAGTTTTTACTTTTTATAAAAGTCCAATTTTAAATGGCGGATATGATTTTTTAGAATTCTGTTCGGTAATATTTATAAAAGTCGCTTTGATTTTGACTCCCGTAATTATTCTGGCTAGAAGATATTTAATCAAACTAATTCCGATAACGGACGATGTTTTGCTATTTAAAGGAGAGAACAGATTAGATATTCTGAAAATCAAAAAAACAGATTTGGTATGTATTTCGAATGCACAAAATTATGTGGAGATTTTTTATATTGAAAACGGAAAACTCCATTCTAAACTAATTCGTTCCTCACTAAAAAAAATTCAGGACGATTTTGGTTTTTTAGTGCAAATTCATCGTTCCCATATAATAAATCCATCGCATTTTAAATCTTGGAAAAATGCAAATACGATTATATTGACTCAAATTGAACTTCCAGTTTCGAGAAATTATAAAGATGTTTTGTTGGCATTGTAATTTTGTACCTAAAACAATGTATTTCGTACCTAAGTCAATAAAATAAGGCTTTCGGATAAATTTTCATTTTAGTTTTGCTTCATCAATTTTTAAAACAAATTATGAAAACAAAACATTTTTGCACGATCGGATTGCTATTTTTCTTAGCCAGTTATTTATTCTTTTCTAACATTTTTCCAAGTTTCAATGCGTCGATAGATTTTGCGCATTGGCTTAATTTGATAGGAGCTTGTTTTTTGTTGTCGTTTAATGATGCATTTTCTAAAACAAAAACCAATAAAGCAGCTTCTGTTTTGACAACTTTGGGAGTTATTGCCCATATTGGTCTTTGCACAATAGATTTTATAATGTCAAGTTACGGAAATAGCGAAATTGCAAAAGAAGCATTAAGTCACCAAATTAGTAATTCGCCAAGTATTTTGTATCCTTTCGTTATTGTTGGTCCATCTTTGCTTTTTCTTGGTTTGGCTTTGCACGCCTTTACTTTTATAAAAACAGAAACTTTGAAATCTTTAATGGTAATTGTTGGCTCGGTTGCTGTTGGATTTTCTTTTTTTGTTTTGAAAAATGGAATTTTGATGTTTTTGAGTTGTGCAATTTTTGTTTTAGGATTGGGGTTGTTGCTTTATGTGTCACGATCTTTGTCAAAGTTTTAAACTTTGACAAAGGTTTTTAGCACGATCTTGTCATCCTGAGCGAAGTCGAAGGACGCGTTAGTTGCTTGATAAAGATTGGATTATTGTTGCGGAGTTACTTAGTTTGTCCTTCGATTCAGGATGACAAACGGTGTGGATATAAAAACAAAAAACCGAAGCATTTTGCTTCGGTTTTTTGTTAGAATTTGGATTTTTTTATTGGAATTTAACCTAGTCAACCCATTTATAATATCTCGCTCCAATCAAATTAGGAATTTCTTTTTCAATTCTATCTAAAACCCATTCGTTTTTTGGAGTTCTTACGCTTTGTTTTTGCTCTTTTTTATGAAGACTTTCGTAAGTACTGAAATCAATTTCTACACTTTCAGCTAAATTTTCAAAAAGTTTCACATTTTCTAAAGCAGATTTCCATTCTGGTTGAATTGTTCCTTCAAAAACTTTTGATTTCGATCCGCTTCCGTAGGCCAAGAAACCAAATTTACTTCCGGCAACTTCTTTGTTTGTATCATAAAAATGAGCCAAAGTCGATAACAATCCCATAAAAATAGAACCTGTGTAAAGATTTCCAATTAATGATGAAGCCAATTCTGCAGGTTGTAATTTCTCGGTTACAAAACTTCTGTAATCTTCCGATTTTGCCACCTCTTTAATTTTTGTCTGATAATCGGCTGGCGCAATTTCATCAGCAATAATTTTCTCGGCGCTATCTAAAGCGTAAATTTCAGATAGCATTCTTCTTCCTTGGAAAGAATATGGCAAGTGCATTATAATACTATGCCAAGTGTTGTATAAAGTTTCAGTAGTACTTTTTAATTTTTTGAATGAAAAGTAAGCATTACGCGTACGATCCATATAACATTGATTCGAATATTGTCCGTCAAAAACCGGTTGAT
The DNA here is from genome assembly GCF_054075145.1 of Flavobacterium xizangense. NCBI lineage: Bacteria > Pseudomonadati > Bacteroidota > Flavobacteriia > Flavobacteriales > Flavobacteriaceae > Flavobacterium > Flavobacterium xizangense. Next base: position 232,296 of record NZ_JBSIPG010000001.1, on the reverse strand, counting down.
CTTTGTGAATTTCGATTTCAGCTTCTAAATTGTCGAACCAAGACTCGTTGTTTGTGTTTTGAGTAATTTCTTCTTTAGAAATAGTTCTATATGGTTTGAAGAAATCAAAAACACCTTTTGTGCTTGTTGCCCAATTATCATCAAAAGCAATAATTTTTGGGTTTGCAGTTACTAACATAGCAACGGCGCCGGCACCTTGCGTATATTCTCCACCTGAATTCAAATCATATTTTGCAAAATCAGTTGCAACAACAATTGCTTTTTTAGCTGGGTTTAATTTTACAAAATCAAGACAGTTTTGTAAAGCGTCAACTCCGCCAATACAAGCAAAAGTAAAATCGACAACATCGCACTCTGCTAATGAATCTTCTCCAAATTTTTGCTCCATTAAATTAATTAAATATGAAGCAATTGGTTTTGAACTGTCGATGCCGCTTTCAGTACCAACATAGATTCGGCTTATTTCCTTAAGATTAATTTTATTATCAAGGACTAGTTTTGTTAAAGCATTTGCACCAAAAACAACCGCATCCTGATGAACGTCTGGAAAAGTCATTTTTAGTAATCCAAGACCTTTTTCTAATTTTTCTGGTTCAATATTTCTGGCAACTGCCAAAGTTTTTATGGGTAAATGTATGTTTGCTACATCAAAAGAGATAGCATCAATTCCTGTTTTCATTCTTATTTTTTTGAGCCGCTAAAGGTAAAACTATGTTATGGAATGACAATTTTTTGCTTAGATAAAATTAAGCACGGCCGGCACTTTTGAAGAAAACAAATCAAAACTTTGAATAAAATAACAATATGATAAATTTTTAGTAATCTGAATACGTATTAAAATTAGATGAAAGATACTGTAAAGCAATTTTTTAGATTTGCCATACTGAATTTATACGTAAAAATACTTATGCGTAACCTATTTTAAAATGATTATAAATAACAACGAAATGGTTGTAGTTCTTTTGTATTTGAGTTATTTTTGTGTAATTTTTTAAAACAAACTACTTAACACTTATGGCACAATCTGCACAGTTGAATGCTTCCATCTTAAAGAAAGTGGCTATGGCTCTTTCGGGAATATTCTTAATCACGTTTTTAGCGCTGCATGTTTCCTTAAATTTCATTTCTATTATTAGTGAAGATGTTTTCAATGAAGCTTCTCACTTTATGGGATACAATCCGCTGATCCAGTATGTAATGCAGCCAATTTTGGCATTTGGAGTAATTTTCCACTTTGTAATGGGATTTGTACTTACAGCTCAAAACAGCGCAGCAAGACCAATTGCTTATGCAAAATACAATGGAGCGGCAAACGCTTCTTGGAGTTCTAGAAATATGATTATTTCTGGATTGGTTATTTTGGCTTTCTTAGGATTGCACTTTTATGATTTCTGGTTTCCTGAAGTTTCCTATAAGTATATTGCAGGTACAGCGCCAGATGCTACAAGGTATTATGGAGAGTTAGTTCATAAATTTCATGATCCAATTCGTACAGGATTGTATTGTGTGGCTTTTGTGCTTTTAGGATTCCATTTATGGCATGGGTTTGCATCTTCTCTTCAATCAATGGGGATGCACAACAAATATTCAAGATTCTTAAGTAAAGTAGGTTACTGGTTTGCAGTTATTGTACCAGCGCTTTTCGTAATTATCGCATTATTTCATCATTTCAATAATTAATATCAATTATAATGGCATTAGATTCAAAAATTCCAAATGGTCCTATAGCGGACAAATGGACAAATTATAAAGATCATATTAATTTGGTAAACCCTGCTAACAAACGTAATTTAGATATTATCGTTGTTGGTACTGGTTTAGCTGGAGGTTCTGCGGCAGCTACTTTAGCTGAGTTAGGATATAACGTAAAAGCATTTTGCTTCCAAGATTCTCCACGTCGTGCGCACTCAATCGCGGCACAAGGAGGTATCAATGCAGCAAAAAACTATAAGGGTGACGGTGACTCAGTTTACAGATTGTTTTACGATACTGTAAAAGGTGGTGACTACCGTGCACGTGAGGCAAACGTTCATCGTTTGGCTGAAGTTTCTGCAAATATTATTGACCAGTGTGTGGCTCAAGGGGTGCCATTGGCTCGTGAATATGGCGGACTTTTAGATAACCGTTCTTTTGGAGGAACTTTGGTTTCTCGTACATTCTACGCACAAGGACAAACTGGACAGCAATTATTGTTAGGAGCTTATTCTGCAATGAACCGTCAGATTGGTCGTGGAAAAATTAAAATGTACAACCGTCACGAAATGCTTGACATTGTAATCGTGAACGGAAAAGCGAGAGGTATTATTGCTCGTAACTTAATCACTGGAGAAATAGAAAGACATTCTGCTCACGCCGTAGTAATTGGTTCTGGAGGATACGGAAACGTATTTTTCCTTTCAACTAATGCTATGGGAAGTAACGCAACAGCAGCTTGGAAAATTCATAAAAAAGGAGCTTTTTTTGCAAATCCTTGTTATACACAAATTCACCCAACATGTATTCCGGTTTCAGGAGATCACCAGTCAAAACTGACTTTGATGTCTGAATCGTTACGTAATGATGGTCGTATTTGGGTACCAAAAAACCTTGAGGATGCAAAAGCTATCCGTGAAGGAAAGAAAAAAGCAACGGATTTATCTGAAGAAGAAAGAGATTATTTCTTAGAAAGAAGATATCCTGCGTTTGGTAACTTAGTTCCTCGTGACGTTGCATCTCGTGCAGCTAAAGAAAGATGCGATGCTGGTTTTGGAGTTAACAAAACTGGAGAAGCAGTTTACCTGGATTTTGCAGCAGCAATCAAACGTTACGGAACTGAAGAAGCTTACGTAAAAGGTTTAGATGCCAATGATTCTGCTTTAGTTACTAAATTAGGAACAGCAATCGTAAAAAGTAAATACGGAAACTTATTCCAAATGTACTTGAAAATTGTTGACGAAGATCCATATGTAACGCCAATGATGATTTACCCAGCGGTTCACTACACAATGGGTGGTACTTGGGTTGATTATAACTTAATGACTACAATTCCTGGATGTTTCTCAATTGGAGAATCGAACTTCTCTGATCACGGAGCAAACAGACTTGGAGCTTCTGCTTTAATGCAAGGTTTAGCTGATGGATATTTCGTATTACCATATACTATTGGGGATTATTTAGCTCCGGATATTAAAATGGGGCCAATTTCTACAGATTTACCAGAATTCGTTGAGGCTGAAAAAGCAGTTAAAGATCAAATTGAGAAATTTATCAATAATAAAGGAACTCATTCTGTAGATTATTTCCACAAAAAGTTGGGAAAAATTATGTGGGATAAAGTAGGTATGGCTCGTAATGCTAAAGGTTTAACTGAGGCTATCGAAGAAATCGCTGCTTTACGTGAAGAGTTTTATAGAGATGTAAAAGTTCCTGGAAGTGCTAACGAATTTAATCAGGAATTAGAGAAAGCGACTCGTGTTGCCGATTTCTTAGAATTAGGAGAATTGTTCGCGAAAGATGCTTTACACCGTAATGAATCTTGTGGTGGTCATTTCCGTGAGGAGTACCAAACAGAAGAAGGAGAAGCACTTCGTGACGACGAAAACTTTGCATATGTTGCAGCTTGGGAATACAAAGGAAAACCAAGTGATGCCGTGCTACACAAAGAACCTCTTAATTACGAAAACATTAAATTAGTTCAAAGAAGTTATAAATAAGAATTTGGTCGAAAGCCAAAGTCTTAAAGTCAAAAGGCAAAATGTGCCAAGCGACTTTCGACTTTCGACTTTATGACTTTCAAACGAAAAAGGTATGAAACTTACATTAAAAATATGGCGTCAAAAAAACGCTCAAGATAAAGGAGGGATTGTAGAATATCCTATCGATGGAATCGAACCAGATATGTCTTTCCTTGAAATGTTAGATGTTCTTAACGAAGGTCTAATCAATAAAGGAGAAGAACCTGTAGCATTTGACCACGATTGTCGTGAAGGAATCTGCGGAATGTGTTCTTTATTCATCAACGGAGAAGCACATGGACCAGATAGAGGTGTTACAACTTGTCAGTTACACATGCGTATGTTTAAAGATGGCGATACAATTTTTATTGAGCCATTTAGAGCAAAAGCTTTTCCAGTAATTAAAGATTTAGTTGTTGACAGAAGTTCTTTTGACAGAATTCAACACGCAGGAGGATTTATCTCTGTAAATACTTCGGGAAATACGATCGATGCTAATACTATTCCTATTCCAAAAGATGATGCAGATAAATCATTTGATGCCGCTGCTTGTATTGGTTGTGGAGCTTGTGTTGCAACTTGTAAAAACTCTTCAGCAATGTTATTCGTTGCTGCAAAAGTTTCTCAATATGCATTATTGCCTCAAGGTAAAGTTGAAGCAACGGATCGTGTACTAAACATGGTTCACCAAATGGATTTGGAAGGTTTTGGAAACTGTACAAATACTGGAGCTTGTGAAGTTGAATGTCCTAAAGGGATTTCTCTTGAAAATATTGCACGTATGAATCGTGAATATTTAGCAGCAAGCTTGAAAGGATAATCTAAAAAACATTTTTTAGTTTTAAATAAAAAAAAGCATTCCGTCTCCTGACGGGATGCTTTTTTTATGTCTTATTCGTAATATAAATTTGATTCGCTAATTTCCTGTTTTTCTTTTCCTTCCTGCTGAATAAAACAGGTTAAGGTAGTTCCGCCAATTTGATCAAAATAACTGATGTTGAGTTTGTGAAATCCTTTTTCGAGTTTAACAGCTCCATAAGCTTCGTTTAGCCAATGAATGCCGTCGTTATTCACAACTAATTCGTTATCTATAAAAAGCTTCGATCCGTCGTCTGAAAGCGTTGAAATGGTGTAATTTGCTGTTTCTGGAATAAAGATATATCCGTCGAATTTTAAGCCTATATAACGTTCCGTTTTTGTTTTCCATTTTTCACTGCTGATTGCTCCTTCAAATATGCCTGAATTGACAGGTTTTATAAGTTCTAAATCTTGAACCTGCTGAAATGTTCCGGTATAATAATCATATTTCAACCCTTTTTTAGTTGGTTTTATGGCCAAAGCCGATTTTAAATCAGGATTTCTAACCAATATTTTGCTGATAGAACTTCTTCGTCCGCTTGGGCTTATTTGGACTATTTTTATAATTCGATATTCGCCTTTTGGAATATTTACAATTACGGGTTTGGTATAAAATTCTGCAGTTTCATCAGGATTGTATCCATCAATCGTATAGAAAATCTGTGTGTTTTTAATTGTTGGTTTTAAATCTAAAATATATTTTGATGCAATTATGGCAGTTTCATTAGATCCAAAAGGCGTTGGAACTTTGTAAAGCCTTTTTTGCTGCTCTAATTTTTCTAAATGATACGGCATCTGATTCAAAATAAAATGATTGTAACTTTTATTTTGAGGTTGCGTCCATGCAATTTCTGCCAAAGCAAATAATCTAGGATAAAGCATATAGTTTAATTTGGCCGGACTTGTCAAATATTCTGACCAAAGATTAGACTGAACTCCCCAAATGTATTTCTGTTCTTCAATAGTTAAGCTGTCAACAGGAGTTGGATTATAATTATAGATTTTTTCAACAGTCGTTAATCGACCAATTGTTAAAGGTTCTTGGGGCGAATATCCTTGATTATAATCCAGATAAAGAACTTGCTCCGGATTCATGATTACATTATGTTTTTGTTTCGCCGCGCTGATGCCCCCCGATTCGCCTCGCCAAGACATTACGGCTGCATTTGGTGCTAAACCGCCTTCAAGCATTTCATCCCAGCCTAGAATTTGCCTGCCGTTTGCGTTTAGGAATTTCTCTATTCTTGTTGTTAAGTAACTTTGTAATTCATGTTCGTTTTTCAAACCTAGATCCTTAATTCTTTTTTGGCAATTCGGACATTCTTTCCATCTTGCTTTCGGACATTCGTCTCCCCCAATATGAATATATTTACTCGGAAATAAAGCTATAACTTCGGTTAAAACATCTTCTAAAAAAGTAAAAGTTTCCTCTTTTCCGGCGCAAAAAATATCTTCAAAAACACCCCATGTTTCGACAACTTTATAAGTTCTTTCTGGAAAACAAGATAAATTTGGATAAGCGGTTATCGCCGCAGTTGCGTGACCAGGCATTTCAATTTCGGGAATAATATTTACATAATGTGCTTCGGCAAATTTTACAACGTCTTTGATTTCTTCTTGCGTGTAAAATCCGCCATATGGATTTCCGTCAAAAAAAAGTGGTGATCTTTCAAATTTATTTCCGACTAAAGTCTGTGCTCTTTTGGAACCGACTTCGGTAAGTTTCGGATACTTTTTTATTTCAATTCGCCAGCCCTGATCATCAGTTAAGTGCCAATGAAAGTTGTTTAACTTATAACTAGACATTTGTGCAATAAAATCTTTTATAGCATCAACGGAGAAAAAGTGACGGCAAACATCGAGGTGTAATCCTCGGTATGCGTATCGTGGCGCGTCTTCAACGCTTATGCAAGGCAGTTTTATTTCCTTTTTATCTGATGGTTTATTTGGTAAAAGTTGCAAGAGACTTTGTACAGCATAAAATAATCCTTCTTCAGAACCTGTGACTATAATTTTTTTAGAAGAAATAGAAATTTTATAAGATTCTTCACTTGCCGATGATGGATTTTTGGCAACAAACAAAACTTCAATTGGACTTTTTTTTGCTGGTAAATTTCCGTTTACAACCGCTTCAAAAATTTGTGCTGTTTTAAGTTCTTTTGCACTGTATTTATTGTTTTCAAAAACAACTTTTATTTTTCCACTCAAAATTATACTGTCGCCAGTCGCTTGGTATGAATTTGGTGCAGGAATAATGGATGTATTTCGAGTAGTGTTTTGGGCTTTTCCGATAAAACAGCAAAATAGTAAAAAGAGAAAGATGTTTTTTTTCATGGCTGGTTACTGTTCAGTTATTGAGGTTACTGGCAAATTTAATATTTGGAAATTTCTTTTTGCAAAAAATATGCAAAGCAATTCAGTCTATAAATGTCTTTAAAATTGGTCAGTTAACTTTTTTATTACATTGTGTTATAATTTGTTTCGCAATAATATTGCATTATTTGTTTACATTTGTTTAAAAAATATATTGGCATGAATAATGAAAATGAATTGGTAAATTACACTAAGGAAGAACGAAAAAATCTTATTTTAAAAGAGATTAACCTGCACACTCGTGTAAGTTTTGAAACACTTTCTGCCAAATTATTTGTTTCAGAAGATACTGTTAGACGTGATATTAATGAACTTGAAGCAGACTCTTTATTGATTAAGGTGAAAGGCGGTGCAATGACAAAAGCGTACCATCACTCTTCATCAAATCAAACTTATGCCGGCGAATCAAAACAAATTATTGCGCAAAAAACATTAGGACTTCTTCGTGACGGGATGGTTCTTTTGATTGGAGGCGGAACTACAATTAGAGAGTTTATCCGTTTAATTCCGAATGATTTAAATCTTACTATTTTTACGGTTACTGTTTTGTCTGCAGTTGAACTTCTAGATAAACCTAATGTCAAAATTATCATGATTGGCGGCAGTATCTCCTCTTACAGCCAAATGTGTGTGAGCGGTGATGTCTATAATCAATTGGCTAATATTAAAGTTGATTTATTAATATTAGGAACTAATGCCTTGGATATCGAAGGCGGTTTCTCAGATTCTGACTGGGAAACAGTTCAGGTTAAAAAAGCAATGATTCAGGCTTCTGAAAAAACTGCAATTTTGACTATTTCTGAAAAATTAGACACCGTTTTAAAAATGAAAATTGCCAACTTATCTGAAGTTGATTACGTAGTTACGGAAGTTGATCCGGGTGACGAAAAATTAAAATCGTATAAGAAGGCAGTTCCAAGTTTAGTTTTTATTTAATCCCAGTTTTTCATTAAAAAATTAATCCAGTTTTGGTGAAAGATTTTCTCTAAATCTTCATCAGAATAGCCGTTGTTTTTAAATATCGGAACTAGTTTCTGCAAATCGGCAATGGTATTTAAATCATACGGAGATTGTTCTGTACCAAAAGCGCCGTCAAGATCAGAACCAATTCCGATATGATCTGCATTTCCTGCCAATTGGCAAATGTGATCCATATGTTTAAAAACGGTTTCTAGATTGCAATTTGTTCCTTTTGGAGTAGAAACGCCTCTTTCCCAATTCGGAACTAACATCCAAGCATCTAAAGCACCGCCAATAACGGCTCCTCTTGAAATTAATGCTTTTATCATTTCATCGCTGTATTGACGATTATGGTCAACCAGACTTCTGCAATTATTATGACTTGCCCAAACGGGGCCGTGATAATGATCTAATGCCTGCCAAAAAGCATCATCGCATAAATGCGTAGCATCCAAAATAATATTCAAACGCTCCATTTCTTTTAATAAATCGAGACCATTCTGATTCATTTTTCCTGTTGCATCAGTTCCGTTTGCATAGCGTCCAGGGCCGTAATGTGCAGGACCAATTGCGCGTAATCCGTAATTGTAGGCTTTCTCTAAATAAGAAATATCGATAATTGAATCGGCGCCTTCTAAACTCAGGATATAGCCAATTGGTTTTTTATCATTTGGCGTTCCGTCATTCCATAAATCAATTTGTTTTTGAAGTGATTTTTTATCTGTAATCTGCGTCATTTCTCCAGCTTCTTCCATGGTTTTGTACCACGCAATTTGCCCTTGAGTTTGTGCCCAAGCCTGCTCAGGAGAATTCCAGCCCGGAATAATGCTGTCTGGTTTTACAAATCGTGCAATTTGAGTTGCTACAACAATCCCGATATTGCCGCGTCGCAAATCAGGAAAAGAAACCGTCGCGCGCTCACGATCTGGTTTATCTGTCATTCCTTTTTCTAAATGACGCAAAGTGGGAACATCATTTCGTAAATCTCTATTCCATTCCATCGCATTCATGCTCAGGTCTAAATGGGCGTCTAGTATAAACATATCCGTTTGAACTTAATTTTATATATTAATTTTTCTACTTCGGGCGGCAACTTTCCATTCATCACAAATTTCATGTGCCGAATTCACAACTTGAACCGAATCATAAAGTGCGCAAGTTGGGCAAACATGATACGGAATTGCGTAAATAATATCTCCGATTGCATACTGATTTGTTCCTTTGTTTTCAATAATTAAATGCTCTTCTGAATGAGCAGTCGGAATCAGATTTTCATCATTCAAAATGACCAAACGTTTATCAATTGGATTTTCTGAAGAAACGGCTTTGTAGCCAATATCGATACAAAAAGTAGAATTTGTTGGTTTTGAAATAATTGTTCCAACAATAACAAATGCTGGTTCAAATTTTTGTTCAGAAAGATGAATCTGATAATTTGAATCCCAGAAAACGAAAGTTCCCGGACTGCATTCTACATTTTTTTCTGAAGCATAAAATGGGAATGTATTCGATCCCCCGGCAACTATTTTTAATTCATAATCTAGTTTTTCCTGAATCGTTTTTAGTTTTTCATTTATACTGAAAAAAGAATTTGAAGCTGCAGTAATTCGATCTTCTAAAGTTCCTTTTAAATGACCGTCATAAATATGAATTCCCGCAAAATGAATGTTTTTTAATTTCAGAATTTCGTCTGTCAAAGCAATCCAATTTTCAGAAATTGCAATTCCGGTTCTGTTCATTCCGGTATTTAAATCCAAATAAACGGTTAGCGATAAATTGTTTTTTTGAGCAATTTCATTTAAGGCTTTCGCCGAATCTAAATTATCAGTTATAGTTGAAAAAGTACTTTTTGGGTATTTCTGAATAAGAGAAATCCATCTTTCTTTTTTATTTCCGACGGGCTGATAGGCGAGAAGAATATCCGAAATTCCATGAATAGCGGCCAATTCTGCTTCAGCAATTGTGGCGCATTTTATTTTATTGATTCCGTATGTTTTGAACAATTCCAGAATTTCGCCAATTTTATGCGTTTTGATATGAGGCCTTAAATTTTGAACTTCACCATTTACAGCTTCAATTAGACGCTCGATATTGTGCTGCATGCGATTTTCATAAACAGCAATAAACGGAGTGTCAACACGGATTTCGGAATTTATTTTCCACCAATTTTCTTGCATAACTTAGTTTCTGGTTTTTTCTACAACTTCAATTAAATCCCGAAAAGCTTTCAGTGACTGCTCGTAATTTAAATTTAAAAGCATTTCTTTCGAAAACAAATTAGATCCAATTCCCACACACACAACTCCAGATTTGAACCAAGATTTTAAATTGCTTTCTTCTAAAGTTACGCCTCCGGTTGGCATTATTTTTAAATTCGGAAATGGAGCTTTGATTGCTTTTACATATCCAGGTCCGCCAATTTTATCAGCAGGAAAAAGTTTTACAACTTCGGCTCCTAATTTATTGGCATGAAGCACTTCGTTTAAAGTAGCAGCGCCGGGAATCCAGTAAATATTGTTTTTAAAACAATAATTTCCAATTTCCGAATCGGTATGCGGACAAACAATACAATCTGCTCCTAGGTTTATGAATGTTTCGGCATCTTCAACGCTTAAAATAGATCCAACGGCCAGTTTAACATCTAAATTTTTAGCTTTTTTAAACTCGATCATTTGACTAAATACTTCTTTTGCATCATCTGCGCGTGCGGCAAACTCAATTATTTTTATTCCTGAATCAGCAGCCGATTGCAAAACAATTTTAGCTGTTTCAATGTTGATTTGTGTTACTAGCGGAAGCACGCCTTGAGCTTTTAAAATGCTGTACATATTTGGGGTAATTTATTATCTGTTAATTCTGTTGCTTGAGCCGTTTTCCATAAAATGATTTATTTCGGCAAGACTGGTTATGGCAAAATCGCCATGTATGCTTTGTTTGATTACACCGCAGGCTGTTGCCCATTCAATGCATTCCTGACCCGATAATTTATTGGATAAACCATAAAGTAATCCGGCATTAAAAGCATCGCCAGAACCAATTTGGTCTGTTACAATGTGTATTTTATGTTCTTTGGTTTCATAAAAATTGCCCTCATGCATCAGTAAGCCTTTGTATAAATGTGCCGGTCCATCTGATTTTCTAAAACTCATTGCGAGTGTTTTTAGAAATGGCATCTCTTTTTTTAGTAATTCAAAAGTTTTTTGAAAACGATTTTCATCGGATTCATTTTTGTCGGTTTTTATTCCGAAGTAAATTTCAATCGCATCTAAATCGGCTACAGTCATTGTGCTGTATTGAAGCAAATCGGGCATTATTTCAGAAGGTTTTTTTCCGTATTGCCATAATTTGGAACGATAATTAAAATCAGAAGAAATTGGCAATCCTTTTTTATGAGCGGCCAAAATTCCTTCTTTGCAGACAAGTCCAGCTTCGTAAGAAACACCAGGACTTATTCCTGACCAGTGAAAATGAGTTGCATTTTCTAATGCGGTTTCCCAATCAATTTGATCTGGTTGAATTGTTGCAAAAGATGAATTGCTTCGGTCGTAAATAACCTGTGATTGTCTGATTTGATTTCCGGATTCGACAAAATATAATCCCAAACGTTCGCCTCCATAAACACATTTTGAAGTGTTGACTTTATGTTTTTGAAGTTCGTTTATGGCTAATTGAGCCAAATCATTTTGAGGTAATCTTGTAATATAATCGGTTTGGATTCCTAGTTGCGAAAGTAAAACACAAACATTTGCTTCGGCGCCTCCAACATGTATTTTTATTTCATTGGCCTGTGTAAACCGGTTTCCATCGGTTACACTCATTCGGAGTAATAATTCTCCAAAAGTTGCTATTCTTGTTTGTGATGTTGTTGTCTTCATTGTTGTCTTTTTTTTGCCACTGATTATTGATTTATTCACATGACGTTTAATTTTTAACCCATAGAAACATAGTTTTTGAAAGTGTTGAAAAAAGGCGTTTCACTTGCATAAATGCACATAGTCACTATGTGTTAAAAGCTAGCTTTTTTGATATCCTTATTTATAAGTTAAAAAACTATGTTGCTATGTGTTAAAAAAATCTGTATGCTAAATTCTTTAATCTAAAATAATTCGAAAACGGCTTCAACTTCTACAGGAATATTATCTGGTAAAGAGCCCATTCCAACGGCGCTTCGTACTCCAATTCCGTTTTCTTGACCCCAAACTTCAGCAAATAATTCGCTGCAGCCGTTTATCACATATGGGTGTCTTAAAAATTCACCATTGCAGTTTACCATTCCAAGCACTTTAATAACTCTTTTTACTTTATTCAAGCTTCCAAAATTAGTTACGATGGTAGAAAGCATTGTTAAACCGACTTGTCTTGCTGCTAGTTTTCCATCTTCAATATCCATTTCATCGCCAATTCTGCCAATGATTAAGGATTTGTCATCCCGAACCGGACCGTGACCAGACAGGTATAAATATTTACCATCAACTAAATAAGGTTTGTAAATGCCAAGCGGCTGAGGCGCTGGTGGTAATGACAAACCAAGTGTTTCAAATTTTTCTTGAGGTAATAAATTCATGATATTAATGTATTATAGAGTTTAAAATAAAAACGAAAATGATTCCTAAAACAGATACCAAGGATTCCATTACGGTCCAGGATTTAAAAGTATCTTTCAGACTGGTATTAAAATATTCTTTGAACATCCAAAAACCTGGATCGTTTACATGTGAACACATTAGGCTTCCGGCTCCAACTGCCAATACTAATAAGTTGGAATCCAGATCGTTCACTTGTAACAAAGGTAATAAAACGCTGGCAGTCATTAAACCGGCTGCGGTGGCCGAACCAACGCAAACGCGAATAATTGCCGCTATTAACCAAGCGAGTAAATAAGGATGAATATTGGTTTGAGTTAAAGCGGTAACGATGGTTTCGTTTACACCGCTTACAATCATAACTTCTTTTAAGCTTCCTGCTCCGCCTACGATTAAAACAATTAAAGCAACGTCTTTTATTGCGATTGCATAATCGTCCATTACAGAAGCCAGACTTCGATTCATTCTTATACCTAATGTACAGGTGCAAAGAAGAAGGGAAATCAGCATAATTATACTGGGGTCTCCTATTGTTTTGCAGATATTATTTACAGATTCATTTCTTGTAATTAATGGCAATAAAGAAGTAATTGTCAAACCAAAAACTGGAAATAAAGCGGAGAATAAACTAATGGAAAAACTTGGCAATTTACCTTCGTTAACAACTTCTTCTACATTTATTATTTCATGATCTGATTCGGTTTTAATGTTTTTCAGCAAATTAGAAAACAATAAACCGGCAATAAAAATAGTAGGAACAGCAATGATAATTCCGTAAATTAAGACTAGGCCAATATCAGCTTTTAAAATGCTGCTCAACGCCATAGGGGAAGGATGTGGAGGCAAAAAACCGTGTGCTACTGAAAGCGACGCCAGCATTGGGATTCCGAGATATACTTTTGAAAGCTTAAATTGATGGGCTACTGAAAAGATTAAGGGAACTAACAAAACAAAACCAACACTATAAAATAGAGGTATTCCAACAATAAATCCGGTAATCATTAATCCTAGGCGAACGTGTTTTTTGCCTGTCCATCCCATAACTGTTTTTGCAATGACATTTGCCGCGCCAGATGAAACGGCAAGTTTGCCAATACAGGTTCCGAAAACGATAATTAAGGTGATCGAACCTAACATTTCGCCCAAACCTTTTTGAACTGTTTGCGACAAAGTGTTTATTGGCAGACCTAAAAATAGGCCTGCCAGCAAAGCTGTAATGATAAAGGCAATAAACGGATTGATTTTAAACCAAGCGATTTGAAGGATTAAAAATGCAATACATGCCGTAAGAATTATAATGCTCATTATCTGAAATTTTATTATTTATCCCACCAGATTTTTGTTGTGAAATTGTCTTCACCCTGACGCTTAACTGCTTCTGCTAAGTTAGTTGAATTCACAGAATATTCACTTGTTGGATATTTGAATCGTCTTGGAATTGTGCCATTTGTGACATTTCCTGGAAAATTTACCGGAACTAAAACTGGATAGCCAGTTCGTCTCCAGTTAGAATAGACCTCTTGCTCATCTACAAAAAGTGCTATGTAAATTTGAGTATGAATTTGATTCATTTTTGCCTCAAAAGAACCTGCTGTATTGAATGGATTTAGCGTTAAATAAGGTGTTGCATCAGTTATTGCATAACTCGGTCCATAAATTGCCATGTTTAGGAACGAAGCTTTTACACCTTTTTCATATAAATCTTTATCTGTTTCATTAGTGTACCAGCCTCTTGCAGCAGCTTCGGCCAATAATAAATTAGTTTCAGCATTACTGATTACCATAAGAGGTGCATCATATTTGAAAACCGTACTTTGATTTGGTTCCGAATAAGTACCTTGTTCGGCTGGTGTTGGAGCCGTTTTAGTTCCGTTAGGAAAACCTTTTTGAACTGCAAGTGATGTATTTTGAGTTGTTCCTTGCCAAACACCTGAATAAACACTAATTCTAGGATCAGCCATTGATTTTAATAAATCGATAAATGTTTTGCCTAATTTTCCGCCTTCAACATTTTTCTGTCCATATGATCCTGCTGTAAAATCTTGTCTTCTTGAATCAAATCCAACAGGGTTTCTGTTAATATCATTTGGTCCGTCAGTATAGCGCATAACAGCGTTATCCGTTCCGTTTATGATTACGCCTCCTGCAATTGCTTTTGTAACCCAAGTTTTTGCCAATGCAGGGTCAACTTTAGTTAATCTCATTCCTAAACGAAGCATTAACGAATAAGAGAATTTTTTCCATTTTGCTACATCGCCGTCATATAAAAAGTCTGCTTTTCCAAAACTTGCTTTTGATGCATCCAAAGCCGTTGCAGCTTCATCTAGTTCTTTTAGTAAATCTTTATAAATTGATTCCTGAGTGTCATATTTTGGAAGAAAAACAGATGAACTGTTTGCTTTTGCAGCTTGAGAATAAGGAATATCTCCATACAAATCTGTAATTCTGTGATACAAATAAGCTCTCCAGATTCTGGCAATATTAAGTTTGTTGCTGTCAGTTGGATTGCCTTTTACAGTCTCAATAACAATTTCAGTTTCATTTATTCCGGTTGGATATGCCTGATTGAAATAAGCAGAGTAATAAACCTCATTGCTAAGGTATTTGTCTCCAGCTCCTGAAGCTTCTTTGTAAGTTGCATAATGCTGCAACATACCGCCACATTCCAAAATATTGGTTGCAAAATAATTGTTGTTTAAGCCATCCAATTGCGCTTTGCTGAAAATATAATTCGGATTTGGTTTTTCAACAACATTCGGATTCGTATTGATTTCTTCAAAATCTTTGGAACAAGAAGTCATACCTCCTAAAAGTATTCCTGTTAGATATAATAGAGTTAATTTTTTCATTTCTCTTTAATTTAAAATTTAACGTTTAAGCTTAAACCAAAGCTTCTTGTTTTAGGCAATCCAAATTGCTCTACACCTTGAGCATTCCCTGCACTAAATACAGATTCCGGATCAACGTTTGGCGTTTTCTTGTAAAGGATGAATAAATTTCTGGCCACAAAAGAAACAGAAAGACTCTGAAGTTTAGCCAATGCTTTTATTCTTTCAAGCGGTAAGTCATAACCAACAATTACTTGTCTTAATTTGATAAAGCTTGCGTCATAAATAAAAGTTGATGAAATGTTTCTTAAACCGTCATAATAAGTTCTTAGATTTTCGGGTGCTATTACCATGTTTACAGGGTTTCCGTTTGTATCAACTCCTGAAATGGGTAATCCAGTTTCACGGCCTTCTAATGTCAATTTAGTTAATCCCATACGCGTTCCGTATAAATCGGTTCCAGAATATAAGCTTCCGCCAAATTTTCCATCAATTAAAAAGCTGAAGGATACTGCTTTGTATTTGAATTCATTGTTGATTCCCGCACCCCAAGGATGAACACCTTGTCCTAATTCTTCAAGTGGTCCTCTGGCAATACTAGCAGATCCTCCGCTCACATTATAAACTGTATTTCCGTTAGCATCTTTTAATGGTTTGTAACCTTTTATAATACTATATGGACGACCAACATCACTTGTAATGGTAACGTATCCGTTAACGGAAGTTGCCATTGTAATAGAATTCAAATCATCTGTAAGTGCCTGAACTGTATTTTTATTATAAGATCCGTTGAAGGTAGCATCCCATGAAAAATCCTGATTGTTGATGATTTTTCCGCTAAGTAAAAATTCAACACCAGTATTTTTCATTTTTCCAAGATTTAGCAACGCAGTATTTGCTCCAGAACTTGTTGAGACTGTAGTTTCAACAATATCATTTGTTGTTGCACGATTGTACCAGGCAAAATCAAGATTTAATCTGTTGTTGAAAAAACCTAAATCAGTACCAATTTCAAATGTTGTTGAAGTCAGCGGACTTAAAGTTGAATTTGGAACTCTGCTGCTTGTCGGTCCTTGTAATTGTTGTCCGTTATGTCCGCCTTGAACCATCGAATAAGATTGATTCAAAGCATAAGGATCTGGAGTTGCACCTCCAACCTGAGCCCAAGAACTTCTTAATTTTGCAAATGAAACCCATTCTGGCATTTTTAATAAATCGGAAACAATGATACTCGTTCCAACTGAAGGATAAAATACCGTATTATTTTCTGCAGAAAGTGTAGAGAACCAATCCTGACGTCCAGTGAAATTTAAGAAAATGACATTTTTATAATCGAAATCGGCAGAGCCGTAAACCGAATTTGTTTTTGTTTTTCCGTAAGGATAAGAATAGGTAAGGGTCTGTAAGTTACTTAAAGCATAAAAATCATCTAATACATAACCAGATCCTTCCACTTTAGTTTCATCTCTCAAAGTAGTTCGGGAGTTTACCCCAACTAAGGCATTTAAAGAGAAATCTTTGTAGAAATTCTTTTTAGTATAATTTAAAATTGCTTCGGTATTTAAATTTGAAAGTTTCATTCTGGAACCTTGCGCATAACCAACAGGATTATTTAATGTTGTTTTTGGAATGTATCCAAAGAACTCATAATCGGTATAATCTTGTCCAATTCGGCCTTGCAGAAAAAGTTCAGGTGTAAAATTCAATTTTACATTTAACATCCCGATAAAACGATTTTTGGTATCGTTATTTTTAATTTTATTGACTACGAAATAAGGATTTGTCGCTACAGCTACAGGATTCCATGCTTCTTCAATGCCGTTTTCGTCATAACCTGGGGCAAGATTTCTGATGTCAACAGTATTAGCAATCATATAAGTTCCCCAGTTTGCATTTGCTTCAGCATCAGAAACGGTTGGTCTGTTAGCCGATTTTTCTAAATTATATTGCGTTACAACATCAAATTTCAACCAGTCTGTCAAATTTACATTACTAGCCAAGTTGAATGTTTTGCGGTTGAAACCAGAATTTGGCAAAATACTTTCGTTTTCTAAATTCGAAAACGACAAACGTCCAGTTGCTTTTTCAGATCCTCCAGATAAAGCGACTGAATTAATAAAAGTAGTTCCGGTTTGGTAGAAGTTTTTGATGTTGTTTTTTTGTGCTACATAAGGTCGGGCAACGCCGTCGAACTGAACAACATTTGTTCCGTCCATTTTTGCTCCCCACGACCAGCGCCCGTCAGCAATGGCTTCAGCTTGATTAGCTGGTTTTTGCCCGTTATGACCAGAACCGTATTCATACTGCCAATCTGGTATAATGGATGGAGTTTCAAAAGTAAAAGAGCTATTGTATTCAATTCCAATGCCTTTTTGGGCAGTTCCTCGTTTGGTTTGAATTAAAATAACTCCATTTGCAGCGTTGGCGCCATACAATGCCGCAGCTGTTCCTCCTTTTAAAACGGTAATTGATTTGATATCGTCTGGATTGATTACTGAAGTTCCGTCACCGCGATCGACATTGATTCTGGTCGATCCCGGACCATTTCCAATACCTGGCAGATTCAACTGTGTATTGTCAATCGGTAAATCGTTAACTACATACATTGGCTGGTTATTTCCGTTTAACGAACCGTTTCCACGAATTACAACTCGGCTTGAA
The DNA here is from genome assembly GCF_054075145.1 of Flavobacterium xizangense. Classification (NCBI taxonomy): domain Bacteria; kingdom Pseudomonadati; phylum Bacteroidota; class Flavobacteriia; order Flavobacteriales; family Flavobacteriaceae; genus Flavobacterium; species Flavobacterium xizangense. The sequence continues at coordinate 214,320 of NZ_JBSIPG010000001.1, read as the reverse complement.
CCATTTGGTCCTGTTGCTGTGCTGCTGACGTTTACTCCGGCAATTTTTCCAACTAAAGCATTTGTAATATTGGTTTCTTTTGCTTTAGTAAATTCAGTTCCTTTAAGTTCGGTTACGGCATAAGAAACTGCTTTCCCGCTTTTTTTAACTCCTAATGCAGTTACCAAAACCTGATCCAAAACATTTTCGGCTGGTTTTAAACTTATCGTTACGTCTTTTGTATTGTCTAATTTGAATTCTAATGTTCCATAACCCATGTACGAAATGATGATATGACTTTCGTTTTCAGGAACATTCAGTTTAAATCTTCCATTTTCATCTGTTACGGTGGCAATTTTATTATTGCTTTTTGCAATAATTGTAGCTCCGGCAATTGGCATTCCGTCATCTTGGCCTTTAACTTGACCTGAAATTTCAGTTTGATTGCTTTTCTGTTCAAAAAGATGCGTTTTTATTGCAGTCTCTTTTGCATTTGCCGAGAAAATCATACCTCCGGCAAATACTAATGAAATTAGCCTTGTTTTCATAATTCTTTGGTTTTCATGTTTTTTTTGGTTTTTATTGGCAAGTCAAATATATATATTAATTTTTCACTTTTGCATTTTTTTTGCATAAAATGCATTTTTTTTGCAAAATAAAAGTTTGATATGTTTTTAATTTCCTCATGAAATATTGATTTTAGACGCTTTTTGAGAAAATTTTGCAGAAAACACTTTTTTTGCAAAAATTATAATTTGGCTGAAAATTCGTATTTTTGAATTATGAAAATCGCACTTATACAATCAGATCTGCATTGGGAAAATGCTTTGGAAAACAGAAAAAACTTCGAATCGGAAATAAATTCAATTGATTCTGAGGTGAATTTGATTGTTTTGCCCGAAATGTTTTCGACCGGATTTACAATGAATGCTTCCGCTGTTGCCGAAACAATGCAAGGAGAAACTGTTCTTTGGATGAAAGAAGTTGCGAAGCAAAAAAATGCTGCCGTTACTGGAAGTTTAGTAATTACTGAAAACGGAAAATTTTACAACCGAATGTTTTTTGTTTTTCCTTCGGGAGAAATTAAATATTATAATAAACGTCATTTGTTCACGCTGGCAGGAGAAGACCGATTTTATACTGCCGGAACAGAAAAAGTTATCGTAGAATATTTAGATTGGAAAATTTGCCTGCAGGTTTGTTACGATTTAAGATTTCCGGTTTTTGCCCGAAATATAGAGAATTACGACTTGCTTTTATATGTTGCCAACTGGCCAAAAATACGCACCAACGCATGGGACGCTTTGCTGAAAGCGCGCGCCATTGAAAATTTGAGTTACACAATTGGCGTGAACCGACTTGGTTTTGATGCCAACAATTACGAACACATCGGCCATTCGCAGGCGATTGATTTTTTAGGGAATTATATTTTAGAGCCACAAGAAAAAAATGGTGTTTTTATCGTAGAATTAGATAAAAACACCATGTATGAAACTCGTAAAAAACTTGATTTTTTAAGTGATCAGGATGAATTCGAAATTAAGATCTAAAAGGCTTTTCGTTTCTTTTCGGCTTCTTTCTTTTTCTTTTCATCTGTTTTTCTCTCAACTTCAGGACTAAAAGGAATACTTAAGTCAATAGGTTGATCAACATCCCAATTCGACCGGACATCGACTTCTTTTTGAAAATAAAACACTTCTTCTGCGTATGTTTTAGTTAGGAAATTTCCAGTGTCATAAACTTTATTTTTATTGTCATCATAAATTACGCGGATCGCAAAAGCTTCGGGCTCAACTAAATTGAATTCAATTTTAGTTTGACCTTCAGAATAAGCGCTGGCAAGTACTTTATCTCCTTTTTTGCTGGTAATTTCAACAATAATTGGGAAACGTTTTACATTTTGAAGATTCACGACTAAGTTTCCGTAATCTTCCAATTCCTTGGTAGTTAGTTTATAAGACAAAGTATCATTCGACTTATCATAAAAATCAGTCAAAGCGCCTGGCAATAAAGTAATACGGTATTTTTCCAGAGGCTCTTTTTTGAAATCCAAATATAATTTTTGCTCAAATTCATCATATTCAGTAGTGTATTTCACCGCAACAGAATCTTTGTTGACTAATGAAATTTTAGAACTGTCAATTTTAACAAGCGGAGTTTCCGTTTCTAGCGTAAATCGCTCCCTAAAATTAATTACTCCGTTTTGAACTGCTGTGATATTCAGCGTATCTTTTTTCAGATCTTTAATTTTAAAACCGAATTTCTTGTTGTACTTGTCGGAATTAATTTCCAGAGAAAGCGAATCAGTTTTTAATGGTTTGTACCAAATTTGTAGCGAATCTTTTTTAGGAAATTGAGTGACAATTGTCTGCAGAACATCATTGTGGTTTTTAAGCGTAATTTTAGGCTTAGTAACTTTGAAATTCAGATTTCCTTCATAAGGAAGCAATAATCTGTTTCCGGATGCCTGAATAGGTTTTAAAGTTTTTAAGGGCAACTTTTCTTTGAATAATTCCAATTCAAAAATAGTATCATTGGGAACAGTAATTGGATGTTTTATAAAACCAATTTTATCGTCTTTCGGATTGAATTTGTTGTTGCTTGATTTGTCTTTCATGGCAACTAAAAGATATTTTCCGGCCTTTAAATTTTCTAATTTGAAAGTACGCAAACTATCAAGTGTGTTTGTGATATATCTTGGAAATTCCTTGTAAACTACAGAATCTTTATATTGGTCATTTATCTCATAAAGCATAACAGAAACGAAATTATCGACATACTTTTCATAAGAGTCTTTGATAATACCTTTGATAGAAAGTGAATCAATATAAGGTCCAGTCGAAAAAACATATTTGAACTGATGCATTGAGTTTCCTTCATTATTATCTGCAATACTTTCTCCAAAATTCAAACTATAAGTAGTATTTGGCTGTAAAGTGTCTTTGATTTTTATACTGATGAATTTACTTGCATTAGTTGGCAATATAAGCGGCTGATGCTTCATTGGCGGCGAGATAATCAGCTGCTTGTTTAAGTTTTTCAATTTTACATATTCATCAAATGTCAAAATGATTTCATCGGCCTTAAAATTGGTGCTGAAATTTTCAGGTGAACTTGATCTTATAACAGGAGCAAGGGTGTCTTTTAATCCGCCTGTAATACTGCCTCTTTTGGCACAGCTCATCATTAAAAATACCAGTAAAAGTGAAATGTATTTCAGAGTGTTTTTCAACATAATCGTTTTTGAATTTGATTGCACAAAATAACGATTATATTTGCTTTAATCGAAATTTTTTATCTATTTATTAGGATTTGCAAATTTCGGATTTCGCTCTTTTTTGTAGTAATATTTTCTTACTTTTGAACTCAAATGTAATATCACTTAGTTTTGTTTAAAAGATTTTTTTGGATTTTATTCTTTCTTTTGTCGGCAGCCTGCAGCAAAAGTGACAAACCTACAATCGCTTTTTATTATTGGAAAACCAATTTGAAATTTTCTGAAACCGAGAGAAAAGTATTGAAAGACAATAATGTCCGTAAACTATATATTCGGTATTTTGATATCGGACTTCATCCACAAACGCAAAACCCATTTCCGATAAGCCCGATTCATTTTAAAGAAAATATTCAGAATTTTGAAATTGTTCCAGTCGTTTTTATTCAGAATAAAGTAATGCTTGAAGCGAAACTTGATGTTAAAGATTTGGCTGAAAAAACGATTCATTTGATTTCCGAAATCAATAAAAAGAATAAAATTAATTGTACCGAAATCCAAATTGATTGCGATTGGTCTTTAAATAGTAAAGACAACTATCTTAAATTTATTGAACAGATTAAAAAGCTTTCGAATAAAAAACTCTCTGCTACAATACGACTTCATCAGGTTAAATATTTTAAGAAAACTAAAATTCCAAATGTCGATTCAGGTGTTTTGATGTTTTACAATATGGGAAGTATTGCGCCAGATTCTCTAAATTCGATTTATAATCGGGAAATTTCAGAAAAATATCTTCAAAGTTTAAAACATTATCCACTTCATTTAGATTTTGCATTGCCCATATATTCTTGGGCAATTCATATTAGGAATCAAAAGGTTTTGGGACTTCGGTCAAAACTAAATTTTGCCGAACTTAAAAAAGATAAAAACTTTGAACAAATCAGTCCGATTTTTTTTAAAGTCAAACAATCTAATTATAAAAAAGGGGTTTATTATGAAGAAAATGATATACTTAAAATGGAAGCAATTTCTTCCGAAGATTTAAAAAACATGGCCGAAGATTTGAGTGAAAATTCAGCTCAGGCTCCTAGAGAAATTATATTTTACGATTTAGATGAATTCAATTTAAAAAATTATGAAAAGAATATTTTCGAACAAACTGTTTCTTGTTTTTAGTGTTGGTCTGCTTTCGGTTTACGGAGTGATTTATGCATGTGCCGGCGGAGACGACTGGGATTTTTTTGGATATAATTCGAATTTTACGCCAGAAACTTTTGCAGATAAATCTTATTCGCCACTGTTTTTATCTGGCTCCATTTTTTATGGAATCGAATTTGATACAGAGCATAATTCCCGATTCAATAAAAACATAAAATCAGATTGGGCTTCGTACTTAAAAGGAAAAGCAGATACCACTACAGTTAATTATTTTTTAATTGGAGATGAAAAGCCGCGTTATTATTCTGACGATAAAAATGTAATTAAAAACAAAGAAGAAATTGCAGATCTTCATGTTTATTACAAAACTAAAAAAGAGAATAAAACAGTTCAGAAATGGAATAAAAAGCTCAATTTGAAAGATGAAAAAGTAAAGAGTTTTGTTGAGTTTTTGTATTTGGCTCAAAAAATTGAGACCGTATCGATTGGCGAAGATTATTGGAGTTATGATCCTGTAGTGGCAAAAACTTTTAAGGATGCAAAAATGATTCAGTCAATTGAAAATGTATATAACACTACTTCAGATCCGTTTTTGAAAAATCGTTATTGGTTTCTTACTATGAAAGCTCGTTTTTACAGTAATGACAAGCAAAAAGCAATTGATTTTTTTAATAAAACAGAAAGCTCAGTTCCAAAAAACACCTTGTATTATAGAGCGCTTTCTTATGTTGCAGGAATTAATTATAAGCAAAAGAAATACGCAGTTTCGAATTATTTATATGCTAAAGTTTTTGATAAATGTCCTGAATTGCGAGTTGTAACGGCCTACAGTTTTAGTCCGAAAAACAATGCCGACTGGAATAAAGCGCTTGCAATGGCAAAAAGCAACGATGAAAAAGCGGCGCTCTGGGCCATTCACGGTTTTTATAAAGATGAAAAACAGGCAATTGAAAAAATTTACGAATTAGATCCGAAAAGCGAACATTTGAATTATCTCGCAACCCGATTGGTAAATAAACAGGAACAGGCAATAAATAATTCGTTTAAACAAGAAGCTGGAGAAAATACGAAGGAGAAAATACAAACAGTTGCTGAAAATAAAACAGAAAATCTTGCTAAACTTAATAATGAAGCATTTGCGTTAATTGCAAAAATTTCAAATGCAGGAAATACTCAAAAACCGTATTTATGGGATTTGTCTTTGGGATATCTTCAAGCTTTAAAAGGAGAATATGCAAATGCAGATAAAAGTTTTGACAAAGCGACAAAAACGCTTCCTAAAACAGAATTGGCAGGATTTCAGCTCAGATTACTTCGTTTTGTGAATAATCTAAGCAAAATCGACAAGCTGACCGATAAAAATGAAAAAACAATTATTGCCGACTTGAATTGGCTGTATTATGAACTTCCAAAAACATATAAAGGGCAGGAATTTCGCTATCAAAACGCTTCATCCTGGAGCAGAAGTTATTTGTCAACGCTTTACAGGGAAAAAGGAGATTTTGTAATGGCTGAGATTTTTGGTGAATCCCGTTATAGTTATTGGAACGACGGAAATGCTTTTTATGATAATGAGAAGAATTTGTTAGATATAAAATCATTTTTATCCAAACAGAATAAAACCGAAATTGAAAAAATTGGCGCAGGAATTTATAGTTTGAAACTGAAAGATATTAATAATTTTCAGGCAGTTCAGGCGACTTTCAAGAATAAGATTCCGGAAGCAATTGAATTTATGAAACAAGCAGATTCTGTTCAGTATTATAAGTTTTTAGGAAATCCGTTTAACGGAAATATTAAAGATTGTCATGATTGTGAGCATGCAGCGTATCAGAAAAAGAAATATTCTCAAATGGATTTTCTGACTACAATCAAAGATATGCAGGATAAACTAGCGCAGAAAGAAGATGTTTACACGAATAGTCTTTTATTAGGAAATGCATTTTATAATATTTCGCATTTTGGAAACGGAAGAACTTTCTATGAAATTAGCATTGTAGGTTATGGCTCAAGTCCGTATTCGTTCAGAAATACAATGAAAGAAATGATTACGAATAATTCAGTTTCGAAAATGTATTATCAAAAGGCTTTTGAAGCGGCTTCAAATAAAGAGCAAAAAGCAAAATGTTTGTACCTGATTTCGAAATGCGAACGAAATGACTATTACAATAAAAAATACAATGACGTTAATAATTACTGGGAAATTCAAGATGATAAAATTAATTTTATTGCCTGGAATTCATTCAAAGCATTAAGAAAGGATTATTCGGATACGAAATATTATCAGGATGTGATTGCAGAATGTGGTTACTTTAATACGTACGTTAACCAATAAATTTGATATAATGGTAAATAAGATAGAACATATTGGGATTGCAGTAAAAAATATGGACGATGCAAATGTATTGTTCGAAAAAATGCTGGGTGTTCCATCCTATAAAATGGAAGCTGTAGAAAGCGAAGGCGTTTTGACTTCTTTTTTTCAGACAGGAAATAATAAAATCGAACTTTTAGTCGCAACCAATCCCGAAAGTCCGATTGCAAAATTTTTAGAGAAAAAAGGAGAAGGAATTCATCACATTGCTTTTGATGTTGATGATATCGAAGCCGAAATTGCTCGTTTAAAAAGCGAAGGTTTTGTTCTGATAAACGAAGTTCCGAAGAAAGGCGCCGACAATAAATTGGTTGTTTTTCTACATCCGAAGAATACCAATGGCGTTTTAGTGGAGCTTTGCCAGGAAATTAAATAAAAAAAAAGTTTTTTTTGTTTTTAAATAAGGTATTGAAAATCAATCTCGTTTTTTAATACTGATACTTCAAAATAGAATTAAATACAAATGATGTCTTAAAATATTTGGAGTGAATGAAAAATAGTAGTAATATTGCATCCTCAAACCGGTCCTATAGCTCAGCTGGTTAGAGCACCTGACTCATAATCAGGTGGTCCCTGGTTCGAGCCCAGGTGGGACCACATTCAAAACCTAGAAAGCCTTATAAACATTGCGTTTGTAAGGCTTTCTTTTTTCTAGGGGACAAATGAGGGGACGAAAAATTTTGATACTTTGCCACCCTCTGTTAACAAATGCTGTATATTAAATAAAAATATTTTTATTTTTTGCGACATTTATGATTTAATTTGTAGAAACAAGACAGAATTACCGTGAAAAAACTTATTAACCAATTTAGTACACTTTTTAATCTTAGTGTTAATGATTTAAAGACAGAGGCACAAGTTGAGACGCGCTTATTGTCTAAAATTTTTAATGATCTAGGGTATCCTGATACTTCTATAATTCCTAAGCAACGAATAGATTCATTAGTTATAAATGACGGAACGAAGAAATCTAAAAAAGAGGTTGATTTTATATTAAAAAGCTCAACGGGACATTATAAGGTGGTTGTTGAAGCGAAAGACCCATCTATTAACTTAGAAGAAGCGTGGGGACAAACTGCAAGTTATGCCTTGAGTTACAATAAAGATAAAGCTCAACATGAACGAATTCAATGGCTATTGATTAGTAATGGCCATATAACATCACTTTATAAAATTGATAGTGTCGTTCCAATGGTTACTTTGCAATTGTCAGATTTTGCTAGTGGTTCACCTCCATATGTTAATTTAAGAACATACATAAAATTTAAAGCAGTTGATGAATTTGTCCTTGGCGGGCTTTCATTTGATGTTATGGCACCGGACAAGTTAAATCTTTTGTTTTCGGAATGTCACGATATGATTTGGAAAAAGGAAAAACTCAATCCAACTGACGCATTTTTTGAATTTTGTAAATTTATTTTTATAAAAATCAGAGAAGATAAAAAACGTGAAGCAATTACGGGTAATATAGAAGGATACAAATTACCACTTACTATTGAATGGTTGTCTGCTCAAGAGGGAACTTCTAAGCATCCTGTTCGAGATGTTTTATTTAGACAATTGCATCAAGATTTAGAAAGTGCAATTTTAAAAGGTAAGAAGCGTATTTTTGATAAAAGTGAAACTTTGACATTAAGCGCATCAACATGTAAAGAACTTATCAAAAAATTCCAAACTATAAATCTTAGTTCAATAGATGAAGATTTAAATGGTAGAATGTTTGAAGTTTTTTTAAACGCGGCGGTTAGAGGAAGAGGTTTAGGGCAGTATTTTACCCCAAGACCAGTGGTAGATTTTATGACTAGAATAGCATTACAGCGTAATGACTTTAATGTAGTGACACCCCCAAAGACAATTGATGCCTGTTCTGGTACCGCTGGTTTTCTTATTGAAGTAATGGCTTATTTATTATCTGGGTTGAGAGACGATACTCGTTTTAATGAAAAAGAAAAGCAAGCTCTAAAAGATAATATTTGTAACGAATGTTTATATGGAGTTGAAGCTAATGAGCGAGTAGCACGAATCGCTCGAATAAATATGTATCTTCATGGAGATGGTGGTAGTCATATATTTCATGGAGATGGTTTAGATAATAGCCCAGACGTTGAAGAGGATATGACTAATGAAAAAGAAGAAGAAGTAAAAGAGCACAAGGAAAAAGTTAAAGCAAATACTTTTGATTTAGTTCTTAGTAATCCTCCTTTCAGTATGACTTATAAGAGTACTAATGAAGCTGAAGAGAGAATTCTGCTTCAAAGGGATCTATCGAGATTTATGAAATCTGCAAAATCAAACATCCTATTTCTAGATAGATATTTGGAATTGTTAAAACCTGGAGGAGAGATGTTGATTGTCTTTGACGATACAATTTTAAATGGCTCAACTTGTGCTGATGTAAGGGAATGGCTTTTAGATAATTTTGTTATATTAGGCGTGCATTCGCTTCCTTTTAATGCGTTTTTTAAAGCAAAAGCAAATATTAAGACATCGATTTTTCATGCTAGGAAGAAAAAGGATAAATCGGATAACCAAGGACATGTTTTTATGTCGATTAGTAATAACATAGGTCATGATAATTCATTAAAAGATACTCCCGAAAAAAACAATCTTAATGACATTCTTAATATTTATATGGAATGGCAACGTACAGGAAAATTTAATCAGTTGATTAAGGATAATGAGGATAAAAATGAAAATTTAGAATGTCCGGAGCAAGTTTGGTTATTAGCTCCTGAAGAAATTGAATCTAAACGTTTGGATGCTTATTATTATTCACCAGAATTGATTAAATTAAGAAAGCAATTATCTGATTTAAATAAAAAGAAGGTAATCAACTTGAAAGTTGGTAAAGATTTTAAGCTTGCCACTAAATTTACAAAAGAAGATAAAAAGAAATTAACTGAAAGTGGTGAAGTATTTAAGTACATTGAAATTGGAGATGTAACTGAATATGGATTAATTATGAAACATATTTCAGGAACTTTTGATCAATTACCTACAAGAGCAGAATTCAGAATTAAAAAAGGAGACATTTTATTTGCATTGAACATTAGTTCTCGAGGTACAGTGGTTTTAGTTCCTGAAGAATTTGATGATGCACTTTGTACAAGTGGTTTTTTAGTAATTCGACCAAGGACAATAGAAGAGGGTTATTTATTATGGTTCTCATTGAGAAGTGAGTATTGTCGTAAACAGATATATTATTTAAGTCAAACAGCAAGTCAGCCTGAACTTAAAAAAGATGTATGGGCTAATCAGTTTTTAATTCCCATCCCTGTAGACACAAGTGAAGCAATTAGTAAATCACAACAATTTCAAGCTTCATTACAATCTTTATTTAATGCAAGTAGTTTTAGGTTTGAATAGATGTAATCGTTCATCTTTTTAATTAATCGTCAATAATTTTAAAGCATACTGATTAGTTTGGTATGCTTTAAAATTAATTGATTAATTCTAGTCTTCATAACTGAATTTTAAACTTAAATTGTTTAAAAATTCAATTACATTTTTATGGTTGTTTATTATATAGGCATATTCAGGATTGAGATTTATAAATACTAAAACCATATCGATGATAATTTCTCGTATAAGTTCTCTCTCTTTTTTATCCTCAATTTCATTTGCAACTTCAAAAAGTTGATTAAATGTTGCTCCGTTGTAAATTAAAGTTGCTAATGTGTATTCGCAAAGAAAAAGTTCTTCGTCATTCGAATCATACGTTGCAAGCTTTATGTGTTTTGGTAAATCTTTTATTATTGTATTTTTAGTTATCATAATTTTTTGTTTTTAGTTGGTTATTGCTTTGTTTTTATCATCCAATCTTTTGTAGAGTGGTAATGTTTGCCTGTTTAGGTTTATCATTTTTACATTAATAATTAATCGGTTGCTATGGTCTTTTACTTCAAATTCTTTTAATATAGCATCTAATTTTTTAAATTCATCTACATAGCTAGAATCTGTATAAAAATCAGTATAGAGTTCTGAAACTTGTCTTGAGCAATTCCAAACTTGGCATTTGAATTTATCGTTGTTCTTTGTAACGTATTTTGTCACGTAAGAAGCGATTGACCTGATGTTGTTTGAATTTAATTCTCTAACATCAAAAGCGGAAGACGGTTTGTAATTTTTATCTCTCGGAATTACTCCGTTTTTCTTTTGCAAATCAAGCCAGTAATTCCACCATTTTTCAATTTTCCAATATTTGTTGGTAATCATGTGAAAGTGAATATTCCCTTTGAACATGTCGTTTTTTGTTTGTCGTTCTGCTACCCACAGATATTGAAGATTTACGCTTCGCTTTTTTACATTGTCGATGAACTTTCGCAAAATATTTACTGCTTGTTCATCTGTAACTTTGTTTAAAAATGTAAGTGTTACGAAGCTTAGTTTTTTGTGGCATCTTGCAAAGCAAATAAGCTTCTTTCTAATTTTTTGCTTTGAGCGTTTTGATAAAAAACGAAGTTTAACTTCTTTTTGTTTTATTGCTTTTGGTTTGTTTGCGGTTGCTTCTTTTTCAGTTTTTTCTTTTGGCGGTTGTTTTTTACGTTGTAATGCCGAGCCAGTAAACTCTTCTTTTGGTATTACGCCAAATTCCCGAAGTGAAAAAGCAACACTTGTTCCGTATGTATTTTTAACTATCATAATCTGAATCGTTGTACATTAATTAAAACCATTAAAAGGTTTATTATTAAAAGTTATTAATTGAAGGTTGTTAGTTTTAAAGGTTAAAAAAAAATGAGGTTAGATAAACGGTGGTATAAAATTGCCTTTGTGAAAACGTTTCAAATATTTGCCAGTTCTACGTTCGTAAATATTCATATACGCCCAGTTTGAATGCTCTTTATTTAGAAACATTGAAAAGCCGTTTAGCTTATGAACGTAATTCCACTTTTTAGGCTTTGGTTCGTTTTCAAAAAAGACAATAACGGAGTAGTCGTTTTTCTTAGTTTCCATAACGACCTCCTTTCATTGTTGAAGTGTTGATTTGACTTAAAGAATTATTGATTTCTTCAAATTTATAAAGCACTCGATTTCCTATTCGATGTGCTTGAATAATTCCTGTTTTAGTCCAGTCGTGAAGTGTGGGTAATGAGATACAAAGAAAATCAGCAGTTTGTTTTCTTGTAAGTAATTGCGGATTCTTTTGTTCAACAACAGGAACAAAATGTTTTAACTGATTTAAAATTGCTTCTTCTACAATTTTTTTAAGCTCAGGAAGCTCGATTGTGGTAAACATCATTTTTGTCATTATTTTACTGTATTTAAGTTTTTAATGACGCAAAGATGTTATGAAGTATAGCGAGTAGTAATTATGTGTAGTACTACATATTTATTTTAATTCTGAGATTTCATCTTTTATTTTTTTTGAAATTTCACTTAATCCAATATTTTCAAAATGATGTTGTAGGTTTTCAAAATGTTTTTTTGTTCGTACTGGATTGTTAACTGCATTTATATATAATGCCCCTAGAATTTCTCTAGTGTTCTGTTCATCAAGTCCTAAAATTGCACTAAGCATTTTTGCTGTTTTAGTAGCATTAAGATTTATTGTGTCCATTCCTAAAAAATGAAGTGCAAGGATTTTTTCTTGATGATTTAAAGTAATGCTTGGCTTTGTTTTGGTTTTCGTAGTAAGTTGTTTTTTAAGCCATTTGTAATATTCAAATAGTTCAAAAGCTTGTTCAGCCGTATTCAATTTCTTTTGAAAACTTTCAATTTCTTCGTTTGGATGTTTTTCCTGATTATAAGTTCCGTATGTAAGATAGCTATTAAAAGCCTCGGAAAAAATATCTCTTAAGTAATTAGGGATATTTATATTAAATATTCTTTGAGGTTTAGGGTGCGAGTAAAATCTAAGGATTTTAGGTTTTTTATAAGTTTCAGCTAAATCAAAGTTTAGATATTTATTTATTTCTTCTAGTTCTTTTTCAATAACTAGTGGTTTATTAGGTGATTTTTCAGCAACTGAATTAAAATCATTTTGAAACTGTTGAAGTCTAATTATTTCCATTATTGAAAGAAAGCATGAGTTAATAGTTTATCTGCATTTTGTTCCTGAGTAATTCTAATATATTGCATAAAAGAACGCTCTGTTTTATGTCCTGTAATTTTCATTATTGATATTGCAGGAATATCTGCAATATATAAATTAGTTGCAAAACTTCTTCTTGCTGTATGTGTTGAGATAAGCTTGAATTTTGGTAGAACAGATTTTTCTACTTTTCCGCCACGAGTTATAGTGGTTTCTACTAGCTCTTTTATTTTTGCTAAACACGCAACATCTTTTAAATAACTATTCATTACTTGATTAGTATATGCTACTGGAAGTTTGTTTTTGTATTTCTTTAAAATCTTTCTAACTGTTTTGTGCAGTGGAATTGCAACACGCTCACTAGTTTTTAGTGTCCTGATAAAAAGCATTGTGTTTTCACTATTTATGTTTTCGGGTTGTATCTGCGTAAAGTCTGAAAACCTTAATCCAGTATAACAGCCAATCAAAAACAAATCTCTTACTTTATCTAGTTTGGGCGTTGCTGATAAATTTAGTTTTTCAAATTGTTGAAGTTCCTTGATACTTAAATATACTGTATCAGCTTCTTCACGAATTGTTTTGAACTTCTTTTTTCTAAATTCTAGATTTTCATTTATGCCTCTTTCAGTGGCTTCATTCATAAAAGACTTGATAGTCTTGATATGTTTGCCAACAGTATTTGCAGATAATTTGTGTTCTTGCGCAAGAAATGCTGTATAGTGATTGTAAAATTCTAAAGTAACATTTTCGAAGTCAATGTTTTTGTATTTAGAGGAATATTCTTTTAGATATTTGAAAGTGGTATTGTAAACTTTTATTGTTCCCTCTCTTTTATTTAGCTTGCTTTCCTCAATGTAATTTTCGACAAAATTCAAAAAGCTTTTCTTTTTAGGTTTTAAACGATGGTCACTTAATTCGTTTTCAATTTCCTTTTTCAGTAAAATATTTGTTGGCTGAATTCCATCATTCAATAATCTGCGGAAAACGTTTTTAATTGCGCTTTCAATTTTATCCAGTCTAGTATTGAATTCAGGATATTCTTTAAACTGCTTTGTTTCCTTAGCTCGCTGGCTTGTTGGATTCCAAAATTTAGGATTTATGCTTTCGCCAGTCGAATATTTAAATCTTGAGTACTGGTAGTTATAAATTAAATAGACCAAAGTGTTATTTTTGGAGCTAGGTTCTTTGAGTATAAATTTTGCTTTTGCCATATAAACAAATATATGCAAAAATTGATAGGGGACGAATGAGGGGACGAATTTTTTTATTTTAGTCTTTTTTGCTCTAATTTTATTTTACTGAAAAACCTCTGTTTATAAGCTTTAAAGCAAGTAAATACAGTAAAATACGATAAAAATTGATAAAGTTATCGGTGGTGCAGGTGGGACCACAAAATAGAAAAGCTTCATAAATTTTTATGAAGCTTTTTTTGTTTTTAGGGTTGTATTTTTGTAAAAATCTTCTACATTTGTCGGGTAAAGCTCTTTGAGAATAAGGCTTGTACGAAATTTCATAAAAGACCCCAAGTCTAATTTAATATCGCTTGTCTCTGACAGGTTTAAACTTATGAAGATAACGAAAACTATTTTTTTTACATGTTGTTTTGTTTTAATGACAGCTACGAGTGTTGTGGCTGCTCCGGCACCTCCACAACCACAGCAAGCGGCTTCTGGTCCACCACCGCCTCCTGGGGCTCCTATCGATCAAAATTTAACTGTTTTGGCCGTATGTGCATTAATATTTGGTGTATATGCAATTCGCAGATATAATTTCATAAAAAAAGCTTCAATTTAATTTGAAGCTTTTTTTATGAAAATAAGTTGTTGTTATTTGTTTATCGAATATAATCGTGAAATATATTTCCCAATAACATCAAATTCTAAGTTTATTTTTGTTCCAACTACAAAATTTTTGAAATTGGTGTTTTCAAAAGTATAAGGTATTATTGAAACGCTAAATTCATTTGTTTTTGAATTGACTACAGTAAGACTTACTCCGTTTACAGTAATTGATCCTTTTTCAATTGTAATGTTGCTTAGGTTTTTGTCATATTCAAAAGTATAATTCCAGCTTCCGTTTGCTTCCTCGATTTTAATACAGGTTCCGGTTTGGTCTACGTGTCCCTGAACAATATGTCCGTCAAGACGATCGTCAAGTTTCATACCGCGCTCTAAATTAACAATATCGCCGGTTTTCCAGTCGCCAATATTAGTTTTTAAAATGGTCTCGCCAATTGCTGTTACTGTATAAAAAGAATCTTTAATTGCTACAACCGTAAGGCAAATTCCGTTATGAGAAACACTCTGATCGATTTTTAATTCATTAGTAATAGAGGAGTCAACTGTAATGTGAAGATTGCCTTGGTCTTTTTGTATTTCGTGAACCCTTCCTAGGGTTTCTATAATTCCTGTAAACATTGTTGTTTTATTTTACTAAATTTGCACTTCAAAATTAGTAATAAATAAGCTGAGCTCATGAATAAAAAAGCAGAAAATATAATTGTTGGAATTTCAGTTGGAGATTTAAACGGTATTGGAAGCGAAGTTATATTGAAAACATTCGAGGATTCTCGTATGCTGGAATTGTGTACGCCAGTTATTTTTGCAAATGCTAAAATACTTTCTTTCATTAAAAAAAGTTTTACATCTTCTGTTCAATTTCATGGAGTAGATAAATTAGAGCAGGTTTTACCAGGAAAAGTTAATGTTCTTAATCTTTGGAAAGAAGGTGTTGATGTTACTCTTGGAAAAAATGATGAAAAAATTGGCGAATATGCCATTAAATCTTTTGTGGCAGCTACCAAAGCCTTGAAAGAGGGCTTAATTGATGTTTTAGTTACAGCTCCAATTAATAAATATAATATTCAGTCAGAGGATTTTAAATTTCCGGGTCATACAGATTACTTGGATAAAGAACTTGAAGGTGATGCATTAATGATGATGGTTCAGGATAATTTAAGAGTGGGATTGTTAACGGATCATGTTCCTTTAAATGAGGTTTCATCACATTTGACGGAAGAATTAATTACAAGAAAAATCGAAACTATCAGAAAGTCATTGATTCAGGATTTTAGCATAGTGAGGCCTAAAATTGCTGTTTTGGGATTAAATCCTCATAGTGGAGATGGCGGAGTTATTGGAAAAGAAGAAGATTTGATTTTGAAACCAACTTTGAAAAAAATATTTGAGTCGGGAACAATGGTTTTTGGGCCTTTCTCTGCAGATGGCTTTTTTGGAAGTGGTCAATATGAGAAATATGATGCAATTGTTGCTACTTATCATGATCAGGGATTAATTCCTTTTAAAACACTATCTTTCGGGAAAGGAGTGAATTATACTGCAGGTTTGAACAAAGTAAGAACTTCGCCAGATCATGGTACAGCATATGATATTGCAGGAAAAGATATGGCAGATTTTAATTCGTTTAAAGAGGCAGTTTATCTTGCGATCGATATTTTTCGCTCGCGTAATCAGTATGAGGAGATTAGCCAAAAACCTCTAAAAATAAAAGAAAAACAGTTATAAACAAAAAAAGGTCAATAAGATTATTAGATTTATAATAATTTTATATCTTTGCACCCCAATTCAGATATCTGTTTACAGATGAGGATTGTTCAAATTGATGTTGAAATGAGCAAAACAAAAGAATTTTTAATTCCTTTCGTAGGGTTAAAACTAGGAAAACACCATTTTGAGTATCAAATAAATAACACGTTCTTTAAGAACTTTGAGTACGATGAGTTTCAAAGTTCAGACATTAAAGTCAATTTGCTTTTTGATAAAAAGAGCAATATGTTAGAATTAGAATTCAAACATAAAGGGACAGTTAATGTGCCTTGTGATTTAACAGGCGAAGATTTTGATTTACCTATAAAAGGAAAAATGAAGTTGATTGTTCGCTTTGGAGAAGAATTCAATGATGACAATGAAGAGTTGTTGATTTTGCCACATGGTGAACACGAGATAGATGTTGCGCAATATATTTATGAAATGATCGCGCTTTCAGTACCTCAAAAAAGAATTCATCCTGGCGTTAAAGACGGAAGTCTGCAGACAGAAGCTTTGACAAAACTGAATGAATTAAGTGTAAAAGAACAAAAGGAAGAGAGTAAACAAGAAGAAGATATTGACCCGCGTTGGGAAAAATTAAAGAAACTATTAACGGATAAATAATATAGTAAAATGGCACATCCTAAGAGAAAAACCTCGAAAACAAGAAGAGATAAGAGAAGAACACATTATAAAGCTACTGTAGCTCAAATCGCTACATGTCCAATTACTGGAGAAGCACATTTATACCACAGAGCTTACTGGCATGAAGGTAAAATGTATTACAGAGGGCAAGTTGTTATCGATAAATCTGAAGCGGTTGCTTAATACGTTTTTGTAAATTATACTAGAACTCTCACATAGTGAGAGTTTTTTTTGTTGGTTATAATTTTCGTTTTTTAGGAAAATATAGACAAATTCGTTACGATTTTTTTTGTAATTTTCAAGTCTTTTAAAAATTTTTCAAATACACTGTATTTGAAAGGAAATAATAGAATATAATGAATACAATCACAGCCGCAATTACCGCTGTTGGAGCTTATGTTCCTGACTTTGTACTTTCAAACAAAGTTTTAGAAACAATGGTTGATACCAATGACGAATGGATTACCACTCGTACCGGAATTAAAGAAAGAAGAATTCTGAAAGATGCTGACAAAGGAACCTCGTTTCTTGCTATAAAGGCAGCACAGGATTTAATAGCGAAAGCAAATATCGATCCTTTAGAGATTGATATGGTTATAATGGCAACAGCTACTGCAGATATGCCGGTGGCCTCTACAGGAGTTTATGTTGCAACAGAAATTGGAGCTACAAATGCTTTTGCATATGATTTGCAGGCTGCATGTTCAAGTTTCTTATACGGAATGTCAACGGCTGCGGCTTATGTACAGTCAGGACGTTACAAAAAAGTTTTATTAATTGGTGCCGATAAAATGTCATCAATTGTAGATTACACAGATAGATCTACTTGTATTATTTTTGGAGATGGAGCAGGTGCTGTTTTATTTGAACCAAATTATGAAGGCTTAGGCTTGCAAGATGAATATTTAAGAAGTGATGGTGTAGGTAGAGATTTTCTTAAAATTTCTGCTGGAGGTTCTCTAATACCAACTACAGAAGAGACCGTTAAAAACAAACAACACAACATTATTCAAGACGGAAAAACTGTTTTTAAATATGCAGTTACTAACATGGCAGACGCTAGCGAATTGATTGTTAAAAGAAACAATTTGACTAACGAAGAGGTGGATTGGTTAGTGCCACATCAGGCAAACAAACGTATTATTGATGCTACCGCAAGCAGAATGAACCTTGAAGATTCAAAAGTATTGATGAATATTGAAAAATATGGAAATACAACTTCAGCAACTTTGCCATTAGTATTAAGTGATTTTGAACACAAATTCAAAAAAGGAGATAATATTATTTTAGCCGCTTTCGGTGGTGGATTCACTTGGGGATCTATATATTTAAAATGGGCTTACGATACAAAATAAATCAAAACTAAAAACGAATCATTATGGATTTAAAAGAAATTCAAAACCTAATCAAATTTGTAGCAAATTCGGGAGTTGCTGAGGTAAAGTTAGAAATGGATGATGTAAAAATCACTATCAGAACAACTTTAGAAACAAATGTAACTGAAGCTACTTATGTACAGCAATTACCAGCTCAGGCGGCATTGCCACAAGCTGCTGTTCCACAGGTTGCTGCGCCAGTTGTTGTTAATGTTACGCCAGAAGCTCCAGCTGCTAACGATTCTAAATATGTTACTATAAAATCTCCAATCATTGGAACATTTTATAGAAAACCATCTCCAGACAAACCAGTTTTCACTGAAGTAGGAAACACTATCGCAAAAGGAGATGTTCTTTGCGTAATTGAAGCAATGAAATTATTCAACGAAATCGAATCTGAAGTTTCAGGAAAAATTGTTAAAATTCTTGTTGACGATATGTCTCCAGTTGAATTTGATCAACCTTTATTCTTAGTAGATCCATCATAAATAAATTTAGATTTTAGATTTTAGGTTTTAGATGATCTGCGGAATTAATATCAGACATCTAAAATTATCTAATTATCAAATTGTCTAATTATCTAATTAAAATAAGATGTTTAAAAAAATATTAATTGCGAATAGAGGAGAAATTGCACTTCGTGTAATTCGTACATGTAAGGAAATGGGAATTAAAACAGTTGCCGTTTACTCTACAGCCGATGCAGAAAGCTTACATGTGAAGTTTGCTGATGAAGCGGTTTGTATTGGTCCCCCACCAAGTAACTTATCGTACTTAAAAATGTCAAATATTATTGCAGCTGCAGAAATTACAAATGCAGATGCAATTCACCCAGGATACGGTTTCCTTTCTGAGAATGCTAAATTCTCAAAAATTTGTCAAGAGCACGGAATCAAATTTATTGGTGCGGCTCCTGAAATGATCGATAGAATGGGAGATAAAGCTTCTGCAAAAGCTACAATGAAAGCGGCAGGAGTTCCTTGTGTACCAGGTTCAGACGGATTATTAGAATCTTATGAGCATGCACAAAAAGTAGCTAAAGAAATTGGCTACCCAGTGATGATGAAAGCTACCGCTGGTGGTGGTGGAAAAGGAATGCGTGCAATCTGGAAAGAAGAAGAACTTTTGAAAGCTTGGGAAAGTGCACGTCAGGAAGCAGCTGCTGCTTTTGGAAATGACGGAATGTACATGGAGAAACTTATTGAAGAACCACGTCATATCGAAATTCAAGTAGTGGGAGATTCTTATGGAAAAGCTTGCCACCTTTCAGAAAGAGACTGTTCAGTACAACGTCGTCACCAAAAACTTACTGAAGAAACACCTTCACCTTTCATGACAGACGAATTACGTACTAAAATGGGAGAAGCTGCTGTAAAAGCTGCTGAGTTTATTAAATATGAAGGAGCTGGAACTGTAGAATTCTTAGTAGACAAACACAGAAACTTCTACTTCATGGAAATGAATACTCGTATTCAGGTTGAACACCCAATTACTGAACAAGTAATTGATTACGATTTGATTCGCGAGCAAATTATGGTTGCAGCTGGAATTCCAATTTCAGGAAAAAACTATTTGCCACAATTACACGCTATTGAGTGTCGTATTAATGCTGAAGATCCTTATAACGATTTTCGTCCTTCACCAGGGAAAATTACTACGCTTCATATGCCAGGAGGACACGGAGTACGTTTAGATACTCACGTTTATTCTGGTTACAGCATTCCACCAAATTACGATTCTATGATTGCTAAGTTGATTACAACTGCACAATCTCGTGAAGAAGCTATCAGTAAAATGAGAAGAGCTTTGGATGAATTCGTAATCGAAGGTGTGAAAACTACAATACCTTTCCACAGACAATTAATGGATGATCCAAAATATATTGCAGGTGATTATACAACTGCGTTTATGGATACTTTCAAAATGAATAGTCCAGAATAATTTTAAAAGGCTGTCGATTTCGGCAGCCTTTTTTTATTTTTAGTACAAACCCGATGAGTTTTTAACTTATCGGGTTTTACTGTTTTATACGTTAGGAAACACTAAAAGTGTATAATTTTTACACACTCATTTAGAGAATTACACACTTTTTACAATTTAAAAATTTTGGCATGGTAATGAAAAACCCTTTGAAAACAACGGGTTAGGTGTAATGGTAGTATATTTTTGGTTTACGGCATAATAATTTCATTACCTAAAGCGTAAACAACTATAAACAAAACTAAAATTTACATTATGAAAAAGATATTATTATCAGCCGCTATTGTTTTGGGAAGTTTAACTTCATTTGCCGCAAACTCTTCAATCGAAGATTCTACTATAAAAACAGTTTCAATTCAGGATGAATATACTGAAATCAAATTAGAAGAGTTGCCAGCTGCAATTACTGATGCTTTAAAAAAATCATTTCCAAATGCAATCCTTACAAAAGCATACAAAAATGAAAAAGCGCAATATAAATTAGATGTTACTGTTGGCGAAAAAACAGGAAATCTTTTTGCGAATGCCGACGGAACTTGGATTCAAAAATAATCTAAAACACGTCTCATGTATTTTCAAATAAAAAATACTAAAATTAAATTAACTATCTTAAAATACTATTATCATGAAAAAATTATTTCTATCAGCCGCAATCGTTTTGGGAGGTTTAACATCATTTGCTTCGACTTCGACTTCTCCAATATTAAATTCAATCGTAAAAACAATTTCAATTCAAGACGAGTACACTGAAATTAAATTAGAAGAAGTTCCTTCTGCAGTTACAGACGCACTTAAAAAAGCTTATCCAGATGCAGTGCTTACTAAAGCATATAAAAATGCAGCTTCTCAATACAAATTAGATGTTACAGTTGGAGATAAAGTAGGTTCTGTTTATGCAAATGCAGATGGAACTTGGGTTAAAAAATAAACCCTTTTTGTTCCAATCAAATTATTAATACTATTTAAAATTACTATCATGAAAAAATTATTTATATCAGCCGCTATCGTTTTGGGAAGTTTTACCTCATTTGCTTCAACTTCTCCAATTACAAATTCAATCGTAAAATCAATTTCTGTTCAAGACGAGTACACTGAAATTAAATTAGAAGAAGTTCCTTCTGCAGTTACAGATGCTCTTAAAAAAGCATATCCAACTGCAGTACTTAATAAAGCTTACAAAAATACAGCTTCACAATATAAGCTTGAAATTACAGTAGGTGATAAAGTGGGTTCTCTGTATGCAAATGCAGATGGATCTTGGATCAAAAAATAAGAAGTTCAACAACTAAAAATATAACATTATGAAAAAGTTAATCTTATCGGCAGCAATCCTTTTAGGAGGGCTGTCAATACAAGCCACACCAGTTGTTGCCAATGTAGCAACAGTGAAATTTCAGGATGAATACAAAGAAGTAGATGCTGTTCCGGCAGCCATCAAAACTGCTTTAGACAATGCTTATCCTGGTGTAAAACTGGATAAAGCGTATGTAAACGATAAAAAAGAATACAAAATTGACATTATTGTTAGAGATGTAAAATCAACAGTTTACACCGACGCAAAAGGAAATATTCTTAAAAAGTAACTATTTAAACTATCCCCATTATGAAAAAGTTAATCTTATCGGCAGCTGTCGTTTTTGGAAGTTTGTCAATCAACGCTGCAACTATTGTTGCAAAAACTGAAATGGTTCAATCAGTAAGTATTCAGGATGAATACACTGAGGTTGCTGCAGATGCTGTTCCGGCAGCAGTGAAATCGACTATCGAAAAATCTTTTCCAGGTACAAAACTTGAAAAAGCATACAAAAACGCTAAGAACGAATATAAACTTGTCATAGCGAGCGGAGAGAAAAAGTATACTTTTTTTACAGATGCTTCTGGAAATATTATTAAAAAATAATTCTTAAAAAAAAGAGCATTATGAAAAAGTTAGCCATCGTGACAACTGTTGTTGTTTTAGCAAGTTTGTCTATTCCGGTAACTGCGGAAACACTTTCAAATAAAGAAAAAACATCCGTTTTAGTTCAAACAGAATATACAGAAGTAACTGTAGACGCTGTGCCGGCGGCGGTAAAAACTGCTCTGCAGACTGCTTATCCAAATGCAAAATTGGAAAAAGCTTATGTAAATGAGAAAAAAGAATACAAATTAGAAATATCAGTTAAGGATCAGAAGGCTACTGTTTATTCAGATGTCAATGGCAATTGGCTGAAAATATAATAGATATATTATAAATATAATTAGGTGAATTAGATTTATGTTTTTGGTGAAAAAGAGATTGCTTATAGCAGTCTCTTTTTTTTTGCATAATTTTGTGAGAATACAACTTTAATAGTATTATTTTAGCAAAAAAAGTCCTTAAAAACAGATGTCAAAGATATTATTGATAGAAGATGATATTTCGTTTTGTAAATTACTAGAGAAATTTCTAATAAAAAAAGCATACGAGGTAACAATAGCTTTCTCTGCTGCAGATGCCAGATCAGCAATCAAAAATGAATCATTCGATTTGATTTTGACTGATCTTCGCCTGCCTGATTCTGATGGTATCGGACTAATGACCGAATTCAAAAATTCTCATCCGAACATTCCTGTTATTATGATGACAGGTTACTCTGATGTGAATACAGCTGTAAAGGCTATAAAAAATGGTGCGGCTGATTATATTTCAAAACCTTTTAATCCTGATGAGGTTTTATTGGTCATTACAAACGCTTTGCAAAATAATAATGAAACTGAAGAAGTTGTTTCTAAAGAGAAGAAACCAGCTAAAAAACAAGTTTCTTCAGAAAATGAATTCGTAAGAGGAATTTCTGTTGCTTCACGAAAATTATTAGATCATATTCAATTGGTAAGTCCGACAGATATGTCTGTTTTGATTATCGGCGAAAGCGGAACTGGAAAAGAAATTATTGCCAAAAGCATTCATCAGCAAAGTACTCGCAAAAATAATAATTTTATTGCAGTCGATTGTGGCGCAATTCCGAAGGAATTAGCGGCAAGTGAATTCTTTGGACATTTAAAAGGATCTTTTACCGGAGCAATCAGCGATAAGATGGGTTATTTTGAAGCTGCAAATGGCGGAACGCTTTTTCTGGACGAAATTGGAAATCTTTCTTACGAGAATCAAATTCAATTATTGAGAGCACTTCAGGAACGTAAAATAAAACCTGTTGGAAGCAATAAAGAAATAAACGTCGATATCCGAATCATAACTGCTACAAATGAAGATTTGCGCGAAGCAGTAAAAAACGGCGATTTTAGAGAAGATTTATACCATAGAATTAATGAATTTTCGATTCTTTCGCCTTCCTTAAAAGAAAGAGGAGAAGATTTAATGGTTTTTGCGGATTATTTCCTTGAAAAAGCCAATCAACAACTAAATAAAGATATTATTGGGTTTTCGCCAGAAGTGGTGACTATTTTTCAAAGCTACAATTGGCCTGGAAATTTACGAGAGCTGCAAAATTGTGTAAAACGTGCCACACTTTTGACTCGTGGAAATTATATTGAAAGTGAAGTGCTTCCCGCTGAATTTTTTCAGATCCAAAAGCAGAATTCATTTGAATCGGTGGCTGGTTTTTCTTTATCTGAAAATGAAAAAGAAACCATCATTCATGCACTTTCAAAAACACAAAACAATAAATCAGAAGCGGCAAAACTACTTAAAATTACCAGAAAGACACTTTATAATAAATTGAAACAATATAATATCGATTAAGCAATTTCGTCTTCTAAGATTTTAAAAAGGGAAATTATTTTAGTTTTTAAATCGGTATAAATGTTCTTTGCTTTACCAATTTCAAAATCATTTTTTTCTAAAACGACTAAAATTCCAGCAATCTCATTTGCCTCAATTTGTTTGAACATCGGCGCAATTCGGTGTGCAATTGCATTTATTTCTGCAGCATTTTTATCGGCAATGGCATTTTCCAGATAAACTAAATTTTCATTCGTGCTTTCTATAAACGATTTTAGAACATCATTTAAAGCATTGCTGTCATGACCCAGAAAATCTTTAAGAGTTTCTAATGAATATAATTTAGTTGATGTTTTTTCTTCAGTTTTTTGTGTTTCAACTTGAGGAAGTGTTTCATTTCCCAAAATGATTCGGATAGTTTCCAGCAATATTTTTGGCGAATACGGTTTTTTCACAACTGTTATGAATCCGGCATCTGAATAAACTGAAGCATCAAGATCTGCCCTTCCGGTCAAAGCAATTACTGGCTGATTTTTATAAAACGTACTGTTTTTAAGCTTTTGCAAAAACATGAAACCATCTATTTCTGGCATTTGAATGTCGGTAATAACAAAATCAAAATTCGTTTTCTGAATGACTTCCAAAGCTTTACTGGCATTGCTAAAAGACAAAACCTGATGTTTTTCCTGTTTCAGAACACCACTGGTCAAATTCAGCAGATTAATGTCATCATCTATAACGACAAAAGTCTGTGGTTTGGTGGGCAGTAAAAGAGGTTTTTTAATTTCGTCGATTGTATTTGAACTAGTGTCAAATAATAAAGGAAGCTGAATTTTAAAAGTACTGCCTTGCCCAAAAATACTTTCGAGCTGCAATGTCCCCCCTAAAATCGAAATTATTTTTTGGCAAATTGATAAGCCTAAACCTGTTCCGCCATATTTTTTTTCGATGTTTTCATTCGCTTGTGCAAATTCTTCAAAAACTAATTTCTGATTTCCTTTTTCAATTCCAATTCCAGTATCTTCAATTGTGATCGTAAAAAAATCATTGTTTTCAGTCAAAAAAGCATTAATTCTGATATAGCCTTCTTCTGTAAATTTATAAGCATTTCCGATAATATTGCTCAAAATTTGTTTCAGTCGAAATGGATCGCCAACAATTTTTGAATTTAATTTTTCATCAATAGTAATGATTAAATCAATGTTCTTTTCTTTATAAACGGTTTGAATACTTTTGGCTACTTCATCAATAATCTGCGGTAGTGAAAAAGGGACTTTTTCAATCGTAATTTTTCCTGCTTCGATTTGAGAAAAATCAAGCAAATCCTGAACTAACTGCGTGATATATTCAGAGGAATTTTTGATATTGTTAATGAAATAAGACTGTTTTGTATTTACATCAGAATTGCTTAAAAGTTCAGAATAACCCACAATGGTACTCAACGGCGTTTTTAAATCATGACTTACAGTCGAGATCAATTGTTCACGGCTTTTTAGAAGATTCTTTGTTTTGAAATTCGCGATTTCGAGCTGTTTTTTATACAATTGCGATTTTGAATAATCGCTTACAATTAAAATAGAAAAGAAAATCGTCAGAATCAAACCGATAATAGCCGAAGCAGTTACGATTTCATTTACTTTTTTAAGTGATTTTTCTTTTAAAGAATTGTTTTTAATGGAGTTGATGATGATTTCCCGTTCGATAATTCGAAGTACTTTTCGCAGTTGGTCAGAAATTGCGATTTCGTTTTTCAGCAATTTGTTTTCTTCAAAATTCAAAGATTCTTTTTTCTTTTCGGCTCTTAATTTTACGGAGCTTAAAAGTTTTTTTGAATTTGCTAAAATCGAGTCCGAAGCTTTTTTGCTCAGCGTATTTGTGCTGTCATCCGGAATATTCTGATTAAGATAATCAACATATTTTTGAAGTACATTTTTTTGATAAGCCCCAAGCTGATTTGGGTTTTTATTAAAATCCTTAAGTTCCAGTTTACGGAGTTTGAACTCCATTTTGGTAATTTCATTAATAGCCGAATTTACCGAAACTTCATCATCTGCCTTGTTTTTTATGGTTTTTAGTTGCTGAATATTTTTGGTTTTTTCAGCCAACAAATAAGTCACGCTGTCTAAAAGTACTTTTTGATATTCTGTAGTGACAATTTGTTTTAAAGTATCAATTCGTGCGCGTAGCGAATCGCTTTCAATCAAATAACTTTTAAAATCTTTATCTGAGTTGGTTTGGATAGTTTTTCGGGCTAAACTTTCTGTTTTGTAAACATTCGAGAAAAGTTTGCTGACTCTTAAGATTTTTGTTTTTTCAAATGCAATTTTATCTTCTAATTTATTATAGACTACATTTTCAGAATACAAAAACCATCCCACGGTAACAACCAATGCCAGTAATGCAACATAGCTGAAAAGCACTTTGATGGCCGTGTAACTTTTTTTGCTTTCCATAGATTTTTAAAGTGGGGATATAGTAGTTTTAAAATCGAATTCACTGCAATTTATTCAAAAAAATCTGTTTTAAAAAGAGAAATCAGACTGAAAGTGTTATATAATTCAAAGGTTCAGAAAAGAAAATAGCCACAGATTATATAAAATCTGTGGCTATTATATCGTCTTGAGCTATTAACATCAAAAAAAATGGTTTTAACGGGTGTTTTTATATCAACTTAAGCGTTCCCGTGGTTGAAACCAAGGGCTATATTTAATGTTTTTGAGAAATTATATGAAAAAACATAGCTTGGGGTTTCAACCGCAGGAACATATGATATTATAGTGTTTCGTTCAGCCATTTAAAAAATTCGCCTTGCCAAACTTGTGCATTTTGCGGATGTAGAACCCAGTGGTTTTCATCTGGAAAATAAACAAAACGACTTTTTAATCCTCTTAATTGAGCCGCCTGAAAAGCTTCTTGTCCTTGCCCGATTGGCACTCGGAAATCTTTTCCTCCCTGAAAAATCAAGATTGGGCGATTCCAGTTTTGTACCAGAGTTGCAGGATTGAAAGTTGTATATGATTTTTGCGCCACAGCGTTGTCTTTTTCCCAATATGCTCCGCCAAAATCCCAATTGTTAAAGAAAACTTCTTCAGTAGTTCCTAACATTGAAACAGTGTTGAAAACCCCATCATGAGCGATAAAAGTTTTGAAACGGTTGTTGTGGATTCCCGCTAAATAAAACACCGAATATCCTCCGTAACTTGCACCAACGCATCCTAAACGGCTTTTGTCAACATAATTTTCTTTAGCAACATCGTCAATTGCAGAAAGATAATCGTCCATAACTTGTCCGCCCCAATCTTTACTAATTTGTTCGTTCCAAGCAACACCATGCCCTGGCATTCCACGACGATTTGGAGCTACAACAACATAACCTTTAGCAGCCATTAAAGAAAAATTCCAACGGAAAGAATACGATTGTGTCAATGCACTTTGTGGTCCGCCTTGGCAAAATAATAAAGTTGGATATTTTTTTGAAGCATCAAAATTTGGAGGTAAAATTACCCAAACCAACATTTTTTTGCCGTCAGTAGTTGTAACATAACGTCTTTCGGTTTTGCTCAGCGTTAATGTCTTATAAATATCTGTGTTTACATTTGAAATTTGTTTCCAAGTGTTTTTCTTCAAATTATAAGAAAAAATTTCGGCTGCATGATTCATATCTGTTCTTGTAACAATGATATCATCTCCGGCAAAACCTACTAAATCGCTTACGTCAAAATCTCCGTTTGTAATTTGGCGAACGTTAATTGCCATTTTGGTCAATCCAGGAAAATTAACTGTAAAAAGCTGTTTTGTGCCATCGACTGGTGCTACAAAAAACACATTTTTCCCGTCTTTGCTCCACATAAATTGATCTACAGTTCCGTCCCAATTTGCCGTTAAATTGGTTTTGATTCCTTTGAATTCAACAATAATGTCGTTTTTATCGGCTTCATAACCATCACGTTTCATTTGCAACCAAGTTAAATTTCCTGTCGGAGAAAATTGCGGAGCTGTGTCATAACCAAGATTGTCTTCGGTTCTGTTGATTGTTTTTTGAGTTTCTAAATTGTACTCATAAATGTTTGTATTTGTGGAAACAGCATAAGCGGTTCCTGCTTTTTTCTTGCATACATACAAAATGCTTTTTCCATCAGGAGACCAAATATAATCTTCGTCGCCACCAAAAGGTTTTTGAGGAGAATCAAAAGTTTCGCCTTTTAAAATATCGATTCCGGCAGCGCCATCTTTATTCTCTTTATAAAAAACATGGTTGAATTTGCCCTCGTTCCAAGTATCCCAGTGGCGGTAATCCAAACCATCATAAATTTGAGCATCAGATTTGTCAAGATTTGGATAAAAATCTTTTCCTAAAACCTTATCAATTTTTACTTCTTCATTGTAAACCAAAAATTTTCCGTCAGGCGAAACATTTTTGTCTTTTAAAACATCTTTTGTGTCTTTGATTTCAGTAGCATTACCTCCATTAACTGGAATAATATACAATTTTGAAGTTGATTTGTTTTCTGCTACAGAAGGTGTAGAAACTTTAAAAACAACATTTTTTTCATCTTTTGAAAGTCCAAGTGCAGTAACTCGTCCTAATTTCCATAACAATTCTGGAGACATCACATTCTGTCCGATAGCATTTAAACTCATCATTATTAAGGTTGTGAATAAAACTTTTTTCATAATAAAACTTGTAATTTTTGTGCGCTAAAAATACAACATTTAAATTCCATTCTGTGAAAATGAGAATTCCAATTTTCTGTTAAAGTTTATTGCTTTTAAAGTAAGGATGTCATCCTGACCGAAGTCGAAGGGCGCACAGTGTGTAGGCTTCGACTTCGCTCGGCCTGACATCGATGTATAATGTGAGACTAATTTTTTAAATGAACTTATATTACTTATATGGTTCAAAAAAATCATTATTTTTATAAAAAAGTCTGAATATGGAATTGAGCTATTGGGAACTAAAAAATTGGTTTACAAATATTGATTATACAATAGTAGGAAGCGGAATAGTTGGCTTACATGCCGCATTGCGCTTGCGCGAAAGATTTCCTGCCGCTAAAATTTTAGTTTTAGAAAGAGGAATGCTGCCTCAGGGCGCGAGCACGAAAAATGCTGGTTTTGCTTGTTTTGGAAGTCTTTCGGAAATTTTAGATGATTTAAAAACGCATTCTGAGGATGATGTTGTGGCGCTTATTGAAAAACGCTGGAAAGGTTTGCAAATGCTCCGAAAAAGACTGGGTGATTCAGCAATTGATTTTAAACCTCATGGCGGATATGAATTGTTTTTGAAAGACGACGAGCTCGGATTTAATGAATGTATTTCTAAAATTCCGTTTATAAATGAAGTTTTAAAACCGCTTTTCAAAGCTGATGTTTTTTCGAAAGAAGTCGATCGTTTTGGATTTGAAAATATTCAGGAATATTTAATTTTTAATCCTTTTGAAGCGCAAATTGATACCGGAAATATGATGCAGGAATTGCTAAGACAAGCTGTTGCAGCAGATATTTTGATTTTGAATCAGCAAACCGTGACGGGTTATTCTGATTTAGGAAATCAGGTCGAAATTGCATTAAACGATTTTAGTTTTAAAACCCAAAAACTGTTTTTTGCAACAAATGGTTTTGCTGGATCGTTGACAAATGGGGCCGTAAAACCGGCCAGAGCGCAAGTTTTAATTACAGAACCCATTCACAATTTAGATATAAAAGGAACGTTTCATTTAGATAAAGGATATTATTATTTTAGAAATATCAGCGATCGGATTTTACTTGGCGGAGGCCGAAATCTTGATTTTGAAGGAGAAACCACAATTGAATTTGGTAACACGAAAATTATTCAAAATAAATTGGAAGATTTGCTGAAAAATGTAATTTTACCAAATCAGGATTTTCAGATTGCGCATCGTTGGAGTGGGATTATGGGAATCGGGAACAGTAAGAATCCTGTGGTCTCAGCACTTTCTGAAAATGTATTCTGCGGAGTACGTTTGGGCGGAATGGGCGTGGCAATAGGAAGTTTAATAGGAACAGAATTAGCAGATTTAATATAATGGCAGCAACCAAAAAACCAGCACCAAAAAAGCCGGCAACAAGTAAACAAAAACCAGCAGCAAAAAAGAAAACAAATAAAACCTTTGGCGAAAAAGTCAAATGGTTTTTTATCAAAGCAATGTTGTGGTTTTTTGGATTGTCGATAGGTTCTGTTATCTTTTTTAAATATGTTCCGGTGCCATTCACGCCTTTGATGATTATTCGCGCCATCGAAAATAAAATGGCGGGTAAGGAAGTTTATTTCGATCATGACTGGGAACCAATTGAAAAAATTTCGAATAATCTTCAAAAAGCGGTAATTGCAAGTGAAGACGGAACATTTTTATCGCATAACGGTTTCGATTTTAAAGCACTTCAAAAAGCATATAAAAGCAACGAACGCGGTCGCCGAATTCGAGGCGGAAGTACCATTTCGCAACAGACTGCCAAAAACGTTTTTTTATGGCAAGGAAAAAGTTACCTGCGAAAAGGTTTAGAAGCTTATTTTACTGTTTTGATTGAGATCATCTGGGGCAAAGAAAGAATCATGGAAGTTTATTTGAACAGTATAGAAATGGGCGACGGAGTTTATGGCGCTTATGCCGCGACTGAACATTGGTACCGTCGTGACGCTTTGAGCTTGACACCGATGCAGGCTGCAGGAATTGCTGCAATTCTTCCAAATCCAAGAAAATTTAAAGCTACGGGTTCTTCAAGTTATATCAATAGACGAAAAGAAAGAATTGTTCGCGAAATGCGCTACGTTGGAAAAATAAATTACGATGGTAAATAAAAACGTTTTTCTAGCGGTTTTTCTGCTCGCAACAACTTTGGTTTTCGGACAGGGAAATACAAAAGAATTCGGTTTTATCTCCGATAATGATTTATATACATCGTCTAAAAATGATATGTATTATACCAATGGTTTAGAGCTTTTTTTTCGTTATTTATCCAAAAACGAAAACGAAAAAATCAATAAAAAAATAACCGAGTTTCGCCTCGGACAATATATTTACAATCCAAGATATATCAATCAAACGGCGGTAGATATAAATGACCGCCCTTTTACGGGTTATCTTTTTGCCGAAGCAGGACGCAGTTTTTTCTACCAGAGCGAATCGGTTTTAAAAACGGATTTTCAATTGGGTTATATGGGACCAAATGCTTTTGGACGCGAAACTCAGGAAAGCTTTCATCATCTTATTGGCTACAAAAAAGTGTACGGTTGGGAAAATCAGTTGCATAATGCTCTTGCTGTTCAGGCGCATGTAATGTATTCGAAGAAATTATTTCCAAGCGAACACAACGATTTTATAGATCTTCATTTTCAATCAGAAGCTAATTTGGGCACTATTTTTACAGGAGTTTCAACAGGATTTCTTACCCGAATTGGGTTTAAGAAACTGCTTCCAATTTACGATTCCAATTTGCACGACGCTTCAGTAAGTTCAGAACCGCAATATGAAATCCGCGAATTTTATTTTTATGCCATGCCAAGTGTGAATTATCAGTTTTATGATGCTACAATTCAGGGAAGCATGTTTAGTAATACAAGTCCTGTAACTTTCGATTTAGAACCGCTTCGTTTCAATGCGGAGTTTGGTTTGAAATACCGCCATAATAAATTCAATATTTCGTATTCATTTCTTTACCGAGGCAGAGAGTTGAAAGATCCAGGAATTGATACAAATTCTGGGTATTTTTATGGGTCGATTAGGTTTGGGTTTTTATTAAAGTAGGTTTTTAATAAAAAGAGCCATAACAAAAGTTATAGCTCTTTTTGGTATTTATCTATAATATGAATTTTATATCTTAATAATTTCGGGGTACTAATTCAGAAATATTTAAAAATGATACTTAATTCAAAAAACAGATACTTATTTTTTTCTTAAAGATTTGAACACGCTTTGGTCTTCTTTAAACTAATATTGTACTCAAATTTTTTGCAAAAATACAAACAACATATTGATTAATTCTCAATTTAAGGTTAAATTTTTGTTTTTTATTTAAAATGATATTCTAAAACAGTGTTTAAATTGCTTAATAGTTAATTTTAAAGCAAAAAAGCCTTCAAATTACAGCCTTCAAATTGCTTTTTGTAAATAATAAAAGGGTTCTTACAAATTTTTAAATAACAGGCTTAACTTTTTGATAATATACAAAAATCAAAAAAAGCTTTATATTTAGGATAAAATTCGCGTCATGGATATCAATTGGAATATAATAGTAATTGTGGCAATCTTGGTTTTGGTTTTGGTTGTGCTGACCATCAGAAAAAATCAGAGAGAGAAAAAAAAATTGGAAAATTTGCTGAATAACGATTTCAAAAAAGCAGAAAAAGATAGAGTTGATGCTGATGATTCGGCAAATGAGAAGTAGTCACAAATGTTTTTATACTTTGAAACGAGTAATTATTTTTCTTTCACTATTAAAATTTAATTCTAAAGAATCACGAGATATTTTTTTTAGTGAAATGCCGTTAACTAGTGCATCTTTTCTTAAACGATACATTTTATTGTCAATTTTCATAATTGCAAGTTCGCCTTTAGAATCTTTAATGTATCCGTGATAGGATATTGCTGGCCAAACAATTAATTGCTTTATTTTTGGTTTGGCAATTACAATTGGTTTTTGAGAAGTAACTACATTCTTAGGTATGTATTCTTTTTGAGAACGAATGATGTTTTCTTGATTTTGCTTGTTTAAAAAGGGATCTCTTGAGATTTTTTCTAAGGCAAAGGTGTCTTTGTGTATCTGATTGAATTTTATATTTCCAGAAATGTTGGTGCTATTATTAGTTATTTCTTGGCTAGAGAAATAACGATAGAGGGTTCTATATAAAACAGACCCCCATAGTGCGATAACTATAATTATTAAAACTATATTAATTCTTTTTTTTGCCATTGTTTTCTAGATTACAGTCAGTTTGAATGGAGTACTGTATGCACTTATATTTCCTGCCGCGTCAGTTGTTTTTATTCTCCAGTAATAATCACCGGCTGTAGTAAAGGTATATTGATACGTTGTAGAAGCATTGTTTACCGAAGTTAGTATTGTCGTAAATGTATTGGTATTAGAAAATTCAATTGTGTACAAAAGTGGTGATTGGATTGTTCCGGTATCAGTTGGAGAAATCCAACTAAAAGCTGTTGACTGATTACTTGAAATTATTGCATTTGTGGCAGGAAGACTATTTTGTGGTGTTCCGGGAACAACAGTGTCGATATTAAAATTTCTTGACGAGAATACTAATGTCTGACTAGTGATATTTACACCTCTAACTTTCCATTGATAAGCTGCATCTTTTGCCAAATTTGAAGTACTTAGTTGTACAGTAGTTTCGGGTTTGTTTTCTGAAGAATAAACAGATTCTCCAGTTGTTACATTTAATACTTCGACATTATAACCTGTGGCCGCGCCCAATTTTTGCCATTTTAAAGTTATGTTTGCATCGTTTTTATAGATATTATTGTCTGGCGTTGATAAAATTACTTGCTGATTTGTTAAATCATTAGTTGTTATTATTGAAAAATCTAAGGCAGTTGAATATTTAGATTCGTAAGCAAAGTTTTCACCTCGAACTTTCCATTTGTAATTTCCAGGAGAAAGTGGGCAGATAAAGTTGTTTTTAGTAACCAATGAATCTATTACGACCGTTTCATCTAAATTTAAGACTTGAACACGATATTTTTTAGCGCCATCAAGTTCATTCCATTGAAAATTTACAACATTACTCTCAATCACCGTATTATTTTTTGGTGAGATTGTTTCTATATTATCATTTGATATATCTTCTTCAAAAATATCTTCACATGATATTGCTATAAATGTTAAAAGAAGAAGAAGGAGAAGTTTATTTATTGTTTTCATAATTTTGAAAAATCATTTTTAAATGCAAGACTTGCGAATTGTTGTTCTTTTTAGTTGTGTAATAATTCATGCTGACAATTCTGGAATAATCAAACTTTTTTTCAAAAGTATAGCCTAATGCTAATAATTGATTACAGTTTCCTGTTATGTCAAGCTGATTACTAATGACTTGGTAGTTTTCAGTAAGAAATATGTGAGATGGCTGTAAATCATTAATTGAAATTTTAGGATCTTTAGTAGATGCAAAACTGATTATTCCTTGCTGTATCATTTCTTTGGTAATTCCTTCTTTTCCAATTACACGATCTAAGTACTTGATTTCTTGTGATAGCTTACCTGTATTTTTGGCTTTCTTATTAATATCATTTGTTTTTTCAGACAAAGTTTTATATTCGTTTAGAACTTGAAACAGTGTATGAAAAGATCTTTTGTAGGCAGTTATTGACAACATTACAAAAACAACAAGTAAGGCTGTAAATTTCTTTTTATAGGAATATTTTTCAAACATCTTTGATCGTTATTTTTATTTCAAACTGTGATTTGTTTTTCTTGTCTTTTTTAAAACTTATGATTTCAAAATTTTTGAGCCAATCCATTTGTTTTAACTTTATCATCCAACTGTTAAAGGAAGATTCGTTAAATGTTTCACCTTTGACAATTATGGTTTGTGCCTCAAAACTAATTTTTTGGGTCGCCTTGATTTCTTTACTAAGCGGAATTACATTCAAGTTGGTTAAAGAAATGTCAGACGGAATTCCTTTTATGATTTCATAACTATAAAATGAAAGAAATTTGGTAGATAAAAAACCGGTTTCTTTCAGCAGATTTTCTTTGTTTTCTTTTTGTTTTTCTAAATCTAGTATTAGTTGATAAGATTGATTTGAATAAACATTTTGAAGATTTAACTGGGCATTTTTTGCGCCGTAATATTGAATTAAAAAAAAGCTGATCAACAAGGTTGTCAAGAAACCGACAAGCATTGTAATTCCCAAAACATTAAAAGCTTTTTTATAGATGATTTCATCTGTATTTAAAGTGTCGTTTTTTGTTTTAGAAACTTCTTTAGATTGTATGAAAAAATGAATTATAATGCCATACAAAGGAAGAAAATCACTTGTTATGTTTTCTTTTCCAATCGTATAAGTTTCTGTTTTTTTTGCCTCTTGTTGTTTTGTGAAGCTAGCTAATTTTCCCTTCTCAAATTCTAAAATTATATCATTCGATATAATGCTGTCTTTTTTTATAGCGTTGTATAATAAGGCAGATAGGAATGAACCAACATACAAATCAGCTACTTGAAAGCCTCTTTTTATAAATTTTTCAGTTATATCATCGGCGATATTTTTTCTGCAAAAACTAATGAAACTGCTTTTGTAACCTAACAGACTAGTATGATAAATAGAATTAAAGTCAACATTTTTATACCAGCTTACATCATTTTCATTATTGAAATCTATTTCTTTATTTAAAACTCCTTTTCCATCAATAGCAAGAACAACAGGGATTTTAAGATCAATCTTTTGTGAAAGTTGTTCGAAATTGTCGAAAGAAATTGAACTGACGATTTCAATTTTGTTTCTTTTTTTCTTAACAGTAAGTACATTATAACTGTCTTCGTTATCATTTCTAACGATTCCAATTATATGCAAATTGTTTAGTTTTATTATTTTAGATAAAAATGTAATCATTAATATACCACTGTTGGTTTAATAAAAATGTGCAATTTAGAATTGTTTTTTCCTTTTTTACGACTGCTGAAAAACCATTTGATGATTGGAATTCTTGACAATAATGGAGTACCTGAACCTGAATCTTCTTTTTTCAACTCATCGAGACCGCCTAATAAAATCATTTCGCCATTTTTAACGCGAACAAGCGATTCAAACTTTTGCGTCGCTTTGCCTGGAGGTGCTGTGTCTCCAGCTCTTCCTAAGAAAGAACTTTTTTCTACAACAATTGTAAGTGTAACATTTTCATCTGTAGAAACAAACGGTTTTATAGATAAACTTAAGTTGGCGTCTGTAGATTTCCATGTTCCAGAATTCAAGATATCATTTCCAATATTACTATTTATTAAACGATTACTTTGTTCAAAATAATAACTAGTTTCCCCAATAGACAATTTTGCCTCGTGTCCACTGATTGTTGCAATTTTTGGAGTTGATTCGACCTTAACAATTGAATTGTTCTCTAATAATTTAAGATTTAGGTAAAAAGCTTCAGTTACTTTTCCAAGCTTAAAAATTCCAAAACCATTGAACGCTTCGATTAAGCTGTTTACAGATGTAGAGTTAACAGTAACATCGGTTGTAGGATATACAGTTCCAGACGTAACTTGTTTGTTGATTTTGTCAAGTCCAGCTTTCATTCCGGTTTGTACATCATGAGATTTATTGTATTGAGCAATAATGACCTCAATTTGAACCATCGGGACAATTTTGTCAATTTGCTTGATGTAAAGTTTTAATTCATCAAGTATTGATTTTGCGCCTGAAGCCACTAGTCCATTTAATTCTACAAATTCTTTGATTTCTAGTTTCTCAGCGAAAACTTTGGGAAGAGATGGAAGTACTAATTCAATAGATCTATTTTCTAGTTGAATAATCTCTGTGGCACGAAGTCCCTCTGAAATTTCTTCGCCAATTAAATATAAATTGTCTTGTTTTTTGTAAGTATATTTTTTTCCCTTAAAAATATGAAAAAGTAATTCGTCAAAGGTAATATTGTCTGCAACGAGTGTCGTCTTTTCATTTTCTGGTTTGTTGTACAAAAAGTAATTTACGTGCAGTTTTTCTGCCGCTTCGGTCAATAAATCAGAAGCATCAGCGATATAGGCTTTTACTGATAAAAGACCATTTTTGTTTACACTAACTTCATAGTAACCCGGTTGCCCAGAACTCGTTTTTTGCGGTCTTGTCTTTTGAGCAACGCTATTGCCAGAAAGTAATGCATCTTTGTTTTTTTCGATATAATAAAAACCGTTTTCATCTTTTGTCGCAATTAAGTCGTTTGATTTTGACATCATTTCGATAACTTGATCAAACGGCCTGTTTAAAATATAAGATGAAACTCGAGTGTTTTTTACTTCAGCAGCAAGAATTAAATTTTTTCCAGACTTGTCAATTATTGCTTTTGCAACAGCTGATAAAGTGTCATTCTCTAATTTGACAGACAAAAAATCATTTTGTGCATTATAGCTCACATCTATAACTTTTGGAGCTTTCTTTTCTACTACAGCAACGGTTTTCCTTTTTTTGAAAACAATGATATTGTTCATGAAAGTGACTTCCAAGTCATATTTTTGAACCAAATGAATAAAAACATCTTTTACTGTTACATCAAAAAAGTTGTTTGAAATAGGTTGATTTAAGTCGGAATCAACATCAATATTAAGTTGATGTTCTTCGGCTATTGAAGAAATAAAATCACGTAATGTTAATCCAGAAACATCTATTTTAATCGTCTCATTTAATCCTTTTTTTTGTAAAGAAAGAGCATCAAGTTGTTTGCTCAATTCAGCTGTATTTTGTTGTGCAATTGTACTATTAGTAAAAAATAAAACGATTAGTACGAAACCTAATTTTTTAAACATTTATTTATAAGTTAATTAAAATAGAATATATTTCTTCTAAAGCTGTTTCTCCTTCAGCCAGAATATCAAAAGCTTTTTCTGATAATGATTTATAATTTTCGTTGTTATTGAATAACGATGTGAGCGTATTGTTTTTTACAGCTTCGGCTGTTTTTGAATCGATTGGCAAAACTTCGTAAATTGCTGTTCTTCCTTTGTATCCGGTATGAAAACATTGATTGCACCCAATAGCTTTGTAGTACGATGTTATTTCATAAGGAAATTCAAAGTTCATTGGAAAGTCTTTCTTTGCTAATGCAACCTCTTTTTTGCAATGATTGCATAGTTTTCGAACTAATCTTTGTGCTACAGAAAGATTCAGCGTTTCTGCTATTAGATAAGATGGAACTCCCATGTCAATTAATCGCGAAATTGTCCCGATTGCTGAATTGGTATGAATTGTTGACAATACTAGATGTCCCGTTAATGATGCTCTGATTGCCATTAAAGCAGTTTCGGGGTCTCTAATTTCTCCAAGCATTATAACATCTGGATCCTGACGCAAAAAGGATTTTAATGCTGATGCGAAAGTCAAGCCAATATCTTCTTTAAGCTGTACTTGATTGATACCTTTTAATGTGTATTCAATGGGATCTTCGACCGTTACAATGTTTCGTCGGCTGTCATTCAATAATCGCAAGGTTGCATAGAGCGTTGTTGTTTTTCCAGAACCTGTGGGTCCGCTTATTAAAATAATTCCGTTCGGTTTTTTTACAGCTTCTAGATAATGTTCCAGTTCTTCTTTTTGAAGTCCCAACGTATTTAAATCGATGTTAGAAGCATCCTGTCCGAGCAAACGCATTACGATTTTTTCTCCAAAAAGAGTTGGTAAAATGGAAACTCTGATGTCAAAAGAATCATTAGTGATTCGGCCATCTTGAGGTAAACGTTTTTCAGTAATGTTAAGTTTAGATCTGATTTTTATCTTGTTGACAAGTTCCAGATAATTTTCATATTCAACCTTGTATCGTTCAATTAATTGTCCATCGATTCTAAATCTAATGCGGGCTGATTTTTCATAGACTTCAAAATGAATGTCACTGCATTTAAGTGATTTTGCTTCGCTCAACAAATTTTCTAGGAAATCTCCTTTGTCAAAATTCAATGATTTGTTTGAAGAGGCAATTCTTTCTTTTCGATAATAAATTGAAAGTGCTTTTTCTATTTGATAAGATTCAGCTGGATTTAGAATAATGTTCTTGCCTAGAAATAGTTCTAATTCTTCTTTTGTGTCGCTATTGTTTAAGGAATCATCAATGTACAATTCTAAAGTACTATCTGAAACTGATTTAGGAAGTATTCGATATTGATTCGCAAGATCACTTGATACAATATGCTGATTTTCGGAAAGAACAATAATATCTTGCATAATTTATATCAGCGTAAATTTTTGATAAATAGATAAGTAATCTTTTGCTATAACGATAAATAAAAAAAGTGCGGCAAACCCGGCCAACGGAACCGTATTTTCGCGCATGATCTTTTTGAAGGTAAATTGTAGCAAAAGGGCAAAAATCATAGATAAGATGAAAAACAAAATGAATTTTGGTAGTATAAATAGGGGAGTAACCGCCAAGTAAAAAAGCAAATCACC
Source organism: Flavobacterium xizangense (assembly GCF_054075145.1). Classification (NCBI taxonomy): domain Bacteria; kingdom Pseudomonadati; phylum Bacteroidota; class Flavobacteriia; order Flavobacteriales; family Flavobacteriaceae; genus Flavobacterium; species Flavobacterium xizangense. The sequence goes on along the minus strand of NZ_JBSIPG010000001.1, from coordinate 175,190 downwards.
CAAACCAAAATAATTTTTGAATGGATTTAAAAACTGCTTGTTTTTAATACTCATATAGACAACAAGTACAGTTAAGGTTATAAGAAAAAAAACGCTGTTGAAAATTATGTTTTTTAGAGGTTGAAATTTTAGCTGAATTAGATAAAATGACGACACAAAAATTACAATTGGGAGCAATACATGAATATGTCTGTATTTCCAATCCTGAAAAAACACAAACAACAAGCTAAATGACAAACAAAGTAAAGCTATTTTCAAATTTATTCTTTCGTTACTTCTGTTAGCATTTTTTTACTGTCGATTTCCCAAGTGTTGAAATTACCATCTCCATCAAGATCTGATGTCGCGGTTGCTCTGGCAACAAAAGAATCATTTGAAGCTTCTACTATTTCGATTTTATAAACAGCTTGTCCGCCTTCGTCAACTGTTTGTTCTTGTTCAAATCCTAATTCTTCAAGACTATTTGAGTATTTTGAATGTCTATAAAAATGACTTTTCTCTAAACCGTAAACTTGATTAAGCATAGCTTGAGCCTCAATTGCTTTTGCTTGGCCAATAACAGAAGTTTGATTTGGCAAAACCATTAAAAGCAATATTCCGATAATACATAATACAATTAAAATCTCTGTTAAAGAATATGCTTTAATTGTAGCTTTTTTACTATTTTTTAATAATTTTCTAATCATTTTCGACATTTGTATGCATTTATGTATTAAAATATGTTAATGTGAGGGTCGCAAAAATACAAATTGTAATCAAACTATTACTATTTATTTATAATTTTACTTAAATCAAACATTGGTGCGTACATCGAGACCATAATTACTCCTACAATAATACCAATCACAATAATGATCATCGGCTCGAGAATCACTCCTATCATTTTTGTTTGATGACTAATTTCTTCATTATATTGTTCTGTAAGTCTTTCAAACATAGTTTCCAGTTGGTTTACTTGCTCAGCAACTTCAACCATTGAAACCATTTTGTTTTCAAAAACTTCATGCTTTTTTAAACTTTCATGCAATGATGCTCCTCTGGTAATGTCATCTTTTATATCCTGAATTGCTATTTCGATAGGATAGAAGCCTATCATTTTTGCTGTTAGCGATAGAGAGTTTATTAAAGTCGTTTTTGACGTCGTCAATAAATTCATTGCCTGGCAAAAACGAGAGATATAAATTTTTCTGATGAGGTTTCCAAAATAAGGAATTCGCAATACTGCTTTTGAGGTGAAAGCTTTGTAAAATTGTTTTTCTTTCAATAATGTATGAAGAATCACAAAGCCAATAAGTGTTCCAAAAAAGAGCGTGAATATTGCACCGGAATGATTTGATATTTTTATAATAATTTGAGTGCTTTTTGGGAGTTCGCTGCCAAACTGTTTAAATACAGAGCTAAACATTGGAACAACTTTGTTGAGCATAAAGTAAAGCACCAAAACGGTCACAATCATTACAATTGCAGGATACGTCAAAACAGAAACGATCTGTCTTTTCATTTGTATTTTTCGGTTAAAATATTTTTGTAGCTCGCCTAGAACTTCCTCCAATTTTCTAGTTTCTTCACCAATCTGAATGCTGTAATATTCGTATGCCGAAAATTGATTTGTTTCCTTTATTGATTCATAAATACTTCTTCCAGAAATTACTTTTTCTTTTATCTCGAGTATAATTTCTTTTTCAAAATTATTCGAAGATTGATTGCTAAGAATTTCCAATGCTTTTTTAAAATCAACACCTGATTTTAAAAGCATTCCTAATTCTCTATAGAATATTTCCTTTTTCTTGTCAGAAAGTTTTTTTGAAAACTGAAATGAAGCACCATCTGACGGGAGCTTAAAATCAGTTTTTTTTGCTTGTGGCGTATTATATGTACTTAAATCAAAACTCATTATTTTGGCATTTTTTGAAGTAATTCATTTGCATAAACCCTTTTGTAAAAGTTCAGTACAGTTTGATTTTCATTGGTTTCTATGTTCAGTTTAAGCTTTTGAAATAATAAGCGTTGTGATTTGTTTCTAACGGTGTCGATAACAATCTGCTTTAATTTTATTTGAAAAGTATCTACAAATGTTTCGTTGGTTCGTGTTGTAAAATCATTTTCAAAACGGTACAATACCTGCTCTCCTGCATATCCTTTAAAAACTATTGTATTATCGGTTTTGATCATTTTTTCTTTTTCAAATATGTCTTTGTTAATACTGTAAGTAAATCTGTTAAGATCATTTACAAGCTGATTCTGATTTTTAAAATCAATCATTCTTTCGGTTACAATAGAAAATATTGCAAACAATATTCCCATAATAATTGCCGTAATTGCCATTCCTACAAGTGTTTCTACAATTGAAAAGGCGGCCACACTATTTTTTTGATTACGGATTGCCTTCGACATAAAAACTTTTTTCAAATTTAAACTGTGTGCTGTCTTTATATTGAACCGAAATTTTTTTAAGATTTTCATTTACAATTTCTTCTTCTATAAGAAGGTTTTCATCGTTGCTTTCATATTGAAGCGAATCGGTTTTTAATTGTGATAGAAAAAACAATTCGTTGACTTTATTTTGTGTGCTGTAAAATTTGGCCGAAGTACGTGGTGTAAAAACCGAAGCAAAAATCAAAACAGCAAAATACAAACAGATCGATATAATTGTCAAGGCAATTACCGACTCTAATATGGAGTTTGCTTTCAGGCTACAATACTTTTTTAAGGATACCATAGGCTGTTTTTTGATTAGAAAATAATGGAATCGAAATAAAATAATCTGGCCTTTTGCTCGAATTGATTTCGACATTGCTGATGGTGTTGTCGTAAGTTGAGGCATCTGTTTTTATAAAAAAACGATTCGTGTAAACAGATCCGTAAACTTTGCCTTTTAGCGATAATTTTCCGGTGCAGTATATGTCTCCCACAATTAATCCTTCTTCGGCTATCTCTACAATGTTTTTATCCAATGTATCTTGTGAGCTTCCAAAAAAAACTATCACGCCATTTATCGCACTTTCTTTTTGAATTTTAATTTTGCTTTCCTCTTCGGTTTCGTTATAAACACAAATCGCAGAAGGATAATTTAAAATTACTTTTTCTTCGACTTCAATTCCTTTTGTAGCAAATGCCTGAAGATTTCCTTTAAAGCCGGCTTCGAATGTAATTTTTGGCGCTATAAGAATGACATCTTCTAAAACTGCATTTTTTTTGACGCGTATAGAATCTTTAGACCGAAGAATAAAATTGCCTTTAAAGATTATGTTTGAAATCGATGAACCGATTAAGATATCTTTGGTTTCATTAAAAAAAGAATTGTAATAAAGAGAGTCTTTTTGTTTCTCAATATCTTTCAATGTTGTTTTTGCACCTACGGTATTTTCGAATATTTTTTTGAAATTCGGATTTATTTCAGGCAGTCTGATGTCCGAAACGGTAATTTTTCCGTTTTTGGTCAGCTTGTTCGGACTATTGTTGATATAAGACGTTTCGATAAAATCAGACGGAAGTTCGCTATCTCCAGTTAAAATTACAGTTCCCGAGTATGAAAGCGATTTAGAAATGTTAGTTAAAAATATTGCCGTTTTGTCTGAAGCATAATTTCCAACAAAATGCGCCGATTGTATCGTGTCGTTTCCAGCTGAAGATGCTGCAAGCAAAAGGGTCAATAAACCGTAAGACTTAGTTTTGTAATTTCCTTCGATGCCTGAATTTTCATCTTTTTGAATTTCCCGCGGTTCAAGTTTATTTCCCAAAGCAAAGTTTACTACCGACTGGTTTTGAATGTACAATTCTTCCTGAAGGTTGTAATAAATATTTAACTGATTGTACAGATTTGCAAAGTACAACAAGGCACCGCAAATAATTGATACAATCAGGCAAATGTAAATTGCATATAATAAACTATGAGCTTTGATCATTAGTTTATTTCTTTTTTGAGAATAGATTTTTAAAGAAAGCTTTGACTTTTGAATCTTTCTTAGCATCTTTTTCGGCTGCTTTTTTCTCTTTGGCTGCTTTCTTTTCTTTTGCTAGGCGTTCTCTTTCGGCTTTTTCTTTTGCTTTCGTTTCTTTCTTGTATGAAGCAAGCGTATTCGAATCTTGAGTAGCTTCTAGTTCTTTTGCTTGTTTTTGAGATTGTTCAAGTTTTTCTTGTTCTTCTTTTAGTTTGTATTCTTGAGATTTAGACAGTTTTTCTTTTTTGATAACCAGTACACCTTTTTTATAAACGAGCGTGTCCTTTTTTTCAAAGTCAATCCATTTTCCTGTTTTTAGGCCGTTGCTGTATTTTCCAGTTTCAGCAAGATTTCCGGTTGCGTCGTAGCGCAAATATTCACCACATTGTACACCTTTTTTCCATTTTATGGTAGATTCAACCAATCCGTTTGGATGCCAGGTTTTCCAAAGCCCAACTTTTAGGCCCGCTTTAAACTGACCTTGTTCTGCCAATTGATTGCTGTGATACATTTTTACAAATTTATCATCAAGTAAAGCGCCGCCAACACCCGATTGCGCATTGTGGATGGTGCCGCCTTTAAACCAGTAATAAATTTTGTTGTCTTTAACCTTTATTTTTTTGTCGGTAGTATAGAATTCATATCTGAAGTTAGCATCAGAAATGCGTTTGATTGCATAAGGATCTGAAAAAGAAGCTAAAAATAAGCTAAGAAAAATCAGCAAAAAGCCTGATAGTACTTTTGTTTTCAATGTGGTATTTTTTTTATTAAAACGGGGGCAAGATAAACTTTTAAAATTCTTTTACAAATAAATCTTGTAGGTTTTTTAAGGATAATTATATGTTATGAAAACATGCATTTGTATAATTAAACTGACTTTATAAAACTGGCTAAAATTTTACTGAATTTTCTATCTTTGAAAAGCTGAAAATTGCCTTTTTATGCAATTTTTAGGGTATTGTATTGTGTCTCGAGTTCTTATTTTTATTGGCTTTAGTGTGGTTTAGATTACTATCCTTTCGGAATGCTGGTGCCGAACAGACATCAGGATGCCAAAGAGTATCGTTACGGGTTCCAAGGGCAGGAGAAAGATGATGAAATTAGAGGCGGTGATGGGAATTCTCTAAACTATACTTTCAGGATGCATGATCCGAGGGTGGGTCGATTCTTTGCAATTGATCCGTTGACGAAGAAATATCCTCATTATACGCCATATAGCTTTAGTGGAAATAAAGTTATTAATTCAAGGGAATTAGAAGGCTTAGAAGAGTATGAAAGTTATAATACTTATTCAGCAGCTAAAGGTAAAGATGCTTTGAAAACCATGGATGGTTCTGATGGTGCGTGGTTAACTAGTGACAGATCTAATAAAACGTCAACTTGGTCGAATGCAATGTCTTATATTACGAAGAATAATTTGTCAGCGCAAAATTATTTTAAACACGCAGACATTAACAAAAAAGGTGACGTATATTCCTTCGCCATAGTCAGAGATTATTACAATTGGATACAACATAACGTTGATAGTAAAGGTTTTGATTCTAGGTGGGCAATTGGAGCTTCTTATCTTTGTGATGAATTAGCTGACACATTTCAAGAAGGAGTTACTTCAGGTAATCTTTCACCAGTTCCTATTGGTGACCTTCTAAAAGATTTAAATTTAGGAATAGCTAACTATGCAATAGGAAAGTTCAGTAAAATACTTTATAAAGGTGAAGTTGTAAAGAATTGGTACGATTGGGATAGTAATTTTATTACAGAAGAACAAGTCACAAAAGTAGCTCCAAAAGTTTACTCTAAATGGTCTGGTACAGTTTCATTATCTGTTATGAATATGCTTTCAAGGAAAGAATGGGTAGGAAAAGCGGTGGTTACTAAACATTTTTTTCCAGATTTTTCTGTTTTTAACGTTGACGTAACTGATAGTAAAACTAATTTTGGAGCAAGTGGAAGATTTCACATACCTATGTTAATGTTGTATACTTCTTCTCATGCTAAACAAAGTTTTTCTGGAGCCCTATATTATAATAATTCACAACAGAAACAAGAAATTGAACGAGCACACAAAGAAATAATGGAGTATTATAATAGTAGTATGAGGTACTAATTATGAGAAAAAATTTTATATTAATATTGCCCATTTTAGCCTTTTTAGTACTTCAGAACTATAAAAATAATTCTGAAGTACTAAAGGCTTTAAGTAAGATATCAAGAAAAAAAGTTGACATATCAAAGAGTCTAAAAGATTATCAATTGATCGATTTTTTTGCAAATGATAATAATTTATGTTTGACATATACTAAAGATAGCAAAGCTTACTTTTCGATTATACAAGAAAGCACAATTACTCCAGTAATTGAAGATACATTTAATGATTATATCTATACAAGATTTAGTTTTGCAGATAATATAATAACAAATAGCAATAGTTTGTTTAATAAGAATATGATAAACTATAATTTGTTAACAAAACATAAGAAAAATATTTCACTAAAAAATCCATTTAGCTTTAATATGGTAAAGTCATTTAATGGATATCTATATTTTTATGGAGGAAGTGAAGGATATTTTATTTATAATTTAAATCAACACACTTTAGTTAATAAAATGGAAGAGACTTCAATCAACCCCTTCTCTTCAAATATCTCACTACCCTTAGAACGTACTTCCATTTTACTTTCAAGAAGCTATGAGGATGAATTATTACTTGAATGCTATAATGAGAACTTTGTCACATGGACAAAGAAAATACCTCAAAAAAATATTTATTCTCAATTGCGTATCATTAATTTCAATAATTTTTATATTGTATATTTTGATAATAAAATAATAAAACTAAATAAAAGTGATGGGAAAGAGTTAACGCAATTTGATTTAGAATCTGATAGTTTTAAAATTTTTGTAATTGATAATACTTTATATGTAATAGAAAAAACGGCTTCAGAAAAACAAATTGCTTGCAAAATATCAATTTTAAACACAGATTTGAATAAATTAATCGAAAAAAAATCTTTCAATTTTGATAAAGATCATGATGTATATATAAATGTTTTAGACAAAACTATAATTTTCAGCACAGACCAAACTATTAAATTCTACAATTTAAACACTTTCGAATATAAAGAACTAAAACTGAACTCGTCTATTTTTTTTGAGAATTATATTGACGACAAGACAGGAGATAATTTGTTATTAGTAAATAATCAATATGTGTTTTATTAAGTCCTAAATTATCTAAGTTTTTATAGGTGATGATAATACTAATCTGAAATATTCATAACCCATCTTCAAAAATCACATACATTAAAAAAGTTGTGCAAATGTCTCTGACTTTGCACTCTTTTATTATATTGCATTTACAAAATGAAAATCCATGAAAAAAACAACTCCGATTATACCGTTATTCAAACAATTTATTAAAGAAACTGAAACGGGAAAACGGCTTAAAAAAAATGGAGAGAAGATAAAACCAGGATCAATTCAGAACTATTATTATGTTTTAAATAATCTTATACAATTTTCAAGCGAAACTAAATTTGAATTACGGATATGTGATGCCTCCAAATTAGATAAACGTGAGTTAGCATCAGAAAAAAGTTATTGGAAAAAATTTTATCTAAAGTTCACAGAATTCCTATATAAAAAAGGATGTCATGATAACTATGTTGGGGCCAATATCAAAGTAATTCGCGTTTTTTTTAATTACCTTAAAGACGATAAAGATATTATAACAGGAGATTTTCAAAGATTATTTTATGTCCGGAAAGAAGAAATAGAAATATTTGTTTTGTCACCAGAACAATTAAAATTTTTAATTCATGATAAAGAATTCGAACAAACACTTATTCCAAGTTATAAACGGATTAAAGATATTTTCGTTTTTGGTTGCTCGACAGGATTACGTTATTCTGATATCTTCTTGCTGACAAACAAGAATTTTGAACAAGTGGAAGGAGATTGGTATTTAAAACTCAAATCTCAAAAAACAAAAACCTTCAGTTTTATAAAACTTTCTGCTTATGCCGTTACGATCTTTCAACATTATAAGGCTGTAAATGATAGAACACCAATTTTTGGAAGTATTAGTCTTTTCAATTTCAATAAAACCCTAAAACAAATTGGTCAACAAGCCGGATTTACAATGCCCATTGAAGTTTCGCGAGAAAAGCAAGGCAAAAGTCAAAAAATAACCAAGAAAACAGATACATCTAAGAACCGCTTCTGCGATAAAATGAGTTCACACATGATGCGTAGAACTGCTATTACTACTTTACTTATTTTAGGAATGCCAGAGCATTTGGTTCGTAAAATAAGTGGACATAGCAATGGTAGTTCCTCTTTTAACCGATATGTACACTATGCTCAGGCTTATATGGACAAAGAGATTGAAAAGGTACATAGTAAATTGGAGAGTTACTAGAAAAACTAATACTAAAATCAATCCAGTAAAAACTTTCTTGTTATATCACGAAGCTTACCGCTGCAGGTGTGAGCAATGAACATTCACACCGCAACGATAATCTTTTTATTCACAACAATACTTTTTTAACGAAAAACAAGCAACTCACTTAATTACTTAACAGTAACTAATAATTTAATATCTTTTTCTTTAGTAAAAGCTTTGGTCTTCTAAAGAACAATCCATTTCTTTTTCTAAATTCAATTTACTTTTAGCAGGATTTTCAGGATTAATTAATACTTCAAAACATTTGCCTATTTTATTTTTACCTATAAACAAATTGAATTCAATTGGTTCTAATCCATGATATATTTTGCCATTATAAAAATATTTATATTCATAATATTCTCCTATGTCGATACCATAAATCTTTCCAATTCCTTTCATAGTTGATTTTGAGTCTTCAACATTCTTATTAATTATGATCCAACATAAAATAAAAGTAAATATTATCATTAGTAGAATAGTATTTCTAGAGTAATTCCATTTCATTATTATTAGAAGAATTAAGTAACAATTGGTGATTGATTTCTTTTGTCGAGTTTACAATATTTAAACATATTTCATATCTATTTTATTTCTTTATCACTTCATTTTCTCCTTCAGTATGGGTTTTAATTTCATTTTTAATTTCTTGTTTTACAACTGATGTAATAATTTTAAAGTATGATGATACATTAATTTCGATGATGGCTCCCATCGCGGTTTTTGCTAAAAAGGGTTTAAATGAACCAATTGTTGAATTTGTTAATGTCGATGCAAATTTTGATGATTGATAATTTAAAAAAGCATCAACAGGTGAGTTAATAGCAAATCCTTTCTCCGGACTCACATCAACAAAAGATTTAATTAAAGAAGATCCTTTTCCACTTCCTTTAAAGACAGCACTCATTGCAACATCGAAATAATCTATTTTATCAAATCTAAAACCTTTCGAAACATATTGAGACATTAAACTACTTACACCTCCAACAGCACTAGATCGCCATGTCTCATGAAAAGCAAAAGCTCCTTCCTCTACTAAATATGCCCCTCCAAATTCTGCGATTACTATTGGAGCTAATACAATACCAACCATTATAGCAACATCTTTATCTTTAGTAGAAGGTGCATATTCAGCGTTATATGCTTGACTAGCTTCCTTAGAAATACTACTCGCACCTGTCATTGCTCCAAGAACATCGTTAACTCCACCTGCAACCGCTTGTAATGTTTTTGTTGCAACGTTTACATTTTTAGCTGCAGTGACAGTGACTCCTTCCAATTCAGTAATTGGATAAGCTACTCCTGTATAGTTCCCTTCTGAATCTGTACGTTCCCAATTATCTCCCTTTGGTTGTGAATCAGGATTAACTTTTGTATTTGTAGGCTCTAGACCTTCCAATTCAATCATATCAATCACGCGATTTCCACTAAATTGATAAGGTGAGTAAAAAGGATACTTTGGCTCAAGTGGATCTCTAGCAAAGAATCGACCCACCCTCGGATCATGCATCCTGAAAGTATAGTTTAGAGAATTCCCTTCACCCTTCTGCTCATCATCTTTTTCCTGCCCCTGGAACCCGTAACGATACTCTTTTGTATCCTGATGTCTGTTTGGCACCAGCATTCCGAAAGGATAGTAATCTGAATAGCTAAGAACGTCTGGATTGAAACTGTATGTTGAGCCATTTTGAACAAATAACGGACGGTCTGTAATTACAGAAAGTACATTTCCTAAATGGTTCGACAATTCATAGTTTTTGTCTCCTACAAAACGGTATGAAGTCAATGGACTTTCTGCCACAGCTTCGTTTCCTTCACCTTGATCAATACCTTCGCATACATCTCCAATTCCGTTTGCGTTTGTATCTTTTTGATCTGCATTGGCAATTGTTCTACAGTTGTCACAAACATCACCTATGCCGTCTCCGTCAGTGTCAATTTGCTCAAAGTTAGGTGTTTTTATACAATTATCACATACATCACCACGGCCATCACCATCTGTATCAAGTTGGTCTTTGTTTGCTGTAGTTTTACAGTTATCGCAAATGTCTCCAACACCATCACCATCAATATCCTCTTGAAGCGGGTTGAATGTAAACGGACAGTTGTCTTTTGTATTTATGATACCATCACCATCTGAATCTTCATCTGGATTACCACAATACGTTTGTGCGAAATTAATTCCAGATAATGTCATTTTGATCTTAGTATCTGATTCTGAAGTTAGGCCAACTCCTTCATCAAGTGCAAATTTATTAACCTTTATATCCTCTGGCTCTTCACCATTATTTATGCTATAAGTAAAGTCACAAACCTCAGATTTAAGTGCATTGTAGGTAACTTTTTCTCCATCTCGGTATTCAATAACGGTTTTTCCAAGTGTATTTTGTGGAACAGTAATTTTTAGTCTTTGTTCACCACTTTCAAAACCTTTATCCTCAATTCCGTTTAATGTTAAATTTGGTTGAGCCGCAATTGCTTTATAAACGTTTCCATTTAAGGTAATTGTTATATCGTAATTTGACGTTGACTGGTTTAACACGATATTTGCTTTATAATCCCATTCTTTTTCAGGAATTGAAATTATTGGCAGACCCGGTCTGTCAGTTGGTCTTACGAAGTAATCTGTAATGGACGCAATATTACGGAAAGAGTAACGAGTACGTTTTTTAAATTTGATTACTTTAGTGTACTTATTGTAATTTCTGCGGTATTTAATTAAAGAGAATGTTGGTGTATATCCATTTCCTTCTTTTTTGACCCCTAATACAATCGAACTTCTAAAAGCTACTGAATTGTCATCAGGGAAGTTTCCTTCTACAGATGAACCATGCAATACCGCCAAAGTACTATTTTCTGACGTCGTTGGGTCAATTTTGAAATGCGTACTTACAGTTACTGATTCTGTTTTTGCTGACTTGTTGTCAAATAAGTTGATAGCATTTTTGGTGTTTATTGGCCATGATGCAGCACCAGAATCTGAAGTAAATCCTAATCCCCAAGTTTTTGATATCGCATCTGCAACTTTTGCAACAATTGCATTTTTATCACTTGCTAAAATAGTTTTTGAATTTTTCAGTGCCGAAGCAACATCATTGGTTATTTCTTTTTTGCCTCTTTCAACTCCTAGACGGCTGCTTCCATAGATATCTTGTTCTACAAGATAGTATTTTGTAGTCGCGCCTTCTTTTACCATTTCGTATGTACTCAAAACATTTCCTTGAGCATCACGATGGTAATAAGTTGTTGTTGCTGTCGAAGCTGTCGCTACAGTTTTGGCAACGCGATTTCCTAAACCGTCATATTCAAAACTAATTACAACCTGCTCTGGTTTGCCCTGATATTTAGTAACAGATTCAACCTTGCCGTCAACTCTCCATTTGATTAAATCTAAATTTTCTTTAGCATCTTTTATCAACTGGCCAATTTCGTCGTAAGCATAGTTATTTGGATCTTGATCGTCAATATCTAATGATGTGTCATTTGGATTGTTTGTATCATTTGTAAAAGCACCATTTGGAACTGCATCATCAACGTGAGTCAGTTTGTTTGTTCCAGTCAAATAATTATAAGTCAACTGGTCCATTTTTGTTGAATTCAATGCTCCATTTGCTAATGGTGCCCAACTGTTAAGGGACATCAAGTTTCCGTTTCTGTCATAGCTGTAGTCACTCTTATATCCGTCTACAGGAGCATTTGCAATACCTCCAGTATACGAAATTGCTTTAGAGTTCATACTCTTGATTCGGTTAAGCTGATCGTACTTATAGTAATTAAATTGAGTAGGAATTGGATTTGCCTGCTGACTGTTGTCTAACAATGAAGTGACCATTTCCTTGATGTTTCCATTATATAGGTTTGAATTTCCGCTAAGACTTGATGATCCTTTGCTAAAACTAAATAGCGGATTGTCAACAGTACTTGCATCATTAACATTGAATCTTGATTTATAGTCTCCTGTATAATAATTCAATGCAAAACCAAATGCATCCTTAGCGACAATTAATCCATCTTTTCCAGCGTCAGTGTCAGATCCAATTTTTTCTGAATTAACAGCTTTCAACCATCCTTGAAGTGTATAGATATAATCTAACCCTTGTACATTTTTGTCTCCAACTTCAATACGAGCCAAAGGTCCGTGTTCATAGTAAAGATAGTTAGCTTCTTTTTCCCAAATAACATTGTCTTTACTAGTATAAACTTGTTTTATTCTATTGTCTGCATCATATTCATAACGATGTATAAATTGATCTGCCACACTATTTGGCTGATACGTTACTTTGTTTACGTTACCACTGATTAAATCATAATCGTAGATTACTTTTTTACGATCTTGCTTTAAATCAGTTAATTGTTGATTGTTGTTTGTGTGATAAATTAATTCTTTTACATTTCCGTGTACATCATAGTCATATAATATTGCATTGTTGTATTTGTCATATGCTTTAATTTCATTGACTTCAGATGTTAAATGATTATAATACAATACGGCTGTAACTCTTTTATGATTATTATCAGAACCATATGATGTAAACCAATCTGCTGTATTTTGAACAGGAATGTCATATAATGTTTTTGTTACTTGATCAAAAGTTGATCCTTGGCTGTAAGGAAACTGATCAGCAACAGCATCTACTGGTACAAGTTCGCCATTGTTTGTAAAAACTAATCTTCCGTTTTCATTAATATTTAATGAAACACCAGCTTTTGCCTCAAATTGTCCTGCTTCAGTAATTCGGCCAAGACCATCATAACGTGTATAGCTGTAAAGCGGTTTTGTTTTGGCTTGATTTGCATTTTGTGAAGCAACAATTCTTCCTAAAGCATCATAAGCAAATTTTGTTTCACCTCCGTCTGGAGTTTTTTGCCAAACCAGCTGATTTAATGAATTATAGCGATATTGCGTCTGCATCTTATGATCAGGAGCAACTGCAACGCCATTTACAAGACCCGTGTCAACTTTTTCAGGATTATTTTCTCTGACATCTTTTATTGGAGCATCAGAATTTGGCGCAAGCCTGTTTACTCCCTGCGGAGGAACTGTTTGAATTAAGTTACCTGCCTGATCATAGTAATACAATGTGTATTGATATTCTTTATCTAACGAAGATTGAGTAAGTGTTTCAGTTATTCCTTCTAGCGCTGCCTTAAGATATTTTTCTCTAAATTCTTCTTTTTTATCTGCGTAGAAAGTATTTTCAATTGCTTGTTGGTTTGCCGCTTTTACAGTATTTGCATACAATTCACATGGCGTTTTAGTTCCGGGAACCACTGGGATTTCCAAGCTAAATGTTGGTGGAATAATTGCTGGTGGACAAATTTTGCTATCTGTAACATACTTATTAGCAAATTGAATCCACAACAATAATTCTTCAGTTGGTCTTGTAATTTGTGATTGAATGTAATTGTAATAATCGTTGATAACTGACATTGTTACCGTATTTCCATATCTTAATTTGGTTGAACCAAATTCACTTATGGTTATAAAAAGTGGGTTTTTGACACTAGTTATTTCTAGTTTTGCCAAATACAAAAGATACTCGGTGCTAATGTATCCAAAGTTTGCTTCACAGAAATAAGTTGCATTTGTATCCATGTTTTCAGGAACAACATAATCCGGAACCTGAACACTGATCATATTTCTGAAATTTAACCATTGCGAACCACAAACGACCGGAGCGACAGCACTTGGAATACATAAATCTGAACAGCTAAAAGTTGAACCAGCTTCTTGAATTGATAATACAGCGCTCTTTTTTGCTGTTTTAGATGTTAAGGATACAATATTGTTTTCTTGTATTTTTCCATCAGATGAAACAGGAACATATAAGTCGTCAGGATTGTTTAGTGCTTTTTTGCCTGCTGTTTTTGGCGGATATGTTTCCGACATAAAAGGACAAAATGCCACTGCAGGAGCCTTAGCTTCTGAACTTGTTATTTTTGTAAAAGTATAATGAGAAATTTTTCCTCCATTTTGTGTTACAGTTCGGCCTTGACTGTCAACAAAGTTAATTTTGAAAGTTAAATCGCTCGTAACATCAATATAATTAATGCGTTTCGCATTTTTAATATTAATATCATAGAAATTAATGAAATTTCGATTGTAAACTGAACCTGAGTTTTCATCAAAATTAATGCTCACAAGAGTATTTTCTGCAACAATAGAATATTTGTCTATTATTACTGGACGGAAATTGTTTTCAGTATATCTAGTTCTTTGTTTTTGGAAATGAGAAACTAATTTAGAATCTCGTACAAAATTGTTGATAGGGCTGTAACTTGAAACACTTCCGGCTTTATAGAAATCACCACTCGCATTAACTTCATGATTTCGAGTAATTAAAAAGTCATTTAAAATATTTTTAATATTATTTTCATAAGTAAGTTCGTCAGTTCCTGCAACTGTACAAGATGTAATGGGAGTGTAGCTGTTACAAGGTTCCTGATTTGGATTTGGTGTATTAGGACAGTTATCACAACCGTCATAAATTCCATCGCCATCAGTATCAATTGTACCACAGTTTCCACCGCCTCCGCAGGCGTCGCCTAGTCCATCACCATTGTAATCCCACTCGCCACAAGGAGAACAACAAACAAGATATAATGGTCTGTTTGTATTTCCAGATGTTATTTTAGCTGTAATTTGTCTTGAAGAAAATAAGAATATCGGTCTTTTTGTAGCTATTCTTACTTGATTGTAACTACCAAATACGTTTCCGATTGAAATGTTGGTGATGCGTTCTGAACCTAAGTTATATCCTCCAAGATTTAAAATCACACGGTTTTCATCATTTACAGAAATTGAAACTCCCTCAGCAGTATTTTTCCAT
This sequence comes from Flavobacterium xizangense, assembly GCF_054075145.1. Lineage (NCBI taxonomy): Bacteria > Pseudomonadati > Bacteroidota > Flavobacteriia > Flavobacteriales > Flavobacteriaceae > Flavobacterium > Flavobacterium xizangense. The sequence continues at coordinate 159,975 of NZ_JBSIPG010000001.1, read as the reverse complement.
TTTACCACATCGTTTGGTTTAATACCAAAATAAGTGTACAAGTATCCATCTGTAAAAACTGGGTTAGAAGTAATGTCTAAACTTGCACTTCTAATTGTTCCTGCAGACTGGAGATTAAATACTAATTTTCTAAATGAATCATCAAATTTGTCTTTTTTATCACATGGAGCATCTGTTAAATAAGAACATTCTCCCACATTTGCTTTGGTAGTACCTTCTATGATAATTTCTTCAGGAGAGTTACAAGTTGAAGATACTCCATTTCTTTTTACAAGTCCAATAATTTGGAATTTGTATGTTTTAGTTGCCATATCATAAGATTCAGGGATATAGTAAAAACTTTTGAAGTCTAAGATATCTTCCCATTTTGGCATATTTACATTATTACCGCATGCATCTTGATAGTATGATGAATTGGTAACGAATCTTAATTCGATAGGAGTTGCAATTTCATTTCCTAAGTGAGTAAAAGTAATATTTAAAGCTCCAGAAGCATCTTCATAAGATTTTATCTTTGGAGTTTCTGATGCTGTTTGTAAATTGAATGTCGGGTTAACTTGAGCATTAAATAAATTTTTAGTCAAAAATGGCATGCTTGTAGTTTTCAAGCCATTAACAAGCAAACCTTCGCTTTGAATTTTTGGATCTACAAGTCCTTTTAAGAAATATTCCATCTCAAAAGCCATTGGACATTTTCCAGTTTCCATATACATGGCTTTTTCTGTAGTTGCACTTAAATCAGAAATAGCTTGAGCATCTGGAAGGGCAGAATCATATCCATAATCCGCAGGTATGAATCGTTTTTCTTTGACTGCAAATAGTGAAGATGTTTCTTCTGAGCATGCCCATTCGATTCCTTCGCTTCCACTTGGAAGAGCAGGGTTCTCAGGGATTTGGTCTATTAGCTCTGTTAATCTTTCAAAATTTGTTCTTCTACTAACTTTTAGATAATTATAGTTTTTAAATAAAGTAACAAAAGTGTCTGAATTCTCTACATTTCCTATGCAATCATTATAATTGTTTCTTTTTGCGGCATAAATATGAGAAAATACAGTTCTGGTTTTTTGTTTAAGTGCTATATAATATGTTTTAAAGTTCGACCATATTTGTTGTTTAATTAATGGGTCTTGAAGCGCATTTATTTTAGCTAATAAGTCAGCTTGAGATAAGTTTGCAAAATCTTCGTACACAGACTCAGGTGTAATTCCGTTTGAATATACAGCAAAGTAATAGGCAGTTTTTAACATAGTTAAACGCTTCCCATTAGACATCATGATACCATCATAATTTTCTAATAAAGCTTCAATTACAATACTTCTTCGTAAATCATAATCAATATCTGATTCTAAATTGTTTTTCGATACATAGTATGGATCAGCATTATTGTTTACTGTGTAAATATTATTTATTAGTTGAAAAATTAATCCGTCTGGTGTAAAAATAGTGTTGTCTTTAATTGCTCCTGTTTCAGAATCAGCGTAATCAATGTTTCTTAATTTTTCATCAAATCCGTCTGAATTATCGCCAACGGCATTAAACTTTTCGCAAATTGCCGAATTATAAACATAATATTGATATTCCGGATGGTAAGGCAATAATGCATTTGCCCAGCTCGATTTCCATAAAGGAATGAAATCTGCGACATAACGTAAATATTTTGGTTCAACTAAAAAGACATTTGGATCATCGCTATCTGGATCGTGATCAGCTTCTGTAACAACAGCATCTTCGGCCAAACTTGGTTTATACAAGTTTTCGCCGGTAAGTACGACTCTAATTTTAGATACGCTTCCGTCTTCTTCTTTATAAGATCCGCCATAAGGTTTTCTCCAGTTATAGTTTGAAACTTTAACTTCAACCTGTTCATTTGTGTCAGGATCTGTTTCTAAAGCTGTTGTATATCCTCCGTATAGTAATTGGTTGTTTTCGTTGAAAATACTTAATTGATCTGTTATTTTGCTTGATGCTGGGTTCTCTATTTCTTCGTCCTCAGATTCTAGTCCTACTACAGAACCGTATTGTCCATGCGGACTCATGTCGCCCAATAATAATTCAAGGTTAAGGTTGCAGACATTGATAGGTTGAGTACACAATTCACGACATCCTGACAATAAGCTTCGAAACTCGTATTTATAGGCTGTTACTTTTGGCAATATATCTTTTTGGTCAATATTTGCCGCAGTATATTGTGATCCATTATTGATAAAAGTTGAAACAGTAAAAAATGCATTTAGGTTTTTTATGACATATTGCTTTTCTGCTTCAGTAATATAGGATTCTCTTTCGTTTGTGTTTCCGAGAGAAGCTGGATCTGCTGAAAGTTTTAGTTTAAAAGCTTCGCACTCTGCGGCTGTCAGATTTTCACAAACTAAAGACTCTTCACAGCTTTTGCAAGTAACATTACAATCTTCTTCAGTTATATCTGGCTGTAAACCTGCGTAGTCTGGCAAGCATTTTTTGTCCAATTTTAGTTGAGCAATATAATCATCAGCATATTTATTTAATGCATCATAATCAACTCTAAGATCTTTGCTTAAAGGATAAGTTCCAACCTTTAAAAAATTACCAGCTTGCAGTGCTTTGTATTCTCTTTTTTGAATATTTAATGCAATAGGAGTATAGTTAGTAAGACTGAATTCTCCAATTTTTGAGGTTAATGGGTCAGAGCCAGTAAGTAATTCATCTGCACAGTCATTTTTTAAACCAATAGACCAGTCATAAACAAAAGGGTATTGTTTTCCAATTAAACAAGAATCGGTATAAGATCCGATGGTTTTGTTTAAAGTGTATTCAATTTTGACTTCCCCTTCTTTTACAACAGATACTGGAGTGTTTAGACGAATTCCATCTTCTACAACTCCATTATTGCCAGAAGCATATTTGTCATTATTTGATAGCAGATTTGTTTTTGTAACTAAATGGAGATCGTCATTTGACTCATCATCTAAAGAAATCAAATTTCCGTTGTTATCTCCAACAAGAGCTGTTGCAATTGTTCGTCCTTGTGGATCTAAATAGCTGACACTTGCTTGCTTGTTGGGATCAATAACAATATTTTTTTTGTAGCGCGAAAAATCTCCTACTTTGTAACCAAATAATCGATTTAATTCTTCTTGTTTTGGTTGTCCGTAAAAATACTGCATCTCATGTCCAGTACCAATTTGATGCTCTTTACCAACGCCTCCTTTTCTTTTGATTCTTCCAGTATTATCTGGAGTATATTCAATTTGAGAAAAAGGATAACCTCCAGCATTTGGAACTAAATCTTTGTAATTGCTGTAAACAAGATTGTTTTCAGAATAATATTTGCCGGCACCATTAGAATTTGACATTACAGGAGCAGGGATAGGAGTACAGTCTGTTACTGTTGGATTATCCCAGTCAAAATCATTGTGAGAATAAATAGAATTATTAGCGTTTTTATTTAAATCATTGTAAAAATGAATTCCTGATGAGTTAACTGGTGCCGGTAGAACTTCAATTGCAGCTCTTCCCTGATTGTCATAAATTACTTCACCAACTACAGCTTTTCCTTGCGTATCGACAGATTCTGATCCAGAAAGTTCTTTTCCTGGAGTATTTGTTTTGGTGACGGTTTGACGGTTACGCAAACTACCATCAAAGTAACTTACAACCTCTTTTTTCTTTCCATCTTCAGCAAATGACGCTTGATATTGCCAGTTTTTCTTTCCTGATTCGTGAGACTGATCAATTTCAATCACATGAGGCCAATCATTTACTTTTGAAAAAGTATCCGTTAGACCGCTTGACCAAAGCCCGTAAAAGTTTTTTGAAGTATTATCAAGAAATCGTCCGACAGGTCGTACACGGTAAATCAAATACCCTTTAGAATAAACAAGTGGTATTCTATATGAAACATCTTTAGTTTGAATTCTGGTACTGTTTAATTTGAAATCTTGCTCTGTTAACGCAATTTCTTCTGGGCCCAGTTTCCCACCAGTTTTATTATAGTTGTCAATCCATGTCCATTCCAATTCATATTCAACAGCCGGAGCAACTTGATCTTTTGTCCAGCTAATAATTAGTTCGTCGGCACCGTTACTAACTTGAGAAACCGTGGTTTCAGTTAGTCCATTATATTTGATTAGTTTATGAGTTATAGGAAATACAGTTGTATATTGAGTAGCGCTCAATTGCAGATTGTAATAACGTTCTGTGTTGAATTTTAATTCGACAAACGCAGGTGAGTTAGTTACGTTAATGACATTTTCATTAGCATCTAAGTATTTTATAGAATTAACTGTGACATCTGCTTTATGAACGCCAGGCAATTGGTAAACAGCGTAATCATTGAATTTTTTTTCTTTGGTTACATAATCATGTTTAATCCTCAATATAATCTTGAAAGGATCTGGGTATGATTTTATTGCGTTTGCATTGTCTCTGTAAGTCATAATCGTGTTTCCAGATTTATCAATTGGTTTCACAATCAATTCAACTTCACAATAGTAAACTGCGCCATAAGCATTTAAATCAGTAAGATTATCATCAAATCCAAAATGAATGGATACTGAAGGCTTAACCGAAGTAAACACGTTTTGCTGATTCAGATTTGCAAATTTAGAATCGGTAACATGCAATATTGGCTGTCCATTTAATTGATTGCCTTTTTTTCTGTCACCAAGCGTTTCTTCTTGCTGGCTAAATGCAAATGATGAAAACAGTATAAATACAAATGCTATTAGATGCTTGTTGATATACATATATCTATATTTTATTTTTATTTATTAGAAATAACTCTTTGGTCAATAATTTCATACTTTTTTAATTTTTCAGCCGGAACAATCTGTTTCTTGGCTGTTGTTGTAAAGTATGTGCTAGTACTAAAAATGGACGCGTTGACGGCATTTCGATTAAAATTTTTATGGATAATTTCTAATCGAGGATAATGCGGATCCGGTTTTCGATAGTCTTTTGAAAAATTGATTACTGTGTTGTAATAAAAAATCTGTTTTTGCAAAAAGTAATTTTTGGTTATCTGCACTACAATTTTTGAATACGAAAGACTCGAGTAGGGTTTAGCAACTAATGTTATTTCCCAATAGGATTTATAATCAACGAATTTTTCAATTTTGCAAAGATCCAGAAGGGGCTTCATCTCAAAATCTCCAGCATAATTGGGTATCGGATTGGTTATTTCCATTGCTTTTTCACTATTACTAATCTTAAGATATATTGCTTTTGAATTCAGTATCTCAGTATCTCCAATTTTGGTATAAATTTCATTGCGATCATTTTTGTAATAGACACCTTTGTATGTTTCTTCAATTTTTTTTGAATCAAAATCTTTATACAGTGAGTATGTTGATTGATATTGCAATGGTTTTGCTAAACTGTATTGTTTTGCTAATTTTTGAAAAACTTCGTTAACGGTCTGCGCATGCGCTAAACAACAATTGAATAAAACCCATACATATATTATTTTTTTATAAAACATATTCTTAAGGATTAACAGTTGTTGTATTTATTACATTGCCCGAACGTGTTTCTTGAATTGTTTTGACACCTTTTGCAGTTTCTTTTTTAACACGAACAAGTCCGCCCTCATTATCATATTCATAGAAAGTACTGTAATTGTTTTCATCCAGTTCAGACATCAATTTAAATGTTTGTGGATCATAGATAAATGATTTTATACTTCCTTGAAGCGGGTGAATTCTGATATCGTCAAAGTAAACCGGAATGCTTGGACTCATGTTTTCTAATTCAAGACCCAGTGTAATCGTGTTGCTAGGTATTTTGAATTTTTGAACAACTCGCTGCCAGCCGTCAATAATATCACCACTAGGTTTTGCATATATAAAATCAATTCTTTGTCCAGGAATATCTAGCGCTTCTTTATTGTTGTAAAATGAAATTTTGATCGATGGATTTGTATATGTTTTTACTTGTTCAGATGATTCTTCTTTCACCCATGCACTCAAAATGTATTCTTTTCCAGGTTCTGGTTTGAAAGAGAAACAGTCATCGCAGAAATCTTTGATCGCCGCAGTACCACAGACTACTTTTGCATCGACAAGTTTGTCTGCAAAATAAGTTTCGTCTGATGCTAACAAATCAAAATTAGAATGTCCATAGTAAGTACCAACTGTAAATTGATTAATGTCAGATTTTGGAAACTCTGTCGGCGTAAGCCCTAATAAATACTGTAATGATTTTGTAAGCCAAGGAGTTGTTCTTGCCGTAAGGTTGTTTTGTGATCCCATTGACGGATTGTAATTTGGATCTTCATTTCTTGGCACCGATTTGCTAGTATAAGAATCACGATCTACATAAGATCCATTTTCAAGACCTACAACATATAAGTGTGGCAATTTAGGTTCTGTAACTGTTGCATTATTATTGTCAAATTTTGCAAAAGTTTCTTTTAAGCCAGCTACATTATCTGTTTGTGCTCCATCTGTAACCATAAGCACAATATTTGGTTTCATGGTGTAAGACAAGGCTCCGTCTAAACCACTTTTCCAGTAGTCAGAAGCTTGGCTGATTCCAGTTTCGCCATATCTTTTTCCTAATCTATCGATCCAGTTATAGAACATATTGACATTAGACGCCGTCATTTTCGTTGGCTCAATAAAATCAGTTCTTTTGTTGGTATCACTATCAGACATACCTGTTATAGAAACATAAATGTTAGATCCAATGTCATCATTTGTTTTAGCTTGAGCTAATACGAATAATTTTAACTGTTTTTTGATTTTATTGGCTTCACTTTGATCGATAGAACCAGATTCGTCAATTACAAGAGCAACGTGAGAAACACATGATAATTCTTTTGGACAAAAGTCAATATTGCGTACATGTCCATCTGAATTATTTGTAGAACCATCACTATAAGTTGTTGCTGTAATAGTTGAAGTCAAGGCATCAACATATTTGCTCAAATCAATAGCGGTAATAGACCCTGATGCAGATTTTGGAAGGTATACATCATCAGTTCCATTCTCTGTAAATGAAAAGCTTATAGCTGTATTTGTATTTGTGAAATTGTAAATTTTCGCTCTTAAGTCGGTTGTGTATGGCGCTACAGCGGCAATTTCTTTGTGTGCATAAGTGTTTACGTCACTGCCAGCAGGAGTGCTTGCTAGTTTCGTAATCATATCGATAAACAGACGATGTATTTCAGGAGAAAGAGGGTTGTCTTTCGTACAAGAAATATAAGGGGTACATTGATCAATAGTAATGTTTTTTGCAAATAACGTTTTACAGCTTGTTGCACTGCTTGCTACTAATTCGATGATATATTCTCCAGCAACTTGCGGCGTAAATGTATATATACCCGATGAGCCTGTTACTTTATTTACAATTGTTCCAGCTGCATCCGTTGCGGTCCAAGTATACGTTAGGTTTGTAGCTGTTGTTTCGAATACAAAATCGACTGGTTCTTTATCGCAATATTTTTCAGTTACTTTAATAGATTTTGTAAATGTCGTAGGGCATCCTTTTGAATCCGTAACAATTAATTTTATTTCATAATCTCCTGCGTTTTCAAAAGAATACGAGTATGTTCCTAATGTATTTGATGTGGCTGAATCTAAGGGATCTCCTTCGGTTGTAGTTACAGACCATTCATAACTCAAGCCAGTTGTAGTTGTTTCAAATGAAAAGTTACTTTCTCCGCCGGTATGGAATTTATCTGATGTTGATGTTATTGTTCCTTCAACGGCGGTACAATTCGTGATGTTTAATGTAATTGGTTCTCTTTCTAAGATTAAACGATATAATGAAGAAGTGGTATTACTACTCATTTCAGGATGCTTAGAGATGCAATAATACACCCCTTTATCTGCGTTCGAAAGGTTTTCTATAGTGTATTCTCTAGTTTGAGCACCATTTATTATAACCCCATCCTTATACCACTGAAAAGTATCAACGTTTGGGATGTAGCGATTGTCTTCGCACATGGTTAATGTGATGCTTTTCCCAGATATCCCAGATATAGTTTTTGCAGTATCCGTTTTTGATTGGGGTGTAGAATAAAATTGTGATAATTTTTTATAATTGGTATATTGGTCTGCGATATCAATAAAACGAAATTTGTTATAACTTATATCTGTATATGAAAAAAGTGGTAGACTACTGATGTCAGGAATATTTCCAGTTAATTCATTAGAAGTAAAATAAATGCCTGCAAGTTTTTTTAATTGACTTATACTGGGTATACTCCCTGTTAATTTATTGTATTGTACATGAAATACTGTAAGATTGGTCAATAAATTTATTTCTGAAGGAATTGGTCCTGTTAACTTATTTGCACCAAATCTCAAGTCTTGCAGTAAAGTTAATTCACCTATTGTTTTTGGAATAGAGCCCTCTAATTGATTCCCACTTAAATCCAAATTTGTGAGTTTTTTTAATTGTCCTATTTGCGTTGGGATATTTCCACTTAAATTATTTTGAGATAATCGAAGATACACAAGATTAGTTAACTGGATTATTTCATTAGGTATGCTTCCGTTCAATTTATTACCAGCCATTAATAAATGTTGAAGATTATTGAACATGCTTATTTCAGTTGGAATGACTCCAGTAAACTCATTATATTCTAATTGAAGATATGTGAGATTTGTTAGGGTTCTAATTGGGTAAATACTACCACTTAATTTATTGCTTCCCAAGGTTACCTGAAGTAGATTTGTTAAATTACTTAATTCTTCCGGTAAGGTTCCTGTCAATTTGTTTGTTCCTAAATCGATGTATTTAAGGTTTGTTAATAAGCCAATGGTACTTGGTATCTCACCACTGATTTCATTGCGATATAACTGTAGAGATTCCAAATTTGCTAATTCTCCTATTTGTGTTGGGATATTTCCAGTAAATTGATTAAAACTCAAATCAATAGCTATAAGATTATTGAGTAATTTTATATCAGAAGGAATATTTCCAGTAAATGCGTTTCGGGTTAAACTTAAATACTTTAAATTATTTAATTTTAATATTTCTAAAGGAAAAGTCCCATTTAATTGATTAAAGCCTAATCTTATATCTTGCAGATTTACTAGAAATTCTATTTGCGAAGGTATGTTTCCACTTAACTTATTATTATTTAAATAAAGAATTTGTAAATTACTTAATAGTGCAATTTCAGATGGGATTGTATTAACTAGATTATTATATGATAGATCTAATTTTGTAATATGTCCATTAGTAACTTCGACACCGTACCAACCTGTCTTATTAATGTTATTCCAAGAAATTACTGGTGTTGAAAAATCCCAACCAGTTTTGTTTATCCAATTTGTTCCACCACTATTATTATAAATGGCAAGAAGTGCATCTTTTTCTGTTTGAGATACGTCTGCGGTTGCCACTGAACGAGCGGCAATGTTTGTCGATTTTGTTTGCAGTTTGTATTTTTCAGCTATTTCATCTTCAATTTTTTTCATTTGAAGATAACTGTTCACTTGAGCTTGACGCATCAAAGAAATCTCACGCTCAATATCCCGATCTTTAACACCATGCTCTTTCAAAGAAATTTTTGCTCTTGCTACATCAAAACCAATAGTTGCATCGCTTAGCTCTTGTGCAAAAGAGGAAAGAGAAAAGAACACCATGCAAAAAATGGTTATCCAGTATTTTTTTATTTTAAGATTGTTTGCCATAATCTAATTATCTTTTTTTATAACTACTTGTTTGCTAAAACAACTAGTGTGTTTTTATCTAAAGTGAGTTATATTTTTGAACTAGAGTTTAATTTTTTACTTGCTTGTGTTGAACCTCTTTTTACAATATTGATGACTCCTGTAATTGGGATACATTCGGCTGCAGGGCAAAAGTTAATATTATGAACTTCTCCAGTTGCGGTATTGGAAGTTCCATCACTAAAACTAGTTGTAACTTTCGTTATTCCTTGTGGATTGTAAAATCTGCTTAAGTCAATACCAGTAATGGTACCTGTAGCTGATTTTGGCAAAGTGACATCAATTTGACCTCCATCAGTAAAAGAGAAGTATATGTAAGTGGGAGCATTCATAAACTTATAAATTTTGGCATCTGAACCTAATGTATAAGGTGCAAATGCTGCAATTTCAGTTTGTGCATAAACATTTACATCCGTACCATTTGGTGTACTAACAAGTTTTGTTACAAGTTCAATAAACAAGCGAAGTACTTTAGGTGTCAATGCGTTATCTCGAGTACATGAAACTTCGTTGCCACCACCACAACTACTAATAAAAATTCTTTTAGAGAATGCGGTTTGACAATTTTCGTCTCCGCTAGTTGATAGTGTTATGTCATAATAACCGGGCAAAACAGGTGTAAATGTAAATTTTCCTGTTTGGTTTGTTGCAGTATTAATTACATTGCCATTGTCATCAGCTGCTGTCCATATGTAATTTAAATTTGCAGTAGTGGTCTCAAAGAGGAAACTATAAGGTATATTTTCACAATGCGTATCTTGAACAACTCCATAAAGACTAAAAGTAGAACTGCATCCTGTTTGATCTTTTGCTGTTACTTTAATAATGTAGCTGCCTTCGTAAGGAAAGGTATATTTATAAGGAATTGTAATATCTGGTTGACTCATGTTGATTACTTCCCCTTTTTCTGTTAAAATTGACCAAGTGTAAGTCAAATTAGGAACATCAGTATGGAATGTAAGGATGGTTTCTTCGGTTGTTGTTAAATTGTGATCGTTAGTCGCTATATATCCAACAATTGAAGGATCGCAAGTTGCGCCTGTTCCTGGACAAAAATCGATATGTCTGATATGTGAACCATAATCACAATCGATATTTAGCTCGGAATCATTTGTTGACATTCGCTCCATTGTTTTTGACGCGCTTCTCGTTGGACTTGCTAGACAAGACATTATAAATTCTTCTGAACTTATGTATTGGCTTAAATCGGTAGTAAGTGCCTCTCTAATAGAAGTTTTTAGTTGTGAGATTGTGATATATTTTGGGTCATAGTCGCGCCCGATCTCCCATCCGATTTTAACAATTACGTCATAATCCCTGTCTGCAGAGAATGAAAAGTGAGCCCCAATAACTCCAGGAACATACGATCCTTCGCTGAAGTTATATACGATTGATGCATAATTGTATATTTTGTCTTTTGGACCATTAGTTATATAAGGTTTTAATGCAATAAATTCAGCTGTAGGTTCGCTTGCATTAATTTGCGCATCTGTTTCTCCTTGAATAGATCGTGCTAAAAGATCAACTAATAAATCTTGATACAATTCAAGTACTTTTTGAGATTTTAAATTGTCATTTGTACATGAATTAGTGATAAGACATTGTATTTCTTTAATATTTTCAGTTTCACAACCGTTTACTGGATCTGTAACTTTTACATGGAGGCTATAAAATCCACCTTTAGTAAGTGTTAAAGGAAAAACAGGTAAATCAGATGTTGCAATTGATATTCCTTTAGAATTGAATACTTCCCATTGATACGTAAAGCTTTCTGCAGGATTACCATATGAATAGAAAGTAAAATTATTTGATTCATCTATATTAACTTTAAGATCGGTATTGTCAGGATTGTTGTCAGTAGCAATATATCCTTCTCTTTCACCACTAGTATAAGTACAGGTATCAAGAGGTGTTATCAGTTTTGTGAAAGTAGTGCTACATCCAGCAAGATCCTTAATTTCTAACTCTATTTTATATTCTTGAACTTCTGTTAAAGTAACTAGAAGGGCTGGTTCAGTACTCGTTTTGTTAAGAGTTCCATCAGGATTGTATAATTTCCAATTAAATGTGAATTTAGAGTCACTATAATCAAATGGGTTATTAAGTCTTAATTCAGCTTCAACATTTACGCCAATTCCATACCATGGCATTTGTATATCTAAGTATCCCTCGTAACGATCTGTTGCTGGTACAACACAAGCACTCAAATTTCTGGCGGTAACATTTTGTTCGTATGTGGTACATCCTTCTGTATCTGAAACAACTAATTTAATTTTGTATGTTTCTAATTTTGTAAGCGTAATCGGGAAATCAATATTGCTTCCTGTTTGTACTAAAGTACCGTTTGCCTCATATAAATTCCATTGATAGTTTAAACCAGGAACAGGAGAATTATAGCGCCCAAAAGTAACATTAGTAGGAGTATTTAAAAATGCGCCTGCACTATCTCCGTATGTATTATTGGCAACATAAATTTGACCATTGCGGGACCATGAATATTCGCACTCTTGAGCAAAGGAGTTCAACGAACAAAATAGCATTAGCAATGTAATTACCCAATATTTTTTTATTTTAAGATCGTTTACCATAATCTAGTTATCTATTATTTATAATGGAATTTGTTTGCTAAAAAACAAATTCCATGTTTTTTTATCTTCAATGATTTATAGTCGTGAGCCAATTTTTTTAGCGCTTTGACCAGGTGGTACTGGAGGCAATAAGAGAGCATTTCCTGTTTGAATGACTCCATCAGTTGGTACACAGGCTTCTGTAGGACAGAAATCAATAAATCGAACTTCAGTCGCCTTATAACAGTCATTTGATGTTGAAGAGGTAGTCGTACTTAATTTGGTCGTTTTTTGTACAGTTTGTGTGGCAACATGTTCTGCATCTTGTACATAGCAAGAAATTAGGTAGTCACTTGAAGAGGTGTATTGGCTTAAATCAAGATAAAGCTCAGATTCAAAACGGTTGGCGAATTCTTTTAAAGTTCCATCAACAGTTAAATCGTAATTCCACAATCCTTTTTTTATAAATATTTGAACATCATAATCTCTATCTGGCGAGAATGAAAACATAACACTGGTTAATTTGCCTTGTTCATTTCGTATAGTAGTATAATTATAGATTTTATCTCCTACGCGATTAGTGATATAAGGCTTTAAAGAACTATATTCTTTTGTAGAATTACTTGCATTAATATGTTCATCGGTTTCATTTGAAAGCGATCTTGAAATAAGATTTTTCAATAAACCAAAATATAAGCTTCTTACAATTTGAGATTTAGCATTGTTATTAGTACAAGAATTTTCAATTAAGCATTTGATTGATTTTGAAAAGTGTAAAATACATCCACTTTCATTTTCAATTTCAAGTTTAATTTTATATAAACCTGGATTTGATAACGTCAATGATAATTTGTCATTATTTCCTGATTCTACTAGTTCATCATTAGCATTATAAACCTTCCATCTGTAACTGTAAAGTCTATAAGGTTCATAAGAAGGAGTAAATAACAACTCTTTGGTTTGATTGATTTGGATGGTTAATAAATCGGCAATATTTTCATTTTCATAGCCAATAAATCCATCAAGGTTTTCACCGCTGTATTCACAAGGCTCTTGCACATAAAGTTCTTTTCCGAATTCGGAAGTACAGCCATATTTATCTTTTGTTTTAAATTTTATTGTATAATTTCCAATTGTTGTTGGTGTTACATTAAAGTCTTTAGTGTTTGCAGTACTTAAGACTTCACCATCAGAATTTACAAACTCCCACAGCAACTCCATTTCATCAAAATTTGGACTGCCACTATAAGCATAAAATTGATAAGTAAGCGCTGTATTTGGTAAAGCATATGTACGATTTTCCGTATTGTAAATGTAACCGTAGTAACTTGACCATCGGCAGTCATATTGTATAGTGTATGTTTTTTCAATGGTTTTGCTACATCCTTCATTATCTGAAACTTTAAGTGCTATTTTGTGGATACCAGGTTGGTCAAAGTAATTATAGGCGTATCTATCTGAATAAACTTCAGGGGTTGTGCTGTTAGGTTTAGTAATAGTCCATTCATATTTTAAATCCGAAGCACTAGTATCAAATCTAAAAGAAGTCCATTGATTGTAAATGATACCTGCCTCACCTGGATTTGATTCCATTGTTCCAGGAATAGAACATTCTCCCGTTACGGTTACGGTTTTATCAATAGAAGTTTTGCAACCATAATTTGAAAAATCTGTCAATTCTAGATTAATACGATAAACTCCTGGAGAAGTAAACGTTTTGCTAGGTTCGCGATCCATTGAAGTGGAACGTACAGAACCGTCTAAATTATAAAATGTCCATTGATAGCCAATACTAGAGTAATTGGTAGTAAATCCAAAACGAACAACTTCATTTGTAGCAACTGTTGCAGGACTAGTTATTGATGCAATAATAGGAGGACATGCTTTTTGTACCGATATGTATTTTGTTATTTCTGTAGCACAATCATTTTCATCATAAACTCTTAAAGTAACTTTGTAAGAATTGTTATAAGGATATGTTACCGTTGGATTGCTCTCAGATGTTACTAAAAGTGGTGTGTTATTTAAGCTATGGAATGTCCAATCGTATCTAAGATTAGTTGCTGTAGTTTCAAATGAAAATGTAGTGCTTTCATATTGAGTAACAACTGGATTAGCTGTTTTTATTTCTCCTGGAATTTTAACGCAATTTACTACGACAGTTGTGTTGAAAGTATTTTTGCATCCGTTAGAGTCTGTAACTACAAGTTTAATGTTGTAATTTCCAGGCACATCATAATTCATATTTGCTGTACTAGTTGTGAAAGTTGTGCTGCTGTTTGAACCTGTGTATAAAGTCCATTCATATGTCAAATTTGTTGCAGTAGTTTCGAAGAAATATTCTACATTTTGACCAACAATTATATCAGAAGATAATGATTTTATTGCTCCATTAATCGGTATACAAGATGATATAACCGAAACAGTTTTGTTAAAGCTAGTTGTACATTGGTTAGTATCCGTAACAACTAAACTAATATTGTAATTTCCTGGTTCTGCATATGTTTTTTCAACAGTACTCATTGGACTAAAGAAATCTACAGAACCGTCCGACTTATAAAACAACCATCTATACCCTGCAATTTGAGAAGTTGTTTCGAAAGAAAATGTTGTGTTTTTATTAGTTAATAAGTTATTTGAAGACGGTAATATAGTTCCAATAACATTTACGCATGGTGGTCTTTCATTTACTATAACCTGCTTGTTCAAATTAGTTGTACAGCCGTTTTGATCGGTTATCAATAAGTTTACATTATATGTACCGGGTGTATTATATATATTGTACGCACTATGAAATGTTGAAGTGTAAGAAATGCTATTATCTAAATTATAAAATGTCCATTTGTAGGTTGAGCTTGTTGAAAAAGGTTCAAATGAAAATAAAATATTTGAATTAACTAAAATGTTTTGGGTTGATGTGTTTATAGTTCCAACAGCTGGTACACATGGCTTAGGTTTAATCGTGAAAGTTTTTATAAATTCAGTTCGGCATTCACCTTGATCTACGGTTAATTCCAGTGTGTAAATTCCAGGTGCATTAAATGATTTTGTAGTAGTTGAAATTGTTTCACCATTTGATACAAAATTATGGTTAGAATCATAAAAATTCCAATAATAAATTAAGCCGGTAATTGCTGGATCAAAAGAAAAATTAATATTTTCACCAATTTCAGCTTCTTCTTTATCCATTTTAATATTATTAGGTATATCAGCACAGGTCACATTTAAGGTAATAGGGTATCGTGATAAAGCTAATCTCATACCAGGAATATTGTGATTTGATACGCATGTATATGTTCCTGAATCACGAGGTCTTAAATCTGTAATTGTATATATTCTGCTAGTTGCAGCGTAGATTTCCTGTCCGTTGTGGTACCATTGAAAAGTATCCCCTTGATCAAATACATCATCTAAACACATTTTTAATGTAACGGTTTCACCCGATTTTCTATCAAATGATTGAGGTTCATCAATTGTTGCTTGGGGAAAATGGCCAAAACTTCGTGCATTAAGAAAATTAAATTGATCAATGAAATCTACAAAACGAAACTTGTTATGATTAATAGATACAAAAGTTAATGCTGTATTAGAGGTTAAACTCGGAATGTGGCCACTAAATTGATTATTATCTAAGCGTAAAGTATTTAAATTAGTTATAGAAGAATAGCTTGGTATTGAACCAGTCAGCTTATTAAAACTAAAATCAATGCCATACAATCCGGTAAATAGTGACAAGTCAGGTAAAGTGCCGGTAAGCTGGTTACTTCCCATCTCTAAATAACCTAAATTAGGAGTTGGCTTTAAATTAGGTATCGGACCGCTTAATTGATTAAAATTTAAACGCAAAAAAGTTAAGTTTAAATTTGATAAATCAGGAATAACCCCAGTTAACTTATTATTTGAGAAATTTATAGATTGTAAATTAATTGCACCTGATAATTCAGGAATACTTCCAGTTATTTGATTATCACTAAATGATAATTGTCTCAGGTTTTTTAAATTTGAAACTTCAGGTAGTGGCCCTGTTAGCTTGTTGTTATGTAAACTTATATAATTCAGATTGGGAAAATTGTTAAAATAATTAGGAATAGGCCCCGTTAATTGATTGTATGAAAAGTCAAAATAATACAAGTTAGTTAAGTTCGATAGATCAGGAAGCTCACCCTTTAAATTACTTACTGAAATGTCTAAATCAAATAATTGAGGCATATTATTTAGCCAAAGAGGAATTGTTTCATTACTAAAGTCAGCAAAACCGATACTTAGATATCTTAATTTGTTTAAACTTGATAAATCAGGAATAGGGCCTTTAAATTTACAATCAAAAACCTCAAGTGAAAATAAATTTGGTAATTGAGTGAACCACGAAGGCATTACAGATTCGTTAAAATCATTTTGATATAATTCCAAATGTGTTAATTTGGTCATCGAGCTCAAAAAATTTGGAAAGTCACCATTAAAATTAGAGTTACCAAGAGTTAATCGTTCCAAGTTTGGAAGATTTGTAAGCCAATGTGGGATATTTTGTGGAGTTAAATTATTGCTTGCCAGATTCAACTCATATAAATATGTTAATGGACTTAAATCGGGTAATATACCTGTTAAATTTTGCCCAACCATTCTTATTCCTACAACATGCCCGCCACTTACCGTAATACCATACCAACCACCTGTATTTGTAGTAAAATCCCATGAAGTAACAGGAGTGTTAAAGTCCCATCCTGATTTATTTACCCAGTTTTCACCTCCATTATTATCATATAATGCTTTTAATACGGCTTTCTCTGAAGCTGGAATCTCGGTAATTTCGTTAGCTGCAAGTTTACTTAAGCTGGATTTTGAAAATTGCTGTGTTTTTAGCTTTTGCAATTCACTAGCTTGTTCTTCTTTTTTAATCTGCTTGTACTGAATTAATTTCATATCTCGTAGTCTCGCAAGCTCTGAAGAAATATTCTCGTTATTTATTCCATGCTCTTTCAATGCAGCAGTGAATCTTGCAGCATCAAATCCAATCTCCTGATCAGTATAAGTCTGAGCAAAGCCTGCCGTAGCAATAAAAAAACTAATAATAGTAAAAACTAATGTATATTTTAATTTCATCTGAATCTTAATTATTTTTTAGCGGTTACTGTTGGTGCAGCTGCAGCTGTAGTACACGAAACAACCTGTTTTTTTATAGTAGCTTTTTTAGTCGGAGCGATTTTCAAACTTTTTCTTCCGGTATGTGATTGTTTGTCAGATACGGAAACTTCGTTTGTTTTTAATTGTGCTTGGAAATCAAAATGTGATGTTGTGCCACAGTTTGATAAATCATAATCTTCAAAACCATCAGAAGCCATTTCTGTGTATTTGGTATTTGAAGCTACGGCAACCGGAAAACGATTATTGTATCCAAACAAAGCCGAAGAATAGCGATTTAAAGCATCCTTATTTTCTACTTCCTGTCCGGCAGGATTGTACTGCGTAACTTGAGACGCAAACGTCCAACGGTCATAATTTGCAGCAGTCATTCCCCAAATATTTTTTGTCGGATCATACACGTAAAATGGGAAAAAGTCATTAAAGAATCCTGTTTTACGTGGCGTTGGATCAAGAGTATAATTTCTTCCGGTTAAATAAGCATACGATTTATTTGCTCTCCAATTCCCCAAAATATTGTATAAGTAAGGGTTGAAAGATCTTTTGATAATGTCATCTTCTTCAGAAGCATTGTTTTCTTTTTCATATTCAAAAACAAGATTTCCGTTTTCAAACGTCATTTTTGGCAAATTACACTCACACTGTGAAGGCCAGATATTGTTATATTGAATTGCAGATGCATTAACAATACGGTTGCTGGCAGTAGTTGACATAAAAGGATTATTGCCGATATTGTTTTTTATCGTCGTTATTTTATTATTCGCATCATAATTATATAATGGATTGGTCATAGAAGTAACACTTGCCATAGAGGCCGTCTGAAGATTTCTATATCCAGAACGTATTACTTTTATTTTTCCAGTATTGATAACTTCAGGCTTAATAAGTAAACCTTTTTCGTCAATAAGTTTGAAATCGTTATCAGTGACATGTACTGCCCACGCTTTCATCATGGTTTTCGTTTTTCCGTCGGGAGCAACTCCATTTACCCATAATTCATCACCATCAATTAAGTAATCAGATTCAAGATGTGATCCGTTAAATTGATATTGATTATTTCCTGTTTTTGTAATATCCCATTCTAAGCCAATATTTTTTGCAGCTTGACTCATTCCAGCATAACTCCAGTAAGCAGGGAAATTAAAATTGAAGTATTTATCGTTGTATTCGTTGACAGTTTCAGTTAATAAAACGTTACCTGTTTCGGCATCATAAGCAAGATTTTTTGTCGATACTTTAGAACCAAGATCATAAGCAATAGTTTCTGAGAGTATAGCTGTCGTATGGACAACCTTTGTGGTTACAGCAGATCGAAGCTGACTTTCATATTGAGAGTAACTAGGTAATGGAACCGGAACTACAATAATAGCTAAGAATATTGGTATTCCTGCCGTATTGTAATGAACACCTGCTATTTGCGTCGTAGATTTATTTTCTCTAAAGTCATTTATTACATCATAATCAACACCAACTAGCTTAGAAGCAATATTTCCTTTTGAATCGATAGTTTGAACAGTATTGTTTAATCTGCCCTCATTTCTGCTTTGAGTGTCTGTTATTGTATTGTATTTATAATCAACACCCGAAATAAAATCTTTTTGACCTTCACCATACACACGTTGATTTTTCATTTTGCCATCCATATCATTCGTATGAACAGAAAAACCTTGTGATAAAGTAATATGATCTTTTACTTTCAAATTAAGAAGACTGGCTAATGCCGATGATTTATCATAATTTAAAGCTAGAGTAGTACGGTCCGTAAGTGTTGGAAAATCTTTTGTCGTATAAAACTCTGTTACTACAGATCCTGTAGCATGTTTTTTCACCGAGTTCGTCACAACATTTGAGGCATTATATTTCTCTCTAGATAAATTAGAAACCGTTACACGGCTATAAGTTACTTTTGGAGCAGGGAAAAATGATTCTCCAAAAGGCTCTTCAACATAGTTGGTGTTGTCGGGGCCAAGTGGTAAATCTCTTTTGCTTTGATCGTAGAACGGTTTTACAAAAGGGTTTTCCTTACATCCTAAAGGTTCATAAGTTGCAACACCAGACGATTTGCCGTTTTCTGTTTCGTATGTATATTTTTGTCCATAAGATTGCTGGTATAGTTTGTTGTCGGTATTTTCAGTCATAACGTCCCATTGGTCATTGATCGCGATATCTTTAACCCTTGTACCGCCTCCGATTTTCTTTCCACTAGGTTGCATAAGCCTGATCCATGATTTGTTAGTAACGAACCTGCTTGCAATTTCGCTTTGTTCTAATTTCGCGTTAGGACTTTTGAAGATATCCAAAAGAGCTGGTAACATACCAATCATTTCCATCACGATACTTTTCAGGTCATTAGTATCCTCTTCGTTATACATACTATAAACCAATCTGTTTAGGTTTTGTCTTCCAAAGTTCCAGCCTGCTTTTGAGATCGGATTTACTTCATGTGAATTGGCATTAAAGCCATCACCTTTTCCAACATAATCAACAGGTATTGCAACATACTGTTTGTCGTTTACTTGGAGAAAACCACAGTCAACAACCTTGTTCTTAATTCCCTCGATATTAAGATATCCAGTTACATAATCATATTTATCTGTACTATCTACACCCGGCAGCGGATTTGGATCCACCATGTTTAGTAAGAATCTGAAATATAAAGGATTAGAAGCATCTCCAACGTTTTTTAAATATTTGTCAAAAAACAATTGAGGAATTTTTGGGTCATTAATAGGTAAATTGTTGTCAATTTTTTGGTCTAATGCAACATAGATATACTTTCCAAGAGTCTTTTTCTCAATTCCATTAGAAATATTGCTGGCAGTAAGTCCCTCTTTTGTACCACTTCCAACAACCTTGAACATTTGCATTGCCTCCTTGTTTTGTACATAACCGTAATCATCTGCTTCGTAGTTTAATTCCATCTGTCCTCCAGATGGTAAACGAATAGATTTAAGAAGCCAAGCACTGGCATATTCATCAGACTGAGTTCTGTCTCTTTGGTCCACAAATGGAAATTCAGCATTCGATAATTGAGCTAATGTAGCTTCATTTACACCTTCTTTCACTTTTTTGTAATTTCCCCAAACATCATAAGCCTTCATGTCATAATCTGGATTAAAACCATAATTGAAAACATACGGAGTATATTTACCCATATTAGAGTTTTTATAGGTAAAATAAATTTTGCTAAGCGTTAGTTTTCCTTCGCCATTGATATTATTGTCAATACCTGGGCACAGACTATAATTATATTCAAAATTTGCTTCTTTTATTGGAGTAGCTTTGTCTCCTTCTGCCAG
Source organism: Flavobacterium xizangense (assembly GCF_054075145.1). NCBI lineage: Bacteria > Pseudomonadati > Bacteroidota > Flavobacteriia > Flavobacteriales > Flavobacteriaceae > Flavobacterium > Flavobacterium xizangense. Next base: position 139,308 of record NZ_JBSIPG010000001.1, on the reverse strand, counting down.
GTATTCTGGCTTCGAGTAAAGAGAAATCTTGTCTAGCTTATACATTTTAGAGTCGGTGCCAATACCACCATTTTCATCCTTAACACCGTAAGCATCATTTCTTTCTGAAAGATGAAAAATGGCTACGTGAGTCTTTGTTACAATTTTTTTGATGTATAAAAGCTCTTTTTCGCCATATTGATAATTCGCTTTGTCATCTTTTTTACTCGAACGTAAGCCTTCATCATAATTGGCTACATTTTCTTTAAAAGGGATTCTCCATTTATATAAATGGTCTGTAGTTTTATTATCGTACTCGAATTTTGTGTAAGTCCCTAAATCATCATCTGTAGGGCCGTCGTTTTTTAAATCCTGATAATCTGCAGATAAAACAGATGTGAGTAAATAAGAGTGTGCATAAGGAGGTGTTGTAACTCTATTAAAGTATTGATCTCCGTCTTTACTATTTTTAACAGAATTATCACCCGAATCATAACGAATTAATCCATTTTTATAATCTAATTTTTCAGCTGGCCTGTTTTTATCACTAACATCAAAAGTTACTTCTCTTTTTAGAGTATTGTAGGCAGCTCTACCATAATTATATCTTTCACCACCTTCTTTAGTAATTCTGATTTCAGTTGTATGGTGGTCTCTTGAATATTCACTTGGTTGAAGTTTAGAACCAAATCTTTTTGCTTCAATTTTAGTTAGTTTTTGGATAGATTGATTTCTAGATAATCTAGATGATTCTCTTTTAATAACTCCTGTATAGCCAATTGCACCACTGTTTTTAGCATATTTCACATCAGTGCTTCTTGAAAATTTGCCTCCGTTTAATCCAAGTTTAATTGCGTCGTAATCTCCTAATTTAGTATTGAATAAGTCTAATTCTTTGTCAACGTGGTTACCTCCAATATTCTTAAAAAATACTTTTTCATAGTCAGGTCTGTTGTTTGTTTTCTTCTCCTTAAATCTTCCCAAAGCCGGATTTGATGTACTCCAGAGTGACGTATTGCTTTTACCTATAGTTACAGTAGCATCAATCCCCCAATGGGTTAGACCTCCAGCACCAAGTTCTAAACCTAAGTTTGCACCAACACTATCATCGTTTGTTTCTTTATCGAAAACATAACCTACCTGAGATTTGTACGGCCTAAACATTCCTGCAACTCCTTGTCCCTGAATGTTATATAAGTCATAAGTGTTATTCGTGATAGGAAGAGAAGTCGTGTTTTTGTTAAATGTTCTTTCCTTTTCTCTATTAAAATCTAAAACGTCTGCAGTAGAAGCATTGTATGTGTTTTCAAAACCGTAAGCTCTTTCAGTTTTATATTTTTCAGAATTCTTTATTCCCTGACTTGTTCTATAACCAGAAAATTTCATTCCAGGCTCGATGCCCCAAAATTCTCCTTCAATATTTAAATTAAAGATGAAATTAGAAGAGACCATACCAACTCTTTTTGTTGGAGTATAAGATGCATCAATAAAGGATGTAGATCCACTTGCGCCAAATCCACCAATAGTACGAGTTTTATCGTTGCCATTTTTATCTTTAGTTTTTTTAAGATTTATAGATGCAGAATAAGTTACACTTTCAAGACCTTTTCTGCTATTATAGCTTACACCAAGATTACCGGTTGGAATATTATCTTTTAGTGTATTGTCAGCGTTTTTATTTTCATAAGATACACTTGGTGAAACAGAAACACCTTCTGAGGCGGATGATTCCAAATTCATTCCAACTCTTATATTATTAGCAATTTGAGCGCTCAAACCACCGCTTGCAGTAGCTCCAAAACCATCATAATTATTGTATTTAACGTTCATTCCAACATTTGCTTTTACCTCATTAACACCAAAAGCACCTAGAAAAATATTAAAGGCCGATCCTACAGTAACAACAGGCTTCATGTTGTTTTCATAAGTCATTTCATCTCCATTGAAATCATCAGGCAAACCACGCATTTGTCTCGTAATTTGACCAACGTTTAGATCCCATCCTAATCCTACCCATGAAGCTTCCTGATCCATAGTTACACCAGAATTGTAAGCTAAGTTTATGGGATAGCCTCCAACATCCATAATCGGAATATTATAGTTAAAATCACCACTGGAAAGATCGACCATGTCTGAAGTTCCAATAGGGGTAAAGGACTCAAACTCTGGCTGTGATGGACCTCCTGTTAATGCATAAGCTTGCATTGGTTGAAGTGTTTCCAAAAGAATCATCATCGCTAAATATATTGCGACAGTTTTTTTAAGCTTACTAATTTTTGGTTGAATCATAAGGCTATTTGGGTATAGGTGTCTTTAAATTGGAATTTTAGCGTTCCTTTTCTAAATAGATAATCAGTGTAGACTAATTGTATTTTTTCATTAGGATCGATTCCCGAAAAAAACAATAATACTTTTTGATAAGGAGCTATTTTATATGTTCGTTCGTAATTTACTCCTGAACATGCGATTGTGTCTTTTTTTGAAGTGACAACATAAAAATCTTTTTGAAGGCCAAAAGACATATATTTTACTGCATCTGTATAATCGATGCCTGTGAAATTTTTGTCGAGTAAATCCTTTTCTTCATCTTGCTGAAAAGTAAATTCAATAACGCGTTCTCTTTTGTTTTCTTCATAAAGAGAATCTATTGGAATTAGATTTTCGTTTCCTAAATCTTTTAATAAGTAGTATTGAATTGGAACTTCAATTGCAGTAAATGCAATGTCATCTGCTTTTTGAGTATAGGCACGAGATTTCCATCCTATTTTTTCAAGGTTGAAATAGCGATCTCTAATTTCTGAATTTCTAGAATCTTCTTTAGCTTCTTTTTTGCAGGATATTAAAACTAAAGCACAAAAAATACAAAACAACTTACCTAAGTCCTTCATATCTTTTGTTTATGTAAGCAAGAAATGCTTTTGTTACGGTAATTTTTTCATCGGCATATAAAACATTTGTTTTGCTGTCGGTGCCTAAAATTAGTTCATAGTCGTTTTCTTTTGAAAAGTCTTCTGCATAACTGTGGATTCGTGACCAAATCTTTGTTGATTCATTTGCAGCGAAGATTTGATTGAATTGTTCCAATTCTTCCTTTTCTTGAATAAACTGTTTAATCAAAACTTCTTTTTGTGATGCGCTTATAGATTTTGATTGAATTTGAACATATAAATTATCAAGGGCAGTTTTTCTAGATATGAATTCTTTCTCTCCTTTGTTTTTTAATTCTTTAGTCATTAAAAAATCATTAAATAATTCTGTGTTATCTACATAAACAGTTTTTGTTTTTGATGTAAATTTTGTCAGAATTACATAAAAAATTAATGAGAAAACTAGTAAACAATTGATAATGAGCAACAAACTGCTCTTATTTTTTATCATGGAAAGCCTTGTTAAAATTCGGACGTAAAAGTAGGATTTTATTTTTTTTAACAAAGAAAATTCCCATTTTTTTTCTGTTAATTCTTAAAATAATTTTAAATTATTGTGAGATTTGTTGTATTTAATTTAAAATTTTAAGAAAAAATCATTTTATATTGTAATTATTTACTTACAATTATTTTTGTATTTGTCTAGTATGTAGTTAGTTGGGATTTTTGAGATTTCGTCTTACAAAAATAATCTTGTTTTGTTTTTGGGAGGAATGCAAACTTTTCTCGTTTTAATGTAAAAAGAGAAAAATTAAATTTGTAGGAAGAGAAAAGAAGGGGTATTGACTAATAAACTCAAAAAAGTGAAATTTTTTTAAGTTGATTTGAAAACAAAAAAAGCCACATACTATTTGCGCAGTATATGACTTTTCATATTGTGGAGAATACCGGATTCGAACCGGTCACTTTCCCGATGTATCGGGATACTCTAGTCTTTTGTTGTTATTAGGTTTTCGATATATTTTCTGCTTTTCATTTTTTTAATTTGTAATTCTCTTTGACAAGCTTCACTTCGAGTAGGAAAGGTTTCAAAATATTTTATTTCCCAATCTTTAGCCTTTTTTGTGAATTTGCTTCTGCTATTTAAATGATCTTGTAAACGTTGCTCAATATTTTGGCAAGACCCAATATAATATTTGTTGAGCAAAGAAGAATATAAAATATAAGTGTAAAACATAATTTGATATAAATGAAAATACCCAAACAGAATCAATTATCTGTTTGGGTATTTTTTAAATTATTAGTGGAGAATATCGGATTCGAACCGATCACCTCTACGCTGCCAGCGTAGCGCTCTAGCCAAATGAGCTAATCCCCCTTGT
>NZ_JBSIPG010000001.1:0-134983 GCF_054075145.1 Flavobacterium xizangense | reverse complement strand
TGTTTTGTGGAGAATACCGAAATCGACTGTCACCTTCCCGATTTTTCATCGGGACGCTCTAGCCAAATGAGCTAATCCCCCTTGTTTTGTGGAGAATACCGAAATCGACTGTCACCTTCCCGATTTTTCATCGGGACGCTCTAGCCAAATGAGCTAATCCCCTAAAGCGTTAACAAATAAAGTTAAATAATTTTCAAAAAACAAATTTCGGTGAGTTTCTGGAGTATTATTTTTCAAAAGCGTAACTTTACTTTTAAATCTGTTTTTTTATGAGTTTAGAAAATGCAAACGGAAGCTTAGAAACTTCCTTTCAAAATACTATTGCAACGGTTCAGTTTGGTCATCCTGCGAGTAATTCTTTTCCGCGTCAATTGTTGAATCGCCTTACTGCTGAAATTAATTCGTTAAGTCGAAATGAAAATGTTTCAGTTATTATTTTAAAAAGCCAAGGAGCAAAAGCATTTTGTTCCGGAGCTTCTTTTGATGAACTTTTACAAGTTGAAAATGAAGAGCAGGGAACGGAATTTTTTTCTGGTTTTGCTCATTTGATTAATGCAATGCGTAATTGCAATAAATTAATCATTGGGCGCGTTCAGGGAAAAGCAGTTGGAGGAGGTGTTGGAATTATCGCGGCTTGCGATTATACTTTTGCAACATTGCTAAGTGATGTCAAATTATCTGAACTCGCAATAGGAATTGGACCGTTCGTGATTGAACCAGCTGTTTCCCGAAAAATTGGTAAAACGGCTATGTCTGAAATGACTTTAGCTCCTGAAAAATGGAAAACGGCTGAATGGGCTTTTAATAAAGGGCTATATTCAGTTTTATGTGATGCGGCCAATCTTGATGCGGAAGTAGATCATTTTGCGGAAAAACTGAGTTCTTATAATCCTGAAGCTTTATATGAAATGAAAAAAATCATTTGGGAAGGCACTGAACAATGGGAATCGCTTTTGTTTGAACGTGCGGCAATTACAGGTAAATTGGTTTTGTCTGATTTTAGCCGAAATGCTTTGCATCAATTTAAAAAATAAGGAATATTAATAAATTTAAACACATACAGACATAGTTTTTGAAACCGCAAAAAAGGCGTTTCGCTTGCATTAAAAAACATAGCTATGTGTTAGAAACTAGTTTCTTTCAAATAGCTTTCCAAAAAAGTAAAAACTATGTTTCTATGTGTTTAAACCAAATTTTAGAATATGAAAATTATTTCATTACTGCAAAAAGTCGACGTTGCAGAGAAAATTAAAAATGCACCAGACAGCGGTTATCAGATTGGTGTTGTCATTGGATCTTTTATTCCGTTCCTGATTTTGGGCGGAATTGCTTTGTGGATGTATAACCGTGCTAAAAAAAGAGACGAAAACGGTTATTAATTTGTAAATTTGCAAGCTTAAAATTAAACATCGATGAGTAATATCAGAATTACAAAACAATTTAGTTTCGAAACCGGTCACGCTTTGTACGGTTACGACGGAAAATGCAAGAACGTTCACGGACACAGTTATAAATTGTCGGTAACAGTTATTGGTTCGCCAATTACAGATCGATCGAATGTGAAATTCGGAATGGTAATTGACTTTTCGGATCTAAAGAAAATTGTAAAAGAAGAAATCGTCGATCAGTTTGATCATGCAACGGTTTTCAATCAAACTACGCCGCATATCGAATTGGCAAACGAATTGAAAAATCGTGGTCACCATGTTATTTTAGTTGATTATCAGCCAACAAGTGAGAATATGGTAGTTGATTTTGCTGAAAGAATTGTGGCTCGCCTTCCAAAAGGAATTTCTCTTTTTTCGCTTAAACTCCAGGAAACAGAATCTTCATTTGCAGAATGGTACGCATCTGATAATCAGTAAAAAGTAAATTTTTAAAAGTAAACGTTTTACATCTTACAAATCACATTTCACAAAAGATAAATGAAAAAAATATATTTTGCATCAGATCAGCATTTTGGTGCGCCAACTCCTGAGTTGAGTTTGCCACGCGAAAAAAAATTCGTGGCATGGCTTGACGAGGTTAAAGAAGATGCAGAAGCTATTTTTTTGCTTGGTGATTTGTTTGATTTTTGGTTCGAATATAAAACGGTTGTACCGAAAGGTTTTGTGCGTATTTTGGGAAAATTAGCGGAAATTCGCGACAGTGGTATTCCGATTTATTTTTTTGTTGGAAATCATGATCTTTGGATGAATGATTATTTTGAAACCGAATTGAATATTCCGGTTTATCATGATAACAAAGAATTTACTTTTAACGGGAAAACCTTTTTAATTGGCCACGGCGACGGAAAAGGCCCTGGCGACAAAGGTTATAAACGAATGAAAAAGGTATTTACAAATCCGTTTTCAAAATGGCTTTTTCGCTGGCTTCATCCAGATGTTGGGGTTAGTTTAGCGCAATATCTTTCCGTTAAAAATAAATTGATTTCGGGCGATGAAGATGTGAAATTTCTAGGAGAAGAAAACGAATGGTTGGTTTTATATTCCAAACGTAAACTCGAAACTAAACATTATAATTACTTCATTTTTGGGCATCGCCATTTGCCAATGATAATTCCAGTTGGAGAAGATTCAAATTATGTGAATCTAGGTGATTGGATTGGTTATTTTACTTACGGTGTTTTTGATGGTCAAAATTTTGAACTTAAAAAATTCGAAAAATAAGTTAGTTAAAAGTCCAAAGTCGAAAGTCAAAAGTCAAAAAGGCTCTAACGATTCATCAATCATTTGTCGAAATTTAGTTCAAATATTTATTTTGAACTCGTCGCTGGATAAATTCCAATTTTATGTGTTCTCAGGATATATTCTGAAAGCTGTTTACTGCTCGAAAGCTGAAATTTAATTGCTCCTGACGCTTTTTTCGGCATATGACATTCCACACAACTAGTAGCCATTAGTTTTTCTGGCATTATTTTTTGTGTCTGTTCATTGTGTTTCAAACCTTGGTGACAGCTTATACAAATTTTAGAATACGAAGCCATATTTTTAGAAGCATTTTCATGAGGATTATGACATGTAATGCAATCCATTTTCTCACTATTGATAAAACACTTGCTTTGCGCCATTAAACGAAATTGATTTCCATGAACATCAAATTGCGCTGTGTCTATAATGCTTCTGGTTGCTCTGTAAAACTCAGATAAATCATCTCCGGGTTTAAAATCAAAACGAGATTTTAATTTCATTCCATCATTTCCGGCATGACAAAGTGCGCAGGCATCTAGTCTTTGTTGTTTATTTAGATTTTTAAAACTGGTAATGCTGTTTGCAATTTTTACATTCGGGTTTTTCAAATGAAATTCGACATGTTTTTTTGCCGGGCCATGACAACGTTCGCAGTCAATTCCATAAACAATTGTTTCCTTTTTAATGATATCTTCAACATCCATAGACATCATATTTTTTTCTGCAGAATTTTGATTTACGCTTCGGCTGCTGGCATTTGAGGCGTGGCACGAATAGCAGTCTTTCACTACCATTCTGTCAAAATAAGGTTTGTCTGCTGGAAAACCTGGACTTGTCGCCCAATTATTTATAGAATTATAATAGGAAATAGGTAACTCGTAAGTATTGTTTTCACGCCAATAAACCGAAGTCTGTGCATGTTTTGTTCCAAATACAATTTCAAATTTATGCGCTTGAACTTCTTTTCCGTTTTTATATAAAACCTGAAAAAGACTGTCGCCGCGTTTTTCCATGACTAATTTTGTGTCTTTGTCATAAATAAAAGTATGATTGCCTTTGTCAAAATCACCAAGGACGTTTTCTGAAATTGCTGGAGCAGTAGCTTTGAAATGAGAGCTCTTCAAAGCCATGTCATATTGCGTTTGATGACACTGAATACAGCTTTCAGAACCTGCATAATCAGTACCTCGCGGGTCGATGTAATCGTCAGAAGAATTTTTGCAGCTTGTAAAAACTACCGTAAAAAGTATGAGGGCAAAAAGAATGCGTGCTTTTTTCATTGCCGTAAATATACTTTTTTTTAAAGAAAATTAAAATCTATTTCAATAATGAAACAATGCTGTTAAAATATTTAGAATAATTCTTAATTCATCCCTACTCCATAAACATATTCGTCGAGTTCAATTTTAAATAAAGAACCTTCAACCAAGTCTTTTATCGATTTCAATTCAGTCATAGAAACTGCTAAATCAATAGAATTGCAAGGCGTTTTTAATAAAAATTTATGGCAGGAATATTTCATTTCGCAAGCTTCGCAGCAAGCATTTTCGATTATGCTATCTTCAATTAAATCACAAAACTGATTTAGCTCTGATATTGTAAAGTAAAAACCAGTTTCTTTAAAAACCAATTGTACTTTGTCGATTATAGTTTGATTATTTTGTTTCCAGTAAAAAGCTATGCCAAAATTATTATGGTAGATTTGTTCTATTTCTCTCATCTTAAAACCTTTTATTTCAACAAATATAAATATTATTTATATTAATTCTAAATAAAAAAATCATAAAAGTTTCAAAAAATCTTTTCTAAGTTGGCACATTATAATGCAGTAAAAGTTAAGATTGGTCTTTTTAGAAAGGTAGGGATGTTTTAGTTCATTCCAGGACCGTAAATATATTCATTGAGATTAAGTCGAAATAATGAACCCTCAACTAAGTCTTTTATAGAATTTAATTCCATCGGTGATATTTCTAAATCTATTGCAACATAGGGTGTTTTCAATAAAAATTTATCGCAGACACGTTTTACACCGCGCGTATCATAATCATTACGGTCTGTTATGCAGTCTTCAATTAAATCATGAAATTCATTTAATTCTTGAACTGAAAAATAAAATCCCATTTGTTTAAAAAGCAATTGAATTTTATCTGATACAATTTCGTTGCCTTCTTTCCAATAAAATGAAATTCCAAAATCGTTGCGGTAAATCTGTTCGATGTCCTTCATGGCAATTTTTTTTTGCGCTGCAAAGGTACATACTCATTATATTAACACTTGACTAAGAAAAGCATAAAAAAATGCTAAAAAATCTTATTAATAATTGATTTTTAATTGTTTATGAAGAAGGATAAGAGTAGATAGCGAATTTTGTTGTTCTGAATAAAGTCTATAAAAGATCTCATTATTCCTGATTATTATGCTCTTCCATATCTCTTTTTAGATCTAAATTTCTAAAAGTAGGAGATATAAAACCGAAACCTAAAACGGTCAAAAGTGTAATGCTTCCTCCAAAAACAACAGATGTCACAGTTCCCATCAATTTTGCAGTTGCACCACTTTCAAAAGCACCTAATTCATTTGAAGATCCAACAAAAATTGAATTTACAGCACCAACACGTCCGCGCATATGATCGGGAGTTTTAAGCTGTAAAATGGTTTGGCGAATTACTACAGAAATTCCGTCAGCCAATCCGCTTAAAAATAAAGCAAAAACAGAAAGCCAGAAATAAGTAGAAAGACCAAATAAAATAATCGATAATCCAAAAACAAAAATGGCGATTAAAAGCTTTTTTCCTGCATTTTTATACAAAGGCACATAAGCAGAAACGAGCATGGTAATAAAAGATCCTACAGCAGGGGCTGCTCTTAAGATGCCAAAACCTTCAGCACCAACTTTTAAAATGTCCTGTGCAAAAATCGGTAATAATGCTACTGCGCCTCCAAAAAGTACAGCAATCATGTCAAGCGATAAAGCGCCTAAAACAATTTGGTTTTTGAATACAAAAGTTAAACCTTCGGTAAGACTGTCTTTTATTGATTCTCCAATCTTCGGATTTACGATTGGTTTTTTACTGATTTGTGACAAGGCAATTAAGGCGAGAATTGAGAATCCGAAAACCAGACACATTGACCAGTGAACGCCAATCCAATTAATTGAAAATCCTGCCAATGCCGGCCCCATAACGGCTCCAATTTGCCAAACTGAACTGCTCCAGGTAGAAGCATTTGGATATACTTTTTTCGGTATAATCAGTGATTGAAGAGAGAAAGTAGTTGGGCCTAAAAATGCTCTAACCAATCCGCCCAAAAAGACTAAAGCATAAATGGAATATAAAATAACAATCTGCGATAAACCTCCAACAATTTTTGGCCATGTCAATAAAAACAATCCAAAACTAATTACAGAAAATCCCAGAATACATTTTACCAATAATCCTTTCTTTTCACTTTGATCGACAATGTGACCAGCGAATAGAGCCATACAAACAGCCGGAACAACTTCCATTAAACCAATAATTCCTAATGAAAGCGGATCTTTTGTTAAACTGTAGACTTCCCATTCGATTACAATAAACTGCATTGCCCAGGCAAAAACCATGCAGAAGCGCAGTAATAAATATACATTGAATTCTCTATAACGAAGTGCCTGATACGGATCTGGTTTATTTGATTTAATTTCTTCCATTTGTTCTAATGTCTTTCAGCATAAGCTGTGTTGAAATTGTGCCGTTCCATTCATTTTCAGCAATTGTGTACGCCAGTTGAAACGGATTTTGATTTTGTGCTATACTTAATTTTTTTCCGAGTCCGAAACCAATTGCAGCAATTCCGTCGGAGTTATGTTGTTTGACGAAAAGTCTTAAATGTTCTTCTTCTGAACCTAAAGTTTTAGCATAACCAGTATCTTTTACATCAGAAGTCATAAAAACGGGCGTCATATTTTGTGGGCCAAAAGGTTCGAATTGTTTTAAAATCCGAATTAATTTTGGAGTTATATCTGAGAAATCAATTTCTGCATCTATTTCGATTTCCGGCGTTAACATTTCCGGAAGAATAGTTTCTTGAACTTGTTTTTCAAAAGCGTTTTTAAAAGTCTGATAATTTTCTGCTTTTAAAGTCATTCCGGCCGCATACATATGTCCTCCAAATTGTTCCAAATGTTCTGCGCATGCATCTAATGCATTATAAACATCAAATCCTTTTACAGATCGGGCAGAAGCAGCATATTTGTCACCACTTTTAGTAAAAACCAAAGTTGGACGATAATAGGTTTCGATTAATCTTGAAGCTACAATTCCAATTACGCCTTTGTGCCAGTCTTCCTGAAAAACAACAGTTGAAAAACGTTCTTCTTCGTTGTTTTCCACAATCTGTTGAAAAGCTTCTTTGGTGATTTTTTTGTCTAAATCTTTACGATCGGCATTGTATTGTTCAATTTCTGAAGCAAATTGTTGCGCTTGTTCCAAATCAAATTCGGTTAAAAGCTCTACAGCATGATTTCCGTGTTTGATTCTTCCGGCAGCATTTATTCTTGGCGAAATAATAAAAACAACATCTGTAATGTCTAAAACTTTCTTTTTTACCTGATGAACCAGCGCTTTTATTCCGGGTCTTGGTTCACTATTAATGACTTTTAAACCGAAATAAGCTAAAACACGATTTTCTCCCGTAATCGGAACAATATCGGCAGCAATTGCGGTTGCAACCAAATCCAGATAAGGAACAAGATCTTCTACGGTTTCATTTCGATTTTGACCTAAAGCCTGAATCAATTTAAAACCAACTCCACAACCGCATAATTCGTCATAAGGGTAGGAGCAGTCTTCTCTTTTCGGATCCAAAACGGCCACAGCATCTGGAAGCGTTTCTCCGGGACGGTGGTGGTCACAAACAATAAAATCGATGTTTTTTGCTTTCGCATAAGCGATATGATCAATTGATTTGATTCCGCAGTCGAGAGCTATTATTAAGGAAATTCCGTTGTCATCTGCGTAATCAATTCCTTTATATGAGATTCCGTAACCTTCATCATAACGATCAGGAATGTAAGTTGCAATATTTGGATAATGTGATTTTAAGTACGAAGAAACCAAAGAAACTGCGGTTGTTCCGTCGACATCATAATCGCCAAAAACCAGAATATTTTCCTGATTTTCAATTGCCGATTCGATTCGGGAAACCGCTTTGTCCATATCTTTCATTAAATACGGATCATGAAGATGTTCTAATGAAGGACGAAAGAAATTTTTAGCATCTTCAAAAGTTTCAATGCCACGCTGAATTAAAAGTGTTGCTACAAAATCTTCTACATTTAAAGCTTGTGCCAAATGTTTGATTTTATCTTCAGAAGGTTTTGGTTTTAATGTCCAACGCATGGGTTGATTTTAGATTTTAGATTACTGATTTTAGATTGTAGATTTCTGAAATCGTTTAATCGGGTTGGTAATTTTTTGTTTTTGAACTCCCGATAACAGTCGGAAGTAAAAGGATTTCAATGTTTTTTAACCAACGATTACACAAATTTTTACAAATTAGATTAGCAGAAATTTGTGTAATTTGTGGTAAAATATTCGTTTCAAACTTTGACAAAGTTTTTTAGAGTATAGATTTCAGCAATCTAAGAATCTACACTTTAAAATCTAAAATTATTTTGCTTCTAAAGCATTTCCTTCAAACTTAATTCCGTCCCAACCTAAGTTGATGAAATTTCTAATATTTTGATGATTTGTTCCATTTGGATCTCCTAAAACTTCTTCAAAATAAAAAGCGCCAAAACAGGCTAAAGTTTCTTCTTTACTTAAATTTTGCAGTTTTGCGAAAGAAAATAATTTGCAAGAACCCGAATTTTCTCCGGCAGCGTTATGCTGTGTTCCGTTTTGAAAAGCAGTTGGAGTAAAATTGTAATTTTCTTCAATTACTGCAATGGTTTCAGGAAATGCGATTTGTGTTGGAGTTTGTTTTACTTTTTCTAAAAAGGCTTGGATGCTCATGATTGTAGTTTGGTTTTTTTGCCACAGATTAAAAGGATTAAAAAGGATTTTTATTTAAATAATCTGTGAAAATCTTTTTAATCTGTGGCTGAAATAATTATTTATTCTTCTTCGTTCTTAGAATATTTACTTTTCTTAGCTTCTTTTTCTATTGTTTTCCCAGCAACGACCACGACAATTTCACCACGCGGTGCGGTTTTTTCAAAATGTTCCAGAACTTCTTTTGCAGTTCCACGTACATTTTCTTCGTGTAATTTTGATAATTCTCTTGAAACGCAAACTTGTCGGTCTTCGCCAAAATATTGAACGAATTCTGCTAAAGTCTTAACGAGTTTATGTGGAGAAACGTATAAAATCATCGTTCTTGTTTCTTCGGCTAAAGCCAAAAATCGAGTCTGACGTCCTTTTTTATCAGGCAGAAAACCTTCAAAAACGAATTTGTCATTTGGGAGTCCACTGTTTACTAAAGCAGGAACAAAAGCTGTTGCGCCAGGAAGACACTCAACTTCAATTTTATTTTCGACACAAGCGCGAGTTAAAAGAAATCCCGGATCTGAAATTGCTGGAGTTCCAGCGTCTGAAATTAAAGCGATGTTTTCGCCGGCTTTCAAACGTGCAATTAGATTTTCAGTGGTTTTGTGTTCGTTATGCATGTGATGGCTGTGCATGTGTGTGCCAATTTCAAAATGCTTCAACAATTTGCCACTTGTGCGTGTATCTTCAGCCAAAATCAAATCGACTTCTTTCAAAACCCGAATGGCTCTGAAAGTCATGTCTTCAAGATTGCCAATTGGCGTTGGTACGATATATAATTTTGACATATTTTTTTATTCTTGAAATGTAAAATGTGAGATGTGAAAAGTGTTATGCGAATTTCTTCTCGATAATTCCCAGAAAACGTTCTGCGTAATCGTCTTTTCCTTCCCAGTTATTATAATCTGGTTTTACCATGTTTTCGATAAACTCCTGTGCTTCGCTATAAGTGTCAAAAGTGAGCAATTGATTTAAAACGCGGCTGTAATCTTCGGTGCTATTTCCAAAAAGATTTTTGGTGAACGCAATTCGGTCGTTTAAATCAATGTGGAAACCTTTTGCCAGTTTTTCATTTAAAGTTGCTGCCTTTGGTTCTGCTTTAGTTTCTAAAACGGCAGTTTCAACAACTTTTTTTTCTGCAAAATCAAATGTCGGAGTCGGTGTTGGAGAAACGGCTTCAAAACTGTCTACTTTTACAAACTGTGCATCGGCATAATTGATTCCGAAATCTTCAAACGCAATCGGAACAGGAGTTGATTTTGTTGAACTTTCTACTTTTGGTTCTTCTATTTCTGACGGTTTCTCTAATTCAAAAGCGGGTTTAAAATCCGGAATTGGGTTTAAATCATTGACTGTTTTAAATGAAAGATCATTTGCTTCGATTGTTTTTTTAGCTTCAGAAACAGCCGCTTGGATTTTCTCAATAATTGGATCTTTAATACTTTCCACAGTTTCAGTTTCTTTGACTGCATCAGTTTCTTCTACTTTTTCAACAATAGGTTCTTCAATAGACTCCTGATTATCTTCTTCAATTGGCTCTGGAGTTGTTTCTTCAGGAATTTCGGCAATTATTTCTTCAACAATTGCTGTTTTAGGAGTTTCTTCAATTGGAGTTTCAATTATAACTTCTGCCGGTGTTTTTTCTTCTTTTTCGAAAATAGTTTCGATTTCAGAACTGATTTCACTGTGGCTGATTGTAGGTTTTACTTCGTCGAAATTTTCATCGACAAATTTTAAAATAGCTAATTTCTCATATAATTTCTGCGTTTCAAGGTACAATTGATTGATATCGGATTTGTTTTTAAGTTTTAAAATTCGATGTGCAATGCTGATTAAATCGGCTTCCAATTTTTTTTTCATAACTGTTGAAATTATAGTGAATAAGGTATTTTAGTGTATTTGATGTCTGAATGTCTTTAATCTTGAAGAAATTCAAAAGATAATTTTTTATTTCTGTTAATAAGCAATTCCAAATCTCCGATTTGATAAAAATTTTCTACTTTTGAAAAAATGTAAAACAGCACATTTTTACGTCGATTTATTACCAGTACAAAGTAATAAAAACTATTCATTTTTAAAGGCAGAAAAATACAAAATGTTTCTCGAAAATACAGTAAATCACAAAGAACAATTTGGTTGGATTGAAGTTATTTGTGGATCAATGTTTTCGGGTAAAACCGAGGAATTAATCCGCAGATTAAAACGCGCGCAATTTGCCAAACAAAGAGTCGAAATTTTCAAACCCGCTATCGATACCCGTTATCATGACGAAATGGTAGTGTCTCACGATGCTAATGAAATTCGTTCTACACCGGTTCCGGCGGCAGCTAATATTTTGATTTTAGCACAAGGTTGCGACGTTATCGGAATTGACGAAGCACAGTTTTTTGATGATGAAATTGTTACAGTTTGCAATGATTTAGCCAATCAGGGAATTCGTGTAATTGTTGCCGGTCTGGATATGGATTTTAAAGGAAATCCTTTCGGACCAATGCCGGCACTTATGGCAACAGCCGAATATGTTACGAAAGTTCATGCTGTTTGTACCAGAACAGGAAATCTTGCTAATTATAGTTTTAGAAAAACGGATAATGATAAATTAGTAATGCTTGGAGAAACGGAAGAATATGAGCCACTTAGTCGTGCTGCTTATTTTAATGCCATGAAGAAAATTCAGGAAAAATAAATTTTTAAGGTCATTTAAGTTTTAATACCAATGCAAGAAAAGCAAATCAAAAGAAAACAGAATATTTTATTATTAGTTTTAATTGGAATTGCCATCGCTTTGGCTGTCTTTTTTCAGTTTTATCTTTCTGAAAATAAAGATGAGGTGAATTCAGAAATTGTTGAATTAGTTGCGAAATACAATAAAAATTGCCCATTAAATATTCAGGAAGGAATTCGTCTGGATAGTGTGAGTTTGCACGAAAAACAAGTTGTTCAATACAATTTGACGCTGATAAATGTTGAGAAAACAACTGCTGAGACTGATGTTACAAAAACAGAAATTGAAAAAAGTCTTTTAAGTACAGCTAAAGCAAATCCCGGACTTTCAGGTTTTTAGGGATAATGATTATACTTTGATTTATAGTTATAATGATAAAAAGAAAGTGTTTTTGTTTACGGTGAAAATATTGCCGGATCAATATAAATAAGCTTGAAAAACATAAAAATAAAACCCGATAGATTTTAAATTTGTCGGGTTTGTTGTTTTGCATCTTTTGTTTAAACTGGACTGAAGTCCAGCTCTACAAAATAATACGTTCCTTCGGAAGTGAGAAAGAGCCTTCGGCTCGATTCATATTGTAGGGCTGGACTTCAGTCCAGTTTAATGATGAGAATAAGAAAGAAATAAAAAACCCGACAAGTTTTGGCTTGTCGGGTTTTTTATTTTGTAGAAGTTAAGTTTTATATCTTCTTCCTCATTCTCGCTACCGGAATATCAAGTTGTTCACGATATTTTGCAATGGTTCTTCTGGCAATTGGATATCCTTTTTCTTTTAAGATTTCAGCCAATTGATCGTCTGGTAAAGGCTTCTTTTTGTCTTCTTCTTCGATCGTATTTTTAAGAATCTTTTTGATTTCCAAAGTTGAAACGTCTTCTCCCTGATCATTTTTCATGGCTTCAGAGAAAAACTCTTTGATTAGTTTTGTTCCGTATGGCGTTTCAACATATTTACTGTTGGCAACACGTGAAATTGTCGAAATATCCAAACCAACCATATCCGCTATGTCTTTTAAGATCATTGGCTTTAGCTTGGTTTCGTCGCCGTCTAAAAAGAATTCTTCCTGATAATGCATAATCGCATTCATGGTTACAAAAAGTGTTTCCTGACGTTGTCTAATTGCATCGATAAACCATTTAGCCGAATCCAGTTTTTGTTTGATAAACTGAACCGCATCTTTTTGTGCCGATGATTTATCACGAGAATCTTTATACGTCTGCATCATTTCCTGGTAATCTTTAGAAACGTGCAGAGAAGGAGCATTTCGTCCGTTTAAGGTCAATTCTAATTCGCCATCTATAATTCTGATAGCAAAATCCGGAACTATATTTTCAGTAACTTTATTATTGCCTGTAAAAGAACCGCCCGGTTTTGGGTTCAGTCTTTCAATTTCGTGAATCGCTTTTTTAAGCTGTTCGTTAGAAACGCTATATTTCTGCAATAATTTATCGTAATGTTTTTTTGTAAAAGCATCAAACTGATTTTCGATAATATCAATCGCTAAATCAACGTATTCTGTTGGTGTTTTGTGCTTTAATTGCAATAATAAACATTCCTGTAAATCACGTGCGCCAACTCCCGAAGGTTCCAATTCGTGAATTACTGTCATCATTTTTTCGACCATTGCTTCATCAGTATAAATTCCCTGAGTGAAGGCCATATCGTCAACAATATCCGGAATGCTTCTGCGGATATAACCCATATCATCAATACTTCCAACTAAAAACTCGGCGATTTCGCGTTCTTCATCGTTTAAAATAAAAGTATTTAGCTGATTGATCAAATCCTGATGAAAACTTATCGGAGCAGCAAAAGGAGTTTCGCGCTCTTCATCATCACTATAATTGTTTACCTGAGTTTTGTAATCAGGTGTATCGTCGTCGCTTAGATATTCGTCAATATTAATGTCGTCTGCTTCAATTCTGTCTGATTCTGCATCATCATAATCGTCGTAGTCTTCATTAGCGTATTCGTCCGCTTCGTATTCTTCTTCTTTTCCAGCTTCCAAAGCCGGATTTTCGTTCATTTCTTCTAATAAACGTTGTTCAAAAGCTTGCGTAGGCAATTGAATTAACTTCATCAGCTGAATTTGCTGTGGAGATAATTTTTGGGATAATTTTAAATTTAAAAATTGCTTTAGCATTTATAATGTTTACTCGTTTATTGGTTTAATTGTCAAATCGTTGTTTCGTGAAAATCGGTTAACCGAATGAACGATTAACCGATTAAACTTTTTTTAGAATTCTGCGCTACCCGGAGTTCTTGGGAAAGGAATTACGTCTCTAATGTTTGTCATTCCAGTTACAAACAATACTAAACGCTCAAATCCTAAACCGAAACCTGCATGCGTTGCAGAACCAAATCTTCTGGTGTCTAAATACCAGTATAGTTCTTCTTCGTCGATTTCTAATGCTTTCATTTTTTCAACCAAAACATCGTAACGTTCTTCTCTTTCAGAACCACCAACGATTTCTCCAATTCCAGGGAAAAGGATATCCATTGCGCGAACTGTTTCTCTTCCTGGCTCTGTGTTGTCGTTCAAACGCATGTAAAACGCTTTAATATTTGCTGGGTAATCAAATAAAATTACCGGACATTTAAAGTGTTTTTCAACTAAATAACGCTCGTGTTCTGATTGTAAATCAGCGCCCCATTCGTTGATGATATATTGGAATTTCTTCTTTTTATTTGGAGTTGAATCTCTTAAAATATCAATTGCTTCTGTATAAGAAACACGTTTGAAATTGTTTTCCAAAACGAAGTTCAATTTCTCTAACAAACTCATCTCGCTTCTTTCAGCTTGTGGTTTAGATTTTTCTTCTTCAAGAAGTCTTGCTTCTAAAAATTTCAAATCATCCTGACAATTGTCTAAAGCATATTTAATTACATACTGAATAAAATCTTCAGCCAAATCCATATTGTCATCAAGGTCGTTGAAAGCAACTTCTGGCTCAATCATCCAAAATTCTGCCAAGTGACGAGAAGTGTTTGAATTTTCTGCTCTAAAAGTTGGTCCAAAAGTATAAATCTGACCCAAAGCCATCGCGAAAGTTTCACCTTCTAATTGTCCAGAAACTGTTAAGTTAGTATGTTTTCCGAAGAAATCTTTTTTGAAATCAATGTTTCCTTCTTCATTTTTTGGAAGATTATCCAATGGCAATGAAGTTACCTGAAACATTTCTCCAGCACCTTCAGCATCAGCTCCGGTAATAATTGGCGTATTTACGTAAACAAAACCTTTGTCTTGAAAATATTTATGAACTGCATAAGACAATACAGAACGCACACGCATAATTGCTCCAAAAGCATTTGTACGTACACGCAAGTGAGCATTTTCACGTAAAAATTCCAAAGAGTGTTTTTTTGGCTGCATTGGGAATTTCTCAGCATCAGAATCTCCAAGGATTTCTAATTTAGAAACTTGAATTTCATATTTCTGACCTGCACCTTTACTTTCAACCAAAGTTCCAATTACAGAAACCGCAGCTCCAGTCGTGATTCTTTTTAAAGTTTCTTCCGGAGTATTTTCAAAATCAACAACACATTGTATATTATTAATTGTAGAACCGTCATTAAGCGCGATGAACTGATTATTTCTAAAAGTTCTCACCCATCCTTTTGCATTCACTTCCTGTAGCGTCGTCGTACTGTTTAATAAGTCTTTAACCTTTGTGTGTCTCATTTTAATTTTAGATTTATAGATTGCTGATTTTAGATCAAAATAAAACCAGTGTTTTTTATATCGAATTGCAAATATAAACGATAATAATTAATTTTTGAAGCTGTTTCCTGCTATCCGCTATATCTTTTTCTTGCTAAAGGAGCAAGAAAAAGGATGCCGCTTCTATCAGGGCTAGGGCACTCGGTTTTATGAGAAGCTTTTCAAACGTATTTATCATTCCGAGAAACCAAGCAACCTCATTATTAATTTTGAAGTTAATCTCCCAGAATTTTAAGGTCACAATTCTTATTCAAAGAAAAAAATAGCAATCCTCTAAATTCTATAATAGCGATTGTTTTCTCTTTGTCAAGATTTAAATTAGTTTGCTTAATGTAAATGTCAATTATTTGAATTAGAGTTTTTTGATTTTCAATAGTCAATTTATTGTCACTATATTGATCGATAAAAATTCCAGTCCAATTTTTATATGATTCAAAAATAATTTCAAGACAATTATATTTATAATCATCAAGTGAAAATAAATATTCATCGTTGTCAAGTCTGTGAAAATCTAAAGCCATTTTTCAGTTATAAATATCTTTCATTTTTGTCATTCAGAGGAACGAGGAATCACACCTGTAATTCCACAAAGAAAGTCGTCAATCGTTGTCGAGCTTAGAGTGAGATTCCTCGTTCCTCGGAATGACAAAGTATATGTCAATCTTTTTCAAAGTTCAAAACTTTGAAAAAGATTTTTTATTTTTAATTCGTGCCAATTCGTGAAATTCGTGGCAAAAAACCTTTACTCCTCCAAATTATTCTCCAATTCCTCTCTCTTAGTCTTCTTCTTCTCAAAAGTCAAAACCAACGAAGGCAATACAACCAAATTCGCAAACATCGCAAAAGCCAATGTACAAGAAATTAATCCTCCAAGTGCAATGGTTCCGCTGAAGCTTGATAATGTAAAAGTCGCAAAACCTAAAATCAAAACTACTGATGTATAAAAAGTACTAATTCCAGTTTCTCTTAATGCACTGAAAACCGATTTCTTCACTTTTCCGCCACTTTGAAGGAAGTCATGTCTATATTTCGCCATAAACTGAATTGCATTATCAACCGAGATTCCGAATGCAATGCTAAATACTAAAATAGTAGATGGTTTTAACGGAATTCCAAAATAGCCCATTAATCCAGATGTAATGCAAAGCGGTAAAATATTCGTAATCACCGAAGCCATTACCATTTTGAACGAACGGAATAAATATAGCATCAAAACAGCAATTACGACAATCGCAAAAATCAACGATTCGATTAAGTTGTCAACCAAGTACGAAGTTCCTTTTTGGAAAACTAATGCTTTTCCGGTAACGGTAACTTCAAAACGGTCTTTCGGGAAAATTTCATCAATTTTTGAATGTAATTTTTTCTCCACTTTTGCCATTTCATCTGTTCCAATATCTTTCATGAAAGTGGTGATTCTTGCATATTGTCCAGTCGAATCAACGTAAGCTTTCATTAGATTTTCTTTGCTGTTTTTCGTTGCATTTTTGGCATAACTCAAAATGAAAGTCTGCTCCTGCGAAGTTGGTAATTGATAATATTCCGGATTTCCGTTATAGAAAGCCTGTTTCGAATATTTTACCAAATTCACCACAGAAACTGGTTTTGCCAATTCTGGAATTTCAGCAATTGTATTTTGCAATTCATCCATTTTACGAATTGTCGAAGCTTTCATAACACCTTTTTTCTTTTTGGTGTCAATCATGATTTCCAATGGCATAACGCCGTTGAATTCTTTTTCGTAGAATAAAATATCTTTAAAGAAAGAAGCGCTTTTCGGCATCTCGCCAATCAAACTTCCTGAAACTTTCATTTGAGCAACTCCAATTACACTGAAAACCAAAAGTAAACCGTAAATAATATAAACGACTTTTCGTTTGCCTTTTACAATGTTTTCAACACTGTCTAATAACGTTGAAATATAAGTTTTAGTTAAATGGTATAAATGCTTTTCTTTTGGCAATGGCAAGAAACTGTAGATAATTGGCACAATAAAAAGTGTCAATAAATAAACAGAAATTACGTTGATTGAAGTCACTAAACCAAACTCAAAAAGCAAGTCGTTTCCAGTAATCATAAACGTTGCGAAACCAATTGCTGTAGTTAAATTCGTCATTAAAGTCGAAACTCCAATTTTAGAAATAACACGTTGCAACGCTTTTGCTTGATTGTTGTGTAATTTGATTTCCTGCTGATATTTATTAATCAGGAAAATACAGTTTGTAATTCCGATTACGATAATCAGTGGCGGAATAATAGCGGTTAAAATTGTGATTTTATATCCAAATAATCCCAGCGTTCCAAATGACCAGATTACGCCGACAATTAAAATACAAATTGAAATAAATGTCGCTCTGAACGAACGGAAAAAGAAAAAGAAAATCAACGAAACCGTCAGTAAAGCTGCGCCAATGAAAAGTCCGATTTCGCCTTTCATATCATCTGCATTAATTGTTCTGATGTACGGCATTCCCGAAACTTTCAAATCAATTCCTGTGGTTTTTTCGAATTTAGCGATTTTCGGAACTAAATTTTCAAGTATAAAAGTCTTTCTTTCTGGAGTATTTACTAAAGCTTTATTGATATATATCGCCGAGCGAACACTTCCGCTTTCTTTGTTGAATAATAATCCTTCGTAAAAAGGCAAATTGTTGAATAAATCGTGTTGAACACTTTTTAAATAGGCAGGATCTAAGGCTTTGCTTTGATCGATAAAAGGCGTTAAAACGAATTTTTCATTAATTGTATCTTTTTCCAGTTTTTTCAAATCGTTTAAAGAAACAACCAAATCAACTTCTTTTGATTTTTTTAAACCTGTCATTAATTCATTCCACGCGGCATAGTTTTTTGGCGTGAAGAATTTAGGATCTTTAAAACCAATTACAATAAGATTTCCTTCTTCACCAAACTTGTCTAAGAATTTTTGATATTCTTTATTTGCTATGTGATCTTTCGGAAGCAGGTTTGCTTCGGTATAAGTCATAGAAAGGTTTTTCCATTGATAGCCAAGGAAAATAGTCAATGCAGAAAGGATAATCAGAATTGTTATTCTGTTTTTAAGTATGATTCGGGCCAGTTTTTCCCAAAAGCCAACTTGAATAGCGTTTTTCATAAAATCTTTAAAAATGGTTGCAAATGTAGTGAAAATGCCTCAAAATCATAAACAATCGATTGTATTTTACGCAATGTTAACATAATTTTGCAATTATTTAAATTGTGATAATTTTCCTATTTTTAGTTATTTAGTCGTTAGCTTTTCTCATATTTGCAGTTAATTTAAAATTGAAAAGAAAATGAATTGGATTTTATTGATTATTGCAGGACTTTTTGAAGTAGGATTTGCGTCTTGTCTTGGAAAAGCAAAAGAAACAACCGGAATTGTGTCAACTTATTGGATGATTGGTTTTTTTGTATGTCTTTCAATCAGTATGATTTTATTATATAAAGCGACTCAGGTTTTGCCAATTGGAACAGCTTATGCGGTTTGGACAGGAATTGGAGCGGTTGGAACTGTTTTAGTCGGAATTTTTATTTTTAAAGAACCGGCAGCTTTCTGGAGAATATTTTTCCTTACCACTTTAATTGCTTCAATTATTGGATTGAAGTTTGTTTCTAGCCATTAAACGATAGCTTACGGATAAAACGGATCAAACTGATTTGCACAGATTTCTTTTTTAAAATTTAGTCAAAACAAAACAATTGAAAATCTGTACAAATCAGTTTGATCCGTAAAATCAGTGGGCAAAAAACTTTTAATTATTCATAATCAATGCAGCAAAACAATACCACAACTTTTATTTTTTTAGCGATTCTTTTATTGCTTGTTGTCATAATCTGCTTTATGATTTATCAATTAATGCAGGCAAAAAAAGCAAAAGACGAAGCTGAAAAGAGTTTTTATGCGCTAGAAGTAAAAGTAAATGATTTGCAGCTGGAAACTTTAGAATCAAAACTGAATCCGCATTTGTTCAAGAATATTCTGAATTCGATTCAATCACACGCGTATCAGACTTATTTCGCTTTAGATAAATTGGCCAATGTTCTGGATTATATTTTATACGAAAGCAAAAAGAAATTTGTTACAGCCAAAGAAGAAATAGATTTTGCACTGAATTTGATTGAAATCAATAAAATCAAGATCAGTCCGCTTTTTGAATTGAAAATCAAAACCAATATCAATAAGGATGACAAACTTTATGATCAGCCTTTGTTGGCACCGCTAATTTCGATTGATTTAATTGAAAATGCCTTTAAACATGCTGATCTTCAAAGTGCCGATGCTTTTATATCGGTTGTTTTTGAGTTTAAGGATAATGCCTTTTTTATGACGGTTTCGAATAAAATTTCAGATAAAAAAGTATTGAAAAAAGAACGAAGCGGTTTTGGACATGCCACTTTAGAGCATCGTCTGCGAATTATTTACAAGAATAATTTCAAGCTCGATAAGTTTGTAGAAAACGATGTTTATATTGCTCATTTAAAAATAGATTTACTTGGATACAAAACTGAAATGCTTGCTTCTGGACGATGAGCTTCCGGGATTAACGTACCTGAAAATGCTTTGCGAACAAATTCCGGAACTGGAAATCGTAAAAACATATAATAATCCTGAAAAACTTTTGTCTGATTTGGCTAATCTTGATTTTGATTTGCTGATTTCAGATATCGAAATGCCAGGAATCGACGGACTTCATTTGGCTGAAATGCTTCAAAATAAATTGGTGATTTTTTGTACCGCTTATAAGGAATACGCTGCTGATGCTTTTAACATTGATGCTGTTGATTATATCACAAAACCGGTAAAATTAGAACGTCTGCAAAAAGCGATTGCCAAAGCCGTTGAACGTTTTGATAAACCAGATACTAAAAAGAAATTTATTCAATTAAACACCGACAAAGGCAAAACACTACTTTATTTCAATCAAATTCAATATATAAAAACGGCTTTGGGCGACAGTCGGGACAAAACTGTTTTATTGACAGATGGCAGTTTTCTGAATCTGAAAAATGTTAAATTTGATACACTTTTAAACGAATTGCCTGACGCTGATTTTTGTCGTGTGAATAAAAAAGAAATCATTGCGGTAAAAGCGATTAAATTTTTTAATCATAACGAAATTGTACTTCATCATCTGGAAGAAAACAACAAAAATGTAACGTTGATTCTCAGCGAAACGTACCGCGCAGACTTTTTGAAAAAGGTGAAAATATAACTTATTACAAAGTTTTACGGACTTATTACATAGATTTAAAATTAGCGGTAAAATTGCTTTTTCACGTAAACCGGACTTCTGATATTTGTTCCATAATTTAAAAAAACGAATTATGAATAACTTTAAAAACTCCTTATTTTACATTACAGTTATTGGCGGTTTTACTACTTTGATATATTGGATAATTTCACAAGGTTCATCTCTTGAAGAGGGCCGAAATGTATTAGAAAAAAAAATAGAAAGTAATCATTGGAATGATTTTTTGAATTCAATGGTTGAAAACCTGCAACATCCTCTTGCCATATTATTAGCGCAGATTGTAACTATTATTTTGGTTGCGCGTTTATTCGGGTGGTTTTTTAGAAAAATTGGACAGCCATCTGTAATAGGAGAAATGATTGCGGGAATTGTTCTCGGACCATCTTTAGTTGGAATGTATTTTCCGGAGTTTTCAGCCGCTTTGTTTCCAAAGGAGTCTTTAGGAAATCTTCAGTTTTTAAGTCAGATTGGTCTTATTCTTTTCATGTTCGTTATCGGAATGGAATTGGATTTGAAAGTTTTGAAAAATAAAGCGCACGATGCCGTTGTAATTAGTCACGCTAGTATCGTTATTCCGTTTGCTTTAGGATTGACACTTGCTTATTTTATTTACGGAACTTTTGCTCCTCAAGGCGTTGCATTTTCTTCGTTCGGATTGTTTATGGGAATCGCCATGAGTATTACGGCATTTCCGGTTTTGGCGAGAATAGTGCAGGAGAGAGGTCTTCAAAAAACGAAATTAGGAACTATCGCCATTACCTGTGCGGCAGCCGATGATATCACGGCTTGGTGTATTTTGGCAGTAGTAATTGCTATTGTAAAAGCAGGTTCATTAGCTAGTTCACTTTATGTAATTGGTCTGGCAATTTTGTATGTGATTATCATGTTGAAAATTGTTCGTCCATTCTTAAAACGTGTAGGGGATTTAAATTCGACTCGCGAAAGTTTGAACAAACCTGTTGTTGCGATTTTCTTTTTGACGCTTTTATTTTCGGCATATGCCGCTGAATTAATTGGAATTCACGCATTATTCGGAGCTTTCTTAGCCGGAGCGATTATGCCGGAAAACAGTAAATTTAGAAATATTTTTATCGAAAAAGTGGAAGACGTTTCGATAATTGTTCTTCTGCCTTTATTCTTTGTGTTCACGGGTCTTCGTACACAAATCGGATTGTTGAATGATCCTAATTTATGGAAAATTACCGGATTAATTATTGTTGTTGCTGTTATAGGAAAGTTCTTTGGAAGTGCTTTAGCAGCAAAATTTGTCGGACAAAACTGGAAAGACAGTTTGGCAATCGGTGCTTTAATGAACACACGCGGTTTAATGGAATTGGTTGTTTTGAATATTGGTTATGATTTAGGAGTATTATCTACAGAGATTTTTACAATGATGGTAATCATGGCTTTGATCACGACTTTTATGACCGGACCAGCTTTAGATTTTATCAATTTTGTATTTAAAGATAAAGTTACAGCAGTTCCAGAAGAAATTGGAACCAAAAGCAAATACAAGATTCTGCTTTCTTTTGCCACTCCTGAAAGAGGGAAAAAATTGCTAAAAATTGCAAACAGCTTAGTTAAAAAACAGGGTGATAATTCTGTTGTAACGGCAATGCATTTGTCTTTAAGTACAGAAATTCATTCATTTGACGTTAAAGATCATGAGCGAAAAATGTTGATTCCTATTATTGAAGAATCAAAACATTTGAATCAAAAGATAAATAGTGTTTTTAAAGTAACAAATGATATCGATGCTGAAATTATTGATTCGGCTAATCAAGGCGAATATGATTTGTTGCTTGTTGGATTGGGACAATCTATTTTTGATGGAACTTTGCTTGGAAAAATACTTGGATTTACTACAAGAATAGTGAATCCAGACCGATTGATAGATAAATTTACAGGAAAAGAAGGTTTGTTTGAAAATTCTCCTTTTGATGAAAGAACACGTCATATTATTGCCAAAAGTAAAATGCCGGTCGGGATTTTTATCGACAAAGATTTAGAAGAGGTAGATCAGGTTTTCATGCCGGTTTTTAGCAAAGAAGATGCTTATTTAATTGAATATGCTAAAAAACTGATCAATAACAACGGTTCTCAAATTACAGTTTTGGATGCTAGCGGTGAAGTAAAAAATACACGCGATATTCAGGAAACAATTCGCTCGATCGAACAGATTGCACCAAATCATATTATGATTATGCATGACAGAACAATTAAGAAAGAGTTTTTAGAAACGCAAAATCTAATGATTATAAGTTTAGACAGCTGGAAAAAACTGATCGAATCTCAAAGCACCTGGCTGAATAATACGCCTTCTGTTTTGATTCTTAAACCGTAAAATAGTTTTAAATTTTAATATTTTAAATCCCAAATTTCAATTGTTATGATTGGAGTTTGGGATTTTTTTTATAGCCAGGAATTCACGAATTTACCACATTTCTTTGCGCAGTTTGTTAACCATAAATTTCACAAATTATAACAAAATCAATTTGTGAAATTCTACGGAAAAATTTTCACACAGTTAAGAGGTGAAATTCGTGAATTCGTGACTGAAAAATTTGGGATTTAATATATTGGAATTAAAATCTTAAAGCCCCAAATCAATAACATAAGAAATCTTAACCGCAATATTATCTTCAAATTTCAACAATTGATTTGGTCCGTAGCGATAAAATCCGCCTAGACCGAAACCTTTAAAAATTCGGTTTAATTCGATTCCTGATTCAAAATAACCTTTATCTAAAGTTTTATAGTCAGGTCCAACATGCTGTTCAGGATTTTCCATATTTCCCCAAGCCATTCTGGTAACTAAAACTAAAGAAGGTCGAACTTTTTTCATGATTTTAATTCGATCAAAACCATGTTTTATTTGAAAGAATAAATATTGGCTGGAGAAAAACTCATTAAAAAACATGGTTTCAAAACTGTTTCTTCCGGCAAAAGTAATACGTTGAATAACGGTTTCTTTGGTTAAATTATTTGGCATTGTGTTGTACAAATGCGTAATCGGAACATCGCCCATTGCATATCCTCCTTGCAACAACAAACTCGTTTTTTGTCCATTCAGGTATTTTTTTTCATACTCTGTTTTGAAATCTATTTTACTGAATGCAAAATCGTTTTTCAGAACATTTGGCAGTGATTGTGTATACTGAAAAGTAAATCGTGGAAATCTTTTGTCTGATTCTGTTCTGCCAGTTGGAGTTTGCATAAATTCGCTGAATGGTGCCCAAACAATTGAAACCATTGCAGTAGTCATGATGTAATTCGAGTATAATTGCCCGTTTAAATTGAAAAGATAATCAAATTTTGGCTCAACATACGTTCTTGCTAATTCAAAAACAGCTTCAGTTTTCGGAATAATTTTGGTCTGAACATTCGCTTTCCAGCTGATATATTTGTAGAAAGTACTAATGTTGATTGGACGCGGATCATAAATTTTGAAAACACGTTTGTCAACAGCGAAAACAGTACTTGCAATTTCCCGAACATCATCTGTATAAGATCCATTTAGCCAGGTATTGGTATTTTTATCCAATAAAACGCCAGAACCTATATTGTATTTAAAAGCACCATCTTTTGTTCCGTAAGCGCCATAACCTTCAATTCTGAAATTTTTGGAAAATCGATCGTTTGTAACGCCTCCAAGGCCTAAACGAAATCCTTCATAGTTATTATAACTGATGACTTTTTTTAAATCCAAATCAATTGGCCCGATAGGAAGATAACCATTTATGATTTTTCGGCCCAAACCCAGACGTTTTTCAATTCTTTTGCTCAACGATAAACTGTCTATTAATTGATAGGTTCTTTGGCCTTTAAGATCTAAAGCTTCTTTTCGGTAAGCATTCCAAAATTCTTCCGGTTTTTTATTGGCATCATCTTTAATTTCAATATAAAGCGACGGATTTTTTATAGATGGATTTGTATTGTAATGAATGTCAAAATTATTGCTTTCGGAAATTAAATAAGTAAAATCAGAAGCTACTTTTTTTCTTCGTTCGTAATTGTCTTCAACGTCACCATCAAATTGAATCGTTCCGCCTAAAATCTTAATATCATCGTCATTTTTTCCTTTGACAATTTTAAAAGTGGTATTGCTTTGAAACCAGATTTTTTCCTCTGGTATATATTCAAATTCGTGTATACCGCTAATGTCTAAAACAGCTTTGATGCGCATTACCGCTTTCGCTATAGCAAAATTTTCCTGATCAATATATAAAACACCTTCTAGTGCATTTGTTTTTCTTTTCTTGTTTTTAAAGTAAATCATAAAGGTATTTCGACCTTTAATGGGAACGGTGTCCAGAAGTTTGTAATTATAATCAGAAAATGCATTGTCAGCAATTGGACTTTGATGTTTGGTTTCAAACAATTCGTATTTCGAATCGTAAATCGAAATAGACTGCAGATTAAAGGCGATAATTTCATAAACAGGTTGTTTAAAACCGGCCATTTTTGTGCCTAAAATGGTTTCTTTTAATTTATTATTTCCAAATTGATATTGAGAAACTTTCTCCGTTTGAAATAAATGCTGTTTGCTTATGATTTCTTTAAACTTATAATCCGAAGAATCAATGTTGATTTGCTTTTTATTGAAATCTTTATATGTTGCTGAAGAATCGATTCGGCCGTCGATCGAATCCGGATTTGCTGTAACAATCAGTTTGTTGTATGTTTTGTATTCAAAACTGCTGAGTTTTTTCTGCGGATTGTTTTTGTTTTTATTTGCAATAACTTTTTTTATGATTGCTAATGCTGGATTTTCATTTGAAACAACGACTTCCTTTAAATCATCTGTTTTTTGAGAAAGCGAAATAGAATAGAATTTTTTATTCTCTATAACAGGAACTAATTTTGTTTGAAAACCAATATAAGAAACGGCAAAAGTGGTTGTTTTTGAATTGATTTTAAGTTCAAATTTTCCGTCAACATCTGTAATAGTATTGTTATTGTCTGCAGTAGTTATGGTCGCAAAAGGAAGCGGTTTGTTGTGTGGATCGGTAACAATTCCGTTTATTTGAAACTGCGCCTGAATGCTAAGCGTGAAAAACAAAGTCAAAAAACAAAATAGCTTCATACAGCGTGTTATAGTTTCAAAAACGAAAAGATTTTACTTTTGGTATGCAAAAATAGGAATAAAAAAATCCGTCTGACACAATTTTGCCAAACGGATTTTTTATTTTGTATCAAATGTAATTACACTTTCATGATTTCAGCTTCTTTTGCAGCCAATAATTCATCAATTTTTTTTGTAAAAGCATTTGTTAAGTTTTGAACTTCTTCTTCAGCAGATTTGCAAATGTCTTCAGAAGTTCCTTCCTTTTCTAATTTTTTGATTTCAGTGTTTGCATCTTTACGAGAATTACGAATACCGATTTTAGCATCTTCAGCCTCAGCTTTTGCTTGTTTTGCCAAATCACGACGACGCTCTTCTGTCAAAGGCGGAACGCTGATGATAATAACATCACCATTGTTCATTGGGTTGAAACCAATATTGGCAACCATAATTGCTTTTTCAATTGCCGACAACATGTTTTTTTCAAACGGCTGCAAAGTAATTGTTCTAGCGTCAGGAACACTGATTTTTGATACTTGAGAAAGCGGTGTTGCAGCTCCGTAGTAATCAACAAAAACACCTCCAAGCATTGCCGGAGAAGCTTTTCCTGCACGAATATTTAGAAATTCCTTTTCTAAGTGCGCAATAGAACCATTCATTGATTCTTCAGTACTTTCTAATATAAAATCTATTTCTTCACTCATTTTTTTTTGTTTTCAGTTTTCATTCTCAGTTCTCAGCTTAAGTCTTAATTGTGTGACAGTAAACTGTTATTGATCACTATATATTTACTACAGTTCCAATGTTTTCCCCTTCGCAGATTTTTAAAAGGTTTCCAATTTTGTTCATATCAAAAACAACGATTGGCAATTTGTTTTCCTGGCTTAATGTAAAAGCAGTAGTATCCATTACATTTAGTCCTTTTTTAAGTACGTCGTCAAATGAAATGAAATCAAATTTTACTGCTGAAGCATTTTTTTCAGGATCACAATCATAAACTCCGTCAACACGTGTTCCTTTCAGGATAACATCAGCATTGATTTCGATTCCTCTCAAAACAGCTGCAGTATCTGTTGTAAAATATGGATTTCCGGTTCCGGCTCCAAAAATTACAATTCTGCCTTTTTCAAGATGACGATCGGCTCTTCTTTTGATGTATGGTTCTGCAATAGATTCCATTTTCAAAGCAGTCTGCAAACGAGTTTTCATTCCTTTGTCTTCAAGTGCGCCCTGCAAAGCCATTCCGTTAATAACAGTTGCAAGCATTCCCATGTAATCTCCCTGCACTCTGTCCATTCCTGAGCTTGCTCCTGCAACGCCTCTAAAAATATTTCCTCCTCCAATAACAATAGCAATTTCTACTCCTTTGTCGTGAATTTGCTTGATTTCGTCAGCATATTCGCCTAATCTTTTCGGGTCAATTCCGTATTGTAAATCACCCATTAAGGCCTCGCCGCTAAGTTTTAGAAGAATTCTTTTATATTTCATGTTTGTGTTGCGTTAATTTGTGCAAATATAGACATATTCTGATTTTTAGAAATAATGTTTACAAAAAAAATAATTGCGGCCTTGATTTTAAAATTATAAAGAGTTTTTACAGTTTTTTTGTATCAAATCTGATAAAAGTCATTCCTTAATCTTCAGAAATCCGTAAATTTATGCTAAGCAAAATAACTATTTATGAAAAGTATCGTAGCCAAAGCATTATTCAATAGTCACTCTTATATTGAATATCGAAAATTAGTAACCGATTTATTGTCAGAAGGAAAATCAACCGGAAACGAACAATCTGACAGTTTGACCAATTATTCGAAACTAAATGAAACCCGAATGAACCGATTGGAAAAGACGATCGTAATTTCTGAAGATACAATTTCAAAACTACAGCATTTGGATAATCATTATATCTGGCTTGTAATTTCAGAAGGCTGGTGTGGTGATGCAGCTCAGATTCTACCTATTTTAAATAAAATGGCGCTTGCATCAGATAAAAAAATCGATTTGCGAATAGTGCTTCGTGATGAAAATGATGACTTGATGAATCATTATTTGACCAACGGCGGAAGAGCAATCCCGAAAGTAATTGTGATTTGTAAAGAAGCGGGAATCGTTCGTGCAGATTGGGGACCAAGACCAAAAGGCGCGACAGAGTTGATGGCAAAACACAAAAGAGAAGTTGGTCCAATTGATGAAAAAATAAAAACCGATCTACAATTATGGTACTTGGCTGATAAAGGAATTTCAGTTCAGGAAGAACTTCTGGAAATTATGGAAAACATCAAGTACAATCGGTTATAATGCTTTTATTTTGAAAAAATAAAGGGTAGAATTGCTGTTGATAACGTGTTGATAATAAATCAAATAAGATGTTAAATAAAGGCTCTAAAATTTTTATTTAGAGGAAAATTTTGTATCTTAGTAAAACTATCCCACTTCTATTATTGATTTTCTGATTTACTCTTTTTATTGGTGTTTATTTAATGTTTAACTATTAAAAAATCACTATTATGAAAAAGTTATTCGAAAGATTCTATGATTTCTTTTCAACCTTTTTATTTGGAGGGAAAAATGTGCCTCACTATTAATTCAGAGGGAATAAGTATGGAATGACTATACTTTGATTTACGAGCTTGGCACATTACTGCTTATTGTAATGTGCTCTTTTTTTTTACTTTAAGCTTTCTTCAAATAAAGTAATATCGATCGCATTTGTAACATCATATTCGCCAATTTTAGTACGGCGCAACACGGTTAAATGTGATCCTGAATTCATTGCTTTTCCAAAATCGTAAGCAAGCGAACGAATATAAGTTCCTTTTGAACAAACAACTCTAAAATCTATTTCAGGTAATTCAATTCTAGTAATTTCAAATTCATGAATTGTTGTTTTTCGGCTTTCGATTTCAATAGATTCTCCTGCTCGTGCATGTTCATATAAACGGACTCCATCTTTTTTAATAGCAGAGAAAATAGGTGGTTTCTGATCAATTTCACCTAAAAACTGTTTTACCGTTTCATGAATCAATGTTTCGTCAATATGATCCGTTGGAAAGGTCTGATCGACTTCTGTTTCCAAATCATAAGATGGAGTAGTGGCTCCTATGAAAAATGTTCCTGTGTATTCTTTAGCCTGGCCTTGCAATTCAGAAATCCTTTTAGTGAACTTTCCAGTGCAGATTAATAATAATCCTGTTGCTAAAGGGTCTAAAGTTCCGGCGTGACCAATTTTGAACTTTTTTGGAAGTCCGACTTTGTTAATTAAAAGATACTTTAATTTATTGACAGCTTGAAACGAACTCCATTTTAGTGGTTTGTCAATCAATAAGACTTGTCCGTCTAAATATTCTTCAGGTGTTTTCAAAACTATTTATTTAGAGAAAAATATGCCAATAAAAGGATTCCCGCTATGATTCGGTAATATCCCCAAGGTTTAAAACCAAATTTCTTTATGATTTCAATAAAGAATTTAATAGCAATTACAGCCACTATAAAAGCTACGACATTTCCTATCAAGAACATTTTAAGATTGTCGCTTGATTGCGTCAATAATTCATATCCTTTTAATTTTGATACTTCATATGTTTTTAAAAACAAAGAATAGGTTGTAACAGCAAGCATTGTAGGGACAGCAAGAAAAAAAGAAAATTCTGCTGCAGTTTGTCTCGTAAGCCCTTGTTGCATTCCTCCAATTATTGAGGCTGCAGAGCGGCTTGTTCCAGGCATCATAGCCAGACATTGCCAAAAACCAATTGTAACGGCTTTTTTTATCGTAATGTCTTCTTCGTGACTTATAGTTGGATTTTTAAATTGATTGTCAATAAAAAGTAGCACAACTCCGCCTAAAATTAATACGATAGCAATTGGAATTGGATTTCCTAAAATTGCATCAATTTTATCGTCGAATAGTTTTCCTAAAATTAACGCAGGTATAACAGCACAAGCTAATTTGATGTAGAAATTAATTTTACTAAAATCAAAAAACTTTTTCCAATACAAAACAACAACGGCCAAAATTGCTCCAAATTGAATGGAGACTTGAAATAGCTTAACAAAATCATCTTCTTGAATTCCAAAAAAAGAACTTGTAAATATCATGTGAGCAGTGGAGGAAACAGGCAAATATTCTGTTAAGCCTTCTACAATTGCAATAAGAATTGCCTGTAAGTAATTCATGTAAATTAAATTTTAGTTCTAATTCTTTGGATTATAATTTCAGATTTAGAAAGACCTTTTCGAAGTTTAGTGTAATGAGAAGATTAAGAAAATCTATTTTGATTTTTTGAAAATAGAATAAATCGTAATGCCAAAACCAATTAAAACAGTAGTTGGAGCCAAACGAATACGTCTAAAACTGAAAATATCTTCGTTGAAAACATTCGGGTCGTTACTTCCTCCGCCTGACATTAAAATAAATCCTAACGCAATAACTCCAATTCCAATTAATAAGATTTTGTAGTTAATGCCGTCAAAAAGAAATTCGTGATTATCTTGTTTTCCTTCTTTAATATTGTTGTTTTTCATTTTATTTCTTTTGCTGTCTTGAGTAAACCCCAGATATTTTATTTATTTGTCAGCCTGAGCGAAGCCGAAGGCAATTATTTGATACTTAAAACTGAATACTAATAAAGATCATCAGTTCTTAAATTTAAGAAACGTTGTGTTGCAAAATGTGTGCTTACCCATGTAATCAAAACGCCTAATCCGAAAACGGCCAATAAAACCAGTCCGATTAGTACTTTGTCCTCTAAAATTCCTAAGCCCGGGAAATTAGTCTCAACATAAATTAAAAGTGCAATTAAAGCTACGATCGTTAATGCTGCTCCTAACATTCCTAATTTTACACTACGCATTACAAAAGGTTTACGAATAAATGATTTTGTAGCCCCAACCATTTGCATAGTTTTGATAATAAAACGGTTAGAATGTATAGAAAGACGAAGTGAACTGTTTATTAATAAAACTGCAATAACAGCAAGAAAACCACTGATAATCAAAATCCACATACTTACTTTTTTGATGTTGTCATTAACCAGATTTATCAATTGCTTGTCGTAAACAATATCTTCAATCATTGTATTTTGACGCAGTTTGCTTTCAATTTTAGAGATACTGTCTCTTTCAACATAATCTGCTTTTAAATGTATGTCGTATGAGTTTAATAACGGATTTTCTCCTAGGAAAGTCAAGAAATCTTCTCCAATGATATCGGTATGCTCTTTTGCTGCTCTTTCTTTAGAAACATAAACAAAAGATTTTGCAAAAGGCGCTCTTTTTAATTCTGTATCGAATGCTTTGATAACGCTATCATTAGCCTCATTTTTAAAGAAAACCGTCATTGCGATTTTTTCTTTAAAATCATTAGCCAATTTTTTAGAATTAATAATGAATAATCCCAGCACTCCCAAAAGGAATAAAACCAAGAATACACTTAATACTACCGAAAAATAAGAGGAAATTAACCTGCGCTTTTGAAATTTATCAAAGTTAGAACTCATAGTATGCTTAAATTATGTGGTAAAAATAATAAAGAATTTCTTTATTTAAAGTTATTAACGAACTTTTATACTATAAATGTACAATTAGATATTGAATAAATTTGTCTTTCATCGAAAAGTGCACAAATTTTCAATAAATTTTCTAAAAAGTGATTTAACTCCAAAGTTCGCTAAGACTTTCGCAGAGTTCGTAAAATAAAAGAGAATAGCAACAGATTAAAAGGTTTAAAATGATTTTTAAATTTGTGTAAATCATTTAATCTTTAGCAAAAAAAACGCAAAGCTTTGTATTTATATTGTTTTGTCAACTCTATGGTAGTAGCGTAAGTTTAAATAAAAATTGTATGATGCGTTGCGGTTAAACTCTCAAAGTTTTTAAAGAAATTTACTTTAAAATTTCAGGTTTAGAGTTTCTTTTTGAGCAAATTCTTTAATACGTTTTTCGATTTCATAAAAAACCGAAATTGCCCTTTCACCGGCTTCGGTTAATTTTGCGCCACCACCGCCTTTTCCACCAAGAAGTTTTTCAACTAATGGATTTTCAGCCCGCTGATTCATTTCTTCAACCAATTGCCAAGCCTGACGATACGCCATCTTCATCTCTTTTGCTGCATTGGTAATTGATCCGGTTTTCCTGATGTTTTCAAGAAGCCATATTTTTCCAATTCCTAGAAATGCGCCGTCGGCTTCTTCAATCCAAACGCGGACTTCAACATTGTATTTTTTACGGTCAGCCATTTTGATTTTTTTTAATGCTATTCAAAAATACACATATTATTCTTTCGCTTATTCTTTGTCTATACTAGACTGAAATCCAGCTCTACAATAGCATTTTGTTCGTTCAGAGCTTATATGGTTTGTAATATTTATTAAATAATATTTTTCTAAGTATTTAAATTCAAAAATACGTATTTTTACGTAATTAAGATTAAGTGATTTGTTATTTTATTTGTTTGTCAATGAAATAGCTTTGGAACAAGCCACAATAAATGTAAATTTGCGCGATAATTAATTTAGTGAAAAGCTTAGAACCTTAGTAACTTAGAATCTTAGTCACTTAGAAATGAAATACAATCCAAACGAAATTGAAGCCAAATGGCAAAAATATTGGGCAGAAAATCAAACTTTTGCAGCAAAAAATAACTCTGAAAAACCGAAACATTATGTTCTCGATATGTTTCCTTATCCATCTGGAGCAGGATTACATGTTGGGCATCCGCTGGGTTATATAGCTTCAGATGTGTATTCTCGTTTCAAAAGACATCAAGGTTTCAATGTTTTGCATCCAATGGGTTACGACAGTTTCGGATTGCCAGCAGAACAATATGCGATCCAGACAGGGCAGCGTCCGGAAGATACAACGCGTGTAAACATTGACGGTGGAGTTGATAAAGAAGGAAAGCAAATTGCTGGTTACAGAAAACAATTAGATAAAATCGGTTTCTCATTTGACTGGGCGCGTGAAGTACGTACTTCAAATCCGGATTATTACAAACATACACAATGGATTTTTATCCAATTGTTCAATTCTTGGTATTGCAGAAAACAAGGAAAAGCATTTGAAATTTCAGAGCTTGTAACTGTTTTTGAAGAAAGCGGAAATGCATTGGTTGAAGCAGTTTGCGATGATAATGTAGCGATTTTTACTGCTGACGAATGGAACGCTTATTCTGAAGATCAAAAAGAAAAAATCTTATTGCAATACAGAATGACGTATTTGGCAGAAACCGAAGTAAACTGGTGTCCTGGCTTAGGAACTGTTTTGGCAAATGACGAAATTGTAAACGGCGTTTCGGAACGTGGAGGTTTTCCTGTTATAAGAAAAAAAATGACACAATGGAGTATGCGAATTTCTGCTTATGCCGAACGCTTGCTTCAAGGTTTAAATGATGTCGATTGGAGTGAGTCAATCAAAGAATCTCAAAGAAACTGGATCGGGAAATCGGTTGGTGCTTTGGTGACTTTTAATGTTAAAAATCACGATGAAGTAATCGAGGTTTTCACTACTCGCCCTGATACTATTTTTGGAGTTACTTTTATGACTTTGGCACCAGAACATGATTTGGTAGCTAAAATTACAACTCCAGAACAAAAAGAAGCTGTTGAAGCGTATATCGAAAAAACAGCAAAACGTTCGGAGCGTGAGCGTATGGCTGACGTAAAAACAATTTCAGGAGTATTTACTGGAGCTTATGCTGAACATCCATTTACAAAAGAAGCTATTCCGGTTTGGATTGGTGATTATGTTTTGGCCGGTTACGGAACAGGTGCTGTAATGGCGGTTCCTTGCGGAGACGAAAGAGATTATGCTTTTGCTAATTTCTTTAAAGGTCAAAATGGAATGCAGGAAATCAAAAATATCTTCGCCAATGTTGATATTTCTGAAGCTGCTTACGGATCAAAAGACAATGTTGAAATCGCAAATTCTGATTTCTTAAACGGATTAAATTATAAAAATGCAACGCATGCTGCGATTAGCGAATTGCAAAAAATAGGCAAGGGTATTGGAAAAACAAATTACCGTTTGCGTGATGCTGTTTTTTCTCGTCAACGTTATTGGGGTGAGCCGTTTCCAGTTTATTATGTAAACGGATTGCCTAAAATGATTGACACAGAACATTTGCCAATTATTTTGCCAGAAGTGGAGAAATATTTACCAACCGAAGACGGTTTACCTCCATTAGGAAACGCGGCAGTTTGGGCTTGGGATACAAAACAAAACAAAGTCGTCAATACCGATTTAGTTGACAATGTTTCAATTTTTCCTTTAGAATTAAACACAATGCCAGGATGGGCGGGAAGTTCATGGTATTGGATGCGTTACATGGATGCGCACAATGAAAATGAATTTGCAAGCAAAGAAGCTTTGGCTTACTGGGAAAATGTAGATTTATACATTGGTGGAAGTGAACACGCTACAGGTCACTTATTGTATTCTCGTTTCTGGAACAAATTCTTAAAAGACAAAGGTTTCGCTCCAACTGAAGAACCATTCAAAAAACTGATTAATCAGGGAATGATTTTAGGTACGACGGCTTATGTTTACAGATTGGAAGGAACAAATACTTTTGTGTCTAAAAATAAAATTGACGGTCAAAATGTACAGCCAATTCGCGTTGATGTTCATTTTGTTAATTCTTCAGATGAATTAAATATCGAAAAGTTCAAAGCTTGGAGAGAAGATTTTAATACTGCGGAATTTATTTTAGATGAAAACGGAAAATACATTGTAGGCCGAGAAGTCGAAAAAATGTCGAAATCATATTATAATGTGGTAACGCCAGATGATATTTGTGCTGAATACGGCGCTGACACATTACGTTTGTACGAAATGTTCTTAGGGCCATTAGAGCAGGCAAAACCTTGGAATACTGCCGGAATTTCTGGAGTATTTGGTTTCTTGAAAAAATTATGGAGATTGTATTTCGATGAGAATGGCTTAATCGTAAACAACGACGAACCAACAAAAGACAACTTGAAATCATTGCATAAAACCATCAAAAAAGTAGCAGAAGATATTGAGAATTTCTCTTTCAATACTTCGGTTTCTCAATTTATGATTTGTGTAAATGAATTGTCTTCTCAAAATTGTCATTCAAGAGCGATTTTAGAGCCGTTAGCCATTTTGGTTTCACCATATGCACCGCATATCGCAGAAGAATTGTGGTCACAATTAGGACATACAACTTCAATTTCAGAAGTGGCTTTCCCAATTTTTGAGGCAAGTCATTTGGTTGAAACAAATAAAGAATACCCAGTTTCTTTCAACGGAAAAATGCGTTTCACTATCGAATTGCCTTTGGATTTAACCGCAGCACAAATCGAAGAAATCGTTATGAAAGACGAAAGAACACAAAAACATTTAGATGGAAGAACACCTAATAAAGTCATTATTGTTCCTGGGAAAATCATCAATCTTGTAGGATAATTTTAAAATTCCAATATATAAAATTCCAAATTCCAATTTTACGATTGGGATTTGGGATTTTTTTTTTGATTATTTTTTCCGCCAGGAATTCACGAATTTTATTTTTTAAAAACATATAGTTTGTCATTTCGACGAAGGAGAAATCTTCACAAGTAACTCTACAAAGATTGGCGATTTTGATTGCGGAGCTACTCGCGAAGATTTCTCCTTCGTCGAAATGACAAGATTGAGGAAAAACTTTGCGGTTAAAAACCCGCACGAACATTGGGGTTTTAAATTTTTTCATTAAAAAATAGATTAAGTTGTAACATTTTAATAGTTGCCGTATCAAAAGGACGGATCCGATTTAATTAACAACTTAAAAACTATTAAAAATGAAAAAGTATATCATCTTAATTATCGCATTCTTATTCTCAGCATTATGTTTAAATGTTTTCGCTCAAACAAAATCATATCCTTTCGAAGTTCTTAAAACCGGAAAAGGAAAACAATCCATTATATACATTCCCGGATTTGCTTCTTCCGGAGAAGTTTGGAACGAAACTAAAGCCGCATTCGAAGAAGATTTCACTTGTTACACACTTACGATGCCTGGTTTTGCTGGAGTAAAACCAGAACAAAATCCTTCATTTGAAAATTGGAAAACGGAAATTGCCAATTTTATAAAAGAGAATAAAATTGTAAAACCAATTCTTATTGGCCACAGCATGGGTGGTGGATTAGCGCTTGCCATTGCTGCTGATTATCCAGAATTAATTGGGAAAATTGTGGTTGTTGATGCGCTTCCATGTATGGCTGCGCTGATGGATCCGTCTTTTAAATCAAAAGAAAATAATGATTGCAGTGCAACTGTAAATCAAATTACCGGAATGACAGATGCTCAGTTTCTAGATATGCAGAAAAAGACAATGCCAAGACTTTTGGCAGATGCTTCTAAACTGGATATGGTTGTTGATTGGAGCGTAAAATCAGACAGAAAAACATTCGGACAAATGTATTGTGATTTTTCGAATACCGATTTAAGAGCGAAAATCGCACAGATAAAATGTCCGTCGTTAATTTTATTAGAGTCTTATTTTATAAATTTAAAACCAGCAATTGAAGAGCAATATAAAAATTTAAAACCAGCCAATTTTCAATATGCAAGCAAAGGTCTGCATTTTATTATGTATGATGACAAAGAATGGTATTTGGCACAATTAAACACTTTTATAAAATAATAAGAATGGAATTTGAACAAATCTACAAAACATATTGGGATCGAATATTCAGGCTTTGCATGGGTTTTGTCAATGATTATGATATTGCACAAGATCTCGCTCAGGAAACTTTTATAATTGTTTGGCAAAAGCTGGATACATTTAGAAACGAATCGGCCATTGGAACCTGGATTTTTAGAATTGCTTCTAATAATTGTTTGAGGCAGATTGAAAAGCAAAAACGTTTTCCAAAATCAGAATTGCCGATTCATCTTTCGGAAGAAAAACAACAATCGATCGAACCGCAGATTCAATTTTTATACAAATGCATTGCCGAATTGCCAGAAACTGATCGTATCATTATTTCGCTGGAGTTAGAAGAAGTGAAGCAAGCTGAAATTGCCAAAATCGTTGGTCTTTCGGAAACAAATGTAAGGGTGAAGATTCACAGAATTAAAGAAAAATTGACTCAAAAATTTAAAGAAAATGGAAAACAATAATATAAACTTCAACGATTTATGGAAAAAACAAACCGTAAGTCAGCCTGACATGCAGGATTTGCTTTCTAGATTAGGCAAATTTAAAAAAGCGTCTTTGCGCAGTTTATGGATGACAAATATTATGCTTTTTGCTACAAGCGCTTTTATAATTTTTATCTGGATTTATTATCAGCCACAATTTATTTCGACCAAAATCGGGATTGTTTTAACAATACTTGCAATGGTGATTTATCTCTTTGTTTCGAATAAATTATTCAGCAATTATAAAGATATTGATGCAACGCAGACGAATCAGGAATATCTTCAAAAATTAATTTTTATTCAAAAGAAACAACAATTTTTACAGACCAATATGATGAGTTTGTACTTTTTGCTTTTGACAATAGGAATTTGTCTTTATATGTATGAATACGCAAGCAGAATGAGTGTTTTAGGTGCGAGTTTGACTTACGGAATCACTTTGCTATGGATTTTGTTTAATTGGTTTTACATTCGTCCGAAACAAATTAAAAAACAACAATCAAAAATAAACAGTCTAATTGAAAAGTTTGAAGAAGTAAATAATCAATTAGAGTCTTAAATCGGAAAGCTTTGCAGTATTGTAAAGCTTTTTTGTGCTGAAAAATGTCAAAATGTCATTTTGTTAAAATGGCTCGTAAATTGTGATTGATTTTGTAACTTTAAAAATCAATCAAAAAAATACAAATATGGGAGGTGGATATTTATTACTTGCCGGAGCTATAATGTTGTTTAGCTGGATGGTGAGTTCAAAACTTAAAAGCAAATTCGAATTGTATTCTAAATTGCAATTGCAAAACGGAATGAGCGGAAAAGAAATCGCCGAAAAAATGCTTGCTGATAACGGGATTACAGATGTTCGTGTTATTTCGACTCCGGGACAATTAACTGATCATTATAATCCGTCAGATAAAACAGTGAATTTAAGTGAGGCGGTTTACAATCATCGAAACGCGGCGGCAGCGGCTGTTGCGGCGCACGAGTGTGGACATGCAGTGCAACATTCTGTCGGATATGAATGGCTTACAATGCGTTCAAAATTAGTTCCGATTGTAAATGTCGCGTCAAATTTCATGCAGTGGATTTTGCTTGCAGGAATCTTAATGATTAAAGCTTTTCCGCAATTATTGTTGGTGGGAATTGTGCTTTTTGCGGCAACAACTTTATTTTCGATTATTACATTACCAGTCGAATATGATGCGAGCAACAGGGCGTTGGCATGGCTTGAAAATAAGCATATGTTGACACAGCAAGAACAAGCAGGGGCAAAAGATGCTTTAAAATGGGCGGCAAGAACTTATGTGGTTGCAGCAATTGGATCAATTGCAACATTGTTATACTATATTTCAATTTATTCGGGAAGTAGGAGGAATTAATTTTATAATTAGAAAATTAGTCAATTAGATAATTTTATATAAAACCCGACAGGTTTCAAAAACCTATCGGGTTTTATTTTTCAAGTTAATTGAATTTCGGAACATGACATTTTTAATTGTTGAAATACATTAATAAAAAAAGAATTGTCCAAATTCCGAGTATAATGTAAAATGAATTTACATATTGTATGTTTTCTGATTTGTAGTATTTGAAAAGAAGTACAAGAGTCAAAACAATGCTTGTTGGAATTGAAAGTAAAAATAGCAAAAAACCTGCACCTGGAGTGCATGCACCGCTTGGAACTGCCTTCTCTGCCAAGAATCCTATTATAAAATAGATGGTGAAAAAGATTAATGTTTTAATTTCTTTTCGTGCTATGTTAATCATCGATCGTGAAAGTTGACTTTTAAATTATCTAATTATCAAATTGACACATTTCCTAATTTACAATTGAATCTGTCTATCAATCTGCTGGTCTAATGAAATAAAAGTTTCCGTTCTTGAAACGCCTTCAATAGCCTGAATTTTATTGTTCAGCAACGACATTAAATGCTCATTATCGCGGCAAATGATTTTAATCAAAACCGACCAGTTTCCTGTTGTATAATGGCATTCTAGAACTTCTGGAATTTTTCTCAATTCTTTTACGGCTTCAGAGTTTCGCGAAGCTTTATCAAGATAAACTCCAATAAATGCCATTGTATTGTAGCCTAAAACTTTTGGATTTACAGTGAATTTTGATCCTGAAATTACACCAGATTGCTCCAGTTTTTTTAATCGCTGATGAATTGCAGCGCCTGAAATGCCAATTTTGTTAGCGATTTGTAATATGGGTTTTCGGGCATCGTCCATTAAATATCGAAGAATCTCTTTGTCGATACCGTCAATTTCAATTATTAGGGAATTAATTTTCATAACTTAAAATTTGAAACTATTTTTGTGATTTGGGTTTTAAATAGAAATCAAATGTAATTAAATTGCTCTGAAAATGGAAATCCCAAATTCCAAAATCGAGGGATTGCAAAACAAAAAATCCAAATCCCAAGTGATTAAGTTGGAATTTGGATTTTAATCCCGAGGCTTCGGGAGTATATTTTTATTCTTAGGTTATTTTCCTTTGTTTGCTTCTGCGATGTATTTTTCTAAAGCCATTGTCATAGAAGGCGTTTCAGGAGTTGGAGCAAGAATGTCAATTCTTAAACCATGGTCTAAAGCTTCTTTTTGAGTTGTGCTTCCAAATACGGCAATTCTGGTGTTGTTTTGTTTAAAATCAGGGAAGTTTTTAAACAAAGATTTAATTCCTGTTGGGCTAAAAAATGCCAAAACATCATAATAAACATCTGCCAAATCAGACAAATCACTCATTACAGTTCTGTAAAAAATAGCCTGTGCCCAATCCACTTTTAAGTTGTTTAGTGTTATAGGAGCATCTGCGTTTAACTGGTCAGATGCAGGAAGTAAAAACTTCTCGTCTTTGTACTTTTTGATTAGCGGAGATAAGTCTGCAAAATCTTTTGCTCCTACGTAAATTTTACGTTTTCTGTATACAACATACTTTTGAAGGTAAAATGCAACAGCTTCAGATTGACAAAAATATTTCAATCCTTCTGGGACTTTGTAACGCATTTCATCAGCCACTCTAAAAAAATGATCTACAGCATTTCGACTTGTTAAAATGATCGCAGTGTAATGATTAAGATCGATTTTTTGTAATCGAATCTCTTTTGCGCTAACCCCTTCCACATGAATAAATGGTCTGAAATCAATTTTTATTTTGTGTTTTTGTTGGAGCTCAAAGTAAGGAGAATTCTCCACTTTAGGTTCAGGCTGTGACACCAAAATTGTTTTCACTTTCATATTATAAACATTTTCTAAGCACTCCCTTTTGTTATCCAATAATAGAGAAAAT
The DNA here is from genome assembly GCF_054075145.1 of Flavobacterium xizangense. Classification (NCBI taxonomy): domain Bacteria; kingdom Pseudomonadati; phylum Bacteroidota; class Flavobacteriia; order Flavobacteriales; family Flavobacteriaceae; genus Flavobacterium; species Flavobacterium xizangense. Next base: position 95,080 of record NZ_JBSIPG010000001.1, on the reverse strand, counting down.
AATAAGGGGCTATTTCAAGAGCGCAAAGATATAAAATAAAATAAAATAACTTGCTGATTATTGCATTTTGATACGTTTTAATTGAAATAAAATAGGAGTAGATGCTTATACACAGCGAAATACCTATGATTGCCAACGGAACAATGCTCGGAATATTGTCATAATAAAATAAAACGGCATTAATAGGAAGCAATAATACACCAATATAAGTTCGATAAGTAACTTTTTGTAAGTTAAAAAGATCGACAAATTCTTCAATATTAAAGGAAGTAGCAACAATTTTCTCGACTAAATACTTCGCCAAAATAAAATAAAGAAGGAAGGTTGCAATCTGGATAAATAAAATCCAGTCGGTTTTTAAGACAATTTCTGCGGCTTTTGAATTTTCTGAAAAAATATGCATCGCCAGTTGAATAAAAAAGGCAAAGGAGATAATTTGCACAAAAAATAATCCAACTGTAAAACTGCTTTTCATGTGGCTGTTATCACGGTAGATTTTGGCATATTTATCAGAAAAAATAAGCTTACTGAATTCCGAAAATCGGGTTTCATAAGCAGATTTTGTAATTGCAACAACGGCAAAAGTCAGGACAAATAAAGCAGTTGCCCAGTCTTTGTTTTCAATAATTCGTGGATGAAGGTGTTCAATCATAGTGTCACAAAATTAGTAATTTTTTATTTCAATAGTTTTATTATGTATTTATTATGAAGCAAATGCTATAAAAAGTTTACTTTTGCGGTGAAATTACCGAGAAAAAAATGAGTGATAGCATTGTCATAATTCCTACTTATAACGAAATTGAAAACATCGAAAGTATAGTGAGAGCTGTTCTTTCGCAACATAAATCTTTTCATCTTTTAATTATTGATGATAATTCTCCAGATCATACAGCAAATAAAGTGATTGCATTACAGGAAGAATATCCAGGCCGATTATTTTTGGAAAAAAGAGCAAAAAAATCTGGTTTAGGAACGGCCTATGTTCATGGTTTTAAATGGGCGCTAGAGCGTAAATATGAGTTTATTTTTGAAATGGACGCCGATTTTTCACACAACCCAAATGATCTTGAAAAATTATTTGACGCCTGTCATTTTGGAGGCGCCGATCTTGCTATTGGTTCGCGTTATGTTACCGGTGTAAATGTGGTGAACTGGCCTTTAAGTCGTGTTTTGATGTCTTATTTCGCATCGGTTTATGTTAAGTTTATTACCGGAATGAAAATTCATGATGCTACAGCAGGTTTTGTTTGTTATAAAAGAGAGGTTTTGGAAAAAATAAATCTGAACAAAATCAAATTTGTTGGTTATGCTTTTCAAATTGAGATGAAATATCGAACTTATTGTGGTAAATTTGAGATAACTGAAGTTCCAATTATTTTTACAGACAGAACAAAAGGAGTTTCTAAAATGAGCAACGCCATTATTAAGGAAGCTATTCTCGGTGTGATTTCTCTTCGATTAAAAAAATTATTCAATACATTATAAACAAAAGGCGATGAACAGGATTTTAATAAAAAACGCTAAAATTGTAAACGAAGGATCAATTTTTGAAGGTGATGTATTGATCGAAAATGATTTGATTGTTGAGGTTTCAGACAGTATTAGCCTAAAAACCTCAGATTGTAAAGTGATTGATGCCGAAGGAAATTATTTAATTCCGGGTGCGATTGATGATCAGGTTCACTTTAGAGAACCGGGATTAACGCACAAAGGCGATATTGAATCCGAATCGAGAGCAGCGGTTGCGGGAGGGATTACCTCTTTCATCGAACAACCAAATACAGTTCCGAACGCGGTTACTCAGGAAATATTAGAAGAAAAATACCAGATTGCATCTCAAAAATCATTTGCGAATTATTCGTTTATGATGGGAGCAACAAATGATAATTTGGAAGAAGTTTTAAAAACAAACCCCAAAAATGTTGCTGGAATTAAGATTTTTCTAGGTTCTTCAACTGGAAATATGTTGGTTGACAGAGAAGAAACTTTGGAGAAAATTTTCTCAAGTACACCAATGTTAATTGCGGTTCATTGCGAAGATGAAACTACAATTCAAAATAACCTTGCAAAATTTAAAGAACAATACGGAGAAGATATTCCGGTAACGGCGCATCACTTGATTAGAAGTGCTGAGGCTTGTTATATTTCTTCTTCAAAAGCGGTTGCTTTGGCAAAGAAAACAGGAGCAAGGCTTCATATTTTCCATCTTTCGACTGCAAAAGAAATGGAATTATTCACGAATAAAATTCCATTAGAAGATAAAAAAATTACAGCGGAGGTTTGTGTGCACCATCTTTGGTTTACCGATGAAGATTATAAAACAAAAGGGAATTACATAAAATGGAATCCGGCTGTTAAAACAGCTGAAGACCGTGCTGAACTTTGGAAAGCTTTAAATGATGGCAGAATTGATGTTATTGCAACTGATCACGCGCCGCATACAAAAGAAGAAAAACAGCAATCGTATTTGAAAGCGCCATCTGGAGGTCCGCTTGTGCAGCATGCAGTAGTTGCAATGTTTGAAGCACATCATCAAGGGAAAATCAGTGTGGAGAAAATTGTGGAGAAAATGTGTCACAATCCGGCTAAAATTTTCAAAATCGAAAAAAGAGGTTTTATCAAAGAAGGTTATTATGCCGATTTAGTAATTGTAAATCCAAGTTTGCCTTGGAGTGTAAATTCGGATAATATTTTATACAAATGCGGTTGGTCGCCTTTTGAAAATATGGCTTTCAAATCGAGAATCACGCATACTTTTGTGAACGGAGAAATGGTTTATAACAATTTCAAAGTAAAAGATGTACGCGCCGGAAAAAGATTATTATTTGACAGATAAAAAACGGAAATGAAGAATTTTGTATTTATAATATTGGTTTTGTTTCTTTCTGTAAGCTGTAAAAAAGAGCTTGTAAAAGAGCCAAAAGGACTTATTGAGAAAGGAAAAATGGTTGATATTATGTATGATTTGTCTCTTTTGGAAGCAATTAAATATCAAAATCCGCTTTCATTAGATTCGGTTGAATCTGATCCGAAGAAATTTATTTTTAAAAAATATAAAGTGGATAGTCTGCAGTTTGCTCAAAGCAATATTTATTATGCAGCAGATTATGAAACGTATAAAGACATGTTTGATGAATTGGGCAAGCGATTGGCAGTTCAGGAAAGAGCAACAGATTCACTTCTTAGAATAGAAGAGAAAAAAGCGGCAAAAGCAGCAAAAAAGAAAGTGACTGATAAACCTAAAGATTCTATAAAAAGCGAATCAAATCCTACAAATGTTAATCCTAACAGCAGAGAAAAACTTTTAGATCAGTAAAACTTAGAGTTTTGAAATATTTATAATGTACTCCTGTACATCTTGAAAAACCGTTCCCAGAGCGGTTTTTATTTTTTGGTTGGAATATAAATCTTTGGTATATGAAGATTTTGCTGTTGCTTTAGTAAGACGTCTTTTTTGAAAAAACAAAGTTGAAAATACAGCATCGGCCATCCAAAGGAAATTCATTAAAAACGGTTTTGCGTGAATATTTGGTTTTTTGACTTTTAAAGCTGTAGCAATCGTATCGAGAATATCTTTAAAAACTACATTTTCGGCAATTAAAGTGAAGCGTTCATTTTTGATGTCGCTTTTCATTAGCTGATACGCGATTTTCACAACGTCGTCAACGGTGATGAAGCCCGTGCTTCCTAGCGTGTAAAACGGAAGTCCGTTTCTAACTTTCACATATAATTCGGCGCTTCCTTGTTGTGCGTCTTTAGTTTTCGGAATTGGACCTAAAATCACACCTGGATTAACAATTACAATATCCAAACCTTCCTGAACAGCGCGCCAAACTTCCATTTCGGCACCATATTTAGAAATGGCATAATCGCTGTGTGGTTTTTCAGGATTCCAGTCGGTTTCTTCAGTGATTTCTTTTTCATGAGAAGCCAAATCTCCCAGAGCGGCAATGGAACTTACAAAACAGAATTTTTTTATTCCGCGGGCAATCGAAAAATTGACCATGTTGGCAGTTCCTTCAATATTGGTTTTTCGAAGTGCATCTTCATCTTTTGGATCAAATGAAATTAAAGCTGCGCAGTGGTAAACATAATCGATATTTTCAAAAGCAATTTCCAGAGAAGGAACGTCCAAAATATCGGCCTCAAGCCATTCTATTTTTTCAAATAAATCACTTTTTTGGTAAAGTTCAAAAACCGATTTTGTTTTTTGAATACCGCTTTGATTGCGGTAAATAGCCCGAACATTTTCTCCATTTTCAATTAAATGAAGTAATAAATGCGAGCCTACTAAACCTGTTCCTCCTGTTACTAATACCATTTTGTAAAGATAAGTTTTTGGTTGAAAGGTGCAAAGGTGCAAAGAAACAAAGTTGCAAAGGTTTTTTTTTGTTAATTGAATTTTGAAAAGAAATAAAAAAGCTTTCAGAATATTTTTTATTTTCTGAAAGCTTTTTTAATGTATGAAATTGCTTAAAAAATAGTGTAAGCTAAAATGAAATCTATAGAATTGTAATTTGTAGAGTAATTATTGTAATCACGCATCAATTGTTTCTTTGTGTTTAATCTAAGTTCTCCACTGAATTTGTTTTTAAAATTATAACCTAATCCAAAAGCAAAATTGGCACCTGTATCGCTCTTGAATTCCGTAGTGTTATTTGTAGCTACTTCTGTATAAGTAATAGTTGCTTTAGCTCCTAAGTCAACAACGTAGGCAGCATTAATAAAAATTTTAGAATTTTGATTTATAAACATATAGTGTCTTAAGCCTACAGGTATTTGAACAGTACTGTAATTTACATTTGCTTTGTATGTTACATCTGGCATAGAAACAAAACCTGTTGGAACCTGATATGTTTTTTCGGTATCATACTTTTGATATACTGGATTTGTAAATACGCTCCATTTGTTTTTGTTGTAAGGCAGAATATATTCTGCTTCAAAACCAATTTTTAATATGGTCTTGCTGTTGAATTTTAAATTAAAATTGTTGTTAGCAGTATTGTTAACTGATAGCGAGGCAAAACTTACGCCTGGCGTTATTTTTATGTGAAAAGCTCCTGCTGTTATTTTTTCTTCCGTTTTTTGTGCTACAGAAGAATTTGTGGTGTTGTTATATTTGTTGAAATATTTTATTAGGTCGCTTTTTTTATAAGTAAGTTTTGCAATATCATTTTCAGTAATATTTTCGGATTTTACATTTTTAAAAAGTTGGTTTTTGTACTCATTGCTTTCAATTACTTTTTCACTTCCCTCATTGTTGTCGGCTTGAATGAATTTTACGTTAATCAGTTGTTCTGTTGGAGTTGCTTTTGTTTCATAAAAATAACGTGTAATGCTTTCATCGCTGTAGCTGTATAAAGTTGCATCACCTGTTGCAATTACTTTTAGAAAGATCGTTTCATTACTCCAAACAGGATTTTTATGAGTTAACATTTTTTTTAGCTCATTGCTAGAGCGATCTATGTTTATTTTAAATCGTTTAAATGTTGTTTCATTGATGATTCCAAATTCCTGAATATTTGTTATACTTTCAGTTTGAAAGTCCTTTTCATTAGGGTCGATTTTGTATTTAAAATTTGTTGGGTTGTTTTTCCAGTCTAGATTTTTGATAAAACATTCTGTTCGTTTTCCTTCATTGGAAATAAAATAACCCTTTTCAAAAGAAATTTGAGCATTGATAAAAGAGCAGTAAATTAAGAGAGTAAATAGTAATATTTTTTTCATTGTTATATTTTTGATATCGGCGAAACTAGAAAAAAAAGAATAGTCATTTTTACGGGTTTCCTCATTTTTAGTTTTTTTTTTAGGAAAAAAAATAAAAGTTTAGATTCTTTTCGAAATTCAAATGCGAATAAAAAATGCCGTCAGAATATTTTTTATTTTCTGACGGCATTTTTTTGATATAATTAAAATGTTTAGAAAACAGTATAAGATAATAGCAAATCTAAACTGCTGAAATCAGTAGAAAAAGGCATATAGTTATTTAGCAAGTTTTTGCTGGCATTGTATCTGATTTCGGTACCAATTTTATTTCTAAAATTGTAGCCAAGACCCAGTGCAAAGTTGCCTTGCGCTTTTCCATCTAAATTTACATGTTGTGATAAAATAACCTTTCTCGAAAGAAACTTGAGCATTAATTGCCGAGAAATAAAGAAATAATGTAAGCAGTAAAATTTTTTTCATGTAAGGGATTTAAGTTGCCGAAAATATGTAAAATGGATTGTGTTTTTTTACGGGTTTCCACATTTTTTATTTTTTTGAGATAAAAAAAAATAAAGGTTCGGGTTTTCTTTCTTTTTTATTGCATTTGATTTAGTGTTGCTTTTTGATATTGCCATTGTCATTGATTATATTTGCGCAAAATATTATAAAAAATGAAGAATCTAGTTGAAGAATTAAAGTGGCGCGGTTTGTACCATGATAGCATGCCAGGAACGGAAGAACAATTGCTAAAAGAGGTAACATCGGCTTATATTGGTTTTGATCCAACGGCAGATTCACTGCATATTGGCAGTATGGTTCAGATTATTTTATTGGTTCATTTAAAGAATTTTGGTCATCAGCCAGTTGCTCTTGTGGGTGGCGCGACCGGAATGATTGGTGATCCTTCTGGAAAATCTGACGAAAGAAATCTGTTGAACGAAGAAACTTTAGCTAAAAATGTTGCCGGAATCAAAAGTGTTCTGTCTCGTTTCTTAGACTTTAATTCAAACGAACCAAATGGTCCAATTATGGTGAACAACTATGACTGGATGAAGGAATTCTCGTTTATTGATTTTGCACGTGAAGTTGGAAAACGAATCACGGTAAATTATATGATGGCGAAGGATTCAGTTAAAAAAAGAATTAACGGAGAAGGGGAAGGAATGTCTTTCACAGAATTTACATATCAATTAATTCAGGGATACGATTTTTATCATTTATATAAAAACAACAACTGCCTTTTGCAAATGGGAGGTTCTGACCAATGGGGGAATATTACCACAGGTACAGAATTAGTGCGCAGAATGGGTGGAGAAAACGCAAAAGCTTTTGCCTTGACAACGCCATTAATTACAAAAGCGGACGGATCTAAATTTGGAAAATCAGAAGGTGGAAATGTTTGGCTCGATGCCGATAAAACTTCTGTTTACAAATTTTACCAGTTTTGGGTAAATGCTACAGATGCTGATGCTGAAAAATATATTAAAATCTTTACTTTTTTGGATAAAGAAACAATTGATGCTTTAATTGCTGAACATCAGGCGGCTCCACATTTAAGAGTTTTACAGAAGAAATTAGCTGAAGAAATTACCATTTTTGTTCATAGCAAAGAAGAGTTGGAAAAAGCAATTCAGGCTTCAAATATTTTATTTGGAAATTCTACAGCAGAAGATTTAAAGAAATTGGATGAAAAAACTTTCTTAGAAGTTTTCGACGGAGTTCCGCAAGCGGAAATTGCAAAAGCAGATTTAGAAAATGGACTAGATATCATTACTGTTTTAAACGAAAAAACAGGTTTCTTTAAATCAAACGGAGAAGCGAGAAGAGCTTTATCTGCAAATTCTATTTCGGTAAACAGAGAAAAAATCAAAGAAGATTTTGTTTTGACGACAAATGATTTAATTAATAATCAGTTTGTGTTATTGCAAAGCGGAAAGAAAAATTATTTTGTGATTAGAACTGTTTAAATTTTGTTTAGCTGTTTAATCGGTTAATGGTTTAATCGATTTTTAAAGAGACGGTTAAACAATTAAATAAATCAACGATTAAACATATCATCAAAACGTCCCAATAGCTTCAAAAAGTTATTGGGATTTTTGTTTAGTATGAAATTGAAATCGAATGTTTTTTTTAGTAAGTTTATTCTCTAACCAAAAACTATTAACCTAATTATGATTGGATTTTTATTTATTTATTGGATTTGGAAAGCATTTGCTGATTTGGCCGAAAAAAATGAAAAGAACAAATGGCTCTATTTTTTTATTGGAATTGTATCGTATTATGGAGGAACAATTATTTCTGGATTTGTTTTAGGAATTATCTTGGCTATTCTTGGTGATCCGAGTGCTGTAGATGAAGATGCTGTAAATCCCGGATGGAATTTGCTTTTTATAGTTTGCGGCGTTTTAGCCTGTTATGGAATGTACAAACTTTTAGAATACAGAGGCGAAAAAGAAAGAGAATTGTTGAAAGAAGACAGTATAGATAATATTGGAATCGACAATGATAATCAAGGCTAATATGATGTTTTAGATTTTTTCGGTTAAATGAATAAACAAATCAACGATTAAACATTTTACAAAACCATCAAGTTGCAACCACGAATATCAGAATTATCAAAACGTCCCAATACCTCGAAAGAGTTGTTGGGATATTTTTTGCCTAAATCCTGCGTTGCAATAAAGGAACATGAATTGATGTTGGCCAAATCGATAACATTGATTCCGCCTGTTTTTCCGTCATTTACATACGTAAGCGCGTCTTCAGGGTCACGAACTAAAATATTCATCCAGGAAGGACATTCAAAAATACCGTCTCCTAATGAATAAGCTTGTGCAAGAAGTTCTGTCATTCCGTATTCTGAATGGATTGAGGAAACGCCAAAACCTTTGCAAAGTATTTCATGAAGTTCTTCGCGAATCATTTCTTTACGTTTTCCTTTCATTCCGCCAGTTTCCATTATAATGGTATTTTGAAGCTGAAATTGGTGTTTTTCGATTAAATCTAACAATGCGTAAGTAACGCCAATCAAGATTACATTTTGTCCGGCATTATCTAATTCGATTAGCTTCTGGGTAAGTTCTTCGTGATTGTGTAAATAAAACCCACTTTCAGCCTGATTTGAGAGCTTTATAAGATCTTCGACCATGTAAATCAACGAAGAGCCTTCGCGTTCTAAATAAGACGGTAAAAGGGCTAAAACAACGTAATCTTCAATATTGCCGTAAAACTGCGAAAACCCTTGGCGGTAACTTTCTTCGTAAAGTGAAACGTCGGTAACCAAATGTCGGCTTGTGACCATTCCGGTTGTACCGCTGCTGGTAAAAGTAACTTGTGGAAAATCTGAATTAGAAACTACTTCATGAGTTTTGAAAAACTGAATTGGCAAAAACGGAATTTGTTTCAATGTTTTTACCTGCTGTGGATTTACATTCAAAAAATCACAGAAATCACGATATACTTTATTGTTCTCGTGCTGAAAACGAAACACTTTTAGTGCTATTTTTTCAAATTGTTTCTGACTTGAAATGGTAAAGATATCGCTGGCTGTAATCAAAACTTTTTTTTGCAAAGATATTGTTTTTAGTTTTTAGTCACAGTTTTCAGTCGCAGTTTTCCGCAAAGTATGTAACTGAAAACTACGAGTGCGACTGAAAAATAAAAAAGCTCCCGAGAAGGAGCTTTTAGTATCGTTATCTGATAATCAGTTTTCGTGTTGCGGATGCATTTTCTTCACTTATTTTAATAATATAAACGCCCGGAACCAAATCTGAAACGTTCAATTCTCGTGAGCTTAAATGCGTCTGAAGTACTTTTTTACCTAGAAGATCAAAAATGATTACTTCTTTCTCTAAATCATTTTTGGTCGAAATAGATACCTTTCCGTTTGTAACGGGGTTAGGGTACAAGCTTAGACCCTCAATAGAAGTAGACTCTTGAGGTTTTGGTAATTGTTTACTATCTTGTGCTGAGACACTTAGAGTAAAGAAAAAAGCCAATAAGAATGTAATATAAAAGTAGTTTTTTGCCATCGCATTTATTTGATTACAGTAAATATACAAAAAAAATTACAAAAACTACGCCAAAAAAAAACATCCTAAATATTTAGGATGTTTTTAACAATTTATGTTCGAAGTAAATTATTTGATCAAGTTTACACCGTCAACTGTAGCCCAAGCTCCTGCAGTTAATGAAGCTCCTGTAGCTGTAGCACTTGTAGTGAAAGTTCCAGTTGGGAAAGCAACTGTAAAAGTTGAAGCACCAGCGATTGGGATGATGTTTGTTGTGTTAGAAATTTTGATGTTTAAAATTTTAATTTTTGATGTTTTTACTTGGTGATCATTTGTAGCTGCATCTAAGATACTTACTACAGCACCTTGGTAAGTAGTTGTGCTATTTGGAACTGTGAAGTTTCCGTAACCATCAACAACGATGTTGCTGTATTCTCCGTTACCTTCTCTTTTGAATTGGAAAGCATCAACTTGGTTGTCTGCACCTTCAGGAACGTTAGTAGATTCTCTCTTTAAAGTAATGTTAGAAACTTTTGGTCCGAAAGCATTATCATTTGCAGACGCTTCGATTTCCATTCCGTAGTTACCTTTTCCAGTTTGGTAAGCATACCAGTTAGTATTAGCTTGACCTTGCCATCCATCTTGCCAGTCAAAAGAGTCATCAGTATTTCCGTAAGAAATAGCATTTGTCATACTTGCAGTTCCTCCGAAGAATTCGAATCCGTCATCAGCACCTTTGTAAGCTACTAAGTGATCTAAAGTTGTTCCAGAACCTACAGAGTAGAATGTGAAAGCGTTGTTTTCTTTGTTACCGTCTGCTAATTTAGAACCAGCGTACTCAACTCTTACATAGTTTAATGAACCGCCATTGTGAGTTGCATTTGATCCTCCGTAAGAGATGTTGTTCCCGTCTTCAGAAGTAGAAGAAGTTCCTCCTCCAGCAACTTTTGCAGGTGCATCACCGTACATGATAATACCTCCCCAAGAACCTGGAACTTTAGATTTTTCTGTAAACACAACTGGTTTATCAGCAGTTCCGTTGATGATTAATTTTCCTCCGTTTAAAACAACTAAAGCGTTGTCTCCGGTAGCTTTGTCTATAGTGATTGTAGATCCTGCGTCAAAAGTTACAGTTACTCCTGAATTGATTTTTACAATTCCTTTTAATGTGTAGTTTCCGTAAGCATAAGTTTTGTTTGCAGTGATAGGACCTGTAATTTCGCCTGTAGCAGGTGGTGTAACAGGAGTTGAATCGTCACTGCTTGAGCAAGAATTAAAAAATAAACCTGTAGCAAGTGCTAAAGCAAGAATTTTAGTTTTCATAGTTTTTGTGTTGTATTATTCGTTTTTATTTTTGTCAAAATTATGAGGTTAATCTTTTTAAGGTGTTATCTCAATATTACATTACAGTTACCAAAAATTGATTAAAATGTGAAGAGAATGTTAAGTGAATCTTTGCAAATTGTAGACATAAAAAAAAGCTCCAGATATCTGGAGCTTTCAAGTTTGTTATGTTCTTAATATTAGAATGTGTAGCCAACTTTAACTGAGAATCCTACACCCTTTTTGTAGCTGTTTGCCAATAAAGATGGTTCGTCAACTTTTACTGTTCCGTTGTTTCCAAATTCTAATTGTCTTGCAGGGTTTAGTAAATTGTCTGCAGTAAATTTCACATCAAAATGGTCTGAAATTTTGCTTCCCCAAACAAAGTCTAATTGAGATACCGGTAATTCATAAGTGTTATCCTGACCGTTTGTACCTACTGCGTAAATCCTTTTTCCGAATACGCCGTAAACAAGAGACATAGTGTTTGTCCAATCTTTGCCTAAAGTAAATTCATATTTTAAATCAGAATTCACTAACCAATCTGATGCACCTTGCAATGATCTTGTTTGGTGCGTTTCAATTGAATTTTTAATAGTCACAACTCCGTCCTCATCCTGAGATTCGTAAGTTTTAGCAACATTTACTTTTGTTGACATCAATGAAGCGTTCAATCCGAAAGAGAAATGCTCAAGCTTGTCGCTAATTCTGTTTAGTCCTAAAAGGAATTCAACTTCTGCTCCATATAAAGTTGCATTGTCTGAATTCAAGAAAGTAGTTACAGTTCCAGAAGTTGCATTTGCAATAAATGTTCTTTCGATTGGATTGTCAATATATTTTCCAAAAACACCAAAAGCTAACATTTCTTTAGATGTTGGGAATATTTCATATTTCAAATCAACATTATAATTGTCGCTATTTTTCAATAAAGAATTACCTTGTGTAGAAGTATTATCAGCATTGATGTATGAGATCGGGAAAGCTTCCATTACAACTGGTTTTGTATATGTTTTACTTGCCGCGAAACGAATGTTAGATGTTTCTGTCATTAAATATTTCAAGTTTACAGAAGGCAAAACATAAAGATTGTTGTATGTTTTTACTTTGAACGGATCATCAAAAGAACCTAAAGTTCTGAAGTGGGTTTCTTTGATCGTGTTTTCAACTCTCAAACCTCCGTTAAGCTCAAACTTGTCAGCAAATTTCCAGAATAAATTTGCATAACCTGCATTAGCACTTTCGTTAAGTTTAACTTTGTAAGTTGCGTTTGAACTTTCAGCAAAATATACAGAACCGTTACTGATGTCAGTTCTGATTTTACTATCGATATTGTTTATATCATTTGATGAAAAAGCACTACCATAACTTGCAACAAATCGGTAAGAAGATTCCATTTTAGAAAAGTTTCCATTATAACCAACAGTCAATTTGTTTTGTTTTTCTTTTCCAAATTTTAAGTTGTACTCTAACAATCCTGAAACATACACATTACCGTCAACACTTAAATATTGACGTAAGAAATTGTTTGCTCCATAAGAAGTGTTGATTTGATTTTCAGATTCCTGAGTACCAGTGTAGAATTTTCTGTCTGGTTGACCATATTTTGTATTTGCATAAGATATACCACCTTTTAAAGTTTGGTTTTTATCTTCTGTCAAATTGTATTCTCCTAATAATTGAGCATTTAAATAATCTGTTTTATCCAATTGATTCGTACGGATAAAGTTGTTGTTGATACCGTTATTGCTTAAAACTCCGTATTGATCTAAGATTGAGTTTAATGTTGTTTTTAAGTATAAAGTGTTGAAAGATAATTTGTATCGTTCAGCTGAATAATTTACACCTACTAAAGCAGAAGTACTGGTTTTGAAACGGTATTCAGTATTGATGAAATCATTGTTGTATTTATCACCAAGTGTTTGTAGAGTTCTGTTAACACCTTCTCTAACTGCAAAGTTATTATCAAAATTAAGAGATAATAAATAAGAAACGTTGCGGTTATTGCTTAAGTCAAATTTTTCTGCGTGTAGAAAATTGAAACTAGAGTTAAGCGGGCTTTTGCTTTTGCTTACGTTAAAACCTTTATCTCCGCTTACAGAATTTAATGCCTGATCTGTCGTGAAAGTTGTTCTTCCAGCAGTTTCGCCTAAGAAACTTGGTAGCTCTCTGTCTTTTCCATTAAATCCGAAGAATCCTGCAGCAGAATCTGCATCTCCAGAAAGCAAGAAATCTTTAAAGCTGTTTCCAGTTGTATATCCTGCTCCAAGATTTATTTTAGTAATATTTTTTGTTGGTTTTGAAGTTTGAATATTAAAAGTTCCTCCAGCAAAATCTCCGTAAATGTTTGGGTTGAAAGTCTTGTAAACATCAATTACACCTACAATATTTGTTGGAAACAAATCAAGCGGAACAATTTTTGAGTATGGGCTATTAGAAGGAGCAGCAAGATCATTGATCAATAAGTTATTGTAACGATCTTCAAGACCACGAACAAATATTCCTCTTGAACCTACTTTTGTAATTCCGGTTACTTTTGTCAAACCTTCTTCAACATCGCTTACACCTTTTCTAGACATTTCCTGTGCACCAATACTTTGTTTGATTACAACAGCATTTTTTTGGTCTAATAAAAGAGCAGTTTCTTTTTCTTTGTTTGCTGTCGATTTTACAACAACATCTTTAAGAGTATAGCTTCCAGATGAAAGTACTTGATTAACAGTAATAGTTTCTCCTGCTTTAACAGTTATTGGTTTTTCTACAGATTCATATCCTACGAAACTAAAAATAATAGTATAAGTTCCAGGATTTACAGTCAACGAATATTTTCCGTCAATGTCAGTGTTGGCACTAATGTTTGTTCCTTTTAATAAAACATTTGCAAAAGGAAGTACTTCATTATTAGTTTCTTTGTCGGTTAATACACCAGAAATCGTACCTTTGTTTTGCGAGATCGAAATCGAACAGATAAATAATGTGATTAATAGAAATTTTAAATTGAATTTCATTTCAGTGTTGTGTTTAATTTATTTTGGTGCAAAGAAAGACACGCATTGTAAAGTTCATGTTAGCCACTTGTTATGTTTTTGTGTTGCCAAGATTATCAAATTGTTACCAGATTAAATTACCGTTAACCGTAATTTTTAACGGTTATTTTGTTACTATCTTTACGCTGTGAAATAAAAAACATCAGATAATAACAAATGAAATTTGATGTTAAAATCTCAATTTTTGCTATTTATGAAAAAAACACAAACCAAGATTTTATTAGTTGACGATGAACCAGATATCTTAGAAATCGTTGGCTATAACCTTGCTCAGGAAGGCTATCAAATTGTAACAGCTTCAAATGGAAAAGAAGCGATAGCAAAAGCTCAGAAAGAATTGCCAGAATTAATCATCATGGATGTAATGATGGCCGAAATGGACGGGATGGAAGCTTGTGAACACATCAGAAAAATTCCAGAATTAAATAATGTTATCATAACATTCTTAACCGCAAGAAGTGAGGATTATTCGCAAGTAGCTGGTTTTGACGCAGGTGCTGATGACTATATCACGAAGCCAATAAAACCAAAATTATTGGTCAGTAAAGTAAAGGCTTTGTTAAGAAGGTTAAAAGAACAAGAAATCGTTACTGACACTATAAATGTAGGCGGAATCGAGATTAACCGTGAAGAATATAAAATCATAAAAGGCAATGTTGAAATTGCTTTGCCAAGAAAAGAATTCGAATTGTTTTACTTACTGGCTTCTAAACCAGGAAAAGTTTTCAAAAGAGATGAGATCCTTGATAAAGTTTGGGGAAATGAAGTGGTTGTAGGAGGACGAACAATTGACGTTCACATCAGAAAGCTTCGCGAGAAAATTGGCGAAGACCTTTTTAAAACCATAAAAGGTGTTGGTTATAAATTTGAAGTTTAATTTTTTAAGTAGCTAAGATTCTAAGATACTAAGTTGCTAAGATTTTTAGTAACAATGTAACTGAAGTTAATTTTAAGCTCACTCAAATTATTTAAAACATTCACTATATTTAAACCATATAAGAAATTGAAGTTTACTTGAACTTCAGTTTTTTATATGGTTTTTGAGTTAAACTTAATTTTACTTAATCCCTTAATGGGAACTATTTTTAATGAAAATCAATTTTAAAAAAACATACAAATTCGCAATAAAATCGGCATTGTATATCAGTCTTTTCTCAACGGGATTTGTACTGATGTTGATGTCTTTATTCTATAAAAATCAGCTGAAACATCAAATTGCTTTTGGAATTGTTTTTATAATTTCAATTTATATTTTCTCTTTTTTAGTGCTTCAATATCGCGTTGAACGTTTCATTTATAGAAGAGTAAAGAAAATTTACGATGAGGTTTCGTTACTGGAATCAACGCCGCTTATCAATCAGCCTATAACAACTGATATGGAAACGCTTTCGCGTGAAGTGAAAAAATTTGCGACTGATAAAAAGCTGGAAATCGAAATGCTTGAAATTCGTGAACAGTATCGAAGAGAGTTTTTAGGAAACGTTTCGCACGAACTTAAAACGCCATTGTTTACAGTGCAAGGTTATGTTTCGACTTTGTTAGATGGTGCGATGGATGACAAACACATTCGTAAAAAATATTTAAAACGTGCCGAAAAAGGTGTAGAGCGCCTTATATATATAGTTGAAGATTTGGATATGATTACCAAATTAGAATCGGGAGATTTGGATTTGAATATGACCGATTTTGATATTGTCGAATTGATTCAGAATGTCTTTGATTTGTTAGAAATGAAAGCCGATAAAAAGAAAATCAAATTGGCTTTTGAAAGTAAAAATGTTCAATCCGTAATTATTCGCGGAGATCAGGACAGAATTCAGCAAGTTCTGGAAAACTTGATTGTCAATTCTATTAAATATGGAAAAGAAGGCGGTTTAACTGAAGTCGGCGTTGTAAATCTTACTAAGAAAAAAGTATTAATCCGAATTAGTGATAACGGAGAAGGAGTCGAAAAACAGAATATTTCAAGACTTTTTGAACGTTTTTACCGAGTTGACAAAAGCGGAACCCGTTCTGAAGGAGGTTCTGGTTTAGGATTAGCGATTGTAAAACATATTATTGAGGCTCATAAAGAGAAAGTTTATGTAGAAAGTGAGTTCGGAATTGGTTCGGAATTTTCTTTTACACTCGAAAAAGCCAATAAAACGATAAAAGCGGAGGTTAAATAATTGTAATCTGGCTTCTGTCAGAAGCGGTAAAACAAAGCTTTTAACATTAAAAAAACTTTGGGCTTCAGTGCCTAACATTAAATTTTTATTATAGTAACATCTTGTTAATGATTTCTTAACATAGGTGCGTCATCTTTGCATCCTGAAACTAAGGGTAAAGAAAAATGATAAAAAAATTAGTTCTTGTGATGACAATGTTGCTTACAATAGCAGTAAATGCACAAGATGTAAATCAGCAGAATGTAAATAAACAAGAAGTAAAAAATGAAGTACTTCGTATTTTAGATTCCATCAATAAAGCTAAACTTCCAGAAACAAAATCTGGAGGAGGTATTGAAGAACATTGGTATGATAAGATCTCTTTAAGGGGTTATGCCCAAATTCGATACAATGGTTTGTTTTCTACAAACGATAAGGTGGCCTGCGACCAATGTGACAGATCTTGGGGAACAACTTCAACAGCTCCAGACGCAAAAGCAAACAACGGACTTTTTATTCGTCGTGCACGTTTAGTGTTTTCTGGTCAGGTGCATCCTAATGTATTTTTCTATTTCCAACCTGATTTTGCCAGCTCACCAGTTACCGGAATCCAAAATTTTGTTCAAATTCGCGATTTGTATTTTGACCTTTCTTTTGATAAGAAAAGAGAATATCGTGTTCGTGTCGGACAAAGTAAAATTCCTTATGGATTTATAAATATGCAGTCTAGCTCGCAACGTTTAACCCTGGATCGTCCAGACGGAATAAACAGTTCAATAGCAAATGAACGTGATTTAGGGTTGATTTTTTATTGGGCTCCAGCCGAAATCAGAGAGCGTTTTGCCATGTTAGTGAAAGATGGTTATAAAGGTTCAGGCGATTTTGGAGTTTTTGCTTTTGGAGTTTATAACGGACAAATTGCCAATAAAATAGATGCAAACAGAGATTTGAATGTAGTAGCCAGAGTTTCTTATCCTTTTGTAATTGGAAGCCAGATTATTGAACCTGGAATTCAGGCTTATGATGGTAAGTGGGCTTTTACAGATGAAATTTCTACAGGAGTAATTGTTAATGATCCTAAATATGTGAAAGATGAAAGAGTAGGCGCAACTTTTGTTTTGTATCCAAAACCTTTCGGAATCCAAACAGAATATAATATTGGTAAAGGACCTCGTTATAATCCAGCAACAAAAACTGTTGACGAAAAGAGTTTGAATGGAGGTTATGTTTTACTGAATTATAAATGGGATTACAAGAAACAGCATATTTATCCATATGCCCAATTTCAATATTATGACGGAGGCAAAAAATATGAAAAAGATGCCAGAAGTTATGTTGTGAGAGATTATCAATTTGGTATCGAATGGCAGCCAATCAAAGCATTCGAATTAACTGCCGAATATGTCATCGCTGATAGAACTTTTGAAGACAGTGCCCGCCCGATTAATAGACAAGAAGGGAATTTGCTACGATTACAGGCACAGTTTAACTTCTAAAAAGAATAAAATCCATATTTATCCGTGTTTTCACGAAGTGAATCCGTTTCATCTGTGTTCTGATTATAGACACAGATGAAACGGATTTTTATTGTTGAGAATTATTTTCTTCAAAAACTGAAAATAATTTATCCCAGTCAATATCATTTTTAAATTGGGACAATCCTTTAAACGACTTTACTTTTGAAAGATCTTCAATGGTAAAGTCGTCTTGCATTGCATACGGTACCAAATTTTCTTCCTGAAGTTTAATCGCCAGATATTCTTGTTCGTATTGTCCAGGAGTTGGAATAAAAAAGGCTTTTTTGCCCAATTTTGCCAAATCCATAACAGTAGTATATCCAGAACGGCAAAGAACAAATTCACTCTCATTGAAAGTCTGTTCCAGCTGTTTTGAATTCATAAAATTATAATAGGTAACATTTCCTGCCTGCCATTTGCATTGTACTTTCTCTACGATACCTTGAACAAAGACCACTTTTCCTTTGAAATTAGAAACTTCCTTTTGTAACTTTTCGTCCAGATAAGTACGTTGAGGTTCAGGACCAGATAGAATAATCATTAAATCATAAATTATTGGTGTTTCCTTCTTTTTCATTCTGCTTAAAGGGCCAATATATTTTAAATTAAGATGATCGTTTTTAAGATGTCCTAAATCTCCAGTAAGATTAGTTTCTTCATTTGTATCAGGAACCCAGCACTCCGTATATTTTTTGATAATATGTTGATGGCATTTGCTTGTAAACCAAGTTGTGTTTCCTGTCATTACATTCAATTGATGTGTCATAAAAACAGAAGGGACTCTTTTACTGAAAACTCCCAATCGATTATCAGAAATGATGCCGTCAATTCCATGTTTTTTGATCCAGGAATTCACGACTTTTTTCTCATCCAAAATAGCTGTAATCATTTTTGGAAGATTCTTAATCAGTTTCCATTTGAAGTTTTTGCCGTTTTTAGCATATTCAATATGATAAGAAGGTAGTTCTAACGTTTGTATATACGGAAATTCTTTTCGCAATAAAGCAAGTGCAACTCCATCAGAAGCAATAATCGGAATGAAATTATTCTCTTGAAGCGCTTTAATAATTGGGATACATCTCGTGGCATGGCCTAATCCCCAGTTTAATGGAGCAACTAAAATTGTTTTGTTCGCAGAATAGTCAATGCTCATAGTTTAACGCTTTTTAAAAGCGAATATAAAGAAATATGTTTTTGATGATATTTCGGACATATTACTAAATTATTAACTGAATATTTTTTTTTTAAGGTGCTAAGGTACTAAGGCGCTAAGGTTCTAAGGTTTTTGTATTAAATAAAAAAGCCGAACGCAAGTTCGGCTTTTTAAATGTCGTATTTCAATAACTTAGAACCTCAGTCCCTTAAAACCTCAGTCCCTAATCTTGAATATAAGTTTTATTTCCATTTTTATTAATGTAGTATTTACCGCCTTTTGGTCCGGTGTATACTTTTTTTCCGTTGTATTCTCCTGTAACTTTATCTGGTGTTTTTGGAGCTTTTTCATTAGTTTCTTTTAAAGTCTTAGAAGCTGATTTTTTAGCTTTATCGGCTTCCGCTTTTGCACTTTTGCTTGCAGCATCAGCTTTTGTTGCTGATTTTTTTGCTTTATCAGCCTCGGTTTTTGCTTTTGCAGCTTCTTTATCTGCAGATTTCTTAGCAGCACTGGCTGATTCTTTTTTAGCTTTTGTTGCAGCTGCGGTTGCATCGTCTGCTGCTTTCTTAGATTTGTCTGCTGCTTTTTTAGCATCGCTAGCCGATTCTTTTTTAGCTTTTGTTGAAGCTGCGGTCGCATCGTCTGCTGCTTTCTTAGATTTGTCTGCCGCTTTTTTAGATTTGTCAGCTTCTTTTTTTGCGTCAGCTTTTGCTTTTTTTGCAGCTGCTTCAGTTTGGCTCTTTGTTGCTTTTACAGCGGCGTCCTGACCATAGAAATTAGATGAGAAAACAACTATAAAACAAAGTAATAATAATTTTTTCATAAGGTTACATGTTTAAATTTCTATTAAAATTAATCAATTTATTGTCACTTTTTTCGCATCGCATTAAAAATATGCACGAAGGTTTACGTTTCCTGTGTGTATGGTTGCTCCAGTTTCGCTTTTTCGGCCCTGATAGTTTAAATTGATATCTAAAAATGATGTTATGTTTTTCTGTAACAGCAGTTTCCAGACCAAGTTTTGTCCTGCCTGAAGTCCTTCAAGCATTTGATAACCGACCGATGAAAATTCATTTCCGTTAAATTTGTTGTCATAAAATGAAAATTCGCCATTTAGTGTTACTTTTTTTTCTCCGGCAAATGAAAATGATGTTCCAAGTCTTTTTTGAACCAAAGTTTCTAAATTTCCAATCTGGTTTTCTTTATTCTGAAATTCATAAAAGAAATCCAGACTTGTGTTTTTTGAAAATAAATAACTGATTTTTGGCGCAATCTGATAGCCTTTTAAATCATAATTTTTTTCTACAAAATCTTCTGAGACTAAATCAGTTTTTATGGTTTTGGTGAAAAAATTAAAAAGCCAGGTTTTTTTATACAAATGGGTGTATTGCAATTGATGTGAATTGTTCGTGACATTTTGCGATCCTACAGAAAGCAGATTTTTCCCTTTATTGACTAAATAAGAATAGGTAACCGAATGTTTTTGTTTGCCTCGATTAAAGTACAAACTGTTTCTCAAACTTGAATTTAACCCCAAAATATTTTCTTCTGAAGATTCAAACGGATTTAGTTCTAAACGCTGGCCTTGGCTTTTTACTTTTCGATCCATAATAAAGGAAGTTTGATTATAGAAATACGAAGCAAATTTTTTAAGACCTTTTTCATTTTGCCATTGCGTCGGGTTCAGCGTTAATGACTGTGAAAATTTATTTTGATTGGTTTTTATGTAAACTTGATTCGGTAAAAAGATTCTGATAAATCGTGCCTGATCTGGAAATTGAGCAATTTCAAATTCTTCTAGTTCCTGAATACCATTGCCATTATAATCGTTCCAAGTGTAAACACCTTGTCCAGTTGGAACTTCAATATAAGTGAATTCCTGTTGTGCAATCGTTCCTGAACTCGTTTCATAAGCAGTTCCAATTTGCATTAGCTGATTAAAAAAACGATCGTTGTAAAGAATTCTAGAGTTTAAAGAGGGTTCGTTTTCCCGATTTGGATCTGTAAAATCTAAATTTCGATAACTTGCATAAACAGCCAAATTTGTTTTTTTATTCTGAATCAATTTCGATTTTAAATAATAAGTCTGTGAATTATTGACATGCTGTAATAATCCATTTTGCAAACTGTCGTTTTTGCGTTGTAGAAAACCCAATTCGACAAAAACTTTAGTACTGTCACCGCGCCCGATAAAACCGCCAAATTCTGAAAATCTTTGGCTTAAAGCCGAAAATTGATTGGTCACTTTGTCTTTTTCCTGATTGTCTTCAAGTTGCATGCTGGCGCCAATCCAGTTTTTGCCAAAATGATATTTCGTTCGCGTTTGATTCCGAATAAATTTTGAAGTTGATGTTGTCGCATCTGAATTCAGGAAACTTCCCTGGTTTTCAAATGTCCATTTTTTTATTTTAAAAAACGCTGTTGTAGTGTGGCGCGTTCCTGTGTAACTTTCGCTAAAATCTAATTTCTCAAATTGATACGTCAATAATCCAACATTCGAAGTTTTCTTTTTTGCAAATAAATCAAAACTAAAACCAGTAGATAATAAACTCTGATTTCCTAAAAGAGTAGTGTTTAAGTTCCAGTCGCGGTTAAATTCAATATTATACAAACGCTCAACCGACTTGAAATTTTCTGCAACATATTGATAATTTGCAAATGCATCAAGTGTCCAACTTTTGGTAAAAAGACGTTTTTTAAGATTGGTTTTAAAAGCAATTCCTTCGTTATTTCCATCGTCAATACCCGAAAATAAATTTTTGTCGTTGTTGCTTACGGCAAGTTCAAAATCGGCAAGTGTTTTTTCATTCGGATTATATTTCCCTAAAAAAGTAGCAACTTGCAATTTTATTGGCGGAACTAATTGCACAATTGGTTCATAATTTCCCTGAAGAATTCCGTTTACCGGCGGCACATATTCGTAAATTCTTTCAACCGAATTATTGTTTTGGATAATGTAATTTCCGGCATTATTTCCCACAAGACTGAATTTTACATTGTACAAAACGTCAGCAGGATTATTCGAATATTCATAAACTTCAACTGAATTGATGACTGTTTTTTTGTACAAAATTTTATTATCGGCATATTTATCTTCATAAGCCGAAGGTGCTTTCATCAAATCGGGATTGTCGCCCGCAACTTTCAAAACCTGAACCTGATCTGCAGAAAGATTTTGTTGCAAAGGCTGATTTTTCAAATCACTTTCAGAATAGATATAACCGCCAAAACTCCAGTTTTTGTTCTCATGAGTTCCACCGGCATAGGTTACCAATCGGTTATAATTCCGTTCCGAATATTGGTATTCAATATTGATACGCATTTCAGAAGTAATAGTGAAAAGTGACGTAAAAACAATTTCGCCCGCATTATAATCAATTACATAATCGTTGTTTTCACCGCGTTTTAGCAAAACACCATTTACATAAACGCGCTCAGAACCTGAAATGACCAAAACATACAATTCGCCATTTTGACCTTTCAATTTATACGGACCTTGATTACCTTCCTGTCCTGTAAAAGTACTTTTTGCATATTGTCCTTTCACAAACGCCACCGATGCAAAAATGTTGGTTTTGCTTTTTTCAGTATCAAAATCGAAACTAGCAGAAAGTCCCTGAACTTTTTTATTGAAATTAAGAAATTGTGTTTTTCGGTTTTCCAGAAAAACATCGCCTGCTCGAATGTTCCAGTCATCGCTGAAAAGCTCCATGAAAATATTGTCAAACTGATCCAGCTTTTGCGAATAACCGCCATCTTGTAACGGAATATTATTGTCCTGAAGAGAAGCCCGGAGACTGACTTTATCGGAGATTTTTCCAGTAATCTGTAAATCTAGGTTAGAATTTAAAACCGTATTTTGATTGTTCCCAACAGTAACGCCACGCGTAATACTTCCTGAGGTATTTAAACCATCAAATGGAACAACTTTTTTGGTGTTTTTGTTATCAATTTTATACAGTTTTTCAGAACCTGCTTCATTACTGACAACTTGATCTGATTTGTAAAGACTATATTCTTTGGTAATAAAATCTGGATATTTTAAATAATTAACAATTAAAGTATCTGAAATCGAAGTGAATTTTTCATTTAAAAGAAGTGTTCCTTTTTGAAAATCAATTTTATAAAAAGTAGAATCGACAGCTTCATTTTTAGTGTTCAAAAGCTGAAAGTAACTTGGATTTATACTGAATTTTTCCAGATGAATGGTGTCGCGGGAAGCAATCACTTTTTTTGTTTTATACGATGATTCTGTTTCCTGTGCATGAAGCCCAGAAAACCAGATGATAACCGGTAAAAACAGTAATTTTTTCAGCATAAATACTTTAACTCTAAAAATTCAAAAGTAGTATTTATAATCAAGAAATTGTGAGGCTTTTATTTATTGGACAATTGATTGATTTTAAGTTCGTTTTCTCATTTTAAACCTTATTTTTAATTATAATTTGAAGTATAATTCTCATCATAAATCAATCTTTTTTTTAGCTTTGTTCTAGATATATCGAACTTAAATTATGGATACCAGCAAAGAACTCTTATTTTTTTTTAGCGCTTTGGGATCTTTCAACGGAATTATTTTGGGAGTTTATTTTTTCTTTTTTACGAAAAAAAAATACCTCACAAATTATTTCCTTGGGGCACTTTTGTTTGCATTAAGCATACGAATTGGAAAGTCTGTTTTTGTTTATTTTCATCCTGAACTGCCAAAAATGTATTTGCAGTTAGGACTTACTGCTTGTTTTTTTATTGGTCCGTGTTTGTATTATTTTCTAAGATCGGCGGTTGATGAAATCAATGTAATGCCAAAATCCTGGAAAATGATGCTCCTGTTTTGGGGAATCCTGATTGTGGGCTCCGGAATACTATATCCGTACCAAACTCATACAACGCTTTGGAGTTTTTATTTTATTAGAATGATTTACTTTCAGTGGTTTGTATATATTATTTTTTCAGGATTTACAATTCGAGGTATTTTAAAGAAAATTTTCACTGCAAAAGAAAAAACCAGTCCGTCTGAAATGTGGTTTGGAACTCTTTTTCTGGGAAATTTTTTATTATTTCTTTTTTACTTTTTAGCGATTATGGGTGCTTCGGCAGCAACTTATATAAGTGGCGCGGTTGTTTTTTCTTTTATTTTATATCTGATTATTTCGATTCTTTTATACCGAAAAAAAACCGACGATTTGTTTTTGCTCAATAGTCAAAAGATTTCAGGTAAAAAAATAGATGATGCCGAAGCCGTTTTTCTTTCTGAAAAATTAGAAAATATAATGTATGAAAAAGGTTTATATAAAAATCCAAACCTGAATTTACAGGATTTATCGCGGGAAATTAATATCTCGAGTCATCAATTATCACAGTTTTTAAATAATAATCTGGGGAAGAATTTTACCAGCTTTGTAAACGAATTTAGAATAAATGAAGCTTGTAAAATTATTACTTCAAATGATAAACTGACTTTGGAATCTGTCGGTTATGATGTTGGATTTAATTCGAAATCGACATTTTTCGCTGCCTTTAAAAAACATACCGGAACAACGCCTCTAAATTATCAGCTTCAGGCTTTACAAATGTAAAAGATGAGTATAGGTAAAGAAATACTGTTCTTTTTTGGAGCTTTGGGCGCCTTCAACGGATTTATTCTGAGTCTGTATTTTTTGTTTTTTACCAAAAAAAAATATCTTTCCAATCTTTTTCTTGGCGCGCTTTTATTTGTTTTAAGTACGAGAATTTCGGTTACGGTTTTTGTTTATTTTAATATTGATTTACCCAAAATTGATCTTCAAGTTGGACTTTCGGCTTGTTTGTTAATCGGTCCGTTTTTGTATTATGTTTTAAAATCAGGAATCCGAAATAGTATTTCTAAACAATGGAAGTGGCATTTAGGAATTTGGATTGGTACAATTTTAATAATAGGTTTTGTGTTTCCATATCAAAATTATCCCGTTTTATGGAATGATTATTTTGTTGCTTTAATTTTCTTTCAGTGGTTTTTCTATATTTTTCTTTCAGGTTTTGAAAGCCGATTATTGCTTCAAAAAGTAATTCAGCATTACAGCAAATCAACTCCTTCCGAAAGATGGTTTGGAATAATTTTTCTGGGAAACGCATCACTATTTATCTCGTACTTTTTAGGATTTTCCAGAGTGCCTTTTGTTTCCTGCATTACAGGTGCGCTTGCCTTTACTTTTATTTTATATCTGATCATTCTGGTGCTTTTATACAGAAAAAGAACCGATGATTTATTTCTTCTAAACATTCAAAAAGACAAAAAAATGAACAATGAAGAAGCTTTAATTTTATCTCAAAAGCTGGAAAAAATCATGAATGAAAAAGCCTTATATAAAAACCCGAATTTGAGTTTAAAAGATTTATCTGAAGAAATAAATGTATCAAGCCATCAATTGTCCCAGTTTTTAAATAATAGTCTGGGCAAGAACTTTACAAGTTTCGTGAATGAATTCAGAATCAATAATGCTTGTGAAATTATTGCCTCAAACGATAAACTAACATTAGAATCTGTTGGTTACGATGTTGGTTTTAATTCGAAATCAACCTTCTTTGCAGCGTTTAAAAAACATACTGGAACTACACCATTAAATTATCAAATTCAGGCTTTACAGCCATAAAATAGAGTATCGATTTATAAATCCGTACTCCTGATTTCACTTTTGATTACCTCGTTTCGTGATTTTGAACTGACTTTTGTTGCTGCAAAAAGTCAAATCTTAATCCCTAAATTTTATGAGGTTTCTAATTCTGGTTTTCATTTATTTTTATTTTTTTCTTTTTAATTCTGTGTCATCAAGAGCGCAATCAATCCAAAAAATTTCGGGCAAAGTTGTTAATCGAAATAACGAGTTGATGATGGGAAATGCATCTGTTCTTTCTGTTCGCGATTCTGTAATCATAAAGCAACAGGATTTCTTAGACGGCGTTTTTCAATTATCAGATATCAACCAAAATGAAATTATTCTGAAATTGACTTCGACAGAATTTGCAGATCAATTTTTGAGCATAAAATTTTCAAATTTATCAAACATTGATTTGGGCTCCATTATAGTTTCAGAAAATAATAATAAGTTAAATGAGGTTGTAGTAAAAAGCCAGCCTTCATTATTAAAATATGGTGCCAACGGAAATATCGATGTCAATGTAAAGGGAACTGTTCTCGCAACGAGTAGTTCGGTAAACGAATTGTTGGGAAGAGTGCCAAATGTTGTGGTTGCCGACGGAGAAATCAGCGTTGTCGGAAAAGGAGAAGCCGTTATTTATCTCAATGGAGTTTTGATTAATTACGAAAGGTTTGCGGCAATTCCGGTTTCGCAAATTCAGAAGATCGAAGTCATTTCCAATCCTTCTGCGAGATACGATGCCGAAGGAAAAGCGGTAATCAATATTATGACCAAACAAAATATTGAAAGCGGTATAATGGGAACTGTCAATCAGCACGTAACAGTTTCTAAATTTGGCGGGACAATTTATAACACGCTTTTTGATTTTAATTATTCTAAAGGAAAGTTTTCTTTTGTAACCAATTACGGTTTGCAGTTAGGAAGAAATCGAGAATTGCTGTATACTACCAGAACACGTCCCAATCCTGATGATTTTATGAAATCTGAATTGACAACTGATTGGAAAAGAAGATTTAATAATTATTCTAATTTCGGATTCGGACTTCAATATAGTTTTTCTCCAAATAATTATATTTCATTGGCTTATAGCGGAAACGTGAATGATTTAGGCGGAATTACAGAAAGCAGGAATTCCATAACCAACAATTCAGGAAATAGTTTTTATGCCACAGATGTTGACCGAAACGATGTGTTGTTAAACCAGTTTATCAATTTGAATTATAACTGGACAACCGATAAAGGTTCTACACTGTTTATAGGGTCTCAGTTTTCCAATTACAATCAAACTATACGAGATTTTATTGAAGAAAGCAGTTTGGCAGAACAAACAGATTCTGAAAGATATTTGAAGAATAATGTTGGAAGTCGAATCAATATAACCGCAGTTCAAGCCGATTATTTGAAGAAAATTGATGAAAAAACAAAACTTGAAGTAGGAGCAAAATTAAGTCATGCCACGATAAAATCAGAAACAGATTTTCTGATTGCGGATGATAATGTAAATTTTGAGTTGGACGATGAGCTTTCGAGTGATTTTGAATACAATGAAAAAATTGCGGCTGCTTACTTTAATTATATTGGAACATTAAACAAAAAAGTCAATTTTTCTCTTGGCGTAAGAGCCGAAAAAACAAGTTATGATTTATTCACAAATGCCAACGGAATTCAGAAATTTGAGAAATCGTACCGTAATTTTTTCCCAAATGCACTTTTAAATTTTGATCTTTCAGAAGATTGGAAAGGACATTTTTCTTATGTTTCCAGAATTACAAGACCCAGATATCAGGCTTTAAATCCGTATGTGATTTATCAAGATCCGTTTACGACTATTGAAGGAAATCCGAATCTTCTTCCAGAAAAGACACACGCTTTTGAAATAGGCACGATGTACAAAAAGTTGGATTTTAAAGTTGGCTACACTTATAAAATTGATCCGATTTCTGCGGCGGCTTTACGTGGCGACACACCAAACAGCTATATTTTAAGAGCGCTGAATCTTGAAAAAGGGCATACATTTTTTACTTCACTATCCAGATCTTTCAATATCAAATGGTGGAATTCTGTTAACACAGCAAGTATTGCCTGGCAAAAATCTGTAGACAATTATTATGCATTTGCTTTTAGCCCCGTGGAGCCTCAGATTTATTTATATACTAATAATACATTTACGATTCCTAAGCTTTTTAAATTGCAGCTTTTGGCCTGGTATTTAAGTGATAGGAGTTATGGATTAGGAAGTGAAAATGGCCGTTCGACTGTGACTTTAGGAATAGAGAGAAATTTTTTCAAAGATGCATTAAAACTCAATTTTACCGCAAACGACATTTTTCATAAGTTTATGGTTTCTGGCGATTATAATGTCGGACAGACTCAGATTTATTATCACCGAACGTATAGTACGGATTATTTTAAATTAATTGCAACATACAGTTTCGGAAATTCTAAAAAGGCGACTTATAGAAAATCAGAAATTGAGCAAACGGAGAATAATAGAGCGAGGTAAATTACTTGATACTTTCTGAAATAACCATTAAAACAAGAATCAGAATAACACAAATAAACACCGAATTAGGATTTGCAAAATTAATAGTCCAGCCAAATTCTTTTATTTTTTTAGGAGGAAACATTCTTTTGTATTCTGGGTTATAATAAAAGAATTCCCCAAACCCAATTATTAGGATCGTTATGCCAATTGTTTTTTTCTTTTTCAGATGCTTTTTGATTTTCCATATCAGTAATCAGTAGAAAGATTGTTATTACTTATTCGTTTTTCCTTCTTTTAGCTGTGTATAGGTAATGAGAATTCCAATTGTAGCTAGAAAAGGACCAATCACTAATCTAAAATCTGAATAAGAAATATCTTTGACGTCTTTTGTGAGCAACGGACTTAAAGATATACCGATGTATAATAAACTAAAAATAATAATAACAAGTAAAAAGTTCTTTTTGGTCATTTTAAGTTTTTTAGATTATTACTATTCTCTTTGTTTTTTGGGTTAATTTTTTTTGAAACTCAAACCAATTATATTTACGATGAAAGCGACTAACAACAAAAGCATCATATTGGCAAACATTTTGTCTGACAGAAAATGTTGATTGGCATTAAGCATCATAAGAGCTACAACAACCCACGTCATGATTTTTACACTTTTATACATAATATATTGTTTGGTTTTAAAATTATTCTATGGTTAACAGATTTTATATTTTTGATAAATGTAGTAATTTTCTATTAATAAATTTAATGTGAGGAAATAATAAAAGAAGAGTGTCAAAAAGTGAAGAGTATATAAAAAAGGCTCCACCAATTAAGTGAAGCCTTTCGAAAATATATTTGAATTGAAATAATTACCTTTTATAAAGCAATATTAATTGAGCTCTTTAGTCACGATCTGCATAGTTTCACGGCTAACTTGTTTCAGTAAAACTTCTTTATCTTTTTCAACCGTTTCAGCAGCTTGTTCCGTAAAGTGACGTATTGTATATAAGGTTACATTTTCGCTGTAATCAACTTTGAATTTTTTCGAAAGAATCGCATTCAAATCATTGAAGTTTCCAAATTTATCTTCCACACAAACAGAGAAACTAATCGCCGAATTCTGAATCAAATTCACTTTGATTTTAAATTCGTGGAATAAACCAAAAATCTCACTAATGTTTTCTTCCATAATGAAAGAGAAATCAATTGAAGAAAGTGAAATTAAAAGTTGCTCTCTTTTTACGATAAAACATGGATATTGTGGCTCCAAATCAACTCCTTTTGAAACACAAGTTCCTTTTAATAACGGATTGATAAATGATTTTACGTATAATGGGATTTCTTTTTTTTGTAATGGTTGCAATGTTTTTGGGTGAATAACCGTTGCTCCGTAAAACGCTAATTCGATAGCTTCACGATACGAAATCTGGTTTAGCAAACTAGCATTTTCAAAATAACGCGGATCGGCATTCATAACGCCAGGAACGTCTTTCCAGATCGTCACGCTTTCAGCATTTAAGCAATAAGCAAAAATTCCGGCAGTATAATCAGAACCTTCACGACCAAGAGTTGTAGTAAAATTGTTTTCGTCAGCACCTAAAAATCCTTGTGTGATATTTAGCTGTTTTCTTGGGACATTTTTGCTGATGTTTTGTTGAGTTGCTTCCCAATCTACTTCGGCATCTCTATAGTTTGCATTGGTTTTAATGAAATTACGAACATCAAGCCATTGCGTTTGAATTCCTCTGAAATTCATATAGTGACTTAAAATATTTGTAGAAATCAATTCTCCAAAACTTACAATCTGATCGTAAACAAAGTTATAATTTGGTGATTTATTGTGCGCTAAAAAATATTCAAGTTCAGCAAATTGCTCATTTACAGCTGCAAAAACCTGATGTTTTTCATCTTCAAATAAATCCAATAATATTTGATTGTGGTATTTTTTTATTTCCTGAACAGAAGAATTTAATTCTGCCGATTTATCAAAGTAATTCTTTATTACAACCTCAAGAGCATTTGTTGTTTTTCCCATAGCCGAAACTACAAGAATCACGTCTTCATAACCTACTTTTTGCAAAACGTCGTATACGTTTTTAATTCCATCTGCATCTTTTACCGATGCTCCTCCAAATTTAAATACTCTCATTATTAATTTATAGATTTTTAGTTTTTAGATTTCAGATTTGAGGCGAAATCCTATATTTTTTGTTTTTATAATTTTTCTAGAAACGAATTAACTCCAGCTTCGTCCATTTGAACAACTTGCCAGTCTTCCAGAATTCTTGCGCCAGAATTCTTGTAAAAATTAACTGCAGGTGTATTCCATGCTAAAACATTCCATTCGACTCTTCGAACACCATCTTTTTTTCCTTGTTTCATGATTTCAGCATAAAGCGCTGATCCTAAACCAGTACCACGCATTTTTTCTTTTACAATCAAATCTTCAAGATGTATTGTTTTTCCTTTCCAGGTTGAATAACGGTAATAGTACAACGCAATTCCAACTATTTCTTTTCCGTTTTTGCTTTCTTCTGAATTACTTTCAATTTCGGCAACGAAAACCTGAAAAAGCGGTTTTTCTCCAAATCCGTCACGAACTAAATCTTCTTCTGTAATTACGACAGCTTCCGGTTCTTTTTCGAATATTGCCAGCTCCTGTATTAGCCCTAAAACCGATTTCATGTCTTCGGGATTTCCTTTTCTAATATTCATTTATTCGTATTATTAAGTGTTTATTAGCTAAAAAAGCATTTATTTATAAGGTACTTTTTGCTATTAATTAGCAAATATACAATAGTAGCAAACTAACAAAATAATTTTTAAATCATTCTCACAAAATAAGCGATATTTGTGACTTTAAATTAAAACTATAACGATATAGCAATGGAAGAACGCAATAAAACACTGGGAGAGTTTATTATTGAGAACCAAAAAGCATTTCAGTATTCGTCGGGAGAACTTTCCCGGATTATTAACTCTATACGTTTGGCGGCAAAAGTCGTGAACTATAAAGTTAACCAAGCAGGACTTGTGGATATTATTGGCGCGGCAGGCGAACAGAATATTCAGGGAGAAGACCAGCAAAAATTAGATGTGTATGCCAACGAAGTATTTATCCAGACGTTAATAAACCGTGAGATTGTCTGTGGTATTGCTTCAGAAGAAAACGACGATTTTATAACTGTTCAGGGGAGCGACAACAGTCATAATAATAAGTACGTGATCTTGATGGATCCACTTGACGGATCTTCAAACATTGATGTAAATGTTTCTGTAGGAACGATTTTTTCTGTTTTCAGAAGAATAACGCAAATAGGAACTCCGGTAACAATCGAGGATTTTTTACAACCGGGAATCAATCAAGTGGCAGCAGGTTATGTAATTTATGGAACTTCAACAATGCTGGTTTATACAACTGGACATGGAGTAAATGGTTTTACATTGAATCCGGCAATTGGTACATTTTATCTTTCGCATCCAAATATGAGGTTTCCGGAAAACGGAAATATCTATTCGGTAAACGAAGGGAACTATGTTCATTTTCCGCAAGGAGTAAAAAATTACATTAAATATTGTCAGCGTGAAGAAGAGGACAGACCTTATACGTCACGATATATAGGAAGTTTAGTAGCCGATTTTCACCGAAATATGATTAAAGGTGGTATTTATATTTATCCGACAAGTTCAAAAGCGCCAAAAGGAAAACTACGTTTGTTATATGAATGTAATCCGATGGCATTTATTGCGGAACAGGCGGGAGGAAAA
The DNA here is from genome assembly GCF_054075145.1 of Flavobacterium xizangense. Taxonomy (NCBI): domain Bacteria; kingdom Pseudomonadati; phylum Bacteroidota; class Flavobacteriia; order Flavobacteriales; family Flavobacteriaceae; genus Flavobacterium; species Flavobacterium xizangense. Next base: position 63,298 of record NZ_JBSIPG010000001.1, on the reverse strand, counting down.
GCAACAGACGGTTTTGGAAGAATTATGGAAATCCAGCCGACAGAATTGCACCAAAGAGTTCCGTTTTTCTGCGGAAGCAAAAATATGGTTGAAAAAGCCGAAGAATTTATGGCAGAGATTGAATAGCGGTAAGATTCTTTTACGCAACCTTTTTGTGTTTTCAATATCTATTAAATAAAATAGACTTATGAAAAATATATTTGTTTTAGTTGTCTTGGTTTTTGCTTTATTTGGTTGTTCTAGTGATGATTCGTCATCTCGTTTTTCTAAGGAAGATTCGTCTGAGTTAAGAATTCGATTGTCAAATGCCAGTAAATTCAATTTTCAAAATATTACAGTAAATACTACAACTGGCAATGTGAATTTTGAGAATGTAAATTCTGGTCAGAAGACAAACTATAAAGGTTTTTCGTTTGCGTATAGCTACGCATTTGTTGAATTACAAATTGAAGGGAAAACTTATACATTACAACCTATTGATTATGTTGGAGAAACACCATTGGAAAAAGGAAGCTATACTTATGAAATTACCGCAAATGATTCTCAAAATCAATACGGAAAATTGAATTTGAAATTAATTAAGGATTAATACACAATTCAGTTTTATGAAAAAACCCGACATATTTCAAAAATATGTCGGGTTTATAATTTAAAATGTATTTCAATTTTTCGATTATGTAACTATAAACTACGACCGAAAACTGAAAAACTATTATTTATGCATGTGCTGCATTTCATAGATAAAAGTGTCGCCGTCAACTTTTTGGTCAACTAATGACAATGCTTTTGCAATGATATAATCTACGTTGCTTGGCGTGAATCCTAGCGCAACACTTATCTTTTTTAACAATACTTCTTGTTTATCTTCAAGATGATGATCAACATGTACCATTCTTGTTAAATCATATAAACGCTCTAAACGCTGAACATATGAATAAGGTGGATTGATTGGATATTTTAATGGATCGCTAAGAATTTCTTCGTATTCCGATTCTGTAATTTCTAAACGAGAAGCAAGTTTGTCTAAGAAGGCTTTTTCTTCTGGATAAACAACTCCATCTGCTAACGCTACACGAACGATAGCTGAAAAGTGCCCTTTGTTTCTTTGCTTGAATTCGCTATCAAATAATTCTGAAAATGACATAATTAATTAAGATTTTTGTTAAACAAAGATAAAAGTTATTTTAATTTATAATTTTAAATTTCTCATAAAATTTAACTTATTTTTCTGCGTTGTTTTAGAGGAGGACTTCACGACATTTTCAAAATAAATCGTAAGTTTACATCCCCTAATCATTTAATATTACAACCCCTATGTCAGAATTTTGGATTTATTTTCAGATAGGATTAAAACACGTTTTAGATATCCACGCCTACGATCACGTTCTTTTTTTAATCGCACTAACAGTTCCGTATTCATTTAAAGACTGGAAACGCATTTTGTTGCTTGTTTCTGTTTTTACAATTGGTCATACTTTAGCTTTAATACTTTCGGTTTTCGGAATAATTGCTGTCAAAGTAAATTTGGTCGAATTTTTAATTCCGATTACCATTTTGATAACAGCTTTATATCATTTGTTTACGGCAGGAAAAGCTACTAAAAATGAAGGTGTAAATTTAATTTTTATGGTTACGTTGTTTTTTGGAATAATTCACGGACTTGGATTCTCAAATTATTTTAAAACAATTTTAGGTGGTACCGCAACGTCAAAATTAGTACCTTTAGGAGAATTTGCATTAGGAATCGAAGCAGCGCAGTTAGTTGTAGTTTTTGTAGTTTTGGTACTATCATATATAGTGCAAACCGTATTTCGTTTTTCAAAACGCGATTGGGCACTTGTAATGTCGGCTTTTATTGTTGGAGTTGTGATTCCGATGATTATCGAAAGCCCTATTTGGAACAGATAAAATAAATGGAAATAAAAAAATTAAACAAATACGATAAAGCTTATTTGAGAATTGCGAAAGAATGGAGTTTGCTTTCTTATTGCAAACGCAAACAAGTAGGCGCCATTATCGTAAAAGACCGAATGATTATCTCTGATGGATACAATGGTACGCCGTCGGGATTTGAAAATTGCTGCGAAGATGAAGAAGGTTTAACCCGTTGGGATGTATTGCATGCCGAAGCAAATGCAATTTTGAAAGTAGCACGGTCGACACAATCTTGCGAAGGCGCAACTTTATATATCACACTTTCGCCTTGTAAAGAATGCAGTAAATTAATACATCAGTCGGGAATAAAAAGAGTGGTGTATAAAGATGGATATCGTGATGATTCTGGAATTCAATTTTTAATAAAAGCAGGTATCGAAGTCGAACATATTCCTGTTTTAGAAGAGTAATGAAATTTAATCCAAAATATTTGCCAATTGTCATTGGAGCAACTTTTGCTCTTGGAACGGTGCTCGGAAGCTTGATGAATGCTCCCGCAGATGATCAGCTTTTGGCTAAAAATTACTCTAAAACCAAATTAAATAAACTGATCGATTTTATCAATAATGAATATGTCGACAGTATCAATACAGATTCAATTGTAAATCTTACAGTTGATAATATTCTTTCCAAATTAGATCCGCACTCTGTTTATATTCCGCCAAGCGAACAAGCCGAAGTTGCCGAAAGCATGAAAGGCGATTTTGTTGGAATCGGAATTAATTTTTATATGTATAAAGATTCAGTTGCGATTATAAAACCTATCGAAAATGGGCCTTCTGCGAAAGCGGGATTAAAATCAGGGGATCGAATTTTATTTGCCGGAAAAACAAAATTATTTGGACGAAAATTGCCTTCTGATAGTTTGTTTTCCAAATTAAAAGGACTTCAGGGTTCTGAAATTGAGCTTACCGTTTTTAGAAAATCAGAGCAAAAGAAACTGAAATTTAAAGTAAGAAGAGATGTTATTCCGATAAAAAGCGTTGATGTGTCTGTATTGGTCGGAAATTATATAGGTTATATCAAAATAAACCGATTTGCCGAAACGACTTATAATGAGTTTAAAACCGGTTTAACGAGATTAAAACAAAGTGGAATTCAGTCGCTGATAATTGATCTTCGAGACAACGGCGGCGGTTATATGGAAGAAGCTGTAGCAATTGCCGATGAGCTTTTGAAAGACAAACAGTTGATTGTTTTTACGAAAAATAAAAATGGTACTACTGAAAAAACATATGCAACAAAAGCAGGAAGTTTTGAAACCGGTAAAGTTTATGTTTTAATAAATGAAAACAGCGCTTCAGCAAGTGAAATTTTAGCCGGAGCAATTCAGGATAATGATCGAGGTATTATTGTCGGACGTCGTTCTTTTGGGAAAGGTTTGGTGCAGCGTGAAATGGATTTTAATGACGGATCAGCGGTAAGATTGACTGTGGCACGTTATTATACGCCAACCGGAAGATCGATTCAAAAGCCGTATAAAAAAGGAAATGAAGAATATTTTAAAGAATCAGAATCCAGAATAAAATCAGGAGAACTTTATGCAAAAGACAGTATCAAAGTGGCGGATTCTTTGAAATTCAAAACACCAAAAGGTAAAATCGTTTACGGCGGCGGCGGAATAGTTCCAGATGTTTTTGTTCCGATGGAAGCAGAACATGGAAATGAAAATGTTGCGTATTTGCTTCAAACCGGAATTGTAGGCCATTTTGTTTTTGAAGAATTGGATAAAAACCGAAAAGCATTTGCCGGACTTCATTTTAATGAATTTTTAGCCGAAATGAAAAACTCAGATGTTTATTTTAAAAAGTTCAAAAACTACGTAGCAATAACGGGTCTTGATTTGAAATTAGATAAAACTAAAGCCTTGGTAAACCGTTATATAACAGCTGAATTTGCAAGACAATTGTTTGGCGAAATATATTATTATAATGTAGTTTTAAAAGAAGACGCGATGATCAAGTCGGTTTTGAGTCCAAAAAAACAATCCTGAAACATTTAAAATATGAAAACAGAAGCCGTTGTAAATGCTGAAATCGAACTTTTGACAGCCATTAAAAATGCTGATGTTTCAACTCTAGAAAAAATCCTTCACGACGATTTACTTTTCAATTTACCTGACGGAAATACAATTACAAAAGATTCCGATTTAGATTCCTATCGTTCGGGAAAAATGCAAGTCGAATCATTAGAAGCTTCAGATCAAATTATTAATATAATTGATGATATAGCTGTTGTAACTGTAGTAGTTTCATTAAAAGGGACTTATGATAATACTCCACTAAATGGTGTTTTGAAATATATCAGGGTTTGGAAACAATTTGATGAAAATTTAAAAGTTGTTGCTGGAAGCTGCATTCCATTGGCATAAATTTTGGTTTAAAAATAATATTAACTTAAAACAGAAGGTAGCAAGCATAATAAATGCTTTAGCGTAATTTGCAATTAAAATATAAAAGATGAAAAGTTTAAAAAGAATAGGTTTACTTGTATTGTTGATGACTTTTATAGTTTCTTGCGCTGGTGCGAAAGACGCAACAAAAACAGTTTCAGGAAAAGTAGAATCAATTGAAGGCGGTAAAGACGGCTACACAGCTAAAATCAACACAGCTCAAAAAGAAGTTTATTTTGCTACAATCAGTATCGTAAACGTAGGCGGACCGCAAAATTACAAACAAGTAAAAATTGGTGATGAAGTTTCAGTAAAAGGAGAATTCTGGAAATCTGAGGATGAAAACCATATTAAGGTTACGCAGATTATCTCGGTGAAATAAGCGCATTATAAAACTTTAAACCATTAAGGGATTAAGTTTATTAAGCTTCAAAGCTTTTTACTTAATCCCTTAATGGTTTTTTTATATGCTTAATTTCTTGTGATAGCTCAAAATTAAGTTTATTAACTGCAAAAACTTAATTTGCCTTAATTTCTTAATGGTTGAAAATAAAAAAAAACTTATGTTTTAAATTTTATCGAATACTGTCGTGTGAATGAGTCTGTACACCGTTATTCCATAAAGTAAGAATATCTGTAGCAACTGCGGCACCGCTTCCAGCAGCAATGGCTAATTGACTTCTCCAGCCCGCTAAAGTTCCAATTACATAAATACCTTCAGCAACTTTATGATCTTCGTTTTTAAGTTGAATTCGCTGTTTTTCTGGAAGTGCTTTTTTGTGAGGTTCAACAAACTGCATTAAACCTTCAATGTCAAAAGTATTGGCAGAACCAATTCCGACAACGATACTTTTTGCTTTATAAGAGTTTTTATTTGTTGTTACAGTAAATTCAGGAAATTGCCCTTCAACTTTAATTACTTTTTCATTTGCAATTTGAGTAATATGCGGATAAGTAGTTGCTAAATCCTTCGTGCTTTCTGTAAGTAATTCAGAGCCTAATTTTCCTGGTGTAATGCCATAAGCATTGTAGAAGATTGCCTCCTGTAGAGAAGAATTCTTTTGATGTGTAAAAATTCCGATTTTCTTATCTGTAACAAAAGCTTTATTTTTAGCAGAGCCTAAAACGAGAGCACAAGACATTCCTGATACTCCTCCACCAATAATTAAAACGTCAAACATTGTTATCTGCCGTTTGTTTTTTCTTCAATTCTTTTTGAAATTCTAAAAATCAAAAGAATTAATACGGCGCAGAAAGAAGCGACGATTCCAATAAAAGCTACCATGCTGTCGCCCTGAAAAGGGTTTTTAAAGTCTAATAGCGTAATATTAAAAACAATTAAAGCCAATGCCAAAAGCACTAATATTGAAGTAAAAATTTTCATCTGGTTGTTTTTTGTTTAAAATAATTAAAGCAAAATCTTTAAAAAAGAGCTTAAAGTTTCGCTTTTAGAAATTTTATGGGGTAAAAGTATAAAAATAAATGTTAGACAAACAAACCTTTAACATTAGCAGCGAATAATTTAACAGCAATCGCTAAAAGTATGACGCCAAATGTCTTGCGGACCACGCCCAGTCCGTTTTCACCCAATAGCGTTTCAATTTTCTTAGACGATTTTAAAACAATGTAAACCAGTATAATATTTAGTAAAATGGCGATAATAATATTGATGGTGTGAAATTGAGATCGAAGTGATAATAAAGTCGTCATGGTTCCGGCTCCGGCAATAAGTGGAAACGCTAAAGGAACAATAGAGGCAGATCCTGGCTCTTCATCACGATAAATTCTGATTCCTAAAATCATTTCTAAAGCAAGAAAGAATAATACAAAAGATCCGGCAACGGCAAATGAATGTACATCAATACCAATTAAATTCAATAGTCCTTCTCCAACGAATAGAAAAACAATCATAATCATGCCTGCGACTAATGAAGCTTTTTCCGAGTCGATATGTCCAACTTTTGCTCGTAAATTCACAATAATCGGAATTGATCCTACAATATCAATTACTGCAAAAAGTACCATTCCAACCGTAATAATTTCTTTAAAGTCAATTTCTAACATATAGCTCTGATTTTAAGCGATTAATAATTTGGTGCAAAAGTAGGTAATAAAGTTAGGTGATTTTTTGACACATTGTATTTTTGTTATAAAAACATTGTTTATATGTGTAAAATGTGATATTTGTAACATTGCGATGATTAAATTATACATTTGAAGGAAAAACGGCGGTTTGTTTTGGAACTTAATTTATTTCGCTATTTGTCTGTACAAAAACAAAAAAAAACAAAACGTAAAAAAATATAACTTACTGAAAATCAATTACTAAATTTGTTGTAACTTAAAAAGGAAAGATTATGAAAAAGATGATGTTTGTTATAGTTTTCTTGTGTCTGTTGTTTTCGTCAAATAGCTCACAAGCCCAAATCTGGCAACAAATTAAAAAAGCAGCGCAACAAAAAAGCCAAAATGGTAGTGGAACTGCTGATCAAAATGTAAATATGGAAAATGCCGTTTTAAGTTACGGTAAAAATAAGGTTGATCCCCCGGTTGTGCCAAATTCCTATAATTTCAGTTGGAAATATATAATGGAAATTAAGACCGATGAAGGAAAAGCGATGAACGCAAATTATTTGCTGGAACCTAATGCTGCTTATTTCGGAATGAATATTTCTCAGGGACAAGGTCAGGATATGTTTATGATTATGGATTCTAAAAACAGTATTACGGTAACTGCTTTTGGAAACGGCAAGGAAAAAATGGCATCGGCTTCAAAAATGCCTGATTATACAGAAATGGCGAAAAAAGAAGGAGAGAAATCAAAATTCACTTATAAGACACTTCCAAACAAAACTTTTTTAGGTTACAATTGTAAAGGAATTGAGATGACAAATGATGAATACGATATTATTTGTTATTACACGAGCGAGGCAAAAGTGAGCTTTGGCGATATGTTCAAAAATCAGAAAGGCTGGAAAATGCCCGAAGGATTATCGAATTATTTTAAACCCGAAGATCATACCTTATTAATGGATATGACAATGAAGGATTTAAAAAGCAGAAAAGTAACTACGATGAAATGCCTCAGTTTAGAAAAAAGTGCTTACACATTTACTAAATCCGACTATAAATTTATGTAGGTAAAATGGTAACATTCTAAATTAGTTAGGTTTGTGAACATATATTGATGAGCGGTTTTTATTTCCTGAATCTTTAGCTACCTTTGCAAAATGTTTCAATTAGGAAAAACCATAGTATCAGAGGATATCCTCGAAAAAGAATTTGTTTGTAATTTATCAGCATGCAAAGGGGCTTGTTGCGTCGATGGAAATGCGGGCGCGCCTCTGAATGAAGCTGAAACTAAAATTTTGGAAGAGATTTACCCAAAAGTAAAGCCTTTTTTAAGAAAAGAAGGTATTGCTGCTATTGAGGCACAAGGGACTTGGGTAAAAGGAACAGACGGGGATCTTGAAACGCCGCTTATTGATAATAAAGATTGTGCTTACGTAATTTTTGACGGAAAAACGGCACTTTGCGGCATTGAGCAAGCTTATAATCAAGGAATTGTAGACTGGAAAAAACCAGTTTCATGTCATTTATATCCAATCCGTGTGAAAGATTTTACAGAATTTGCTGCGGTGAATTACGATAAATGGGATATTTGTGATGATGCCTGTTCTTTGGGTAAAGAATTAGAAGTTCCGGTTTACAAATTTGTTAAAGAAGCTTTGATTCGCCGCTTTGGTGAAGATTGGTATTTGGAACTTGAGAAAGTTGCTGAGGAACTTAAAAACTCGTAAAAGTCAAATGTAAAAAATACCCTTTTGCGAGAGCGCGTTTTAACTCAAAAAAAATAAAGTTTTAGCTCAAAAAAAACTTTTAAAAACAATTTAAAATTTCTTGCTTTTTATTTCAAAAAGTCTATATTCTACGGGGCTTCAAGATGCTATTTATGCTTTTAAAGTGTTCATTTGTAATAAATTAATTATTGTATGAAAATCATTTCAAATTTTCGGCGTTGTTAAAAACTACGTCGAATTGTGAATAAGTTTGACTTTCATTTTTAGCGATAATTGACAATCTTTGTAGTCTACTGAATTAGTAAAGTTTCAGTATAAAAATTAAACAAAAATTGTCATGTCACAAGTCGAACCAATATTACAAGAAAATAAAAATCGTTTCGTTATTTTTCCAATTAAACATCATGATATTTGGGAATGGTACAAAAAGATGGAAGCTAGTTTTTGGACTGCGGAAGAAATCGACTTGCACCAGGATTTGACAGACTGGAATAACAAATTAAATGATGATGAAAGATATTTCATCAAACATATCCTTGCATTCTTTGCAGCTTCTGACGGAATCGTAAACGAGAATCTTGCTGAGAATTTTGTAAACGAAGTGCAATACGCAGAAGCGAAGTTTTTCTATGGTTTTCAGATCATGATGGAAAACATTCACAGTGAAACGTATTCTTTATTGATTGATACTTATGTCAAAGACGAAGCTGAGAAAACGGAACTATTTAATGCTTTAGAAGTTTTTCCTGCAATTGCTAAAAAAGCGGAATGGGCTTTAAAATGGATCGAGTCAGATTCATTTGCTGAAAGACTTATTGCTTTTGCAGCTGTTGAAGGAATCTTTTTCTCAGGAGCTTTCTGTTCGATTTATTGGTTGAAAAAACGTGGATTAATGCCAGGTTTAACTTTTTCTAATGAGTTGATTTCTCGTGACGAAGGCGTACATTGTGATTTTGCAGTTCACTTGCATAATCATCATTTGGTAAACAAAGTACCGAAAGAGAGAATCAAAGAAATCATTGTTGATGCTCTTGATATCGAAAGACAGTTTGTTACAGAATCTCTTCCAGTAAGTTTAATTGGTATGAACGCGACTTTAATGACGCAATACTTAGAATTTGTTGCCGACAGATTACTAGTAGAATTAGGTTGTGAGCGTGTGTATGGATCAGCGAATCCGTTTGATTTCATGGACATGATCTCTCTTCAAGGAAAAACTAATTTCTTTGAAAAACGTGTTGCCGAGTATCAAAAATCTGGTGTGATGAACACAGACAGCGATGCTCAAAAAATTTCATTTGACGCAGATTTTTAGAACAACAGCATTTTTTAATTCTGGCCGATTTTATCTAAAGCCATAATTAAATATTTACAGAACATTTATTAGGTTGAATCTCTATCACCCAAATCGGAGATTTAATAGCAATTTTAACGGCTTTTCGGTTTGATATTCAAATTGGAAAAGGGCAACTATTGAGAATCCTGTAATTCTCGAAAAATAATTTAAAAACACGCAATGTTTAGGAACTGGAATTCGTTTTCTAGTTACTTTCATTTTTTCAATAACTATAAAAGGTAAGCTTATGTATGTAGTAAAAAGAGATGGCCACAGAGAGCCCGTAATGTTTGATAAGATTACAGAAAGAATCAAAAAATTGTGCTACGGCTTGAATGAGCTTGTAGATCCGGTAAAGGTAGCGATGAGAGTTATCGAAGGATTGTATGATGGAGTTTCGACTTCAGAACTTGATAATCTTGCAGCAGAGACGGCAGCTTCAATGACTATTGCGCATCCTGATTATGCACAATTGGCAGCTCGTGTGGCAATTTCAAATCTGCATTCTAATACAAAAAAATCTTTCTCAGAAACGATGAAAGATATGTATCACTATGTAAATCCAAGAAACGGACAAGAAGCGCCGTTAATTGCTGATGATGTTTATAAAGTGATTCAGGAAAACGCTGCTTTTTTAGATTCTCATATCATTTATACGAGAGACTTTAATTACGATTACTTTGGTTTTAAAACTTTAGAGCGTTCTTATCTTCTTAAAATAAACGGAAAAATTGTTGAGCGCCCGCAGCACATGTTAATGCGTGTTTCTGTTGGTATTCACTTAGATGATTTAAAATCGGTAATTGAAACTTACGATTTAATGTCTAAAAAGTTCTTTACGCACGCAACGCCAACGTTGTTCAACGCAGGAACGCCGAAACCTCAAATGTCTTCTTGTTTCCTTTTGGCAATGCAGGATGATAGTATTGACGGAATTTATGATACATTAAAACAAACAGCAAAAATTTCACAATCAGCGGGAGGAATTGGTTTGTCTATTCATAACGTTCGTGCGACTGGTTCTTACATTCGCGGTACAAACGGAACTTCAAACGGAATTGTTCCGATGTTGAGAGTGTTCAATGATACCGCTCGTTACGTAGATCAAGGTGGTGGAAAACGTAAAGGAAGTTTTGCGATTTACATCGAAACTTGGCATGCTGATATCTTTGATTTCTTAGATTTAAAGAAAAATACAGGAAAAGAAGAAATGCGTGCGAGAGATTTATTCTTCGCGATGTGGACTTCAGATTTGTTCATGAAACGTGTTCAGGAAGATTCAACGTGGACTTTAATGTGTCCAAACGAATGTCCAGGATTATATGATGTTTACGGAGATGAATTCGAAGCATTATACACGGATTATGAATTTAGAGGAAAAGGAAGAAAAACAATCCGTGCTCGTGAATTATGGGAGAAAATCCTGGAATCTCAAATCGAGACTGGAACACCATATATGTTGTATAAAGATGCAGCAAACCGTAAATCGAACCACAAGAATTTAGGAACTATTCGTTCTTCAAACTTGTGTACAGAGATTATGGAGTTTACTTCTAAAGATGAAATTGCTGTTTGTAACTTGGCTTCTATTTCGTTGCCAATGTTCATCGAAAACGGAAAATTTGATCATGAAGCGCTTTACAACGTTACAAAACGTGTAACTCGTAACTTGAACAAAGTAATTGACAGAAACTATTACCCAGTAAAAGAAGCTGAAAATTCTAACATGCGCCACCGTCCAGTTGGTTTAGGTGTACAAGGTTTAGCAGATGCTTTTATCATGTTGCGTTTACCATTTACAAGTGACGAAGCAAAAGCGTTAAACCAAGAGATTTTCGAAACTTTATACTTCGCAGCTGTAACCGCTTCTATGGAAATGGCAAAAGAAGAAGGGCCATATTCTACATTTGAAGGTTCTCCAATGTCTAAAGGAGAATTCCAATACAATATGTGGGGAATGAAAGATGAAGAATTATCAGGCCGTTGGGACTGGGCTTCATTAAGAAAAGAAGTTATGGAACATGGAGTTCGTAACTCATTATTAGTGGCGCCAATGCCGACAGCATCGACTTCTCAGATTCTTGGAAACAACGAAGCTTTCGAACCATATACATCAAACATTTACACACGTCGTGTATTGTCTGGAGAGTTTATCGTAGTAAACAAACATTTACTAGAAGACTTAGTAAAACTAGGTTTATGGAACGAAGATTTGAAACAAGAAATTATGCGTCATAACGGATCTGTTCAAAACATCGATAAGATTCCACAAGACTTAAAAGATCTTTACAAAACCGTTTGGGAAATGTCGATGAAAGATATTATCGATATGTCTCGTCAAAGAGGATACTTTATTGACCAATCTCAATCGTTGAACTTGTTCATGCAAGATGCAAACTATTCTAAACTAACGTCAATGCATTTCTACGCTTGGCAGTCTGGTTTAAAAACAGGAATGTATTACTTAAGAACAAAAGCAGCTGTAGATGCGATTAAGTTCACATTAAACAACGATAAAAAAGAAGAAACAGCTCCATCATTAGTTGCAGAAACGGAAGCAATCAGCGTTGAGGATTATAAAGCGATGTTGCTTAAAGCACAAGCTGCAGATCCTGAGGATTGTGAGATGTGTGGGTCTTAAAGAGGTTTAATTTAAAATAAATAACCTTACCATTTAGAAAATGTCTAATAGGTAAGGTTATTATTTTTTATTTTAGTATTTATTGATTATTCTTGTTTATTCTTTTGTAAGAAAAGGATTAAACAAGGAATACTGATGTCTTTAAATGAGAAACGCCTCAAAAGAGGCGTCGGACTAAAGATGCTATCTTTAGTGTTGTTTATGTGGTGCAAATATAGCGAATAAATTATGAGTGAAACAAATGTTTTAGTTAAAAAAGAAAGAGTAATTGTGTATGTAGATGGATTTAATTTATATTTCGGTATGTTAGATGCAGGATTTGATAACTGTAAATGGTTACATTTAAGGCTTTTGGTAGATAATCTATTACAGTCAAATCAAGTATTAGTTGAAGTTAAATACTTTACAAGTAGAGTTAGTAATAATCCAGATAAACAAAAAAGACAAAGTACTTATCTAGAGGCATTAGAAAGCACGGGTGTTAAAATATATTATGGTAATTATCAATCTGATACTGTAGAATGTAGAAGATGTAGTAACGTATGGCCTACATACAACGAGAAAATGACTGACGTTAACATTGCTACACAAATTTTAATTGATGCTTATCAGGATAAATATGATATGGCCATGTTAATTTCTGGAGACAGTGATTTAGTTCCTCCGATGAAAGCAGTTCATGAAATATTTAAAAATAAAAGGGTTTTCGCTGCATTTCCCCCCAAAAGGCATAATCAATCGGTAGCTTTAGCTGCCAAAGGCTCAATAACCATTGGAAGAAAAAAACTTGTAGATAGTCAGTTTAGTTTAGAGGTTTCTAAAAGAGACGGATATGTTTTAAGAAAGCCAAAAGATTGGGAATTATAGTTAAATGAAATTACGCTTAATGTATAGAAAGCAGTTATTGTAATGATAACTGCTTTTTTGTTTTACAGCATTTTTTTTGATGACGTTCATAGCAACAAAAGATATTGTAGGGATGGATTTTAATCCATTCTATGTATAGAAATTTTCCGATTCTGTTGTCGAGCTTCTTTCAGAGATTCCTCGTTCTTCGGGATGACAATATTGATCAGAAATCCCCGTTCTAATTATTACCAAAGATTTTTAAAACTTAGTACCTTAGAATCTTAGCAACTTAGTTTCTTTAAAGAATTAAACCTTTAAGAGAAAGGAAAGTCTTATTGTAATAATTTCTGAATTATGAAAAAAAGCAATCTTTGGTCATTACGATTGGGTTTTTCTGGAAAAGAATCTGATAAAATTGAAAAACTAGGATTAGAAAAATTTCTAAAAAATTCCTATAATTCAAAATTCGATAAAGAACTTCCTGCTTTTTTAGAAGACGATCCCAAAACACTTATCGAATTAAAAGAATTTAAGCAGGCTATAAAAGATGCTGATTCTGATGCTAAAAAGAAAATTCTAAAAAAAGAAATTTATTCGGCCATTGAATTAAGAAGATGGTGGATTAATAAAATGCGAACAGATGAATTCCCGCTTCGGGAAAATATGGTTGTTTTTTGGCACAATCATTTCGTCTCTACTTCGCAAAAAGTAAAAGTCAATTACTGGATTTATCAGCATAACATGATTTTGCGCGAACATGCTTTCGGAAACTTTAAAGAGTTAACCAAGCAAATCGTAAAGTCAAACGCGATGATAAAGTATTTAGACAATGTCGACAATAAAAAAGGCAAATACAATGAGAATTTAAGTCGGGAATTGTTGGAGTTGTTTACTATCGGAATTGGAAATTATTCTGAAAATGATATCAAAGAAGGCGCAAAAGCACTCGCAGGTTTAAATTATGGCGATGAAGGAGGCGTTTATAGAAAAATTCCTGAAGATAACAGTGATAAAACGTATTTCGGAAAAACGGGAAACTGGAAATCCGATGATCTTGTGGATATTATTTTCGAACAGAAAAATACGCCTTATCTCATTACTCGAAAAATTCTAAAATGGTTTATTTACGATAATCCGCCTGAAGATTTAGTGACTTATTATGGCGATTATTTCCGAAAGAAAAACTTCGAAATCCAACCTTTGCTGACAAAAATTTTTACCGAAGAATATGCCAAAGAGAATTCGGGAAACAAAATCAAAGACCCATTGGTGTATATCATTCAGTTGATTGATGAATTGGAAGTAAAAGATTTTGATGACGCGATGATAGCACTTTTTCTTCGCCAACAAGGAATGGATTTATACAATCAGGTAAATGTAAAAGGCTGGGATGGGGGAAATTCTTGGCTCACTTCTCAAATTTATTTACAGCGAAATAATACATCTGATTTGCTTTGCAGTGGAAGAAGTATTTCAAAGAAAGTATTGAATACAATGACAGGAGAAGATGAAAAACCAAAACTAGAATTCGACAAAATCGACGTGAAAATTGATTTTGATTCCAATGGAAACAACAAAACAATCATTGCCCAATTGTCAAACCGATTATTATTTGATGTAAATGATTCCATGCAAAAAGACATGGAGAATTTACTCAAATACGATTTTGACCCAAAAGAAGCGCACGCCAATTTTGCCGTCATCCGACTTTTTAATTACATCACAAAACTTCCAGAATATCAATTAATCTAAAAGCAGTAATCATGAACAGAAGAGATTTTCTAACATTGACAGGAACTTTTACAGGCGGAATGCTCGTGCTTCCTGAATTTTTGCACGCTTTTGGATCGCAGAATAATTTGATTATTGGTGAACAATGTGTTGTTTTTGTACAATTGAATGGTGGAAATGATGGATTGAATACCTTTATTCCTTACGACGATCCTTTGTATTACGATTATAGAACCAAAATAGCTTTAAGTAAAGATTTAGTTATAGGTAGAAATAAAGGAATGGCATTTCATCCTTCGTTAAAAGATTTTGCCCAAATGCAACAAAACGGAGATTTGACTGTAATTCAGAATGTGGGTTATCCAGAACCGATTCGGTCGCATTTTAGAAGTCAGGAAATTTGGCAAACTGCAACAGATTCTAATAAATATATCAATGAAGGCTGGCTTGGCAGGTATTTAGATCTTCAGTGTAACGAACATCAGGCGACGGCCGGAATAAATTTAGATTCTATTGATAATCTTGCTTTAAAAGGCGTCGAACCTAATTTTATAACGGTAAAAGATCCAAACCGATTTAAAGTAAAATCAGATAAAGAAGAAAATGTAACATTGTCTAATAATCCACATTTAGATTTTGTTCGAAAAATTGCCAATTCTGTTACTGAAGGTTCAGAAGAAATTCAGAAAGCTTTGGCGAAATCAAAAATCGAGATTAGCTATCCAAAAACGGAGTTGTCCAAAAATCTGGAATGGATTGGAAGATTGATAAAAGGGAGTTTGAATTCGAAAGTATATTATACGTCGCTCGGCGGATTTGATACGCATGATAATCAAATTGCGATTCACGAGAAAAAATTAACTGATCTGAATGATGCTTTGTACAGTTTTTACCAGGATTTGAAACAAGCGCAATTATTGCAGAATGTGACTATTGTTGTTTTTTCTGAATTTGGAAGAAGAGTAAAAGACAACGGAAACGGAACCGATCATGGAACTGCGGCGCCAATGTTTATCATAGGAGGAAACAACAAAGGAACAATTTTAGGCAATAATCCAAATTTAGCCGACTTGGATAACGGCGATTTAAAATATCAAATCGATTTTAGAAGTGTTTACGCCTCATTATTAAAAGAAAAATTGAATTTTGATTATTCTAAAATCGGGATTATGAATAAACCGGTTTCGGGGTTGTTTTCATAAGTTTTGATTGGTATCCTCAATCTGTCATTCCTCGTTCCTCGGAATGACAAGAAAGGAGAAAGACAATACTTTAATTAGAGAAATTGAATATTAAAACGACAATGATTTACGCTAATTCGTGAATTCGTGGCGAAAAAATCTTAGAACCTTAGCAACTCAGAACCTTAGAACCTCGTTTTAATATTCTCATTTTAAGCCCATATTTTTATATTATCATACAAAACCTGCTAAATTTGTTAAGAAATCCTTTTTTGTTTCATAAAATGCAATCTTTTTTTTGGTGCACTAAAAATAATTTATACATTCGCAGAGAATTTAAAACAAAACACAAACAAAATGGCAAGTAACCGTTTTTATTTTAGCAACAATTTTTATTTCTTCTTTAGTAGAAGTCAGGATTGTGCTATGGTTATTTGAGAAATATTTAAGACAAATAAAACTAATATACAATCCTGATGCAAATCAGGATTTTTTTTTGACTATATGACAACGAAAATTGCAATACAAGGTATAAAAGGATCATTTCATCATCAGGTTGTGAAAGAGTATTTCTCTGAAAATGTGGATATTGATGAATGTTTGTCTTTTGAAGAATTAATCGACAGCCTTATTGCCGGAAAATCAGATCAGGCGGTTATGGCGATCGAAAATTCAATTGCAGGACCAATTATCCCGAATTATGCTTTGATCGACAAGAATAATTTGCACATTATTGGAGAGCATTATTTAAACATTCAGCAGAATTTAATGGCTTTAAAAGGTCAGAAAATTGAAGATATAAAAGAAGTTCATTCACATCCAATGGCACTTTTGCAGTGTATGGATTTTCTGAAACAATATCCAAATATCAAATTGGTTGAGGATAAAGATACAGCCGAAACAGCAAGAAGAATTCAGGAAAAACAATTAGCCGGAATTGCGGCAATTGCAAGTGAAACGGCAGCCGAAATGTACAATTTAGATATTATCGTGTCATCGATTCAAACGATCAAAAACAATATGACACGTTTCGTAATCATCAAAAAGCAAAATTCATTTTTGCCGGAAAGTGAAATCAACAGAGCATCTGTTAAGTTTGAATTGGATCATAAAAGAGGAAGTTTAGCAGCGGTTTTGAATGTAATGAGTGATTGCAAACTGAATTTGACAAAAATCCAGTCGCTTCCAAAAATTGAAACACCTTGGAAATATTCATTCTTCGTGGACGTGACATTTGAAAAATACGAAGATTTTGCAAAAGCCAAAGCGTTATTAAACATCATGGCAGAATATTTCAAAGTATTAGGAGAATATAAAAACACAAAACCTTTGACTGAGTCATAAAGTTGGAAAGTCGAAAGTCTTAAAGTCCAAAATAGAAAGTTTAAAAAGAGTCTAAAGCCTAAAGCTTAGAGCCTAAAGCAATAAAAAAAATGATTACAACAGCAAAACGATTAGACACAGTTGAAGAATACTACTTCTCATCAAAATTAAGAGAAGTTCGTCAGTTGATGTCTGAAGGAAAATCGATCATCAATATGGGAATTGGAAGCCCTGATTTGAGTCCGTCAAAAGCAGTAATTGAAGCAGTCGCTGCGGCAATTCAAGACGAAAACGGACATGGTTATCAAAGCTATCAGGGATTACCAGAAATGAGGCAGGCGATGGCAGATTTTTATCGTGATCAATTTGGTGTTGAAGTGAATCCGAATAATGAGATTTTGCCATTGATGGGTTCGAAAGAAGGAATTATGCACATTTCGTTAGCCTTTTTAAATGAAGGTGATCACGTTTTAATTCCGAATCCGGGTTATCCAACTTATACTTCGGTAACCAATTTGGTTCAGGCAGTTCCAGTTTATTATGATTTGAAAGAAGAAAATGGATGGGAACCGGACTTTGAAGCTTTAGAAAAACTGGATCTTTCGAAAGTAAAAATTATGTGGCTGGGATATCCACACATGCCTACAGGAGCTAGAGGAAGTTTAGCGTTATTTGAAAAATTGGTGGCTTTTGCTAAAAAACACAATATATTATTGATCAACGACAATCCATATAGTTTTGTTTTGAATGATAATCCGATGAGTTTACTGCAGGTTGAAGGAGCGAAGGATGTGGCTTTAGAATTGAATTCACTAAGTAAAACGTTCAATATGGCAGGCTGGAGAGTCGGGATGGTTTTAGGAAATCCTGAACTTATCGATGCAGTCCTAAAAGTAAAAAGCAACATGGACAGCGGAATGTATTACGGAATTCAAAAAGGAGCAATCGCAGCGTTAAAATGTGATAAATCCTGGTTCGACGACCAAAACAAAATCTACAGACGCCGCAGAGAATTAACGGAGAAGTTAGCTGAAAAGTTAAACTGTAAAGTATATAAAGAAGGAGTTGGACTTTTTGTCTGGGCGAAACTTCCGGAAGGAATTGAATCAGCAGAAAAGTTCATTGACGAAATATTATATGAGAAACATATTTTCATTACACCGGGAACCATTTTTGGAAGCAACGGTGAAGGTTATATCAGATTCTCATTGTGTGTGAAAGAGGAAAAAGTACAAGAAGCGATCGACCGATTTTAGATTTTTTCGCCACAGTTTGTCATTTCGACGAAGGAGAAATCTTCGTTGCAAGATCGACAAAGATTGGAATCTCGTTGCCGAGTTACTTGCGAAGATTTCTCCTTCGTCGAAATGACAAAAAAGACGGAAAACAATAAAGGTCTTAAAAAAAACGAGAAGCCCTAGCCCTGATAGAAGCGGCATCCTTTTATGGTCTCGTTTTTTTCTAACGAGACCATAAAAGATACAGCGGATAGCAGGAAACAGCTTCTAATAAAAAGAAATATGAAAGTATACGTAATAGGAATAGGATTAATAGGCGGTTCGATGGTGCTCGACATCAAAGACCAACATCCTGATTCGACGATTTTTGGAATCGACAGCAACGAAAAACATTTGCAGGAAGCCATTGATTTAGGTGTTATCGACGAAGCGGGAAGTTTTGAAGATTTGGCTGAAGCTGATTTTGTAATCGTTTCGGTTCCGGTGGATGTGGCGCTGACGGTTTTGCCAAAAGTGCTGGATTCGGTTGGAGATAAAACAATTGTTTTTGAAGTAGGTTCGACTAAGAAACCAATTTGTGATGCCGTTGCCAATCATCCGAAAAGAAGAAATTTTATTGCCACGCATCCGATAGCAGGAACGGAGTTTTCAGGACCTTCGGCGGCGATAAAAGGTTTGTTTAAAGGAAAGACAAACATTATTTGCGAAGTGGAAAAAACCACTTTTAAATTGCAGGAAAAGGCGTTAAAGCTTTTCAGCGAAATCGGAATGAGGATTCGATATATGGACCCGACTTCGCACGACAAACACATTGCTTACGTTTCGCATTTGTCGCACATTAGTTCGTTTATGCTTGGGAAAACGGTAATGAATAAAGAAAAAGACGAACAGGATATTTTTGATATGGCAGGAAGTGGATTTGAAAGTACCGTACGTTTGGCAAAAAGTTCGCCCGCAATGTGGACACCGATTTTTAAGCAGAATAAGGAACACGTTCTGGAAACATTAGAAGAATATATTTCAAATCTCAGTCGGTTTAGGGATTTGTTGAAAGACGAAAATTACAACGCCATTTTTGAAGAAATGGAAAGCACAAATAAAATAAAAGAAATACTAAACGGATTAACAACAACTAAAAAGTAAATTAGAATTAAGATGGAAAATAAGAAAGAAATGAGAAAGTGGTTAGAAGATTTCAATTTAAATCACCCACTTGTGATAGCTGGACCATGTAGTGCAGAAACTGAAGATCAAGTATTGAAAATTGCTCACGAATTGAAAGATTCAAAAGTAAGTGTTTTCAGAGCTGGAATCTGGAAACCAAGAACACGTCCAGGAGGATTTGAAGGTGTTGGAGAAATTGGATTAAAATGGTTGCAAAAAGCAAAAGCTGAAACTGGTTTATTAATGGGAACTGAAGTTGCGACTGCGGCTCACTGTAAACTGGCTTTAGAACATGATATTGATGTTTTATGGGTTGGTGCTCGTACAACTGCAAACCCTTTCGCAGTTCAGGAAATTGCTGATACTTTAAAAGGAACTGATAAAATCGTTTTGGTTAAAAACCCAGTAAACCCAGATTTAGCTTTATGGTTAGGTGGTGTTGAGCGTTTGCATATGGCTGGAATCGAAAAATTAGGAGTTATCCACAGAGGTTTCTCTACTTATGAAAAAACAAAATACAGAAACATTCCAGAATGGCAGATTGCTATCGAATTGCAAAATAAATTTCCTGATTTACCATTAATCATTGATCCATCTCACATTACTGGAGATCGTAAAATGATTTTCGAAGTAACGCAAGAGGCTTTAGATTTGAACTACGATGGTATGATTATCGAAACGCACTATGATCCAGATAATGCTTGGTCTGATGCGGCTCAACAAGTAACTCCAGACGCTTTGAAACAAATCATTAAAGATTTGACAATCAGAAAAACGGATGATACAACAGATGAGTACAGCCAAAAAATGAAAAAACTAAGAGCTAACATCGACGTTTTGGATGCTAACTTATTAGAGCTTTTAGGAAAACGTATGAAAGTTGCTGATGAAATTGGTCAGGTGAAAAAAGATGCTAACGTTGCGATTCTTCAAAACAACCGTTGGAACGAAATCTTAGGAAAAATGATTTTGGAAGGTGAGAAAAAAGGACTTACTGAAGAGTTTGTTTTGAGAATGTTCAAGGCAATTCACCAAGAAAG
Source organism: Flavobacterium xizangense (assembly GCF_054075145.1). Taxonomy (NCBI): domain Bacteria; kingdom Pseudomonadati; phylum Bacteroidota; class Flavobacteriia; order Flavobacteriales; family Flavobacteriaceae; genus Flavobacterium; species Flavobacterium xizangense. Next base: position 42,668 of record NZ_JBSIPG010000001.1, on the reverse strand, counting down.
TATTGGACACCAGGAGAAAATTTTCAATGCATAATTTTCTCTAAATAATATTTATGGTATAAGTCAATTTAAAATCTTTTGAACTTTGTTTTTAGGTTTTCTTATATCATAATGGTAAAATTAGATTGTTTTTTTAAAATCTCCATCACTTAAGTAAGAAGTGGTGGAGATTTTTTTTTGGATAAATATTTTTATCTTCCCAACCTTTTGATGTTTTTTGTTCTCTATAACAGTATAAACCTTAATTTTCATGTCATGAAGTTAAAATTGTTTTCGTCTGCGCCAGGCATTTTTCAAATGAATTTGAATGTAATGCTTCTTTTTCTGTTTTTTATTGGAACAAAAACTTTCGCACAAAGTCCTGAACTTACTGTTAAAGGAGAAGAAGCTGAAAAAGTGAGAATGAATAAACTTTTTGTCAATGTAAAAGTGGTGGGCAATATTGCTTATACGACTGCTGAAATGCATTTTTTTAATTCAGGAACTCGCCAGATGGAGGCTGAACTTATTTTTCCACTACCAGAAAATGTTTCGGTTTCCAGATATGCAATTGATATTAATGGAAAACTTCGTGAAGCGGTTCCGGTAAACAAAAATAAAGGGAAACAAGTTTTTGAAGCGATCGAACATCGTCGTGTTGATCCGGGATTGTTGGAAAAAGTTGATGGTAATAATTTTAAAACCAGAATTTATCCGCTGATGCCAAATGGCGAACGAACGGTTGTTATTGGTTATGAAGAAGAACTTTCAGCATTTGATAAAGATAATTTGGCGTATCAATTGGTAAGTCGTTTTCCGAAAAAACTGGATAAGTTTGAAATTAATGTTTCGGTTTTAGGAACTTCTACAGCACCAACTGTTACTGAGAATTCAGGAAACGAAATTACTTTTTCAAAATGGAATCAAGCTTTTCAGGCTTCCATCAAAAAAGAAAATTACCAGCCTGCAGAAAAAATTGTTATTAAAATTCCGATACAGCAAAATATCCCCAGCGTTTTAATGCAGGACGTTGGCGGTCAGTATTATTTTTATGGAAATACTTTTATTGAAGGAAATAAAACGGTTAAAAAGATACCAGCTTCAATTGGTTTGATTTGGGATAATTCTTTGAGTTGTCAGAATAGGGATTTAAAGAAAGAATTGAATTTGCTGGATGCTTATTTTCAGAAAATAAAAAACACAAAAGTTACGCTGTACTTTTTGAATTATACTTTCGATAAACAGCAAGAATACATTATTTCCAATGGAAATTGGGATGCTTTAAAAGCCGTTTTAGAAAAAACAAAATACGATGGAGGGACTCGTTTTTCACAACTGAACTTTACGGGTCAAGATGAATATTTGTTTTTTACTGATGGATTATCTTCTTTGAGTGAAAATCTTCTGCCAAATACTAAAAAACCTGTTTATACCATTACATCTTCAGTCTCTGCCGATTTTGCTTTTCTGAATTATTCTTCAACGAAAACTGGCGGTCATTTTATCAATTTAAATCAGATAAATCCTGAAGTGGCTTTGGATAAATTGATAAATACAAATTTGAAGTTTTTAGGAATAAAAGAAAATTTAACGGTAACTGATTTATTTCCGATGGAAGGAACTTCAGTTTCGGGGAATTTTAGTTTCTCTGGAATTTCTTTAAATCCAAAAAACGAAATCACTTTATTATTCGGATATAATAATGAAGCTGTTTTAGAAAGAAAAATTACACTTGATGGAGCAGTTCAAAACACTAATGATATTAATGTAGAGAAACTTTGGGCACAGAAAAAAATCGCCAATCTTGAATTAGAATATGTTAAAAATGCGGATGAAATTGAGCTTCTTGGAAAGAAATTCGGAATTGTAACTAAAAATACTTCGTTGATTGTTTTGGAAAATCTAAGTGATTATATTTTATATGATATTTTACCGCCGGCAGAATTGCGCGAAGAATTTGATAGAATTAAAAAACAGGAACATGATTCTAGATTAGCACAGCAAAAAAATAATTGGGAAAGTATTGAAAGTTATTTTACTAGTATAAACGCTTGGTGGAAAAAGAATGTTCAATACAAAGGGCAGAAAATCGCATCTAAATATAAGCCTAAGAATGAGGTTCATTCAGTAATGGCTTATGGACGTGAAACCATAAAGGGAGATCCAGATGCCACTTTAACAATAGACGAACCTGTTGGGAGCGGAACAGCTACAACAGTAATTGAGGAAGATAATAATGTGTATAACATGGCTCCTCAAGATAATGCTGCACCAGTAATTACTGAATTAAAAGATAAAAAAGTTGGAAGTGAAGAAGTTGTAGTAGTTGGGTACGGAACTCAAAAAAAATCAGATGTTGTGGGTGCTATTTCAGAAGGTATCTTAAAAAATAAAGATCTTTCGCAAGATTCAAATTTCAATAGAGGTTATTTAGCTGGAGATTCAAAAAAACCTTTAATAATAGTTGATGGTCAAATTTATGAAGGCGAATTGACGGATTTAAAATCAGATGATTTTGAAACAGTAGAAGTTTTGAAAGATGCATCGAGAATTGCTACTTATGGTAGCAGAGGAGCAAATGGAGTTATTATTATAACAACGAAAAAGAAGTCTTCAAATAGTGTTGTCCAAACAAAAAATTGGAATCCAGATCGATTGTATTTAAAAGCATTGGCATCGGCGCCAAAAGAAAAACAATACGATTTGTATTTTGAACTAAGAAAAGCTCAGGAAAGAAATCCGAGTTTTTATTTTGATGTGGCTCACTTTTTCTATAATCAAGGCGATGTTAAAAAGGCATTGCTAATCGTCAGTAATATCGCTGATTTAGGTTTAGAGAATCATCAATTGTATAAAACATTAACTTATACTTTGCGCGAATGGAAAGATTATAATGATGCAGCGTTTACTGCAAAACAAGTTGCAAAATGGAGAGAACACGAACCACAGAGTCTTAGAGATTATGCTTTAACACTAGAAGATGCGGGAAAATATCAAGAAGCATTTGATGAATTAGCAAAATCACTTGAAGTAAATTATTACGGAGAAATGAGCGGTCAATATGAAGGTGTAGAAGATATTGTTTTAATGGATATTAATCGAATAATGAAAGAACATCCAGGATTGAAAACTGGAAAATTAGATAAAAAATATATTGCAAAAATGCCTGTCGATATCAGAATCATAATGAACTGGAACCAAATGGATGTCGATTTAGATTTACATGTAATTGAACCAACTGGAGAAGAATGTTATTATAGTCATACTTCGACACAAATTGGTGGAAGATTTTCGAAAGATTTTACAGAAGGTTACGGCCCAGAACAATACTTAATTAGAAATGCGGTAAAAGGAAAATATCAAATAAAAACCAATTTCTTTGGCGAAACAACATTAACTGAAAATGGCCCAGCAACTGTAATGATTGAAATTTATACAACTAAGGCCGGAAAAACATCAAGAACTTTGAAAACAATTCAGTTAGGAAAAATTAAAGAGAATCAGGTTTTAGCTGAAATTGTATGGTAAAGTCTGCAAATTAAGAGGATGTCTTTTAAATTTAAAAGGCGAAATTGCGTTGTTCCATTCTAAAAACGTAATTTTGCCTTTTATTTTTTAGGTTTTACAACATTCTAAAATCTAAAATCTACAATCTAAAATTAAAGAATGACAGGAACCGTTTATAAATCTACAGGAAGCTGGTATACCGTAAAATCTGAAAATGGAGATTTTATTGAATGCCGTATGAAAGGGAAATTTAGAATCAAAGGAATAAAAAGTACCAATCCTATTGCTGTAGGCGATATTGTGGATTATGAATTGGAGGAAACTTCAGATGCCGTTACCGGAACGATTCATCATATTCATGAAAGAAAAAACTATATCGTTCGTAAATCGGTTAACTTGTCGAAACAGATTCATATTATTGCTTCTAATATCGATCAGGTTTTTTTATTGGTTACAATCGATAATCCACCTACAACAACCAGTTTTATTGATCGTTTTTTGGTAACTGCCGAAGCATACGGAATTGAAGCCATTTTGATTTTTAATAAAATTGATACTTTAAACGATCAGACTTTAGATGATCAGCTTTATTTACAGCATATTTATCAGGAAATTGGATATAAATGTCTGCGAATCTCATCTACCGAAAATAAAGGCGTTGATAAGCTGAAAGAGATGATGGTTGGCAAAGTAAGTATGTTTTCAGGACATTCCGGAGTTGGAAAATCAACTTTGGTAAATGCGATGGAACCAAGTCTTCATTTAAAAACGACTGTGATTTCAGAACAAAGTAAACAAGGTCAGCACACTACAACTTTTGCTGAAATGTATGATTTGTCTTTTAATGCCCGAATTATTGATACTCCGGGGATTAAAGGTTTCGGAATCGTAGATATGGAACCAACGGAAATCAGCGGTTATTTTCCGGAATTCTTCAAATTAAAAGATCAATGCAAGTTTAACAATTGTTTACACAAAGAAGAACCGCATTGCGCCATAAAAGCCGCTTTAGAAAAAGATGAAATCGCCTGGTCGCGTTACAATAGTTATCTTAAAATTTTAGAAGGCGACGAAGAGCATTATCGCACCGATACTTACGGTGAAGATCGCGCTGCCAGCGATGAAACGCGCAAGTAATTGTGAATTTTGAATGGTAAATTATGAATTATGGCCGATAACATAATTAAAACAAAGTCTTTTAATTTTGCACTTAGAATTATCAAACTTTTTCAATTTTTAAAAGACGATAAAAAGGAATATGTATTAAGTAAACAATTACTTCGCAGCGGTACTGCCATAGGAGCATTAACTAGAGAATCTGAGCAAGCAGAAAGTAAAAAGGATTTTATTCATAAACTTGCAATTGCACAAAAAGAGGCAAACGAAACAGATTATTGGTTAGAATTGCTTTTTAAATCTAATTACTTAAATGACATTCAATTTCAATCTATAAAGTCTGATATTGTAGAAATAAATAAAATTTTAGCTTCAATTATTATAACTTCTAAGCAAAAGCTAAGTACTACATGAATTCACAATTAACCATTCACAATTCACAATTCCTATGAGAATAGTTCTTCAAAGAGTTTCTGAGGCTTCTGTAACCGTTGATTCTAAAATTGTTGCAGATATTAAAAAAGGCTTGTTAATCTTAGTCGGAATAGAAGATGCCGACACTCAGGAAGATATTGACTGGCTTGCTGGGAAAATTGTCAAAATGAGAATTTTTGGAGACGAAAATGATGTTATGAACTGTTCAGTTCAGGATATCGACGGCGATATAATTGTAGTTAGTCAGTTTACACTTCATGCTTCTACAAAAAAAGGAAATCGTCCCTCTTATATAAAAGCAGCAAAACCAGATTTTGCAATTCCGATGTATGAAACCTTTGTAAAAGCTTTGGAAAAAGAATTCAGTAAAAAAATCCAAACCGGAATTTTTGGTGCTGATATGAAAGTCAGCCTCTTAAATGATGGTCCCGTAACAATCGTTATGGACAGCAAAAATCGGGAGTAAAAAAATATAAACAAATGTTAAGAATTTCTAAAAATAATATATATTTGGGGAAATTCCTTACTAATGAAAAAACCTTTTTTTGCGTTATTTTTATTTCTAATTACCCTTAATTCTTACTCTCAAAAGGTTAATTATAACGTTACTTCTATTCCAGATAGTCTTAAACAAAATGCAAATGCAGTTGTTCGGCTAGATCAAATGGATATTACAATTGCTTCGCAAAGAAGCATGATCATCAAAAAACAAAGAATTGTAACCGTTTTAAATGATAAAGGACTCGGTGATATCGAGGCTTATGAGCATTATGATAAAACGACTTCAATAAACAGCATTGAAGCAATTGTTTATGACGTCACCGGCAATGAAATCAAAAAAATCAAGCGTAAAGATTTTAGAGACCAGAGCGCAGTAAGCGGGAGTACGCTTTTTTCAGATAGTCGGGTAGTTTATTTAAATTATACGCCAATTTCATATCCTTTTACGATTGCTTATACATGCGAGACAGAGACTTCAAATACTGCCTTTATACCTCGTTGGTATTTTTTAGGAGGTTATAACGTAAGCGTTGAGAAATGTATATTGAATGTTACTTTTCCGAGTGATTTAGGTTTCAAGAAAAAGGAATTTCAGTTTGCTGGATTTAACATAAAAAGAACAGAAGAAACTGCTACAAAACTAAGTTATGCCGCATCGAATATTTTGGCTCAAAAAGCAGAAGATCTAAGTCCGTCTCCAGGCGATTTGTTTCCAAAAATTATAATGGGTTTAGAAAAATTTCATTTGGAAGGTGTCGATGGAACAGCAACAACCTGGGAAGCATTTGGGAAATGGTACGGAGATAAAATTTTAACTGGAACAACAACTTTGCCGGAAGAAACCAAGGCAAAAATGAAAGCGCTCGTAGGCAATGAAAAAGACCCGATCAAGAAAGCAAAAATCATTTACGATTATGTTCAAAAAAAATCAAGATATGTAAATATTGCTATTGGAATTGGCGGATGGAAACCAATGTTGGCCAGTGATGTTGACCGTTTAGGATATGGCGACTGCAAGGCATTGTCAAATTATACCAAAGCACTTTTACAAGCTGTCGATGTTCCTTCTTACAACACCATTTTATATGGAGATTCATATAAGTCTAATATTCAGTCTGATTTTGTTTCAATGCAGGGAAATCATATGATATTGGCAATTCCAAATGGAGACAATTATACTTTTTTGGAATGTACAAGTCAAGATGATCCTTTCGGTTATCAGGGAACTTTTACAGACGACCGAGATGTTTTGGTTGTTAAGCCAGAAGGCGGCCAAATTGTGCGAACAAAGATTTACGAAGACAAAGGCAATATCCAAAAAGATAAAGGGATTTATACAATTGACGAAAATGGAAATTTTTCAGGTTCTATCTCGATAACTTCTGAAGGCTCGAAATATAATGAGAAATACAGAATCGAAACCTATCAGCCAACAGAAAAAGAAGCTCATTATAAGGAATATTGGGATAATATCAATAATCTGAAATTAGGTAAAATAACATTTTCAAACGATAAGGAAAATGTTCGTTTTACTGAAGATGTACAATTCAGCGCAATAAATTACGCTTCAATTTCAGCAAACAAAATGATTTTTGCTATCGATGCTTTCAATCAAAATACAGAAAATATAAAACGAATCAGAAACAGAAAAAACCCGTTCCAAATTCAGCGCGGTTTTTTAGATTCTGACGAAATCGAAGTGAATCTTCCGGCTGGCTTTACAATCGAATTTCTACCTGGAAATTATGAACTGAAAGGGAAATTTGGTGAATATAAAACCGAAATCATCAAAAAAGAGAATAATAAGCTTGTTTACAAACGAAGCATGTTTTTGAATAAAGGAAAATATTCAAATAAAGAATATGACGAATTTCGTTTATTTATGGAACAGGTTTCAAAAAATGATAACGCAAAAATTATATTGATCAAAAGTTAATAAACTAACCAAAACCAACAAAGAATTACCACATGAAATTAATCAAGATCTTCAGTCTTTCAATTGTGCTTCTAATCGTTACAAAAACCACAGCACAAGAATTTAAATTAGGAAAAGTATCTGTTGCCGAATTAGAACAAAAACTGCATCCTAAAGATTCGGCAGCGCCAGCCGCTATTTTGTACAAAAAAGGGAAATCAAGAATTGAATATGATGTAAGTGAGAACGACTTTGTTACTTTGACTGATGTTGAAGTCCGAATAAAAGTTTACAAAAAAGAAGGTTATGATTGGGCAAATCATAAAGTTTGGTATTTTAAAACGACCGGACTTACTGAAAAAGTATCTTTTTCTGATGCTTATACTTATAACTTGGTAAATGGCAAAATCGAAAAAACAAAATTAAAAACTGAGGGTACTTTTGATGAAGTTTTAAATAAATTCAGAGCTCAAAAGAAAATTACAATGCCTAATGTAAAAGAAGGTTCTGTAATTGAATATAGATATACAATCAAAAGTCCAAGTGACCGATTAATAAGGGAATGGAATTTTCAAGAAACTATTCCGGTAAATTACTCTGAATTTACAACTTGTATACCTGAATATTATGTTTTTAATTCTCGACAAAAAGGATATTTTTTTCCTAAAATGACTGTTGACAAAGGTCCTCGATCAATTGTAATTACAAGTAAAGAAAGGTCAGAAGGACGCGTTTCTACAACTACATTTTCAACTGACAAAATTGATTATACTGAAACAAGAACAACTTATGTTGCACAAGATTTTCCAGCAATGAAAGAGGAAGCTTTTGTAAATAATATGGACAATTATGTTTCAAGTATTCAGCACGAGTTATCGATGACAAAGTTTCCAAACTCGCAAATGAAGATGTATTCTACAGATTGGGAATCAGTTGTGAAAACAATTTACAATTATGAAACCTTTGGTCCGGAATTAAATAAAACGGGTTATTATGAAGATGATTTAAAAGCGCTTCTTGCCGGAAAAAATACGCCTGAAGAAAAAATCTGGGTGATTTTGAATCATGTAAAATCTAGTGTAAAATGGAATGGCTATACTGGTTATGATTGCGACAATGGTGTTAAAAAAGCCTATAAAGAAAAAACAGGAAATATTGGGGACATCAATTTAATGCTGACTTCAATGCTTCGCTATGCAGGTCTGACTGCAAATCCAGTTTTGCTTAGTACACGTGAAAACGGAATTGCTTTATTTCCAAACAGAACTGCCTTTGATTATGTAGTTGCCGCTGTCGAAACGCCGCAAGGAAATTTATTGTTGGATGCTTCAAATAAATTCTCAACGCCAAATATTCTTCCTTTTAGAACCATTAACTGGACAGGAAGATTGATCCGTAAAGACGGTACTTCTGAAGAGATTGATCTGACTCCTAAAAAAGCATCAAATGATATTGTTTTTATGAGTTATAGCATAGATGCTGATGGAAAAGTTTCTGGAAAAACCAGAAGACAATACACCGATCACATGGCAATGATTACAAGAGAAAAAATTGACGGTATTAAAGAAGAAGATTATCTTGAAAAATTAGAAAATAAAAGCGGAAAAATTGAAATTAGTGATTACAGCAGAACGAACGAAAAAGATATTTTGTTGCCTGCTATAGAAACATATGCCTTTACCGGAAATGATTTATGCGAAATTATAGGCGGAAAAATTTATGTTAGTCCAATGTTGTTTTTTACAAATGATAAAAATCCGTTTAAACAGGACGTACGAGAATATCCGGTTGATTTTGGATTTCCGCAAATGGATAAGTTCAATATCACAATTCAGATTCCTGATGGTTTTGCCGTTGAAACACTTCCCACTCCTGCCGTTATAAATATGGAAGACAATGCCGGAAGTTTTAAATTTAATGTTGCAGCAAACGGAAACAGTCTGCAGGTAATTATAGCAAATCAAATTAATGAGGCTATTTTTTCTTCAGAAAAATACGAAATGCTGAAAGAATATTATAAAACAATGATTGCGAAAGAAACTGAAAAAATTGTTTTAAAACGTATTTAAGAAATGAGGTTTTCAAGTTTGATGTTGACCATTTTATTTTTATTTCTTTCGCTAAAAGGAAAGGCTCAAAATTATGAGCTAGGAAAAGTAACAATTGCTGAATTACAGGAAAAAAGAAATCCAAAGGACACAACTGCTCCGGCAGCAATTTTGTTTAAAAAAGGAAGAACTTTTTTTACGTATAGCGAAAGTGTTGGTTTTTCTGCCAATCATGTTTATGAATTTAAAATTAAAATCTACAAAAAAGATGGTCTTAAATGGGCGGATCAAAAAGTGCGTTTTTTCATTGGATATGAAAACTTAAATGAAGATCGTTTGGAGTTTTCCAATGCCATTACTTATAATCTTGAAAATGGAACAATAGTAAAAACAAAACTCGACAATCAAGGAACTTTTAAGAATAAAATCAATAAATTTTGGAAGGAAAAAACCATAACGCTTCCTAACGTAAAAGAAGGATCTGTTATTGAATACAAATATGTATTGAAGTCTGAAAAAATGGTGAAACTGCCTGATTTTGAGATTCAATATGATATTCCGGTAAATTACTTTGAATATAAAACAGAGATTCCAGAATACTATATTTACAAATCTATTTTGGTTGGAAATTTTCCAATCGAATCAGATGCAAAATTAGTAAGCAAAAGTCAAAGTTTTGAGAACGAGCATAATCAATCCGGAATACTTTCTTATAAACAGATAAATACTTTTTATAAAGGAAAAGATGTTCCAGCCCTGAAAGATGAGCCGTATGTAAATAATGTTGATAATTACAGAGGTTGTCTTCAGTTTGAGCTGGAGCGTGTACGTTTTCCTGATAAGCCAGACAAAGATTATGCGCTTACTTGGGAAGGTGTTGCTACGGATATTTTCAAAAATGAACATTTCGGAAAAGAACTGAATAAGAAAGATTTTCTTCTGAATGACGTTAAAAGATTATTGACAGGAGTTGAGTCTCTCAATGACAGGATGAACATCATTTTTAAATTTGTTCAGAATAAAATGCATTGGAATGAGGAGAATGATTATTTTACCGATAAAGGAGTTGAAAAAGCTTATACAGACCAAACTGGAAATGTAGCCGAAATTAATTTTATTTTGATCAATATGCTGAAATTAGGCGGTATTGATGCAAATCCGGTTTTGGTAAGTACGATTCAAAATGGTGTGCCGGTTTATCCAACAAGAACAGGTTTTAATTACGTAATTGCTGGTGCGCTTATAGATGGAAAATTAGTTTTGTTTGACGCTACGCATAAATATACATGGCCAAATATTTTGCCATTGAATGTTTTAAACTGGAAAGGCAGACTTATTAAAGTAGACGGAACTTCACAGGAAATAAATTTAGATCCGGTTGCATTGTCTAAGGAATATTCGACAATTTTCGGAAAAATAAGCGATATCGGGAAAATTGATGGAAAAATCAGAATTCAGAGAACGGATTATGATGCATATAATTTCAGAATAAAACATTCAGGTCAAAATCAAGAAAATTACCTTGAAAAATATGAAGAACAATTGGGAGATTTAAAAATCTCAAATTACAAAATAGAAAATGCTAAAGCTAATTTTTCAGATCCGGTAACCGAAACTTTTGATTTTGCGACTGATAATGTTACTGAGGTAATTGGAAATCAAATGTTCATTAATCCGTTGCTGTTTTTTACTTCGTCTAAAAATCCTTTTACTCAGGAAACAAGGCAAATGGGAATTTACTTTGGATATCCCACTCAGGAAAAAATTAGTCTAAGTCTTGAAATTCCTGCCGGATTTGCAATCGAATCAATGCCTAAACCAATCCGTATTTCATCACAAAACAAAGAAATCATTTATACCTTAAATATTTCAAGCCTTGAAAATAAAATTCAGATTAGCTGTATAAAAGAAATTAACAATAGTATTTTTGCAGCTGGCGATTATATTGGATTAAAAAATCTTTTCCAACAAGTGATCGCCAGCCAAAATGAAAAAATTGTCCTTAAAAAAATATAGCAATGGATTTGAAAAATGCTCAACTTGATGTTGATACCTGGATAAAAGAACACGGCGTTCGATATTTTAACGAATTGACAAATATGGCGCAACTTACTGAAGAAGTAGGTGAAGTTGCCCGAATTATTGCGCGTCGTTATGGAGAACAATCTGAAAAAGAAAGTGATAAAAACAAAGATTTAGGCGAGGAATTAGCTGATGTCGTTTTTGTGGTTTTATGTTTGGCAAACCAAACCGGAATCGATTTGCAGGCTGCTTTTGATAAAAAAATGGATTTAAAATCGGTAAGAGATAAAGATCGTCACAAAAACAATGATAAATTGAAATAATTGTGAAATATCACTCATAAGTTTTGAATTATGAGTTTTGAATTTTGAATTATGAATGGGGAGTGGTAAATTGCGGGGCTGAATTATGTTTCTAATCATTCATAATTCATAATTCACAATTTACAATTAAAAAAATGAATTTAAAATTAAGCACGAATTCACCATTCACAATTGATGATTCGAAACTAAATATCACAGGTTCTAAAAGCGAAACGAACCGTTTATTACTACTAAAAGCTTTATTTCCAAATATCAGTTTAGCTAATACTTCAAACTCAGACGACAGCGAAGTAATGCAAAAAGCGTTAATTGGAAATGATGAAATCGTTGATATTCATCACGCAGGAACTGCAATGCGTTTTTTGACAGCTTATTTTGCTGTAAACGAAGGCAGAGAAGTGGTAATGACAGGTTCTAGCAGAATGCAGGAACGCCCAATCAAAATTTTGGTTGATACTTTAAGACAATTGGGAGTTGAAATCTCTTATGAAAAAGAAGAAGGTTATCCACCAATTAGAATCAAAGGAAAAAAAGTTACGGCTTCAAAAGTTAGTTTGGCAGCAAATGTAAGTAGTCAATATATCTCAGCACTTTTATTGGTAGCTTCAAAATTAGAAAATGGTTTAGAGCTGACTTTAGAAGGCGAAATTACTTCGATTCCATATATCAAAATGACTTTGGCTTTGCTGACGGATTTAGATATTAAAACTAGTTTTGAAGGAAACGTAATTAAAGTTTTCCCTAAAGAATCTGTTGAATCAAAAGAAATGGTTGTAGAATCTGACTGGAGTTCAGCCTCTTATTTCTTTAGTTTAGTTGCTTTATCTGAATCTGCTAAAATAACTTTGAGCAGTTATAAAGAAAACAGTCTTCAGGGAGATTCAGAATTAGTTTCTCTGTATGAAAAAATGGGCGTGAAAACGACTTTCGACAACAATAAAATGACTTTGGAAAAAGTTTCTGGGTTTAATTATCAAGATGTAAATTTTGAATTGAACAACACGCCAGATATTGCACAGACAATCGTAGTAACTTGTTTAGGTTTAGGAATTGGATGTCATTTAACAGGTCTACATACTTTAAAAATTAAAGAAACAGACAGACTTGAAGCTTTAAGGATTGAATTGACAAAATTAGGAGCTAATATTTCAGTTACAAACGACAGTTTGACTTTAGTGAAATCTTCAATTATTAATCACGATGTAAAAATCGGAACTTATAATGATCACCGAATGGCAATGGCTTTTGCACCATTGGCAATCAAAGTGCCAATTATTATTGAAGATGCCGGAGTAGTTTCAAAATCATACCCAGATTTTTGGAACGATTTAAAAGCTTTAAATTTTCAGGTCTCAGAATTATAATCAAAATATTCGTTGCCAAAAAATATAGCCTCTGGTTTCAACCAGAGGTTTTTTTATGGTTGAATTTGGCTATAACCGCAAAGTTTGTCATTTCGACGAAGGAGAAATCTCCGCAAGGAGGGAGCTCGACAAAGATTGGATTTTAGTTGCGGAGTTACTCGCGGAGATTTCTCCTTCGGCGAAATGACAATAATTATGTTGAAAATGTTTTTTGTAAATAAAAACATATTTTTAATGGTTCTCGAAACATCAGTAAATCAAGGACTTTTGAAAATAAAAGCCAAAACACTTGACAACGCCTATTTCACAATCGTATATTTGCAAGCGATTTAAAATTTTAGATAAAAAAGTCTAAGATTTATTTTTTAAAATCTAACTTCAAATATGAAATTATCACACTTCAATTTCAATTTACCGAAAGAACTTTTGGCTGAATTTCCAGCAGAAAACAGAGATGAATCTCGTTTAATGGTAATTGACCGTAAAAAAAACACTATCGAGCATAAAATGTTTAAAGACGTTATCAACTATTTTGATGACGGAGACGTTTTGATTCTTAACAATACAAAAGTTTTCCCTGCGCGTTTGTACGGAAACAAAGAAAAAACGGGAGCGAGAATTGAGGTTTTCTTATTAAGAGAATTAAATTCTGAGCAAAGACTTTGGGATGTTTTAGTAGATCCGGCTAGAAAAATCCGTATTGGTAATAAACTTTATTTTGGTGACGATGATTCATTAGTTGCTGAGGTAATTGACAATACAACTTCTCGTGGTAGAACTTTACGTTTCTTATACGATGGTTCTTATGAAGAATTCAGAAATAAATTGACAGAACTTGGAGAAACTCCAATTCCTAAATACATCAACAGAGAAGTGACTGCTGAAGATGCTGAAAGATACCAAACAATTTACGCAAAAGAAGAAGGAGCTGTTGCAGCACCAACTGCTGGTTTACACTTCTCTAAACACCTTTTGAAAAAATTGGAAATCAAAGGAGTAAATTTTGCTGAGGTAACATTACACGTAGGTTTAGGAACTTTCAATCCAGTTGAGGTTGAAGATTTGTCTAAACACAAAATGGATTCAGAAGAATTGATTATCAATCAACAAGCTTGTGATATCGTAAACGAGGCTAAAGCAAAGAAAAAACGTATTTGTGCAGTAGGAACAACTTCTATGCGTGCAATCGAAAGTTCTGTTTCTTCTGCCAATACTTTAAATCCTTACGAAGGATGGACAAATAAATTTATTTTTCCTCCTCACGATTTTAGTATTGCAAACTGTATGATCACAAACTTCCACACACCAAAATCAACATTGTTAATGATGATTTCTGCTTTCTGTGGACATGATTTAATGAAAAAAGCATACGACGAAGCAATCAAAGAAGGATACAAATTCTATTCTTACGGAGATGCGATGTTAATTCTTTAATTAGAATTTATTTTCAAAATAAGAACCCGACAGTTTTTTAGAACTTGTCGGGTTTTCTGTTTTTTATTGGTTTCAAGTTTCAGGTTTCAAGTTTCAGGTTTCAAGTTTGACGTTCGTTATGAAATTTAACCGCAAAGTTCGCAAGGATTTTTGCTCAGTTTGTGTTTGCTAAATGAAAAAGAACGCAAAGCTTTGCGAACTTAGCGTTTGTAAACGTTAATCCGGATAAAAATTCTTGCGAACTTTGCGGTTAAATCACACAAAGCATATCAACATGAAACTTGAAACCTGAAACAAAATGAACAAAATTTGTTATTTTAGCAACCAAAACAAAACAAAATGACTTTTCAAAATACACGCGAATTTGCACGAGGGCTAGATTCGAAAGACATATTAAACCACTATCAGGAACAATTTATTTTTCCTAAAGTAAATGATAAACGAGTTATCTATTTTACCGGAAACTCTTTAGGATTACAACCAAAACGTACCAAAGCTTACATTGATGAAGTAATGAATGACTGGGCAGAATTGGCTGTTGAAGGTCATTTTTATGCGGAGAAACCTTGGTGGGATTATCAGGAAAGATTTGCAGAACCATTGAGTAAAATTGTGGGCGCGCTTCCATCAGAAGTTACGGTTATGAATACTTTGACTGTAAATCTTCATTTGTTGATGGTTTCTTTTTATCAGCCAAAAGGAAAACGTTATAAAATTATCTGCGAAGAAAAAGCTTTTCCGTCAGATCAATATATGTTTCAGAGTCAGGTGAATTTTCACGGATACAAACCTGAAGATGCGATTGTAGAAATTAAACGCCGCGAAGGAGAACACAATATTCGCCTAGAAGATGTTTTAGCAAAAATTGAAGAAGTCGGTGATGAGCTGGCATTAGTTTTAATTGGCGGAGTAAATTATTATACCGGACAAGTTTTTGACATTAAAACTATTACTGCAGCGGGGCAAAGAGCCGGAGCAAAAGTAGGTTGGGACTTAGCACACGCAGCAGGAAATATCAAATTAGAACTTCACAACTGGAATGTTGATTTTGCTGCCTGGTGCAGTTATAAGTATATGAATTCAGGACCAGGAAATGCTTCTGGTTGTTTTGTTCATGAAAAACATCATAATTCAGATTTACCAAGATTTGCTGGATGGTGGGGACATAACAAAGAACGTCGTTTCAAAATGGAACCAAATTTTGATCCAGTTCACGGAGCAGATGGATGGCAGATTAGTAATTTACCAGTTTTGTCATTAGCGCCATATTTGGCATCAGTAGAAATGTTTGCTGAGGTTGGAATGGATGCCTTAATTGCAAAACGAGATCATATTACATCTTATTTAGAATTTATTCTTCATGAAATTGATAAAGAAGTAGAAAGCACATTCGAAATAATTACACCAACAAATCCAGAAGAAAGAGCTTCGCAATTATCAGTTTTTCTTCATGGGCAAGGGCGAAGCTTATTTGATTATTTAATGAAAAACGGTGTGATTACAGATTGGCGTGAACCAAACGTTATTCGTCTTGCACCTGTTCCTTTATATTCCTCATATGAAGATATGTATGATTTTGGACAAATTCTGAAAAAGGGAATTTTAGGGAAATAAAAAAAATAATCTCGCAAAGTTGGGAAGACGCAAAGCTTTTTATTTGCCACAGATTAAAATGATTAAAAAGATTTTTTTCAATTGCCCCTCCTTTAGCTGGAGGTATTTAGAATGAAATTTGAAAGGCTTTAGCCAAACTATATCGGTTTGGCTAAAGCCTTTTCTTTGCTTATTGTTTATCATCCAGCTAAAGCTGGATGCAATTGAACTTAGAAATTTTGCGTCTCTGCTCACGAAGGCTTCGGGATTGCGAGATTAAAACATTCGGCTTAACTAAAAACTCTGCGAGAAAAAACCACAAAATCTTCTAATCTTATAAACTTTCCGAAAAATTCTGTAATAAACATTATAGCAGATATTCCGTATTTTGTAGTGTATAATTTTAAAAACTACAATCATGAAAGGCTTATATATTTTATTAGCAGCGATACTTTTAACTTCTTGCCAAAATCAAAGCAAAGAAGATTTAAATAAAGCCAAACAAGCCAGTATTGATTCAATGAAAGTTGAGATTAACAAACAGCGCGTTATCGATTCGATGAAGACTGAAATGGCAAAGGTAGAAGAGAAACAAAAAGCAGAAGCACAAAAAGTTGTTGTGGTTCACGAAAATGATGGAACAGCAACTGCGGTACCAGCAAAAAAGAAAGGCTGGAGTTCTACTGCTAAAGGAGCTGTAATTGGTGCTGGAGTAGGTGCAGCTACAGGAGCTATTATCAGTAAGAAAAAAGGTGAGGGTGCCATAATTGGAGGATTGGCAGGTGCCGGAGTTGGTGCTGGTACAGGCGCAATTATTGACAGCAACAAGAAGAAAAAAGAATAGATCTTAAATACTATATATAAAAAAAACGCCGATTTAGATTTTTCTAAACCGGCGTTTTGTTTTACGCTAATCCCAATGTTGGAATCTGAATTGCATTTAATTCTGATTTGTAAAAATTGAATTGATTTTTAATTTTTTCTTCATCGTTTTTGAAGTAAAAACTTGATGAAAATAGATTTTGATAATATTCAATTCCTTCAAGGATATTCGCTTTAAAAGAATTCCATTTTTTCAGCTGATTTGAAGTAACTTCAGAAACAGATTCAATTTCGTTTCTGAAATAATCGATATACATTTTTAATTCTTTTACAAATAAATGAGGACGATCTGTTCTCAAAATTGATTTTCCCTGATAAATATGCTGAAGCATTTCCTTCAATGAAACTTCCTGATCAAAATAAGCCAAATTTGGTCCGGGACAAATGACAACTCCTTGCGATTGTCCTTTTATTTTAATATCATTTTCAAGATAAGAGGCATTTGCCAAACCAACACACAAACATGATTTTTCTGTGATTTTGATTTTGCTTTTTTCAAAATCTTCGACTGACAAAGAATCTTTTTTGATTTCGAGTTCTTCCAGTTTTATATCCTGATATTTTTTTGAAGCGGTACAAATTCCATGAGGATCGTATTCTTTGCTTAAAGCCAAAAATTTCTTTGGGCATGAACTTCCAGCTTTGTTTTCGTGAATTCGTTTTTGTTTTAAAAATTCATTTGTTGTTCCTTTTAAAGTATTAAACGGAACTCCCAAAGGCGAAATGTTACTTAGATAAAAATCATCTTCTTTAGCATTCATTAATAAATTACGAGTTCCCTTATCTACAGAAGTAGCTTCGGGAACTAATAAAAATGGAGAACCCCATCCAACAGAATCTACATTATATTCGTTTAATAAAAATTCATGTTCTTCCGCAGTTCCAACGCCACCCTGAACGGTGATTTTTAATTCTAAAGGGGTTTCAGGAAAGACTTGATTTTTCAGCTGTAAAGCTTTAATCATTAAATCGTGGGCAGATTGTACCAGTTGTTCTTTTTTTTGCTTGAATTCTTCTAAAATGGTGCCTAATAAAAGCCCATCAGTTGCAAAGGCATGACCGCCGCAGTTCAATCCTGACTCGATTCGGTATTCGGAAACCCAAAGCCCTTTTTTCGCCAGGAAATTTCCCTGAATCATGGCTGATCTGAAATCACTTACTTTTAAAATGATTTTTTTTCTCAGTTCATTATTTTCATTCGGAAAAAAATCTTTGAAGTTTTCAAAATAACCAAATAATCTCGGATTCATTCCTGCCGAAAGTACAACTGACGATTCTAAATTGCTATTTGCGAAACCTCTTAAAGCAGCGTGAGCATCATTAAACTCAATTGGAAGCTGTTCGTTCTTTACAAAATTATCTTTATCAAGTTTTGTCATAATATTGACGTCGATTTCTCCGGGAAAAAGATGCGATTCGATATAATGCTGAATGTTTTCTTTAAAAGAAATTCCTTCGTCTAATAAGTTTTGAAAACCTTTTTTAATGTCAGAAGTATTCGGCAACATCGACATGAAGTTTTCCAAAGCCGTTTTGCTTTCTGCCAATTCTATTTTAAAGTTTTCGAATTTTTCTTTTACAATTTTATCGACTAAATTTAAATATGAAGTAATTCTTTTAGCGCGGTAATCATGAAATTTTTGCGTGATTTCTTCATACGGAATATTGAATTTTGCGCTATAAAAATTACGCATCTTTTCAATCAAATCGTCATCTGCGAGCGCAATCACAGATGAAATTCCATATTGTGCAACACGAATGGGGCTGTCTATTGTATAAGCAAGTCCCATTACCGGAATATGGAAAGTATGTAAGGGTGTTTTTGTCATTAGTTTTCAGATTAAAATAAAGACAAATATTGAAAAAAGGATTTTTCTAAAACCTGATAATTGTCAGGTTTGCAGGTAAAGTTTTTTCGCCACGAATTCCCTTCAATCTTTTCATTCCAAAGAACTTGACAAAAAATGGTGCTTAACTGTGTGGAGCTACTCGCGAAGATTCCTCGTTCCTAGAAATTACAAAAGTGAGAAATATCTTTGTGATTTTTTATATCAAAATCTTCTTCAAAGATTCTGCAATACTTCGCCATAAAAAATTATAGAATGATTTTTCCTGAATTCTTTCCAATTCAACATCGGCGGTTTTCGCTTTGTCTTTTGAATCGTTTTTCACTAATAAATTAGCGACGGCCGTTTTGAGTTTGGCTTCTTTTTCTGGATTTTTCTTTTTGTAAAGTTTCACTTTAAGATCGTCGTAATCTAAAGAAGCGTTTCCTTTTGAGACATTGTCATTTCCGTAAAAATTAAATCGGTATTTATTGAAAGTTCCGGTAAAAGTGGTGTTCATGTATGGTTTGGTAAATTTTGTCATTGCCACAACATCAAAGTTTGAGATGATGCCCTGAATGTGAAATCCATCGGTTTTATCTAAAACATTAAAATTCCAGTCAACATTTAGCGGAGAATTTTTCATGAAAATGCATTTCACTTTGATTTTTACATCGTTCGTTTTTTTTAATCCAAAACCACTTCGCAGATTTGTTGCCTGTAAATTGAATTGGTCAAATGTCAAAACTCCGGAACCTTTTGAAAAATCAATTTCTTCTTCATAAACCAGTTTCGATTTCAAAACCTGCAAAGTGTCAATTTGAAGCGGGAATTTTATGTTTCGCAATAAATGATTGTAAAGATATTTTTTGCTTAAATCGTCTTTAGGTATTTTACTTCGATAAATATTAGCATCAAAATGATGGATTACCAGGGAGTTTGCTTTGAAATAAAATCGGTCATTTTTAAATCCCCAATCCATTTTTGCAACTTGAGCCGAATCGAATTTTAAGGTATAAATGTCCTTTTCTTTTTCCAATCGCTTCACAAAATTGGGTCTGTTAAATTGAGGGAGATTAGCAAAATTATTGATTTTCAGAAAGTTTTTTTCCGTGCTTATTTTTCCAATAGTTATATGATAGAAAGCACTTGGTCTGTAAAATAAACTATCGATGATTAAAGCATATTTTTGATAGTGCAGCGGAATTTTTTCTTTTAAAGTCGCATCGGTTATTAAAATTCCTTCCAATTTTAAAATGATTTTTTTAACGCTGAAAATAGGTTTTTCAGTATTCAGCGAAACGACATCAATTGTTCCATCATTTAGATAAATATTCGAAACCGCAATTATTTTTCGGAAAGGAGCCACAATTTCAGTTTCAATGCTTTTGCTGTTATTCAAAAGTTTTTCTCCTTTTTTGTATAAAATCACGCGAGGTTTATTGATGATGATACTTTCGGCCTGAATAATATCGTGAAAAGCCAAATCCCAAATATTGAAATGTCTTATAGTAATCGATTCAATTTTAGAAAAAAGGCCGTTTTTACTGTCTTTCGGTTCGTTTTTCGGACTTACTAATAAGGTCTGGGCATAGATATTTCGAGAAAAAAGCGATACTTCAATTTTTTCGTAATTGATATTGTATGCCGTTTTGTTTTTCTCATGAATGATAATCGGAAGCTGTTTTTTGATCCAGTAATTCAGACCAACATTGGCGAGAATCACAATAATAAACAGAGAAATTACTCCGATAGCTATTTTTTTATAGATTGACATTTATTGTATCGATTTTAAATATAAATTTAGGCTTTAGAAAATAAAGTCGTTTACAGGATTTTGTTTTTACGTTACATTTTAACTAATTATCACATCGCAACACTTTTTTTGAATATGAAAAAACTTAAGAAATTCCTGCTGGTTTTATTTGTCCTGATTGTTGTTTTAGGAATAGGTTTATGCGCTTATATTTTTCATTTAAAACCGAAGTATGAAGGAGAGCTGGAATTGAAAAATCTTCAAAAAGAAACGACGGTTTATTTTGATGAATTTGGAGTTCCTCATATTTATGCCGATTCTGAAAAAGATGCTATGACGGCGCTTGGATATGTTCATGCGCAGGAAAGATTATGGCAAATGGAATTGCTTCGAAGAATCGCTCCGGGACGTTTATCTGAAATCTTCGGATCTGTAGCGCTGAAAAATGATAAGTTTTTCTCGGGAATTGGTATTGAAGAAGCTTCGGCGAGAGCCATTTCCAAATTAGATAAAAATAGTCAGGCTTATCAGTTGACGATGGCTTATTTGGATGGAATTAATCAATATTTAGATGAAGGTGTTACGCCAGTAGAATTTACTTTGGTTGGTGTAAAAAAAGAAAAATTTACGATAAAAGATGTTTATAATATCTTCGGATATATGTCTTTCAGTTTTGCAATGGCTCAAAAAACAGATCCGTTATTGACTGAAATTCGTAATAAATATGGTGTTGAATATTTGAAAGATTTAGGAATTGAAGGCGAATTCAATACAACTCAGTTAAAAAGCTCAAAAGAAAATATTGAGGAATATACAGCAATCTCAAAATCAGTTGCGGCTTTGTTGGACAAATCACCAATTCCACCGTTTATTGGAAGTAATAGCTGGGTAGCCGGACCGCATAAAACCAAAAGCGGAAAAGTAATTTTTGCCAATGATCCGCACATTGGATTTTCTCAACCTGCAACTTGGTACGAAGCGCATTTGATTACGCCTGAACATGAATTGTATGGTTGTTATTTGGCTGGAACTCCGTTTCCGTTGCTGGCGCACAATCGCGATTATGCTTATGGATTGACGATGTTTGAAAATGATGATATTGATTTTTATCAGGAGAAAAATAGGTCGGGAGACAATAATCAATACCAAACTCCGACAGGTTTCGCAACTTATGAAGTCAGAAAAAAAACGATCCAAGTCAAAGATACTTCTGATGTTGTCATGACCATTAAATCAAGCCGTCATGGACCAATTATGAATGATGTTTTAGAGCGTTTGGATAAAAAAAATCCTATTGCAATGTCGTGGACGTATACGCGAGAACCTATTCAAATTTTAGATGCAGTTTACGGACTTTCGCATGCAAAAAGCAAAGATGATTTTAGAAAAGCAGTTCAATTAGTTGCAGCGCCGGGATTGAATGTAATGTATGGAGATGCCAAAGGAAATGTAGCTTGGTGGGCAACAGGAAAATTGTATAAACACGATAAAGGTTTGAATACTTTCCTGATTTTGGATGGCGCAAGCGGAAAAGATGATATTAAAGAATATCTGGATTTTTCAAAAAATCCATCTTCTGAAAACCCGAAATGGGGTTATGTTTATTCAGCCAATAATCAACCAGAAGCAATAGATGGTTATTTGTATCCGGGTTATTATTTACCGGAAGATCGTGCGAAAAGAATTTCAGGTTTAATGGACGCCAAATCAGATTGGGATAAAGAAGCAATTAGTAAAATGATTTATGATAATACATCGCCAATTGCTCCGGGAACTACTCAAAGTTTGATTTCGAATTTAGATAATAAAGCGCTTTCATCAGAAGAAAAACAAGTGATTGCTGTTTTAAAATCTTGGAAAGGAACAACAAATCTCGAAGATGTTGCGCCAACGATTTACAACAAATGGATTTATCTGTACATGAAAAATACTTTTGAAGATGAAATGGGAAAAGACAATTTCGATTTGTTTTTAGGAACTCATATTGGTAAACAAGTTATTGCCAGACAAGTTGCAAATGAAAATTCGGTTTGGTGGGATAATATCAAAACCAAAAATGTAAAAGAAATGAGAAAAGACATCGTTTCAAAATCATTTCATGAAGCAGTTGCAGCACTTCAAAAACAATTAGGAACTACGATTTCAGATTGGAATTGGGGCAAAGTGCACACCGTTGAGCACGAACATCCTTTAGGAAAAGTGGCAGCATTACGAAAATTATTTAATGTTGGACCTTTTGCGTCGCCAGGATCAAATGAAGTGATTAATAATTTGTTCTTTGGCTTTAACGAAGAAGGCAAATATTACGTAAAAGGCGGACCTTCAACCAGAAGAATTGTCGATTTCTCTGATGTTGAAAACAGTTGGAGCATTTTACCAACCGGACAATCCGGAAATCCTTTCAGCAAACATTATCACGATCAGGCAGAAATGTACAATGAAGGTAAATTCAGAAAAATGAAATTGAATAAGGATGAGATTGTGAAAACTTCGACGAAATTGGTTTTGAAACCGAAAAATTAGTTTCAAGTAGGAATCGAAAAAATAAAAGGTTCAAAGGATTTAGTTAATAAAGCCTTTTGAACCTTTCTCACTTTCAGAATCTTAGCAACTTAGAACCTAAGTCCCTTTACTTAGAAATATACTTCCCTAAAACAATATCATTTGCAAAAATGTTCAAATTATTTGCAAGCGCTTTGTTAGCAAGCATTACATTTTTGGTTTGGTAGGCAATATCTTTTTCGTACGCTTTCAGCAGCGTTTCTAATTCTACTTCATCATAAAAGGCAAAAGAATTATAGATGGCGTCCCTGAAATTTTTATAATTGATGCTTTGGGTAATTTCCATCGCTTTTTGTTCGTTCCAGCCTTCTTTGGCGGAAGCCTCATTAATTTTAGTCAGACAAAAATCAATTACATAAGTTTTATAATGTACCGCTTCGACAATTTTATCGACGATGATTTTGTTTTGCTGTGTTGGCATTGCCGGAGGTGGCGGATTGTTTTGCGATACGCATTTTGAGGAAACAAACAAACAAAACAAGGCAGTCAAAAGACTATACTTTTTTAGATTTTTCATAGGTTATTTAGTTGTTTTTGGGAAAAGCTAAAATAGTATTTTTTATGATAAATCATCGAATAGTAATGTTATAAGTTATAACAAAAAAAACTCCGAGAAAGCAGTTTGGAGCTGCCTTATCGGAGTTTTTGAATTTATGATTTTGCTTATTTTTTCGAAAGTTCAGCCAAAACTTTTTTACCGCCTTCATTACCAGGATCAAGCTCAACCGATTTTGTATAATTTTCAATTGCCAGCTGTTTATTGCCATCAGCTAAATAAGCTTCACCCAGACTGTCATAAGTATTTCCTGATTTTGGAAAAGCTTCTACATTAATTTTGAAAACTTCAATGGCTTCTTTCTTTTTGCCGTTTTGTAATAATTGATATCCAACTCGGTTCATGTCGCCTTCTTTAATGGCGTAAGTTGGGTCATTTTTTAACTTTATGTAAGTTTCATTTCCTGCTGCAACACCTTTTTGTGAATAGGCATCTAATAAATCAAGCGCCAGTGATCTTTTTGCTTGATTATACGGTTGTTTGTACAAAATTGCTCTAATTGAATTATTCATTTCGCCCAAAACAGTTCCGCCTGTATTGTTCAACAAAACGACCAAAATTTTATCAGCAGGAATTCTTGAAATAATAGTGTTAAATCCGTTAATTCCGCCGCCGTGTTCTATAATTTTTAGTTTTTTATCACCAATTGTAACTTCTTCAACGCCCCAGCCATATCCGTATGAACCATCCCAGGCTTTAATATAAGGTTTGAATAGCAATTCCATTGACTTTTCTGAAAGCAATTTATTTGTATAAAGCGCCTGATCCCATAAATATAAATCTTCCACTGTGGAATATAAAGATCCTGCTGCATAAGGAATACTCATATCAATAAAAGAAGCGTTGCTTAAAATTTTCCCCTCTTTTTCATAACCTGCCGCTCTGTTTTTTATAATGATTTCACTGTGGTCAAAACCAGTATTAGTCATTTTTAGAGGTGTAAGTATAACTTCTTGTAAATATTGCTCGTATGTTTTTCCTGTGATTTTTTCGATAATATAACCCAATAAAAAATAGCCCGAATTACTGTAATTGAATTTTTCACCTGGCGTAAATTCCAACGGAAGACTTGAAAATGTTTTGACAAATTCTTCTGGTTTGGCAGGATTTCGACTTTTATCTTTAAGAAAATTTGGCGAAGCTGTATAGTTAGGAATTCCAGATGTATGCGTCAATAGATTATGAATTGTTATTTTATCTCCATTTTCTTTTGGATAATCGGGTAAATAAGTTGTGATCGGAACATCTAATTTTATTTTTCCTTCTTCTGCCAATTTCACAATTAAAAGCGCTGTGAATTGTTTAGTAATGGAACCTAATCTAAATTTAGTATCGGGTTGATTGGGAATATTCCATTCAAAATTAGCCGAGCCAAAACCTTTTTTGAAAATTACTTTTCCGTTTTCAGCCACTAAAGCCGATCCGTTAAATTGCCCATATTCGTTGTATTTGTTCAAAAGCTGTTCAATTTGTTTGGCTTTGTCCTGAGCGAAAGTTGTAATCGTAAATAGAAATAACAATGCGAAGAGGGCGATTGGTTTGATTGACTTTTTCATAATGATTGATGATTATCGTTTTAGGATTAATAAAAATAATTTGTTCTTTGATTGATGATTGAAACGTCATAACAATTGTACAATCAGTATTTTAGTATAAAAATACCGAAATAAATTACGTGTTCTAAATTGTTAGACGACTGAATTATCGTTTGGTTTCAATTTCAATCAATTTTTTTCCATTTTCTTCTAAAAAATGTTCCATAAGCTTCGTATAAACTTTATATCCATCATCAACATTGGTAAAAATAACCAAGCCTTGTTTTGTTTTTGGAAAAAGAAAAAACAACGTTTGTACGCCTTGATCAGCGCCACCGTGCGATAACGCATAATTTTCATTTCCTAAATCATAAATTTCAAAACCCAATCCAAAATATTTGTCAGCCTTTTTTTGTTTTACCTGATACGAATTCATTTCCTCATAAACTTTTTTGCTCAAGCCATCACCATTCATTACACTGCATAAAAAAGTTCCATAATCCTGAATTGTGGTCAATAAATCGTCGGCAGCGTTTGCGGTTTTGTTTTTTACAGGTTGGTATGCATTTCCGTTTTTGTCATAATTGATAGCGTATCTTGAAAAATCTACTTTATCGTTCCAAATATATTGAGTGTCATTCATTTTTAGTGGTTCAAAAATTAATTCTGAAGCCAGCTGATTAAGGGTTTTGTGGAATTTTTTCTCCAAAGCTTTTCTCAAATATTCCATTCCCTCGCCAGAATATTGATATTGAGTTCCGGGTTTGAATTTAAAATCCAATTTTCCGGATTTATTCATATAACGCCAATTTGGAAAACCAGTTTGATGACTTAAAACAATTCGCGTAGTCAGTAATTTATGATTCGGATCATTTACAATATCTGGATCTGTCCAGTATTTGTATAAAGGTTCGTCTAAATCCCATTTTCCTTGGCTTACTAATTTTAATGCTACAATTGCTGTAACTGGTTTTGTTAGTGAAGCTACATTCCAAATGGTATTATATGGTGCGGCAACTCCTTTTTTGAGTTCACCATAAACTTTAATTTGCTTTAGTTTTCCTTCCGAAATAATTCCGAGGCCTAAAGTTGGGATATTATTCTCTTTCAACCATTTCTGTGTTTCCTGTTCGCTGTCAAAAAGATTCGTTTTTTCAGTTTCATTTACAGCATTATGATCGTAGCTCAAAGATCTTTTTAATCTCCAAACATTATTTTCTAAAACCCAAACATGCGTAAATCTCGCTTTACCAACTAATTTTTCGTTTTCAGGTTTTAAAGGTTCATTTTTAGCTGCAACATTTTCATAAAATTGATGAATTCCAGTTTGGATAGCAGCGTATAAAATTCCTTTTTTATACATCGGAAAAATTTTGGTACTTCCTTCAACTAATTCACGTCTGCATTTATAGGTTGCCGGTGAACCACATAAACCATTTTTAAAGCTTTGCAAAAATTCTGTTTTGTTTGAAGTTCCGTCTTTATCATGATAAAATTCGAATTGGTCGCTGTATAGATTTTCAAACTGGCTAATATCACAAGTATTAAACCCAACATTAAAAAGAAGACTGTCGCGTGACATAATGGTTTTGTACAGTTCTGAGTTTTTTTCTTCCTGCGAAAAAACACTTTGGTTACAGAATAATGCTATTCCCAATAAAATGATTTTTAACTGGAAAGCAATAAAATGGATGGTTTTCATTTTGATAATTGATTGATGATTAATGATTTTGCAAGAATACTACAATCAAAAATAGGGAAATTGTACAAAAGCGAAATATTATCTTTTTTGAGAAAGAAAATACGAATTGGGATTGAATGTTTTTGGACTTGCTTTTGTTACGTCTTTGAACTTTCGTATAAAATGAGATTGATCAAAATACTTATTGTAGAGTGCAATATCGGTCAGACTCATTTTTTCTAAATCGGCAGAAATCATTTGGTCGACCGATTTTCTGAATTTCAGAATCTGAATGTATTTTTTAATGGTAAGTCCAGTTGCCGTTTTAAATTTAATTTGAAGAAGACGCTGTGAAGATTTTATCTTTTTTGAAATGTCCGAAACTGAAATTTCTTCTTCCTGAATCCTAATTATTTCACAGATTCTTTCAATCGTATTTTGATTCGGAGTTGAATTGTTGAGTTCTTCAAAATAAGAGTTTATTTTAGCTAATAAAGTTTCTATATCAAAATCAATTTGAATCTGAAAAGGCAATTCTGCAGCATCAATTTTAATAATTGAATCGACAAAGTTGCTCAAGTCATATTTCGGAAACATCGAAATCGTCCAGGAATGAAGCTGAATAATCGTAACTTTAGTTTTAGGCTGAATATTGACTAGAACTTTATTAGTCATTTGCGAACAGAAATAAATGCCTTCGTTCATTTCATATTTCTGTTTGCTTGTATGAACTTCAATGGCATTTCCATTTACAATGGCAAGATTAAAACAACCATTTGGTAAAACAAGTTTATTTTCAATTGGGCTTTCGCCGATGCTGTTGTCAAGACACCAAATTTTATTGACGAACCTTTCCGTTTTTTTAGATACATAATGTTCTGAGTAGAGGCTCATTTTGGTTATTTGATATAAAGATTTGTAGTTTGAAATTGCAGACTAAAATACAGTTTTCTATATTGTGTTTAAACAAACTCCCCAAAATATTCTCGTCTAGTTTTTTCCCATTCCTCCAAAATAATACTATAATAAACATCATCTTTACTTTTTCCTTCAGAATCAACATAATTATTTCTAAAAAGTCCCTCTTTTAAGGCGCCTAATTTTTCAATGGCTCTCTGTGATCTTATATTTTCAAGATCGGCACTGAATTGTATTCTTCTAAATTGAATTTTTTCAAAACCAAAATTCAGTAACTCAAATTTGCAGGCTTTGTTTAAGCCAGTTCCCTGAAATTCTTTTCCGTACCAAGTCCAGCCAATTTCGCATTTTTGACTCGCATGATTTAGATATCCGTAACGCGTACTTCCGGCAACTTTATTTGTTGCTTTGTCGATAATTAAAAACGGATAACAAATTCCATCTGCTTTTTGTTTTAAGGTATTTTGAATGTAGTTTTCGAAATCCTGGTCATTTCGAATGTACATTCCCATATATTTCCAGATTTCATCATCAAAAATAATTTCTCTGAGTTCTGAATTTCTTTCACTTTTAAAAGGAATTAAGGATACTTTTTCGTTTTCTAGAATAATATCCGATTGTAAAATTTCGCTGTTCATAATTTTTTAAAATAATAATAGAATCCTAAAGCGAAGATAGTTGTTAAATATTTTTAAATAAATCTATTTATACAACAAATTGTTATATTTTAAACAATAATCAAATGTCAGTTTTTTATTCATTATATATTTAGGTATAGATTAACTTTTAAAATTATAACAATTAAAAACTTTGTTCGAAATAGTTAGCTCACAAATAATTCGTTTATTTTAAAGGTTATCTATAATTATTACTTATTTTTACGACCCAATATATTAGAATTTCCCTCGATGCAAACTTCACTAAAAATTGCTGTAGTTGGTTCTGGACTTGTAGGATCACTTTTGGCAATTTATCTTAAAAAAGCTGGTCACACCGTTCATGTTTATGATCGTAGTCCCGATATTAGAAAAATAAATTTCTCTGGCCGTTCTATAAATTTGGCGATGTCGAATCGCGGATGGAAAGCACTTGATGCTGTAGGTGTTGGCGATTCTGTTCGTGAAATTGCAATTCCGATGGATAAACGTGCGATTCATTTAGTCGATAAACTTAACTTTCAGAATTATGGACAGGAAGGAGAGTCTATTTATTCGATTTCGAGAGGAAAACTGAATAGAAAAATGATCGATTTGGCTGAAGAAGCTGGAGCCGAATTTCATTTTGAACAAAAAGTTTGGGATGTCACTTTAAACGATGCAACCTTGCATATTGGCGAAAGCGAAAGAGGCGAGTGGGAAGAACGAAAATTTGATATGGTTTTTGGTGCTGATGGAGCTTTCTCAAGAATCCGCCACAGAATGCAGCGCCAGAGTATGTTTAATTATTCGCAGGAATTTTTGAATATGGGTTACAAAGAATTGAATATTCCGGCAAATGCTGATGGAACTCATAAATTAGATAAAAATTCATTCCATATCTGGCCAAGAGGCGAGTACATGTTAATTGCATTGCCAAATCTTGACGGAAGTTTTACTTGTACTTTATTTATGCCTTTTGAAGGCGAAAATTCTTTTGAGTCATTGACTGACCGAAAAATGGTAGAAGATTTCTTTGAGAAAAACTTTCCAGACTCGATTGAAGTGATTCCGGAATTGGCAAATGATTTTTTTAAAAACCCAACGAGTACTTTGGTTACAATGAAATGCTTTCCGTGGACTTTTGAAGATAAAATCGCTTTGATTGGAGATGCTTGTCATGCAATTGTTCCGTTTTATGGACAAGGAATGAATGCAGGTTTTGAAGATATTACGGTTTTGAATGAAATGATTGAAAAGTACCAAGACGATTGGAAAAAGATATTTTCTGAATACCAAATTTCCAGAAAGCCAAATGCTGATGCTATTGCGGAGCTTTCGTATCGTAATTTTATGGAAATGAGCACTAAAACTGCAGATGAAAAATTCTTGCTTCAAAAGAAAATTGAAAAGGTTTTTTCAGATAAACATCCAGATAAATGGATTCCGCTTTACAGCCGTGTTACATTTAGTGATCGTCCTTATTCTGAAGCTTTAGCAATTGGAGATTTCCAAAACGAAATTATGGAACAGGTTTTAAAACTGGATAATATTGAAAATATCTGGGATACGCCAGAAGTTGAAAATAAAATTCTTGATTTGCTTAAAAACGCATAATTTTTTAACCATGTAAGGTAAGACAAATTCATTTGCGTATAAAAAATAAAATCCGGCAGATTTTTAAAATGTGCCGGATTTTGTATTTATAAAATTAAATGAACTTATCATTTATATGATGTAATTTCTATTTTTTAAAGATTTTGGTTAAAACACCAAAAACGCCTCTTATAAATGTAGCACTAGTCACTACTTTTAAAACTGATTTTCCAACAACACTTGCCGTACTTGGTTCCGCTTTTGAAGATTTCGTCGGAGCTTGTTCTTCTTGTTCAGCCGCAGCCTGAGTGGCGCTTTCAATCTTTTTGTTCAGTATTTCGTAGGCACTTTCTCGGTCAATTTCTTCGGCATATTTTTTAACCAGTTTGGATTTGCCGTTTATTTCTTCAATTTCATCATCAGTTAAAATATCCATTCTGCTCATTGGCGCGCGCATCATGGTCGCAACAAGCGGAGTCGGAATCCCTTTTTCGCTTAATGCAGTAACTAATGCTTCTCCAATTCCTAAACTAGTTAGTAACTCATCAGTTTTATAATAATCGGAAGTTGGATAATTATCTGCCGTCTTCTTAATTGCCTGGCGATCATTTGCTGTAAAAGCTCTTAAAGCATGCTGGATTTTTAAACCTAATTGCGCCAAAACACCACTTGGGACATCCATAGGGTTTTGTGTTACAAAATAAACACCAACACCTTTTGAACGAATTAGTTTTACAATAGTCTCAATTTGTTCCAATAATGCTTTGCTGGCTTCATTAAAAATCAAATGTGCTTCGTCAATAAAAATTACTAATTCTGGCTGTTCGGCATCACCTTTTTCAGGCATTTTTTGATAAATTTCAGCAAGCAGGCTTAACATAAAAGTCGAGAATAACTTAGGTTTATCCTGAATATCTGTCAAGCGGATGATATTTACGTAGCCTTTTCCATTTTCGTCGATTCGCATCAAATCTTCAGTATCAAAAGATAATTCACCAAAAAATAAATCACCGCCTTGTTGCTCCAATTCAATTATTTTTCGAAGAATTGTTCCCGTTGTTGCGGTAGAAATTTTACCATAATCTGCCGCAATTTCGCCTTTACCTTCTTCGGTAATATAATTAATGACTTTTTTAATGTCTTTTAAATCTAATAAAGGCATTTGTTTGTCATCACAATATTTAAAAATAACGGCAACAACGCCAGCCTGAGTATCATTAAGGTCTAATATTCTGGAAAACAGCACGGGACCAAATTCAGATACCGTTGCGCGAAGACGAACTCCGTTTTGTTTAGAGAGTGACATTAATTCCACAGGAAATGAAGCTACATTATAAGGTATATTCATTTTTGCATGGCGTTCTGTAATAAAGCTTTGTTCTTTACCTTCTTTTGCAATACCACTGAAGTCTCCTTTAATATCCATCATTAAAACCGGAATTCCCACATTTGATAATTGTTCCGAGAAAACCTGAATCGTCTTTGTTTTTCCAGTTCCGGTCGCGCCAGCTATAAGCCCGTGGCGGTTCAGGGTTTTTAACGGAATTTTTACATGAGCATCGGCAACTGCCTCTCCATCCAGAATTGCACTTCCTAAAGTAATACTATCACCTTTAGAAAGATAACCGTTGTTGATGTCTTGAATGAAATTATCTTTTTTATTCATGTTTTTATTTGTAATTTAGATGATTATAAGAGTTTTGCTTCATTTTTTAACAATAAGACTATATTTTTTTTAGTAAGAAAATGCTTTTTTTGATTGAAAATGATATAAAAAATAAATTCTCAGCTTTTTAAGAAGATTTCAATGGATTAATTGAATATTTACTAAAACGTTGTAATTTTTTTACTAATCGACCTTTTTTTTGGTTTATCAAAAAAATGACGGCGACAAATTAATGAGATATTTTTTAAATTGACGTTAAATTTCCTTCAATAAAATTAAAAAAAGTTTTTTTATTTAAACTAAACGTATAAATTTGCTCCTCTACAAGTTAAATATAACTAAAAAATAAAAATTATTTAAAACTATTAAAATTAAAAAAAATGGCAAACGTTAAAGTTAAAAAAGAAAGCACTTCAAATGGGGGAGGAATGATTTCAGGAATCATTATTGCAGCATGTGTTTTTGTTGGTTGGTGTATTTGGAAATTCGTTATGGGGGATTCAGCTAACTTTGAAGGAGGGAATCCAGAAACAGGTCACCCAATCAATACTTTAGGTATGGTTTACAAAGGAGGTTTCATTGTACCAGTATTATTAGGTATGCTTTTAATGGTTGTTGTTTTTTCTATTGAAAGATTTATCGTTATCGGTAAAGCTGCTGGTAAAGCTAACTTAGACAAATTCATGAAAAGTGTTCAAGGAAGCATTAAAGAAGGAAACATTGAGGCTGCTATCGCTTCATGTGACAAACAACAAGGTTCAGTTGCAAATGCAATTAAATCTGCTTTGATTAAATATCAAGACGTTAAAAAAGAAGGTTTCAATAGTGAAGAAGCTTCAGAAGTAATCCACAAAGAAATCGAAGAGGCTACTTCATTAGAAATGCCAATGTTAGAAAAAAATATGACTATTATCTCTACTTTAGTATCTTTAGGTACATTAGGAGGGTTATTAGGAACAGTATCAGGTATGATTAAAGCGTTTGGTGCGTTAGCTTCTGCTGGAACTCCAGACCAGGCTGCTCTTGCAACAGGTATCTCTGAGGCACTTATCAACACTGCAACAGGTATCTCTACTTCTATCTTTGCAATTGTTTCTTACAACTTCTTTACTGCTAAAATTGACGATTTAACTTACTCTATCGATGAGGCTGGTACTACAATCGTGAATACTTACAGAAAATTCAGAGGAAGTTTAAAACAATAATTAATTTTTGATATATAAATAATTAGATTTAATTATATCAAAAAAATAAAATAAAAGATAATGGCTAAAATTAAAATGAAAAAGAAGTCAACATCGACAGATATGACTGCCATGTGTGATGTTGCGTTCCTTTTGCTTACGTTCTTTATCTTGACTGCTACTGCTAAAGTTCCTGAAGCGCTTCCTGTAGA
This sequence comes from Flavobacterium xizangense, assembly GCF_054075145.1. NCBI lineage: Bacteria > Pseudomonadati > Bacteroidota > Flavobacteriia > Flavobacteriales > Flavobacteriaceae > Flavobacterium > Flavobacterium xizangense. Next base: position 9,422 of record NZ_JBSIPG010000001.1, on the reverse strand, counting down.
TATGCCTGCTTCTACTGTAGAACATAAATTACCAGATTCTAATTTGGCAATTATTACAATAGGACAAGGAAAAGACGGGAAAAGCAAAGTTTTTTTCGATATCAAAGGAAGAGAGATTCGTAAAAGAACTCTTGAAGGTATGGGAGCAAAATTTGGAGTGACTTTTTCAGAAGATGATAAAGCTAAATTTGCCTTAATGGATGACTTCGGTGTTCCAGTAGCGAATTTAAAGCAAATCATTGATATGAAAGCAGCTGATAGAACTAAAGCAAATCAGCCAGGTATTCCAATCGATTCTTTGGATAATCAATTAAAAGAGTGGCTTTTGATTTCAAGAAGAGCTACAATTGACCTTGAAGACAAAGAGTTAGAGATTGCAATCAAAGGAGATGCTAAAGAACAATATCCTCAAATCAAAAAGATAATGGATATTTTACAAGAGCAAAAAATCAATTCCTTTAACTTAGTTACAGGTACAAGAGGAAAAGACTTTTAATTAAAAAAGATACACTAAAATGGCTGAATTAAATACTGGCGACAGTGGTGGCGGTAAAGGTGGCAAAGTAAGAAGTAAAAAGCAAAATTCGAAAGTCGATTTAACGGCTATGGTGGATTTGGCATTCTTATTGATCACGTTCTTTATGTTAACCACATCGTTGTCAAAACCTAAAGCGATGGATTTATCATTGCCAGATAAAGATCCGGATGATAAAACACCTCCTGTTAAAGTTGATGAAAATCGTACGATGACAATAATGTTAGGAGAAAACAATAAAATGGTTTATTATATGGGATTATTGGCGACTCCAAAAGTTGGTCCAAAAGATATTGCATATGGTAAAGATGGTATTCGTAGAGAATTACTAAAACAAAAGAAAGAAGTTTTAGCTTATTCTGCTGCTCAAGGAAAACCTAAGAATGGGATAATAGTTATTATTAAGCCAACTAAAAAATCAAATTACCGTAATTTGGTTGATATGTTAGATGAAATGGCTATTACAGGAGTGGATACTTATGCAATTGTTCCTGAGTTTAGTCCTGAGGAAACAAAATTGATAGATAAAAAATAAGAATTATCTTGTTTGAACATCCTAATAATCAAGAAAAATGAAATTAGATATTATAAAAAATCAGTGGCTTGATATCGTATTCGAAGGACGTAATAAGATATATGGTGCATATGAGTTAAGAAAATCGAACAATAAAACTACGGTAAGAGCACTTATCATTGGTTCGATTATTTTTAGCTTTGCTGTAGCAGCTCCTCTTATTGCAAGCTATTTACCGGATTCTGGTGAAGAGGATGCGAATAAAGATATTAAGATCGCTACAGTTAAATTACCTCCTAAGAAAAAAGAAGAGGTAAAACCAAATGAACCGCCACCACCACCACCACCACCAAAAGTGGATCAGGTGAAGTTTGTTAAGCCGGTTGTTGCTAAAGCAGAAGAAGTTACTGAGGATCCACCAAAAATTGAAGATCTTAAAGATAAAAAAGTTGGTGCTGAAACTATTAAAGGAGATCCAGATGCAGTTTTAACTGTTGAGGAGCCAGTAGGAACTGGAACTGCTGCAGTAGTTGAAGAAGATAACCAAGTATATAACACAGCTGGTATCGAAGTAAAACCAGATTTCCCTGGAGGGATTGAGAAATTCTACAAATTCGTAGGGAACAATTATAAAACTCCAGAAGAAGAAGGTTTAAAAGGTAAAGTTTACGTTACGTTTGTAGTTGAAAAAGACGGTTCATTAACCGACATTAAAGTTTTAAGGGATATCGGTTACGGTACAGGAGCAGAAGCAATTCGTGTTCTTAAAAAATGTCCAAAATGGACTCCTGGCGAACAAAATGGTAAAAAAGTTAGGGTATTATACTCTCTTCCTATTACTATTCAATCTGCAGAATAATGTTAAAAGATATGCTTAATAATATTCAGAAGAAATCGCTCAAAGAGCGATTTCTTCTTGTTTTAGGAATACTGTTTTTTTTAATATATCTTGTGCTGGGTTTAATGATTATGTTTTGGGAAAAATTACCTTTAAACATGGAGCCTAAATACAGATATGCTTTTGGAGGACTATTGATTGTGTATTCAGGGATACGCTTCCTTAGGTTAATTAATTCTAATACGGACTAATATGTTGAAGTATAGTAAAGTCTTTGGTTTGGTTGCTTTTGTTTTTTTGTTTGCCATGTGCAACCAAAAAAGCAAGAATGAATCAGAAGAAACAATTTTAAAAGGATCTCTTGATGTTACAGTTGATGAAACAATAAAGCCAATTGTTGATGATCAGGTGGCTGTTTTCGAAGGAACTTACTATGATGCTAAAATCAATGTGAAACCTAAATCAGAGGTTGAGCTTATCAATGATTTGCTAAATAAAAAGGCTAAAGTTGTGGTAACGGCTCGTAATTTGACAAAGGAAGAATTGCAAAGATTTGAAAAAAGTAAAATTAATCCTAGAGTTACACCATTTGCGATTGATGCAATAGCTTTAATTTCAAATAAAAGCAATAATGACACATTAATTGCGTTGAAGTCTGTGATAGATTTTATGCAAGGAAAAAAAGATACCGGAATTAAAGGACTTGTTTTTGATAATCCAAATTCTAGTACAGTTCGTTATATGAAGGATTTGGCTAAAGTGAAAGAGATTCCGGCAAATGGAGTGTTTTCTTTTAAAACCAATGATGAAGTGATTAAATTCGTTTCTGAAAACGAAGGAATGATTGGGGTAGTTGGTGTTAATTGGTTGTCTCAGCCTTCAGAAAATATGACTCAATATATAGAAAAAGTCAATATTTTGGGCGTGAAAGGTTTAAACGGCAATCAATATTACTATCCAAGCCAAAATGACCTTGCCGAAGAAAAGTATCCTTTGGCACGTGATTTGTTTATTATAAATTGTCAGGGTTATACAGGATTAGGAATGGGCTTCTCGTCATTTATGGCAGGAGAGATTGGTCAAAGAATTATATTGAAATCTAGTTTGATGCCAGTGAAAACACCAGGAAGAAAACTTAATATTAGAACCCAAATTTTAAAAGATAAAGAATAAATTAATTACTACAAAGATGAATAAATTTAAAATTTTTAGTCTTGCCTTAGTTGCTACAGCTTCTGTTGCAAATGCGCAAGACATCAAAGAAGCTAAAAAAGCAATTGATGCTGAGCAGTTTCAAAAGGCAAAATCTTTGCTAAAGTCAATCATCAAAGCAAAACCTTCAGATGGTGAAGCTAATTTTGTTTTAGGTAATATCTATTTAAACCAAAGTGTTATTGATTCTGCTAAAATTTATTACCTAAACGGAATTGAGGCAGCTGACAAAAAAAATCTGAATTATATTGGATTAGGTCAAATTGATCTTGATAATAAAAATACTGCAGCTGCTCAGGCTAATTTTGGTTTGGCAACTAAAGATATGAAGCGTAAAGATGTTGATGAATATATCTACATTGGTAAAGCTTATATCAATTCAAATAATCCTGATTATAATAGTGCAATCACTAGTTTGAAACGCGCTTTAGCAATTGAGCCACAAAATCCAACAGCTTTACTTACAATTGGTGATGCTTATTATGGAGCAAATAATCAAAACGATGCTTACAAAGCTTACCGTGATGCTTTTACTGCTGATCCAACGCTTTTAAGAGCTAAAATGCAATTAGGTGTTTTGTTGAAAGGTGCTAAATCATATGATGAAGCTATTAAAGCTTTCAATGAAGTTATCGCTTTGAACCCAAACTATGGTCCTGTTTACAGAGAATTAGCTGAAACTTACTACAAATGGGCTAGAAATAAGCCTTCTACAGCTAAAACCAATTTGCAGAATGCAATTACAAATTATGAGAAGTACTTAAGTTTAACAGATTACTCTTTAGATTCAAAAATGCGTCATGCAGATTTCTTGATCTTGGTAAAAGATTACAAAAGTCTAGAAACTGTTGCTAACAAAATGATTGCTGAGGATAAAGTTAATCCTAGAATTTACAGATATTTAGGATATTCTGCTTATGAGAATGGAAACATCGATGTTGCTCTTAAATCATTAGAAGATTATGTAAAAATTCCTAGTAATAAAGTAATTGCTAAAGATTACTTATACTTAGGATTTGCAAAAATTAAAAAAGGTACTGCTGCTGACGGTACAATTGAAGCTTCTGCGTTTGAAGCTGGTTTGACTGATATCAAAAAAGCAGTTGCTATGGAACCATTAGCTGTTGAAGATCTTGGTGATTTTGGTAAAGAATTGTTTGGTAAAAAACAATACAATCAAGCTGCTGCTATTTATGAGTTAAGCACAACTAATACGGAGCAGAAAAACTACTTAAACGATAATGTTTATTTAGGTATTTCACTTTATTATGCTAATGCTAACAAACCTGCTGGGACTGCTGATGCTGCTGCTTTGACTAAAGCTGATGCTGCTTTTGACAGAGTTCTTGTAGCTTCTCCTACTTATGATGAGGCTTACTTATATAAAGGAAGAATCAACAACTTATTGGAGAAGGATGATTTAATTATCAAAAACTACGAAGAGTATGTTGCAAAAACAACTGCTAAAGGGGCTGAAGAATTAGCAAAACCTGCAACAGTAAAAAAAATAGTTGAGTCATACAATAGTATTGGTGCAGCTTATGCTAATACAGACAAAGCTAAAGCAGTTGAATATTTCAATAAATCTTTAGTTTTAGATCCTGCTAATAAATATGCAGCTGATTCTGTAAAAGCTTTAAAATAATAAATTAGTTTCTAACTAATTAAAAAACCGACAGTTCAATGAGCTGTCGGTTTTTTTGTTCCGTATTTAAATGACTATCTTTGCACTTTAAAATTGAATAATGTTATCAAAAGAAATACAATTAGAAGTTAATAAAGGAGCTATGTTGCCCCTTATGGAAGAATTCTATACCATTCAGGGAGAAGGTTTTCATACAGGAACGGCAGCTTACTTTATTAGAATTGGAGGATGTGATGTTGGTTGTCATTGGTGTGATGTTAAGGAAAGCTGGAATGCAGAACTGCATCCACCAACAAGTATTGATTTAATTGTGAAAAATGCTTCAACTTATGCAGATACTGTAGTAATAACTGGAGGAGAACCTTTAACGTGGGATATGACTTTGCTTACACAGCAATTAAAAAATGAAAATTTAAAAGTTCATATTGAAACATCTGGTGCGTATCCTTTAAGTGGAACCTGGGATTGGATTTGTCTTTCACCAAAGAAAAATAAATTACCAACACAAACAGTTTATGATAATGCTGATGAGTTGAAAGTGATTATTTACAACAAACACGATTTTATTTTTGCAGAAGAGCAAGCGGAACTTGTTAACGACGAAGCAATTTTATTTCTTCAGCCAGAATGGAGTAAAAAAGAAGAAATGACTCCGCTGATTGTTGATTATGTAATGAATAATCCAAAATGGCGCGTTTCTCTGCAGACACATAAATACTTAAATATACCATAAAAAAAATCTCTTCAATTGAAGAGATTTTTTTTTATTGCCAGTTTTTATGCTTTTTTAAAGTTGTAATATGCGCCAAATGATGGTTTCCATGCCAGGCATACATGCCAATAATTTTCTTTATTTTGTTTTCTGAGTTATCTGCTGGATGTATAAATGTTTTCTCTAAATCAGATTCTGATAAGTTTTTCATGATATATCCTAATCTGAAATGAAGTCCTTTTAATAAATCTAAAGTTGGCTGAATCGACATTGTTAAATTATCATTTAGTTCAGACCATAAAACTTCATCGTAAGCTTTAATCACAGGATTGTTTTCAGTTAATGTCCATTTTATTCTGACATAACAATGCATGTGGCTTTCAGCGCAATGATGGATAACTTGTCTTGCAGTCCATCCATCAGAACGATAAGGTGTATCCAGTTGTTCATCAGTTAAATGAAGGGTCTCTTTTGCTAATTTATCAGGGAAAGTTTCAATTTCTTTAATTCTTTCAGAAAGATATTCCGGTGAATAATGTTCTGGAGCAATAAATTTTCCGATAGGATATTTTAACTTTTCTAGATCAAATTCTTTCATAGTGTATGTTTTAATGTTAAATAGAAAGTTTAGCTAAATAATCATAATGCTCACCTTCTAAAATAAGTTCACATTTTAATCCATTAGCAATTGCTGCATTTTGTAGTGTGTTGTAATCTAGATAAAGCCAGTCAAACGATTCTTCTTTTTCTCCTTTGTAAGAAATTGTAAAAGTTAATTCTCCATAATAATCATTGCTTGACGGAATCCATTTTCCGCCATCTTCATCCTCATCAAACATATATATGATATCTGAACTGTCAATTAAAATTTGACCTCCGGGGTTTAATAGTGATTTAAGTTTCGATAAATATTGATTACAATTTTCTAATTTTCCAAAAATTCCGGTACCATTCATTAGTAGCAGAATAGTGTCGAATTTTTCCTCTCGAAAATCAAGAATGTTTTGAACTTTCGGATTTTTTATTCCTCTTAATTTACAAGTTTCGATTGCTTTTTCTGAAATATCAATTGAAGTGACATCCAAATTTCGGTCATTTTGCAACGATAGACTATGACTTCCTGCGCCGCATCCCACATCTAAAATTCTGCCGAAAGATAATTGAAGTGCTTTTTGTTCTAATTTGGGCATTTCTTCATAAGACCGAAATAAATACGCAACACTCATTTCGTCTTCTTCAGAAATTGAGGTCTCGGTAATAATATCTTCAGGTGAATTATTGGTTTGGAAATCGTACATCGCTTTCCCAAATAGATCTTTCATTGTAATTTAGTTCAAAGATTAGGGTTTCAAGTTCAAAGTTGTTTAATTTTGCAGGATCAACTTTAAATGTTAAACTTGAAACAAATTTTAAATAACTTAAATAAGTTAGCCAAAGATAAGCATATCGAAAATAAAAAGTATTTTGATAAGCTTAAAAAGAAACAGCCTAAAAATTTAGATTACATAATGCAGGATTTGCATGACGCCGAATTTAAAAAAACGGATTGTCTGCAATGTGCCAATTGTTGTAAAACTACTGGGCCATTGTTTACTTTGGCTGATATTGAAAGAATCGCGAAATCGTTTAGACAAAAACCGCAGCAATTTATTGATCAGTATTTGCGAATCGATGAAGATAAAGATTATGTCCTAAAAAGTGTTCCTTGTATTTTCTTAGATAGTGAAAATTATTGTATGATATATGACGTGCGTCCAAAGGCATGTCGTGAATTCCCGCATACTGATCGTAAAAAGTTTCATCAAATTTCAGATCTGACATTAAAAAATGTAGCAATATGTCCAGCTGCATATAATATTGTTGAAGAAATGAAAAAGAAAATGCCTTTATAAAGAATCTGAAAAAATCGTAATTGTTTTTTCTGACAATTCAATTCTGGTTTTTTAAACGTATTTTTGGCTTAAATAAATTAAGTGGTAATGCCACCAATATAACATCATTAAATTGAATTTAGAATATTTCATAGCTAAAAGACTTATTACTGCAAAGGATTATAAAAGCAGTATTTCGGCGCCAATCATAAAAATTGCTATTTCGGCAATTGCAATTGGTATTATTATGATGCTGGTTTCTGTAGCGACCGGAATTGGATTGCAGCAAAAAATAAGGGATAAAATCTCTGCTTTCAATGGACAGGTTATTATATCGAATTTTGATAACAATAATTCTGAAGTTACTTTAGTTCCAATTTCAAAAAAACAAGATTTTTATCCCAATTTCAAATCCGTTCCAGAGGTAAGTCATATCCAGGCAATCGCTACAAAAGCAGGAATTATTAGAACCGCAAACGCATTCGAAGGAATAGTTTTTAAGGGAGTGGGAGCTGATTACGATTGGAGTAATATAAAAGAATATCTTGTAGAAGGAAATTTGCCAGATTTTACAAAAGCACTGAATGAAGAAGTTATTATTTCCAGATATCTCGCTGACCGACTTAATTTAAAACTGGGTGATAGTTTTAATACTTTTTTTATAAAAGAAGAACAAGGAAAGGTACCAAATAGTCGTCGATTTAAGATCGTGGGTATTTTTAGTTCGGGATTTCAGGATTTTGATGCTACTTTTATAATAGGCGACATTCGTCATATCCAACGAATTAATAAGTGGAGTCCTGATCAAATAGGTGCTTTCGAAGTTTTTGTAAAAGATTTTACAAAAATAAAGCAAACAGGGAATCAGATTTACGAGCAAACCCCGTCAGGTTTGGATACTAAGACTATTATTGAAAAGTATAGTTATATTTTTGATTGGTTACAGCTTTTTGATTTCAATATAGTAGTAATTTTAGGTGTTATGATTTTGGTTGCAACTATAAATATGGTAGTAGCACTGTTGGTTCTTATTTTGGAGCGTACACAAATGATTGGTATTTTGAAATCTCTTGGGGCAAATAATTGGACAGTCAGAAAAATATTTCTATATAACGCTTTCTATTTAATAATACGAGGTCTGTTTTGGGGTAATCTTATAGGTATTTCAATATTGTTAATTCAGCAGCAGTTCGGAGTTGTTCATCTTAATCCAGAAAATTATTATGTAAACCAAGCTCCAGTATATTTAAATTGGGGCTATGTAATAGCATTAAATTTACTTACAGTGGTAATTTGTTTTATGGTCTTGCTGATTCCGTCCTATATAATAACGAGGATATCTCCAGTCAAAGCAATTCGTTTTGATTGATATTTAAATATTTTTATTTCAAACCCGGCAGTTTTTGAAAACCTGCCGGGTTTGTTTTTTCTATACATATATATATGTATAAAAAGAGCTATACTATATATAAGAGTAAAAAAACGGAATTTTGGATTGCATATAAGGAGCTGTTTCCCGCTATCCGCTCCAATCTTTTTGCGGCGAACCCCGCCACAAAAAGGATTTCCGCTTCTATCGGGGCTAGGAGGGCTGTTTTCAGGAGGGATTCATTGAATGAAAGGACAGTTCCATAATGAAATCAGAATAAAAAAGGGGAAGACTTGGCGTCTTGGCGCCTTTGCGGGACTAAGAACGGCCGAAAAGCAGATTTCAAAGTTTGATTTCCTGGTGGAAAAGCTCCCAGAAGATTAGAAATTCCACAAAATGAAGAATGGAAAAACTTGAAAAACGATGAAAACCGCACTTCGATTCAGAAAAAGGCTACAGGTTGTCAAAAAAATCTGGATTGTAAAGAATCCGTTATCAGCGAGTTAGGAAATAAATCAAAAAAAGGTCGAAAAAAGAGGCTAAAAAAGCTTGCATAACTGGATAAAGGTGCTACTTTTGCACCCGCAACAGCGAAAGACGTTCACTGAAATACTGACAAGCGTTTAATCAAACGGGAAGAGATTTTCGAAAAAAAAAGATTAAAAAAAGCTTGTGAGATTTGAAAATGCTTTTTACATTTGCACCCCGCAAAACACGGAAAGTTCA